>NZ_VITN01000002.1 GCF_007828045.1 Nitrospirillum amazonense | reverse complement strand
CGTGGTCATGGCGCCCTCCATAACGATGTCCAGCAGACATCATAGCCTGATATCCGCCGAAACCGGGGAAAGGGGCATCCACACCATCAGTTCAGACGGAGGGATCAAGCCGATCATTGTCCGAGACGCTCGGCTCAGTGGCGGCCGCGTTGTGACGGGACTCTTCGGACATGCCGCGCATCCCTTCGTCAGGGAGCTGTGGGCGTGTTGCCGCCGTGGAACCGCCCGAAGTGGCGTGCGGAGAACAGACCGATCAGCAGCAAGCCAGCCCCGGCGGCGGCGGCCTGGTCCGCCGCGCGAAGATCGAAGTCTCCCACGCGAACCATCAGAAAGTAGGCGATGACGAGGTTCGCAAATCCCCAAAGGAGGTTCACGGTCGAGGACGAGAGACCTTGGCCCGAGGGCTTGGCAAACGGGCTCTGAAACGGCCGGCCCATCGCGCCGCTGACGAAATGCGGAATCGCGTTGGCGAGGAAGGCGCCACCGAAAAGGTAGGATATGTCGTGAAGCCAATTCATGATCAGGCGCTCCGTGTTAAAAGATCGATGATCTCCTGCGTGGTCCCGGTTTCGCCGATCCTCGGGAAAACGCGGGTAACGCTCCAAGCGTGGGCGTCAGCCTGCCGATCGGTCATCGCGTCGGTCATGAGCGTGACGTTGAAACCCAGCTCATAGGCCTGGCGCGCGGTCATCTCCACGCCATTGCTGGTGGCAACGCCGGCGATCACGACCTGGGTGACTTCAAGCGACCGGAGATGATCCTCGAGACCGGTCCTGGTGAAGGCGCCGGGCGTATGCTTCGTCACCACATGATCCTGCGGCTGCCGGCCGAGGTCCGGAATGAAATCGGTCCAGCCGGCCGGAAGCTCCTGCCGCATGCGCGGCTGCTCCGTCCGGCCCGGGGCGGCGCCCGCGACATTGACAAGCACCACCGGCAGGCCCTGTCTGCGGAACGGCGCCGCCAGAAGGCTGGCATGCCTGACGACGTCCTCCATCGGATGCGGATCGGGCTGAAGCGACACGATGCCTTTCTGCAGGTCGACCACAATGAGCGCGTGAGCGCGGTCTTGGGGGCGAGCGTGGTGACGGTCATGGGGGCGCCCTTTCCGGGGGGCGGGGTGTCAGGAGGCGGTGAGATCGCGGATGATCCGCGCAGCCGAGAGCAGAATCTGTCGTTCGGCCGAACTGAGCTTGCCAACGGCCGCCAGCAGCCAGTCATGCTTAGCCATGCTCCTCTTCCGCCGCGCCTCGGCGCCCTTCGTGGTCAGCGAAAAGAGGATCTGCCGGCCGTCCGTGGGATGAGGACTGCGCTCGACCAGCCCCTCCTGCTCAAGGCTCGCCAGGATGGTGCTCATCGACTGTGGTTTCATCGCCTGTGCGCGGGCAAGATCGGCGTTTGTCATGCCGCCGCTATCGTCCAGCAACGCGAGTGCTGCCGTTTCCGAGAGATTCAAGCCATCGGGATTTGCTTCGGCGCGCAGGCGGCGCAGGATTTGCCCAATGGCTTGGGTCAGGGCGGGAACGACGGTGTCGGGCGCTGTCAACGTGTCGGGGTCACTGCTCATTAGCGCCATATAGCATACCATCAGGCAAACTGACAAGTTTGTCTGATGGTATTTATGTGAACGCCAGCGAAGGATTTCCGTTGCCTTGACCCCGGTAGGCTCGGAAGGCCGGGCGAGTTGGCCCGTTCGTCATGTACTTCCCGATAATTGGCGCCCGGAGCCTACGCGCTGGAAACAGCTTTTGACCGCACGCGAGCCTTTCTCCAGGCGTCAGCAATCTGCCGCCAGACTAGCGGTGACCCGCATGTGTTCGGCGAGCGCATCGATGAATACCCGCACCTTGGCCGAGAGGCTGCGATGGCTGGGATAGAGCGCATGGACTTCGATGGATGCGGCGGTCACGTCCGGCAAGACACGAACCAGATGCCCGCTGGCGACCGCCGGGCGCACGAGATAATCAGGAAGGTGACCGATCCCGGCTCCACCCTCCACCACAACCTTTTGCGCGCTTGCGTCGGGTATGATGACCTGCGGCTCCCCGTCGATCGCGCCCGCGTCGCCAAAGCGCCAATCGATGCGATCCTGGCGATCGACCAGGCGGTGAGCGGCCAGTTCCGCCACGGTCCTCGGTGTCCCATGCGCCGCCAGGTACGCCGGACTGGCGCAGAGCCACAAGTCCACTGAAGGCAGCCGACGCGCGATCAGCGCAGAGTCCGCCATCGGGCCGATGCGGATCGCCAGATCCGTGTCCTGTGCGGCCAAGTCGATGCGGCGATCATCAGCGTCCAGCGCCACCTGCACCTGGTTGAAGCGCGCCAAAAAGCCAGGCAGCATCGGGGCGATCACGCCGATGCCGAAGGCATGGGTGGCGTTCACACGCAGACGTCCGCGCGGCGCCCCTGCTAGTCCCTCCAGGGCCGCTTCCGCCTCGGCGATGTCATCTAGAATGCGCGTCGCGTGAGCGTGAAGCAGGACCCCTGCGTCGGTCAGCCGAACATGTCGCGTGGACCGCTCGACCAAGGCGGATCCGGCGGCGGCTTCCATTCGCGCCAAAGCACGGCTCACCGATGATTTGGGAAGGCCGAGCGCGCGCGCCGTCGCCGATATGCCTCTCAGCTCCGCAATGCGCGCAAAAACGCGAACATCATCGAAATTCATCGTCTCGTTCCTCCAGTGGAACGTCTTGTGCCGCTTTATCAATCTAATCCCAATTTCCGGAACGGACTAGATTGAAGCGGCGAAAGGATCTCCATGCCGCCAGCCTCTGATCTCACGCCCAAACGCAGCGAACTGGATCGTCGCGGTTTCCTGGCGCTTACGGCCGCCTTCGCGATACCCGCCGCCTCCCCGCCTTTGGAGAAATGACCATGACTGGAACGATCAAGCCCTTCCATCTGAGTGTTCCAGAAAGCGTGCTCGTCGATTTGCGTGAGCGTTTGTCCAAAACCAGATGGCCTGAGCGCGAGACAGTTTCCGACATTAGTCAGGGGCCTCAACTCGCTAAGATCCAGACGCTCTGTGAGCATTGGCGCACCCAGTACGATTGGCGAGCCTGCGAGCGCCTGCTGAACAGTCTCGGCCAACACAAGGCGACGATTGACGGTCAGGAGCTTTATTTCCTCCACGTCCGCTCGCCTGAGCCCGACGCCTTGCCGCTGCTGATGATGCACGGCTGGCCGGGCTCGGTGCTTGAGTTCCGCAAGGTGATCGGTCCCTTGACCGATCCGGCCGCGCATGGCGAAGACCCCCGCCGCGCCTTCCACATCGTTGCGCCTGCGATGCCGGGTTTCGCGTTCTCGGGCAAGCCGGTCTCGCCAGGTTGCGGCCTGCCCCAGATCGCCGATCTCTACATCAAACTGATGGCGGAACTCGGCTACACCCGCTGGGGCATGCAAGGTGGGGACCTGGGCGCTGGCGTCGCTGACGCCATCGCGCGCAAGAGGCCGGCCGGTTTGCTCGGCACGCATTTGAACTTCGTGATGGCCATGCCGACGCCCGAGGAAATTGCGGACGCCTCGCCCGAGGAAAAGGCGATGCTCGGCGACGCCAAGATCTTCTGGGGCGACCTTTCCGGTTACGCCAAGGAACAGTCCACGCGTCCGCAGACGATCGGCTACTCGCTGGCCGACTCGCCGTCCGGCCTGGCCGCCTGGATCTACGCCATGTTCCAGGACACCTGCGCGACCCGGGGAGACGCTGAGGCTTCCTTCTCGCAGGACGAGATGCTTGACGATATCATGCTCTACTGGATCCCCAACACAGGCGCGTCCGCCGCCCGGCTCTACTGGGAGCTCTCCAAAGCTGGCGGACCGGCAGGCGGGCAGCCTAAAGGTCCGATCACCGTGCCAACAGGCTTCACGATGCTGGAGGGCGAACACGTTCGCATCTCCAAGCGATGGGCCGAAAAGCGCTATTCCGACGTGATCTACTTCAACGGCGAGAGCGACGGCGGCCATTTCGCGGCACTTGAGCGGCCAAAGGTCCTTGTCGATGACATCCGCGCCACCTTCGCCCGGCTGAATTAAAGGGCGCTGATCCCATGAGCGCGCCAATCAGTCCATCTGACGACGGCCGGTTTCCGAGGTCGGGCGGCGGCAGCTACGATCGTCCTTCGCGGATTTCATAGCTCCAGGTTCGCCTTGCTATCTCAACGGAGAGCTTGTCGAGGGAATCAGAATTGTGGATTCGACGCTCAGAATGTCATCGACATCGAAGCCTTGGGCGTCGCTTACGGCCTCGGGGCTCTTGATGTAACGCTGCGCAACTTCGGCCGGATCGTCGCCCTCATTATAAGAAAGAAGCGCGAAGGCCCGGTGCTCATTGTCGTTCTTTCTGGTCCATAAACCATGAGCCTGGACGCCGAACCTGTCAAAGTTATCGAGGTGGCGTCGGTAGACTGTGTTGCAGTAGAAATCGAGCGCTGCTTGGGTGCGAAGTGTATAGACTCGCATTTCGAAGGTTCGCATGGTCTGTTCCTTTTCAGGTGTATGATCCTGCGCGCCCCGATCGCGATGGCGATCAATGCCGCCATCGCGACCATCGGGAGGCGCGTACCCTCTTCGACGCTCCGATCCGTGTCTGATCGGTTGGTCGTCGACGTCTGAGTTACGGCTGACGAGGGGGAGGCACTGCGCCAATCTGGATGAAGACATCGAGCGTGTTGAGCTCGTCCCAGTGCTCGACGAAGCGCCCACCCTCGACCCGCCAGATGTCGATCGAGCGCATGAGGAAGGGCTTGCCCGTGGCCGGATAGCCGAGGAGGTTTCCGGTGTGAGTGCCCTCGTAACGATAACGGCCGACTACGCGGGAGCCGTCAGCCGACACGAAGACATCTTCGGCCGTTACTTTCAGGTCGGGCACGCCGGCGATGATGGCCCCGAGGACCTTCTTCGACCCCTCCAGGCCGGGTTCGGCGAAGGCGTTGTGGTTCACGTAGTGGGGCGCCTTGATCTCGTCGAGGCGCGAGACGTCGTGGCTGGACATGATCTCGGCGAAAGCATGGCCGAGTTTGATGAGATCAGTAGAATCAACGGTCGTCATTGGTCGTCCTTTCTAGGCTTCAGTGAATGGAGAGGGGCTACTTGGCGCCGACGATCAGGCAGGCGCCGGTTGCGACGATGACCAGCCCGGTGAGGCCGTGCATGCCGAACGCGAGGGCTCGGCTTCCGCCTGAGCGAAGGACGGCCACCATGTCGCCAAAGGCGATGAGGCTCGCGGCGAGCATGAATTCGCCCAGCACGCGCGGCGACCCGTTGGACATCAGTATGATGACGAAAATTCCCGACGCGATGTCGCGCGTGCCCTTCACCGAGAGCCACGCGATGAACCCCTTCGATAGCGGGGGTGAGTCGGCGATGCCGAAGTCGCCAGACGCGGCCGCTGGCGCCACCCAAAAGCGAGCGCCGAGGAACATAATTGCGGCCGCGATCAGGCCTGAAAGCACGTATCCGGTTTGCAGCATAATAGCCTCCTGTCATCTGCATAAAATCTAGCGGCGCTAGAATTAGACCGCAAGAGAAAATCTAGCATTGACAGAAAATAGTTCGCTGTTAGGGTTTGGGGATGTCGATAGCAGAACGCAAAGAGCGCCAGCGCGCGGAGCGCTATGAACTCATCCTCGCCGCCGCGCGCGAGCTGGCCGAGGCCGAGGGCTGGGACGCCGTAACCACGCGGCGCCTGGCGGACCTGATCAATTACAGCCAGCCGGTCCTCTACAGCCACTTCAAGGGCAAGGCCGAGATCATGGCCGCCGTCGCCACGAGAGGGTTTGAAGAACTTGCGGCCCGGTTAGAGGCGGAGACCGTGAAAGCCGCCGGCGCCGGTGGCGTATTGCGGAACGTTTGTGCCGCCTACGTCGATTTTGCCCGTTCCCACGCAGTCGTGTATGAAGCGATGTTCGTCTTGCCGACAAACATCAAATTTGCCAGCGACGACACGCCACCAGCCCTTCGCGCCGCCTTCGCGGCGTTGGTCGCTGCGCTTGGCCCCGATCGGCGAGAGCCGGTATTTCTAGCCGAAGTGCTATGGGGCGCCTTGCATGGACTGGTCGTCCTTATGCAATCCGGGCGGATTCCCGCTTCGGGAGCCGAGGCTCGCCTCGAAGTCCTCGTCGAAAAGTTTAGCGATAAAGCACAGGTCAGTGGTCCCTTGGAGCCGCATAAGCCCGCTTGAGGAGTTGACTTCGATTCGCAATCCGGTATCTTTTTTGCGACGTACGAAAGTCACTGCCCGGTAGGTAGTCCGGGTGACACGAGAGCGTTCGTACAAGTACCGATCCACGGGTCGGTCGCCGGTGCGTCCTTTGCCAATGTTTTTGCAAGGGACGACTCATGCCTGAATTCAAAATTCTTATTGTAGGTGCTGGTCTTGGCGGTCTGAGCCTGGCCCAATCGCTTTCCCGTGCCGGAATCGCCTGCGAGATATTCGAGCGGGACAACGCCCCGTTCGATCGACCACAGGGATATCGGCTCCACCTCGACGGCGATGCGATCAATGCGGCCCGCGAGGTGCTGACGCCGGAGCTATGGCGGCTCTTCGAGCAGACATCGCAGTGGACCGAGCCCTATACGACCATCCTCGGCACCGACCTGTCAGTCATCAAACGGCTGCCGACACAGGACGATCTTGGTGATGTCTGGCCGGCTACGGAGGCCAGTGCTCGCCACGCCAACGTCGATCGCGCGACGCTGCGTCAGATATTGCTCGCCGGACTAGAGAACCGGATTCACTTCGCAAAAGCGATTGACCGCTACGAGAGCAGCGACCAAGGAGTGACGGCGCACTTCAGCGACGGAACGAGCGTCACCGGCGACATGCTGGTTGGCGCCGACGGCATCCGCTCGACCGTGCGCCGCTAGCGCGCGCCGCATGCCGATACGGTGGATGCTGGCATTACCGCCATCTACGGACGGATACCGTTCGAAGCCGCGGCCGAATTGGCGCCAGCCGAGACCCTTGGCGACATCTTCACGATTGCCTCCGACGAGCGGAAGGTGTTCCTCGGCCTCGGCTCCGTGCGCTTCCCCATGCCTCCGGACGAGGCGGCATCCAGCTTCGCGCCTGGAACGGCGGTGCGCCATGAGGACGACTATATCGTCTGCATCGTCGGGGGACGCCACCGCTACTTCCCCGGCAACCTGCGCGAGGCCTCGGGAGCTGAGTTGCAGCGGATCGCGGCCGACACGATCGGCGGTTGGCCGGACAATGCCGGCGCAGTGATCCGCGCCGGAGACGCTGACTCCTTCTTCCCCGTCGAGATGTATACAAGCGTGCCCTGCACGCTCGATAACCCGACCAACGTCACCCTGCTGGGCGACGCGATCCACTCAATGACGCCGACACTCGGCCGCGGAGCCAACGTTGCGATGCGCGACGGAGCGTTGCTCGGACGAGCGCTCAAGCGGGCCGCTAAGGGTGAAGCGGACTTGAGCGCAGCTTTGGCCGCCTACGAAAAAAACATGCTGGCCTATGGCTTCGCGGTGGTCCGCGAGGCTGCGAAGATCGGTGAGCAGCGTATGGCCCAGAACCCGCTTCCGGCCTGATCGTACGTGATCGCCTCGGCGGCGCCGGGGCGATCCCCGGCTGGCCTCTTTCGGAAAGCCATTCCGTGAAGTAATCATCTGGCGCAGCAGCGCTGAGCGACCCGCGCTCGATCATAGCTGGTCAAGTGACCGACACGCTAGAAGCGCCCGATCTAGCTTCTTCGGCTCTGATCGCGTGGATGCGTCGCTGAGCCGACCACAGGCTCACGTCATCTGTAGGCGGGAAAACTATCAAGGCTGAAGCGGGCATGTGCCAGAACGCCTCCCGGAGCGCCTCGTCCGGCACGGCATCCTGGGCTGCTGCCGGAGCGGCGGCGCGGCCGGGCGCGTAGTCCCCGCTGGCGCATCAGGCGTTCCACACGATGCAGGCCGCAGGCGATCCCCTCCGCCAGCAGATCGTGCCGGACGCGCCGGGCCCCGTAGGTCTGGTCGCTGGCCACGAAGCTCGCCTGGACCCGTTCGCCGACCTTGGCATCCGTACGGGAACGCCGGGATGGGGGGCGGACCAGCCAGGCATGAAACCCGCCCCGCGAGACACCAAGCGCCTCGCACATCCATGCAACCGGCCAGATCCCCCGGTGCTTCGCGATGAAGGCGAACCTCATAGGCTCTCCTTCGCGAAGTAAGCCGCCGCTTTTTTTTAGGATGTCACGCTCCACCTTCAGCCGGGTAACCTCTCGCCGAAGACGGTCGATCTCCTCTTGCTCCGCTGGCCGTGGCCGGGAAAGGCATCCTTGCCAGCCCGGCCGAGGGCACGCGCCCATTTGCGCAGCATGGTCGCGTGAACCCCGAGATCCCGCGCAGCCTGCGCCACGTTGACACCCCGTTCCTCGATAAGCTTCACCGCTTCGATCTTGAATTCGCGGCTGTACTGTTTGCGCTCCGAGTTTTGTCCTCCGGTTGGACTAGCACCTTATCCCGGTGTCATCCAATCCGGCGGCAGCCCAATCCAGTCGGCAACCCGTTTGATAGTCGACGAGGCGCTTGTCGGCGCCGAAGGGGTGGTGCTCATCGCATTGTCCTCAAAGCCGGAGCCAACCCCCGTCGACCACCAGCGTCTGGCCGGTGACGAAGCGGGCGTCGTCGCTGGTGAGGAAGGCGACCGGCCCGGCGATGTCGGCGGGCGTGCCGAGACGCTTAATCGCCTGCTGCATGTAGACCTGCGCCTTCTGCTCGTTGGGCATGCCGCTCGCGCCCTCGGTGTCGGTAATGCCGGGATGGACCGCATTGACGATGATGTTGTCGGCGGCGAGTTCGCTGGCGAGCGCGCGGACCAAGCCTACGACGCCCATCTTGGAAGTGATGTAGTGCGAGAAGCCGAAACCGGGCGGGGTCACCATGCCGACCGCGTCGGAGCCGATCGCGACGATCGAGCCGCCGCTCGCCTTCCTCATGAGCGGCACGATGGCGCGTGCGCCCATGAGGTGGGCGTCGAGATTGAGCGCCAGCACCGAACGCCAAGCCTCCGGCGTCATTTGCTCCAGCGTCGCCATCGGATAGGCCCCGGCGGCGTGAACGAGGATGTCGGCACGACCGAAGGTGCTGTCCACCGTGCTCGCGACCGTGGCCCAGTCAGCCTCGCTCGTGACATCGGCGGCGATCGCGATCGCGCCATGACCGATCGCGTCGGCCACATCGGCGGCGTCCCTGCGATTGACGATGACGACCTTGGCGCCACGCCTGGCGAGCAGGTCCGCTACGCCCCGGCCGATGCCCTGCCGGCCGCCGGTGACGATCGCCACCTTTCCTTCATGAGTGCTCATTCCTGTGGTCCTTTTTTCGTTTGAGAGGTGGCGAGCGCGCGCAGTCGCGGCTCGCCGATTTCCGACAGCATGTCGGTATGGTGTGGAGACCAGCCGAGCGCCGCACGGCTTGCGGCGTCGCGCACGCGGCTCGACACGCTCATGATCAGCGCGCCGAACTCGCCCCAGATCTCGGCCGCTTCAGCCATGTTGACACTGCGGGTCGGAACGCCGAGATCGCGGGCTACGGCTTCGGCGATCCAGCGATTGGGGGTTTCCCCGGCGACCGCATGGTAGAGCCCTCCGGCCTCACCCGATTGCAGCGCTCGGGCGAAGAGGTCCGCGATATCGTCGACGTGGACATTGCCGTAGGTCGCCAAACCATCGCCCACATAGCAGGCGGCCCCGGTCATGGAGACCGACCGATAGACCATCGAGACATGGCCGTGGTCGCCCGGCCCCCAGATGAGCGGCGGACGCACGACCATCGCCCGCACGCCCCGCGACGCGGCGTGGCGAACGCGCCGTTCCGTCTCTACGCGCGCGATCGCGAGTGGCTCGGGCGTAAATGCGTCGTCTTCGGAAAAGCTGTCCGCGCTCCAGGCGCCACCCGTTCGTTGGCAGAGCACCCCCGATCCCGACAGGAACAGAAAGCTCTTTCCGCTGTCAGCCAGCGCTTCCAGCAGGCCCGTGACGGCCTGCAGCTCGGCTGGCGGCGCGATCTGGGCCGCATAGATGACCGCATCCGCTGCGCGGGCCGCAGCCAGAACCGACGGGAAATCCGTTTCAATATCGCCGCCAACGAAGCCGGTGGCTCCTAATACGAGAACATGGGTCAAGCGCGCGATCTCCTTTCCCCGGGGGAAATACGCGCTTCCGTTCCCTCCTCGTAGCCTATATGACTAGATACCATCCATCGTTCAGACAGATACATGCTCGACGGCGTTTCTCTTGATCATCTGCGAACCTTCGTTGCCGCCGCCGACCAAGGCAGCTTCTCGGCCGCAGGACGCGCTCTGGGGCGAGCGCAGTCGGTGGTCAGCCAGTCGATCGCGAATCTCGAAGCACAGCTCGGCGTGCCGCTGTTCGAGCGTGTCGGCCGCTATCCGCAACTGACGCCACATGGCAGCAACCTGCTCGCCGATGCCCGGCGCCTGGTGAACGATGCCGATGGGTTGAAGGCGAAGGCACGGAGCTTTTCCGCCGGGCTTGAGCCGGAGCTTTCGATCGTCGTTGACGTCATGTTCCCGCAAGGCTGTCTCACTGACGCCCTTGCCGGCTTCAAGAAGCGCTTCGCTTCAACACCGCTTCGCCTGCACGTCGAGGCCCTCGGCGCGGTCGCGCAGATGGTGCTTGACGGCCGATGCGGTCTCGGCATCACGGGAACGCTTCCGTTCGCCCCACCAGGCGTGACAGCAGAGCGGCTGTTCAGCGAGAAAATGGTTACGGTTGTCGCGCCAGGTTCGCCGCTGGCGTCGTCCGAGGGGCCGACCACGCTTCGGGAGGTGCTGGACGAAACCCAACTGGTCCTGACCGATCGCTCTTCCATGACCGATGGGATCGACTACGGCGTGCAAGGCAAGAATATCTGGCGCATGGCCGATCTTGGCGCCAAGCACGCATTCCTTCGCGCCGGCCTGGGGTGGGGGCACATGCCGCATTGGCTGGTGGCTGAGGATCTGGCGAGCGGCCGACTTCGGAGCATCGAGATGGAGGGACCCTCAGCAGGGTTGATGCCCTTCCAAGCGATTTATCCCACAGATCAACTGCCGGGCCCCGCTGGCCGATGGCTCCTTGGACAGTTCTCCACCACACGTCCGGCCTGATCCGCACCGCTCACTGAGCTCGGGTGGCAATCTGACTGTCCCGGCATTCATCGCAATCGATCGGCCGCCGCATCGGGAGGGTATCGACGTTGCCGCGGAAAACCGCGTGGTTCTGACAGCCGGCTCCTGCCGGCGAGTACCACCCTGTAAATCGGCACGACCCAGTGACCCTACAGACTTCAATAGAATCAAATGGATACCTTGCCGATCGGCGTCCAGGCTGCACGCCGATTAACACTCGACCATCTCGACCCGCCAGCAGCGGGTGCGCGGCCCCGATAGTCTGAATTTTTCGGAATTTGTGGAAATTTTTCTGAGTATTCGGAAATTTTTAGACATATTTTTCGGACAAATTCAAACTTGTTCAGACTTTTTCGAACATATTCAGACAATCGTTCACCCGCATTCACGTGGTTCAGGCCGCGTTCAGCCTGCTCGACGGTATTTGCAACGGCTGGCAGAGCCGCGAGTTACTGGGGTGGCGCTCAGGTGCGTCCTACGCGCCATCGAACGGAAGCCAGACAAGGCCGATCATGTGGATTCCGATTCGCGCCATTCGGTGACGATTTGAGTGTGGGACAGATGCGGGACAACGCTCGGGTAGGGCAAGAAGAGCGGATGGCCACGACGGCGGTGTCCAGAGCGCGGGACAAATGCGGGACAAACAACATAGCAAGATCCGGTGTCTCGCAGCGCTCTACAGCACAAGAAATCCAGGAAATCCGCCGATAATCCGCTTGGTGCCTAGATCTGATTTCGCCCTTTCACGGCGGCGACACGGGTTCGAATCCCGTAGGGGACGCCATCTGGCATGTAGGCCGTTGTATTTGCTGGAAAAGCAGCCAGCCCATCCTCGCCGGCCAATCGGGCGACGCGGGTGATGGCCTGGACATGATGGACCTGGATGACCTGCGCCGTCAGGCCGCCGCGGCAGGTGTTGCCGCCACCTTGGACAATGTGGGGCAAATGGCTCTGCGGGGTACGCGGCGGAGACAGCGTTCCCATGGTGACGATCTCCCCTCGGAAGAACCGGATGGCCAGACGTCGGCCACGAGGTGGATCCGCCGTACCGGCTTTCCCCGCCCAGTCCAAGGCCTTCCAGACCAAGACCGCCGGGAAGTGCCGGACCGCCAATAGTGAATCCCCGGGGGGATCATGGCCGCGCGCCGTATGCGTGCCCCCATGCTGAACGCGGCCGGCTGGAACGGCACATCGCGGCGCACGCCGCGCCCGAGGGACCGATGAGGCGAAGGGCGGCTGCGGGAATGGCGCCTCGGCGATCATGGGCTCATTCATCCGCTGATTAGGCGCCATCGCTTCCGCGTGTGCGGTTACCTTACAATTGGAAAGGTGCTTTCCACCCCTGAGGGGAGCGCCGATACCATTAAGCCTTTCGCGCCCTCAATTTTTCGCCTGGCACGCTTTTTGCCCAAACGTCACCGATGCGGAGCGAGACAGCCCCGCCGGGGACGTTGGAGGAAATGCCGGAATGGCGAGCGAGACGTTTTACGAGGTGATGCGCCGGCAGGGCATCACCCGGCGAAGCTTCACCAAATTTTGCAGCCTGACGGCCGCGGCGCTGGGTCTGGGTCCCTCCTACGCCCAGGCCATCGAAACCGCCATGGAAACCAAGCCGCGCATCCCGGTGCTGTGGCTGCATGGCCTGGAATGCACCTGCTGTTCGGAAAGCTTCATCCGGTCGGCCCATCCCCTGGCCAAGGACGTCATCCTGTCGATGATCAGCCTCGACTATGACGACACCATCATGGCGGCGGCGGGCTTCCAGGCCGAATCCATCATCGACGAGACCATCCAGAAGTACGATGGCAACTTCATCCTGGCCTGCGAGGGCAACCCGCCGCTGAACCAGGAGGGGATGAGCTGCATCATCGGCGGCAAGCCGTACCTGGAGCAGTTGAAGAAGGCGGCGGACCACTGCAAGGCCATCATCAGCTGGGGCAGCTGCGCCAGCTGGGGCTGCGTCCAGGCCGCCCGGCCCAATCCCACCCAGGCCACCCCCATCCACAAGGTGCCCGGCCTGCCGGCCAAGCCCATCATCAAGGTGCCGGGCTGCCCGCCCATCGCCGAAGTCATGACGGCGGTCATCGCCTATATCCTGACCTTCGACCGCTTCCCGGAACTGGACATGCAGGGCCGGCCGAAGATGTTCTATTCCCAGCGCATCCACGACAAATGTTACCGCCGCCCGCACTTCGATGCCGGCCAGTTCGTGGAAAGCTTCGATGATGAAGGGGCGCGCCGCGGCTACTGCCTCTACAAGGTCGGCTGCAAGGGCCCGACCACCTACAACGCTTGTTCCACCGTGCGCTGGAACGGCGGCCTCAGCTTTCCCATCCAGGCCGGCCATCCCTGCATCGGCTGTTCCGAGGACGGCTTCTGGGACAAGGGCGGCTTCTATGAACGGCTGAGCGACGTCCACGGCTTCGGTGTCGAGGCCAACGCCGACAAGATCGGAGGCACGGCCGCCGGCATCGTCGGCGCCGCCGCCGCGGTGCATGCCGCGGCCAGCGCGGTCAAGCGCGCCCGCTCCAACAGCGGTGCCAACGATAAGAGAGAGGGACGGGACTGATGCCCACGCTTGCGACACCCAACGGCTACCAGCTCGACACCAGCGGCAAGCGCGTCGTCGTCGACCCGGTCACCCGCATCGAGGGCCACATGCGCTGCGAGGTCAACCTCGACGGCGACAACGTCATCCGTAACGCCGTGTCCACAGGCACGATGTGGCGCGGGCTGGAGGTCATCCTGAAGGGGCGGGACCCGCGCGACGCCTGGGCCTTCACCCAGCGCATCTGCGGCGTCTGCACCGGCACCCACGCGCTGACCTCCGTCCGCGCGGTGGAAAACGCCCTGAACATCCAGATTCCGGAAAACGCCAACAGCATCCGCAACATCATGCAGCTGTCGCTGCAGGTGCATGACCATCTGGTCCATTTCTACCACCTCCACGCCCTGGACTGGGTGAACCCCGTCAATGCCCTGAAGGCGGACCCCAAGGCCACGTCGGAACTGCAGCAGGCGGTCTCGCCCCACCATCCCAACAGTTCCCCGGGCTATTTCCGGGACATCCAGACCCGCCTGCGCAAGTTCGTGGAGTCCGGGCAGCTGGGGCCGTTCAAGAACGGCTACTGGACCAACCCGGCCTACAGACTGCCGCCCGAGGCCGACCTGATGGCGGTGACCCATTATCTGGAGGCGCTGGATTTCCAGAAGGAGATCATGCGCGTCCGCACCATCTTCGGCGGCAAGGACATCCATCCCAACTGGCTGGTGGGCGGTGTTCCCTGCGCCATCAACCTGGATGGCGACATGGCGGCGGGCGCGCCGGTGAACATGGCGTCGCTGAACTACGTATCCTCCATCACCGATCGCTGCATCGAGTTCGTGGAGAACGTCTACATCCCCGACATCATCGCCATCGGCGGCTTCTACAAGGATTGGCTCTACGGCGGCGGGCTGTCGAACAGGTCGGTGCTGGCCTATGGCGACATCCCCGACCGCGCCAACGACTACAGCCCCCGCAACCTGCTGATGCCCCATGGCGCCATCATCGACGGCAAGCTGTCGGAGGTGCACCCGGTCGATCTCACCGATCCCGAGCAGGTGCAGGAGTTCGTGCCCCACAGCTGGTACAAGTACCCGGACGAGAGCAAGGGCCTGCACCCCTGGGACGGCGTGACCGAGCCCCATTACCAGCTGGGGCCCAACGCCAAGGGCACCAGCACCAACATCATCCAGCTGGACGAGGGCGCCAAGTACAGCTGGATCAAGGCGCCGCGCTGGCGCGGCCATGCCATGGAGGTGGGGCCGCTGGCGCGCTACCTGGTCGGCTACATGCAGGGCAATGCCGAGATCAAGGACCAGGTCGACCGTACCCTGGCGGCGCTGAACGTGCCGCTGGACGCGCTGTTCTCTACCCTGGGGCGGACGGCGGCGCGCGCGCTGGAGGCCCAGTGGGCGGCGCGCAAGCAGCGCTATTTCCTGGACAAGCTGATCGCCACCATCAAGGCGGGCGACACCTCTACCGCCAACACGGCGAAGTTCGACCCCAAGACCTGGCCGTCCGAGGTGAAGGGGGTGGGCTTCACCGAGGCGCCGCGCGGCGCGCTGGCCCATTGGATCCGCATCAAGGACGGCAAGATCGACAATTACCAGTGCGTGGTGCCCACCACCTGGAACGGCAGCCCGCGCGACAACAAGGGCAACATCGGCGCCTTCGAGGCGTCGCTCATGAACACCAAGGTGGCCCGCGCGGAAGAGCCGGTGGAAATCCTGCGCACGCTGCACAGCTTCGACCCCTGCCTGGCCTGTTCCACCCATGTCATGGGGCCGGACGGACGGGAATTGGCCGACGTCAAAGTCCGCTGAACCAAGGAGACTGATCCCATGAAGACCTTCATCACGAAATCGGTCCCCCGCGTCTCGGCGGCTGTCCTGGCGGCGGGCTTCATCGCCGCCCCGGCGTCGGCCCATCCAGGGCATGACGGGGGCTTCGCCGACGGCATCCTCCATCCGCTGACGGGTCTGGACCACCTGGCGGCCATGGTGGCCGTCGGCCTGTGGGCGGCCACCCGGCCGGCGGTGCGGGCCTGGCAGGCGCCGGTGCTGTTCGTGACCATGCTGGCGGTTGGCGCGCTGGCTGGCGTGGCCGGCGGCGCCTTCGCGCCCGTGGACACGATGGCCGCGCTGTCGGTGACCCTGCTGGGCCTGATGCTGATCGTGGCTCCCCTGCTGCCGGACGCCGCGGGCCTGGGCCTCATCGCCCTGTTCGCCCTGGTGCACGGCTATGCCCACGGCATGGAGGCGGGGGGCCGCCTGCTGGGCTACTTCGCCGGCTTCATGGTGGCGTCGGCCCTGCTGCACGCCGCCGGTTGGCGCCTGGGCGGCGGCCTGCTGGCCACCCGCTGGGGGCGCCTGGCCTCCGGCCTTACCTTGGGCGCAGCGGGCCTCGCGCTCGCCGCGCTGTAAAGGGAGGACACGCCATGAGCGAGGCCTCCCTGGGAACTCATAAGGCGGGAACACATAAGGAAGAGGCGGTTTACGTCTATGAGGCGCCGGTGCGCTTGTGGCACTGGGCCAATGCCGCCGCCATCCTGGTGCTGTGCGTCACGGGCTATCTGATCGGCTCACCCCCGCCGTCCATCCATGGTGAGCCCAGCGCCCATTTCCTATTCGGCTGGATCCGCTTCCTGCATTTCTCGGCGGGGCAAATCCTGGTCGTCGGCTTTGTCTTCCGCTTCTACTGGTCCTTCGTGGGCAACGACCACGCCCGCGAAATCTTCCGGCCGCCGGTGTGGCGCAAAAGCTTCTGGCTGGGTGTGGTCCATGAAATCCGCTGGTACGCCATGCTGGAGCGCGAGCCTAAGAAGTACAGCGGGCACAACCCGCTGGCCATCCTGTCCATGCACGCCCTTTTCGTGTGGGGCACGCTGTTCATGATCGTCACCGGCCTGGCCCTGTATGGCGAGGGCCAGGGGCCGGGCTGGATCCACCGGCTGTTCACCAGCTGGGTCATTCCCCTGTTCGGGCAGAGCCAGACGGTCCACACCTGGCACCACATGGCCATGTGGGTGATCGTGATCTTCGCCATCGTCCACATCTACGCCGCCGTGCGGGAGGATATCATGTCCCGGCAGTCCATCATCTCCTCGATGTTCTCGGGCTGGCGCACCTTCCGCGATGGCGGCCCCACCGACGAACACTGAGGTCCAGGCAGGTTTCCAGTCAGAAAAGGGGGCTTCGCGGCCCCTTTTTCATTTGGAAAATTAACTTCCAATCCGCCTTCCAACTGGAAGGACTCTATCCGGTAAAGGTGTGAGAATGGCCCGCCGTCCCCCAAAGCTTCGGCCGTTTCGGCGCTGAACGGTGCGCTGGCATGCCCCTTGCTGAACCACCCCCAACATCCGGCCCGTCGGATGGCAGGGGAGTGAGAGGCGTGGAAGTGATGACGGCAAGCGGACCCCGCGTGCTGGTGCTGGGCATCGGCAACCTGCTGTGGGCCGACGAAGGGTTTGGTGTACGGGCGGTGGAGCACATGCACCGCCATTATGCCCTTCCCGCCAACGTCCGCCTGATCGACGGCGGTACGCAGGGCATCTACCTGGTTCAGGAAATCCGCGAGGCCGACATCCTTGTCGTCTTCGACGCCGTCGATTACGCCCTGCCGCCCGGCACCCTGAAGCGGGTGGAGGGGGCCGAGGTGCCGAAGTTCCTGGGCGCCAAGAAGATCTCCCTGCACCAGACCGGCTTCCAGGAGGTGCTCGCCATGGCGGAGATGATGGGCGACAGCCCCGCCCACCAGCTGCTGATCGGCGTGCAACCGGTTGAGCTGGAGGATTTCGGCGGCAGCCTGCGGCCGGAGGTGAAGGCCCAGGTGGAGCCGGCCATCGCGCTGGCGCTGGAGTATCTGGCGGGCTTCGGCATAGCGGCCAACCCGCGCCCCGTGCCGCTGCCGGCCGAGCAGGGCATCGGGTCGCTGGAAATGATGCTGGAACGCTATGAGACGGAACGCCCGGACGAGGCGGCGGCCTTCCGCGGCGGCGACGCGCGGGTGCTGGGCGCCGGAGGCTGGACCGGGCCCGCGGATTTCGAGGTGGAGATGCAGGCCCTGGTGGGGCGCCCCCCCGTGGCCCGCTCCCCCGCGGCCTACCCCGTGGCCCACCCCCTGGCGGGCGCGCCCGGGACGGACGCCTGATGTGCATTGGCATTCCCATGCAGGTGATGGAGGTCGGTGCCGGCCATGCCCGCTGCTGGTCCGGCGCGGAGATATTATCCATCGACACCAGCCTGGTGGGCGACGTCGCCCCGGGCACCTGGCTGATGACCTTTCTCGGTGCCGCGCGGGAGGTGATGAGCCCCGAGGCCGCCCAGCGGTCCCTGGCGGCGCTGAGCGCCCTGGAGGCCATCATGCGGGGACAGCCGGCCGACCTGGATGCCGCCTTTGCCGACCTGATCGGCCGTGAACCTCAACTGCCCGCCCATTTGCTGCCCGCCCATTTGCGTCCCACTCCGGAGCCTGAATCATGAGCGATGCGCGCGACGACTTTTCCCCCCTGCTGCGGTCCGTCATGGCCCGGTGCGACTACCAGGTGGTGGGGGAGGCGGAGCTGGCGGATATCTGCGCCGGGCAGCCGCTGGCGATGCTGTTCCTGTCCGGCGACCATTGGCGGGTGGCGGAGAGCGACGACGTCGCCGCCATCCTGCCGGAGCTGGACCGCGCCATGGGCGGCCACGTCGTACCCCTGATCGCCGCACGGGCGGACGAGCGCGCGCTGCAGCGGCGCTTCCGCTTCGCCCGCTATCCCGCCCTGGTCTTCCTGCGCCTGGGCGACTATCTGGGCGCCATCGAGGGTATCCGCGACTGGGCGGACTATATGCGTGAGATCCCGGAGATCCTGGGGCGCGAACCCAGCGTTCCCCCTGCCTTCCGCCTGCCCGCCGGCTGTGGCACCGACGCTGTGCATTGAGGAGAGACTGATGAACGACGCCCATGGCGGTGCCCTGGTCGGGCCCGGCAGCCAGCCCGGGGATTTCGACGGCGGCCGGCTGGACTACATGGTGATGCCCGACGGCATGGCCATCTTCTCCGCCGCCAACGTGCCGGAGGCGGATGCCGCCCAGGCGGTGCCGCAGGGTGTGGCGGCGGGTCACGCCATCCTGGCGGCCTTGACCCGCGTGGCGGAAGGCGCGGGACCGCAGCGGGTGGACCTGACGCGGCTGGATGCCGCCAACCTGGCGTTCGTGGACCAGTTGCTGGGCGAGGGCGAGGTATCGGTGGTGTTCGGAACCGATGTCCAGGCCCAGGAATCCGTCCTCGCCGGGGTATGGCGGGTGCGCGAAAGCGACGCCGCCGGCCGGCGCCTGCGCGACTATGTCGATTGCGCCCCTTTCCCCGCCGGGCTGGTGGAACGCGCCTTCAACGACGCGAGGGGCGCGGCCGTCCTGCCGGAAACGGCACGCCCCAACATCTTCAACGCGCCGCCGCTGATCGCCGAGATCAATGAGCATATCCCCCGCGTCGGAGATGCCGGTGGGGCGGGCCATGTCATCAACCTGTCCCTGCTGCCCCATACCGAGGAGGACCTGGCCTTCCTGGATGAGGCGCTGGGGCGCGGCGGCCTGGTCATCCTGTCGCGTGGCTACGGCAACTGCCGCATCCGCTCGACGGGGACGCGAGGCTGCTGGTGGACGCAGTACTTCAATTCCCAAGACACGCTGATTCTCAACAGCATCGAGATTTGCTCCATCCCGCAGGTCGCCCTGGCGGCGGTGGAGGACTTGGCGGATTCCGCCGAACGACTGCGCGAGATCATGGAGATTTACCGGTGACGGATCATTTCTTCGCCGGATCGTTCGGGGGTGATGTCAGCAAGATCAACCCCGGGACGAAACTGGAGTGCAAGATCTGCTGGCATGTCTACGACCCGGTGGTGGGCGACACTTACTGGCAGGTGCCGCCCGGCACGGCCTTCGCGGACCTGCCGGAGCATTGGACCTGCCCCGAGTGCGACAGCGCCAAGGCCGGCTTTATGGTGATTGCTGACGAATGACCGACGCGCCCGCCCTTTCCGCCCGCATCGAGACCGCCTTCGCCCGCATCGCGGCGACGCGCATGGCCGGCGTCCCGGTGATGAACCCGGCACTGTCGGTGGCGATGCGGGGGCTGCACCGCCATGGCGGGCATTGGGTGGGCGTGCTGGTGACCCCGTGGTTCATGAACCTGCTGCTGCTGCCCGCCACGGACCAGGAGCCCCGCCGGGTGGGGGAGAAAAGGGCCTTGGCGCTGCCGTCCGGCAGCTATGAAGTCATTTGGGGGCATGAGGACGAGCTGGGCGGGTATTGGAGCTGTTCCTTGTTCTCGCCCATGTTCGACTTCGCGGATCAGGAGACGGCGGTGGCGACGGCGGATGCCGCCCTTGCGGAAATCATGGTGGCGCCTGAGCCGGGCGCCGCTGACGACGGCATGGCCACGATCTGGGCGGGAAATCCCGCCATTCCCGCGCCCGCCAAGATGGAACCGGCGGTGCCGCCCAGCCGGCGTGCGCTGTTCGGCCTGGGGCAGACGGGACCATGGCAGGCGGGACCACGGCAGGCGGGACCATGGCAGGCGGGACCATGACCCGCCCGGCCATCATTCTGCGGCTTCCGGCCGATGCCGGGGGCACGGCTGCGCTGAGTTACGCGCCACGCGGTGATGTCACGGGCCTGCTGGCGGCCGCGCCGGTGGAACGGGTGCCATCTCTGGTCCGGACGCTGTTCGCCATCTGCGCCAACGCGCAGGGGCATGCGGCGGAGCTGGCGATGGAAGCGGCGCTGGGCCTGAAGGCCTCGGCCGGTGAGCTGATGGCACGTGAAATCCGGACATGGACGGAGGTGGTGCGGGAGCACGGCCTGCGCATCAGCCTGGACTGGGCCCGCCTGGTGGGAGAGGCACCGGATCTGGCCGTTGCGCGTGCCTTCATGGCGCTGTCCGCCGCCGATGACCCTGCGGCCTTGATCGGGGAGGCGGTGACCGGCCTGCCGCCGGAACGGTGGCTGGCAATGACCTCGACGGTCGAACTGGCCCGCTGGGCCGGGGCTGGCCGTACGGTGGCCGCGCGCTTCATCGCCACCCTGTTCGATGCGTCGATGCTGACGCCGACGGCCGAGGGGGATTCGGGGTCGCTGGCGGCGCGCCATGCCGACCACCCCTTCCTGTCCCGCGCCCTGCCCGCCGGTTCGCTCATCGCCCGCCATGTCGCCCGACTGATCGATCTTTGCCGCGTGCCGGCACGCCTGGATGTGTTGCGCGCCGGCGATGCCGCCCCCTTGCGCGGCATGGCGGCCGGGCCGGGCTTGGGGATGGCGTCGGTGCCCTGCGCCCGGGGCACCCTGGTCCATGAGGTCGGCGTGGTGGCCGGGCGGGTGGAGCGCTATCGTATCCTGTCGCCCACGGATCGCGCTTTCGCGCCGGGTGGGTGGGCCGAGCGGCAGATCCAGGGGCTATGCGCGTGGCCGTCCGCCGATCGCGCACGATGGGCCGAGGTGATGATGCTGGCGCTGGACCCTTGTGTGGACTACGCGGTGGAGGTGGCCTGATGCATGAGATGGCCATCTGCGAGAACATCCGCGTCCTGATCGAGGAACAGGCCCGGACCCAGCACTTCAGCCGGGTGGAACGGGTGTGCCTGGAAATCGGCGCCCTTTCGGGTGTGGAGGTGGAGGCGCTGCGCTTCGGCTTCGATGTCGTCATGCGCGGCAGCGTGGCCGCCGACGCCCGGCTGGAGATCGTCGAGACGGCCGGCACCGCCTGGTGCCTGCCTTGCGCCGTGGCCGTGACGATCGGCCGGCGCTACGACCCATGCCCCCGCTGCGGCTCGCACCAGATCCAGGTGACGGGCGGGGAAGAGATGAAGATACGCGAACTGGAGGTGACGTGATGTGCACGGTCTGCGGATGCGGCGATGGCCAGGTCAAGATCGAGGCCGACGCCCAAGGACATGATCACCACCATGGCCATCACCATCATCATGACCACGGCCACGCCCATGGTCACCACCATCATGACCATGATCATCATCATGGCGCGGGCGGGACGCTGGATTACGGCGCCGGCGCCGCCGGCACCTCCGTCCCGGGCATGAGCCAGGCGCGCCTGATCCAGATCGAGGCCGACATCCTGGGCAAGAACAACGGCTATGCCGCCGCCAACCGCGCGCGGTTCGCCGAGGCCGGCATCCTGGCGCTGAACCTGGTGTCCAGCCCGGGGTCCGGCAAGACCACGCTGCTGTGCCGCACGCTGGGCATGCTGGCGGGTGAGTTCCCCTGCGCGGTGATCGAGGGCGACCAGCAGACCAGCGCCGACGCCGACCGCATCCGTGCCACGGGCGCCCCGGCCATCCAGATCAACACCGGCAAGGGCTGCCACCTGGACGGCCACATGGTGGGCCATGCCGTCGATCACCTGCGTCCCGCCGATGGTGCCGTCCTGTTCATCGAGAATGTCGGCAACCTGGTGTGCCCGGCGGCTTTCGACTTGGGGGAGGCGCACAAGGTGGCGATCCTGTCGGTGACGGAGGGGGAAGACAAGCCCCTGAAATACCCCGACATGTTCGCCGCCGCCGATCTGGTGCTGATCAACAAGACCGACCTGCTGCCCCATCTCGATGTCGATGTCGAGCTGGCCATGGCCAATGCGCGCAAGGTCAATCACCGGGTGCGCCTGCTGCAGGTTTCGGCCCGCACAGGCGAAGGCATGGCGGCCTGGCTGGACTGGATCCGGGGCGCCCGCCTGATGGCGCTGTCCGGCCGGCCATCGCAGGTGGCGGAATAGGGAGCGGGATCATGTGCCTGGCCATACCCGCGCTGGTGACGGCGCTGCATGACGGCGCGATGGCGAGCGTCTCGGTCGGCGGCATCGCCAAGCAGATCTCCGTCGCCCTGCTGGAGGAAGTCGCAGTCGGGGACTACGTGCTGCTGCACGTCGGCTACGCCCTGCACCGCGTCAGTGAGGAAGAGGCGCGGCGAACCCTGGCCATGATGGCCGAGGCGGGGCTGCTGCAGGCCGAGGTGGCTGACATGGCGGGGCTGCCGGAACGGGCGGGGGTGGGGACATGAAATACGTTGATGAATTCCGCGACCGCGACCTGGCGCGCACCCTGGCCGCCGCCATCGCCGCGGCGGTTGACCCGGCGCGCGATTACAACTTCATGGAATTCTGCGGCGGGCACACCCACGCCATTTTCCGCTATGGCGTGCAGGACTTGGTGCCGGCCAACGTGCGCTTCGTCCACGGCCCCGGCTGCCCCGTCTGCATCCTGCCGGCCCGCCGACTGGACGATGCCATCGAGTTGGCGGAGCGGCACGGCGTCATCCTGTGCAGTTACGGCGACATGCTGCGCGTGCCGGGCACCGGGCGGCGGTCGCTGCTGAAGGCCAAGGCCGATGGCGCCGACGTCCGCATGGTCTATTCGACGCTGGACGCGCTGGACATCGCCCGGGCCAATCCGGGGCGCGAGGTGGTGTTCCTGGGGATCGGGTTCGAGACCACGACCCCGCCCAGCGCGGTCGCCATCGCCCAGGCCCAGGCGGAGGGCATCGCCAATTTCTCCGTCTTCTGCAACCACGTGCTGACCCCACCGGCCATCCGCCACATCCTGGAGGCACCGGAGGTCGACCCCAGCCAGGCCGCCCGCCTGGACGGCTTCCTTGGCCCCTCGCACGTCAGCACGGTCATCGGTTCCCGGCCTTATGAGTTCCTGGCCGCGCGCTACGCCAAGCCGGTGGTCATCGCGGGCTTTGAGCCGCTGGACGTGATGCAGTCGGTCCTGATGCTGATCCACCAGGTGAACGAAGGACGGGTGGCGGTGGAGAACCAGTACACCCGGGTGGTGACGCGCGACGGCAACGCCAAGGCGCAGGAACTGGTGGCCCGTATCTTTGAGCTGCGGCCCAGCTTCGAATGGCGCGGCCTGGGCAGCGTGCCGGAAAGCGCGTTGGCCATCCGGGCGAAATATGCCGCCTTCGACGCCGAGAAGCGCTTCGCCCTCAGCGAGAAGCAGAGCCGGGAAACCAAGTCCTGCGAATGCCCCGCCATCCTGCGCGGCGTGAAGAAGCCGAAGGACTGCAAGCTGTTCGGCAAGGCCTGCACCCCGGAAACGCCCATGGGCGCCTGCATGGTCTCCTCCGAAGGGGCGTGCGCCGCCTATTGGACCTACCGGCGGGTAGAGACCTTGGCGGAGATGGCGGCCGAATGACCACCCCGCCCCCCGATCTTTCCGGTGCCCCTGACCTTTCCGGGACCCCTGACCTTTCCGGTACCGTGGACATGAGCCACGGTGGTGGCGGCCGGGCCATGGCCCGGCTGATCCGCGACATCTTCCTGCGGCACCTGGCGAACCCGTTGCTGGACCAGGGGCACGACGCGACGCGCATCGACGCCGGGTCGGGCCGCATCGCCGTGACGACGGACGCCCATGTCATCTCGCCCTTGTTCTTCCCCGGGGGCGATATCGGTTCCCTGGCCGTGCACGGCACGCTCAACGACTTGGCCATGGCCGGTGCCCGCCCGGTGGCGCTGACTGCCGCCTTTATCATCGAGGAAGGCTTCCCCCTGGCGGATCTGGACCGCATCGCGGCCAGCATGGGGCAAGCTTGCCGGGCGGCCGGCGTGCCTGTGGCGACGGGTGACACCAAGGTGGTGGAGCGCGGCAAGGGCGACGGCGTCTTCATCACCACCAGCGGCATCGGCGTGGTGCCGGCGGGCGTGGACATCGGCCCGCGCCGGTTGCGTCCAGGGCAGGCCATCCTGCTGTCCGGCCCCATCGGTGACCATGGCATCGCCATCCTGTCCAAGCGCCAGGGCCTGGAATTCGGCACGGAGATCCGGTCCGACAGCGCCGCCCTGCACCGCATGGTGGCCGACATGGTCGCGGTCGTCCCGGGCATCGCCGTCTTGCGCGACCCCACCCGGGGCGGCCTGTCCGCCACGCTGAACGAACTGACCAATGCCGCCGGCGTGGGCATGCTGCTGGACGAGCGCGCCATCCCGGTCCGGCCGGAGGTGGCGGCGGCCTGCGAGCTGCTGGGCCTGGACCCCCTGAACGTCGCCAATGAAGGCAAGCTGGTCTGTGTTTGCGAGCCGGAGGACGCCGGGACGCTGCTGGCCGTGATGCGGGACCATGCGGAAGGCCGTGACGCCGCGCTGATCGGTCATGTTACCGTGGGCCAGCCCGGCTTCGTCCGCATGACGACGGCCATCGGCGGCCAGCGCGTGGTCGACTGGCTGTCGGGTGAACAGCTTCCGCGCATCTGCTAGCGGAGAGGAGCGATGGCCGAGTCTTCCACCGATCTGCCCACCATCCTGATCGTCGATGACGAGCTGCGCTCCCTGGAATCGCTGCGCCGCATCCTGGAGGAGGATTTCGAGGTGCTGACCGCCGCCAGCACCGTCGAGGCCGAGCGGCGGCTGGCCGACAATCCGGTGCAGGTGGTGCTGTGCGACCAGCGCATGCCGGAACGCAGCGGCGTGGAATTCCTGACGGAGGTCAAGGAGCGCTGGCCGGAGGTCGTGCGCATGATCATCTCCGGCTATACCGACGCCCATGACATCATCGACGGCATCAATCAGGCCGGCATCTTTCAATACGTCACCAAGCCCTGGCACCCGGAAAACCTGCTGCTGACGTTAAAGGGTGCCTGCCGCCTCTATGCCTTGCAGCGGCAGAACGAGCTGCTGGCGGTGGAGATGAAGATGCTGCCGGCCGCCGCCTCCCGCGTGGTGGGGGAGCGGAAGGAGAAGCTGCGCCGCGCCTATAATTTCGACGACGGCATCGTCCGCGCCAAGGGCAGCCCCATGGAGGCCGTGTGCGGCAGCCTGGCCCAGGTGGCGCCCTTCGACGTGCCGGTCCTGCTGTTCGGTTCCTCCGGCACGGGTAAGGAGTTGGCGGCGCGCGCCCTGCACTATGGCTCGCTGCGCTGGAACCAGCCCTTCGTGGTGGAGAACTGCGGCGCCCTGCCCGACGAACTGCTGGAGAGCGAGCTGTTCGGGCATAAGAAGGGCGCCTTCACCGGTGCCATCGAGGACCATGTCGGCCTGTTCGAGCGGGCGGACGGCGGCACCGTCTTCCTGGATGAGATCGGCGAGGTTTCCCCCGCCTTCCAGGTCAAGCTGCTGCGTGTGCTGCAGGAGGGGGAGATACGGCCCCTGGGCGGGACGCGCACGCGCAAGGTGGAGGTGCGGGTGATCGCCGCCACCAACAGGGACCTGGAGGAGGAGGTCCGGGCCAAGCGCTTCCGCGCCGACCTGTTCTACCGCCTGGCCGGTATGATCATCCGCCTGCCCGACCTGAAGGACCGCAAGGGCGACCTGCCCCTGCTGGTGGAGGTGCTGCTGGATCGCGCCATGGCGCAGATGGGCAAGCGCGTGCCCGGGATTTCGCCGGAGGCGCTGGACTGCCTGGCCCGCTATGACTGGCCGGGCAATGTCCGCGAGCTGCAGAACGAGGTGCAGCGCCTGATGGTGCGGGCCACGGAAGGGCGGCGGCTGGAGGCGGACCTGCTGTCGCCCCACATCCTGCGGGCCGAGCCCCAGGGGGCCGGTGCGCGCGAGGACGATTTCGCCGACATAGCCGGTCTGGCCGGCGACCTGCGCGAGCGGGTCAGCGCCATGGAGGCGCGCATCATCCGGGAAACCCTGATCCGCCACCGCTGGAACAAAAGCCAGGCGGCGCGGGAACTGGGGCTATCCCGCGTGGGGTTGCGGGCCAAGCTGGAACGCTACGGGCTGGAGAACGTCCACCCTCTTGCGCCCAAGCGCATGGCGGGGGGCTGAGCCATGGGCAGCCATGAGCCGGTGCTGCCCTTCGGGGACCCGCCGCCCGAGGCCGAAGGCGAGGGTGAGCAGTTGTGGATCGACGTCATCCGCCGCATGGATGTGGTCTACAGCGACCTCGTGGCTTCGCAGGTGGCGCTGGAGGAACAGAACCAGCGCCTGCAGCAGGCGCGCGACTTCATGCACTCCGTCCTGGGGGCCATGAATGACGTGCTGATCGTCTGCGATGCGGCCGGCGCCGTGCTGCGGGTCAACGCGGCGCTGACGGCGGCGCTGGGGCGGGAGGAGGGTGATTTGCTGGCGCTCCCCTTGCTGGATCTGTTCGATCCTGCCGACCATGCCGACATCCGGGCCTGCCTGGCCGAGGGGCGCGCCATCGAGGACAAGGGCTGGCACCTGCTGGCGGCGGATGGCCAGCGGGCGGCCGTGTCCGTGAACGGGGCGCCCCGTCGCGATGCGCGCGGCCGGTTCGCGGGCATGGTCCTGGCCGGCCGGCCCGTGGGCGAACTGCTGCGTGCTTACCGGGATCTGGACAAGGCGCACCAGCGCCTGCGGCAGACCCAGCAGCAGCTGCTGACCTCGGAAAAGATGGCGGCGCTGGGCCGGCTGGTGGCGGGGGTGGCGCACGAGCTCAACAACCCCATCAGCTTCGTGTTCGGCAACATGTACGCGCTGAAGCGGTATGGCGCCGCCATCACCGGCTATCTCGCGGCCATCGATGCCGGCAAGCCGCGGGCGGAGCTGGCGGCCCTGCGCGACAGCCTGCGCATCGACAAGGTGCTGGCCGACATAGGCCCCCTGGTCGACGGCACGCTGGAGGGGGCGGAGCGGGTGCGCGACATCGTGCAGGATCTGCGGCGCTTCTCCTCCAACCAGCGTGAGGAGCCCGAGACGTTCAACCTGGTCCGCCTGATCCACACGGCCACCGACTGGGTGATCAAGACGCAGCGTACCAAGCCGGAGGTGCGGCTGGAGCTGCCGGTCGCGTTGGAGGTGGTGGGCCTCAAGGGCCAGTT
Source organism: Nitrospirillum amazonense (assembly GCF_007828045.1). Lineage (GTDB taxonomy): Bacteria > Pseudomonadota > Alphaproteobacteria > Azospirillales > Azospirillaceae > Nitrospirillum > Nitrospirillum amazonense_C. The sequence goes on along the minus strand of NZ_VITN01000002.1, from coordinate 607,161 downwards.
GCACCAGATCCTGGTCAATCTGGTGCAGAACGCGGTGGACGCCGTGAACGGCCGCGACAGCGCCCTTATCCGCATCACGGCGGGGGAACAGGACGGGTGCATCGTCCTGACGGTTGCCGACAACGGCCCTGGCGTCCCGCCGGAGAACCAGAGCAAGATTTTCGAACCCTTCTTCACCACCAAGCCCATCGGCAGCGGTACCGGCCTGGGGCTGTATGTCAGCTACAACATGGCGGAAAAGTTGGGCGGTAGTCTGAGCCATGCCGAAGCGGAAGGCGGTGGCGCCGCCTTCACCCTGAAGGTGCCCGTCGATGACCGCAATATCTGAACCGGCCCGCCCGCTGCGGCTCCTGTGGCTCCAATCCGGTGGCTGCGGCGGCTGCACCCTGTCCCTGCTGGGGGCGGAGAAGCCGGATTTGCTGACGGCCCTGGCGGCGGCCAACGTCGAACTGCTGTGGCACCCGTCCCTCAGCGAGGCGACGGGCGGGGAAGCGCGGGCCATCCTGGAAGCCGTGGCCGCGGGCGACCAGCCGGTGGACATCCTGTGCCTGGAGGGGTCGGTCATCAACGGGCCCGGCGGCACCGGCCGCTTCCACCTGATGGCCGGGACGGGCAAGCCCATGCGCGACTGGGTCGCCGCCATCGCCCGCCGGGCCGGCTATGTCGTGGCCGTGGGCAGCTGCGCGGCCTTCGGCGGTATCACCGCCGCCGGCGGTAACGAGGTGGAGGCGTGCGGCCTGGCCTATGACGGCACCCGCGCCGGCGGCCTGCTGGGGGCGGGATTCCGCTCCGCCAAGGGTCTGCCCGTCATCAATATCGCCGGCTGCCCCATCCACCCCGGCTGGTTCACCGACACGTTGCTGCAGATCGGCGCCGGCACGTTGACCGGGGCGGATCTGGATGAGTGGGAGCGCCCCCTGGCCTATACCGCCCACCTGGTCCACCACGGCTGCGCCCGCAATGAATTCTATGAGTTCAAGGCCAGCGCGGAACAGCCGGGCGACCTGGGCTGCATGATGGAGAATTTGGGCTGCAAGGGCACGCAGGCACGGGCCGACTGCAACATCCGGCCGTGGAACGGCGGCGGCTCCTGCCTGGACGGCAATTATGCGTGCATCAATTGCACGGCCCCGGGGTTTGAGGAACCGGGCCACGCCTTCGCCGTCACACCCAAGGTGGCCGGCATACCCATCGGCCTGCCGACGGACATGCCCAAGGCGTGGTTCGTGGCGCTGGCATCCCTCTCCAAGGCGGCGACGCCCAAGCGGTTGCGCGACAACGCCGCGCGGCCAGCACCGGTCCTTCTTCCCCATGACAAGCGCAAGGACAGCGCATGAGCCGCCTGATCGTCGGTCCTTTCAACCGTGTCGAGGGGGATCTTGAGGTGCGCCTCGACATCAGCGCCGGCATGGTGGCCGATGCCCGCGTCGTCTCCCCGCTCTATCGCGGGTTCGAGGCCATGCTGGTGGGCAAGCCGGCGCTGGACGCGCTGGTCTACGCGCCGCGCATCTGCGGCATCTGTTCCGTGTCGCAATCCGTGGCCGCGGCGCGCGCGCTGGCGGCGACCGGTTCCGGGCCCTTGCCGGCCAATGGCGGTCTGGCCATGAATCTGATCCACGCGGTGGAGAACGTCGCCGACCACCTGACGCACTTCTACCTGTTCTTCATGCCCGATTTCGCCCGCGCCGTTTACGCGGGGGAACCCTGGCATGCGGACACGGCCGCGCGGTTCACGGCGGTGAAGGGCGGCGCGGCGCAGGAGTTCCTGCCCGCCCGGGCGGAGCTGATGAACCTGCTGGGTATCCTGGCCGGCAAGTGGCCCCATACCCTGGCGGTTCAGCCCGGCGGATCGACGCGCGCCGTATCGCGGGCCGAACTGGCACGGCTGGGCGCCCTGCTGGCCGCCTTCCGCCGCTTCCTGGAGCGCACCCTGTTCGCCGATGCGCTGGAGGCGGTGGCGGCCTTGTCGACCCGCGACGCTTTGCTGGCCTGGGCGGAGGCGAAGGCCGACCGGGGTGACTTCGCCCGCTTCGTCGCCGTGTCCCAGGCGGTTGGCCTGAATCGCCTGGGCCGTACCGACCTGCGGCACATGAGTTTCGGCGCCTATCCGTCATCGGACGGGCCCTTGTTCCCGCGGGGCCTGTTCAGGCGGGGCGTCGGTGGCGTCCTGCCGGTGGACCGCATCACCGAGGATGTCAGCCACGCCTGGTATCAGGCCGCGCCGGACGGGGCGCCGCGGTCCCCCCGCGACCCCGGCTTGCCGCCCGATGCCACGCGGGATGACGCCTATTCCTGGTGCAAGGCGCCGCGGCTGGACGGCGAGGTGGCGGAGGTGGGCGCCTTGTCGCGCCAACTGGTCGCCGGGCATCCGCTGCCGCGTGACCTGGTGGCACGGGATGGCGCGACGGTCGAGGCGCGGGTGGTGGCGCGGCTGCTGGAGGTCGCCCTGGTCACCATGGCCATGGAGCGCTGGCTGCGCGCCATCGATCCGGCGGCCCCCTTCATCGATCACACGCCCCTGCCGGCGGCGGGTGAGGGGGCCGGCCTGACGGAGGCGGCCCGGGGGTCGCTGGGCCATTGGGTCACGCTCGAGGGGGGCCGTATCGCCAATTACCAGATCATCGCCCCCACCACCTGGAACTTCTCCCCCCGCGACGCCGCCGGTACGCCCGGGCCGTTGGAGCAGGCGCTGCGCGGCGCCCCTGTCCGTGAGGGCGAGGCCGAGCCGGTGGCCGTGCAGCACATCGTCCGTTCCTTCGACCCGTGCATGGTCTGCACGGTGCATTGATGGAGGCCGCCGGCGCCATGGCGGGCCGTCGCATCCGCGTGCGGGGCCTGGTCCAGGGGGTGGGCTTCCGGCCCCATGTGTGGCGCCTGGCCCGCATGCTGGATATTGCCGGTGATGTCGCCAATGACGGTGAAGGCGTGATCATCCACGCCTGGGGCGATCCTGCGGCGCTGGACGGCTTTCAGGACCGGCTACGCCGTGAGGCGCCGCCCCTGGCGCGCATCGACGCCATCCAGGTCTTCCCCCACCGTGGTCCGGCGCCCCGTGGCTTCACTATCGCCGCCAGTGCCGCTGGATTAGCGCGGACGGGCATCGTGCCCGACGCGGCCACCTGCCCCGCCTGCCGGGCGGAACTGTTCGACCCCGCCGACCGGCGCCAGGGCTATGCCTTCGGCAACTGCACCCATTGCGGTCCCCGGCTGTCCATCGTCAGCGCCATCCCCTATGACCGCGCCAACACGGCCATGGCGGCCTTCACCCTGTGCCCGGCGTGCGCCGCCGAATACGCCGACCCCGCTGACCGCCGCTTCCATGCCCAGCCGACGGCCTGCCCCGCCTGCGGCCCCCGGCTGTGGCTGGAACCCGCCCCAGAGACGGGGGTGGATCCGCTGGACGCGGCAGCGGCGCTGCTGCGCGCGGGCGGCATCGTCGCCGTGAAGGGTATCGGTGGCTTCCACCTGGCCTGTGATGCCGCTGACACGAAGGCGGTCGCGGAATTGCGGCGGCGCAAGGCGCGCGATGCCAAGCCGTTCGCGGTGATGGCCGGATCGGTGGAGGAGGTCGGGCGGTATTGCCGGCTGGACGACGCGGCCCGTGCCCTGCTGCTGTCGCCCGCGGCACCCATCGTGCTGCTGCCCAGGCGGCCCGATGGCGCGCCGCTGCCGGATGGGTTGGCGCCGGACCAGGACCATCTGGGCTTCATGCTGCCCTACACGCCGCTGCACCACCTGCTGATGGCCCGGGTGGACGGCCCCCTGGTGATGACGTCGGGCAACCGGTCGGATGAACCGCAAGTCATCACCAACGAGGACGCGCGGGTTCGCCTGGCCGGATTGGCCGATGCCTGGCTGATGCACGACCGGGCCATTCTCAACCGCCTGGACGACAGCGTGGTCGCCGCCACCGGCGGTGCGCCCGCCCTCCTGCGCCGGGCCCGGGGTTACGCACCGGCACCATTGGCTCTACCGTCGGGCTTCGAAGGCCTGCCGCCCACCCTGGCCATGGGCGGCGAACTGAAGGCGACCTTCTGCCTGCTGCGGGAGGGGCAGGCCATCCTGTCCCAGCACATCGGCGATCTGGAGAACGCGGCCGCGCTCGATGACTACCGGGTCCTGCTGCGCCTCTACCGCGACCTGTTCGATTTCACACCGGAGGTGATCGCGGTCGACATCCATCCGGATTATCTCTCGACCACGCTGGGCGCCGGGCTGGCGCGGGAATGCGGCGCCCGGCTGGTGTCCGTGGGCCACCATCATGCCCATATGGCCGCCTGCCTGGCGGACGCCGGCATCGGGCTGGCGGAGGGGGGGGACGGCGCCTTCGGCCTTATCCTGGACGGCCTGGGCCTGGGCCCGGATGGAACGCTATGGGGCGGCGAGATCCTGCGCGGGGGATATCGCGGCGTGACCCGCGCCGGCCATATCGCGCCCGTGGCCCTTGCCGGCGGGGCCGCCGCGATGCGCCAGCCGTGGCGCAACCTGGTGGCCCAGCTACGTCAAGCCTTCGGTGAAACGTGGCGGGACCAGGCCGCGCCCGTGCTGAACCACCTGCCGCCTGCCGCGCCTGTGGCCGTGCTGGAACGCATGCTGGAAACCGGCACCAACGCGCCACCCTGTTCCTCGGCGGGCCGGCTGTTCGACGCGGTCGCGGCGGCGCTGGGTATCCATCCCGCGCGCATCGGGCATGAGGCGCAGGCGGCGATGGCGCTGGAGGCGCTGGCGCGTCCCCACGTCGCCACCGCGCGTCCTTATCCGGCGGCGTTTGGGGGCGCCGATCCTGTGGTGGTCGGCTGGGCCCCGATGTGGCGGGCGCTACTGGATGACTTGGCCGCCGGAGAGGCGCCGGGGCTGATCGCCGCCCGCTTCCACCTTGGCCTGGTGGAGGCGCTGGTGCAGGCGACGGGGCGGGCGGGGGCCGGTCCCGGCGCCCTGGTCGCGCTGTCGGGCGGTGTGCTGCAGAACCGCATCATCCTGCATGAACTTCAAGCCCGCCTGCGGGCCGCGGACTGGCGGCCCGTGATACACGGCCAGGTGCCGGCCAACGATGGCGGCTTGGCGCTGGGCCAAGCCGTGCTGGCCGCCCTCATCGCTGACGGCCGGGGAGATGATCGGGCGAAGCCGCCGGGCATTTGAAGCGAACGCGATCTGATGAAGTCACCTGATCGTGTAAATTCCCCTGTCATGAATGGGTTACGACATCAGGAGACAGGTTTCCTCCCGGCCTTCATCCGCTCGGGTGGCGCGGCTGGAGTGCCGGTTTCGGGAAAGAACATCGCCAACGCCACTGCCGCCACACCAGCGGCAAGTCCCAAGCTCATGAATGCCGGCGGGTATCCCAGCCTATCGACAATCGCGCCTGCCGCCAGTCCGCTGATCGCCCCACCCACACCCTGGGCGGACATGATAAGGCCCAAGGCCAGGTTGTAATGACCGGTGGCGCCTGTCAGGTCGGAGACGATCAGCGGCGTCAGGACACCGACCAGACCGGCACCGACCCCATCCAGAAGCTGGATGCCGATAAGCCAGGCCGGGTTGTCGGAAACGACGTAGAGGCAGGCCCGGACCGGCAGGATGGCGAACGCGATGAGCAGAACCGGCTTGCGACCCCATTTCTGCGCATAATGACCGGCGAACAGCGCCATGGGCAGCATGACCAGCTGAGCGGCGACGATGCAGGACGACATCATCGCGGTCGCCCACTCCGGATTCGCGTTGGCCAGCTTCTGGCCCACCAGGGGAAGCAGCGGGGCGTTGGCGAAGTGGAAGAGCAGCCCGCACCCGGCGAAGATCATGAGCGGCCGGCACCTGATGAAGGCGGACAGATGCGTCTCGCGCGGCTCTCGGGCCGGCTGGTCATGCCCCCGGGCATGGTCATGATTGATCGCCGCGGCCGGAATGGACAGGACGGCCCAGATGGCGAGCAGTGCAAAAACGGGCCCCAGCAGGAAAACGGCGCGCTGGCCGAAAAGGCGGCCCATGATCCCGGCGGCGATGGCGATGAACACATTGCCGGCATGGTCGAAAGCGCCGTTGCGCCCCATGCGGCCGGCCAACTGGGCCCGGGCGTACAGACCCAGGGTGAGGGCCGCCACCGCAGGGCCGAAAATATCGCCCACCACCGCCAGCGTGGCGTTGGCCACCATGACGGGCCAGAAAGTGGGAACCGCGAAGATGACAAGGCTGCCGATGGCGAGCATGCCCAGGCCGGCGGCCACCAGCTCGCGCTTGGCGCGCGCGGCGTCGATGAGCGCGCCGGCCGGCCCCTGGGCGAGCAGGCCCAGCAATCCGCCGACCATGGTCACGACGCCGACCGCCGACTGACTCCACCCCTGCTGCGTGACCAGGAAGACGTTGAGGAACGGCCCCAGGGCACCCCGCACGTCGGCAAGCAGGAAATTCAGCGCATCCAGGGCATTCAGGTTTTTGAGCGGTGAAAGGTTCGGCGTCACGGGGGGCCTCCGAAAAGAAGCGCGAGCAGGGCCGGCAAGAGGGCGGGGGGCATCGTCACGGCACCCAGGCGCATGAACCGCCACCCGCTGATCTCCTTCTTTTCCCGGCGCAGGGCCGCCTCCCATGAAAGAAGCAGGGGGTGACGGCGTCAGGGCCTGGGCGGTGGCGGCGGACCGGGGGGCGCCGGCGGCAGCGGGGTGACGGGTTCCAGGCGGTCAGGCGTGGTTCCCATGGCGCTCACCTCGACAACCCGGCCGAAGGCGGTGGTGAGGACGGGTCCCTCGGCGAACACGGTTTGGCCGGGTTTAAGCTCCGTAACGGCGCGGTAGGCATCGGGCGGCAGCCGCAGGACGGTGCCGTCCTCCAGCAAGGCGCCATCGACCTGCCCCTCCGGCCCATGCAGCGGCATGCGCACCCGTCCGCTCGACACGGTGGGGGTGCCGCCGGCGGCATCCAGCCGGCGGCCGGGCCCAGGGCCGTCATCGCTGATGGTGAACTTCGTCGCCTCGTCGGTTATCGAGATAGCGCGTACCAGGGGCAGCGCCGCCGCCCTCAGGCCGTGCACGATCACGGTGTTGCCCGGCCGGATGGCGTAGGCGATCTCGCTGGACAGGTGCGGAGGCGTCTTCACCTCGGTGCCGTCCGCGAGGATCAGGCCGTCGATGTCGCCGCGGGGCGTTTGCGTGAACTGGCGGACCACGCCCCGCACCGCGGGCAGTTGCGTCATGTCATAGAGCGGCGCCGGGGTCGCCCCCTGTGCGGGCGGCGGCGGGATAGGGGGGGACGCCACTTGGGCGTGGCTGGTGGCCTGGATGACCAACAGCGCTGTACCGGCCAGCAGGCCGACATTCCGAAGGATGGGCATGAGCCTTTACTCCTGGGTATCGGGACCAGGCGTTGTTTGGCAAAGGCCGTGCCATGGGAAGAGTCTATATATTTCAGTTATTTGAGGACATCACGCGCCCTCGGCGGCGTCCGGATTCGAGACACTGGCCGTTTGCTCTTCGAACACCTCAATGCCATAGCGCTTCATTTTGGCGTACAGCAGCGGGCGATGGATGCCCAGCAGGCGGGCCGCCTCCGTGCGATTCCCGGCACACCGGTCCAGCGCGCGGCGGATCATCGCCGTCTCGAGCTTGGCCACGGCCGAGGCCAGGTCATCATCCGGCGGGTCCGCCGGCCCGTCAGCGGGCCGCGGATGGTCCGACCGGCCCAGGAAATCGATGTCGGCTGCGGTGACGACGGGGCCGCGTACCAGGACCGCCACCCGCTCCACCACGTTGCGCAACTCCCGGACATTGCCGGGCCAATTGTGGGCCACCAGCCGGGCCGCGGCGTCTGCATCCAGGGCCTTGTTTCCGGCTTGCGCCAGGAATGCCTCGGCCAAAGGCAAAATGTCCGCCCGCCGTTCCCGCAGGGGCGGCAGATGGATGGGGATGACATGCAGCCGGTAGAACAGATCCTCCCTGAAACCGCCCTCCCTGACCCGTTGGCGCAGGTCGCGGTGCGTGGCGGCCACGACCCGCACATCCACCGACAGGGGCTTGCCCCCAATCGGCGTGACGGTGCGCTCTTGCAAGGCCCGCAGGATCTTCGCCTGCAAGGCCATATCCATGTCCCCGATCTCATCCAGGAACAGCGTTCCGCCGGCGGCCTGGCGGAACGCACCCATCCTGTCGGTGGAGGCGCCGGTGAAGGCGCCCTTCACATGGCCGAAAAGCTCGCTTTCCATCAGTTCCGACGGAATGGCGGCGCAGTTGACCGCCACGAAGGGCGCGGCGGCCCGGTTCCCGTGGTCGTGGATGGCGCGGGCCACGACTTCCTTGCCGGTGCCCGTCTCCCCCGTGATCAGCACCGTGGTATCGCTGTCGGCCAACAGGCCGATGGTCTTTTGGACCGCGCGCATCGCCTCGCAGACGCCGATGAGGCCTTCCGGCTGGACAGCCGGCTTTCCGTTCGAGCCGGCCCAGCCCTCGTTGAGGGCCAGCATGCCCCGCACGACCCGGACCAGTTCCGCGCGGCCCACTGGCTTCGTCAGATGATCGAAGGCGCCCAGGCGCATGGCCTCGATGGTGTTTGCCGCCGAGGCGTGGGCCGTCAGCACGGTGACCGGCAATGATGTGGAACGGGTGCGGACGCGCCGCAGGACCTCCAGCCCGTCCAGGCCGGGCATGCGCAGGTCCAGGATCATGGCATCGACGGTGTCGTTCGCGAGCATCGTCAACGCGATCTCCCCCGAAGGGGCGAAACGGGGGGCGTGGCCGCAGTCCGCGACCACTTCGCCAAGCGCGTCGCGCAAGGCCGCGTCGTCATCGACAATCAGCACGGTTGCCATGGCAGGACGATCTCAAAGGTGGTTGCGCCGTTGGTGTGATGGAAGCGCGCGACGCCATCATGGGCGGCCGCGATTTCGCGGACGATGGACAGGCCCAAGCCCGTGCCGTCGGCGCGGCCGGTGACGAAGGGTTCGAAAAGCTCGTCGCGCAGATGGGGCGGCGGCCCGGCCCCCCTGTCCTCCACCGCCAGGATCAGGTGATCTTCGGCAAGGCGCGCGCGGACATGGACGGTGCTGTCCTGGGGTGCCACCTGCAGGGCGTTCAGGATCAGGTTGTCCAATGCGCGCTCCAATTGGCCGGGATCGAACCGGGCGTGCTGCACGGCGGCCTCGCTTTTCACCGCGACGCCCCGGGTGGCGGCGACGTCGGCGTGCCGCCGCACAATGCGATCCAGGAAATCCGCCAGGTGAACCCGCTGATAGGCCGGCGTGTCCTGTTCGGTGACGCTCAAAAGACGGTGAAGCAGGGCGTCCAGCCGGTCGATCTGCTCAAGGATAGCGCCCAATGCCTGTTCCTTGCGGGTGGCATCGCCGGCCAGGGCGTTTTCCGCCTTCAGTTTCATCGCGGCGATGGGGTTGCGGATCTCATGCGCCACCCCGGCCGTGACCCGCCCGATGGCGGCGAGACGCTGGCTGGTCGCCACCTCCCGCGCCATGGTTTCCGCCCGCCGCCGGGCCGTCGCCAGCCTTTCCCCCGCCTCATTGAGGGCCCGCACGATGCGGTCCAGTTCCCGTTCCCCCGTCGAGGGCAGGACGGGAAGGTCGTTGACATCGTGCGTGGCGAGTGTCGTCTCAATGCGCGTTATGTGCCGCGACCAGGTCATGGTCAGCTGCGTCAGCAGCCCGCCGGCAGCCAGGACGATGATGAGAAGCAGCCCAAGGCCGGTCATGAGTTGCTGGTAGCCGTGGCCCTCCAGGGTCCGCACCCGCGTCATGGTCCATGCCGTCAGTCCCGGCAGCGGGCCCGGCAACGGACAGGCGGCGAGGATCAGGACCTCGGTCGACGCCCGGTAGCGCGCGGTGACGGTATGACCCTCACCCAAGGCTGCCTGGTTGATCGCCTTGATGCGGGTCAATTCCGCCCGCGGCAGGTCGGTCTTCGGGCCCGCGCCCTCATAGCTGGGATAGGCGTAGGCCAATGATCCTTCACCGTCCTGCCATATCCCGCCCTCAATGCCAGGCCGGTCATGCAATGCGCTCTGGACCACCGGCTCTAGTCCCTCGCGAATTGTTGACAGGCTGGAGGATGGGTCGTGGCTGTGCCAGCCGCTCACGTAGAACCGAAAGGCGCCGGACTGCGCCTCACAGGCGCGCGCGGCTTCCGCTTCCATCTGCCCGACTTGAGCCGCGGCCGACCGTTGGAACAGGCCGGTCATCAAGGCGCCGATGGCGACGGCGGCGAAGGCAACGATGAGGAGTAGCGCCACCAGGCGGGTACGTAGGGATTGGAACACGTGGTTGCGCTCGCAGATCCTGACCGAAGGATGGAACGCTCTTGCGATGCGTGAATGAGGAAATAGGTTACGCGGCCGAAAAGGCCAGCCCCCCGAATGGAACCGACCCGTTCGCTCGACCCCCGGTCGCCTACGCAACGACCATCATAAAGAGACCCCGCGCAGGATATGGGCGATATCCACCGTGAACTTCAGCCCCACGACGAAGGCATCCGCCGGATTGTCGCGCGTGAACGGCCGGGCGGTGACATCAGGATTCACGATGTATTGCAGATTGGGTGAAACGCGGACGCCGGACGTGACCTGCATCCCGTAGGCCAATTCCATCATCACCTCATGCCGGGCGGCGGACACGGTGCTGCCGACGCTGGCGCGCGCCGCGGCGATCCGGGCCAATGTCAAATCGCTGAACCGCTGGTCGGTGACCACGAAGCCCAGGGTGTCCTGGTCGCGGCCCTCGATCAGGCCGGTCTGCACCACGCCCAGCGCGAAATACCGATCCTCAACCGCGCGCCCCGACACGCTGGCCATCGCCACACCGAAGACGGACAGCGCCCGTGCCGGGTTCGACGGAGAGCGCCAGACGACCTGGTCGAAGCGGCCGGAAGCGCCCCAGCGCCCTGCTTGGTTCATGCCGGGCCGGCCCGTCAGCACGGACGGGCGGCCCATCGCATCGTTCAAGGGGTCGCTGTAGGTCGAACTGTCGTACCAGCCGCCCACCTGGTAATGCCCAGGCAGGCCCGACGCCCGGCCCCCGGGGGCGTAGCCCAATTCGAACGGTACGACCACGCCCGTGGCGCCGTCGGTACCGAAATGCAGCCCATGGCCGGTGGGTGATTGATCCCGGGGATTGGCCTCATAGGCGCCGACATGGGCGTAGAGGGTATCGGTCAGGTCGGCCTTGACCCGCCCCGCCCAACTGCTGCCCGGCGCCGAGGTGTAGTTGCTGACGTGGTTGACGAAAACCGGGTTGCCGCAAATGGCGTTGGTCTGGAAGTGGCAATAGAGCGGATTGTTCAGGAAGGCCGCGTTGGCCACCATCCGACCCACCTCCATGTCGACGCGTCCGTCGAGCAGCCTTTTTTCCAAGGTCAGGGTCAGCAGGTGCAAATTCTGCAGGCCATAGACCTCCTGCACCGACGTGTTGTTGCCAATGGCGTCGGCGGCCAGGTTGCGGCCATGCCTTTGCGTCAGCGCCACATGAAGGACGGTGCCGTCCAGGCCAAGGACCTGCTCCAGATCGGCGTCGGCGCCCGCATGAAGCTGGCCGGCATAGGCGCTACCCTGCCGCAGGCCACCGCTGGGATTGGCCGCAGCCTCGCCGGTATAGTCCAACGTCAGGGACAGGCCCGCATTGGCGAGACGGTCGCCCAGGGCCGGTGCGCCCGGGGGTTCGGCGGCGCCCGCCGAGGCATGTATGAACAGGCCGGCGGTCACCAGCAAGCCGGTGATACGGGGCAAAGAATACGGGCGCATGGAAACTCCACCGTCCTTGGGACTGAGCCGGGGCTTGGACGCGCCGCCATGGGCGCGCCTTCGCCAGGAGAAAAAGAGGGAGACGGAAGGGGCCGCCGCCTCAGGCGGCGCGGATCTCCCGCAGGAAGGTGTCGACCTGCTGCTTCAGCAATTCGCCGTTCTTGCTGAGGTCGTTGGCGGCCGAGTGCACCTCGCCCGCGGCGCCGCCGGTTTCCTGGGCCGCGCCGCTGACTTCCGCAATGGTCTGAGAGACGTCGTTGGTGCCTTGAGCGGCCTGCTGGACGTTGCGCGTGATCTCGTTCGTGGTCGCGGCCTGTTCCTCCACCGCCGCGGCGATGGTGGTGGCGGCCTGATTCACCTGATTGATGATATCGGCGATGCCCTGGATGGACTTCGCCGACGCTTCCGTCGCCGTCTGCATGCCGGTGATCTGCGCACGGATCTCGTCCGTCGCCTGCGCCGTCTGGGTGGCCAGCGACTTCACTTCGGACGCGACGATGGCGAAGCCCTTGCCGGCATCCCCGGCGCGCGCCGCCTCGATGGTCGCGTTCAGGGCCAGCAGGTTGGTGCGGCTGGCGATGTCGTTGATCAGCGTCACCACCTCGCCGATGCGCTGGGCCGACTGCATCAGGCCCTGCACCTCGCCATTGGTGCGGTCGGCCTGAGTAACGGCACTGGAAATCATCTGGGTCGAGCGTGACACCTGCGCCGTGATCTCCTGGATGGAGGCGGACAGCTCTTCCGTGGCGGCCGCCACCGTCTGCACATTCTGCGTCGCCTGCATGGAGGCGGCCGCCACCGTTCCCGCCTGGCGGGCGACGTTGTCGGACGAGGAACTCAGGGTCTGGGCCGTGGCCAGCAATTCCGTGGCCTGCGACGTCACGCCGTTGACGACACCGCCCACGCGGTTCTCGAAGGCGCTGGCCAAATCCAGCATCGCCTGACGGCGTTCCGTCTCCGCGCGCCGCTTCAGCGCCTCCTGCTCCGACCGCAGGCGCTCCGCCTCGATCATGTTGTCCTTGAACACGCCGACGGCCTGGGCCATGCCGCCGATCTCGTCCTGACGATCACGGGCGGGAATTTCCACGCTGGTGTTGCCACCGGCCAGGGTCTGCATTGCCGCCGTCATGTCCACGATGGGCCTGGCCACAGCCCGAGTAAGGCCCCACGCCATAATGGCGGCGAGAAGGATGGACAGACCGCTGCTGACCAGCGCCACCGACGTGGCTGTGCTGAGCGCGTCGGCCTGAAGCACGGCGCGTTGCGCCAGCAGGTCGCGTTCCACCTTGTCCATTTCCGCGACCTTCGCACGTATCCCGTCCATGGACGCCTTGCCGGTGCCGCTGGCCTCCAGCTTGCGGGCTTGCTCCACCGTTTCTGGCTTGCCCATCAGGCTGATTTCCTTTTCTGCCACGTCCCGGCGCCACGTCTGTTCAAAGCGGCGCAAATCATCAAGGCGCGCCTGTTGCGCAGGATTGTCCGCCGTCAGGGATTTCACTTCCAGGAAGGCCGCCTCAAACGCTGCCTGGCCCTTCTGGTAAGGCTCCAGGAATTTGCTGTCGGCGCCGATAAGATAGCCGCGTAAACCTGTTTCCCCGTCCACCATGGCGGCCATGGCGCTGCTGAGGCGCTCCAGCACTTTATGGGTGTGGTCCGCCCACCCGGTCGTTTCGTGGATGGTGGACAGCGCCCGGTAATTGATGCCGGAGGCGATCAGCGTCACGGCGACGATGACCGCGAAGGCGGCGGCCAGCTTCCGACCGACCTTCATGGAAGAGAAAAGGTTCATTTCGTACCGTTGGAGTTGGTTGGTGTTATCCCTTTCGGATTAGACCTTATGGATTAATAAAGTGCTAATGTTGGGCCTTCAGGCTTGTCTGTATGCTGAAGGATATAAATGGCGACCATTGAAATGACGAAGTTATGAAATAATAAGTTTCAATTATAGAGAAATCGTCCTCTATTAGATAGAATTACAGCAAATGCGTGGCAACAAGGACGTATCTATTTGGAAGTCCTCGGCCTGTAGCTATAAATTTTGGCTTGGTCGAGGCGGTGGCGGCGGCTAGTTGGCGCGTGCCACGGCGGCTGAGGATGCCCATGCAAAGACATAAAAAGGCGGGAAACGTCGGCGCCTTCCGGCCTCTCTATATTGGCGTTGATGGCCGCATGCCCCCTGAACTGGAACACAAAGACTATACCCACTTCCGCATTCCCGTCGGTTCGGCTGCCACCGTGTATAGGTGTAAAGGCAGTTCACCGCGAGGGTTTCACCAATTGATGTCAGGGCCAACGGGTCATTTGGGTGTATTGAAGCGCGAATACGCCAATGGCGATGTTCATACCACCAGATATTCAACGCATGACCTGAGTGATCGTGGCGACATTTTTTCCCCTTGCCAGCGTTTGTGGTGAGGAGTGAAGCTGGTGGTCGAAATTTTCGTGAGGGCTGTTATGGTTAATGGCGGGCTGGATTTTCTCAAGAGAAGTAATTTAAACCAATTTTACGCCCTCGACGCCATTCTAAACACAGCCTCCATAACGGAGGCCGCGACCCGCATGCATATTAGTCAGCCTGCGATGAGTCTCGCTCTCAAAAAATTGCGGGAGCACTTTAGTGATGAGCTTGTCGTATACAGTAACGGCCAAAGGCAAATGACGGCATTGGCGGAGGCCCTTCGTCCCCGCGTGCGCCATTTGTTGCGGGAAGCGGCGGACGTTTTCGGCACGACCCTGAGCTTCGATCCGGCGACGGACCGGAGGACCATCCGCATAGCGGCGCCGGACATGGTGGAGATCACCTTCCTGCCCCTCGTCATTCGGCGCCTTCAGAAGGAGGCGCCGGGCGTTGATATCCACATCGCCCCCTTCCAGTATGCGAATGCGGAAGTATTGCTGGAAAAAGATATCGATTTGGTGATCGTCTCGGAAAATTTTCAATCAAACAGCCTATCGAAGATTCATCTGTTCTACGAACAGCTCTCCTGCATGGTTTGGAACGATCATCCGGTAGTTGATCATGAAATGGAACTGGAGACGTATTTAATGGGCCGCCATGCGGCGATGTTCCAGTCGATGGAAATATTAGTAAATGTAAATGCCGAAACGCTGGATATTCTGGATCGCCGTCACGTGGCGGTCCGGACTGCGCGCTATGCGATGCTGCCTAATATTGTTATAGGAACCGATTTGATTGTCACAACCGTCTCCCGGTTTGCACAATTCTTTGCCAGTATATTGCCATTGAAGGTTCTCGCAACCCCATTCCCGAGCGAATACACGTCCATCATGGCGCAATGGCATCCCCATCGCGACCAGGAACCGCTTATGCGCTGGCTGGTGTCCATCCTGCATGACGAGGCGTCGCGCTTTCCCCTTCATAAATTGAAATGATGCGGGCATTGGCAGAACTGATTTGCCAGGTAGGCATTATTCTCCCAATTTAACTCTTAGCTTCTCGCGAAGAAGCCGCCAATCGCCTCTGATACAGAGGTGAATGGCCAAATACTGAAAAACAAAATTCGGGCGAGTGTGCACCATTCCTTAAGGATTTGGTGACACGAGATAATAATAGTCAGCCTGCATAACATTGTAGTCTGGAATCATTTGAAGATTCCGGCAACGATGGCGGCTGGCGGAACAGGAGCAGGGGAATGAAGGGCTGGGACTTGTTGGCCGGTGTCTCGGCCGTTGCGGCCTTTGTCGCGGCGGCGCCGGCAATTGCGGGGGATATGCAGATCAACGTGCCGTCCATGCCGATGGAGCGGGCGCTGGATGAAATCGGCCGGCAGTCGGGCCAGAAGGTCGACTACGACCCGGACGCGGTGCGCGGCTTGACGTCCGTCGCCGTGACCGGTGGAAAGAGCGCCGACAGCGCCATCGAGGCCGCCATCGCGGGGACGCGGCTGGTGCTTATCGATGTCAAAGGCATTCCCACCATCATCAGCTATATCGTGGTCATGGCGCACCGCGATGAGGCCGAGACCAGCCTGCTGGTCCGTGACGCCTCAACCTCCAGCCGCAGCGGCGCCTCCCTGCGTGAGCAGGCGCGCAATACGACGGTCATTTCCAGCAAGCTGATGGAAGACCAGCAGGCGCAGAACGTGGAGGATGCGCTTCGGGATGCCGGTGGCGTCATCCCCAACCTGGCCACCGTCCAGGGCGGCAACACCTATAGCGTCCGTGGTTTTGCGTCCACCGGCCTGACGAACGGTCTTGCCTCCTCCGTGGGAAGCAGCTCCATCGCGGGGGCATCGCAGCCGGTGGCGGGGTTGGAGCGCATCGAGGTGTTGAAGGGGCCGGACGCCCTGTTGAACGGCTCCTCCAGCCTTGGCGGCACCATCAACCTGGTGACCAAGAAGCCGACGGCGGATCCCTTGCTGAACGCCTCGCTGGAATATGGCAGCTATCAGGGGCGCAAGGGAACGATCGACGCCTCCGACGCGCTGAGCGACGACGATAGACTCAGTGGCCGTCTGATCCTGTCCGGTGCCGATGCCGATCACAATTGGCAGAATTACCGGGGGGACCAGAATTACCTCATCGCCCCCAGCCTGCGGTTCAAGGATGAGAAGACCGACGCGATCCTGAGCGCCCAGATCTACGACCAGTCCACCGGCGTCAATCCCTACACCTATATGTACAAGGGGCAAATCGTCCCGGTGAGAAGCCAGCCCATCGGCCCCGCCGACGCCGGCTTCGACGTGAATGACAAGGAGGTCGGCTATTCGGTTGAGCACAAGGCCACCGACTGGCTCACGCTCGTCAGCCGCGGGCAGTATCAGAACCAGGATCTCAGTTTCGGGTTCTACGCGCCTTTCGTCGTGTTGTCGCCCACGAACCTGCTGGTATCCAATAACCCGCAGGAGCAGCGCAACAGGACCTGGTCCCTGGATAACTATGCCCGGCTGAAGTTCGACACCTCTGTCATCAACCACAATATCAATATCGGCTATAGCTATGTTCAGACGCATGATGATGCGCTGGACTCGTCGAAGGGCAGCATGTTCCCCTTCGACTTGACGACCGGTGTCGTCAAACCGCTCCCGTCCATCGATGAGATGTCCTACACCCTGAAGTATAACGAAAAGGCGTTCTACTTTCAGGACATCATGACCTGGGGGCCGGTACACTTCATCGGCGGCGTACGGCAGAATTGGTACGATACTACCAGCCATATTTATGGGCCGCGCCCATCGACCAGCCAAACGTCTGCCACGTCGGCGGTGCCCAGTTACGGCGCGGTGTATGAGATCACCGACAATTTGTCGTTGTTCGGTAACTATGCGCTTGGCTTCAATCCAAATTTTTCTTTGGATTATCAAAAAAATCGTCTGCCTGACATGGATACCAAGAATCTTGAAGGCGGCGTGAAGCTGTCCATGCTGAATCAAAGGCTGGAGTTGGTGGCGTCGGTGTTCCGGCTTCAGCAAAGCAACGTGGTGATTTCCGACCCGGCCCACCCTGGCTTTTACCTCGCCGCTCCTGGCCAGGAAAGCAAAGGCGTCGACCTCGATTTGCGGGGCACCATCCTGCCCGGCTGGACGGTCGTTTCCACCTTCACCTACAGCAAGTTTGATCAGTTGAACGCCAAGTTGGGCGCTTATGTGGCCGGTCAGCCGCGTGTGAAGTACAGCCTGTACACATCCTATGCCTACCATGTCGATGAAGATATGACGGTGACCGCTTCGGGCGGTCTTTACGGAAATTCCAGCTCTTACGTCAATACAAAGGGGACGGAGCAGGTTCCGAGCGTCAATCAATTCGATGTCAATGTCATTGGCGCCTACAAGTCCTGGCAGCTCAATGTGGGCGTCAAGAACCTCTTCGACCGCCGCAATTACGGCGTCTCCGTTGCCGACAGCTACATCCCCATCCTGGAGCCGCGCACCTGGCGCGCCACCTTGTCTTACAAATTCTTCTAATTCGCTGAGATCGAGTGTCGCCTGAATGAGCATATCCAACGATACAGTGCAGGGAGCCCGGCCACAGGCCGGGCTCCCAACCGTCAGCACAGGGGTGCGGCTACGTCATTTTCTGAAGCTGTTGACATCGTACTGGCTGTCCTCGGACTGGGTGTTTGCTTGGTCTGGCGTTGCATTTCTTTTGGCAAGTCAATCTATTGTTATCTATACCGCTGTCATGTCGAATGACTGGCAGCATAATTTTTTATGATGTCGTTCAAAATAAACAGGTCGATTTGTTTTTCCCATTGGTGCTGAAATTCTTTCTGATCAATGGCTGTTGGGCCCTGGCCATCGTCTTCACCCTGTACGTCAACGGTATGTTCGCCATGAGGTGGCGGACGTTCCTGACGACGGAGTACGTGTCGCGATGGCTGGAGGGCAACGGGTTCTACTCTTTGGAAAGGGCTGGATTGATTGACAATCCAGATCAACGAATAGCGGAAGATATAAAGGACTTTACTGCGAGCGTATTGACGATAGTAATCGGGTTTTTTGGCTGCATTACGTCCAGCATAAGCTTTGGCTATGTGCTTTGGAATACGGCGGAGCCGATACGGTTTTTCATCGCGGGCCACCACATCTCCATCCCCGGGGATATGCTCTGGTATTCCCTGCTGTACACGGCGCTGTCCACCGGGGCTGTCATCTGGGTTGGCCGACCGCTGATTTTCCGCACCATGCGTCAGCAGCAGCTGGAGGCCGATTTCAGGTTCGGTTTGATCTATATTCGTCGCAACGCGGAGCAAATCGCCTTCCTGAATGCGGCGTCGACGGAACAGCAGTCCCTACGGGAAGCATTCGATCACATTAAGAAGAATTATCATCGGCTGATCCTGGCGCAGATGGGCATCAACGCGACCCAGCATGCGTTTGGCAACATCGGCCAGGTGTTGCCGTTGTTTTTGGCCATTCCCAAGTATTTCGCCGGTGCGCTGACATTCGGCGGGGTGATGGCCGCCAAGGATGCTTTCAGCCACATGACCTCATCCCTTTCGTTCTTCCAACAGGCCTTCCAGTCATTCGCTCAGCAAATCGCCAACGTCAACCGTATCTGGGCTTTCGATCAGGCGCTGGAGTTGAAAAGAGGCGCGGGTATTGAAGTTATAAGGGAAGATAGCGGCACCATCTCCGCCCAGGATCTTCGGCTGGATTTCTACCACAACGCATCCTTGACCATCGGGGATTGGACGATCCTGCCCGGGCAGCGCTGGGTTGTGGTGGGGCCATCGGGCGTTGGCAAGAGCTCCACCATGAGGGCCATCGCCGGCTTGTGGCCGGATGGCGCCGGGGTGGTCCGGGTGCCGTCCCAGGGCCTGACGATGTTCGTGCCGCAGCGCCTTTATCTACCCATCGGGACCTTGAAGAACGCCATCTGCTTTCCCGCCTCGCCGGAGCAATACGACGACGGCCAGGTCACCTCTTTGCTCAGCATCGCCGGGTTGGAAAAGCATGCCAAGCGGCTGCATGAATCCCGCCCCTGGGCCGACCAGCTCTCCCCCGGGGAGCAGCAGAGGCTGGCTCTGGTTCGCATCCTGCTCTACCGGCCGGACCGCTTGGTCCTCGATGAGGCCACCAGCGCTTTGGACACGGCGAACGCGCTCCACTTCTACACCACCCTGCTTGAGCGGCTGCCGTCCGTCACCCTGATCAGCGTCGTCCATGATGAGCGCCTGAAGCCGTTCCATACCCATTGCCTGAGGTTGGCGGTGGATGGGGCGACCCAGTCCGCGCTGGCCCCGAAAGAGGAAATCGTATGATAAGCGCCTACATCAGCGACAGCGAGGCGGACCTGCGCGCGGCCAGCCAGCAGGCCGTCGAGCTGGCTCTATGCGCCGGCGGCAAGCAGGCCAGCGCCAGCGCCGTCTCCGGTGGGGGACTTCAGCTTGGCTTGCGGGATGGGCGGCTGGAAACGGCCGTGCGCAGCGGCCATCGGTCCCTCAACCTGACGGTTTTCAAGGACGGCCGGGTTGGGTCGGCATCAACGACCACCTTGGACGCCGAGGCCATCAAGCGCCTGGTCCAGGAAGCGGTCAGCATCATGCAATGGGCGCAGCCGGACGCCGACAACGGCTTGGCGGACGCCGCCGACCTGGCCCATGACGTTCCGCAGCCCCTGCGGTACGAGCCGGCCGGCGACGATGCCGCGGCGATGGCCGAGGAGGCGTCGGGCATGGAGCGGGCGTTGCACGCCGTCGAAATGCCGGCCGGGACGGAATTGCGGACGTCGGAGGTGGGGCTCAATTGCTCTGAGGCCTTGTCGGTGATGGTCACCTCGTCCGGCTTTTGCCGTGCGACCCTGGCTTCCACCCAGGCGCGTTGGTGTTCGGCGTTGGCTGCGCGGGACGGCGCCATGGCCCGGGACTACGCGCAGTCCATGGCCTGCCGGCGAAGCGACCTTCGCCCGGCGGCGTGGTTGGCGGAATGGGCCCTGCGGGGGGCCACTGGGCAACTGGGCGCCCGCACCGTGCCATCCGGCACCGGGCCGGTCCTGTTCAGTCCGCGGACCGCGCAGGTGCTGATCGAGGATCTGGTCGGCGCGCTGATGGGTGCCGCCCAGTACCGGCGTGCCAGCTTCCTGGCCGGTGCGCTGGGGGAACAGGTGGCGGCGGACCATATCGACCTGATCGAGGATCCGTTCGAGCCCTGGGGACTGGCCAGCGGCGCCTACGACGCCGAAGGCGTCGCCGGCAGCCGCCGCCCGATCCTCGATGCCGGGGTGGTCGGCGGCTACTTCCTGAACAGCCTGAACGCCCGGCGCCTGGGGATGCGGACCACGGGCAACGCCAGCGGCCCGTACAACCTGACGCTTTCCAGCCGGCGCCCCGGCGGCGATGGCTTGGCGATGCGGCGGCACCTCGGCACCGGTCTGCTGGTCACCGCGATCACCGGCGGACGGACCGACCCGGCGAC
Source organism: Nitrospirillum amazonense (assembly GCF_007828045.1). Lineage (GTDB taxonomy): Bacteria > Pseudomonadota > Alphaproteobacteria > Azospirillales > Azospirillaceae > Nitrospirillum > Nitrospirillum amazonense_C. Next base: position 586,564 of record NZ_VITN01000002.1, on the reverse strand, counting down.
GGGGCATTGGAACCGGGCGGTCGAGGGATATTGGGTCGAGGACGGCGTCCCGGGGTTTCCCGTTGCCGGCATCACCTTGAGCGGGGATATGCGCACGATGCTGCGGGGAATCACCCATGTCGGCGACGATGTCGAGCGATTTGGCGCCTTTCGCACGGGATCCATTCTGGTTGACGCGATGCATATCGGAGGACGGGCATGAACAATCCGCCAAACATGGATTGGGCCCGGCGTCTCATCCTCCATCCCAATCAGTTGGATGAGGTCGAGCTGTCGCGCGCGCTGGAGCAGTTGGCGGCGGGGGCCGACTTCGCCGACATGTTCTTCGAAAGCACCAAGTCGCGCGAGTGGCGGCTGGACAACGGCAAGGTTTCGGCGGGCAGCTTTTCCATCGGCCAGGGGCTGGGCTCCCGCGCGGTGCGTGGCGATCAGGTTTCCTTCGCGCATACCAGTGACCTTCGCCCGGAGGCCATAAGATCCGCGCACCGGACGGTGCAGGCTCTGACCCGGCTGGGCGGCGGGGCGGTGGCCGCCCCCTCGGTGCCGCTCGTTCCGCAGTTGACGGACCATGGGCTCTACTCCCGCAAGGACCCCTTGGCATCCGCCAACCTGTTGTCCTGGGTCCAACTGCTGGAGAAGGTGGACATGCAGGCCAGGGCGGCGCATCCCGCCGTGCGCCAGGTCAACGCGTCGCTGTCGTCCGCGCATCGCGTGGTGCTGATCGCCAATACCGATGGGCAGCTGGTTGCCGACGCGCGCCCGGTGACGCGGCTGTTCATCCATGTCGTGCTGGAGCGTGCCGGGACGCGTGCCCAGGGAAGTGCTGGCGTTGGTGGACGGTACGGGCTGGAGGGCCTGACGGATGAGGCGGTGGCATCGGTCGTGTCCCAGGCCGTGCGTGTCGCCACCGTCAACCTGGATGCGCGGCCGGCCCCGGGCGGGGTGATGCCGGTCGTATTGGGGCCGGGCTATGCCGGCGTCCTGTTCCATGAAGCGGTCGGCCACGGCCTGGAGGGGGACCATCACCGCAAGGGCCTTTCCGTCTTTGCCTGCCGCATGGGGGAACGCATCGCGCCCGAAATGGTGACGGTCCTGGACGACGGGTCGCTGCCCGGCCGCCTGGGCAGCGTGGGCGTCGATGATGAAGGGGCGCCGGGGCAGAGGACCGCCCTTATCGAGAACGGCGTGCTGACCGGGCTGATGCAGGACCGCCTGAACGCCCGCCTTATGGACATGACGCCAACGGGAAACGCGCGGCGCCAGTCCTATGCGCATCTCCCCATGCCGCGGATGACGAACACCTTCCTGCTGGCCGGCCAGGAGGACCCGACCGACATCGTCGCGTCGGTGGCGCGCGGCATCTACGCCCCCCGGATGGGGGGTGGTCAGGTGGATATCACCAGCGGCCGTTTCAATTTCACCGCCGTCGAGGCCTATCTCATCGAGGACGGCAAGATCACCGCCCCGGTGAAGGGGGTGACGCTGGTGGGCGTGGGGCATGAGGCGCTGCGCCACATCCGTGCCGTCGGCCATGACTGGGCGCTGGATGAGGGAATCGCGACCTGCGGCAAAGCGGGCCAGACGGTAAGCGTCAGCGTGGGACAGCCGACCCTGCGGATCGATGAAATGGTTGTAAGTGGCAGTGTGTGACCTGGAGGAATCAAAATGAAAAAAGCGACTAATGTGAATACCGTGGAATTCAATTCGAAAGTTCTTGAGGCCGGAAGCCCCGTCCTGGTGGATTTCTGGGCACCGTGGTGCGGGCCGTGCCGCGCACTGGCCCCGATACTTGACGAGGTGGCCTCCGATTTTGACGGCACCATGGATGTCTATAAAGTTGATATCGAGGCGGAGCCGGACGTGGCCGCGCGCTTCGGCGTGCAGACCGTGCCCGTACTGATCCTGTTCAAGGGCGGCGAGGAGATCCATCGCCGGGTCGGCACCCTCTCGCGCACCCAGCTCACGGCCATCATCGAGCAGAAATTATGACGGTGGGCACCTCCGCGTTCCATGGCCGTCCGGATTTGAAGCGGCGGCTGATCGACGGCATCGACGCACTGATCGACCAGGGGCATATCACGGGCAAACGGAATGCCAAGTCCCTGACGGGCCTGATGTCCATTGACTGTGAGGAGTTTTCAGAGGTCTACGGCCTGCCCCCGTCCCTGGTGCTGTTGCTGGATGTTATGCCGGCCTATGCCGGTGAAGCGGCCGCGATCGCGGCGTGGCGGGATTTGGTGGCGGCCATCGAGCCGGGGGCGGATCTGAACCCGCCATTGTATGGTTTCCTGATGATGATGATGGTCCCGCCACGGGATGACATCGATCCGTCGGACATCACTGGTCGTCTGTCGAAACTTCACCAGAGGCTTTTGGCCGGGGAGGCGGTGGCGCGTGCCGAATGGGCCAGCCTCCGGAACGAGTTGGTCGCCCTGTCGGAAGAAAAGTTCCCACCGGGCGATCGGCGCAAACTGCAATATTCCGTGTGGGAAGCGGCGGCGTGGCCGCTGAGCAGTTCCCCCAGCATATTGGTTCAGATGTTCAGAAGCTGGGGAATTCTGAGCGAACTGGTGCCGGATCCGGAATGGTCTGACGCCGACGAGGCCCGCAAGGACCAGGTGCTCAACGAGATTTGGCAGGAACAGGCCCCGGCGCGCACCGCAGGGGAACGGCTGAACTATCCGGCCCTGTTCAGCGCGCGTGAGCCTGACTTGGCCGGCCGGTTTGAAGCCCATCTGGCCCGGGCCAACGCGGGCGCCAGCGCGCGGTGGATCGAGGCGGTCAACTATCTGGCGATGCTGTTCACGCGCCAGGGCGTCACGGATCAGGTTTGACGGAACGCTTGATGCCGTGGTGACGCAAGGATCGAAGAAGGCGTCGCCGCGAGCCCGGCATGAGAACCGGCCGAGTGTCGCCCGGGTCACGCCCCCCTCGCCGCGGCCAGAGCGAAGCCGGCCGCTCTCGGCAGATCCGTGATTTCCAAGGAGGGGGGCTCAGGATAATGGGGCCTGGAGTGGAACAGGCCGGGAGCAAGATGTGATCAGGGCTGATCGCAGCTTGCTCCAGCTAAACAAGGCTTTGATCGGCGTCAGGCGACCGTGTGACCTCGCATGGCGGACCGCGTCATCCCGCCGCTTGCAGCATGGGGTAGGTGAACAGGAAGAAGTGGGTGGCGTTCAGGCCCACGTGGGCCAGGATGGCCGCCGGCAACCCGCCCCGGCGGTAGGCCAGGCCATAGCCGGCGCCGGCTATGGTGCCCAGCACCACCCAGCGCGGGCCTCCGCCCAGGTGGGCCAGCCCGAACAGGGCCGAGGCCGCCAGCAGGGCGGCCGTTTGTCCCCAGGGCCGTCCCCAGCGCCAGCGCTCCAGCAGGCGCGTCAGTCCGCCCTGGATGTAGCCACGGAACAGCGCCTCCTCCGCCACGGTCACGAAGGCCAGGTTGTCGACCAGCCAGAGGCCGGCGCCGGCCGGGTATTTGGGCGCCCAAGCGACGGCTCCCAGCGCCAGGGCCGCCGCCAGGCAGGCGGCCGAGGCGCCGAGCCAGCCGGCCGCCGCCGCGGTCAGCGTGGCGCGCGGCGGCCGCAGGTCGCGGATCGTGGGCACCACCATCAACAGCCACAGCCCCGCCAGTGGCTTGTCCAGATTCAGGTACAGGCTGAAAGGCACGGCATCCGGCGTGATGCGTGCCGGCCCCATGACGCGCGGGTTGTGGAAGCCTGGCCATAGGTGGGCGGACAAGGCGACGGCCAGCGCCAGGAACAGGCCATGCCCCAGGGACCGCAGCAGGGGCGGGCGCCCCGGACCCACCGCCCACGCCGCGAGCCCCAGCAAGGCCAAAGCCCCGCCCGCCGGCCAGCCCAGCTGTCCATCCACGGCCGCCGCCGCGTAAGCCACGGCCAGGAAGCCCAGGGCCCAAAGACGGAAACGATCCGTCCAGGCGGCGGCCGTGGCCAGCGCCAACGCGATCCAGGGCGCGATCCAGGGAAGGGGGGTCATCGGCGTCCGGTCTTGGGTGGCGGGGCGGCTTTGCCTTCCCTAACCCAGGCGCAGGAAGGGCCGCAAGTGGGGTGCTGTCCGGCTGTCGGGCGACGCCGCCACCGCCGCCGGCACCCCGGCCGCCACCACGCGCCCGCCCTCGTCCCCGGCGCCGGGGCCAATGTCGATCACCCAGTCGCTGGCCGCCGCCACGCCCATGTCGTGGTCCACCACCACCACGGTGTTGCCGGCCGCGACCAGGGCATCCAGCTGGGCCACCAGCCGCTCCACATCCGTGGGATGCAGGCCCGTGGTGGGCTCATCCAGCACGTAAAGGGCGCCGCCCCGCTGGGCCCGCTGCAGTTCCGTCGCCAGCTTGATGCGCTGCGCCTCCCCGCCGGAGAACTCGGTGGCCGGCTGCCCCAGCCGCAGGTAATCCAGCCCCACGTCACGCAGCACGGTCAGCGACCGTTGGATGGCCGGCACGTCATGGAAGAAGTCGGATGCCGCCGCCACCGTCAGGCCCAGGACGTCGGCGATGGTCTTGCCGCGATAGGTGATCTCCAGCGTCTGGGCGTTGTAGCGGGTGCCATGGCAGACTGGGCAGGGGGCGTAGACGCTGGGCAGGAACAGCAGTTCCACCATGACGAATCCCTCGCCCTCGCAGCGGGGACAGCGCCCCTTGGCCACGTTGAAGGAGAAGCGGCCGGCGTCGTAACGCCGCCGCTTGGCCTCCGGCGTCTCTGCGAACAGGGTGCGCACATGGTCCAGCAGGCCGGTGTATGTCGCCAGGTTGGACCGGGGCGTGCGGCCGATGGGCTTCTGGTCCACCCGGATCAGGCGCTTGATGCCGCCCAGCGCGTCCTTGGGCCCGCCCTCGAGGCGGCCTTCAGTCTCGGCCATCGGTTCCTGTTCCAGCATGGCCTCGGCGTCGGCCGGCGGCTCCTCCACCGCTACCGGCGCGCCCAGGGCCTTGCCCACCAGATCGACCAGCGCCTGGCTGACCAAGCTGGATTTTCCGGAGCCGGAGATGCCGGTGACGGTGGTCATGACGCCCAGCGGGAAGGCGCAGTCCAGGTTGGTCAGGTTGTTGCGGGTGACACCCACCAGGCGCAGCCAGCCCTGCGGATCGCGCGGCGTCCGCCGCCGTCCCCCCTCCGCCGCGAACAGGTGGCGGGCGGTCTCGGAGGCCGCCACGCGGCGCAACCCCTTGGGCGGCCCGCTGTACAGGATGCGCCCGCCACCCTCGCCAGCGGCGGGGCCGACATCGACGATCCAGTCGGCGTGGCGCACCACGTCCAGGTCATGCTCGACCACGAACAGGGAATTGCCCACGGCCTTCAGCCCGTCCAGCGCCCGCAGCAGCGCCCGGGTGTCGGCCGGGTGCAGGCCCGCCGACGGCTCATCCATCACATAGACCACGCCGAACAGATTGGAGACCACCTGGGTGGCCAGCCGCAGGCGCTGCAATTCCCCTGGCGACAGGGTGGGCGTGCTGCGCTCCAGCGTCAGGTAGCCCAGGCCCAAATCCAGCAGCACGGCCAGGCGCCGGCAGAGGTCGGCGGCGATGCGGGCGATGACGATGGCCGTTTCCGGCCGCGTCCGGCGCAATTGCGCCAGCCGCGCCGACCCATCGTCGGCATAGGCGGCGAACAGGGACGCTATGCGCTTCAGCGGCAGTTGGCCCATGGCCGCGATGTCCAGGCCTTCGAAGGTCACCGACAGCGATTCCGGCCGCAGGCGGCGGCCGGCGCAGGTGGGGCAGGGGCTGCTGACCATGAAGCTGGCCGCGCGCTTTTTCATCATGGCGCTGTGCGTGGTGGCGAAGCTGTGCATGACGTGGCGGCGCGCGCTGGAGAAGGTGCCCATGTAGTTGGGCGGCAGCTTGCGCCGGATGGCCTCACGCACCTCCGCCACGCTGAAGCCGGGATAGACCGGCACCTCGGGCTGTTCCTCGGTGAACAGGATCCAGTCGCGCGTCTCGCGGGGCAAGTCGCGCCAGGGCGTATCGACGTCGATGCCCAGTGTGATCAGGATGTCGCGCAGGTTCTGCCCACCCCAGGCGGTGGGCCAGGCCGCCACCGCCCGTTCGCGTATGGTCAGCGACGGGTCGGGCACCATGCTGGCCTCCGTCACCTCATGCACCCGGCCCAGGCCATGGCAGGTGGGGCACGCCCCCTCCGGCGTATTGGCGGAAAAGGCCTCCGCCTCCAGCAGGGGCTGGCCCGGCGGATAGTCGCCGGCGCGGGAGTACAGCATACGCAAGAGGTTGGACAGGGTGGTGACGCTGCCAACGGAGGAGCGCGCGGTGGGCGACCCGCGCTGCTGCTGCAGGGCCACGGCCGGTGGCAACCCCTCGATGGTGTCCACGTCCGGCACGCTCATCTGGTGGAACAGCCGGCGGGCGTAGGGCGATACCGATTCCAGGTAACGGCGCTGCGCCTCGGCATAGAGGGTGCTGAAGGCCAGGGAGGATTTGCCGGAGCCGGAGACGCCGGTGAACACCACCAGGGCATCGCGCGGAATGTCCACATCGACATTCTTCAGATTATGCTCCCGCGCGCCCCGCACCCGGACGAAGCCGGCTTTGGCCGTGTCCGTGTCGGCGGTGTCTTCGGGATCATGACGGTCGTGCATCCATGCCTCCTCGCGCCGGGCAAGGTCCCGGGCCAGGGTCAAGGTGCCACAGCCGGCCGGCGGGTGGCATTCAACCTTGGTGGGGGCAACCTTGGTGGGGCCCCGTCGTACGGGCCCGCTCGATGGCGGCCAGCACCAGGGATACGTCACCCACGGCGTTGACCAGCAGCAGGACCAGGCGGGCGTTCAGGGCGGCGCTGGCCTCGAACGCCAGGCCCTCGTGCGCGGCTAGAAGGGAGGCGTAGATGTCATCCCCCCGGCCTCCTAGACGGTCTTGGGCCAGGCTGTCCTCGGCCAAGGGATCGATGTCAGTCATAGGCGGTTTCTCCCAGGGCGCGCCGATGGGCGCGGCGGATGGCGGCGGCGTCGGCCCCGGCGGGGAAGCGGGCGGCGACATGCTGGTCGGGGCGGATGAGATAAAGGGCGCCGGCGCCGTAGCGCTGGGCGACCACACCGCCGGCTGGCAGGCGCAGCAGGGGCAGGCCCGTTTCCGCCGGGACCACGGTGTCGCCCACCGCCAGCAGGGTGAACCCCTGCCCCAGATGGTCCAGCAGGAAACCATCATCCAGCGGCGCGTCGGGGCAGGGTGTGCCGGGGGCCACCAGGCCGGGGGCGCCGGGCTCGGCTGGGGTTTGCGGCGACAGGCCGGCCAGGGAACAGGGCAGGGACAGGCGGCCGGAATTGACCAGGCGGCGGGCGAAGGCGTGGTCGACCGCCAGGTCCAGCACCGCCTGGCGGAACAGGTGTTCCATGGCGCTCTTGGGCGTCATGAAGGTGGTGGCGCGGGCGGAGTTCAGGATGTTCTCGTCCGCGCCCCGGCCGCGCTCCTCATCGTAACTGTCCAGCAGGGCGGCCGGCGCCCGGCCCTGGACCACCAGGGCCAGCTTCCAGGCCAGGTTGTCCGCGTCCTGGATGCCGCCGTTGCCGCCCCGGGCGCCGAAGGGGGAGACGACATGGGCGCTGTCGCCGGCGAAGATTACCCGGCCGTGCCTGAAGCGCGCCAACCGCCGGCATTGGAAGGTGTAGACGGAGGTCCAGACCAGGCGGAAGGGACGGTCACCGACCATGGCGCGGACGCGGGGGATGATGCGCTCCGGCCGCATTTCCTCCGCCGGATCGGCATCGGGGCCCAGTTGCAGGTCGATGCGGTAGATGTCGTCGGGCTGCTTGTGCAGCAGGGCGGACTGGCCGCCGTGGAAGGGTGGCTCGAACCAGAACCAGCGCTCCGCCGGGAAGTCGGCCTTCATCTCCACATCGGCGATGAGGAAGCGTTCCTCGAAGGCCTGGCCGGCGAAGGCCAGGCCCAGCAGGCCGCGCACCGGCGACCTGGCGCCGTCGCAGGCAATCAAATAGTCCGCCACCAGGTCATAGGCGCCGTCGGGCGCCTCCACCCGCGCGGCCACGCCCGCGTCCTCCGGCGTGACGCCTACTACCCGGTGGCACCAGCGCAGGTCGATCAGCCCGGGGAAGTCGGCGCAGCGCGCCACCAGCAGGCGTTCCACCTCATGCTGGGGCAGGTTGATGAAGGCCGGCATGCGGTGACCGGCCTCGGGCAACAGGTCGAAGGCGCAGACCTGGCGGGCCCCATGGAACAGGCGCCCCACCTTCCAGGTGACGCCCCGGTCCACCATGGGCCCGGCGACGCCCAGCCGGTCGAAAATCTCCAGCGTGCGCTTGGCCCAGCAGATGGCGCGGGAGCCCGCGGGCAGCCGGTCATTGTCGTCCAGCACCACGGTCGCCACGCCCCGCAGCGCCAGGTCGATGGCGACCGCCAAGCCCACCGGTCCGGCGCCCACGATGGCCACTGGCGGGCGCCTCTCGTTCCGATCCATTCCCCGATCCCCCCGGGGCGCACTGTAGACGCCCGGGGGAGGGCGGGCAAAGGCCTTACCGCCACAGGTTGGTCTTGGCCAGGTCCACCAGCTCGTCGCCCCGGCCGCTCATCACCGCCTTCAGCATGTACAGGGTGAAGCCCTTGGCCATTTCGGCGTTGATGGCCGGCGGGATGGGCAGCTCGGTGCGCGCCACCACGGCGTCCACCAGAACGGGGCCGTCATGGGCGAAGGCCTCGCGCAGGCCGGGTTCCACCTCATAGGGGCGTTCAAGACGGATGCCCTTGATGCCCACCGCTTCCGCCAGCGCGGCGAAGTTGGGGTTGTCCAGGCTGGTGCCGAAGGGCAGGAAGCCGGTGGACTTCTGCTCCACCTCGATGAAGCCCAGGGCGCCGTTGTTGAAGACGATGATCTTGGCCGGTAGCCCCTGCTGCCTGAAGGTCAGCAAATCGCCCATCAGCATGGTGAAGCCGCCGTCACCCGACAGGGACACCACCTGCCGGCCGGGGAAGGCCGCCTGGGCGCCCAGGGCCATGGGCATGGCGTTGGCCATGGACCCATGCCAGAGGGAACCGATCAGGCGCCGCCGGCCGTTCATGGCCAGGTAGCGCGCGGCCCATACCGTGGGCAGGCCGACGTCGAAGGTGAAGACGGCGTCCCCGGCCGCCAGGTCGCTGACGGCCTTGGCCACCTGTTGCGGGTGGATGACGCCGCGGCCGGCGTCGGCGGTGGCCAGGGCGTCCAGGTCCGCCCGGGTGCGGCGGTAATGGCGCAGCGCCTTGTCCAGGTGGGCGCTGTCCGTCCTGGGCGCCAGGCGGGGCAGCAGGGCGCGCACGGTGGCGCCGACGTCACCCACCACGCCCAGATCCAGCGAGGCGCGGCGGCCCAGCTGGCCAGGGCGGATGTCGACCTGCGCCACCGCGACGCCCGTCCCCTTCGGATAGAACTGGCGATAGGGGAAGTCCGTGCCCAGCATCAGCAGCATGTCGGTGTCCAGCATAGCGTAATAGCCGGAGGAAAAGCCGATCAGGCCGGTCATGCCCACGTCATAGGGATTGTCGTACTCCACATGCTCCTTGCCTTTCAGGGCGTGGACGATGGGGGCCTTCAGCGCTTCCGCCAGCGCCACCACGGCGTCATGGGCGCCGGCGCAGCCCGAGCCGCACAGCAGGGTGACGCGGCCGCTGCGGTTCAGCAGGTCGGCCAGGGCGTCCAGCTCCGCGTCCGCCGGCACGACCAGGGGCGGCTTGGGCACCAGGCCGGCGGGCTTGGGCCGCACCTCCGTCACGGCCTCCTTCAAGGCGATGTCGCCGGGGATGACGACGACGGAAACGCCCCGCTCGCCGATGGCGGTGCGCAGCGCGATCTCCAGGCTGCGCGGCATCTGCGCCGGGTCGGACACCAGCTCGCAATAATGGCTGCATTCCCGGAACAGGTCCTGGGGATGGGTTTCCTGGAAATAGCCGGATCCGATCTCGGGCGAGGGGATGTGCGCGGCGATGGCCAGCACGGGCACGCGGGACCGGTGGCAGTCGAACAACCCGTTGATCAGGTGCAGGTTGCCCGGCCCGCAGCTGCCGGCGCAGACGGCGATGGTGCCCGTCAGGTGGGCGTCGGCGCTGGCGGCGAAGGCCGCCACCTCCTCATGCCGCACGGGGATCCAGGTGATGTCGCCCCGCCGGCGCAGGGCGTCGGTCAGGCCGTTCAGGCTGTCGCCCACGACCCCATAGATGCGTTTGACACCGGCGGCGGCCAGCGTGGCGGCGAATTGGTCGGCTACGGTCATGGACATGGGGGATCACCTCACGGGGGGTTGGCGGGTGTGGGTAAAGCCGGTCCCGTAACCGGGTGTTCCCCGTCGCGCATCCGGGGCGCGCATCCGGGGCGCGCATCGGGGTCGCGCATCTGGCGCCGGGCGGAACATCACCATCCCGGTGATCTTTCGCCGATGGACGGTTGTCGGTCTTGTTGGAGGTGCCGATGCTTTGAAGGTTAGGCCGGCAAGGGGCGGCCGTTGTCCGGAACGCTGCGACCGCCACCGTAAACCGGAACAGGCGCCGTCAATTGTCCCGGCCGTGCGGTGGTCGCCGCCACGTGCGCCGCCAGCGCAGCGGCGTTTCCCCCACGAACTGGCGGAACAGCCGGGTCAGGTGCGCCTGGTCGGCCATGCCGCAGCCATAGGCGATCTCGCTCAGCGGCTGGTCGGTGGTCAGCATCAGGATCTGGGCCTGCCGCACGCGGCGCTTGACCACATAGGTGTGCGGCGTCTCGCCGACGCTGGCACGAAAGGCCCGGGTGAAGTGGTTGGTGCTGAGGTTGGCCAGGCCGGCCAGCTGGTCCACCGGCAGGGGCCGGCCCAGGTTGGCCTGGATATGGCCCATGACGCAGCGCAACTGCCAGGGGGCCAGGCCGCCCTTGCTGGCCCCGGTGTTGGACGCGCCCGCCGCCGGCAGCAGGATGGCCTCATCCACCGGCGCCTTTTCCGTGCCGTCCAGCAGCGCGGCTAGCTGGTCCAGGCAGCCGCGCGCCCGTTCCAGGTCGTGGTCCAGCGCCGCCTGGGCGGCGGTGACCAGCGTGACGATGCGGCGGTCGTCCCACGGGGCGGCATGGGACCGGGGGGCCACGGGGGCCAAGGGGGCCAAGGGGGCCAAGGGGGCCAAGGGGGCCAAGGGGGCCAAGGGGGCCAAGGGGGATGACGCCAGCGGGGCGGTGGCGAAGGGAAGGGGCCGCGTCGGGGTCCGGAGGTGCGCTTGCATGGGACAGGCTCCTGGCAGGGCGTGTTGACGCCGCTACGGTGCCCCTTCGCATGCCCTGGAACATCCCATACCTAGGTTTGCTAGCCCCCTACGCCGGTTTGTGGGGGCGGTCCGCCATCGGACCCGACGCGGCGGGCGAAGGCCGCTGCCAGGCTGTCCGCGTAGGCGCCGGCCAGGGTGTGACAGGCCCGCTCGAAGAACAGGGCGGCGGCGGGATAGGACAGTAGGGTGGCCGCGTCCTGGACCTGGCCGTCGTCGCCCAGGGCCTTGCGCAGGCCGGACAGTCCGTGCGTTACGCGCACGCTCGCCTTGTGTTCAAGCCTTGGCCGGCGGTGGTCGCAGCCAGGCGGCCAGCGCGACGCAGGCGAAGGCGCCGGCCGCCGCCGCCGCGAAACCGTCGATATAGGCCAAGACCGAGGCCTGCTGCGCCACCGTGCCGGCCAGCAGCCGGGTGGCCCCGGAAACGGGGTCGACGCCATGGGCGGACAGCACGGCCTGTGATCGCGCCAGCCGGTCGGCCGTGGCGCCGGCCAAGGGGTCGACATGCAGGCCCAGCAGGTTGGAATGCAACTGTTCGCGCATGCGCACGAAGGTCTGCATGAAGGCGACGCCGATCTCGCCGCCGAACAGGCGGGCGGCCTGCAGCAGGGCGCCGATGGAAATGGCGTCGGCCGGCGTGATGTTCCGCACCACCAGCACCACCAGGGCGGTCAGCGCCAGGCACTGCCCCACTGCCTGCAAGGCCTGGGACGGGAGGAAGTCCAGGGTGGCCCACTGGCTGGTCAGGCTGGTGGCCTGCAGGCAGGCGATGGCGATCAGCAGGGCACCGACGGCCAGCACCCAGCGACCATCCATCCGCGCCAGCAGCCAGCCCAGCGGCAGGATCAGGGCGAACTGGGGCAATGCTATGAACAGCAGCACCGGGCCCACCTGCAGCTCGCGGAAGTTCTGCACCACTTGCAGATAGACGGGGATGATGTAGGCGGTGGACAGGATGATGAAGCGGAAACCGGCCAGCAGCAGCATCAGCACGAACAGGTTGCCGCGCAGCATCAGGCGCAGGTTCAGGAAGGGGCGGCGGCTGATGATCAGCTCGCGCACCGCGAACAAGGCGGTGACCAGGCCGCCCGCCACCAACAGGCCCACCACCAGGCCGTTGCCCGTCCAGTCCAGCCGGTTGCCTTGGTCCAATCCCGCGTACAGCAGGCCGAAGCCCACGGCGGCGTAGGCAACACCCGGCCAGTCGTGCTGCTTCAGCAGGTCGGTATTCAGCGGCTCCCGGGGGACGCCGATCCACACGCACAGGAACATGAGGGGCAGGACCAGGCAGTACTGCCAGTTCAGCCAGGCGATGGACCAGTTCTCGGCGTACCAGCCCTCCAGCGCCGCGCCGATGTTCTGCGAGAACTCCGAATTCATGGCATAGGCGGCCAGGCCGTACAGCGTCAGCCGCGCCGGAAGGTTCAGCACGATGAAGCGGATGGTCAGGGGAATGAAGGTGCCGGCCCCCAGGCCCGACAGGAACTGCATGGCCAGATAGGCCGACAGGTTGGGCGACAGCGGTGCCAGCAGGCTGGCCACGAAGAACAGGCCGATGCCGGCGAACAGCACCCGGCGGGCACCGAACATGGTGCCCAGGTAGGGGCAGGCCACCCCGACCACCATCTGCCCGACGCCATAGGCGGTGGTGATCCAGGCGCCCTCGTCGAAGCCGGCGTGCAGGCCGCCGCGCAGGTCGCTCAGGCCGAAGGTGGTGACGCGGGCGCCCAGGGTGGACAGCAGCGCGCCCAGCAGCACCCCCAGGATGCCGATATAGGCCCGCGCGCCGTCCAGCGTCGGCCAGGGGTGCGGTGCGGCGGGCGCGGCGGCGGTCATTGACGGTCATTCACATCGATGGTGGAGACGACCGACATGCCCGGCCGCACCAGGGTGCCCAGGGCCGGCACGGGGTCGAGAACGATCTTCACCGGCACGCGCTGCACCACCTTGGTGAAGTTGCCGGTGGCGTTGTCCGGCGGCAGCAGGGTGAAGACGCTGCCGGTGCCGGGGGACCAGCTATCGACATGGCCGTGCAGCCTCAGGTCGGGGAAGGCGTCCACCGTCACCGTGGCGGGGTCGCCCACCCGCACGTGGGTCATCTGGGTTTCCTTGTAGTTGGCCACCACCCACACCTTGGGCAGGGCCATGACCCCGATGACCTGCGTGCCGACGTTGACGAACTGCCCTGGTCGCACCTGGCGCTGGCCCACCATGCCGTCGGCGGGGGCGACGATGCGGGTATAGGCCAGGTTGTTGCGTGCCAGGGCCAACTGCGCCTCACCCTCCCGCACCTGTGCCGTCAGCTGCCGCTCCTGCACGTCCAGGCTGGCCAGCTGGGCCTTCTGCTGGGCCAGCTGGGCGGTGGCCAGTTGCGATTGGGCCACCGCCTTGGCCGCGTCGGCGTCGGCCTGCTCCACCTTCTGTTCCGTCCCGGCGATCCTGGTGCGCAGCAGGTCGCGCTGGCGTGCCGCTTCCAGCCGGGTGCGGGTCACGTCGGCGGTGGCGCCGGCGATGCCGGCCTCCGCCTGATGGACCAGGGCGCGCTGCACGTCCTTCTGGTTGGCCAGGTTGGCCAGCGCCGCCTGGGCCGCCGCCAGGCTGGCCTGGGCCAGATCCAGCTGGGCCTGATAGTCCGACGGCTCGATCTGGGCGATCAGGTCGCCCTTGCGCACCGCCTGGAAATCATCCACCGCGACCGTCTGGACATAGCCGGCGACCTTGGCCGACAGGGGCGTCAGGTCGCCGGTCAAGTAGGCGTCGGAAGATGACTGGTGGCGGGCGCCGCCCAGCCAGCGGTCCCAGTGCCCGGCCACCACCCACACCAGCACGCCGGCGCCGGCCAGGACCAGGGTGCGCAGCACGGAAGGCAGCCAGGGGTGGCCGGCCGGGGCGTTTCCAGGGGGCGTCGCGGTCGTATCCATGGGGATCACTCCAATGCCGCGCCGAGGCGGCGACCATAGGCGGTGATGGCGGAACCGGCGGCACAGCGCTCATGACTGTACAGCGCCAGGGCGTCGGTGACGCCGGGTGCCTCGGCCAGATGGCGGCGCAGCGCCATGGCGTCGCCGGCGGCCTTGGCCACGCCCATGGCGGTGTGCGGCCGCGCCACGAAGGCGGCGTCCCCCAGCAGGGCGACAGGACCCGTGGCCATCACCGGCGCCTCGTAATCGAAAATGGCCTGGATGAAGGGTTCGGGTTCCGCCACCACGACGGCGGCGAAGGGGGGCGGCAACAGCCGCGCGGCGTCCGCCCGCAGGGCTGCCGCTGCCTGCGCCCGCACCTGGCCCGGGGCCAGGGAATGGGGGTGGGGCCGGCCCTCCACATCGGTCAGCGTCGCCTCCAGGGCCGCCACCGGCACTGGCCGATACCAGACCCAATTGTACCGCCGCTGGCCCGGCACCGTCTCGCCGCCCGGTCCCGGCACCAGGTAGCCCAGGGCGTGGGACCGGGGCATCGTGTAGAAGGCGAACCGGTCGCGCAACACGGCGGCCTCCGCCGGCAGCCGGTCCTCCGGGAACAGGCCGCGCCAGGCGACATAGCCGGCATAGCTGTTGGGCGCGGGGCCGCCGGTCACGACCGGGCGCACGACCGACCCCAGGCCGTCGGCGCCGATGACCAGGTCGGCCTCTTCTTCCCCGCCGTCGCCGAACAGCAGACGGGCGCCTCGCGGGCCTTGAGTCACGGCGCGCACGGCCCGGCCCAGGATGTAGCTGTCGTCGGGCACCTTGGCCCGCAGGGTCCGGTAGAGATGATCCCAGGAGATCTGGGTTTGCGGGGTGGCGTGGCGCTCGGCGATGCCGCCGTCACGGTCGAAATAGATGCGCTCGAACGCGACCACGCCGATGCGGGCCACATGCTCGCATCCCACGGCGCGCAGCAGGGCGAACAGTTCCCGCTGACTGACCAAGCCGGCGCCCCGACCGGCCAGGCCGCCGGCCGACCGCTCGTAAATGCGGACCTCATGCCCGTCCTGCCGCAACAGGGCGGCGGCCGACAGCCCGCCGATGGATCCGCCGACGACGCGGATGCGCAAGGGGCCCATGGCTCAGGCCCCCTTTCGGCCGCTGCGGCGGCGCAGGGGCGGCATGGCCTGGATGTGGACAGGGATCATAGCGGGGCTCTTGAACGGGAAGGGGCGGATGGCCGAACGATGCCTGAACCACGCCCGCGCGGCTTGGACACCCCACGCCGGATTTGAACATGCCTCGGATGGCGATGACCGTGGGCCGGCGCGGCTGGCGCCGTCGCGTGCCAGCGTGCCTGCGTCAATCCTACGGTCGTATAATTGGCCGGCAGCCAGCGATACAGGCGGCCGGGACCGCCAGCGCCAGGACGGTGGTGAGCGCCAGGGGAAGCAGGAACGCCAGCGGGCGTGCGATAGGGCCGGCCATGATCTGAACTCATAGGGCTGAAGGGGCGCCAAAGGATGACGGGGGGCGCACTGCCCGTCTTGGCGCTTTCGTCGCCCTTTTGTCGCTCAGTGGGGTATCGATGCCCCGCCCACCCCTTGTTGCGGCGACAATATGTCGCGTGTCCAAACTATGAATTGACAGAGGCGTCTGGCGCGGACCATTGCTCCTGCGACTTATTCGCACTTTTAGGGAGCCTCGGCAGCATGTCGCGCAAGACGACCCGCCCCCAGTCTCACCCCCGCCTGTGCGGGATGGCGCTGGCCTGCGCCCTTGCCGGCACCGTCCTGGGCACGGCGCCGCGGGCGACGGCGGGGGAGCCGCTGTTCGGCTACATCTACACCACCGACCTGCTGCCCGCCGGCAAGGTGGAGGCGGAGCAGTGGCTGACCGGCCGCCTGGGCAAGGCCGGGGGCGATTTCAGCCTGTGGCAGGGCCGCACGGAGGTCGAGTACGGCCTGACCGACAATCTGCAGATCGCGGCCTACGCCAACTACGCCTGGACCCATGCCCGCCAGGACGGCGTGGACGGCAACACCGCCGTGCCCGAGACCTTCGCCGAGTACACCCCTGCCAGCGACACCGCCAGCTTCCACGGGACGAAGTACGAGGGCACCTCGGTTGAGTTGATCTGGCGCCTGCTCAGCCCCTACACCGATCCCATCGGCCTGGCACTGTATGTGGAGCCCCTGGTGGGGCCCAAGACGCGCGAACTGGAATCCCGTCTGATCGTGCAGAAGAACTTCCTGGACGATCAGCTGGTTGTGGCGGCCAACGTGACGGTTGAGCAGGAATTGCGCCGCCTGAACGGCGACCCGGACGCCGATCCGCTGTCCAACGACGCGTCGGAACACTGGGACCACGAGACCGACGTCAATTTCGGGCTCGCCGCCTCCTACCGCTTCGCGCCCAACTGGTACGCCGGCGTCGAGTTTCAGAATGAGCGCGAGTTCTCCAACTTCCATTTCTGGACGTCGGGTTCGGCCACCAACGTCGCTTATTATGCCGGCCCCACCATCCATTATGGTGGCGAGCGCTTCTTTGTGAACCTGACGTATCTGGAACAGCTGCCCTTCGCTCAAGACTTGGCCAACCCGTCGCCGGGCTTTGTGAAGAGCGGCCGGACCTATGCCGATGATTTTGAAAAGCGCCGCCTGCGGCTGAAGGTCGGCGTGACCTTCTGACGGCGGCGTTCCATTATCCACCGGCCCTGGGGATGGCGGCATCCCCGGGGCCGGCCTTATTTCCTTGCGGGAGTGTCCTTGCCCATGCGTGCCACCCTCCTGGCCCTGGCGGTCCCGGCCCTGGTCCTGACCCAACCGGCGGCCGCTACCGTCTACCTCACTACCGAACAGGCCCAGGCGGCCCTGTTCCCCGGCCAGGCGCTGACACCGCTGCCTGTCACCCTGACCAGCGCCCAGGCCGATGCCATCGAAAGCCAGAGCGGCGTGGACGTGCGCAACAAGACGGTGCAGGCCTGGCGGGCCGGCGACGGCGGCACCTTCATC
Organism: Nitrospirillum amazonense; assembly: GCF_007828045.1. Taxonomy (GTDB): domain Bacteria; phylum Pseudomonadota; class Alphaproteobacteria; order Azospirillales; family Azospirillaceae; genus Nitrospirillum; species Nitrospirillum amazonense_C. Next base: position 569,408 of record NZ_VITN01000002.1, on the reverse strand, counting down.
GTCGATGAGGTGCTGGGCAAGCACGAGTACATCACCATCGCGCTCGCCATCACCCAGGCGGGCGCGGTGCAGGGGCTGGAGATCCTGGAATACAAGGAAAGCTATGGCCATGAAGTGCGCGGCGGCGATTGGCGGGCGCAGTTCACCGGTAAGACGGCCGCCAGCCCGCTGAAGCTGGACCGGGACATCACCAACATTTCCGGCGCCACCCTGTCGTCCAAGCATGTGACGGACGGCGTGCGCCGCCTGCTGGCCACCTGGAATGTCGCCCTCAAGCCCTGAGGCGCGCCGCGCCCGCCCCTTGCTGGGCACCTTGGTCGAGGTCCGCATCGACGCCTGCGACAGCTCCCATGGCGGTGGCGTCGAGGCGGCGTTGGCGGCCGCCTTCGCGGCGGTCACCCAAGTGCAGGCGCTGATGAGTTTCCATGACCCGGACAGCGAGCTGTCGCGCCTGAACCGGCTGGGCCATCGCCTGCCGGTCAGCCTGCATCCCTGGACGGCGGACGTCCTACGCCGGGCCCAGGCCCTGCACCGGGCGACGGGCGGCCTGTTCGATCCGGCGGTGGCGCCCGCCCTGGCGGCCCTGGATTTCCTGCCCGCCCCCCTGGCGGCGGCCCCCCGGGGCGGCAGCATCGCCGATCTGGTGGTGGGGGACGGCGTCGCGTGCGGCGTCCGGCCGCTGTGGCTGGACCTGGGTGGCATCGCCAAGGGCTATGCCGTCGACCGGGCGGTGGACGCCCTGCGGATGCGGGGCGTGCGCGCCGGGGCGGTAAACGCCGGCGGTGATCTGCGCCTGTTCGGCGCCACGCCCCAGCCGGTGGTGGTGCGCGATCCGGTCGACCCCGCCCGGCACTGGTCCCTGGGGGAGTTCCGGGATATCGCCATCGCCACCAGCGCCGGTTATTACGCCGCGCGCTCCACGGCGGATGGGCTGGTCATGCCCATCATCGATCCGCGTGACAACCGCGCCGTGGCGGTGGGCCCCAGCGTCACCGTGTTGGCCGATGAATGCGCCACGGCGGACGCGCTGACCAAGGCGGTGATGCTGTCCGGCACACCATCGCCCGCCTGGCTCCAGGATTTCGGCGCCCAGGCCGTGCGCCTGGAGGGAAGGGTGGCCGCATGACCCTGCAATCGGGGGCCGTTTTTCCGCCATCGCCCGCCCACACCGTTCGGGGGGCCGCCTTCGGCCTCAGCCGGGGGCACCGGCGGTGGCTGCACCGCGCCATGCTGGCCGTGGCCCTGACCGGCCTGGCGTGGATGGTTCTGCACTATGGCCACGGCCTGATTGGGGTGGACGGTCACGCCGCGCGGTCGGTGGAGGCGTGGTGCATGAAGCTGCACGGCGCGGCCGTCATGGCGGCCCTGGTGGCCTTCGGCTCCGTCCTGCCGCACCACGTGCGCCTGGCCTGGCGGGCGCGGCGTCACCGTCTGTCGGGCGGCGGCCTCATCACCGCCGTGTTGAGCCTGGTGGCGACGGGCTACGGCCTTTACTACCTGGGGGATGAGGACTGGCACGACTATGCCAGCTGGGGTCACCAGGTGCTGGCGGCCGTTGCCGTGCTCGCCTGCCTCATCCATCTGCGCCCTGGCCGCAAAGCCGCGCGCTAACGCCGCGCCGGGCCTGTGCTGCCGCGCACCGCCAGGTGATGCGGCAGGGTGACGGAGCGCGCGGCGGTCTGGCGGCCGGCGAGGATATCCAGCAGCAGGGCCACCGCCGTCCGGCCCAGCTCCTCCATCGGCTGGCTGACGGTGGTCAGCGCCGGGTCCAGGTAGCGGGCGAAGCGGATGTCGTCGAAGCCGACCAGCGACAGGTCGTCCGGGCAGCGGCGGCCTGCCCGGCGCGCGGCGGCCAGGGCGCCCATGGCCATCTCATCGCTGAAGCAGAACAGGGCGGTCGGCGTGTCGCCGCCGGCCAGCAGCCCCTGCGCCTCCCGCTCCCCCGATTCCACGGAGAAGTCGCCGGTGGCGATGCGCAGGGTGGTCTCGGCGCCATGGCGGCCGGCGGAGGCCCGCACGCCTTCCAGGCGGTCGCGGCTGATGGGGCTGGCCAGGGGGCCGGTGATGACGCCGATGATCCGGTGGCCCAGACCGTACAGCAGGTCCATGGCCTCCGCCGCCGCGGCCGCGTTGTCGATGTGGGCGCTGGACACGCCCAGGTCGGGGCTGAACTCGCAGCCGTTGACCACCGGCGCCCTGGCGCCCTGGCGGCCGATCAGTTCGGCCAAGGTGTTGGGCAGGCGGTGGCCCAGGAAGATCAGGCCGTCCGCCTCTTTCCGGCGCAGCATGCCGGCGTACTGCTCCTCCCGCTCCGTGCTGTGGCGGGTGTCGCCCAGCAGCACGGAATAGCCGGCGGCCTGCGCCGCCTCCTCCGCGCCGCGAATGACGCTGGAGAAGAAGGGGTTGGAGATGTCGGGCACCGTCACGACGATCTTGGCCGTGCGCAGGGTGCGCAGGCTTTTGGCCGCGTAGTTGGGCTCATAGCCCAGGGCATCGACGGCGGCCATGACCCGTTCGCGCGTCGCCTCGCTGACCACCCCGGGGGTGCTCAGGACACGGGAAACGGTGGCGGTGGAAACCCGGGCCCGGCGGGCCACGTCTTGGATGGTCGGCATGGGATGGGAGGGTGCTTTCGATCCGCCTTGCCTGCAAGAGTTGCGAGGGCATGGCTTCACTGCTAGGATCATGTAATCGATTTCACCATTGGTGCCGCGCTTCAATGGGATGGTGAATGGGATGGTCAGGGGGGATGGGTGATGTCTGACGCGGTGATCCGCATGGCGATGGTGGGCGGCGGTCCCGGTTCCTTCATCGGGCCGGTGCACCGCATGGCGGCCGAACTGGACGGCCGCATCCGCCTCGTGGCCGGCGCCTTCAGCCGGGATGAGGCCAAGTCCAAGGCCGCCGCCACAGGCTATGGCATAGACCCGGCCCGCGCCCATGGCGACTATCGCCGGATGCTGGCGGCCGAGGCGGCGCGGCCCGACGGTGCGCAATTCGTGGCCATCGTCACCCCCAACCATTTGCATTTCCCGGTGGCCAAGGCGGCGCTGGAGGCGGGCTTTTCCGTGTTGAGCGACAAGCCTGCGACCGCGACCTTGGAAGAGGCGGAGGATCTGGCCCGGGTGGTGGCGGATACCGGCCGCCTCTACGGCCTGACCTACACCTACACCGGCTATCCCCTGGTGCGCGAGGCGCGGGCCATCGTACGGCGGGGCGACCTGGGCGCCATCCGCAAGGTGGTGGTGGAATATTCCCAGGGCTGGCTGGCGCAGGCGGTGGAGAAGACGGACAACGCCCAGGCCGCCTGGCGGGCGGACCCGGCGCAATCGGGCCTGGGCGGCTGCATCGGCGACATCGGCGTGCACGCCTTTAACGCGGCGGAATTCGTCAGCGGATTGGCCGTGACGCGCCTCAACGCCGACCTCAACAGCCTGGTGCCCGGCCGCCGGTTGGACGACGACTGCAACATCCTGCTGCGGTTCGGTGAGGACGTGCCGGGTGTGCTGGTGGCCAGCCAGGTGGCGGCGGGGGACCGCAACGGCTTGCGCCTGCGCGTCTATGGCACTCGGGGCGGGCTGGACTGGTGCCACGAACGGCCGGACGTGCTGACCCTCAACTGGCTGGACCGGCCCACCCAGACGCTGCACGCGGCAGCACCCTATCTGGGCCCGGCGGGGCGGGGGCCGGCACGCCTGCCCACCGGCCATCCCGAGGGTTTCATCGAGGCCTTCGCCAACATCTATCGCGACTTCGCCGCCGCCATCGCCTCTGGCGGCGATCTTGAAGGTACGCAAGTGCCCACCATCCGGGACGGGCTGCGCGGCATGGCCTTCGTCGCCCGCGCCGTGGCCGCCAACGGCGCCGGGTGGGTTCAGCTGTAACAGGGACTCCGGCGGGGATTCACACGATGAGAACGATCAAGGGCCCGGGCATATTCCTGGCGCAGTTCGCGGGCGACACCCCGCCCTTCGACACCGTGGCCGGCCTGGCCGGCTGGGCCTCCTCCCTGGGATACCAGGGCGTGCAGGTGCCCACCGGGCCGACCGGCCTGCTGGATTTGGAGAAGGCGGCGGACAGTGTCGACTATGCCCAGGAATTCGCCGGCACGCTGGCGGAAAACGGCGTGGCGGTGACGGAGCTGTCGACCCACCTGCAGGGCCAGCTGGTGGCGGTGCACCCGGCCTATGACACCCTGTTCGACGGCTTCGCCCCGCCCCAGGTGCGCGGCCGGCCGGATGCGCGGCGGGATTGGGCGGTGAACCAGCTGATGCTGGCGGCCCGTGTCAGTCGCAACCTGGGTCTGACGGCGCACGCCACCTTCTCCGGCGCCCTGGCCTGGCCCTACATGTATCCCTGGCCGCAGCGCCCCGCCGGATTGGTGGAGGAGGCGTTCGCCGAGCTGGGCCGCCGCTGGCGCCCCATCCTGGACGCCTTCGACGCCGCCGGCGTCGATCTCTGCTTCGAGCTGCATCCCGGCGAGGATCTGTTCGACGGCGCCACCTTCGAACGTTTCCTGGACGTGGTGGACCACCACCCCCGCGCCGCCATCCTGTACGACCCCAGCCATTTCGTCCTGCAGCAGCTGGACTACCTGGATTTCATCGACCGCTACCATTCCCGCATCCGCGCCTTCCATGTGAAGGACGCGGAATTCCGGCCCGATGGCCGCGCCGGCGTCTATGGCGGCTATCTGCCCTGGGTGGAACGGCCGGGCCGCTTCCGCTCCTTAGGCGATGGGCAGGTGGATTTCGGCGCCATCTTCGCCAAGCTGGCGCAGTACGACTACCCCGGCTGGGCCGTGCTGGAATGGGAATGCGCCCTGAAGCATCCCGAGGATGGGGCCCGGGAAGGGGCGCCCTTCATCCGCGACCACATCATCCGGGTGACGGAACGCGCCTTTGACGATTTCGCCGCCAGCGGGGTGGACACGGCCCGCAACCGCGCCCTGCTGGGCCTATCATAAAAACAAGCTGAGGAAACGCCCCATGATCACGATACGAACCAGCCGCCGCGCCTTCATCGGCGGTGCCGCCGCCTTGGCCGGCCTGGGCTTGGCGCGGCTGTCCACCGCCGCCCCCATACCCTTCTTCAAGGGCAACGGCCTGCCCATCGGCCTGCAGCTCTATACCCTGGGCGACCTGGCGCAGAAGGACCTGGCCGGCACGTTGAGGGCGGTGGCGGACATGGGCTATCGCGCGGTGGAATTGCCGGGCTTCTACGGCCACACGGCGGGCGACTTGGCGGCGGCGCTGAAGGCCGCCGGCCTGGTGTGCGAAAGCGCCCATATCAATGCGCAGGGCAGGGGCCCGGCGCCCAGCCTATCCGGTGACCTGGACGCGCTGGTGCGCGATGCCCACGCCATCGGGCTGACGTTCATCGTCATGCCCATGTTCACCGTCCCGGCGCGCCTGGGCGGGCTGCAGGCGGGCGAAGGCTTCGGTGATTTCCTGGCCCGGGTCGCGTCGCAGTTCACCGCCGACGATTGGAAGGCCCAGGCCGCCTTCCTCAACGAGAAAGGGGCAGCCCTGAAGAAAGCCGGGCTGCAGTTGGCCTACCACAACCACAATCCGGAATTCGCGGCCATAGCCGGCGGCACGGCCACCGGCTACGATATCCTGCTGGCCGAAACCGATCCGGACCTGGTGAAGATGGAGATGGATGCCGGCTGGGTAGCCGCCGCCGGCTTGGATCCCGTGGCGCTGTTGCAGGCCCATCCCGGCCGCTTCCGCCTGATGCATGTGAAGGATCTGAAGGCCGGCACGGCCCCCAACACCCGGCTGAAGATGGACCCGACGGAGGTCGGCGGCGGGACACTGGACTGGCACCGCATTCTGCCCGCCGCCCACGCCGCCGGCATCAACCATTTCTATGTCGAGCAGGAACCACCCTTCGCCCGGCCCCGGCTGGAGGCGGCGCGCCTCAGCGCCGAGTACCTGGGCAAGCTGGCGGTATAGCCCCGCCGCGTCGGGCCCGGCGTGCCGTGAGGCTTGCGCGCCACGCCGCCGCCACCCATCATTCCCCGCAACGAAGGCAGGGGGTGGGAATGCGGTCCTGGCGATTGGCATTGGTCGGGCTATTCGCCCTGGGCGGCACGGCGTCGGCGGCCGCACCTGAAATCCGCATCCAGGATGTCATCGACTTCTATCGCGTGTATGACGCCGGCCGGGGTGCGCCCACGGCGGCGGCCTTGCAGGGCTATCTCGACCATGGCAGCGACGGGCTGCGGCAGTTCACCGGCCTGCGCCACCTGACGGGCGAATCCATGGCCGCTGCCATGGAAAGGCACCCCCAGATGTTCGCCGACGCCAAGACCTGCCTGGACGTGCTGCCAGCGGTGAAGCGGCGCCTGGCTCAGGCCTTGCCTCGCTTGGGCCAGATCTATCCCCAGGCCAAATTCCCGCCCATCACCATCCTGGTGGGCCAGGGCAACACCGGCGGCACCACCAGCGCGTCCGGCGTGCTGGTGGGGCTAGAGGCGCTGTGCGGCGCCGGCTGGATGGACCCGAATGCCGAGGACCGCTTCGTCCATCTGGTGGCGCACGAATACATCCATGTGCAGCAGCCGGCGGCCCAGGCGGAACCGGGACACCCGATCCTGCTGTTCCCCGGCCTGATCGAGGGCGGGGCGGAGTTCCTGGCGGAACTGATCTCCGGCAATGTCGGCTATGTCCGCCTCAAGGCCTGGACCAAAGGCCGGGAGACGGAGGTGGAGACCCAGTTCGCCGCCGACATGGACACGGCCAACATGAAGCCGTGGCTGTACAACGGCGTCGGCACGGAGGAGCGGCCCGGGGATCTCGCCTATTGGGTCGGCTACCGCATCACCAAGGCCTACTACGTCCACGCCAAGGACAAGCGGGCGGCCATCGCCCGCATCCTGACCATCGACGCCGATACCGCGAAGGCCTTCTTGGCCGACAGCGGCTGGACGCCCGGCATGGCCCTGCCGGACAAGGTGGCGCTGCCCAGCCCCTGATGCCTCATCCGTCAGCTCCCGCCACTTGCCATGGCGGTGGGTGCACCCCTCGGTTGGGGGACGGGCAAACCTAAGTAGGGGATGAGGCGGGGCCAGATTAAGCGGAGTTAATAAATCGCCCACGCTGGCTAAACCCCGCCGGCGTTAGCGTCCCGCCCAAGGTGCACCAACCCTTGGCCTTGCGCCCCTTGGCCCTCCGCGACATGCCCCCGATCTGGACGATGCTGCCGATGTCTTCCCCCCTCTCTTATCGCGCCCCCCGGTTCCGCGCCCTCACGCGGTGCTGGCTGGCGGGTGCTGCCGCGCTGGCGCTGGCCGGCTGTTCCGTGGGGCCGGATTACCAGCGCCCCGACACCCCGCCGCCGGCGGCATGGCAGGAAGGCGCGCCGAAGGCGGACGCCCCCGCCTGGCCGGTGGCCGACTGGTGGAAGGGTTTCGGCTCCGCCCAACTGGACGCCTACATCGCCCAGGCGCAGACGGCCAACGACGACCTGGCCGCCGCCATGGCGCGGGTGCGCGAGGCCGATGCCCAGGCGCAGGTGGCGGGTGCCGCCCTGCTGCCGTCGGTGGGCGCCAGCGCCGATGTCGATCACCAGCGGGCCAAAAGCGCGGGTGCCGCCCAGACCGCCACCGCCCACAGCGTGGGCCTGAACGCCAGTTATGAGCTGGACTTCTGGGGCAAGAACCGGGCGACGGCCAGCGCCGCCCTGGCCACGGCGGATGCCAGCCGCTACGATCTGGAGACGGTGCGCCTGTCGGTGCTGAGCAGCGTGGCCACCAGCTATTTCCAGTCCCTGGAACTGCGGGAGCAGGTGCGGGTGGCGGAGAACAACCTGGCCAACGGCCAGGCCACGCTGGACGGGTTGCGCCGCCAGGCGGACGCCGGCATCGCCACGGCGCTGGACGTGGCGCAGCAGGAAACCACCGTTTCCACCCTGAGCGCCAAGCTGCCGCCCCTGCGCCAGCAGTACCGCCAGTCGGTGCACGCCCTGGCCATCCTGCTGGGCCGGATGCCGGAGGCGGTGGAGCTGTCGGAAGACGATACCCTGGCCAAGCTGGCGCTGCCCCAGGTGACGCCGGGCCTGCCCTCCGAACTGCTGGCCCGCCGGCCCGACGTGGCCCAGGCGGAGGCGCTGCTGAAGGCGGCCAACGCCAACATCACCGTGGCCCGCGCCGCCTTCTTCCCCAGCATCGACCTGACGGCCTCCGGCGGCTATGCCAGCAACGCCCTGTCACACCTGTTCGATCCGGGCAGCGCCTTGTTCTCCCTGGCCGCCGGGCTGACCCAGCCCATCTTCGAAGGGGGGGCGCTGGAAGGGCAGTACGCCAACGCCCAGGCCCGCTATGACGAACTGGTGGCGACATATCGCAAGTCCGTCCGCGCCGCCTTCGGAAATGTGGAGGACGCGCTGACCGCTGTGCGCGAAACGACGGAACAGCTGGCGCGGCAGGAACAGGCGACCGCCACGGCGCGCCATGCTTATGAACTGGCGCAGGCCCAGATGGCCGCCGGGACCATCACCGTCCTGACGGTGCTGAACACCGAAACCGCCTTGTTCACCGCCAACGATGCCTTGGTCCAGGCCCGCTTCGCCCGCCTGCAGGCCTTGGTCGGTTTGTACAACGCCCTGGGCGGCGGCTGGAAGCAGAGCTGACATCATGAGCGAGAACCCCATCTTGAAGCCTATCCGCATCAGCCGCACCCGCGCCGTCATGGCCGGCCTGGGCGGCGTCTTCATCCTCGCCGCCGCCGGTGCCGAGCTGTTGCCCAGCACCACCGGCAAGGCCGCCCCCCCGACAGCCAAGGGCGGCGGCGCCGTCGCCGTGGATACGGCCGTGGCCACCCCGGCCGACGCCCCCGTCTACCTGGCGGGCCTGGGCTCCGTCCAATCGCTGAACACGGTGACGGTCACGACGCGCGTCGATGGCGCGCTGGACAAGGTCGCCTTCACCGAGGGGCAGACGGTGAAGCCGGGCGACCTGCTGGCGCAGATCGACCCGCGCCTGTACCAGGCGGCGTACGATCAGGCGCTGGCCACCAAGGCCAAGGACGAGGCGCAGCTGGCCAACGCCCGCGCCGACCTGGAACGCTATACCCGCCTGGCGCCACAGAACCTGGCCAGCAAGCAGACGGTGGACACGGCCAGGGCCCAGGTCGATCAGCTGCAGGCCCAGATCAAGAGCGACCAGGCCGCCATCGACAACGCCAGGACCCAGCTGGACTACACCCGCATCACCTCCCCCATCCAGGGGCGGACGGGCATCCGCCAGGTCGATCCCGGCAACAACCTGCACGCGGCCAGCGGCACCGGCATCGTGGTGGTGACGCAGATGCAGCCCATCTCCGTCATCTTCACCCTGCCGGAGGAGGACCGCTTGGCCGTCAGCCAGGCCATGGCCCAGGGGCCCCTGACCGTCACCGCCGTGTCGCGCGACGGCAAGACGGACCTGGCCAGCGGCACCGTCATGCTGGTGGACAACCAGATCGATCCCACCACCGGCACCGTGCGGCTGAAGGCCCAGTTCCCCAACACCGATGAGCACCTGTGGCCGGGCCAGTTCGTGAACGTGAAGCTGCTGAAGCAGACGCGCCGCGGCGCGCTGACCATCCCCAGCGCCGCCCTGCAGCGCGGACCCAACGGCCTGTACGCCTATGTCGTGAAGCCGGATTCCACCGTGGAGATGCGGCCCATCGAAACGGCCGAGACCACCGGCGACATGGTCGTCGTGGCCAAGGGTCTGCAGGCCGGTGAGCGCGTCACGACCAGCAACGCCTATCGCCTGCAACCGGGCGTCAAGGTGACGGTGGCCGGCGAGGCCAAGACGGCCGACGCCACCCCCAATAATACGGAAGGCAAGCAGCCATGAGCCTCTCCAGCCCCTTCATCACCCGGCCCATCGCCACCTCGCTGCTGATGCTGGGCGTGCTGCTGGTGGGCATGGTGGCCTATCCGCTGCTGCCGGTGGCGCCGCTGCCGCAGGTGGACTTCCCCACCATCCAGGTCTCGGCCAACCTGCCGGGCGCCAGTCCGGAAACCATGGCGTCCAGCGTGGCGCAGCCGTTGGAAACCCAATTCGCCGCCATCCCCGGCGTCAGCCAGATGACGTCGACCAGCACCCTGGGCAGCACCCAGGTGACCTTGCAGTTCGACCTGAACCGCAACATCGATGCCGCGGCGCAGGACGTGCAGACCGCCATCGACGCCGCCGGCGGCCAGTTGCCCAAGAACCTGCCGTCGCCGCCGACCTACCGCAAGATCAACCCGGCCGACAGCTCCATCCTGGTGTACTCGGTCCACTCCGACAACCTGCCCCTGACCACGGTCGACGACTTCGCCGAGAACGTCATCGCCCAGCGCCTGTCGCAGATCCCGGGCGTGGGCCAGGTCTCCATCGGCGGCCAGCAAAAGCCGGCCGTGCGCGTGCAGGTCGATCCGGCCAAGATCGCGGCCCTGGGGCTGCAGCTTGAGGACATCGCGGCGGTCATCCCCACGGCCACCATCAACGCGCCCAAGGGTTCCATCAACGGCGTCAGCCACAACTTCGTCATCTACAACAACGACCAGCTGTTGAAGGCGGAGCCGTGGAACGACGTCATCGTCGCTTATAAGAACGGGGCGCCCGTGCGCATCCGCGACATCGGCGTGGCGGTGGACGGGCCGGAAAACACCCAGCTGCTGGCCTGGCAGAACAACGGCCCCGGCATCATCCTGCAGGTGTTCAAGCAGCCCGGCGCCAACATCATCGACATCGTGTCGAAGGTGGAGGCCATGCTGCCCCAGGTGATGGCGGCGGTGCCCCCGGGCGTGAAGATGGACAAGGTCATCGACCGCACCACCACCATCAAGGCCTCGGTGGAGGACGTCCAGTTCACCCTGCTGCTGACCATCTTCCTGGTGGTCATGGTCATCTTCCTGTTCCTGCGCAACCTGTGGGCCACGCTGATCCCCGGCGTGACCGTGCCGCTGGCCCTGTTCGGCACCGCGGCGCTGATGTACCTGCTGGGTTTCAGCCTGGACAACCTGTCGCTGATGGGCCTGACCATCGCCGTGGGCTTCGTCGTCGATGACGCCATCGTGATGGTGGAGAACATCTACCGCCACATCGAGGAGGGGATGTCGCCCAAGGAGGCGGCGCTGAAGGGTGCCGGGGAGATCGGTTTCACCATCATGTCCATCAGCGTGTCGCTGGTGGCCGTGTTCATTCCCCTGCTGCTGATGGGCGGCATCGTCGGCCGGCTGATGCGCGAGTTCGCCATCACCGTCACCATGACCATCGCCGTCTCCGCCTTCGTCTCGCTGACCCTGTCGCCGATGATGAGCGCCTTGTTCCTGAAGGATGAGAAGCACGCCCGCCACGGCAGGGCCTACCTGTTCATCGAGGGCTGCTTCGACTGGTTGGTGGCCAAGTACGGCCGGGGCCTGGACTTCGTGCTGCGGCACCAGCGCCTGACCCTGATGGTGTTCTTCGCCACGGTGGCGGCCACCGGGGTGCTGTACGTCGCCATTCCCAAGGGCTTCTTCCCCCAGCAGGACACCGGCATCATCGCCGGCCTGGCCGACGCCTCGCAGGACGTGTCCTTCAACGAGATGGTGCGGCTGCAGCACCAGCTGACCGACATCGTCGCCCAGGATCCGGATGTGGCCGCCTGGGCCACATCCGTCGGCGGCGGCGGGCGGCCCATCAACAACGGCTTCATCGTCATCGGCCTGAAGCCGCGCGACCAGCGCACCGCCTCGGCCGACCAGATCATCGCCCGGCTGCGGCCCAAGCTGGCCAAGGTCAAGGGCGCGACCCTGTTCCTGCAGGCCAGCCAGGATCTGAACGTGGGTGGCCGGCTGGCCCGCACGCAGTACCAATACACCCTGCAGGATGCCGATTTGGGCGAACTGAACGACTGGGCGCCCAAGCTGCTGGCCAAGCTGCAGGGCCTGCCACAGCTGCGCGACGTCGCCACCGACCAGCAGACCAATGGCACCACCCTGAACCTGGTGATCGACCGCGACCAGGCCGCCCGGTTCGGCATCCAGCCCTCGCTGATCGACAGCACGCTTTATGACGCCTTCGGCCAGCGCCAGGTGACCCAGTACTTCACCCAGCTGAACAGCTATCACGTGGTGCTGGAAATCACGCCGGAGTTGCAGTCCAACCCCGACACCCTGAACAAGCTGTACATCAAGTCACCCGTGACCGGTCAGCAGGTGCCCCTGTCCACCTTCGTGAAGTACGACACCAACCATGTGAACTTCCTGTCCATCAACCACCTGGGCCAGTTCCCGGCGGTGACCCTGTCGTTCAACCTGGCCCCCGGCGTGTCCCTGGGCGAGGCGGTGCAGGTCATCCAGCAGGCCCAGGCGGAGATGGGCATGCCCTCCTCGGTCAACGGCACCTTCCAGGGCACGGCCCAGGCCTTCCAGGCCTCGCTGGCGACCCAGCCCTACCTGATCGCCGCGGCGCTGGTGGCCGTCTACATCATCCTGGGCATGCTGTATGAAAGCTACATCCACCCGCTGACCATCCTGTCCACCTTGCCGTCGGCGGGCGTGGGGGCCCTGCTGATGCTCATGATCTTCCACTACGACCTGTCGGTCATCGCGCTCATCGGCATCATCCTGCTGATCGGCATCGTGAAGAAGAACGGCATCATGATGGTGGACTTCGCCATCCAGGCGGAACGGGAACAGCACATGGCGCCCATCGAGTCCATCCGCCAGGCCTGCCTGCTGCGCTTCCGCCCCATCATGATGACCACCATGGCGGCCCTGCTGGGCGCCCTGCCGCTGATGCTGGAGAACGGCACGGGCTCCGAACTGCGCAAGCCGCTGGGCATCACCATGGTGGGCGGCCTGATCCTGAGCCAGATCCTGACCCTGTTCACCACGCCGGTAGTCTATCTCTACCTGGACCGGGTGAACGACTGGCTGAACCGCCGGGGCAAGGCCAAGGCGGCGCATGAAGGTCACGCCCGGCCGCACGCGGCCCTGGGCACGGGCGATTGAGGGGGGACGCGCCATGAAGGTGCTGCCATGAAGGTGTTATTGGTCGAGGATAACGAACGGGTGTCGCGCTTCGTCGTGAAGGGACTGCGCGAGGCGGGACACACCGTGGAGCACGTCGACAACGGGCGGGACGGCATGTTCCTGGCGACCGGCGAACCCTTCGACGTCATCGTCATGGACCGCATGCTCCCGGGCGACATCGATGGCCTGACCATCATCGAGACCCTGCGCAAGATGGGCACGCAGACGCCCGTCCTGATCCTCAGCGCGCTCAGCAGCGTGGATGAGCGCATCAAGGGCCTGCGCAGCGGCGGCGACGACTACCTGACCAAACCCTTCGCCTTCGGCGAGCTGCTGGCGCGGCTGGACGCGCTGATGCGCCGGTCGCCCACCGGCGCCGCGCCGGAAACCAGCCTGGCGGTGGGGGACCTGCGCATGAACCTGCTGTCGCGCAAGGTGACCCGGGGCGAACGGGTCATCACCCTGCAGAACCAGGAGTTTAAGCTGCTGGAGTACCTGATGCGCCACGTCGACCAGGTGGTGACCCGCACCATGCTGCTGGAAGGGGTGTGGGGGTATCACTTCGACCCCCAGACCAACGTGGTCGATGTGCACATCAGCAAGTTGCGCCAGAAGATCGAGGGGGAGGGGGAGCCGCCGCTGCTGCGCACGGTGCGCAACGCCGGCTACATGATGACGGCGGGCGGCTGACATGGCGCCGGCCCCCGCCTCGCCCTTGCGCTCCTCCGCCTACACCCTGGCGCTCAGCTACGTGTTGCTGGGGCTGGTGACGCTGGTGCTGTTCGCCGCCCCCCTGGGCTATGCCTGGCGGGTCACCATCGACGACGGCCGCACCGAGATCCTGCAGGAGGACGCGCAGCGCTTCACCGAGGTGTTCCGCCAGCGCGGGCCCGACGGGCTGGTGGCCTTCCTGAACGAGCGCATGAGCATGCAGATCGCGGCGGAGCGCCTTCTGCTGCTGACGGATGCGGCGCACACCGTGCTGGCGGGCAACCTCCCGGCCTGGCCCGGCGACTTCCCCGACCGGCAGGGCGTCTACAACGCCCCCATCAAGCTGAACGGCCGGACGGTGCAGGCGCGCTTGGTGCACGTCGTGCTGCCCGGCGGCTATCACTTGGTGGTGGCGCGCGACATGGCCCATTTCCGCCCCCTGGAACAGCGCTTCTGGTACAGCCTGCTGGCGGCCATGGGCGTGCTGCTGCTGCTGGGCATGCTGGGCGGCTTCCTCATCCGCCGGGCGGTGCTGCGCCGCATCGACGATCTCAGCCGCACCGCCACCGGCATCGTCCAGGGCGACCTGTCGCGCCGTCTGCCCACCACCCGGGGCCAGGACGAGTTCAACACCCTGTCCCGCACCATCAACGGCATGCTGGACCAGATCGAGCAGCTGGTGCACGGCGTGCGCAACGTCTCCAACGCCATCGCCCATGACTTGCGCACACCGTTGGCGGAGCTGCGGTCGCGGCTGGAAGAGGTGAGCGTCACCCGCCCGCCCCTGGCCGAGACCTATGCCGAGGTGGATGGGGCGGTGGCCGATGTCGACCGCGTCATCGGCATCTTCAATGCCCTGCTGCGTCTGGCGGAGATCGATACCGGCGCCCGCCGCTCCGGCTTCGCCGAGGTCAACGTGGCGGAGGTGGCGGCCGGGGCCGTGGAATTCTACCTGCCGGCGGCGGAGCTGAAGGGTGTCGCCCTGACCTTCCAGGGGGAGCAGGGGATGATGACCATCCTGGGCGATCCCATCCTGCTGGCCCAGGCCGTGGGCAACCTGATCGACAACGCCCTGAAGTTCACGCCCGAGGGCGGCGCCATCGTGGTGGAGGTGGGCGGCGGCGCGGATGGCAAGGTCGAGCTGTCGGTGAGCGACAACGGCCCCGGCATCCCCGATGACGAAAAGCCCCGGGTGACGGAACGCTTCTACCGCGGCGACATGGGCCGTGGCACCCCCGGCGTGGGCCTGGGCCTCAGCCTGGTCAGCGCCGTCGCCAAGCTGCACGGCGGCGCCTTCGACCTGGCGGACAATCATCCGGGGCTCAGGGCCAGGATGCGGTTGGCTTAGGGCGACATGCGGCGGGCGTACTCCTCCACCTCCGCCATGCGCTTGGGCAGGGTGGCGCCGTAGATCTCATCCACCCGCCGCTTCACCTCCGGCCGTGCCAGTTCCGGGCGGCCGCCGGCGAAGGGTGGCTCGGGCGCGTATTCCAGCATCAGCAACAGGGCCTCCGTCGCGTCGGGCCCCACGATCTCGGCGGCCACGGTGAAGGCGAAGTCCAGGCCGGCGGTGACGCCGCCGCCGGTGATGATGTCGCCGTCGCGCACCACGCGGCCGGCGTCGGGAACGGCGCCGAACCGGGCCAGCTGGCCGCGCCAGGCCCAGTGGCAGGCCGCCCGCTTGCCCTTCAGCAGGCCGGCCCCGGCCAGGACCAGCGACCCGGTGCAGACCGAGGTCAGATAGCGGGCGCCCTCGGCCAGGCGGCGGACCTGCCCCATGGTCTCGGCATCGTTCAGCACAGCGGCGATACCCATGCCACCGGGGATGAACAGCAGGTCGCAGGCCGGAATGTCGGCCAGCCGCTCCGTCCCCTCGAACCGCAGGCCTTCGTGTGAGGCGATGGTGCCGCCGGTGGCGGACGCCACGCGGGTGGTGATGCCGGGCAGGCGGCTGAACACCTGGTGCGGGGCGGTGAAGTCCAGTTGGGTCATCAGGGGGAAGACGACTTCCACGACGGTGAAGGCGGTCTGGTTCATGGGAAAGCTCCAGGCTGGCGGAGAGGGCGGAGCCAACGGTGCTCTCGACAGGTTCTGGCAGCAATGCCATAAATCCCACCTTTCCTGCCAATGACGGTACAGCGCCCATGGCCCGCACCATCGCCTTCCTGGCTTATCCCGGGTTTCAGATCCTGGACGTCACCGGACCCCTGGCGGCGTTCGAGATCGCGGGCCGCTACGCCCGGCAGCCCTATGACATCCGCGTCATGGCGCTGGAGGCCGGGCCGGTCGCCAGCTCCTCCGGCGCCCTGCTGATGGCGGGGCCGCTGGTGGACCCGGCGCAGGTGGACACGCTGGTGGTGGCGGGCGGCGAGGGGGTCAACGCCGCCAGCGCCGTGCCCGCCTTGCTGGACTACGCCCGTGCCGTGGCGAGACACGCCCGGCGGGTGACCAGCGTCTGTTCCGGCACCTTCCTGCTGGCGGCGGCCGGCCTGCTGGACGGGCGGCGGGTCACCACCCACTGGTACCGCACCAGCTCTTTCGCCCGGCGCTTCCCCCAGGTGCGGCTGGAGGCTGACCGCATCTTCATCCGCGACGGCGCCTATTGGACCTCGGCGGGCATCACCGCCGGCATCGACCTGGCGCTGGCCCTGGTGGCGGAGGACCAGGGGGAGGCCATCGCCCGGCGCACCGCCCGTCAGCTGGTCGTGCCCTACCGCCGCCAGGGCGGACAGTCGCAATTCTCCACCCTGCTGGAGATGCAGGGAACCAGCCGCCGCTTCGGCGACCTGCTGGCCTGGGTAAGGGACAATCTGGCCCGGCCCCTGACGGTGGAGGAACTGGCGGCCCAGGCGGCCATGAGCCCGCGCAACTTCGCCCGCGCCTTCGCCGCCGAGCAGGGCATGACCCCGGCCAAGGCGGTGGAGCAGCTGCGGCTGGAGGTGGCGCGGGACCTGGTGGAGGAAAGCCCGGCTTCGCTGGATCGTATCGCCGTTGAAACGGGTTTCGGTGATACTGAGCGCATGCGGCGGGCCTTCATCCGCACCTTCGGCGCGCCGCCCCAATCCATTCGCAGGTCGGCCTAGTCCGGCCTTGAGGCGGGGCAAGCACCGGGTTGCGGGATGGCGCCGGACAGGCAAGGGTTCATGCCGAGGGCGGATTTTATGGGCGTTCGCTGCCCTGGACGGAGGCGGTTGCCCTTTAAAGGTGCAGATGCGGAAAACTTCTCGCACATGCAAAAATTTGGCGTTTAACCGCTTTGAAATCTGATCTAGTCTGTTGCTTAACGGGGCTGGCCTTGACCGCCCCTATAAACAGACATGACAGTGCGAGGGGGCAATGAACTCCAGACCGTATGCTGGCATGCGCTCAATTGAGCAGTCGGGCAAGAGAACGAAGTTCGTCTACAGAATTGTCGCTTTCACCGCAGTATTTGTGGCGCTGGCCTTCAGCGTACTTGGATATGTCATCTACTCTGTATCAAGTGACACTTTAACGGCGCAGATCAATACACAAATCAAATCGACGGGCGAGTCGGCCGCCGATGGCATCCAGAAATGGCTGATGGGCCGTGTCTCGCTGGTGCGCAATTTGGCCGACGACATCGCGGTCAGCGACGGCGGCCATGTGAAGGACCTGCTGGCGGGATCCACGCTCAGCGGCACCTTCAATCCCGTTTACCTGGGCGACACCGCCGGCGTCTTCACCATGTTCCCCGCCATGGATCTGCCGCCCGGCTACGACCCGCGGCAGCGCGGCTGGTACAAGGGCGCGGACGCCGCCCGCCAGACCTTCATGACCCAGCCCTACGTCAGCGCGTCGGGCGGCAACCTGGTGCTGACCATCGCCACGCCGGTGATGAAGGGCGGGACGCTGCTGGGCGTGGCGGCGGGCGACCTGGACCTGGACATGGTCAAGACCTTCCTGAAGTCCTTCGACCTGGGCGGCAACGGCCAGGTGTTCCTGATCGACGGCGATGGCACCGTGCTGGTCCACCCCGACAAGGACCGGGTGATGAAGAAGCTGGCCGAGGGCTTCGACATCCAGCAGCACCTGGGCCGCACGCCGGAGCAGGCGGGCAACACCCTCACCTCCTTCTATCCCATCAAGGATCTGCCCTCGGCCCATTGGTACGTGGGCGTGACCATGGACGCGACCAAGGCCTTCGGGCCCCTGCGCTCCCTGGGCATGCTGATCATGGTGGCCACGGGCGTCACGGTGGCGGTGCTGGTGCTGTTGCTGGGGGCGGTGACCTACCGCCTGGTGGCGCGGCCCATCGATGAGATCACCGGCACCATGATCGCGCTGAGCGAGGGCGCCGTCGATGTGCCCACGCCGGCGGTGGACCGGCGCGACGAGATCGGCGCCATGGCCCGCGCGCTGGAGGTGTTCAAGCGCAACGCGGCCGAGGTGACGAAGCTGCACCAGGAGCGCACGCAGCTGCAGGAGACGGCGGAGCGGGAGCGCCGCGCCACGGCGGAACGGCTGGCCAACGACTTCGAGGCCAACGTCTCCTCCGTCCTGAAGCTGGTGGCGCAGGCCAGCGGCCAGGTGGACGCGCAAAGCAACCATCTGGCGGCCGGCCTGGCCGACGCGCGGCGCAGCAGCGACGCCGTGCGCGTGGCCACGGACGAGACGTCCACCAGCGTGGAGACGGTGGCGGTGGCGGCGGAACAGCTGTCCGCCTCCATCGGCGAGATCGCGACCCGCGTGACCCAGAGCGCCGAGATCGCGACCGACACCGCCTCCCGGGCGGAGACGGCGCGCCAGACCATCGAGCACCTGGCCGGCCAGATGGAAAAGATCACGGAGATCGTGAACCTGATCACCCAGATCGCCAGCCAGACCAACCTGCTGGCCCTCAACGCCACCATCGAGGCGGCGCGGGCGGGGGAGGCCGGCAAGGGTTTCGCCGTCGTGGCGTCGGAGGTGAAGAACCTGGCCAATCAGACGGCCAAGGCGACCGAGGACATCACCGCCCAGATCGAGGCGACGCAGCAGGCCAGCGGCCGGGCGGTGGCCGAGGTGCGCACCATCGCGGAGGTGTCGGCCCGGGCGCAGGAGGTGGCGGCCAACATCGCCTCGGCCGTGGAGCAGCAGGGGGCGGCGACGCGGGAAATCTCGCAGAACGCCAGCATCGTTGCCCGCGGCACCCGCGCCGTCACCACCAACATCCACGCCGTCAGCGACGTGGTGGTGGACAGCGCCGACCGCGCCAGCCACGTGCTGGGCACGGCCGGGGAGTTGGCGCAGCAGCTGAAGACCCTGGACGAACAGGTCAGCCGCTTCGTCACGGCGGTACGCGCGGCGTGACGGAACGCATCCAATCCGCCGGTCGGGGGTTGTGGTCCGAATGCGACCCAACCCCCACCGGACGGAGGATGCGGCGGCACCGGCCGGGTGGTGACGCCGGTGGGCGGCGGATAGCCACCGGGCCATAGGTCCCGTCTGGCGGCGGCCCCGCAAACGTGACAGGCTGTGCGCCTGCACCGGGAGCGGGGCCCGGGCCGACAGAAGAACAATGCAGATGGGACCCACATGACCATACGTTTGCACCGGGCGGCGTTCGCGCTGGCCCTTACGCTGGGCGTCGCGCCCTGCGCGCTGGCGCATGCCGCTGCCCCCGCCGCCACCACGCCCGAGGCGGTGGCCCCCGCCCATACCCTGACGCCGCGCGACGCCTTCGCCCTGTCGCAGGCCAAGGACGTGCAGATCAGCCCGGACGGCAAGCGCATCGCCTATACCCGTTCGTCCGAAGACATCATGACCGACAACGCCCGCAGCGAGATCTGGCTGGTGGATGTCGCCAGCGGCCAGCAGACTCCGCTGGGCGTCCCGGGCAGCAGCCGGGCGCGCTGGTCGCCGGACGGTACCCGTCTGGCCTATGTGGCCAAGGGCCCGGGCGACAAGCCGCAAATCTGGGTACGCTGGCTGAGTGGCGCGGGCAGCGGGAACAGCGCGGCCATCACCGCCCTGCCGGAAGGTCCGTCCGATATCGCCTGGTCGCCGGACGGCAAGCAGATCGGCTTCAGCATGTTCGTGCCGGAAGAGGGCAGCAGCCTCGGGTCCTCCCTGGCGGCGCCGGAGGGGGCGAAGTGGGCGGACCCCATCAAGGTCATCACCACCATCAACTATCGCGAGGATGGCGAGGGCTACGTCCGTCCCGGTTTCAACCACATCTTCGTGGTGCCCGCCGATGGCGGCGCGCCGCGCCAGCTGACCAACGGCCAGTATGACGACGGTGGCGCCCTGTCGTGGATGCCCGACGGCCGCCACATCGTGTTCAGCACCAACCACGGCAAGGATTGGGAACGCGATCCCCTGAACTCCGACGTCTTCTCCGTCGACACCACCACCGGCGGCCTGACCCAGCTGACCACGCGCCACGGTCCCGACCAGGAACCGGTGGCGTCGCCGGATGGCAAGCACATCGCCTACGTCGGCTTCGACGACAAGGAACTGGGCTACCAGAACAGCGTGCTGTCGGTCATGAACGCCGACGGCAGCGAGGTGCGGGCCCTGACCGCCGGCTTCGACCGCGACCTGGGCAGCCCGCGCTGGGCGGCGGACGGCCGGTCCATCTATGCCCTCTACACCGACCACGGCGTCACCAAGGTGGCCCGCGTCACCCTGGACGGCAAGATCACCACGGTGGCCGAGGGCCTGGCCGGCAGCGAGTTGGATCGCCCCTATTCCGGCGGCGGCTTCAGCGTGTCCAAGGAAGGCGTGGTCGCTTTCCCCTGGGGCGACCCCACCCACCCGGCCGATGTCGGCGTCAGCACCGGCCCGGGGGAGCAAAAGCGCCTGACCACCCTTAACGCCAGCCTGTTCGCCGGCAAGACCCTGGCCAAGGTGCAGCATCTCCCCACCACCTCCAGCGCCGGCGGCCTGCCCATCGACGCCTGGATGGTGACGCCGCCCGACTTCAATCCCGCCAAGAAATACCCGCTGGTGTTGGAAATCCACGGCGGCCCCTTCGCCAGCTACGGCCCCGTGTGGTCGACGCAGGACCAGCTGTACGCCGCCGCCGGCTATATCGTGGTCTACGCCAACCCGCGCGGATCGACATCCTATGGCGAAAGCTTCGCCAACCAGATCCACCACAACTATCCCAGCCAGGATTTCGACGACCTGATGAGCGTGGTGGACGCCGCCATCGCCAAGGGCTCGGTCAATCCCAACAACCTGTTCGTCACCGGCGGGTCCGGCGGCGGCGTGCTGACGGCCTGGATCGTCGGCAAGACCGACCGCTTCAAGGCGGCGGTGACGCAGAAGCCGGTGATCAACTGGACCAGCGAGGTGCTGACCGTCGACGGCTACACCTTCATGGCCAAGTACTGGTTCGGCAAGATGCCGTGGGAGGATCAGGAGCAGTACTGGCGCCGCTCGCCGCTCAGCCTGGTGGGCAACGTCAAGACGCCGACGGCCGTCATGGTGGGCGAGGAAGACCACCGCACGCCCCCCAGCGAGGCGGAGCAGTACTACGCCGCCCTGCAGCTGCGCAGCATCCCCACCGCCCTGATCCGCGTGCCCGGCGCCAGCCACGGTGGCCTGGCCGAACGCCCGTCGCAACTGGTGGGCGAGACCAACGCCATCCTGGCCTGGTTCAAGAAGTACCGGACGGATGGTGAGGCCAAGTAAGCGGTTTGTATTAGCTAACAAAAACCCCGGCCAGGGGCGACCCGGCCGGGGTTTTTCACAGCATCGGCGTCACTCCGCCGGCACCGCCCTTGGGTAATGGGGCGCCTCCGCCGGTGCCGCCGCGGCACCGTCCGCCTTCACCCGGAACCACAGGGCGTAAAGGGCGGGCAGGAAGACCAGGATCAGCACCGTGCCCACGGCCGTGCCGCCGATCAGCACATAGGCCATGGAGCCCCAGAACACCGACTGGGTCAAGGGGATGAAGGCCAGCACGGCGGCCAGGGCCGTCAGGATGACGGGCCGCGCCCGCTGCACCGTGGCCTCGATCACCGCGTGGTAGGGCGACAGCCCTTCCTGCTGGTTGGTGTGGATCTGGCCGATCAGGATCAGGGTGTTGCGCATCAGGATGCCTGACAGGCCGATCAGGCCCAGGATGGCGTTGAAGCCGAAGGGCTGGTGGAAGATCAGCAGGACGGGCACGGCGCCGACCAGGCCCAGGGGCCCCGTCAGGAACACCATGGCCATGGCCGACAGGGACCGGGTCTGCAACACCAGCACCAGCAGGATCAGGGCCGCCATGATGGGGAACATGGGCGCCAGCGCGGCGTTGGCCTTGCCAGCTTCCTCGATGTTGCCGCCCATCTGGATATGATAGCCGGCGGGCAGCTTGGCGATGATGGGGGCCAGTGCCTTCTCGATGGCCATGGACACCTGGGGCGGCTGCAGCGCGTCGTCGATGTCGGCCTGCACGGTGATGGTGGGCACGCGGTCGCGGCGGCGCAGGATGGGCTCCTCCGCCCGCACTTCCACATGGCCGATCTGGCTCAGCGGCACCAGGCGGCCATCGGCGCTGGTCAGGGTCATGTCGCCCAGGCGGGCGGGGTCCAGGCGGTCGGGCCCGGCGCTGCGCGCCGTCACCTGCACCACGCGGATGTCCTCGCGCACCTGGGTCACCGGCGCGCCGGTCAACAGGAACTGCAGCTGCTGGGCGGCGTCGGTGGGGTTCAGGCCGATCAGGCGCAGGCGGTCCTGGTCCAGCACGAAGTGCAGAGTGGGCGCCCGCTCGCCCCAATCCTGGTTCACCAGGCGGGTGTCGGGGTTGGCCCGCATGACGGCCTGCACCTGATCCGCGATGCCGCGCAGCACCGCCACATCGGGCCCGCTGACGCGGAACATGACGGGAAAGCGCGAGGGCGGGCCGAACACCAGCTGTGTGACGCGCACCCGGGCCTCCGGCACCAGGCCGTCGGCGATGGCCTGGCGCAGGTTGTCCTTCAGCCGGTCGCGCGCCTTGTCGTCCGGGGTCAGGACGATCATCTTGGCGAAGGACGGGTCGGGCAGCTCGGGGTTGTAGGACAGGAAGAAGCGGGGCGCGCCCTGGCCGACATAGGTGGAGACGATCTTGGCCTCCGGCTGCCGGCGCAGCCAGTCCTCCACCTTCTTGGCGGCGGCGCTGGTGGCCTCGATGCTGGTGCCCTCGGGCATCTGCACCTCCGCCATGATCTCCGGCCGGTCGGAGGTGGGGAAGAACTGCTGCTTGACGAAGCCCATGCCCACGCCGGCCAGCAGGAAGGTGCCGACCACGGCCAGGGCCACCCGGCCGCGGTGGTCCACCGCCCAGGTGATCAGGCGGCGCAGGCGCTGATAGCGCGGGGTGGCGTAAATCGCCGCGTGCCCGCCGGGGATGGGCCGGATGTTGGGCAGCAGCCGGACGCCCAGGTAGGGCGTGAACACCACCGCCACCACCCAGGAGGTGATGAGGGCGAAGCCCACGATCCAGAAGATGTTGCCGGCATACTCGCCCGCCGTGGACTTGGCGAAGCCCACGGGCGTGAAGCCGATGATGGTGACCAAGGTGCCGGACAGCATGGGGGCGGCCGTATGGCTCCAGGCGTAGGCGGCGGCCTTGATGCGGTCGTAGCCCTCCTCCAGCTTCACCACCATGATCTCGATGGCGATGATGGCGTCGTCCACCAGCAGGCCCAGCGAGATGATCAGGGCGCCCAGCGTGATGCGGTCGAAGGCGCGGCCGGTGACCTGCATGATGACGAAGACGGCGGCCAGGGTCAGCGGCACGGCGGCGGCCACGACGATGCCCACGCGCCAGCCCAGGCTGGCCAGGCTGACGAACATCACCACGCCCAGGGCCACGAAGAACTTCAGCATGAACTCACCCACGGCCTCGTGGATGTTCACCGCCTGGTCGCTGACCTTGCTGAGGGTCAGGCCCACCGGCAGTTCGGCGGCGATCTTTTTCTCTTCCGCGTCCAGCGCCTTGCCCAGCTCCAGCCCGTTCCAGCCGTCCTGCATGACCACGCCCAGGGCCAGGGCCGGGTCGCCGTCGTGGCGGATCAGGTAGGTGGGCGGGTCTTCATACCCGCGTTTCACCTCCGCCACGTCCGATAGCTTGAAGGTGCGGCCGCCGGCGACGATGGGGGTCTCGCGGATCTTCTCCAGGTCGTCGTAGGCGCCGTCCAGGCGGATGTAGACTTGGGGGCCATCGGTATCGATGGACCCGGCCGGCGTGACCGTGTTCTGGCGGGCCAGGGCATCGAAGATGTCGCGGGCGCCGATGCCCAGGGTGGCCAGGCGGGCGTAGGTGAAGTCGACGAAGATGCGCTCTGGCCGCTCGCCCAGGATGTCCACCTTCTTCACACCCGGCACGTGCAGCAGGCGCTGGCGCAGGGTTTCCGCCTCGCGCGTCAGCTGGCGGGCGGGCATGCCGGGCGCTTTCACGGCGTAGACGGCGAAGTCGGTGTCGGAATACTCGTCGTTGACGAAGGGGCCCAGGGCGCCGGTGGGCAGGGTACGGGCCTCGTCCCCCAGCTTCTTGCGGGCCTGGTAGAATTGTTCCGGCACGGCCGACGGCGGCGTCTTGTCCTGCAGGGACAGGGTCATCAGCACCATGCCCGGCCGGGTGAAGGTCTCCACCTTGTCGTACCAGCGCAGTTCCTGCAGCCGCTTTTCCAGGGGCTCGGCCACCAGGTCCTGCATCTCCTGCGCCGTGGCGCCGGGCCAGACGGCGCTGACGGTCAGGACCTTGATGGTGAAGGCGGGGTCCTCGGCGCGGCCCAGCTTGAGGAAGGCGTAGACGCCGGACAGGGTGATGGCGACCAGCAGGAACAGGGTGATGGCGCGTTCGCGGACCGCCAGGGCGGACAGGTTGAAGCCGCTCATTTAAGCACCGCCTGGGCCGAAGCCCCGCTGGCCTGGGCCACGCGCACCTTTTCGCCCTCACGCAGGAAGTGGCCGCCCAGGGCCACCACCCGCTCGCCGGCCTTGATGCCGCCCAGCAGGGTGGCTTCCTCGGCGCCCAACTGGCCCACCGTCACCGGGCGGAAGGCGACGGTGGCCCGATCACCAGTGACCGCGTCGCCGCCGGCTTCGGGTGTCAGCACCCAGACGCCAGGGCCTTTGCCCTCGTCATTCAGGGCGCCCAGCGGCACGGAGACGGGCGGGGCGTCGTCGCCGGTCTGGGACAGGCGCACCGTCACCGTGGCGCCCAGGGGGGCCTGGGCAGCGGCGCCATCCAGGACGTAGCGCGCCTCATAGGTGCGGGTCTGGGTATCGGCGGCATCCGACAGCTGGCGCAAGGTGGCGGGGGCGCGCACGGCGCTGCCGTAGAGGGTGGCGATAGCGTGGGACCCCACGGCCGGCCGCACCGTTTCCGGCAGGTTCACCGCCGCCTCGCGCGGGCCGGCATGGGCCAGGCGCACCACGATCTGGCCGGCGGTGACCACCTGGCCCGGCTCGGCCAGCGTGTCCATGACCGTGCCGTCGGCGTCGGCCACCAGGGTGGTGTAGGCGCTGTCATCCTGCGCCACGCGCAACTGGGCTTGCGCCGCGTCCAACTGCGCCTGGGCGCTGTCGGCGGCGGCCTTCTTCTGGTCATAGGCGGAGGGGGAGACGGCGCCGCTGCCCACCAGGGCGCGGTAGCGCGCCTCATCCGCGCGGGCCTGGGTCAGGGTGGCCTTGGCCATGGCGACCTGGCCTTGCTGCGTGGTGATGGCGTGGGCGTAGTCGGTGTTGTCCATGCGCATCAGCGGCTGGCCGGCCTTCACCGACTGGCCGGGGTCCACCAGGCGCTGGGTGACCTTGCCGGCCACGCGGAAGCCCAGGCCGCTCTGCACCTTGGCGGTGACGACGCCAACGTAGGCGCGTTCATCACGCACCGCCGGCTGGGCCGTGGCGACGCGCACCAGGCGCTCGGCCGTGCGCGGGTCGGGGGCAGGCTTGTCACAGGCGGAAAGCGAGGTGCCGGCCAGGGCCAGGATGGCCAGGGTCAGCAGGCGGGAAGATACGGGGTGCCGCATGGCGAAGCTCCATCCCTGAAGGAGCTTCGAACATACGCACGAGTGATGATTTCGTCAATCCGTCACTCGTAATGCTTCATCCGTTACTTATCACATGTCAGGGACGCAAGCTGCGCAATACCAGGCCGGCCACCGCCGCCGTGGCGGCATCCAGCATGTCCAGCTTCTCTTCCAGCATCAGGGGGTGGGCGAAGGGCCACAGCGTCTCCTCGATCGCCAGGCACACCTCGTCCAGCGGGGTTTCACGCTCGAACTCCCCCGCCTCGCGCCCGGCGACGACCAAGGCGCGCACCATGTCCCGCAGCTCTTCCTCATACGTTGTGCCGGCGTGCCAGTTCTCGGTGACGGCAGTGACGACGATGTCATGCAGCCGGCGTTCCTCGAAAAACAGGTCGGCACCGGCCCGCGCCAGGGTGGGATAGACGCGGCGCAGGCGTTCCCCCGCAGAGAGGGGCTCGGCCATGATGGCGCGCAGCTGGGTGGTGATCTCGCCCAGGCAGCGCGCGCAGATGGCCTCGCCGATGGCCTGCTTGCTGCTGAAGAACTTGTAGATGTAGGCGGTGGACAGGCCGATGGCCTTGGCCAGGTCCGCCACCGTGGTCTTGTGATAGCCGTAGTGACGGAAATGCTGGTCGGCGGCCTCGACGATCTGGGCGCGGCGCTCATGGTCGAGGGGGCCGCGCTGGCCGGCGGAGGCCGGGCTGACGGGGGTGGGGCGCGCTGCGGTGGTCATGGGCGTGCGACCTTCAAATGATGAGATCCAGGCGGACCGGTCCGCCGCCCCTTATGTATGTGATAAATGACACATTGACAATATCGTCACTCATAGAGTGCGCCAAATGGCCACGCGCATCCAATCGAAACGGTCAGGCGAAGAAGTCCAGGAAGGCGGCCAGCACTTCATCCGGCCGCTCCTCCTGCAGGGTGTGGCCGCAGTCCAGCGCGCGGCCGCGCACATCGTCGGCCTTCTCCCGCCAGGTGGCCAGCACGTCGTACAGCTGGCCCACCGTGCCGTGCGCGCCCCATAGGGCCAGCAGCGGCGCCGTCACCCGCTGGTCGGCGTCGGCCGCGTCGTGCGCCAGGTCGATGGTGGCGGCGGCGCGGTAATCCTCGCAGATGGCGTGGCGGGTGGCGGGATCCCGGTAGCAGCGCAGATACTCGGCGAAGGCCGCCGGTTCGGTGGCGTCGGCGGTCTTGTTCTGGCGGTCGATATGGCTGCGCAGGAAGAATTCCGGATCGGCGGCGATCAGACGTTCCGGCAGGGGCGCCGGCTGGATCAGGAAGAACCACCAGAAATACCGGGTGGCGAATTCCTGGTTGGTCCGGGCGTACATGGTGGCGGTGGGCGCCACGTCCAGCAGGGCCAGGCGGCTGACCGCATCCGCATGGTCCAGCGCCATGCGGTGCGCCACCCGCCCGCCCCGGTCATGACCGGCGACGGCGAAGCGCCCATGCCCCAGCGCCCGCATCAGCAGCACCAGGTCCAAGGCCATGGCACGCTTCGAATAGGGGGCGTGCGCGGCGTCGCTTTCCGGCTTGCCGCTGTCGCCATAGCCGCGCAGGTCGGCGGCCACCACGGTGAAGCGCCGCGCCAGGGCCGGGGCGATCTTGCGCCAGGTGACATGGGTCTGCGGATGGCCGTGCAGCAGCAACAGGGGCGGGCCGTCACCGCCGACGGCCGCCCGCAGGGTGACGCCGGTGCCAACGGTGACATCGGCCAGGCGGAAGCCGGCCAGGAAGGGGCTGGGGCCCCGCTCGACAAGGATCGCGTTCATGCCACCAGCATGCCTTCACGTGGCTGCCAAGGGTGATGCAAGCTTTGCATAAGCCGATGCTCAGCTCTCGGCCAACTCCAGTTCATCGGGCAGGGCGGCTGCCAGCTCGGCCCAGTCCAGCTCTTGCTCCAGGGTGTGGAACACGTCGTCGTCGATCCGCCCACCGCGCCGCAGGCCGGCCAGGGCGTGGCGCTTGGCGGCGATGGTCTCGCGGCGCAGCTGGGCGGTTTCGCTGGCCTCGCGCGGGTGCCGGCCGCTGGATATGGCGGCGCGGTCGCGCTCATAGATTTCGCGCATCAGGCGCGCGCCGTCGCCGTCCTTGTCCGCCAGGCTGGCCAGGGCCGCGTCCAGCAGGGCGCCGCGGGCGAACGTCAGGTCGTGGCTCAGGCTATCGTCCGCCGGAAAGCGCAGCAGACGGATCAGCGGCCCCAGGGTCAGGCCCTGCGCCACCAGGGTGCCCAGCACCACGGCCAGGGCGCACAGGACGATCAGGTCGCGCTCGGGGAAACCCTCCGGCAGGGCCAGCGCCGTCGCCAGGGTCACCAGCCCGCGCATGCCGCACCAGGACACGACCAGCCCCTGGGCCAGGCTGGGCGGCTGGTCGTACCAGCCCCAACGGGCGATCAGGTTGACCATGCGGTTGTACAGCATGACCCAGGCCAGCCGCACGCCCACCACCACCGCCAGCACCGTGCCGGCGAATGCCAGGGCGCGGTTCAGCTGGCCGTCGCCTAGGTGGCTCAGGATGGTGCGGGCCTGCAAGCCGGTCAGCAGGAAGGCCAGGACGTTCAGCAGGAAAACCACCGTGCCCCACACGGCGTAAGTGTTGACGCGGTCGCGGGCCCGCTGGCGATAGGGCACGTGGTGGGCCAGGGTCATGGCGTTGGCAACCACGGCCAGGATGGCGGACAGGTGCAGCCGGTCGGCGATGACCCAGACGGTGAAGGTACCGGCGAAGCTGGCGATGGTCCCGCCCAGCGTGCCTTCCAGCGGCCGCGACAGCACGATGTAGGCGCGCGCCGTCAGGTATCCCAGCAGCAGGCCGCCGGGCACGGCCAGCGCCACCTCCGGCGCCAGCTTCTCCAGGCTTCCGTCCTGCGCCCAACCTACCGCTGTGGCGAAGATCAGCAGGGCCACGGCGTCGTTCAGCAGGCTTTCGCCCTTCAGCACCGTGACGGTGCGGCGGGGCAGGCTGAAGCGGCCCAGCATGGTGCTGGCCGCCGCCGCGTCCGGCGGGGCGACGATGGCGCCCAGGGCCACGGCCGCCACCAGGGGCATGCCCGCCAGGGCCACGCCGGCCCAGGCGACGGCGGCCGTGGTCAGCACCACGGCCAGGCCCGCCAGCGCCACCAGCGGAATCCACAAGGGCCGCAGGGATCGCGGCGGCAGGTCGTAGGCGGCGTCCAGCAGGGTAGGGGCGATGAACAGGGTCAACGCCAGGCGCGGGTCCATGCTGATCTGGGGCGACCAGGGCAGGGCCGCCACCAGCCCGCCGGCCAGGGCCAGCAGGGCGGGGTAGGGCACGGCCAGGCGGCGTGACACCTGCAACAGCAGGATGGCGACCACCACCAGCGTCAACATGCTTTCAAACAGCGCCACGTCGGTCCCCGCCTTCCCCCCGCCTTCCCCAAGCCGGGGCAACCTAGCATTTCGCCGGCGTAAGGGCAGCCGTCAGGCGGGGCGTTCGGCGGATTCTTCGGCCAGGGTGATCAGGTCGCCCTGCAGGTTGCCATCGTCGCTGGAACAGACGCCCAGCACCAGCGCGCGTTCGCAATCCTTGGCCAGGTAGGCGTGGCCCATCATGCTGTCGATATAGATGCCCTGGCCCTGGCGCAGGGTGACGGGGGCGTAGAATTCCAGGTGCACCTCGATGGTGCCCTCGACCACATAGATGAACTCTTCCCCCTGGTGGCGGACCAGGTCGCCGAACTCCGCCAGGGTGTGGGCCAGCACCTGGGTCAGGATGGGCACCATCCGCTTCCGCCGCAGGTCGGTGCAGAGGTATTCGTAGTCGTAGGCGCCGGTGTGGATGCGTACGGAATTGCTGTCGCCGGTCAGGCTGCGCCGGCCGGTGACGACGGGCGGGCCGTCCTTGGCGGTGGCGCCGGGGCCCCGGTCCTGGGCCAGGAATTCGGCCATGCTCAGGCCCAGTCGGCCGGTGAATTGCTCCAGCTTGTCATAGCTCAGCGACAGCTTGTCGCCTTCCACCTTGGCCAGGGTGGACAAGGGGATGCCCACCTTCTCGCTCATCTGTTTCAGGGTCCAGCCGTTGCGCTGGCGCAGCGCGCCGATCAACTGGCCCAGGGTGGCGTTCTTCTTCATCCGGCTGTCCATGGGGGGCGTGACCCGCCTTTATTCCAGCGGGACGGCCGGTTCGCAAGCGGCGCGGTCCAGCCGGGACGGCAGCACGTTGGCCAGCACCAGCCCCTCGGCCAGGATGTCGTCCGGCACGGGGCGGTCCAGCACCAGGCCGGCCGCCAGCCGCGCCAGGGCCGGCGCCATCTGGATGCCGTAGCCGCCCTGGCCGGCGCACCAGTAGAGGCCGGGCACGGCGGCATCCGGACCCACCACCGGCTGGCGGTCGGGCGCGAAGGTGCGCAGACCGGCCCAGCTATGGGTGACGCGGCGCACCGGCAGGTCCAGCGCCTGCTGCACCCGGTCGACGGCGATGGCCACGTCCAGCTCATCCGGCTGGGCGTCGCAGGGTTCGCTGGGGGTTTCGTCCGCCGGGGACAGCAGCAGCTTGCCGGCGTCGGGCTTCACGTAGAACTGCTCATCGGTGTCGAAGACGCCGGGCCAGTGGTCGGTGTCGTGGCCCGGCGGCGGATCGACCAGCAGGGCGGTGCGCTTCAGCGGCGTCAGGCCCAGGGGCGCCGCGCCGAAGGCCTGGCCCACCCGTTCCGCCCAGGCGCCGGCGGCGTTCACCACCTTGGGCGCTGCCACATCCCGGTCGCCCACGCGCAGCACCCACAGGTCGCCCTCGCGGCGCGGGTCGGCCGCCGGCGCGTCGGTCAGCAGGGTGGCGCCCCGGCGCTTGGCCAGGCGCAGATAGCCCTGGTGCAGGGCATCGACGTCGATGTCCATGGCGCTGCCCGGCCGCGCCAGGGCGGCCATGGCCACATAATCGGGCCGCAACAGCGGCACCTGGGCGATGGCGTCGGCCACGGATATCGTCCGCACACTGTCGCCGATTTCCGCCAGGAAGTCGGCCAGGCGGGGCGCCTGCTCTGCCGTGGCGACGTACAGCAGGCCGCGCGGGGACAGCAGCGGATGGTCGGCGAAGCCCTCGGGCGGCGCATCGAAAAAGGCCCGGCTGGCCCGGGTCAGGGCCCGCACGTCCGGCCCGCCATAGGCGGCGGCGTAAAGGGCGGCCGACCGCCCGGTGGCATGCACGCCCGGCCGCGCCTCCGCCTCCAGCACCAGGACCCGCGCGTGGGGGCTCACCTCTGCCGCCAGGGCGGCCCCGCCCATGCCGGCACCGATGATGATGACGTCGTACCTGTCCAATTCAATCTCCAAGCCGGCGATATTCTCCGATTAGAGAAAGATGTGGCATGGGGCGGTGTTGCTGTCCAGGGTCAATCCGGCTTCTTGGTCGTGATGTTTCAAGGAATGTTTCCCAATAGAAACACCATAAATAATAGAATTATCAATGAATTGGCTGTATATGTCGGCGCCGGATTTCGGGAATTGTTCTCGATATGGAGAAACAATCTCTTGACAGGAAACGAAGCCGTCGCGAACTATCCCCTCAACGGCGGGAGGGCAGCGATGGGCAAGGAAACGGGCGACGGCGCGGGCTTGGTCCCGGTCGCGACGCGAGAGGCGAAGGCGGGCGTAGACGGGGCCGCCGTGGACGCGATCTTCGCGGCCCTGGACACGACCCATCTGCCGGGGGTGGCGGTGGGGGTGGCGCTGGATGGCGTGCCCCTCTATCGCAAGGGCTTCGGCCTGGCCAGCCTGGAGCTGCCGGTCACCCTGTCGCCCAGCATCCGCATGCGCATCGGTTCCACCACCAAGCATTTCGGCGCTCTGGCCTACATGCTGCTGGTGGAGGCGGGGCTGGCCGGGCTGGACGATCCGGTGGCCCGGCATGTGCCGGAGATGGCGCGGGCGGCGGCCGGCATCACCATGCGCCAGCTGATGACCCATGTCAGCGGCCTGCGCTGCAGCCTGGAACTGGCGCTGCAACTCAGCGGCCCCGGGCAATACCTGTCCACCGCCGGCTGCATGCGGCTGATGGCCGATGATGACGACGTGAATTTCCCGGCGGGGGAGGAGTGGTGCTACAACAACGGCGGCTATGTCCTGCTATCGCTGGCCATCGAGCGGCTGTCGGGGATGGGTCTGGAAGACTTCTTCCGCGACCGCCTGTTCCGCCCCCTGGGCATGAACGACACACTGCTGCGCCGGGTCGATACCGACTATGTGCCCAACAGCGCGTCCCTGCACATGGTGGACGGCAAGGGCGGCTATTACCGCCAGCCCATCGGGGCGGAGATCGCGGCCGAGGGCGGCATCGTTTCCACCGTCGATGACATGCTGCGCTGGCTGGCCCACCTGCGCGTCGCCCTGGCCGGCCGGCCGACGGTGGGCAGCGCCGAGACCTGGCGCCGCATGGTGGAGCCGGCGGTGCTGGCCAACGGCTATGTCACCGGCTACGGCCTGGGCCTGATGGATACGCCCTATCGCGGGGTGCGCACGGTGCATCACGCCGGCGGGGTCATGGGCGGGTCCAGCCAGATGATCACCCTGCCCGACCATGGGCTGGACATCATCGTCATGGCCAACCGCGCCGGTCTGGACCCCATGGATCTGGCTGCCCGGGTCATCGACGCCTGCGTGCCGACCCTGGGCCCGAAGCTGGAGCCCCATGAGGGGACCATCCCCACCGGCACCTATTACAACCCGCACAACGGCGGCACCTTCGGCCTGGCGCGACACGAGGGCAAGGCCATCATCACCATGGGCGGCATGGGCTTGCCCTTGGTGCGGACGCCGGATGGCCTGCTGCGCCCCAACGTCGCCGTCTTCCACATGGGCCTGGACGTGCCGGAAACGGAAGTGCCGCCCAAGACGCTGCGCGCCGTGGAGTTCGGGGTGGAGCGTGACTTGGTGCTGCTGGAACCGGACCCCGCGGCCGATCTGCGGCCCCAGGCCGGCCGCTACGCCGCCGCCGCCTCCGGCACGACGGCGGTGGTGGAGCCGGACGGGGATGGCCGGACTGGACGCCTGGTCCTCACGGGCCGTCATGGCACCCTGCGCCACCGGCTGGCGAACCTGGCGCCCGGCCTGTGGGACGCCAAGCCCCTGGATCTGCCCCTGCCCATCGTCGGCGGCCTGATCGCCTTCGACAGCCAGGGCTTTACCTTCAACAGCGGCCGCACCCGCCGGCTGCGCTTCCGCAAGGTGTCCTGATGCGTACCGGTCCCCTCACGGTTTTCGTCGCCGGCCTGGTGCACGAGACCAACAGCTTCTCCCCCCTACCCACGTCCATGCGGTCCTTCACCAACGACCTGCGGCACGTGGGGGGCGATCCCGCCACCCTGGCGCGGGCGCGGGTGCTGCCGGCCTATGGCGACCTGTTCACGGTGGCGGAAAGGCACGGCGACCGGGTGATCGACGGCCCGACCGCGGGGGCCCAGCCGTCCGGTCCCGCGCCGAGGGTCGTGTATGAGGCCCTGCGCGACGCCCTGCTGGCCGACCTGAAGGCGGCCATGGCGGCCGAGCGGGTGGACATGGTGGTGCTGACCCTGCACGGCGCCATGGTGGCGCAGGACTATCCCGACTGCGAAGGCGACCTGCTGACCCATGTTCGGGCCCTGGTCGGCCCGGACATGCCGGTGGGCGTGACCCTGGATCTGCACGGCAACGCCACCCAGGCCATGGTGGACAGCGGCGCCGTCATCATCGCCTGCAAGGAATATCCGCACGTCGATTTCCTGGCCCGCATGGAGGAGTTGTACGCCATCCTCTCCGCCATGGCGCGCGGTGGCGCCAAGGCCCGGACCCATATCCGCAAGGTGCCGGTCATGGGCCTGTTCGGCACGACGGAGCAGCCCATGCGGGGCTTCGTCGACCGGCTGGCGGGCTATGAGGGGCGGGACAGCGTGCTGTCCGTCTCCATGATGCACGGCTTCATCTGGTCCGACACCGAACATACCGGCGCCGCCGTCCTGGCGGTATCGGACGGCAGCGACCTTGCCGCCGTCGATCGTGTGCTGGCCGCTATCGCCGCCGACTTCCAGGCGATCGTCACGGCGGCCCCCCTGCAGGAGCGCCTGCCCCTGGACCAGGCGGTGGACAGGGCCGTGAGCCTCATGGGGTCCGGCAAGCCGGTGGTCCTGGCCGACAGTTCCGACAATCCCGGCGGCGGGGCCGCCTGCGACAGCACCTTCGTCCTGCGCGCGCTGCTGGACCGGGGCGTCCAGGACGTGGCGCTGGGCATGATCTGGGACCCGCAGGCGGCCTTGATCGCCGCCGATGCCGGCGTGGGCGCCAAGCTGCCCCTGCGCATCGGCGGCAAGGTCGGGCCCCTGTCCGGCGACCCGGTCGATCTGCAGGTCACGGTGACGGCGGTGCGCGACGACATCCGCCAGCGCGGCCTGGCCACGGACGGCGACGACCCCATCGGCCTGGCCGTGGCCCTGCGCGCCGGCACCTGGGACATCGTGCTGAACAGCACGCGGCAGCAGACCTTCGCCCCCGGCTGTTTCACCGACTTGGGCATCGACCTCTCGGCCAAGGCCCTGGTGGTGGTGAAGTCCACCCAGCATTTCCGCGCCACCTTCGACGCCATCTCGTCGGCCACCGTCTATTGCGACGCGCCGGGGTCCTTGAACATGAACCTGGGGGCGCTGCCCTACCGCCATCTGCGCCGGCCCATCTGGCCCTTGGACCCCGTGTCGTGACCGACGCGGCGGTGCCCATGCCGGCAGCTTCCAGGGGGCGCCTCCGCGCCCTGATGGTCCTGGCGCTGGCCATGCTGGCGGGGATGGTGGCCCGCACGCTGCTGTCGCCGGTGCAGGAACTGGCCAAGGCCGACATGGGCCTGTCCGACAACCAGATGGGCCTGATCCAGGGCATGGCGCTGGCGCTGCCCGTGGCGGTGCTGGCGGTGCCCATCGGCCGACTGGTGGACCGCACCCGGCGGGTGACCTTGCTGCTGGCCCTGTCCGCGCTGTGGATCGCGGGCACCATCCTGTCGGGCCTGGCCTGGGATTTCGCCAGCCTGTTCGTGGGTCGCATGCTGGTGGGGCTGGGGGCCGCCGGTGCCGTCCCGGCCATCCTGTCACTGACCGCCGACCTGTCCACGCCGGAACGGCGGGGCCGGGCCGTCATGGTCATGGTGATCGGCCAGGCGGCGGGCATGGCGGCGGCCTTCGCCGGGGGCGGGGCCCTGGTGGGAGCGTTGACGCCGGCGGCGGGGCTGCCCCTGGGATTGACCGCCTGGCGCGCCACGATGCTGTTGGTGGCGCTGATGATGCTGGCGCCCACGGCTTTGCTGGTCTGGTTGGCCGAGCCCGCCCGACAGGAAGGGACGGCCGATGCGCGACCGGAGGTAGCGCCCCGGCTGGGGCCCGCCCTGGCCGAACTATGGCGCCTGCGCCGCCTGGTGGCGCCCCTGATGGCCGGCATGATCACCGTCAACATGGGCGACGCCGCCGCCACCGTCTGGGCGGTGCCGGTGCTGACGCGATCCTTCGGCCTGCAGCCGGCGGACTTCGGTGGCTGGATGGGCGTGCTGCTGGGTCTGTCGGGGGCGGGCGGCACGGTCCTGGGTGGCCTGGTCGCCGATTGGGGGCACAAGCGGAATGCCAGGGGCGGCATCTTGTGGGGCGCTTTGGGCGGTGCCGCGCTGTCGGTGCCGGCCGCGCTGTTCGCCCTGGCGCCCGGCGTGCCGCTTTTCGCGCTGCTGCTGGCGCTGCTGATGGTGGCGGGCGCCATCGTGGCCGTGGGCGTGGCGTCGGCCATCACCTTGCTGGTGCCCAACCATCTGCGCGGCCTGTGCCTGGGCCTCATGAGCGCGCTGGGGGTCTTCATCAGCCTGGGTCTGGCGCCCAGCATCGTCAGTCTGCTGGCCCAGGCCCTGGGCGGCGAGGAACACCTGCCCCTGGCCCTGGCGCTGGAGGGGGTGGTGGCCAGCCTGGTGGGGGTGCTGACCTTCCGGCGGGCCCTGCGCGCGGCTCGTTCTTAAGGACAACGGACAATAAGCCCTTGAATTGTTTTTTAAGGGAAAAAGTCAATCCTCATATGGCAGCATTGTTGAGTTTTCCCGCCTGTCTATAGTCATCCCACCCATTCCGCGAAGAATTAAGGGGAGGAAGACTATGGCGATCTACACCCACGTTTCCGTCGGCACCAACGACCTGGCCAAGGCGCGAGGCTTCTATGACGACGTGCTGGGCAAGCTGGGCCTGAAACGGGTGGCCGACCTGGGCGACAACGGTTCCATCTGGGGTGAGGACAAACCGTCCTTCTTCGTGCTGAAGCCGGCAAACGGCCAGCCCGCCACCGTTGGCAACGGCGTGACCGTGAGTTTCGAGGCGCCCAACCGCGCCATGGTCGATGCCTTCCATGCCGAGGCCTTGGCCAAGGGCGGCGTGTGCGAAGGCAAGCCGGGCCCCCGCGGCTGGGCGCCCAACGCCTACGCCGCCTACGCCCGCGACCTGGACGGCAACAAGCTGGCCGCCTATTGCTTCAAGCCGGAATAAGCCGCCCTTCAAGGCAAATGAAAACGGCGCCGCATCGCTGCGGCGCCGTTTGTCTTTGCACGCGTGCCGCCGGACGCGATCGCGTCCGGCGCCCTGGGAAGCCCTTACCCCCCGATCTGCAGCATGCGCAGATTGTTGGTGGTGCCGGCCTGGGCGAAGGGAATGCCGGCCACGACGATGATCTGGTCGTGCAGCTTGGCGAACTCGGCACTCTGCGACACGGCGGTGGCGACATCCACCATCTGCTCGTAGGAGTGGATGTCCTCCGACAGGGCGCTGTGCGTGCCCCACAACAGGCACAGGCGGCGCGACACGGCCTGGTCGGCGGTGATGGCCAGGATGGCCACTTCCGGGCGCTTGCGGGCGATACGGGCGGCGGTGGTGCCGCTGGAGGTGAAGGCCACGATGACCGGGGCGCGCACGGCCTCCGCCAGGTCGGCGGCGGCGGCGGCCACGGCGTGCGGCGGCGTCTGTTCCTCCGCCGGATCCGACGCGCGGATGAGGGAGTGGTACAGCTTGTGCCGCTCGGTGGTGGCGATGATGCGGTCCATCATGGACACCGCTTCCAGCGGGTAGGAACCGCTGGCCGATTCCGCCGACAGCATGACGGCGTCGGCGCCGTCATAGATGGCGGTGGCCACGTCCGACGCCTCGGCGCGGGTGGGGGTGGGGGCGGCCACCATGCTGTCCAGCATCTGGGTGGCGACGATGACCGGCTTCACCGCCAGGCGGCAGGCGCGCACCAGTTCCTTCTGACGGCCGGGCACCTCCTCCTGCGGGATCTCCACACCCAGGTCGCCACGGGCCACCATGATGGCGTCCGACAGGCGGATGATGTCGTCGATCTGGTCCAGGGCCTGGGGCTTCTCGATCTTGGCCATCAGGCCGGCGCGGTCGCCGATCAGGCCGCGCGCCTCGATCATGTCGCTGGGCTTCTGCACGAAGGACAGCGCCACCCAGTCCACGCCCAGGCTGAGGCCGAATTCCAGGTCGGCGCGGTCCTTGGCGGTCAGCGGCGACAGGTTCAGCAGGGTGCCGGGCAGGTTGACGCCCTTGCGGTTGGAGATCACGCCGCCGAAGATGACCTCGGCCGTCATGGCGTCATCGCCCAGGCTGGTCACCTTCACGCGCACGCGGCCGTCATCGATCAGCAGGTGGTGGCCCGGCAGGACGGCGGCGAAAATCTCGGGATGCGGCAGGGGGATGGCGTCGCGGTCGCCGTCCTGGCCCTTCAGCACGAAGCGGATGGTGTCGCCCTTGGCCACCGTGATCTTGCCGTCCTTGATGTTGCCGACGCGGATCTTGGGGCCCTGCAGGTCCTGCAGGATGCCGATGGGCCGGCCCACCTCCTTCTCCAGCGCGCGGATGTGGGCGTGGACCTTGGCGTGGTCCTCGTGGGTGCCGTGGCTGAAGTTCAGGCGAAAGGTGTCCACGCCCGCCAGGAACAGCGCCTTCAGCATCTCGGGCGAGTTGCTGGCGGGTCCGACGGTGGCGACGATCTTGGCACGGCGGTGGCGACGCATTGTTGTTTTCGGCCCTGGCGGGCCGCCCCAGAAGTGAAGGCCGGTTGGAAACGGTGCCCGGGCGCATCGTCGGCATGGCCAACGGTTGCCCGGTCCGGTTGGCGGCGATGGTAACCGCTTCGCCCGCCGACAACAACATGGGGATATGCGAAATTCCGGTTAAAGGAGGTAATTTTACTACATGACAGACGGGTGCGCCGGGCCGGTCATGCCACGATGTTGGCACCCCCATCGATATAAAGGGTACTGCCGGTCAGGCGTCGGGCGAAGGGGCTGGCCAGGTAGGCGCAGGTGTAGCCGACATCCATGATATCGACCAATTCCCCAACCGGCGCGCGGCTTATGGCGTCGTTCAGCAAACGGTTGAAGTCCTTGAGACCGGATGCCGCACGGGTCATCAGCGGGCCGGGCGACAGGGCGTGCACGCGGATGCGCTGTGGTCCCAGCTCATGTGCCAGATAGCGGCAGGACGCCTCCAGCGCCGCCTTGACCGGCCCCATGACGTTGTAATTGGGTACCACGCGGTCGGCACCCAGATAGCTCATGGCGAACATGGCGCCGCCGTCGGTCATCAGGGGGGCCGCCAGCTTGGCCATGCGGATGAAGGAATGGCAGGAGATGTCCATGGCGCGGGCGAAGCCTTCCGCCGAGCAGTCCAGCAGGCCGCCCTTCAGATCTTCCTTGGGCGCGTAGGCAATGGAATGCACCAGGATGTCCAGCCCACCCCAGGTTTCGCGCACCGCGTCGAACACCGCCTCCAGCTGTCCCGGCGCCGTCACGTCCAGCGGCAGGAACATGCGGGTGCCCAGTTCCCGCGCCAGGGGCTCCACATGCGGCTTGGCCTTGTCGTTCAGATAGGTCAAGGCCAGGTCCGCCCCCACCTCGTGAAAGGCCTTGGCGCAGCCATAGGCGATGGACTGGTCGTTGGCGATGCCCACTACCAGGGCGCGCTTGCCGGCCAGGATGCGGTGGGGGGTGGGCAGATTGGATGTCTCGGTGCTCATCAGGTCGCTCCCGTCAGCAGGCGCCGCGTGTGGCGGGCGATCATCTGTTCCTCATCCGTGGGCACGATCCAGGCGGCCACGCGGCTGCCGGGCGCGCTGATCCGGGTGGCGCCGTCTTCGGGCCGGGCATCCTCGGGCCGGGCGTTCGCCGCCCCGTCCAGCTCCACCCCCAGCCAGGCGGCGTGATGGCAGACCGCCTCGCGCACGCCGGCGCTGTGTTCCCCGATGCCGGCGGTGAAAACCAGGGCGTCCAGCCCGCCCAGCGCCGCCGCCAGCGAGCCGATCTCCCGCCCGATGCGATAGGTGAACAGGTCCACTGCCAGCTTGGCCCGGGGCTCGGGCGAGGTTTCCAGCGTGCGCATGTCGCTTGAAATGCCGGAGACGCCCAGCAGGCCGGACCGCTGGTAGAGCAATTTCTCCAGCTCCCGCGGCCCCATATGCATCTCATCCATCAGGTATAGCAGCACGCCGGGGTCCAGGGTGCCGCTGCGGGTTCCCATGGGCAGCCCCTCCACCGCCGTGAAGCCCATGGTGCTGGCCACGCTGCGTCCGGCGTCGATGGCGCACAGGCTGGCGCCGTTGCCCAGGTGGGCGACGACGACCTTGGCGCCACCAAGTCCCAGGGCCGGCAGCTGCCCCGCGATGTACTCGTAGGACAGGCCGTGGAAGCCGTAGCGGCGCACGCCCCGGTCGGTAATCTCCGCCGGCAGGGCGAAGGCTTGGGCCAGGGGCGGCTGTGTGGCGTGGAAGGCGGTGTCGAAGCAGCCCACCTGGAACAGGCCGGGCGTGCTGGCCAGGATGCTGCGCGCCGGTGCCAGGTTGTGCCGTTGGTGCAGGGGCGCTAGGGGCACGAAGGTGGCCAACCGGTCCAGCACGGCGGCGTCCAGTGCCGCCGGGGCGGTGAAGTCGCCGCCGCCGTGGACGATGCGATGGCCCACCGCCTCCACCGTGTGGCCTTCCAGATGGGTGTTGATGAACCCCATCAGGAAGCGCGTGGCGGCGTCATGGTCGAAGGCGCCGGCCTCCGCACCGGTCCACCGCCGTTCCCCCACCACGTCGCCGGCGGGGTGCCGGGCGATGAAGTGGGCATTGTCGGTGCGCAGCCCCTCGATCTGGCCCTTCAGGAACAGTTCCAGCTGCCGGGTCTCATCCGCGAACAGCGAGAACTTGATGCTGGAGGAGCCGGCGTTGATGACGATGATGGCGTTGCTGATCTTTCTGCGGCGCATGGGCTCACCCCACCGCCATGGCCGAGACGGTGCGGCGATGCCGGGCGATCAGGGCCGCCACGGCGCAGGAGGCCAGGCGCGCCGGCACGCTGTCGGCCCGGCTGGTCAGGATGATGGGCACGCGGGCGCCCAGCACGATGCCGGCGGCATCCGCCCCGGCCAGGAAGGTCAGGCTTTTGGCCAGCATGTTCCCCGCCTCCAGGTCCGGCACCAGGATGACGTTGGCATGGCCGGCGACGGGGGAGGTCAGGTGCTTGATGGTGGCGGCTTCGGGGCTGATGGCGTTGTCCAGGGCCAGGGGGCCGTCCAGGATGGCGCCGGTGATCTGCCCACGCTCCGCCATCTTGCACAGGGCGGCCGCTTCGATGGTGGACGGGATCTTGGGGTTCACCGTCTCCACCGCCGACAGGATGGCCACGCGCACGTCGCCGAAGCCCAGGATCAGGGCCAGGTCGATGGCGTTCTGGACGATGTCCACCTTCTCCGCCAGCGTGGGTGCGATGTTGACGGCGGCGTCGGTGATGATCAGCGGATCGTCATGGCCCGGAATGTCCATGACGAAGCAATGACTGAGCCGCCGGGCGGTGCGCAGGCCCGTATCCGTCTTGACCACGGCGCCCATCAGCTCATCGGTGTGCAGGCTGCCCTTCATCAGGGCCTCCGCCTTACCTTCGCGCACCAGTTCCACCGCCCGCTGGGCGGAGGCCACGCTGTGCGGTGTGTCGACGATGGGCAGGGTCCCGATGTCCAGGCCCGCCTGCTCCGCCACCGCCCGGATGCGCGCCTCCGGTCCCACCAGGATGGGGGCGATCAGGCCCAGGCGGGCGCCGTCCACCGCGCCCTCCAGCGCGCTCAGGTCGCAGGGATGGGCCACGGCCGTGGGCGGCGGGCCGGCCTGATGCGCGGCGGCGATCAGGCGCTGGTACTTCTTGTGGCGGGCGATGTCGGCCTGCACCCGGGGGGTGGTCGCGGCGGTTGGGCTGTCCATGGCGGTCTCCATTGGCGGAATCGTCGGTCGCGAGAGCGGGAAGGTCAGCCTTTCCAGGAAAGGAAGGCGCCGATGTCGCCGGGGATGCCGCCTTCCTTGAAGCTGACGACCTCGACCGACAGGCCGAAGCCGCGAGGCTTCAGCTCGGCCACCCAGAAATCGTACAGCATCCGGGCAAAGCCTTGCAGTGTGCCCGGCCAGTCATTTTCCATGACATTGATCTTGCGCCCGCCGTCGGTGCACCAGTCGCAGGGGAATTGCCCCAGCAACAGACGCTTCTCCCCAATCTCCGCCGCGTGCTGCACGCGGGTCATGACCGTGCCGATGAAGCCGGGCGTCAGCGTGCGTTCCATGAAGGCGGCGCGGCGCTGTTTTTCCTCCTCCTCAATCACGGCCTGGCGGCGACGCAGCTCCTCCATCCGGGCGGCGCTCTTGTTTTCCACCAGGCGACGGATGTCGGCCGCCGTTGGCAGAAGGGGCAGGGTTTCGGATGGGGTGGGTGACGGCGTCGGGGCGTGGGGCATGCGGGCAATCTCCGTCGGTCGGGTGTTTCAGGTGGTGGCCGCGCGCAACCGTGGCTGCCTGGTTCGGGATGCCGAGGCCTCGGAGGGGGTGGCCGGGGAAGGGGGAGGCGGCGGAAGGGCCCCCAGGAACAACTGCGCCACCTGTTCCAGCCGTGCGGCCATGGCCGGCGTGGGTGGATCGCCCGCCTCCGCGACCTGGTGCAGGGCCTGGACTAGACCGGCCCGTTGCGCCGGATCCGCCGGCAGTAGCTCCGGCAGGGTGGCCAGTGAGGCCGCCTCGTTCCGGTACAGCAGGTCCGATTGCTCGCGCACCAGCGCCTTGAATTGCGCCTGGGTCAGCCGCATGCCGGCCGGGGCCTTTTCGCGCAGGTGGCGCAGGGCCGCGAAACGCCGCTCGTCCGCGGCGGGATGGGGGTCGGCGGCGATAACGTGCAGCAGCGCACGGATCAGCGCCGCCGGCACGCCGCCCTGGCGCAGGCGCTCCGCCGTCTCCGGGGTGACCGCATCCGGCGTGGCTGCATCCGGCGGCGGCGCTGCCGGTGCCACCTGGGCCGGCGCCACTTGGGCCGGTCCCACCTGGGCGGGGGCCGTGGCGCCGACACCCACGGCCGTCTGCAACAGGGCGGAGCCGTAGATGGTCAGGAAGAAGGTCTCGGTCGCCCGGTCACGCAGGTCCCGCCAGGTGTTCAGGGCGTGGACGATGCTGTCCGACATGGCGTCCTGCGCCTTCAGGAAGGGGTTGTCGGGGGGCACCGGCTGGCGATGGGCGCGGGCGGCCTCCGCCAACCGGGCGACGGGCAGCATGGCCGGGTTCTTGTCCGAGAACACCTCGAAGCGCAAGCGGTTGGGATGCATACGGCGCAACCACTCGGCGCTTTCCGGCGTCGCCAGGCGCTTGACCAACGGTCGCAGGGTGCGGTCGTAGAGATCGCGGTTGATGTCCGAGACGCGGGCCACGGTGGCGAAGCGGCTGTCGTCGCGGGCGTCGTTGCCGCCCAGGGCGCGGATATCGGCCAGGCCGCGCCGCTCGAACCGGGTCAGGTAGCGGCCGGACACCAGGTCGGCATGGGCCACGCCGTCCTTCTGGGTGAACACAGCCTCATACAGGCCCGGTGGCAGGATGTCGATCAGGTCCATGGTCCGGGCGAACTCGTCATGCTCCTTGGTCGCGACCTTGGCGGAGACGAAGATGCCCAGGTGCCCGATGGTCTGGTGCAGGGAGTAGACGATGGTCTGGCCGCTGGCCGCCAGGGCCTCATCGGTATCGTAAAGGTCCAGGATCCAGTCCAGCGCCTGCTGCGGCGGGGTGATGTCGTCCCCCCAGGAGCAGAAGACGATGATGGGCGACTTGACGGACCGCAGATCCACCTTGGTGCCGTCCGCCATGGTCATGCCGCCATGGGTCAGGCGGTTGCCCAGGAACAGTTCATCGGCGATGTACTGCATCTCCTCCGCGTTCAGCAGCACGGGGCTGCCCCACCAGCGCTCGAACTCCAGGAAGCGCTCCCCTTCCGTATCGACCTTGGAATAGACGGCGTAGTTCTTCTTCCACAGGGTATTGGCCGGGTTCATGCTTTCAAAGTTGGCGATTAGGGCGGCGCCATCGAAGATGCCATGGCCCAGGTCACCGCTCAGCGTTGTCAGCCAGGTGCCGCCCAGCAGGCCGCCGAGATAGCGCAGCGGGTTCTTCTCATGCACGCCCGCCCAGTAGGACAGCGGCGAGCCCGCGAGCACGATGGGCCCCGTCAGATCCGGCCGAATGGCGGCCATCATCATAACCTGCCAGCCGGCCTGGCAATTGCCGATCAGGCAGGGCTTGCCGTCCGCTTCCGGATGCAGGGCGGCCACCTTCTCCACGAAGGCGGCCTCCGCCCGGCAAACGTCTTCCACCGTCTGGCCCGGCACCGGCGTGGGCAGGAAACCCACGAAGTAGCAGGGATGACCTTCGTCCAAGGCCACCCCGATCTCGCTGTCATGCTTCATGCCGCCGATGCCGGGGCCGTGGCCGGCGCGGGGGTCGAAGACGACGAAAGGCCGCTGGCGCGGGTCTGTGGGCCTGTCGGCCGGCGGCAAGATGCGAAACAGGCAGTAGTTGACCGGCCGGGCCAGCGTGCGCCCATCCATCACCAGTTCATACTGGAAGCTCAGGACGTTGGGCCAAGGCTGGGCCATATGTTGGAAATGGTCGTTGCCCCGCTGGCGCAGCACGTCCAGGAACAGCAGCGATCGCTGGCCGGCGTCGATGACATACTCCTGCGCCTTTTGCGCCAGGCTGAAGGCCGATGCCCAGGGGGCTAGCCAGGGCAGCAGGGGCGGCGCCCCCGGCTGGGAATGTTCCGTCGCGGTCTCCGCCAGGGCCGTATCCATCAGGTCATCTCCAGAATGCTGCAGAGCAACATTTATAGAAAGAAAAGATGAAATATAAGGAGAATCATTCGGCATGGCCCGTTAGTTTGCTAACGGAACTATTTACGTTAATTGATGTCGGTATAAATTTAACAATTTACGCTTCCGCCATAGTGCGTAGGGCTCAAATTATTCCATATGGGTAGTTTGGTATTACTGATTGACTCTCGCGAAGAGTTCAAAATAGAGAGCTAATCCAGAGATTATTGAACGTTACCAATGATCTAACAAAAGCGGGCGACGCTTATGGCATGGGCACGCCGCCCACACCGTTAACGCGTCGCTGCAACAGTATTTACAGCTAACACCTGAACGGTGTGCCGGCTCACGGTGAGGTGGGGCGCCAGCCACCGC
Organism: Nitrospirillum amazonense; assembly: GCF_007828045.1. Lineage (GTDB taxonomy): Bacteria > Pseudomonadota > Alphaproteobacteria > Azospirillales > Azospirillaceae > Nitrospirillum > Nitrospirillum amazonense_C. The sequence continues at coordinate 525,230 of NZ_VITN01000002.1, read as the reverse complement.
CCAGCGCCTGGGCCAGGGTGATGGCGGCGGCCAGCCGGTCGGCGCGTGACTGCACCAGGGCCAGCTCCGCCGACAGCAGGCCGCGCTCCGCATCCAGTTGCTCCAGATAAGGGGAATAACCGGCGCGGTAGCGGCTGGTGGCGATGGCCAGGGTGCGGGACAGGGCATCACGCTGGCGCAGCAGTACCGCCTCCTGCTCCCCGCTGCGCTGCACGGTGGCCAGCCCATCCTCCACCTCGCGGAGGGCGGTCAGGGCCGCCTTGCGATAGCCGAAGGCGGCCGCGTCCCGCCGGGCCGCCGCGCCGTCGGCCTGGGCCCGCAGGCGACCGCTGTCGAACAGGGGCGCCAGGATGCTGCCGCCCAGGGTGAAGACGTTGACTGGATCGATCAGGCTGCTGACCACGGTGCCGCCGGTGGCACTCAGCTGCACGTCGGGCAGAAAGGCGGCGCGCGCCGCGTCCAGGCTGTGGTCGGCCGCCACCAGTTGCTGTTCCGCCTGCGCGATGTCCGGACGGCGGCGCAGCAGGTCGGCTGGCAGGCCCGCCGGCACCCGCGGTGGCGTCAGGCCGGTCAAGTCCAGCCCGCGCTCGATGGCGCGCGGGTTCTCGCCCAGCAGCAGGCTCAGGCCATCCTCCTGCCGGGTGATGGACAGTTCGGTGGCGGGGATGAGCTGGGCCGTGGCCTCATATTCGGCTTGCGCCTGCGCCAGGTCCAGCTGGGCGGCGTAACCCGTCTCCGCCCGCCGCCGGGCCAGGTGCAAGGAGGCCTCGCGCGCCGCCAGGGTGCGTTTCAGCACATCCAGCCGGGCGTCCAGCGCCCGCAGCCCGACATAGCCGGCGGCGGCCGAGGCGGCGACGGCCAGGCGCACGCTGTCATGCGCCGCCTCCGTCGCCAGCAGGGCGGCGCGGGCGGCCTCGCTGGTCTCTTCCAGGCGGCCGAACAGGTCCAGGTCATAGGCGGCGGTGGCCTGCCACTGCCCGGCCGTCTGCTGGCGCGGCTGACCAAAGGGGCTTACATCGCGCTGCCGGCCGCCGCCGGCGGCGAAGGCCACGTTGGGCAGGCGCTGTGCCTCCGCCAGGCGGTATTGCGCCCGCGCCTCCGCCACATGGGCAGCGCCCACCATCACGTCGGTGTTGTTGGCCAGGGCCTGGTCGACGATGCGGGTCAGCACCGGGTCGCCGAAGGCCCGCCACCAGGCGGCCTCCACGGCGCCATCGGCGGTATCGCCACCGCGCCAGACGGGCGGCGGACCCACGGTGGCGGTCAGCGGCGCCTCCGGCCTGGGACCGGTACAGGCGCACAGGAGGAGAAGCGCCAGGGGAGGGGCCAGCCGCCTCATCTCGGGGCCCCATCGGGCGCGGCCCCAGCCGCCTTGGCCCCGCCGGCGGTATCCACCCGCGTCTCCACCGACATGCCGGGGCGCAGGCGGTCGGCCAGGGGCTGGCCGGGGGTGATGGCGATGCGCACGCCGATGCGCTGCGGCACCTTGATGAAGTTGCCGGTGGCGTTGTCGGGCTTCAGCACCGCGAATTCGGAACCGGCGGCCGGCGACAGCATCTCCACCGTGCCCGTCAGTTCGGCCCCATCCAGCGCGTCGACGGTGAAACGCGCCGGCTGGCCCACGGCGATGCGGGCGGTCTGCGCCTCCTTGTAATTGGCGATGATCCAGCGATCGTCCGGTACCAGGGACAGGAACTGGGTGCCGTTGGTGACGTACTGGCCCAGGCGCACGCCGACCTCGCCCACCTGGCCGTCCTCGGGGGCATGGATCACCGTATGGTCCAAATCGATCTCCGCCAGGGCCAGTTGCGCCTGGGCCGCTTCCACCTGGGCCTGCAGCCCGTCGCGGCCCACGTCCACCGTGCGCACGTCCTGGCGGGCGATCTCGCCGCCCGCCTCGGCCTGGCGCACCTGCGCCTCCGCCTGGGCCAGGGCGGCCTGGGTCTGGTCGCGTTCCCGGATGGAGACGGAGCCGTCGCGCACCAGATCGGTGACGCGGGCCATGTCGGCCTTGGCGCGGGCCAACTGGGCGCGGGCGTTGGCCAGGTTGGCCGTTTGTCCCGCCAGGCCGGCGGTGCGGGCGGCATGGGCCTGCGCGCTGTTGGCCAGGGCCGCGCGCTGCGCCGCCAGGTTGGCCCGGGCCTGGTCAACCCGGGCGCGGTAAATGCGGTCGTCGATGCGGGCCAGCACCTGGCCAGCCTTGACGTGGGCGTAGTCGCCGACCAGCACCGCCACGACATAGCCGCTGACCTGCGGGGCGATCACCGTGGTGCGGCCCCGGATGTAGGCGTTCTCGGTCGCCTCCACCGTGCCGGCGAAGGGCGGTAGCCGCCAGGCGGCCAGCAGGGCCAGGACGGCGCCGACGGCGACGCCCAGGATGGCCAGGGCGGTCAGCCGGCCGCGCCGGGGTGGATGCCAGTAAGGGTGGGTATCGGGGGCGCTCATGATCCGCGTCTCCGGCGCAGGGTGGTGAACAGGACGACGTAGCTGACATAGAGCGCGTTCAGCAGCGCCAGGCCGGCCACGAACAGGAAGACATCGTTGAAGGCCAGCACGGCGGCCTCGCGCCCCAGGGCCTGGGCCAGCGGGCCGCCGCCCATCGTCAGGCGGGCCACCACCTGCGGGTCGGACGCCACCAGGTGTTCCGACAGGGTTTGGGCATGCCAATGGGATGAGGCCACCTGCAGGCTGCCCAACAGGGCGGACCCGGCCAGCCCGCCCACGTTCTGGGTGATGCTGAACAGCACCATGAAGGTGACCAGGTGGTCCGGCCCTTTGGCCACCATGCGCAGGAAGCCCAGCACCAGGGCCGGCCCGATGAACAGCGTGGTGCCGAAGGCGATCAGCGCCTGACTGAGATACAGCTGCGGCGGACGCACCAGGCTGGTGGCGTCGCTGTCGAGCCAGGCGCCGGCGGCGATCAGCAGCGACGCCGCGATGATCTGGTAGGGCAGGCGCCGTTCCGACAAGGTCAAGGCGGCCGTCAGCGTGCCGCCCAGCATGGCCAGGACCACGATGGCGAACAGGGGGTGCAACTGATCGTTGATCAGGCCGCCCGCCGTCAGCAGGCCGACGGCGCCATAGGTCTGCTCCGCCAATGACACCCGCACCAGCAACGCGGCGGCGGCGAAGCGGGCCATGTCCAGCGTGGTCAGCCAGTGGACGCGGATCAGCGGCCGGTCCCGCCGCCGCTCGATCAGCCAGGCCAGGGTGAACAGGGGCACAGCCGCCGCCAGCGCCCAGCCCAGCCAAGGCGTGTCCACCCACCACAGCAGACGGCCCTGGCCCAGCACGCCGCAGACCAGCACCAGGCAGGGCAGCATCAGGCCGATGACGGCGAAGTCCAGCGGCTGGAAGGCGGGCGCGCGGTCGCTGGGCGGCAGGGGCAGGGCGGTGATGGCGGCCAGCACCGCCAGCGCGATGCCGATCTCCATCAGATGCAGGCCCTGCCATTCATGCAGCGCCAGCATCTCCACCGGCACCAAGCGGGCCAGCGGCGTGCCCAGCTGGGTCAGGCCGATGCCGATGACCAGGGCCAGGGGCCGCAGGCGGCCGGGAAACACCTGCAGCAGGTTGTAGATGGTCATGGTGGTCAGGCCGGCCGCCGTCATGCCGCTGACGGCGCGGATGACGGCGGCGGCGGCGAAGCCGGGGACGACGAACTGCAATAGGCCGGCCATGGCGTAGGCGATCAACAGGGTGCAGGTCACCGCCGGAATGCCGAACTGCATGCGCGCCTTCACCAGCATCAGGTTGGCGCCGGCGTTGAAGGCGACGTAGAGGGCGGGCAGCCAGCTGGCCTGGTCGATATAAGCGCCCAGCGCGCCGGACAGGTTGGCCAGGTTCACGTTGACCAGCGCGTTGCCCAGGGTGGCCGCCACCCCCACCAGCACGGCGACGGCGGCATAGCCCAGCCGGCGGCCCAGCGGGTGCGCCGGCGCGGCGGGCGAGCCGACGAAGGTCGGCCGCTCCTCCGGCTGGAACGCATAGTCGTCACCGGCGACCGTCATGGCGCCGCCCCCGGATCGCGCAGTTGGTGCAGCATCAGCGCGGTGTCCAGGTGGACGCGGTAGTCGACGATCCAGCCCCGCTCCCACCGGCAGACGGCCAGGCGGGGCACGTCGAAAGCGCGCTTGAGCGGGGCGGTGTCCGGGCCGTCCAACAGGTCGGCCGGCAGAGTCAGGCCCCCGCTGGCGGTGCCGGTCAGACGCGCCACGGCACAGCTGCGGTGGCCATCGTGGCTGCTGAACAATTCCAGGTAGGGATCGACATGGATGCGGGCGTCGGGAAAGGCGGCGCAGAAGCGGATGGCCTGGTCGATGTGCGCGCGCTTGTGCAGGGGCGGTGTCGCGCCATCGCCGTGCGCCACCAAATCCTCACCCAGGAATTCGGCATAGTCGTGCCAGCGCCGGTCGTTCCAGGCGCGGTCCAGGGCGCGCATCCGATCGAGCGTGCGGCGTACCGCCATGTCAGGCCCGCGGCGGGCGCTGTGATATCCCAAGCCTCAACCCCATCACCACCCCCATCCCGCGGGCCGTCCCCCCGGGTCGCGTCCCGGGGGCCAATGCTAGGGGCGGGGTCGGGTGGGGATGGAGTGAGCCGTCCGGCGCTTACGGTTAGCCCGCTTGGGCCGCCGGCTTGGGCGGCCGCAGCCGGTCCATCACCGCCTGGAAGGCGGGTCGGTCACGCCAGGCGTCGAAACGGCTGTCGGTGCGCAGCCACACGGTCGATAGCTCCCGGCGGTCGATGGCGCGGTTCAGGGCCGCCAGGCCCTGCACCTCGTCGTTCAGGGCGGCGGCCAGGGTGGCGCGGGCGAAGGCGGTGGCCGGCACCGTGTCGGCCGTGGCCAGCAGGCGCCAGCCCCGTTCCGGCTCACCCAGCCAGGCCTCGATCTCCGCCCGGGCGTAGGCCAGGCCGGGGTGCTTGGCGCTGGCCCGCTCGATGGCGCCGACCAGGGCGCGGGCGCCCTCGGGCTCCCCTCCGAAGACATGGGCCAGGGCGCGGCAGACCAGCACCTCCGCCGCCTCCCCCGCCTGGGGCCCGGCGGCGATCAGCTGGGCATGGCGTCGGGCCTGATAGTGGCTGGTGGCCTCCGCGATGTCCTGCTGCACGGAGAAGGGCTCGATGGCGCGGGCCTCGCGGAACAGGTGCTCCGCCTCGTCATGCCGGCCGAGGATGGTCAGGAAGACGCCGTAAAGACGGGTCGCCCGGGCATGGTCGCCCAGCCGCAGGGCGCGGGCGAAGTCCACCTCCGCCGCCTCGGCGTCACGGTCCAGCCAGGCAAAGACGGTGGCGCGGGCGGTCAGCGCCTCGACCGAGTGCGCGTCGATCTCCAGCGCGCGCCGCACGGCGGCCTCCGCCGTGGCCTTGGCCTCGCTATGATCGACCAGGCCCAGGCGGAACAGGTCGCATTGGCAGTCGGCCACACCCGAATGGCCCCGGGCGAAGTCAGCCGCCCCCTCCGCCACCCGCTGGAAGATCTCCTGCGCCTCATACAGGGCGGCGGGCGTCTGCTGGTCCAGCAACTGGCGGGCGCGATAGATGCGGGCATGCCCCTCCAGCGCCACCGGGCCGGGGCTGACGCGGGCGGCGCGCATGGCGCTGTGGTCCAGGCGCACCCGGCTCAGCACCGTGGCGGCGATGCGTTCCTGCAGGCGCAGATGTTCGTGGTCCGGCGCGTCGAAACGGTCGGACCAGATGACGAAGCCCTTGGGGTTCGATACCTCCACCGTCACCCGCAGCATGCCGTCCTGCCGGCGCACCGTGCCCTGCAACACGGCGTCCACGCCCAGCTCCCGCGCCAGCGCCGGTACGGTCCAGCCCCGGTCGTGGGCCTGGAAGGCGACCGCGCGCGAGGTGACGCGCAGGCCCTGTGCCCGCCCCAGGGCGTAGATCAATTCATCCGTCAGGCCGTCGGCGAAGCTTTCATCCCCCGGCGCACGGCTCAGCGCCCGCAGCGGCATGACGGCCACGGCGGCACCGAAACCGGGGGTGTAGGTCGGACCCTCCGCCAGGGGTGTCGGGGCGTCCGTCTCCACAGCCGGCGGCGTGGTGTTCAGGGCGAAGTGCGGGACATAGCCGCCCGTGGGCAGGGTGATCACCACAGGGTCGCTTTGGCCGGGGCCGGCGTAGTGATCCTCCAGCTTGCGGCGCAGGCGCCGCGCCTCCACCCGCACGGTGCTGTCGATGCGGGGGTCGTAGGGCGGTTCGCGGCCATAGACGGCGTTGCCGATCACCGCCTCCCTCAAGGTGGCGCCACCGTCCTTCAGCGTTTCCTCGACGATGAAATGCAGGAAGGCCAGCAGCCGTTCCGACCCGGCAAACTGGGGGCTGGCCCGCAGCCGGTCGATCTGTTCGCGCACGGCCCAGGGCGACGGCGTCTTGGTGGGATCCACGAGGGCCCTGTCCTTCTGAAAATTTGGCCTGAAAATCTGGCTGAAAATTTGGATATCACGCAATTTATGAAGGGCGCCGCCGGGGCCGGTCAAGGCGGGCGCCCAGTCTCACAGGTTGGTATAACGGTTAGCGGGCGCGGGCTAACGGTGCTTGGGCCTTGTGAACCGCTATTGTCCGGCGGGGCGGGCGCAAAGGGGGATGCGATGGTGGAGTTGCCGTGGTTGCAGATATCGGGCGCCGTCGCCGGTGGGGTGGTCGGCGGTTTCTCGGGCTTTGTCGCCAATACCTTTCATGAGCGGCGCGTGCGCCTGCGGGCCAAGCGCAACATCGCCTGTGCCCTGATTGGCGAGATCGGCGCCCTGTCGCAGCATATCGAGGAGAATTACCTGTCGATGCTGCGCGCCGACCTACAGGCCTGCGGCGACGCGCCATCGGTCGTGCATCACGCCTTCCGCGGTGACCGCGACTACATGCCCGTGTTCCGTGCCCTGGGCAGCACGGTGGGTTACCTGCCCACGCCGCTGCCGCGCGAGCTGGTTTCCTGGTACACCAGCTTGGCGGCGGGGCTGGAGCGGGCGCGGGCCCTGCATGAGCTTTCCGGCCAACGCGACCCGGAGGCTGTGGCTTTCGCCGTGCGGCTGGCCAAGATCCAGGATGCCGCGTTCATCGACCTGCTGGCCCGGTCGCGCACGCTGCTGGATAGCTTGGATCGTATTTAGGATACGATCTCATAAAATTCGTTCTGCAATGCGTTCAGTTCAAGGGTGGTCTTCCCACAGGAAGGATCAGCAACGTTTTATTGTGGGCTTTGACTGGCAACGCGCCTAAATGGACGTGTCTATAAATTAGGCGTTCAAGAAAATCCGAAACGATTCAAGTACCTATCGACGGATTTTGGTAAATGTGCCGCCGACATTAAATCTAAAATTTTACGAATATTGTCTTTGTTGTTAAGCAAGATGCCTTGCCGAGACCTGGGCCATGCCTAGATGAAAGGCGTAGGTGGGGGCCGAAACAGCAGCTTATTGCACCTGTTCACAGGCCGTTATCGCCTGATTTATATAGAATTTCCAAGGTGATGAGGGAATCGTCCCTGATTCATGGACCGGAACTACCCCCTTAGAGATAGGCGTAGAGACCTAGGCCCTTCGCGATATATTAACCTTTACGACCTAGAACTATTCCCTAGCAAGGCACCCGGCATATTCCGCATTCAGTTTTAAAGGTATACTACGTGACCGCCCATCAACACTCAGCTGTCTGTGCTGTTACCGTTACCATGCAGCGGCCCGGCCATCAGGACGATCCCTTGACACGCGTCCTGTCCGCGCTGGCGGCGCAGGGCCAGTTGGCCAATGGCGCCGTGGCGCGCGCGCAGGCGGCCGGTGGCCGGGTGGATCGTCGGCTGGTGGATCTGGGTCTGGTGTCGGAAGAGCATATGGCGGGGGCGTACGCCCAGGCCCTGGGCCTGGCGCTGTGGCCGGCCGACCATTTGCCCGAGGCGCCGGTGATGATGGAAACGGCCAACCTGTCCTTCCTGAAGACCAAGCTGATGCTGCCCCTGACCGCGGGCGGCACCCCCGGCGACGGCACCCCCGGCGACGGCACCCAGGCCGTGTTCGCCGTGGCGGACCCGCTGGATACCCAGGCGCTGACGGCCGCCGCCTTCCTGGCCGGCCGCCCGGTGCGCCCCGTGGTCATGACCGGAACCGCCATCGCCGCGGCGCTGGACCGGCTGTACGAGGCGGCCCCCGCCGCCGCCAGCCAGGATGAGATACCCGACCTGCTGGAGGGCGATGCCGAGCGTCTGCGCGATCTGGCCAGCGAAGGGCCGGTGGTGCGCCTGGTGGGCAACGCCATCCAGGCGGCGCTGGCCGCCGGCGCCACCGACATCCATGTCGAGCCCATGGCCGACCGCCTGGTCGTCCGCCACCGTGTCGATGGCATCCTGCGCGAGGCCGAGGTGCTGCCCCGCCGGGTGGCCGCCGGCTTCATCACCCGCGTCAAGGTCATGGCCGGCCTGGACATCGGCGAGCGGCGCCTGCCCCAGGACGGGCGCATCCGCCAGACCCTGCAGGGCCGCGAGATCGATTTCCGCGTCTCCACCACCCCGACTGTGCATGGCGAGGACGTGGTGATGCGCATCCTGGACCAGCAGACGGCGGGCGGGACGCTGGACAGCCTGGGCCTGCCGGCCTGGGTGGCGGAGCCGCTGGCGGCCGAGCTGGAGCGCCCCCACGGCATCGTGCTGGTGACCGGGCCCACCGGCAGCGGCAAGACCACCACCCTCTACGCCGGCCTGCGCGGCATGGACGCCGCCCGCCGCAAGATCCTGACCGTCGAGGATCCGGTGGAATACTTGCTGGACGGCATCAACCAGACCCAGGTGAAGCCCGGCATCGGCCTGACCTTCGCCCATGCCCTGCGCAGCTTCCTGCGCCAGGACCCCGACGTCATCCTGGTGGGCGAGATGCGCGATGGCGAAACCACCAAGGTGGCGGTGCAGGCGGCCCTGACCGGCCACCTGGTGCTGTCCACCCTGCACACCAACGACGCCGCCGGCGCGGTGCCGCGCCTGATGGACATGGGGGTGGACCCCTACCTGCTGGCCTCCACCCTGAACGGCGTGCTGGCCCAGCGTCTGGTGCGCACCCTGTGCCCCAGCTGCCGCCAGCCCTACGCCCTGTCCGCGGATGCGGCGGCGGCGCTGGGACTGCCGGCACGCCCGACCACCGTCCACCGCGCCGTGGGCTGCCCCGCCTGCAAGGGCACGGGTTATCGCGGCCGCTGCGCCATCGCCGAGTGGCTTCCCATCAACGACCAGGTGCGGGCGCTGATCCGCCAGGGGGCGTCGTCGGCGGAGATCGAGGCGGCGGCGGTGGCGGCCGGCGGCATGGTGCCCCTGTATCAGGACGGCCTGCAGCGGGTGTTGGACGGTGTGACCACGCCCGAAGAAATTTTGCGCGTGACCAAGGCGGATTAAGAAAAATGACGACGATGGCCATGACCAACTTCACCCACCGATCCGTCGACGCCAATGGCCGCGCCAGCCGGGGCACCATCGAGGCCGCCGACCGCCGCGCGGCCGTCGATCAACTGATGCAGCGCGGCCTGACGCCGCTGTCGATCAAGGCGGAAGGGGCCAGGCGCGCCTTCGGCGGGGGTGGCGCCAAGGGCCTCAAGCGGGCGGAACAGCTGTCCCTGGTGCGGGACCTGGCCAACCTGGTCTCCGCCGGCTTCGCCCTGGAACCGGCCCTGGGCCTGGTCGCCGACCAGATGCAGCGTCCGGCCGCCGGTGCCCTGGTGGGTGAGATTCGCGCCCGGGTCCGCGCCGGCGACAGTCTGGCGGCCGCCTTGGCCGCGCAGGGCGGGGTCTTCCCGCCGGAGTTCGTCGGCCTGGTCGCGGCGGGGGAACAGGGTGGGTCCCTGGCCGCCGCCCTGGGCCACCTGGCGAACTTGGAAGAGGACCGCGCCCAGTTCCGCCAGCGCCTGATCAGTGCCATGACCTACCCCGCCCTGATCGGCCTTCTGACCCTGGCGGCCCTGGCCCTGATGGCCGGCTATGTCCTGCCGCAGTTCCAGGATCTGTTCGCCGGCAGCAAGGCCAAGCTGCCCGCCGCCACCGCCGCCATCTTGGCCATCGGGGACCTGCTGGGCCGCTTCGGCCCCGGCCTGCTGGCGGGCGGCGCCCTGGCCGTGCTGGCGACCTTGCGCGCCTACCGCCAGCCCGAGTTGCGCTTGCGCATGGACCGCATGCTGCTGGTGGCCACCGGCCCCCTGGGCCGGCTGATCGGGGACGCCCAGCTGGCGCTCTACACCCGCACGCTGGCCAGCCTGCTCAGCGGCGGGGTGCCGCTGGCCTCCGCCCTGGCCACCGCTGGCGGCTGCGTCGCCAACCGGGCGCTGGCCGGCGCCGCCGACCGGGTGCGCGTCGCTGTGCGCGGCGGGTCCGACCTCAGCCGCGCCGTGCAGGCCGAACCGCTGTTTCCCCGCCGTCTGTCGCGCATGCTGGCCATGGCGGAACAGACCGCCAGCCTGCCCCAGGGCCTGCTGGATCTGTCGAAAGTGTTGGAGCGCGAAAGGGGCGTAGCGCTGGATAGGGCCTTGTCTTTGGTGACGCCCGTCCTAACCCTTGTTCTCGGCGGCATGGTCGGCGGCATCTTCGCCGCCCTCATCGCGGGGATCCTCAGCCTGAATGACATCGCCCTCTGACACCCTGGACCTGAACCCCATCTTCCGTCGTGAACGCGGGAGGCCCAGTGGGCGTTTGCAGGGAGGGTTCACCCTGGTCGAGGTGCTGGTGGTGCTGGTGATCATCGGCCTGTTGGGCCTGCTGGTCGCCCCCAACCTGGTCGCCCGCCTGGGCAAGGCGAAGGGGGAGGCGGCGCAGGCCCAGATCAACACCCTGGTGGCGGCCGTCGACCTGTTCTACGTCGATGTCGGCCGCTATCCCACGATGCAAGAGGGGCTGGAGGCGCTGGTGACCGCGCCCGCCGGCGACGCCAGCTGGCGCGGGCCTTACCTGCGCAAGCGCCAGGCCCTGATCGACCCCTGGGGCAACGCCTACCGCTACAAGGTGCCGGGCGACCACGGCGCCTACGATATCTTCACCTACGGCAGCGACAACGCCCCGGGCGGCGAGGGCGACGCCCGCGACGTCACCAGCTGGTAGGTCATGATGCTGGCCGAGGTCCCACCGCGGCATGCGGCCGGCTTCACGCTGGTCGAGGTGCTGGTCGTGCTGGTGATCCTGGGCATCCTGGGGGCGGCCTTGGCGCTGGGTATCCAGGACCGCCTGCCCGGCCTGCGCTTCGGCGCCGCCGTTTCCGCGCTTGAGGATGAGCTGCGCAACCGCCAGGTGGAGGCCATGGTGACCGGCCAGCCGGTGGCCTTTTCCCTGGATGACTTGAAGCATCCCGCCGGTGGCGCCGCCGGCCGGCGGCTGCGCCGTATCGCCGCCGTGACTCTGGCCATCGACGGCGCCGATGCCGGCCGGCCCGGCGCCGTGGTCTTCCTGCCCGGCGGCTGGTCCCCCGGCGCCGAAATCCGCGTCAGCGAGGGCGACCGCGCCGCCACCGTGCGGGTGGACTGGCCGCTGGGCACGGTCCACCGGGAATAGGAAGGGGCCAGATTGACGGGAATGCCCATGCGCCGCTCAAACGCCGCCCTCAAGCGCCGGGCGCCTGCATCCGCGGGCTCGGCTTCCCCGCGTTTCAGTCCGCTACGCTCCCTAAAACGCTGCGGCGGCCGCAGTCGCGGCCTACAGCGGCATGAGGCCAGGCCGCATGCCGCCGGCTTCACCCTGCTGGAAATGCTCATCGCCCTGGCCATCTTCGGCCTGGGCACGGCGCTGCTGATGCAGTCCGCCTGGTCCGGCGCCTGGGCGGCGCGACAGGCGTGGGGGGAGACGGCGGCCCTGCGCCTGGCCCAGTCGGTGGCGGCGGAGGCGGGCGTGGCCATCCCGCTGGCCGGCCGGCCCACGGACGTGCCGCTGGAGGGGATGGAAGGGAGCCTGCCCTATCGTGTCAAAATTGTGCCGGTGGCCGTTTCCCCGACCGGCGGCCGGGACTATCGGGTAGAAGTCCGCGGCATGGCCCCGCCGCCCCAGACAATTACAGGCACAATCACCGGCGCGCCTGGGACGGCGCGGGGAACGGAGGGGCCCGTATTGGCGGTCGTCACCAGCCGGGCCGTGGTGGACGACACGCGATGACGGCGACGGCCCGCCCGATCCTAAATATCCCCAGCGGCTGCTTCAACGGCCGCCCCAACGGCCGCCCCAACGGCCGCCAGGGCATGACCCTGGTGGAGGCGCTGGTGGCCTTGGCCCTGCTGGGCATGCTGGCTGTGGCGGCCGTGGGCCTCCTGCCCCTGATGAACCGCATGGCCGACCGTAGCGGCGCCCTGCAGCGCGCCGCCGCCGACCTGGGCCGGGTGCATGACTTCACCCGCTTCCTGGTGACCAACGCCCTGACGCCTGGCGACCTGGGCGCGGCCGGGGCGGACATGCCGCCACTGGAACGCGATGCCCGGCATTTCGACGTGCTGGCGCCCCTGCCCGCCGGCTTGGGCCGGGGCGGTCTCTACCGCATCGCCCTGACGGTGGAGGGGCCGGCCGGCCATCTGGCCCTGCGCCTGCGGGTGGCGCCCCTGCGCCCTGACGGCCCGCCGCCGGGCGACGGCGTGCTGGTCGGCGGCGCGACCCGCATCGCCTGGTCCTATTTCGATGCGCAGGCCCACGCCTGGACCGACCGTTGGACGGATGCCACCCGGGCCCCGGCCCTGGTGCGGCTGGACGTGGCGCTGGCGGGGGGGGAAGCGCCCTGGCCGCCCATGATCGCCGCTCCGCTGGTGCGGGGTGGGGTGCTGTGCGCCTACGATCCCGTGCAGGGCGGCTGCCGCCCCGGGGGGGCCTAGATGCCCACCCTGGCCAGCCGCCTGAAACGCCTGGCCGTGCTGGCCATGGACGGATTGGCCGACGGTGTCGTCGCGGCCTTGCCGCGCCGCTGGCGCCAGCCGCTGGGGCTGGAGGTGCCGGTCGTGTTCGTGCCGCCCGGCGGCGCCGGCGTGACCGCGCCGGCGGGGCACTCTCCCGTGCGCCTGGTCCTGGATCCGTCGGACGTGCACACGGTGGACGTGCCCTTGCCCAAAGGCGGGCTGGGCGGTGCCGTCGTCGACGCGCGCGGCTTCGTTGAGATGCAGGCCCATCGCTTCATGCCCTTGCGCCCCGATCTGCTGGCCTGGGACGTGGTGATGGTGCCGCCAGGCGACGGGGGCGGGACCGCATCCGCCTATATTGCCCGCGTCTACATGGTGCGGCGGACGGTGCTGTCGGCGGCGCTGGCCTCAGCGGTGGCGGCGGGCCTGACCTTGGCCGGTGTCACCGCGTCGGTGGCCGGCGGACGGGCGCCGGAATTCCTCCGCTTCAATACCCTGCGTGTGCGCCGGCGGGCCTTGGGGATGGCCATGGTCGCCGGCCTGTTCTGGCTGGCCCTGCCCATTCCCTTCGCGGTCGCCATCTGGATCCTGGACCAGCAGACCGCCAACGTGGAGCAGAAGCTGGCGGCGGTGGCCAAGGAAGCGCGGGCCGCGCAGGACCTGCGCGACCGCATCCTGTTCCTCAGCCCCGACGCCCCCGCGACCGCCGTGCTGCTGGCCCAGCCGGGCCGGGGCCAAGTGCTGGACGAGTTGGCGCTGGCCCTGCCCGACAGCGTCTGGCTGAAGGACGTGACGCTGACGCCCCAGGCGGTGACCCTGCAGGGCCGGGCATCCGACCTGCCCGACGTGCTGGCCCGCGTCCGGGCGGCCGGCCCCTTCACCGATCCGCATTTCGCCGACCCCGCCGATGCCGCCCCGCCGGCCGCGCCCGTGGCCGGCCAGTCCGGCGGCCCGGTGCGCGACTTCACGCTGACGACCAGCCTCGCCGTGGGGAGGCCCTGAGATGGCCGCCGCCGCCCCCCGCCCCCTGTTTGTGCTGGCCATCGCCCTGTGCCTGCTGGCGCTGCCGCCCTACCTCTACCTGGCGCCCCTGGTGGATGGGGTGCAGGAGGCTGCCACCCGCCGCGTCGCCCGCCTGGATCAGCTGGAAGGCGCTCGCGCCCTGCTGAGCCAGCGTGATGACCTCAGCCGCCGGGCGGCCCTGTTCGACCAGGCGCTGGGGACACACACCCTGCTGCGCAGGGGCGCGGATGTGGCGGCGGTGCAGGCCGATGCCGAAGGTGACATTCGCGGCGCCCTGCGGCAGGCCGGCGTCACCGTCCGCGCCCTGACGGCGCGATCGGACGCGGGCCGCGGCGCCTATCGCCGCATTCACCTGTCCGTGGCGGCGGAGGGAGACGCCGTGGCCGTGACCAACGCCGTGGCGGCGCTGGACGGCGTGCGCCCCCGCTTGCTGCTGCGATCCGTGCATGTGCATGCCGACGCGACGGAACCGGCGGCGGCCGGGCCCAGTTTCGGCCGGGCGGCGCATGGCCCCGCGCCGGGCGAGGACCGTCCCGTGACCCTGGAGCTGGAGATCGACGTCTATGCCGACCTGGCCGCCTCTTGACCGGCCCGCGCTGATGCTGGCGGCGACCGGCCTGGCGGTTGGCGCCGGCCTGGCGCTGGTGGTGGCCGTCGATGCGTCGGACCAGCCGGTGCGGGCCCGCGCGCCGTTGCCGGCGGTTCCGGCGCTGGCCGGCCCCACCGCCATGGGCCTCTCCGCTGAGCCGGGAGAGGCGGCGCGGCGCCCCCTGTTCACGCCCGACCGGCGGCCCCCCCCGAAGGGAGGGGGGGCGGTGGCGCCGGATGAGCCGGACCTGCAGGTGACGGGCGTCGTCACCGGCGCCGCGGGCGGGGCCGCCACCGGCCTGGACCGCAAGACGCAAAAGCCGTTCAGCGTGCGCCTGGGCGATGACCTTCAGGGCTGGACGGTGGCGGCCATCGGCCGCGCCACCCTGCGCCTGCGCCGGGGGGCGACCGTGCGCGACTATCCCCTGGTCCTGCCGCCGCCGCCCACGGCAGGCGCGCCCATCGCCCCCCCGGCGGCACCCGCGTCCACGCCCACCCCTACCCCCACGTCCGGCACCCCCGCCGCGCCCTCTGCCCCCGCTACGCCCCCTACCACCGGCGCGCCGCCGCCATCCGGGGCGCCGCCGGGGCCGACGGCGCCCTCAGCCAAGCCTTCCGGGGCGCCGCCGCCGGCGACCGGTCCCGCCGCCGCCAATCCGCCGCCGCCCGATCCCCAGCAGTTGGATGCCCAGCCCAGCCATCCGCCCTCCCGCACGCCCAGGCAGCAGCCATGAACCCAGTCCGACCCAGTGCTCCGCCCCGCCTGCTGTTCGCCGCGTGCCTGGCCTTGTTCGGCTGTTCGGAAAGCACCGTGACACGCGGGCCGGGCACGCCCTTGCCCTCCTCCCCGCCCGCCGCCACCGCCCCGGTCAGCAGCGTCATCGGCCCCAGCGCCCCGCCGCCGCGTGCGGCGGCGCAGACGGTGACCGGCACGGGGCAGCTGGTGCGCCAGACCCGGCCGGTGTCGGGCGTGACCCCGGCCGGCGCGGACGCGGGCGAGCCGGTGGAGATGAACTTCGTCAACGCCGATGTCCGCTCGGTCCTGGACGCCGTGCTGGGCGGCATGCTGGGCCTGAACTACACCATCGATCCCAAGGTGCAGGGCCAGGTGACCATCCGTACCACCCGGCCGCTGGCGAGGGGGCAGGCGCTGGCGGCGGTGGACGCGGCCCTGCGCACCCAGGGCTTCGCCATCATCGGCGGCGATGGTTTCTACCAGGTGGTGCCGGCGGCCGACGCCGCCGGCCAGGCGCCGGTGCAGACCCCCTCGGCGGCGGAGCGCACGGCGGGCTTCAGCACCGCCATCGTGCCCATCCGCCATGTCTCCGTGGCGGAACTGGACAAGATCGTCCACCCCCTGACCCGCCAGGGCTTCATCCAGCTGGCGGACGCCGGCCGCAACATCTTCATCGTCAACGGCACGGCGCATGAGATCGAGTCCTTCACCCAACTGGTCGCCAGTTTCGACGTCGACTGGCTGGCCGGCCTGTCCTTCTCCCTCCATACCCTGCAATCGGTGGAACCGGCCCGGCTGGAGGCTGAGTTGCGCCGCGTGCTGCAACTGGACGGGGGGCCCTTGCAGGGCATGATCGATTTCGTGCCCATCAACCGGCTGAACGCCCTGCTGGTGGTGGCCAAGCGGCCTGAGCTGCTGCCCACCGTGGGCACCTGGATCGACCGGCTGGACCGGCCCGGCCCCGACGGCGGCAAGGTCGTGCATTTCTATGAGGTGCAGAACGGCTCCGCCGTGGAACTGGCCAACGCCCTGAACCGGCTGGTGGGCCGCGCCGGCGCCGAGCAGCAGCAGGCGGCGGAGCAGCAGGGCCGGGGGCGGGCCGGCGGCCGGTCCACGACGACGACCACGGCGATGACCGCCAGCCGGGGGGGCCTGTCCACCGGCGCCAGCGCCAGCCCGCCCAGCGGCAGCGCCGCCACGGGCGCTTCCGGTTCCGCCGCCAGCGCGCCGCCCAGCCCCGTGGCCAGCGGGGCCACCCTGCCCGGCGCCGCGGGTGAGGGCGGAGGGGACGAGGATGGGCTGTCGGAACTGAAGGGCGTGCGTGTGGTGGCGGATGAACGGCGCAACGCCCTGCTGATCTTCGGCTCAGGCGCGCAGTATGCCCTGCTGGAACAGGTGCTGACCCGCCTGGACGCGCCGCGCGAGCAGGTGCTGATCGAGGCGACGATCGCTGAGGTGACGCTGAACGATCAGCTGAACTTCGGTGTTCAGTGGTTCCTGGACCGGGGCAGCAGCACGGCGGGCTTTTCCAACACCAACGGCGCCACGGTGGGGGCCAGCTACCCCAACTTCAACTACACCTTCCTGACCCCCAATACCCGGGTGGTGCTGAACGCCCTGTCCAGCGTCACCGACGTGCAGGTGCTGTCGGCCCCCCGGCTGATGGTGCTGAACAACGAGACCGCGCGCCTGCAGGTGGGGGACGAGGTGCCGGTGGTGGTGCAGTCGGCCACCAGTACGCTGACCAGCGACAGCGCCGTGGTGAACTCCGTCGAATATCACGACACCGGCGTGATCCTGGAGGTGACGCCCCGCATCAACCGCAGCGGCGCCGTGGTGCTGGACGTGAACCAGGAGGTCAGCACCGTGACCACCACCACCACGTCCGGCATCGACAGCCCCACCATCCAGCAACGCAAGATCACCAGCGTGGTGAACGTGCAGGATGGGGAGACGGTGGCCCTGGGCGGGCTGATCAGCGACACCTCCAGCCGCAACGGCGCGGGCATACCCTACCTGCGCGACATCCCGGTGCTGGGCAAGCTGTTCGGCACCGATGGCCACACCAAGGGCCGGACGGAGCTGCTGGTCTTCCTGCGCCCGGTCATCGTGCGCGACGCCACCCGGGCGCGCGAGGTGACGGACGCCCTGCGCGCCAGCATGAGCCGCCTGGAAATCTTCGCCGGCGCCACCGGCGGCACGCCGGCACCGCCGCCGGCCGTGGTGCCGCCCCCGGTACAGACCATGCCCTTGCCGGCCACGCCGCCGTCTTATGAGCCGGCGGCGCCCACGGGTCGATGATGGCTGGGAGTATGCCCAGGGAAATGGAGACCGGGCGGGACGGCTACGCCCTGTTGCTGGTCCTGTTTCTGCTGGCCATGGCCACGGCGGTGGGCCTGGTCGTCATGGGCAACGGCCTGTCGGCGCGCAAGCTGGCGCGCGTCGCCTCCATCGCGGCGGGGCAGGACCAGCGGGCGGCGGCGGCCACCTGGGTGGCGCTGGACGCCCTGCTGGCGCAAGGGGATGCCGACATCCCGCCGCCGCGGCGGCTGGTGCTGGACGGCCAGGCGCTGACCGTCACCGTGGTGCCGGAAACCGGTCGCATCGACCTCAATGGCCTGTCGCGCAAGGCGTTGGCCCAGGCCATCCATACCCTGGGCTTCTCGGAAGGCCAGGCGTTGAAGGCGGCCGATGCCATCGCCGCCTGGCGCGGCATGGACCCGCCGGGGGCGAACGGCCTGGACCTGACCATTGATCCCGTGCGCGCCCTGTGGTCGCTCGAGGATCTGGATGCCATCCCGGGCTTGGACCCGGATGTCGCCGCCTGCCTGCGCCGCTGGGGCACGGTTTATGCCCGGGGGCCCTTCCATGGCTTGGCGCCCCTGGTGCGCCGACCTGGCGCGAAGCCGGCGGCGGGGGAGGAACGGGGCGAGGGGCCGCTGGGCCTGGTCGCCGGCGGCATGGTGCGGGTGACGGTGGCGGAGGAGGGGCGGCCCCAGGTGCGGCGTAGCGTGCTGCTGTATCGCGGCGTGGGTCGGCAGGCGGCGGGGTCCGGCACGGATGCCGAGTCCCCCTGGCTTACCCTGGAATGGCAGCGCCCCGTCCTGGCCGGCCGCGACGCCTGCGCCGTGACGGATCGTATGGGGACCGACCGGGCCGGGGTTCCCTGATGGGCGCGGCGGAAGACAGCCTGTGGACGGCGCTCTCCCTCATGGCCGCCGCCCTGCTGGGCCTGGTGGCCGGCAGCTTCGCCATGGCGCTGGCCTGGCGCCTGCCACGCGATGAGCCGTGGGTGACGGGCCGGTCGCGCTGTCCCGCGTGTCGCACGCCGCTGACGCCCTCGGCCCTGGTGCCGGTCTTCTCCTGGCTGGCGCTGGGCGGGCGGGCGCGCTGCTGTGGCGCCCCCATCCCGATGGCCTATCCGGTGGGGGAGGCGCTGGCCGCGCTGGCCTTCATGGTGGCGGTGGCGCGCCTGGATTGGGGGCCGGAGACGGCGTCCTTGGCCCTGCTGGCCATCTTGCTGCTGGCCGGCGCCGTCATCGATCTGCGCCACCGCTATCTGCCCGATGGCCTGACCCTGGCGGCGGCCCTGTTGGGCCTGGGGTGCAGCCTGGCGGGCTGGACCGTGGCGCCGTTGCCTGGCTTGGCGGCGGCCGTTCTCGTCGCCCTGCCGCTGCTGGCGATGCGCTGGGTCCTCAGCCGGCGTTTGCGCCGGGTGGCGCTGGGCCTGGGGGACGTGAAGCTGTTCGCGGCCGCCGCCTGGTGGATCGGCCCGGCCGGCATGCCCTGGCTGGTGCTGCTTTCCGCCGGCCTGGGCCTGGCGTTCTATCCGCTGTGGTGGCTGGCCAGG
This sequence comes from Nitrospirillum amazonense, assembly GCF_007828045.1. Lineage (GTDB taxonomy): Bacteria > Pseudomonadota > Alphaproteobacteria > Azospirillales > Azospirillaceae > Nitrospirillum > Nitrospirillum amazonense_C. The sequence goes on along the minus strand of NZ_VITN01000002.1, from coordinate 506,199 downwards.
CGCTACCGGGGGGAGGAGGCGGCGGAAATGCCCTTCGGCCCGGCCATCGCGCTGGCCTTCTACGGGCTGGCCTGCTTCAACCTCTGATCGTCACTTGTCGCCGGTGTAGGCGGCGCGGCACTCGCCCACGTTGGCGCAGTTCAGGGACTGGGCGCCTGCCACGGTGCCGGTGTTCGCGGTGTTGTTGCGGGTCAGGCGATCGCCCCGGCTGACGCGCGGCGGCTCGGGGGCGTAGATGCCCTTCAGCCGGCCGTATTCTTCGTCATGGAAGGCCTTCACCTCTTCCGGCGAGGGCAGGAAGCTGGGGGTGACGATGATATCCGCGCCCATGGTCGCGTCTTGGCCCGGGTTCGTGGCCGGGCCGGCCGCCACCGGGGCGCCGCTCTGCGCCCTGGCGGCACCCGGCGACAGGGCGGCCGCCAGGATCAGCGCGAGCCGGCCCGCGCTTTTGATCGATCGCAGTGTCATGATCCGCCCCTTGGGTCAGCTTGGTATCAAGGCGTCGTCGTCGCTGGCGTACTCCGTCACCGCCTTTTGCCAGAAATGCCAGGCGATATAGGGTGCCAGGGTCAGCAGCAGGTTGATGGCGATGTGCCGCAGGCAGTCGTTCAGGCCGGGCCAGGGCGTGGCCAAGGCGAAACGGATTTCCAATTCCATGATGCCGTGCGGGTCGGCCGGCCGGATGAAGTCCAGGGTGCCGCTGCCGCCGATGATGCCCACGATCAGCATGGCGACGCTGGGCCACAGCGCCGCCATGCGCTGGCGGGTGGCCATCCAGGCGAAGACGGCTGCCAGGGCCAGGGGCAGGACCAGGCCGTGAACATAGGTGATGGTGGCGAAGGCGCTGTCGAACCAGTCGGGCAGCACGGGCCGGGCGTCCGGTGTGGGGCGGTGCGTTTCCACGATGGCGGCGACGGCGGCGATGGCCAGCCCGTATGTCATCGCCACGCCCAGCATTGACCCCAGGCCGTAGACCGCCCAGGGTGCGCGGGCGCCCCACGATCGGAAATCGCCGCGCGCGACCATCGCGCGGACAAGGTCGTCGGCCGTACCCAGGCGGGCCAGGGCGCGGCTGTGTGCCTCGTCCGGGGCCAGGCCGGCGGCCCGTTCCTCGTCCGCCAGGTCGGCGGCGTGGTCGCGCAGTTCCGCGACATAGCGGCGGGCGTGGCGGGGGGCGATGCCGGCGGTCAGCAGCCGGTGGCGCAGGGGGCCGAACATCTCAGGCATGCTGCACCCCGACCAAGATGGACTGGATGGCGTCGGTCAGGCGCGACCAGTTGCCGGCAAGGTCGTCCAGGCGCTGGGCCCCGGCGGCGGTCAGGGCGTAGTAGACGCGGCTGCGGCCGTTGACGGTCTTGCGGCTGGAGGACAGGGCGCCGTCGCGTTCCAGCGCGTGCAGCACCGGATAGATCACGCCCTCACCCAGGGCGATGGCGTCGCGGCTGCGCTCCCGGATGGCCTGGACCAATTCGTAACCGTACATCTCCTTCTCCCGCACCAGGCGCAGGATCAGCAGTTCGGGCACGCCGCTCATGAAGTTGGAATTATTCTCTGCCATGGGACGTCTCTTGTCTCAGGTCTCGATCAGGTGGCCATGCTCCGGGCCGCCGGGGCTGGGGGGAACGGCCTTGCGCCAGATATGCCAGGCCAGGTAGGGCACCAGGGTCAGCAGGAGGATCGCGGCGATGTGTCTGAGTGCTATGTCCAGGTTCACGTAAGGGCAGATGAAGGACCAGCCGACCACCAGCTCGACATAACCATCCGGCACCTTGGGCAACTGCACCTCCGCCACGCCGGCGCCGCCGACAATACCGACGATCAGCAGCGCGACGCTGGGCCATAACGCCGGCATGCGCTGGCGGGTGGCCATCCAGGCGAGGGCGCCGCCGACCAGCAGGGGCAGGACCAGGTTGTGCAGATAGCCCAGGGTCATGGTCGCGACACCAAACCAGGGGGGCAGTATGGGGTGGGCGCCGGGGGCGGGGCGATGCGCCGCCAGGATGCCGACGATGGTGCCCAAGGCCAGGCCGTAGGTGGCCAGGACACCCAACAGCGGGGCGATGCCATAAACCGCCCACGGCGCGCGGGCGCCCCAGGACCGGAATTCACCGCGCTGAAGCAGCGCCTGGGCCAAGACCTCCTGCCCGCCCAGGCGCTTGAGCGCCAGCGCCTGCGCCTCCCGCAAGGGCAGGCCCGTGGCCATTTCCTCCGCCGCCAGGTCGGCGGCATGCTCCCGCAGCTCCATGACATAGCGGCGCACGTGGCGGGGGGCGACACCGCCTGTCAGCAGGCGTTCACGCAGGGCATGGAACTGGTCGGACATGCGCGTCTCCTGAGCCGGGGAGCGACGGCGCCCAGGCGCCGAATAATACCTTGCAACGCGAGGTATCATGCCTTGTGCTACAAGGTATGGCAAGGGCCATCCGCCATGGCTGCCCCGCCATTGCATGTTACCGGTATCAGGCCTACATTCCCGATCGCGACCGTCGATGCCGCACGCCCTCGAATGATCCAGCCTTAAGGCACGTCCGCCGGGGAAGTGTGGATTTATCGTACAAATTTGGCTAACAAGGGGCGGCGCCCCGGCAACAGGCCACCCGTCGGGGGGGCCACCAGAGGGATAGGAACACCAGATGTCTTTGCACGGTAAGCTGCTGATCGGCAGTGCCCGCGTCGCCACCGACGCCACCTTCACCGCCATCGATCCCGCCACCAATGGGGCTCTGGACACCGCCTTCGCCCAGGGTGGTCCCGACCATGTGGCCCAGGCCTGCGCGCTGGCCTGGGACGCCTTCGACACCTTCCGCGAAACCAGCCTGGAGCTGCGCGCCAGCCTGCTGGAAAAGATCGCCGACAACATCCTGGCCCTGGGCGACGCCCTGCTGGAGCGTGTCGGCCAGGAAAGCGGCCTGCCGCGCGCGCGCCTAGAAGGCGAGCGGGGGCGTACCATGGGCCAATTGCGCCTGTTCGCCAGTGTGGTGCGCCAGGGTGACTGGCTGGGCGTGCGCGTCGACCCGGCCATGCCGGAGCGCCAGCCGCTGCCCCGCGCCGACCTGCGCCTGCGCCACATCGCGGTGGGCCCGGTGGCCGTGTTCGGCGCCAGCAATTTCCCCCTGGCCTTCTCCGTCGCTGGTGGCGACACCGCCTCGGCCCTGGCCGCCGGCTGCCCGGTGGTGGTGAAGGGCCATCCCGCCCACCCCGGTGCCAGCGAGATGGTGGGTGAGGCCATCGCCGCCGCCGTCAAGGAACTGGGCCTGCCCGAGGGCGTGTTCAGCCTGCTGAGCGGCACCACCAACGAGCTGGGCGGCGCCCTGGTCGCCGACCCGCGCATCAAGGCCGTGGGCTTCACCGGCTCCCGCGCCGGCGGCCTGGCCCTGGTGCGCATCGCCCAGAGCCGTCCGGAGCCCATCCCCGTCTACGCGGAAATGAGCAGCATCAACCCCGTGCTGCTGATGCCGGCCGCCCTGAAGGCGCGTGCCGAGGCCCTGGGCCAGGCTTTTGTCGGCTCGCTCACCATGGGTGCCGGCCAGTTCTGCACCAACCCGGGCCTGATCATCGCCGTCGAAAGCCCGGATCTGGAGCGCTTCATCGCCGCCGCCACCGAGGCCGTGGCCAAGACCACGCCCCTGGTCATGCTGACCCCCGGCATCGCCAAGGCCTACAAGCAGGGCGTGAAGGCCCTGGCCGACAGCCCCAGCACCACCATCCTGGCCCAGGCGGCCGAGGGTGAGGGCAACACCTGCTCCGGTGTGCTGTTCAGCGTGACGGCGGCCGACTTCCTGGCCGACCCGGCCCTGGCGCACGAAGTCTTCGGCTCGTCCTCCGTCATCGTCCGCTGCCCGGACATCGACGCGGTGAAGGCGGTGCTGGAGGGCCTGGAAGGCCAGCTGACCGCCACCCTGCACCTGGACGAAGCGGACCATGACGCCGCCGCCGCCCTGCTGCCCACGCTGGAACGCCGCGTCGGCCGCATCCTGGCCAACGCCTGGCCGACGGGTGTCGAGGTCTGCCATTCCATGGTGCATGGCGGCCCGTACCCGGCCACGTCCGACGCCCGCTCCACCTCGGTGGGTACGCTGGCCATCGACCGCTTCCTGCGCCCGGTCTGCTACCAGGACCTGCCGGACGCGCTGCTGCCGGCGGCGGTGAAGCATGGCAATCCGCTGGGCCTGAACCGCCGCGTCGATGGTGTGGTGCAGGCCGCCAAGTAAGTCGCCGCTGGGGGCGGGCCGGGAAACGCGGCCCGCCCCTTCCTCATAAAAAACAGGGGAGCCCCGAGAGCGCATGTCACCAGAGCGCATGTCACCGATCAAGATCGGCCTGGTGGGCGTGGGCAAGATCGCCCGCGACCAGCACCTGCCCGTCATCGCCGCCAATCCGGACTATGAACTGGTGGCCGTGGCCAGCCGCAACGCGACGCTGGACGGCGTGGACAGCTACGGCAGCCTGGACGCCCTGCTGGACGCCCGGCCCGAGATCGAAGCCGTCGCCCTCTGCACCCCGCCGCAGGGGCGCCACGCCCTGGCCCGCCACGCGCTGGAGCGCGGCGTCCACGTGCTGCTGGAAAAGCCGCCGGGCGCCACCCTGGCCGAGGTGCACGACCTGGTGGGCTTGGCCAAAGACAAGGGCCTGGCCCTGCTGGCCACCTGGCATTCCCGCTACGCCCCGGCCGTGGAACCGGCCCGCGCCTGGCTGGCGGGCCGCACGCTGAAATCGGTGTCGGTGTCGTGGAAGGAAGATGTGCGCCATTGGCACCCGGGCCAGGAGTGGATCTGGCAGCCGGGCGGCCTGGGCGTGTTCGATCCCGGCATCAACGCCCTGTCCATCATCACCCACATTCTGCCCCGTCCCCTGGTGCTGAAGGCCGCCACGCTGGAATTCCCGGCCAATCGCCAGGCCCCCATCGCCGCCCAGCTGGACTTCCAGGACCTGTCCGGCGTGCCGGTGCGGGCGGAGTTCGACTGGCGCCAGACCGGCCCGCAAAGCTGGGACATCGTGGTGGAGACCACGGACGGCACCCTGGCGCTGAACCGTGGCGGCGCCGCCATGAGCATCGACGGCGTGGCCCATCTGGAAGAGCCGGAGGCGGAGTACGCCAACCTCTACGCCCTGTTCAGCCGTTTGGTCCGTGACCGCCAAGTGGACGTGGACCTGGCCCCGCTCAGCCATGTGGCGGACGCCTTCCTCTGCGGTCACCGCGTGCTGGTGGAAGAGTTCCACGACTGAGCGGGGTCGCTCAGGCTGGAATGATCAATCGCCCATAAGAAAAGGCGGCGGTGCCATGCCAGCACCGCCGCCTTTGTCTCAATCTCTCAATCCGCGCCTCAGTGATTGTCGCGCGGGATGCCGTTGGTCTGGGCCACGCGCTGGTACTTCACCGCCGGTTCCAGCACGGCGCCGTCGCCCAGCTGGCCGACCATGCCGCGCTGGATCTCCTGCCAGGGCGTCTGGCTGGCCGGGTACTGGTAGCCGCCGGCGGCCTCCAAGGCCTGGCGGCGGGCGGCCAGTTCGGCGTCGCTGATCAGGATGTTGGCGGTGCCGGCCTTAAGGTCGATGCGCACCCGGTCGCCCGTCCGCAGCAGGGCGATGGTGCCGCCGGCCGCGGCCTCCGGCGAGGCGTTCAGGATGGAGGGGGAGCCGGAGGTGCCGGACTGCCGGCCGTCGCCGATGCAGGGCAGGGCGGTGATACCCTGCTTGATCAGGTAGGCGGGCGGCCGCATGTTCACCACCTCGGCCGCGCCGGGATAACCCACCGGGCCGGCGCCGCGCATGAACAGCAGGGTGTGGGCGTCGATGCCCAGCGCGGGGTCGTCGATGCGGTGGTGGTAATCCTCCGGCCCGTCGAACACCACGGCCCGGCCCTCGAAGGCGTCGGGGTCGTCGGGGTTGGACAGGTAGCGGTCGCGGAACTCGTCAGAGATCACGCTGGTCTTCATGATGGCGTTGTCGAACAGGTTACCGCGCAGCACCAGGAATCCGGCGTCCTTCTTCAAGGGCTTGTCGAAGGGACGGATGACGTCGGGCAACTTGATCTCGGCGTCACGGCAGTTGTCGCCGATGGTCTTGCCGTTGGCGGTCAGGGCGCCTTCGTGGATCAGGCCCTGCTTCATCAGTTCCGCCACCACGGCCGGCACGCCGCCGGCATGGTGATAGTCCTCACCCAGGTACTCGCCCGCCGGCTGCAGGTTCACCAGCAGCGGCACCTTGTGGCCATGGGTCTGCCAATCCTGCAGCTCCAGCTCCACGCCAATGTGCCGGGCGATGGCCGCCAGGTGGATGGGGGCGTTGGTGGAACCGCCGATGGCGGAGTTCACCACGATGGCGTTCAGGAAGGCTTCGCGCGTCATGATGTCCGAGGGCTTCAGGTCCTGGTTCACCATTTCGACGATGCGCTTGCCCGTCTCGTAGGCGATCTGCTGGCGCTCGCGGTAGGGGGCGGGGATGGCGGCGGAGCCCGGCAACTGCATGCCCAGCACCTCGGCCAGGCTGTTCATGGTGGTGGCCGTGCCCATGGTGTTGCAATAGCCGGTGGACGGGGCGGAGCTGGCCACCAGCTCGATGAACTTGCGCTGGTCGATCTCCCCAGCCGCCAGCATCTGGCGGGCCTTCCACACGATGGTGCCGGAACCGGTGCGCTCGCCATTGTGCCAGCCGTTCAGCATGGGGCCGACGGACAGGGCGATGGCCGGGATGTTGACCGTGGCGGCGGCCATCAGGCAGGCGGGCGTGGTCTTGTCACAACCGATGGTCAGCACGACGCCGTCCAGCGGGTAGCCGTGCAGCAACTCCACCAGGCCCAGATAGGCCAGGTTGCGATCCAGGCCGGCCGTGGGACGCTTGCCGGTTTCCTGGATGGGGTGGACGGGGAATTCGATGGCGATGCCGCCGGCCTGGCGGATGCCCTCGCGCAGGCGCTGGGCCAGCACCAGGTGGTGGCGGTTGCAGGGGCTGAGGTCCGACCCCGTCTGGGCGATGCCGATGATGGGCATGCCCGACTGCAGCTCATCCAGCGTCAGGCCGTAGTTCAGGTAGCGCTCAAGATACAGCGCCGTCATGTCCGGATTGTCGGGGTTGTCGAACCAGGCGCGGGACCGCAGTTTGGGCTTGCCGTTGGAAGGATCGGACGACGTCATTGCGGGGCTTTCTTCAGGAATGCGGTCAAGGCGTTGAATGGGAAGGCGGGGGAACTTCAGGCGGCGTCGGGGTCGGGCAGGTCCAGCCGGCCGAACCCGGAGTCGATGACGGCCAGCATGGCGTGCGCGGCGGCCGCGCTGTCGCCCGCCTCGATGGCGTCGGCGATGGCGGCGTGGCTATCGACCACCTCCTGCTGCAGGACGGTTTCATCCACGGGGGACGAGAGTGAGAACGAGGCCAGCAGCGCCGCTTCGATCACCGCCGCCAGCGACCGCATCATGGGGTTGCCGGAGGCGGCGCTGACCGCGACGTGGAAGGCCAGGTCCGCTTCGGCGAAGCTGCGGCGGTTGTGCCCGGGCTCCGCCATGCGGGCGACGGCGCGGCGCATGTCGGCCAACTGCTCGGGCGTGCGGCGCTTGGCCGCCAGGGCGGCCGCGCGCGGCTCCACCGCGCTGCGCATCTCATAAAGGTGGCGGCGCATGGCGTCGTCCAGGCCCAAGCTTACGCGCCAGGACAAAAGGTCGGCATCGAAGAAGTTCCAATGCGTCGGGTCCTGCACCTTGGTGCCCACCCGTGTCTTGGAGACGACCAGCCCCTTGGCCGCCAGCGTTTTCATCACCTCCCGCAACACCGTGCGCGAAATCTGGAAGCGGACCAGCAGGTCCGGCTCCGGCGGCAGGTTCACGCCCACGGGCAGGGCGCCGCTCAGGATCTCCATGCCCAGGGTGCGCACGATCTGTTCATGGTGCGACAGGGGACGTTCAGGCGATGACCAGGTCGAAAGGGTCATGGGGGCGGCTCAGCTGGCGGACGGCGCGGCGGCGCCGGAGGAGGGACGGGAGGCGGGGGCCGACGTGGCCTGATTGGGCGTGTTGGGCGCGGCGGGGCCCGCCCCCGACCGGCCATACCGGGCGGAGGCCACCAAAATCAAGCGCTGTACGGCGATGAACAGGAAGAGCAGGGCCCCGATGGCGATTTTGGTCCACCAGCTGGACAGTGTGCCGTCGAAGGTGATCCACGTCAGGATCAGCCCCTGGATCAGCACGCCGATGAAAGAACCGGCCACGCCACCCACGCCGCCGGTCAGCAGCGTGCCGCCGATGACCACCGCCGCGATGGCGTCCAGTTCCACCCCCGTGCCCGTCAGGGCGTAGCCGGACCGGGTATAAAGGGAGAAGACGATGCCGGCCAGCGCCGCCATCAGGCTGCAGAAGGCATGCACCAGGATGGTGGTCCGGCCGGTGTTGATGCCCATCAGCTGGGCGAAATGGCCGTTGCCGCCCAGGGCGAACACCTGGGCGCCAAAGCGCGTGCCGTGCAGCAGGATGCCCCCGGCCAGGAAGGTCAGCAGCATGATGCCGGCCACCAGCGTCAGCCGCCCGCCCCCGGGCAGGGCCAGGGCGGCGCCCGCCAGGATGTCGTAGGCGGCGTTGTGGATGGGGATGGAATCGGTGCTGATCAGCAGGGCGCAGCCCCGGGCCAGGAACATGGCCGTCAGGGTGACGATGAAGGCCGGCGCCTTCAGGTAATGGACGGCGGCCCCCACGCCGGCGCCGAACAGGCCGCCCAGCGCCAGCACCAGGGCGAAGGCCAGCGCCGGGGGCAGGCCGGCGCCCTCGATCAGGCGGGCCAGCGCCACCGTGGTCAGCCCCATGACGGCGCCCACCGACAGGTCGATGCCGCCCGCCACGACCACCACGGTCATGCCGACCGCCAGGATGCCCAGGAAGGCGTTGTCGGTCAGCAGGTTGCCCATGACGCGCAGACCCAGCATGGCCGGATATTGCACGGCGCACACGGCATAGATCAGGACGAAGACCACCACCGTCGCCAGCAGCGGCAGGGTACGCGTATTCACGATCCGGCCCATCACGCCCGGGCCTCCTTGTTCTTGAGGCGGGCCATGAGGCGGGTGGCCATTGGCCGGAAGGCGGGTGATTGCTGGGTCAGCACGGCAGCCACCACCAGCGCCATCAGCACCAGGTTCAGCTCCGGCGGCAGGCCCGCCCGCAGGATGGCGGTGCGCATGGCCTGCAAGACCAGGGCGCCCAGGACGGAACGGCCGATGCTGAACCGTCCGCCGTAGAGGCTGGTGCCGCCGATGACCACGGCCAGGATGGCGTCCAACTCCAGCCATAGGCCGGCGTTGTTGGCGTCGGCCCCCTTGATGTCGGCGGTGGCGATCAGGCCGGCCAGGGCCGCCATCAACCCGGACCAGACGTAGACGGCGCCCAGCACCAGGCCGGTATGGACGCCGGCCAGGCGGCTTGAGCGCGGATTGGTGCCCACGGCCTCGACGAACAGGCCCAGCGCCGTCGCCCGCACCAGCAGGCCGGTAAGACCCGCGGCGGCCAGGGCCAGCACCACGGGCAGGGGCAGGGCCGCCAGTGTCGCGCCGGCCACGGCGATCAGGTGCGGCTCGGTGAAGGTCAGGATGCGGCCCTCGGTGATCAGCTGGGCGATGCCGCGCCCCGCCACCATCAGGATCAGCGTGGCGACAATGGGCTGCAGGCGGAACACCGCGACCAGCAGGCCATTCCACAGGCCGCAGGCCAGACCGGTGCCCAGGGCCGCAAGAATGGCGGCGGGCCAGGCCAGCCCCGCGTTCACGCCTGCCGCCGCGACGGCGCCGGATATCGCCATGATGACGCCCACCGACAGGTCGATGCCGCGCGTGGCGATGACCGGGGCCATGCCCACGGCCAACAGCATGACCGGCGCCCCCCGGTTCAGGATGTCGATCAGGCCGCCGAACAGCCGGCCGTCCTGCAGGCGCAGATCCAGGAAGCCCGGTGCCACGAAGACATTGACCAGCAATGCCAGCACCAGCAGGGCCAGTTGCGGCCGCGCCGCCTTCAGGCGTTGTATCACGGCGTTCATGCCGCACCCTTGGTGTGATGGTCCGCCGCGATGGCGTTGACGATGGCGGCGGGGGTGATGGATTCCCCCTCCAGCAGGCCGGCGGGAGCGCGGTCGCGCATGACCAGCACGCGGTCGGAATAGGCGGCCACCTCCTCGATTTCCGAGGAGATGACGTAGAGCGCCATGCCTCGGTCCCGCAGGTCCTCCAGCAGGCGCACGATCTCGGCATGGGCGCCCACGTCGATGCCGCGCGTGGGCTCATCCAGGATCAGCAGGCGGGGTTCGGTGGCCAGCCAGCGGGCCAGCAAGGCCTTCTGCTGGTTGCCGCCCGACAGCAGCTGGATGGGCTTTTCCGCATCCGGCGTGCGGATGTCCAGCAGCTTGATGTAGCGGTCGGCCAGTTCGTGCTGCTGCGCCGTGGACAGCCGTCGCCACCAGCCGCGCTTGGCCTGCAGGGCCAGCACGATGTTCTCGCGGATGCTGAGGCCGGCGACGATGCCGTCCAACTTGCGGTCCTCCGGACAGAAACCGAAGCCCAGGCGGATGGCGTCGCGCGGGCTGCGCAGGGTGACGGCCTTGCCGTCGACCAGCAACTGGCCTTGGTCGGCCGTCTCCACCCCGAATAGCAACAGGGCGGTTTCCGTGCGGCCGGAGCCCAGCAGGCCCGCGGCGCCCAGCACGGCGCCGGCGTGCAGCTCCGCGTCGAAGGCGCCCACCAGGCGGCGGCGGCCCAGGCCTTCCGCCCGCACCAGCGGGGCGCCGGCGGGGGTGGCCGTGGCCGGACGGCGGCTCAGGTGGCTTTCCGCCGTGGGCGTCTTGCCCAGCATCATGGCCACCAGGTCCAGGCGGGGCAGGTCGGCGGTTCGCCGCTCCCCCACCAGCCGGCCGTTGCGCAGCACGGTGATGCGGTCGGTCAGGGCATAGACCTGGTCCAGGAAATGGGTGACGAAGACGATGGCCAGGCCCTGGTCACGCAGGCTGCGCAGCAGGGTGAACAGGGTCTGCACCTCCGCCGTGTCCAGGCTGGCGGTGGGTTCGTCCAGGATCAGCACCTTGGCCGACAGGTCCACCGCGCGGGCGATGGCGATCAACTGCTGCACGGCGGTGGAAAAGTCGGACAGCGGCCGGCTGGCGTCAATGGTGAGGCCGAAGCGGCGCAGCAGGGCCGCGCCCTCCCGATTCATGCGCGACCGGTGCACCAGCCCCCAGCGCGTGGGCTCCCGCCCCAGGTACAGGTTCTGCGCCACCGACAGGTTGGGCAGCAGCGTGATCTCCTGATAAACGGCGGCGATGCCGGCGCGCACGGCGCCACCGGGCCCATCCGGGTCGATGTCCACGCCGTCCACGGTGATGGTGCCGCCGTCACGCGGCTGGGCGCCCGTCAGCAGGTTGATCAGCGTGGACTTGCCGGCGCCGTTCTCCCCCAGCAGGGCGTGGATTTCGCCCGCCCGCAGGGTCAGGTCCACGCCGTCCAGCGCGCGCACCCCAGGGTACTGCCGGGTCAACCCCCGGGCCGCGAGCACCACCGGGGGTGGGGTGACCGCCATCAGTACAGATCCTTGCGCCGGGCGTATTCGGCGGCGGCGGTGTCGGGTTCATACAGCTTGGACGGCGTCTGCACCCACTTGGGCGGCGGGGCGTGGTCCTTGCGGTAGGCCAGCAGGATGTCATAGGCGCGCGGCGCCATGTCCGGGGCCAGTTCCACCGTGGCGTTGGCGTCGCCGTCGGCCATGGCCTTGAAGATGTCGGGCACGCCGTCGATGGAGACGGTCAGGATGTCGGTGCCGGGCTTCAGCCCCGCCTCCTTGATGGCCTGGATGGCGCCGATCATCATGTCGTCGTTGTGGGAATAGACGGCGCAGATGCTGCCCGGCGCCTCGGCCTTCAGGAAGCCCTCCATGACCTCCTTGCCCTTGGCACGGGTGAACTCGCCCGACTGGGTGCGCACCAGGTGCAGGTTGGGGGCGGTGGCGATGGCCTCCTCGAAGCCCTTCTTGCGGTTGGCCACCAGGCTGGCGCCCACCGTGCCCTGGATTTCCACGATGCGGCAGTCGCGGCCCTGCACCTTGCCCGCCAGCCAGCGGCCGGCCACGCGCCCCTCCTCGATGGTGTCGGAGGTGACGGCCGTCAGATAGAGGTCGACGTTGGGCGTGTCGATCTGCCGGTCCAGCAGGATGACGGGGATGTTGGCGGCCTTGGCCTCGCCCAGCACCTCATCCCAACCGCTGGAGACCACGGGGGCCAGCAGGATGGCGTCCACGCCCTGCGCGATGAAGGACCGCACGGCCTTGATCTGGTTTTCCTGGCGCTGCTGCGCGTCGGAGAATTTCAGGGTGATGCCCCGCTGCTCCGCGCCCTGGCGGGCCAGCTTGGTCTCCGCGGCGCGCCAGCCGGATTCCGACCCGATCTGGGAAAAGCCCACGGTCAGGCCCTTCTTGTCGCCGCTGTCGCATCCGGCCGCCAGGCTGCCCAGCAGCACCGCCGTCCCGATACCCAGCATCCGACGCGCCAGACCCTGGCGAGAGATTTTCCGGCTTCCCAGCAGCGTTTTCATATCCATCCCTGTGTCATGTTCACCCCGTCGGGGCCGTCCGCCGGCTATCCTTATCCAGGAGATGGCGGCCGTTTGTTATGGGTCATATGATATTATTTATGGAGGCTACTCAAGCCCCTTTGCATCCCTGGACGTCGTCCCCGTGTGACGAAGTCGCTTGCCCCTGAAAAGGGCTTGGACTAGACAGAAATAGTATTATTAAATGAGCACGTCTAGCCCTCTGGTGCCGTCATCCCGGCCGGGCGGACCCACAGTCACGCAAAACAATCGTCAGGGAAACACCCATGGTCCTGCGTCTCCTCCAATATGTCGACGGCACGGGCGCCCGTGCCGTCGCCGCCCGCCACGATGATGGTCCGGCGCGCACGGTGCCGGATGTCGCCAGCGTTTATGAGCTGGCGCAGCGGGCCATCGCCGCCGGCACGGGCCTGGCGGCGGTGGTCGAGGCGGCGGGCGTGGGTGGCCCCGTGGACCTGGCCGCGCTGGTGGCTGAGGGTCGCCTGCTGGTGCCGCTGGACCATCCCGATACCGCCCACCTGCTGGTCACCGGCACGGGCCTGACCCACCTTGGGTCGGCGGAGGGCCGGGACAAGATGCACAAGGATCTGGCCGATCCCGCCAAGCAGACCGACTCGATGCGCATGTTCCGCCTGGGTCTGGAGGGCGGCAAGCCGGCCGCCGGACAGGTGGGCGCGCAGCCGGAATGGTTCTTCAAGGGGGATGGCGGCATCGTCACGGCGCCCGAGGCGCCGCTGGCCTCCCCCGCCTTCGCCCTGGATGGCGGGGAGGAGCCGGAGATCGTGGGCCTCTACGTCATCGGTCCCGACGGCACGCCCTTCCGCCTGGGCCACGCCCTGGGCAACGAATTCTCCGACCATGTGACGGAGCGGCAGAACTATCTCTACCTGGCGCATTCCAAGCTGCGCCCCTGTTCCTTCGGGCCGGAGCTGCTGGTGGGGCCGCTGCCGGCCGACATCCGGGGGACGACGCGCATCGTCCGCGACGGCCAGGTCGCGTGGGAAAAGCCCTTCCTGTCGGGTGAGGCCAACATGTGCCACAGCCTGGCCAACCTGGAACACCACCACTTCAAATACGCCGGCTTCCGCCGCCCCGGCGACGCCCATGCGCATTATTTCGGTACCGCCACCCTGTCGTTCAGCGACGGGTTCACCACCCGGCCGGGCGACCGGTTCGAGGTGGAAGCCGCACCCTTCGGGCTGCCGCTGCGCAACCCGCTGGCGGTGAAGGACGCGGAAGCGGTGACCGTGACGGCGCTGTAAGCGCCACGGGTCGCGCACCAGCGCCCATCCTATTCCGGATGGGTGGTTTTTAACGGCGACGCCTTTGCAACCGCCCTCCCCACCGGGGGAGGGCGGCTTTTGGCGTCTGTCTGTCGTGATGCGAGTTAACTATTTGAAGCTACGCAAAGTTTGGTCGCCGCTGATGCGTCGGCGACACACTTTCGAATAAATCATACGATATACGATATAAGATATTTGACAGGTTCGTGGCATTTGCGGGACGGTTGTCCAGCGCGCACTAACGGGGGTGCGCGGTCTGGGAGATAAGAATGCAAAAGATTCATGCGAAGTCCGCCCCCGGGTCGGTGCTCCGCTCGGGCCGCGCGTCGGTCCTGGCGGCGGGGGCCGCCATGGTGGCATTGATGGCGGGTGGCCAGGCGCTGGCCCAATCCGTCGATGATCTGCAGGAAATCGTCATCACGGGTTCGCGCATCAAGCAGGCGAACCTGACGACGGCCAGCCCCCTGACCACGGTGGGATCACAGGACCTGCAGTATCAGGGCACGACCAACATGGTGGACGCCCTGAACCGCCTGCCGCAGGTGACGGCGGACGCCAACGACAACGTGTCCAACGGTGCCGACGGCACCTCGCGCGTCAACCTGCGCAACCTGGGTTCCAACCGTAACCTGGTGCTGATCGACGGCCAGCGCATGCTGCCGCCGGAAACCGCCGACATCAACTTCATCCCCACCGCGATGGTGGACCGGGTGGACGTGGTCTCGGGCGGCGCCTCGGCCGTTTATGGCTCCGACGCCGTGTCGGGTGTCGTGAACTTCATCCTGCGCAAGAATCTGGACGGCGTGCGCGCCGACGTACAGTACAGCATCGCGCAGCATGACAACGGCAATACCGCCCTGCGGTCCCTCAGCCAGGCCAAGAACTTCGCCACCGCGCCCAGTGAGGTGTGGGATGGCATCAAGAAGGACGTCAGCGTCGCCGCCGGCACCAACTTCGACGGCAAGAAGGGCAATGTCACCCTGTTCGCCGGCTATCACTATTCCATGCCGGTCACCCAGGATAAGCGCGACTATTCCAACTGCGACCTGAACCTGAAGGACGCCAACACCTTCATCTGCGGCGGCTCCAGCAACAACGCCTATGGCCTGTTCTATCCGCTGAGCGGCCCCAACGCGAACACCACCCTGGTGAACGCCAAGGACGGCAGCAAGACCTGGGTGCCGTACAACAGCAGCTTCGCCTACAACTACACGCCGACCAACTACATCCAGCGCACGGACAAGCGCGAGACGGCCGGCCTGGCCGCCCACTATGAATTTGCCAAGGAAATCGAAGTCTACGGCAACTTCATGTACATGAACGACCACAGCTTCTCGCAGGCGGCGCCGTCCGCCCTGTTCCAGGGCACGACGTTCAACATCAACTGCAACAACCCGCTGATGTCGTCGGCCCAGGCGTCCACGCTGTGCGGCGCCGACGCCGGCACCAACGCCGACGCGCAGACCTTCATCGGCTACCGCCTGACCGGCCCCGGCAGCCAGCCGCGCCGCGACGACCTGCGCCACATCGACTACCGCTTCACCGGCGGCTTCCGCGGCGAAGTCTGGGATGGTTGGAGCTACGACGCCAACTTCCTGTGGTCCAAGGCCATCCTGAACGAGACCTATATGAACAACGTCGACAACACCAAGGCGCAGCGCGCCCTGGAGGTTGTCAACGTGAACGGCGTGCCCACCTGCAGGTCGGTGATCGACGGTACCGACCCGACCTGCGTGCCCATCAACGTCTTCCAGTACAACGGCATCAGCCAGGCCGGTTACACCTACCTCTATTCGCCCAGCCACACCCACGGCGCCCAGACGGAGAAGGTGGGCAGCCTGTCCATCAACGGCGATCTGGAGCAGTACGGGATCAAGAGCCCGTGGGCCAAGAAGGGGGCGGCCATCGCGCTGGGTTATGAACACCGCGAGGAAACGCTCCTGTTCGAGGCGGACCAGGTGGCCCAGGCCAACGGCACCCTGCCGTCGCACGGCAGCCTGAGCGTGGACGAAGGCTACGGCGAACTGCAGTTCCCCATCATCCAGGACAAGCCCCTGGTCGAGGAACTGCTGTTCAACACCGGCTACCGCTACTCCAAGTACGACTACCTGGACGGCGGCGTCAGCACCTACAAGTTCGAGTTGCAGTACGCTCCGGTCAGCGATGTCCGCTTCCGCGGCAGCTACAACCGCGCCGTCCGCGCCGCCAGCATCTCCGAACTGTTCGCGCCGACCACGCTGGGCAACGTCGCGGCGGTGGATCCCTGCTCCGGCTCCAGCCCGACGGCATCGGCGGCCCAGTGCGCCCTGACCGGCGTCACCTCGGCCCAGTACGGCCACATCGCCGACTGCCCCTCGGCCGTCTGCGTCACCCAGGGTGGCGGCAACAGCGCGTTGAAGCCGGAAACGGCGGACACCTTCACCGCCGGCGTGGTGCTGACCCCCACCTTCATTCCCAACTTCTCCGCCACGCTGGACTATTACACCATCAAGGTTGACGGCTACATCTCGGCGCTGGACGCCCAGACCGTCATCAACCAGTGCGTCCAGACCGCCAACCCGTACTTCTGCGGCCTGTTCCACCGTGCCAAGGGTTCGGGTGTGCTGTTCGGTACCGACGGCTACATCATCGCCGGCAACCAGAACACCGGTCACCTGCAGACCTCGGGCGTGGACATCGACATGTCCTACAAGCTGGCGCTGGACGACGTCATCAACCGCAACTGGGGCGACCTGGACTTCAACCTGACAGGCAGCGTCCTGCTGACCCGCGAGACCCAGCCGTTGCCCAGCCTGGGCACCTATGACTGCACCGGCCTGTTCGGGCCGACCTGCGGCCAGCCCAACCCGCGGTGGCGCCACCAGTTGCGCACCACCTGGTCCAGCCCCTGGGTCCCGGCCACGGTGTCCGTGAACTGGCGCTTCATCGGCCCGACGTCGCTGTCCAGCAACACCAGCAACGACTTCCTGGCCTCCGACTTTGTGGGCATCAACGCCAAGCTGCCATCGTACAGCTACTTCGACCTGGCGATGACCTACAAGATGACCGACTACCTGTCGCTGCGCGCGGGTGTGAACAACATCCTCGACCGCGACCCGCCGGCCATTGCGTCCAGCCTGCTCAGCAGCTTCGGCAACGGCAACACCTACCCCGGTGTCTACGACCCGCTGGGCCGCACCATCTTCGTCGGTGCGACGGTGGAGTTCTAAGGCCTGGGCCTGGAACGGAGATATCCCCGCCCGGGTGATCCCGGGCGGGGTTTTTTGTTGGAAAGCGGGCCTTCCGCGCCACAAAATGTCGTTTGAAACGGCTAGGGCAGTTAAGATGTTGACGCCCGCGCTGATCGGTGTCCAAACAGCTTCCGGTCAATAGACGCCAGCCCCAGGGCAAGGGGGCGGGCTGTTGACGGCAGGGGGCTAAAACACGTTCTAGATGGGGACTGCTTTATGACGTTCTGGACGCGCCGTAAGGCGTTGGACGCTTTGGCGCACGTGGACCAAAGCCGGCAGTTGCGCAAGACTTTGAGCTGGCCGCACCTGGTGGCCCTGGGCATTGGCGGCATCATCGGCACGGGCATCTACACCCTGACCGGCATCGGTGCGGAGCGCGCCGGCCCCGCCGTCATTCTGGCCTTCGCCGCCTGCGGTATCCTCTGCGCCTTCGCGGCCCTGACCTACGCCGAAATGGCCACCATGATGCCGGCGGCCGGCAGCGCCTACACCTACACCTACTCGGTGCTGGGGGAGGGGCTGGCCTGGATCATCGGCTGGTCCCTGGTGCTGGAGTATGCCGTCACCTGCAGCGCCGTGGCGGTGGGCTGGTCCGGCTACATGGTCGGTCTGCTGGAAAGCATGGGCATCCATTTGCCCAAGGAACTCATCGCCGGACCCTATGCCGGTGGCATCGTCAACCTGCCGGCCATCGTCATCACCGCGCTGGTCACGGCCCTGCTGGCCAAGGGTGCGAAGGAAAGCGCTACGGTCAACATCGCGCTGGTCGCCATCAAGATCATCGCCCTGGCGGTGTTCGTCGGCCTGACGGTGTTCAGCCTGGTGCCGGAAAACTTCACCCCGTTCATGCCCTACGGCTTCGTCTCGCACATGGACGATGCCGGCCACGTGCGCGGCGTGATGGCGGCGGCGGCCATCGTCTTCTTCGCCTTCTTCGGCTTCGACGCCGTGTCGACCTCGGCGGAAGAGGTGAAGAACCCCGGCCGCGACCTGACCATCGGCATCCTGGGCTCCATGGTCATCTCCACCATCATCTATATGATCGTGGCCGCCTGCGCCGTGGGCGCCTGGCCCTTCGCCGAATTCGCCGCCAGTGGCGAGCCGCTGGCCTTCATCCTGCGCAGCCTGAACCATCCCGGCGCCGCCTGGGCCATAGGGGCCGCCGCCATCGTGGCCCTGCCCAGCGTCATCCTGGTGATGATGTTCGGCCAGACCCGCGTGTTCTTCGTCATGTCGCGCGACGGCCTGCTGCCGCGCACGCTCAGCGACCTGGGCCCTGACCGCCGCTCGCCCGTCAAGGTGACCCTGCTGGTCGGCCTGTTCGTGGCCCTGTTCGGCGGGTTCCTGCCGCTGGCCACCATCGCGGAGCTGTCGAACGCCGGCACGCTGGCGGCCTTCATCTCCGTCTCGGTCTGCGTCATGGTCTTGCGCGTGACCAAGCCGGATCTGCCGCGCCTGTTCCGCTGCCCCGCCGTGTGGGTGGTGGCCCCGCTGGCGGTCATCGGCTGCCTTTACTTCCTGTACTCCCTGCCGGGCACCACGCTGCGCAACTTCGCCATCTGGCACGTGATCGGCCTGGTGATCTACCTGGCCTACAGCCGCCGGGCCAGCCTGCTGAACAAGGCCGCGTAAGGCCGCCGGCCCTGGAAATGCGAGGCCGCCAGCCGATCGGGGCTGGCGGCCTTTTTTTATCTTCCTCAAATTCCGGCGGCCGCGGTCGCGGCCTACTTCCGTCGCGCCTCGCCCCAGGCCTTGGCCTGTTTGATGTAGTCCGCCATGGCGGCGCGTTCCTTGTCGAAGGTGTCATCCACCACGGTGATGGTGGGAATGGCGCGCTGGTGGGACGGGATCTCCGGCTTGTAGGTGCCGAAGCCCGCCTCATGCACGCCGGTGCTGCCCCGGCCGGGGGCCGGGCGGCTCAGGTGCTGATAGCTGCGCACGTGACCGTCATAGGCGGCGGGGGCCAGGGCGTAGCGCGTCACATGGCTCATGGGGATGAAGGCCATCTGGGCGTCGTACAGCATCTCCCCCACCGGCGGGATGCCGGGGTGACGCTGGGCCAGGTCCTGCACCAGCAGGCGCGTGCCCTCATGCATGTCGGCCTTGGTGTTGTTGATGGCCGCCCCGGCGATATCCAGGAAATAGCCGTCGACGCCGAACTGCCTGATGGTGGCGGAGATGCGCGCGCCCAGCCAACGCCGCCAGGACTCCACGCCCAGATTCATGAAGGGCATCCAGCCCTCGCCGGAACGGTCGTTGTCCCAGTCCACCCAGTTCAGGTCGAAGGAATCGCCGTCCACCCGCTCCGTCGTGGCGTCGGCGAACAGCTTGAACTCCTCCCACACCTTGTTGGCGCTGTTGGTGCCGAACATGGGGACGATGCGGAATCCCAGTTTCTGGGCCTGGCTGACCAGGCGCTTGAAACCCTCCGCCCCGCCCATGCGCGGGTCGGGCTGGTACAGGGGATAGTTCCAGTAATAGCGCCCGTCCCAGGCCGGCAGGAACACCATGACCCGCTTCGGGTCGATCTGCGTGGCGGCCCAGCGCAGGATCTCCAGGATGCGGGCATAGTCGTTGAAGATATAGCCGGTCCAATGCGCGCCGTGGATGCTCAGCACCAGGTCGACCTCCCGCATCCAGGCCGGCATGTCCGGCCGGGTGGCCAGGGGCGGGATGCCGTAGGTCTTTTCCACATGGGCGAAGTGGGGGGCGACGGCGGCCGCGTAGTCCGCCGCGGGGCCCACCCGCCAGGGCGGGGTCGCCAGGCTGGTGGCCTTGGCCCAGCCCTCCCCCTCATGGATCAGTTCGATGCGATAGCCGTCCGGCCCCGGCTGGAAGAAGAAGCGGCAGGTGCGCACCGCCGTCTGCCGCGCCGATAGCGCGAAATGGCGGCCATCGGCGGCCTTCAGCACGGCCAAGGGTGTCGCCACCCCATGGAAAAAGTTGGGATATTCGAAGACCTTCTCGTCATCCTTCAAATCGGTGAAATCCTGACCGGAGACGGAGATTTCACCGCGCGGCAGGCCGCGCACCACGGTGGTGATGGACTTCACGGGGTGCGGCGCCTCAGCCTTGGCCGTCCATTGCACCGTACCGTCCGCCTCCACCGAGAACTCGGCCGCCAGCCTGCCTGGCGCCTTTTCCTGGCCGCCGGCCCACAGCAGGCCATCGCAGGTCAGGATGGTGCGGTTGCCGTTGCGAACCACCCGCGTCACCGAGGGGTCGATGGCGTAGGCGTTCTCATACGTCTGCACCCGAAAGCCCATCAGCAAAGGGCCCACCTGCACCGACGCCTCGGGGAAGTCGAAGCTGAACTGCAGCACCGCCTCGCCCTTGGCCGGGGTGTAGACGCCACTGCGCGAGGTCAACAGCTGCAAGTCCGGGCTGGGCGTGCCGGACGCCGCTGTTGCCGGGGCGGTGGCGGCCAGCGCCGCGGCGCTGCCGGCGCCGCTGGCCAGGAAGGCACGGCGGGTTACTGGATGGGGCACGGATGACGTCTCCTGTTTCTGCTTGTTCTTTTCCGGCGGCGGCCGGCCCGCGAAAGGTTTACAACCCCGCTGTCGCCGGATAGTACTATTATACGACTTAAAAACACCACAGGGAGTGCCTCCAGGAATGATCCGTGCTCTTCGCCCCACTGCTGGCCCCATCGCCGCCGCCGTCCTGCTGGCGGGTACCGCCCTGGGCGCCCCGATGGCCTTCGCCGCCCCTTCGGCCACCGTGACCGTCCAGGCCGACCATCCCGGCCCGGTCATCGCCAAGGAGATCTACGGCCAGTTCGCGGAGCATCTGGGCACGCAGATCTATGGCGGCATCTGGGTGGGCCCGGACAGCCCCATCCCCAACATCCGCGGCTATCGCAAGGACGTGGTGGAGGCGCTGAAGAACCTGCATGTGCCGGTGGTGCGCTGGCCCGGCGGCTGCTTCGCCGACGAATACCACTGGCGCGACGGCATCGGCCCCAAGGACCGCCGGCCCGTCATCGTGAACACGAACTGGGGCGGGGTGGAGGAGAACAACGCCTTCGGCACCCATGAGTTCATGGATTTCTCGGAGCTGATCGGCGCCGGCACCTACGTCAACGGCAACCTGGGCAGCGGCAGCGTGCGCGAGATGGCCGACTGGGTCGCCTACATGACGGCCGACAACCACGGCACCCTGGTGCAGGAGCGGCGGGCCAACGGCCGGGACAAGCCCTGGACCCTGAACTGGTTCGCTGTGGGCAACGAGGTCTGGGGCTGCGGCGGCAACATGCGCGCCGACTACTACGCCGACCTGCTGCGCCAGACCCGCACCTTCCTGAAGCCGGGCGCCGGCCAGCCGACGAAGTTCATCGCCGTGGGCCCCAGCGATGACGACACCGCCTGGACCGAGACCATCATGGCGCGGGCGGCCAAGGAAATCGACGCGCTGTCCATGCATTATTACGACGTGGCCTCGTTCAACATGGTGCCCAAGGGCACCTGGAAGGTGAAGGGCTCCGCCACCGAGTTCGGTGAGGCGGAATGGTTCGCCAGCGTCTTCGGCGCCTACCAGATCGGCACCTTCATCAGCCACCACAGCGCCATCATGGACAAGTACGATCCGGAAAAGCGGGTCGCCCTGGTGGTGGATGAATGGGGCACCTGGCACGACCCCACCCCCGGCAGCAACCCCGGCTTCCTGCAACAGCAGAACACCCTGCGCGACGCGGTGGTGGCGGCGATCAGCCTGAACATCTTCCATGCCCATGCCGACCGCGTGCGTATGGCCAACATCGCCCAGATGGTGAACGTGCTGCAGGCCATGATCCTGACGGACGGGCCGCGCATGGTGCTGACCCCCACCTACCACGTCTTCGACATGTACAAGGGCTTCCAGGGGGCCGCCAGCCTGCCGCTGGCGGTGACCGGGCCGGACTACAGCCAGGGCGGCCGCGCCGTCCCCGCCGTCAGCGCCTCGGCCGGCCGTGGCACGGACGGCGTCACCCGCCTGGCCCTGACCAACGTCGATCCGAACAAGGCGGCGCCCGTGCAAGTGCGCCTGGCGGGCCTGAAGGCGGGCAAGGTCACTGGCCGCATCCTGACCGCCCCGGCCATGAACAGCGACAACACCTTCGACCATCCGCAGACGGTGGTGCCGGTGGCCTTCGGCGATGCCAAGCTGTCGGGCGACACCGTCAGCGTGACCCTGCCGGCCAAGTCCGTGGTCGTTCTGGAACTGCAATGAACAAGCTTTTCCTTGGGCACGCCCCTGGGCGTGTCCTCGGGCGTGTCCTTGCCGTCCTGGCCGGCATTCTTCTCGCCGGCCCGGTCACGGGGGCGATGGCGGCCGACCTGACGGGCGACTGGGTCTTCCAGGCCGCCCCGTCCTTCCCCCGCTTCACCAAGATGGTCCTCCGCCGGGACGCGGGTGGCCTGCACGGCACCATCACGTCCGAGTGGTATGGCGACCTGCCCATGCTGGACCTGAAGGTGGTGGGGAAGGGCCCGGCGGGGGAGGGGCTGGTCTTCCACATCGACAACGGCAACCCCAAGCTGAAGCCCCTGGACCTGACCCTGACGCCGGACGGGCCGGAGGGGAACCAGGGCGTGAGGCTGACCGGCCAGGTCTGGTACGAGAAGCAGGACGCCGCCGCCCACCGCGCCACGGCGGCGGAGATGGCGGCCCTGGCCTTCCCGACCTATCCGCTGCCCGCACCGGCCCATGTGCCCAGCAACGGCCTGGCGCGCACCCCGCCCATGGGGTGGAGCAGCTGGAACAAGTTCGCCGAGGCCATCGACGACAAGACCGTGCGGGAGATCGCCGACGCCCTGGTGCGCAGCGGCCTGCGCGACGCCGGCTATGTCTACGTCAACATCGACGACGGCTGGCAGGGCGAACGGGGGCCCGATGGCGTGCTGCGTCCTAACGCCAAGTTCCCGGACATGAAGGCCCTGGCCGATTATGTCCACGCGCGGGGGCTGAAGCTGGGTATCTACAGCTCGCCGGGCCCAAAGACCTGCGCCGGCTACGCCGGCAGCTACGGCCATGTCGAACAGGACGCCCGCACCTGGGCGGAATGGGGCGTCGACTACCTCAAATACGACCTCTGCTCAGGCGAGGGCTTCTACCACACGGTGGAGACGGTGCAGGCGGTGTATCAGCAGATGGGCACGGCGCTGGCCGCCGCGGGGGCCGCCACCGGCCGCCCCATCGTCTACAGCCTGTGCGAATACGGCCGTTTCGATGTCGGCGCCTGGGGACGCGACGTGGGCGGCAATCTGTGGCGCACGACCGGAGACATCGAGGATACCTACGCCAGCATGGCGGCCATCGGCTTCGACAAGAACGGCGTGCCCCGCCATACCGGCCCCGGCGGCTGGAACGACCCCGACATGCTGGAGGTCGGCAACGGCGGCATGAGCGTGGAGGAATACCGCACCCACATCAGCCTCTGGGCCATGATGGCGGCACCGCTGTTGATGGGTAACGACGCCCGGTCCATGACCCCGGACACCCTGGCCCTGCTGGGCAATGCCGAGGTCATCGCCATCGACCAGGACCCGCTGGGCCGCCAAGGCCTGCCGGTGCGCAAGCGGGACGGGACGGAGGTGTGGACGCGGCCCCTGGCCGATGGCTCGGTCGCCGTGGGCCTGTTCAACCGCACGGACAAGCCGGTGATCCTCACCGCCGACTGGCCCGCCCTGGGCCTGGGCGACCATCCCAGCGTGCGCGACCTGTGGGCCCACCGCAGCGTGGCGCCGGGTATGGCCCACACGGTGCCGGCGCATGGCGTGGTGCTGCTGCGCGCCACCCGGTAGGTGGTAGCGCTAACAGAGCCAGCGGATTTTCATCCGGAAAATGGTATGATGGGGCACGGCAGTCCGCCGCGCCCCTCTCCCGACTGAACCCGCCGCATGAGCATCATCGTTCGCAGCCTGCCCGACCAGGCCTATGAAATCGTGCGGGACCATATCCTGCTGGGCACCATGGCGCCGGGCACGGCGGTGCAGCAGGCGGCGGTGGCCAACCAGCTGGGCATCAGCAAGATCCCCCTGCGCGAGGCCTTGGGCCGGCTGGAACAGGACGGCCTGGTCACCTCCTTCCCCAACCGGGGCTATGTGGTGAACACCCTGACGGCGGAAGAGGCGACGGAGGTGTTCGCCCTGCGCCTGAAGCTGGAACCCGGGGCGACGGCGGACGGCGCCCGGCGCGCCACCCCGGCCGACCGCGACCACGCCCGGGCCGAGCTGCTGGCGCTGGAGCGGGAACAGGGCACCGCCGGCACCGGCCATGTCACCCACAACCGCGCCTTCCACATGGCGCTGATCCGTCCGGCGGGCGGCATCACCAGCCAGTTGATGGAACGCCTGCACATCCTGTCGGAACGCTATGTCCGCGTGCACCTGGAACCCCAGGGCCGCGACGACAGGGCGCGGGACGAGCACCGCGCCCTGTTCGACGCCTGGATGGCCGGCGACGCCCCGGCCGTGGAAACGCTGACCGCCCGGCACATCCAGGGCACGCTGGCGGATTTGCAGCGCGAGCTGGCGGGGTGATCGACGACGCGGCGGGTGTGACCCCGCCGCGCGTTCCGGATCAGGCCGCCACCGCCGCCGCAGGTGGGGCCGCCTTCACCCAGGCGGGTTGTTCCCGCATGTGATCCAGGTAGCGGTTGATGTTGGGGAAGGGCGTCCAGTCGAAGGGGGTGACCCCGCGATAGCCCTCCAGGCAGACCAGGCCGTAATCGGCCAGGGTGACGCCGTCGCCGACCAGATAGGTCCGGCCGGCCAAGTGGCTTTCCAGCACGGGGGCGAAGCGGGCCAGGTCCCGCTGGAAGAAGGCGATGACCTCCGCCGCCGGTTCGCCCAGGCCGTTGCGGGGCTTGATGATGCTTTCGAAGATCAGCGTGCCCCAGGCCTTGTTGAAGTGCGCCTGCTCCCAGAACTGCCAGCGGGCGATGTCGGCGCGCACGGCCGCATCGTCCGGAAACAGGGGGGAGCCGCCGGCCTTGGCCACCAGGTACTGGTTGATGGCGCAGGACTCCCAGAGGGTCTGGCCGCCATCCACCAGCACCGGCACCATGCCGTTGGGGTTGAGGGCCAGGAAGCCGGGCTGCCGCGTTTCCTGTTTCAGGAAGTCCAGGGTGCGGACCTCCACCGCCAGGCCCAGATGGTGGACGACGGCCAGGACCTTGCGGGCGCTGGGGGAACCGGGAAGGGTGTAGAGTTCCATGATGCGTATGCTCCGTGGGTTTGGGGAACACCGCTAAGACGCCGGCGCGGCCCGAAAGGATTCGACATCGCGCCCGGAAATATTTTTCACACCCCCTGTAACCTTCCGCCGGCGCCGATCGTCCTTGGGGGATGCACCCCAGCGGAAGGCGTCCCTGCATGCTTCAGATCCATTCCCGGCCCCAGACGGACTTCGACCGCCTGGTGCGCGACCTGCGCCCCCGGCTCTACACTTTCTGCGCCCGCATGGTGGGCTCGGCGGTGGAGGGGGAGGACGTGTTGCAGGACACCCTGCTGAAGGCCTTGCAGGCTTGGCCCGGGGCTGAGCGGCTGGACAGCCCCGAAGCCTGGATGTTCCGCATCGCCCGCAACGCCGCCCTGGACGCCCTGAGGCGCGGCGGCCGGACGGAGCCGCTGGACGACCATGAGCACCTGGCGGTGGAGACCACGGACGCGCTCAACCAGCGCGAACTGGCGGAGTTCGGCCTGCGCCCCTTCATGAAGCTGTCGCCGGCCCAGCGTGCCTGCCTCATCCTCATGGACGTGCTGGGCTACACCCTGGCGGAGATCGCGCCCATGCTGGACATGAGCGTGCCGGCGGTGAAGGCCACCCTGCACCGGGGCCGGGCCAAGCTGCGCGCCCTGGCGGCCACGCTGGAGGACCCGGCGCCGCTGGTGCTGTCGGCGGAGGAGCGGGCGCACCTGGCCCGCTACGTCGCCCTGTTCAACGCCCGCGACTTCGACGCTGTGCGCGCCCTGCTGGCCGACGACGTGCGCCTGGACCTGATGGGGGAGTTCACACGCCATGGCCGCGCCGGCGTGGAACCGTACTTCGGCAACTACAGCCGCCTGCTGGGCTGGCACCTGGTGCCGGGCGGCATCGACGGCCAACCCGGCCTGCTGTCCTACCGCGACGGCGCCATCGCCAACTTCATCCTCATCAGCTGGCGGGACGGGCGCATCACCCGCATCCGGGATTTCTTCCACTGCCCGGTGGCGCGCGGCATGGCCGACGCCCGTCCCCTGGAGATGGCTTCACTCCCGGAGGGTGGGGCCATCCTCGTCTGAGTCCCGGCTGAGATGCCCCATCAAGCTCTCCGGCGCGATGGGGACGGAGGTGTGCTCCTGCGCGATGCGCCACTGGCTTTCATGCTTCACCAGCTGCCAGCTCAGGCGGTTCTGCATGGACCGCAGCTTGGCGCCCTCGGGCGACAGGGCGGTGTAGGTCAGGAAGGCGCTGAGGCCCGCGGCCTCGCCACCGCCGACCACCCGCACCTCTTCCGCCGTGACCTGCACCCGCTCGTCATTCAGGCCGCCCAGCCACGCCTTGACCGACTCCGTCCAGGCCGCGCGATCCGGATAGGACCAGCTGTCCCAGGTGTCGAACACCACCACGTCCTCGGTATAGAGCGCCAGCAGCGCCTTGGCGTCCCGGTCCCATACCGCCTGGCGGTAGGCGTTCAGAACTTTCCTCACCTCATCACTCATATCGCTTCTCCTTTAGGCCTTGAGCCTGGAAGACGAACGACAAGGAGTAAAGGATACAGGGGCGATTGGGTTTTTTTGAGGATCAGGCGGGGTGGTGTGATTTTGGGTGTGATTTTCCCGACTAACAATAAAAAATGAAATAAATGGGATGCAGTATCCAATACAAAGAGAGTTTGGAAAACAATATTAAGGTTGCTCTTTGTGACAGTTCTTGTCTCGATATAGGCTATACTCCATGAGTTTTTGGTCTGTTGTAATTTCATTCGTGAATTTTATTATGCTAATTGTTGAGTATGTCCAGAGAAATAAAGCAGCAATGGATGCTATGCCAGTCACCCTTAAAAATGCATCTCCGTGGAAGCTTTTGGCCAAGTCTTTGCGAATCTTTCCAGCAATTTTCGTCGAAAAAAGGGGCATGACTATAAAAAGTGTGCTTCCAAAAAAAGAACTGACACCGCGTATCGCTACGAGCAAGGTAAATGCCATGAAATACAGAGCGCCAAAACGCATAAGCAGCGATTTAATAACATTTAGTCCGTGCAATTGATTGCACTCTGATATGAACAAATAAGGGAATATAGATGCAAGAATGGCGATAATTGCGACAAATGTCGCAAAGTATAAATTCCTAACTCTTACGTATATATCCTCAATCATGGAGGGAAATTTTTCTGGTGCCGACAGAATGTTTTCCCTTAATCGCGCGGCAATTCTCACTTTTCGGCGTAAAATCTTATTAGATTCTTCTATATTGTGGGCAAGATTATTCACTATTAGGTGCTTCATGGATTCTGATCCTTAGCCTTAAATTGAGGGCGTAATGTTTCTTGTAAAAATATGGGCCGCCTCCGCCCCTAAATATAAATTATCTATTATTGGAAACGTGTCGCCCCACCCAAATCGCCGCCGCCAGCCGGTCAGCGTCAGCGGGCTCCGTCGTCAGGCCCAGGGCCAAAACCCCCAGCGCGATGGTGGCGATGACGGTGGCGGTGGCCGCTTCCAGGCCGGGCTCGCCGCGCCAGACGGGCAGCAGGCCTTCGCTGTCCGCCTTGCCGGTGGTCAGGGCGGGGAGGGGGAGTTCGCGGCGGTTCGTGCCCACCTGGACGTAGGCCGTGGTGGGCTTGGCGGGGTTGCGTTCCACCTCGCCGCCGCCGCCCTTGACCACCACCAGGCGGGGGCGGTTCAGGCGCTGGGCCACGCCCAGGTGCAGGTCGATGTAGGGCGGGTGGAAGACGCCGTCGACGGCGGCGCGGGTGTCGAAGGGGTCCAGCAAGCGGCAGACGGTGTTGATGGGGCTGCGCAGGCCCAGCAGGTGGCGCAGGTTCAGCAGGCGGTCCAATTCGGGGTTGAGCGCCGACAGGGGCAGGTAGGCGAAGCCGGTTTCGGCGACCAGGGCCTTGGCGTCCGCGCGGCTGTTGGCGGGGCGCAGGCCCAACTCCCCCAGGGCGTCGGGCACGTCGCGGCCCTGGGTGAAGGCGTTGCTGCCGTGCATGATGACGCGGTGCCCGGCCTGGGCCAGCGCCAGGGCCGACAGCAGGAACCAGGGTTCATCGCGTGTGCGGCCGGCACCATAGGACGGCCAGTCCAGGTCGGCGGCGCCGCTGCAGCTGCCGTCGCTGAGGCCCGTCGCGTCGCGGGCCGCCTCCACCAGGCCCGCCACCTCGTCCGGGTCCTCCCCGCGATAGCGCAGCAGCATGAGGAAGGCGCCCACCTGATGGGGATCGGCCTCCCCCTTCAGCACCATGCCCAGGGCCGTGCGCGCTTCTTCCCGTGTCAGTGAGCGGGAGCGGCCGGGGCCGCGTCCCAGGGTGCGGACGTATTGGGCGAAGACATGTTCATCGGTCATGGCGCAGGCAGGCTCAGTTTCAGGCGGCGCGGGACCGCACCTCGTTCATCGCGGACTCTACCGCGTCCTGCCGCCGCAACGCCACCACCCGTCCCACCAGCACCAGGGTGGGGCCGGTTACCGCCGCCGCAGCCACCCGCGCCGCGATGTCGGCCACCGTGCCGGGCAGGCGGCGCTCGGCCTCCAGGGTGGCGTTCTCGATGGCGATGGCCGGGGTGGCGGGGTCCAGTCCGGCGGCCAGCAGGCGCTGGGTCACCTGGGCCAGCGTGCGGCCGCCCATGTAGATGGCGATGGTGCCGTCGCAGGCGGCCAGTGCGTTCCAGTCGTGGGTGGGCAGGATTTCATCGGCGCCCCCGTCCTGACGGGCATGCCCGGTGATCAGGTGCAGGCTGCGGCTGTAGCCGCGCTGCGTCAGGGGCATGGCCATGGATGCCGCGGCGGCGCAGGCCACAGTGATGCCGGGCACCACCTCCGCCACCACGCCGGCGGCGGCCAGGGCCGCCAGTTCCTCGCCCGCGCGGCCGAAGACCATGGGGTCGCCGCCCTTCAGGCGCACGACGTGGGCGCCCGCCTGGGCATGGCTGACGATCAGGCGATTGATGGCGGCCTGGCTCATCTCATGCCGGCCGCAGCGCTTGCCCACGTCGATGCGCCGGGCATGGGCGGGGGCCAGGTCCAGGATGCGCGGGTCGACCAGCTTGTCGTACAGCAGCACGTCGGCGCTTTCGATGCGGCGCAGGGCCTTCACCGTCAGCAGCTCCGGATCGCCGGGGCCGGCGCCCACCAGGCTGGCGCGGCCGGTGACGTTAGGCTGACGCATGGACATCGCGTAGGATCTCCTTCAGTTCGGGGATGCAGGACCCGCAGTTGGTGCCGGCCTTCAGGCAGGCGCCGATATCTTCCGCCGAGGTCAGGCGGTTGGCGACGATGGCCTCCCGGATGGTGACCAGGCCGACGGAGAAGCAGGCGCAGACGGTGCGGCCGGCGGACTTGACGCCAGCGGCCCCCAAACCGCCGGGGGCGCGGCCGGACAGCAGGCTGGGCCGCGCCTCGTCCGTCACCGTGTCGCCCAGCAAGGCGGCCAGCGCGTCGCGCGGCGGCAGCTGGGCGCCGTCGCCGGCGGCCAGGAGCAGGCAGGCCTCCAGCCGGCCATCCACCAGGATGGCGACGCGCAGCAAGCCGCGCCCGGCGTCGGTCAGTTGCAGCCATTCGGCCCCCGCCGGCGGATGCAGCAGGCCCTCGACGAAGCGGGTCAGGGCGGGGCCGGCCGGCAGCGCGTCCGATCCCACCAGCTCGAAGGCGTGGCCGTTATTGAGCGGCATGCGCGACCAATAGGCGACACCCTGGGGCCGCACGGCGGCGCGGTGCAGCAGCAGGCCGCGCCAGGCCACCGGCACCGCCGCCGCGCGCACGGCCGTCAGTTTTAGTTCCGGCTGGCCGGAGACGGGGTCCAGGGCGGCGTTCACCAGGCGCCCGGCGGGCCCGGCGGAGCAGAACTCATCCGTCCAGTGCATGGGCAGGAACAGTTCACCCACCCGCTGGCCGGCGTCGATGGTGGCGCGCACCACCGTGCCGGCGTGGACGCTCTCGATGCGTACCAGGTCGCCGTCGGCCACACCCAGGCTGGCGGCGTCGGTGGGGGACAGGGCGGCGCGCGGCTCCCCCGTGTGGGCCAGCAGGCGGGGCACGCGGCCGGTGCGGGTCATGGTGTGCCACTGGTCGCGGATGCGGCCGGTGTTCAGCACCAGGGGATAGGCATCATCGGCGCGGCCGGCGGGGGGGCGCCAGGGCGTGGGCACCAGGCGGCCCCGGCCGTTGGGCGTGGCGAAGCCGCCCTGGCCGAACAGCCGCCCGCCCTCATCCCCCGCCCAGCGCACGGGCCAGCGCACCGGCGCCAGCGCGTCGTACTGGCCGTCGGTCAGCATGGCCAGGCCGCTGATGTCGAAGGGCCGGCTGCCGGCGTTCTCGAAGCCGGACAGGGCGGCATGCTCCCGGAACACCGCCGCCGGGCTGGTCCAGGAAAAGGCGTCCTTCCAGCCCATGCGCTGGCCGACGGCGGCCAGCACCCGCCAGTCGGCCCGCGCCTCGCCCGGGGCCGCGCGGAAGGGGCGCTGGCGGCTGATGACCCGTTCGGAGTTGGTGACGGTGCCGTCCCGCTCCCCCCATCCCGCTGCCGGCAGCACCACGTCGGCCAGCGCCGTGGTGTCGTTGGGCCAGCAATCGGACACGACGACGAAGGGGCAGGCGCGCAACGCCTCCCGCACCCTGTCGGCGCGGGGCAGGCTGTCGGCTGGGTTGGTGGCGATGATCCACAGGGCCTTGATGCGGCCGTCCAGCACGGCGTCGAACATCTCCACGGCCTTCAGCCCCGGCTTGGTCGCCAGGTTGGGCGCCCGCCAGAAGCGGCGGACGCGGTCGATGGCCTCCGGCTGGTCGAAGCGCATGTGGGCGGCCAGCTGGTTGGCCAGCCCGCCCACCTCGCGCCCGCCCATGGCGTTGGGCTGCCCGGTGATGGAGAAGGGGCCACAGCCGGGCTTGCCGATGCGCCCCGTGGCCAGGTGGCAATTGATGATGGCGTTGACCTTGTCGGTGCCCACCGACGACTGGTTCACGCCCTGGGAATAGACGGTGACGACGCGTGGGGTGGAGGCGAACCACTGGTAAAACCGGACCAGGTCCGCCGGGTCCAGGCCGGTGAGGGCGGCGGTCTGGCCGGCCGTCTGGCGGGCGGCGGAAAGGGCCGCCTCGAACCCTTCCGCATGCGCCGCCATCCAGGCGTGGTCCAGTTGGTCCTGGTCGGCCAGGTGGGCCAGCAGGCCGTTGAACAGGGCGACGTCGGCGCCGGGGCGCACGGCCAGATGCAGGTCGGCATCCTCGCACGTCGCGGTGCGGCGGGGGTCGATGGCGACGATGCGGATGGGCCGCTTGGCCCGGGCGGCCAGCAGGCGCTGGTGCAGCACCGGGTGGCACCAGGCGGAATTGCTGCCCACCAGCACCACCAGGTCCGCCAGCTCCAAATCCTCATAGGTCCCCGGCACCACGTCGGCGCCGAAGGCGCGATTGTGGCCGGCGACGGAGGAGGCCATGCACAGGCGGGAATTGGTGTCGATGTTGCCGCTGCCGATGAAGCCTTTCATCAGCTTGTTGGCGACGTAGTAATCCTCCGTCAGGCATTGGCCGCTGACGTAGAAGGCGACGCTGTCGGGCCCATGCTCCGCGATCGTGGCCTTGAAGCGCCGGGCCACCAGGTCCAGGGCCTGGGTCCAGTCCGCCGCCCTGCCGTCGATCAGGGGACGGGTCAGCCGCTCCCCATCCTTCAGCGTTTCCGCCAGGGCTGACCCCTTGGAGCACAGGCGCCCCCGGTTGGCCGGGTGGTCGGTGTCGCCCACCACCCGGCCGTCGGCCTGGGCCACGACACCGCAGCCCACGCCGCAATAGGGGCAGGTGGAGCGGACGGCGCCGGCGAGGGCACCGGCTTCAGCGTCCCGTGCCATCCCCTCCGGCATCACGCCACCATGGCCAGCAGGATGCGGCCGTCCTGCACCCGCACGGGGATACGGGTGACGCAGCCCTCATCGGGGGCGCAGGCCTCGCCGGTCTCCAGGTCGATCACCCAGTTGTGCAGGGGGCAGGTGACGGCATGGCCGTGCACCGTGCCCTGCGACAGGGGGCCGCCCTTGTGCGGGCAGCGGTCGTCCACGGCGAACACGGCATCGTCCAGGGTGCGGAAGACGGCAATGTCGCCCCGGGGGGTGGCGACCACGCGGGCCCCCTGACGGGGAATGTCGTCCATGGCGCCCACCTCGACCCAGCGGCTTTCGATACCAACGCTGTCCATGGTCATCACTCCACCGTCGCCAGGGTGCGGAAGGGGGCGGCCGCGGCCTTGCCGGGCGCGCGCTCGGCCCAGGGGTCGTCCTGGCTGAATTTCTGGGCGTACAGGAACTTGGCGTAGAGCGCCTTGCGGCCCGCCTCATCCTGCACGATGCGGTCCTTGACGTGGGGCAAGCCCACGCGCTCGATCCAGGGCGCCGTGCGCTCCAGATAGCGGGATTCCTCGCGGTAGAGCTGCAGGTAGGCGCCGCAGTATTCCAGCACCTCCTCCTCGGTGGTGACTTTGGCCAACAGGTCGGTGACGCGGACGTGGATGCCGCCGTTGCCGCCGACATGCAGTTCCCAGCCGCTGTCCACCGCCACCACGCCGAAGTCCTTGATGGTGGCCTCGGCGCAGTTGCGCGGGCAGCCGGACACGGCCAGCTTGACCTTGTGCGCGTGCCAGGACCCCCAGGTCATGCGCTCCAGCTTCACGCCCATGCCGGTGCTGTCCTGCGTGCCGAAGCGGCACCATTCCGACCCCACGCACGTCTTCACCGTGCGCAGCGCCTTGCCGTAGGCATGGCCGGAGACCATGCCGGCGTCGTTCAGATCCTTCCACACATGGGGCAACTGCTCGCGCGTCACGCCCAGCAGGTCGATGCGCTGGCCGCCCGTCACCTTCACCGTGGGGATGGCGTACTTGTCCACCACGTCGGCGATGGCGCGCAGCTCATCGGCCGTGGTCAGGCCGCCCCACATGCGCGGCACCACGGAATAGGTGCCGTCCTTCTGGATGTTGGCGTGGTTGCGCTCATTCACGAAGCGGGACTGCTGGTCGTCCTGGTATTCGCCGGGCCAGGCCACCAGCAGGTAGAAGTTCAGCGCCGGGCGGCAGACGTGGCAGCCGTCGGGCGTGCTCCAGCCCAGGGTGGACATCACCGCCGGCATGGTGCGCAGTTCCCGGTCCGCGATGGCGCGGCGCACCTGGTCGTGGCTGTGCGTCGTGCACTTGCACAGCGGCTTCTCGCCCGTCGGCTTGGCGTAGCTGTCGCCCAGCGACAGGGCCAGCAGCTGTTCCACCTGGGGCGTGCAGCTGCCGCAGGACGCGGACGCCTTGGTGCGCGCCCGCACCCCTTCCAGGGTGGTCAGGCCATGTTCCGCGATGGCGCCCATGATCTTGCCCTTGCACACGCCGTTGCAGCCGCAGATCTCGGCCTCATCGGGCAGGGCGGCCACGGCGGCGGTGGGGTCGGCGGCGGGCGCGCCTGCCGCCAGGCTGGCGAAGGCCTGGCCGAAGATCAGGGTGTCGCGCAGTTCGCCCAGCGGCTTGTCCTCGCGCAGTAGCTGGAAGTACCAGCCGCCGTCCTGGGCGTCGCCGTACAGCACGGCGCCCACCAGTTTGTCGTCGCGCAGCACCAGGCGCTTGTAGGTGTTGCGGGCGGCGTCGCGGAAGACCACCTCCTCCGTCGTCTCGTCACCGATGAAGTCGCCGGCGGAGAAGACGTCGATGCCCGTGACCTTCAGGCGGGTGGCCATGGCGGCGGGGACGTAGTCGCTGGTGGCGTCCTCGCGCGCCAGATGGTCGGCGCAGACCTTGGCCATGTCCCACAGCGGGGCCACCAGGCCATAGGTCTTGCCGCGATGCTCCACGCACTCGCCGACCGCGTAGATGTCGGGGACGGAGGTGCGCATGTCGTCGCCCACCTCGATGCCGCGGTTGATGGCGATGCCGGCGGCTCGCGCCAGGTCGATGTTGGGACGGATGCCGATGGCCAGCACCACCAGGTCGCCCGGGATCTCCCGCCCGTCGGCCAGGCGCACGCCCTGCACCCGGCCCTCGCCGAAGATCTCCTCGGTCTGGCCGTTGGTGAAGAAGTTCATGCCGCGCTCGTCCAGCTCGCGCTGCAGCAGTTCGGCCGCCGCCTTGTCCAGCTGGCGTTCCATCAGCGTGCCCATCAGGTGGACCACGGCCACCTGCATGCCCCGGCGCAGCAGGCCGTTGGCGGCCTCCAGCCCCAAGAGGCCGCCGCCGATGACGATGGCGCGCTTATGGGTCTGTGATGCCTCTATCATGGTGTTGACGTCGGCGATGTCGCGGAAGGCGCAGACGCCGGGCAGGTCCAGGCCCGGCACCGGCGGGGCGATGGGGCGGGACCCCGTGGCCAGCAGAACCTTGTCATAGGCCACCACCCGGCCGCTGGCCGATGTCACGGTACGAACCTGGGTATCGATGGCCGTCACCGCGTCACCGGTGATCAGCTCGATCCCGTTCTCCTCGTACCAGGAGCGGGGGTTGATGACGATCTGCTCCAGGTCCTTTTCGCCGGCCAACACGGACGACAGCATGATGCGGTCGTAATTCACGTGCGGTTCGGCGCCGAAGACCGTGATGTCGTACTTCAGCGGGTTGCGCTTCAGCAGTTCGTCCACCGTCCGCATGCCGGCCATACCGTTGCCGACGACCACCAGCTTCTGGCGCGGGGGCATATGCGTGTCCATGGGGGAACCCTTCCCTTGAAATCGC
This sequence comes from Nitrospirillum amazonense, assembly GCF_007828045.1. Classification (GTDB taxonomy): domain Bacteria; phylum Pseudomonadota; class Alphaproteobacteria; order Azospirillales; family Azospirillaceae; genus Nitrospirillum; species Nitrospirillum amazonense_C. The sequence goes on along the minus strand of NZ_VITN01000002.1, from coordinate 471,249 downwards.
GAAATCAGAGGTGTTGAGGATCAGACGCGGCCAGTCAGACGCGGGCCGCGCCCAGGGCGGCGGCGCCCCAAGTGGTGCGCCACCGGCGCTTCACGCCGGTCAGGCCGACCAGGGCCGCGAGGGCCAGCAGGGCGAACAGCAGGAAGCCCGCCTGGTAACCGCCGGTCAGCTGCTTGGAGTAGCCAAGGCTGGAGGCCAGGTAGAAGCCGCCGACGCCGCCCATCATGCCAACCAGGCCGGTCATGACGCCGATCTCACGGCGGAAGCGCTGTGGCACCAGCTGGAACACCGCACCGTTGCCCATGCCCAGGGCCAGCATGGCGACGACGAAGACGGCCAGGGCCATCCAGGCCTGCGGCAGGGCGAAGCTGACCACCACCAGGGCGCCGGCGGCGACCGTGTACATGACGGTCAGCGAGCGCACGCCGCCGATGCGGTCGGCCACGGCGCCGCCGATGGGACGGACCAGGGACCCGGCGAAGACGCAGGCCGCGGTGAAGTAGCCGGCGGTGATGGGGCTCAGCCCATACTGGTCGTTGAAGTAGATGGTGAGGGAGGAGGCGAGGCCGACGAAGCCGCCGAAGGTGACGCTGTAGAAGAACATGAACCACCAGGCGTCGCCGATCTTCAGCACCGCCAGGTATTCGGCCAGCGACTTGGCCGGCGGGCATTCCGGGCTGTCCTTGGCCAGCACGGTGTAGACGCACAGGGTCAGGGCCAGCGGGATGGCCAGCAGGCCCAGCACGTTGTTCCAGCCATAGGCGACGGCAAGGGCCGGCGCGAAGAGGGAGGCGAACACGGTGCCGGAGTTGCCGGCACCCGCCAGGCCCAGGGCCGTGCCCTGATGTTCCGGCGGATACCAGCGCGAGGCCAGCGGCAGGGCCACGGCGAAGCTGGCGCCGGCCACGCCCAGGATGGCGCCGGTCAGCAGCGTGGCGTTGAAGCTGCGCACCCCGAAGTACCAGACGGCGGCAAGGCCGGCGATCACCACCACCTGCGCCAGGATGCCGGTGCGCTTGGGCCCCAAGTGATCCACCAGGATGCCGTTGATGACGCGGAAGAAGGCGCCGGCCAGCACCGGCACCGCCACCATCAGGCCCTTTTGTCCCGGGTTCAGGCCCAGGTCCTTGGCGATCAGCACGCCCAGCGGGCCCAGGATCACCCAGGCCATGAAGCTCATGTCGAAGTAGAGAAACGCCGCGAACAGGGTCGGCAGATGTCCAGCCTTCAGGAAACTCTTGTTCATCGGGTGCGCCTCCGGGCAGGGCCGTGGGCCTTATGGGGATGGGGGCGGCCGATAGCAGGCGCCGCCTATCACCAGAAGGGGTGGTGGATCGGGGTCAGGCCGCGAGGGGCCTGGGGGTGGGGTAGGGTCCGGTGGAACCGGACGCTGACAGGCCGCCGTTGACCCGCCGATCGAACCACAGGGGACGTGCGCCGTTGCGCCATCCCGGAGGCGGGGCCGCCCCGCCGTTGGGGCCGCCCCGATGCAGAAAAGAACCTTTCGGCCCCCTGCTCGTGTAATGTTCTTCGCAACCGCCATGCCAATTTCGCAATCGCGGAAAACCTGGGGTTTCGGACGGCTGGCTGGCGACACGTATGCCTAGTTTTTGCGCAATCGCTAGGTTGGTTGCGCAGATGACCAAATATTAGGCAAATTGGGGTGGGCGGGGAATGGGGGCACGGCAGATCGAACTGCGCGTCGGCTGGTGCAGCGAGACTGGCCGCCGTTCACGCAATGAAGACTACGTGGGCGTATGCCTGGGCACCGCCGCCCAGCGGGCCCGTCAGGGGGCGGTGGCCGCCATCGCCGACGGCGTCTCTGGGGCGCCCGGCGGCCGGGTGGCGGCGGAACTGGCGGTGCGCGGCTTCATCGATTTCTATTTGGGCGAACGCCAGACCCTGGGCATCCGGCGGGCGGCGGCGCACGCGGCGGAGGCCATCAACCGCTGGATCCACGCCCAAGGTCGCACGGACCCGGAACGCACGGGCATGGCCACCACCCTGACCGCCGTGATCCTGCGCGACCGCCGCGCCCATATCCTGCATGTGGGCGACACCCGCCTGTACCGCCTGCGCGACGGCCGGCTGACCCAGCTGACCGAGGACCATGTGCACAACGGCCCGGACCAACGCCACATCCTGCGCCGCGCCATCGGGTTGGAGGATGCGCTGCGCGCCGACTACACGGCCGAGCCCTTGCGCGAAGGCGATCGCCTGGTGCTGCTGACCGATGGTGTGCATGGGGTCTTGTCATACCGCGACCTGGCCCGCCTCACCGCCGGTGAACCGACGCCGGAGGCAGGCGCCCGCGAGATGGTGGCGGCCGCCCTGTCCGCCGGCAGCCACGACAACGCCACCGCCCTGGTCATCGACGTGGTGGCCCTGCCGCCGGCCGACCAGGGGGAACTGGCCGACCTGACGGCGGACCTGCCCATTTTGCCCGTGCCCAAGCCGGGCGATGTGGTCGACGGCTATCGTGTGGGCCGGCAACTGTCCGATGGCCGTTATAGCGCCCTGTTCCTGACCGAGCCGACAGGGAAGGAGGTGCCGCAGGTGCTGAAGTTCCCCAAGCCCAGCGTGGCGGAGGACGCCGTCTACCGCCTGGCCTTCGTGCGCGAAGGCTGGGTGGCGGCCCGGGTGCGCAGCCCCTGGCTGGGGGAGGTGGTGGAGGTGCCGCCCGGCCGCCAGACGCGGCTCTACACCGTCATGCCCTATTACCCCGGCCAGACCCTGGCCCAGCGCCTGGCGGCGCCCCCGCGCGTGGGCGTGGTGGAGGGCGTGCCCTTGGCGGTGAAGCTGGCCAAGGCGGTGGCGGCCCTGCACCGCGCCGGCATCATCCACCGCGACATCAAGCCGGACAACGTCATCATCGACGGCACCGGTGGCCTGCGCCTCATCGACCTGGGCGTGGTGCGTCTGCCGGGCATGGAGGATTTCCCCGCCGAACAGATCCCCGGCACGCCCAGCTACATGGCGCCGGAGCTGCTGGCCGGCGCGCCGGGGGATGAGCGCACCGACCTCTACGCCCTGGGCGTCACCGTCTATCACCTGTTCACCGGCGCCTATCCCTACGGCGAGGTCGAACCCTTCCAGCGCCCCCGCTTCGGCGCGCCCGTGCCCCTGCAGCAGCGCCGCCCCGACCTGCCCACCTGGCTGGACCTGTCGGTCATGAAGGCCGTGGCCGTCAATCCGGCCGACCGTCCTGGCGATGTGCTGGAATTCGCCCTGGAACTGGAAGCCGGCGCCGCCCACCCCGCGCCGAGGCCCACCCGCCGCCGCTCCCTCTACGACCGCGACCCGGTGCGCTTCTGGAAGCTGACGGCCCTGGCGCTGCTGGTCCTGCTGATCCTGTCGCTGGTGCGGGATTAGAAGACCTGGCTAAGAGCCGGAAATCAGCATGTCCAGGGCGTTGATGACATCGAAATAGTGGGCACGATTTAAAGATCCGACTGGTGGACCTAGCTCTTTTCGGGGAATGGTGGCGATAAATTGCGTGACCATTACATAGTCGATCCCGTCAATTGTGAAGATGGGATTTAGCCGGTCTAAAGCTCCAGGACTGCTGCTCCCAGGGCGAAGAGGAACGACTGCTGCCGTCTTTAGGCCGCTCAGCAGATCAGCTTGGATTTCGAGGGCATATCCACCCTCTCCTCTGACCCGATAGAGATCTAGCTGAGCCATCAGAATTGCCGAAATTGCGCATAAGGCACGCCATTTTCTTCAATAAAGGCATTCCATTCGTCGATTGCCGCTTGGTTCTTTTCGAGCCACAGGGCTGCCTTCCGTTCTGAAATCTCCATTGCCAACCCGCGTTCACAGGCGCGCGAAATGCTGATACCCAGGTTTTTGGCTTCGGAGACCATGTCCTCAGGAAGTGACACGTTGGTATTTTTTCGGGCGAAAGCGTTTTCCTGAGAGGATTTCGTGCGCATAGTGACCTCCAGAAACATGCGCACGAAACGTGCGCGTCATTCTGGGCGCAATATGTGCGTCATTTAAGACCCAATCAATAGGGTGAGATGCTTACCGCCTGCGCGGCCTCATATAAATCCGGCCGATAGATGCGGGTCGCCAGGGTGTCCGCTTCGGCCGCGCTGACCGGCAGGTCGCGCCAGCGGGCCATCTGGTCCAGCAACCAGCGGGCCTGGGCCAGGGTGGGGCGGGTGGCCTCGGGGATGGCGAAGCGGCAGACGTCGGTGTCCTGGCCCACGCCCTCACGGGCGCCGCCGGGGAGGGAGGCGGCGATGATGTCGGGCGGCAGGTTCAGGAAGGTGGGCTGGGCCAGGGTGGCGGCGATGGCGGGGGTATTGGCCGGGTCGGCGCAGTCCTTGGCCGAGCGCAGCAGGGCGCGCAGCAGGCCTTGCAGGGCCTCGGGCTGTTCCTCGGCCCAGGCTTCGCGCACCGCCAGGCACTTTTCCGGATGGCCGGGCATGATGTCGGACGACAGGGCCACGGTGCGGCCCACGCCGGCGGCCGCGGCCACGGCCCCCCAGGGGGCGCCGGCGCAGAAGCCGTCGATACGGCCGCTCTCGATGGCGGCCACGCTGTCGGCCGGGGGCACGATGGCCCAGTCCACGTCGGCTTGGGGGTCGATGCCGGCGGCGTGCAGCCAGCGCTTGAACAGCAGGGCGTGGGTGGACCAGGCATGCACCACCGCCAGGGTGACGCGCGGCCCGTTGGCTTGGGCACGGGCGCGCAGCAGCGTCGCCAGGCGGCGCCCGGCCTCGGCGTCGTCGGGGCGCCCGCCCGCCAGAATGGGCTCGGCCAGCTCATTGGACAGGGTCACGGCGTCGCCGTGCTGGCTGAGGCTCATGGGGATGATCAGGCGGGCCGCCGCCGGGCGCAGGCCCAGCGCCATGGCCAGCACCAGGGGCGGCAGCATCACGGCGGCGTCCAGCAGGCCGTAGGACAGCTTGTCCGCCAGGTTGGCCCAGCTGGGTTCCACCGACAGGGTGACGTCCAGGCCCTCGGCCGCGAACAGGCCGGCGGTCTGGGCGTGGATGACCGGGGCGCTGTCGGTCAGGCGCAGCAGGCCCATGCGGACGGGGCGCGAAACGGTCATGACCCGCCTCCCTTCTTTTGTTCAGCGGCGGCCACGATGTCGGCGGCCACGGCGGCCAGTTTGCGGCTCTGCTCCATGGCCTGGCGGCGTAGCCAGCGATAGGCGTCCGGCTCCGCCATGCCGCGCTGGCGCATCAGCAGGGCCTTGGCCTGGTCCACCACCTCACGCTCGCGCAAGGACGTCTCGGCCTTGTGCAGGCTGGTTTCCACCTGGCGGTAGCGGCGGAACATGGCCACGGCCGCCTGCACCACTGGCTTGAGGACGGGCAGCGAGGCACCGACCACGTTGTAGGAGCTGACGCCGGCCTCGATCGCCGCCTCCATGAAGGCGGGGTCGTCCTGGTCCACGAACATGACGATGGGGCGCGGGTCGTGGCGCGATATGGCGCGGATGTCCTCCAGCCCATCGCGGTCGGGGCGGGCCATGTCCACGATCACCAGATCCGGCGCCTCACGCAGGACGGCGTCGGCCAGCAACTCACCGGCGCCCAGGCGCACAATGGCCGTGGCCCCGGCAGCCATCAGGTCCGCCTCGACGATGCGGCCGGGGTCGTTGGGATGGACGGTGTCGGCGATAAGGACTTTCACCGGCAGCACACGGGGGATGCGGGTTGGTGGAGGCGATCACCTCTAATCGCCATTGCCCCCCGTGCGCAAGTGCGGTGATGCCGATTGTGTCCCGAAGGTCAGAGGACGGGCAACAAACGGTCGATGGCCTGGGCCATGTCCACGTCGCGTTGCGACAGGCCGCCGGCGTCGTGGGTGGTCAGCCGAATGTCCACGCGGTTGTAGACGTTGAACCATTCCGGATGGTGGTCCGCCTTTTCCGCCAGCAGGGCCACCTGGGTCATGAAGCCGAAGGCGGCGCGGAAATCGGTGAAGACGCAGCGACGGGTGATGGCGTCGCCCTCCGGCGTCACGGTCCAGCCGGGCAGGGGGGGAAGATCGGCGGCGTTCAGGCGGGCAACCATGGGGCGCTCCTTCAGTCGGCGGTGGGGGCGGTGACGGGGATCAGGGCGCCGTTGATGGCGCGGGCGGCACGGCTGGCCAGGAAGACGATGGCGTCGGCCACGGCCGCCGTGGCGGTCCAGGTCTTGGGATCGACGCCGGGCATGTCCGCGCGGTTCTGCGGCGTGTCCATGACCAGGGGCAGCACGGCGTTGACGCGGATGCGCCCGCCCAGCTCCGCCGCCAGGCTTTCCGTCAGGCGGGCGACGGCAGCCTTGGACGCGGCATAGGCGCCCATGCCGATGCCCGCCCTCTCCGCCGCCGCGGCACCCACGTTGACGATGGCGCCGCCATCCGACAGGCCGCCCTCGGGCACGATGGCGGCGCGGCACATGTTCAGGCAGGTGCGGGCGTTGATGGCGAACAGCTTCTCCCACGCGGCAGGATCGCCGTCCGCCACCGTCTGCCAGCGAAAGCCGCCGGCGACGTTGACCAGCACGTCGGCGCCACCCATGGCCACCTTGGCTTGTTGGAAGGCGGTACGGGCGGCAGCCTCGTCCGTCAGATCCACACCGCCCAGGTGCAGCACGCCCTCCGTCACGACGGCGGGTGCGGGCGCATGATCGACCACGGCGACGTGATGGCCGGCCGCCCGGAAGGCCTGGGCCACGGTGGCGCCCAGGACCCCGGCGCCGCCGGTGATGATGACCTTCTGCTGGGTCATGGCTTTCCCCTTTCTCAGATGTTCAACGCCGGCGTCACCTGGCCCCGGCAGTCGCCGAAGCCGATGGAGACATAGCCGTCGGCCACGGCGCGGCCGGCCAGGATCAGCTCATCGCCATCGGCCAGGAAGGTGCGCGTCTCGCCATTGGGCAGGGTGATGGGCGCCTTGCCGCCCCGGGTCAACTCCAGCAGGCTGCCCACGCCACTGTCGTCGGGGGTGGAGATGGTGCCGGTGCCCAGCAGGTCGCCGGGGTTCAGGTCGCAGCCGTTGCAGGTGTGGTGCGCCACCAACTGCGCCGCCGTCCAATAGAGGTTGGTGGCGGGACCGGTGCCCAGGCGGTGCGGGGCCTCCTTGTCCTCGCGCATCTTGGGCGTGCGGATCAGCACGGACAGCTCGATGCCATAGGCGCCGCGCTCCTGATCCGTCTCATCCCACAGATAGGGCAAGGGCTTGGGGTCGTCGGGGCCGCGCGCCGGCTGGCGGGTGCGGAAGGGGGCCAGCGCCTCTGCCGTCACGATCCAGGGCGACACGGTGGTCAGGAAGTTCTTGGCCAGGAAGGGGCCCAGCGGCTGGTATTCCCAGGCCTGCAGGTCGCGGGCCGACCAGTCGTTCAGCAGGCAGAGGCCCGCGATGTGGCTGTCCGCCGCGCCGATGGCGATGGGCGTGCCCAACTCGTTGCCCGGGCCAATCCAGATGCCCAGCTCCAGCTCCAGGTCCAGGCGCTGGCTGGGGCCGAAGGTCGGCGCCTCCGCATCCGGGGCCTTGCGCTGCCCGTTAGGCCGGCGTACCTCCGCCCCGGTCACGCGCACGGAAGAGGCGCGGCCGTGGTAGCCGATGGGCACATGCTTGTAGTTGGGCAGTAACGGGTTGTCGGGGCGAAACTGCCGGCCGACGTTCAGGGCGTGGTGGATGCCGGCGTAGAAATCCGTGTAGCCACCGATGGCGGTGGGCAGATTCAGGGTGCAGTCCGCCGCGTGGTAAAGCAGGCCTTCCACGATGCCTTGGTCATCGCTGCCGGTGGCCAGCAGCTGCGACAGCCGGCGGCGCAGCGCCCGGCGCGGGCCCGCCCCCAGGGCCAGCAGCGGGTTCAGCGTTGGGCCGCTGGCGGCGATGGCGGCGTCCAACGCATCCCCCGTCAGCAGGCCGGACCGGCCGGCCTTGGCCAAATCCAGCACCCAGTCGCCGATGGCGACACCGCCGCGCGGCGCCTCATTCCGGGTGCTGAACACGCCCAGGGGCAGATTCTGGATGGGGAACTCGGCGTGGCCGTTGGCGCTGCTGACCCAGCTGGTCAGAGCCGGGTTGTGGGTCTCATCGATCAGGGGAATGTTCATCGCGGCAGCTCGGCCTTGGTGAAGCCCGCCCAGCAGTCATCATAGTCCAACTGCATCAGCGGGGTCTCGGTGGCGAAACGGGTGGGGCGGATGACCCAGCGGCTTTCGAACATGAAGGCCATGGTGTTCTCGATCTTGTGCGGCTTCAGGTCCACCGCCACCGCCCGCTCGTAACTGGTGCGGTCGGGGCCGTGGCCGCTCATGCAGTTGTGCAGCGAGGCGCCGCCAGGCGCGAAGCCGCCGGCCTTGGCGTCGTACTGGCCGTGGATCAGGCCCATGAATTCATTCATGACATTGCGGTGGAACCAGGGCGGCCGGAACGTGTCCTCCGCCACCATCCAGCGCGGCGGGAAGATGACGAAGTCGCAATTGGCCGTGCCTGCGATTTCCGACGGCGCGGTCAGCACCGTGAAGATGGACGGGTCCGGATGGTCGTAGGACACGGTGTTGATGGTGTTGAACCGCGCCAGGTCGTACGTGTAGGGCGCCAGGTTGCCGTGCCAGGCCACCACGTCCAGAGGGCTGTGGTCCAGGGTGGTGGTCCACAGGCGGCCCTGGAACTTCTGCACCACCTCGGTGGCCTCATCCACATCCTCGAACCAGGCGACGGGGGTCAGGAAGTCGCGCGGGTTGGCCAGGCCGTTGGCGCCGATGGGCCCCAGGTCGGGCAGCTTGAACGGCGCGCCGTAGTTTTCGCAGACATAGCCCCGGGCGGCGCCGTCCGGCAGCAGGACGCGGAAACGCACGCCGCGCGGCACCACGGCGATTTCGCCCGGCGCCACCTCCAGCCGGCCCAGCTCCGTCTCCAGGCGCAGGCGGCCCAGCTGCGGCACCAGCAGCAACTCGCCGTCCGCGTTGTAAAACACCCTTGCCGTCATGGGCTGGTTGGCGGCGTAGAGGTGAATGGCGATGCCGTTGTTGGTGCCCACGTCGCCGTTGCCGCCATAGCTCACCAGCCCGTCGACGAAGTCGGTCGGCGCGTCGGGCAGGGGCAGCGGATCCCAGCGCAGGCGGTTGGGCGTGGGCGGCACCTCATCGAACGGGCCGGACCGTAGCAGGCTGGCCCGCCCATAGGCCGTGAACGGCGCGTGGCTGGCGGTGGGGCGCAGGCGGTACAGCCAGGAGCGGCGATTCTCCGTGCGTGGGGCGGTGAAGGCGCTGCCCGACAGTTGCTCGGCATACAGGCCGAAGGGCACCTTCTGCGGTGAGTTGCGGCCCACGGGCAGGGCGCCGGGCACGGCCTCGGTCGCGACGCTGTTGCCGAAGCCGCTCATCATGTCAAAGGGCGCGTTGTCTCGGATGCTGTCCTGGGTCATGGCCGCTGCCTCCACCAGATCGTTTCATTTGAAACGATATAAGGGGCGATGTCCGCCGCTTGTCAAATGGATAAACGCCACCAGTTTCGGGCCATCAGCGTAGATGGGCGGCGGCTCCCGCGAAAACCTTTCAATCGCGCTGGCGGAACCCGGCAGGCCTGAAAAGGTTTCGCGGCCCAAACGCCATCGGTGAAAGGCCATCGGTGAAAGGAAGGCACCGGAAATGGAAAAGATCAGATCGGCAGGGCGGTGGTGTATTTCACCTGGCTGAGCGCGAAGTGCGAGGCGGCGGCGGCCACGGCCGGGTGGGCCAGCAATTCCCGCATCAGGAAGCGCTCGTAGCTGGCGACATCGGCCACCACCACCCGCATCAGATAATCCCATTCGCCCGACATGCTGTGGCAGTCCATGATCTCGCCGCGCGTCTGGATGAAGGCCTCGAATTCCTGCCGGTCCTTGGTGGCGTGGCTTTTCATGCGCAGCTGGCACATGACGCTGACGCCCCGGCCGACCTTGGTGGCGTCCACCAGGCGCACGGTGGCGCCCAGGATGCCGGCCCCCTCCAGCGCCTTGATGCGCCGCCAGCACGAGGCGGGGGAGGCGCCCACCTCCTCCGCCAGGGCGGCGTGGCTCAGGCTGGCGTCGCGTTGCAGGGCGCGCAGGATGCGGTGGTCGATTTCATCGAACTGATCAATCTCTTTCATTTTTCCCAATCCGGCGAAATGCGATTCCCATATCGGGTTCCCGTGGCGCGTCAATGAAAGGACATTGTCACAGGTTTCGCATAAAATCATTCAGCAACGATAGGGGTGCCGCCACTGGGGGCGGATCCAGCCCCGCCCATAAGGGAGTCTCCACGATGTCCGCCCCGACGCCTTTCGACGCGCTGACGCCGCAGCCCGCCGATGTCCTGCTGTCCCTGATCGCTTTGTACCGTGACGACCCGCGGCCCAAGAAGCTGGACCTGGGCGTGGGCGTCTATCGCGACGACAGCGGCGCCACGCCGGTGATGCGCGCCGTCAAGGCGGCCGAGGGCCGGCTGCTGGAGACGCAGGGTAGCAAGAGCTATCTGGGCCCCGAGGGCGACATCCGCTATACCGAGCTGCTGCAGCCTATCATCTTCGGCAAGGCGATGCCGGCCGACACGATGGTGGGGGTGCAGACGCCCGGCGGCACCGGCGCCCTGCGCCTGGCGGCGGAACTGGTGAACGCCGCCCAGAAAAACGCCAAGGGACCTGGGGCCAAGGTCTGGCTGGGCACGCCCACCTGGCCCAACCACGCGCCCATCATGACCTCCGCCGGCCTCACCGTGGCCACGTACCGCTATTACGACCAGGCGACCCAGACCATCCTGTTCGATGAGATGATGTCGGCCCTGAAGGGTGCCGCCGCCGGCGACGTGGTGCTGCTGCACGGCTGCTGCCACAACCCCGTCGGTGCCGACCTGGACCAGGCCCAGTGGCGGGCGGTGGCCGATGTGGTGGCCGAGCGCGGCCTGATCCCCCTCATCGACCTTGCCTACCAGGGCCTGGGCGACGGGCTGGAGGAGGATGCCGCCGGCGCCCGCCTGGTATTGGATGCCGCCCCGGACGCCCTGGTGGCCTATTCCTGCGACAAGAACTTCGGCCTGTACCGGGAACGCGTGGGCGCCCTTTACGCCAAGGGCGGCACGCCCGCGCGCACGGCGCTGATGCGCTCCAACATCCTGTTGCTGGCGCGCGTCAACTGGTCCATGCCGCCCGACCACGGCGGCGCCCTGGTGCGCGTCATCCTGGACGACGCCGGGCTGACCGCCGAGTGGCGGGCGGAGCTGGACGCCATGCGCACCCGCATCAACCAGGTGCGCCAGGCCTTGGCCGCCGGTGACGCCTGGCTGGCCCCCCTGGGGCGCCAGCGCGGCATGTTCTCGCTGCTGCCCCTGTCGCCGGAGCAGGTGGCCCTGCTGCGGCGCGACCATGCCGTCTATATGGTGGGCAATGGTCGCGCCAACCTGGCCGGCCTGACGCTGGCCACCGTGCCGCGGTTCATCGACGCCCTGCGGGCCGTGCGTTGAGCGACGCGCCCGTGCCGGGCGGCATCCGCCCGCGGCTGACCCGGACACCGGCCGGGGTGCGCTTGTGCGCGGTGGCGGAGCTGGCGCCGCTCAGCGCCCGCAACTTCGTGCTGGAGATCCAGGGCGACCGTTTCCACGGCTTCGTTGTGCGGCGGGGGGAGGCGGTCATGGGCTACGTTGATCGCTGCCCCCATGCCGGCGTGCCCCTGGCCTTCACCCTGGACGACTACCTCGCCCAGGACCTGACCGGCCGGGACGTCATCCGCTGCAGCTGGCACAGCGCCTTGTTCGACATCGATACCGGGCGCTGCGTCGCCGGACCGTGCCCCGGCCAGGGCTTGCTGCCCTGGCCGGTGACGGTGCGCGACGGTTTCATCGAGACCCTTTGATTGTCCCTCACGCGCCGGGCGCGGGCATCCGCCTGCTTGGCTTCCTCACTGCGCCCCCCATTACGTTACCTGGCGGTGCTCGTTTCGGCGGACGCGGTCGCGTCCTACGGCGGCTGCACGCCGCTGGTGGGATCATGCGATCATGCGGTTTTCCGTGCTGCGGCAACCCCCGCCTCCTGCGAGGCCTGCAGTTCGCGCAGGCGGCGGCGCCAGGCGTCGGCGATCTGCACGTCCAGGCCGCCGCGCTCCGGCGTCCAGTCCAGGATGCGGCGGGCTTGGGTGGCGTCGCCGACCAGGGACGGCGGGTCGCCCGGCCGGCGGGGGCCGACCTGCCAGGGGATGGGCAGGCCGGTCACTCGCTCCGCCGCCTCCATGACCTCGCGCACGGAATAGCCGTTGCCGTTGCCCAGGTTCAGGGCCATGGACGGGCCGTCGTCCAGCAGGTGCTTCAGCGCCAGGATGTGGGCCTGGGCCAGGTCGCTGACGTGGATGTAATCGCGGATGCAGGTGCCGTCCGGCGTGGGATAGTCGGCGCCATTGACCGTCAGCCCGTCCTTGCGGCCGAGGGCGGCGTCCAGCACGTTGGGAATCAGGTGCGGCTCGGGGTCATGGTTCTCCCCCAGGTCGCCATCCGGGTCAGCGCCGGCCGCGTTGAAATAGCGCAGCACGACGGCGCGCAGGCCCCAGGCGGGTTCACAGTCGGCGATGATGCGCTCCATCATCTGCTTGCTGGCGCCATAGGGGTTGATGGGCGCCTGGGGGTGGCCCTCGGTGATCGGCACCCGTTGCGGCACGCCATAGACGGCGCAGGTGCTGGAGAACACGAGATTGGTGACGCCGGCGTCGCGCATGGCTTCCAGCAGGCCAACGGAGCCGGAGACGTTGTTGCGGTAATACAGCAGCGGGTCGCTGACGGACTCGCCCACATGGGCATAGGCCGCGAAATGCATGACGGCGCAGGGATCGTAGTCGCGCAGCACGGCGGTCAGCCGGTCCACATCGCCGATGTCGCCCACCTCCAGCGGGCCATACAGCACGGCCTCCCGGGGACCACGGCTGAGATTGTCATAAGTGACGGGGCTGAACCCCGCCTCGGCCAGCGCCTTGCAGGCGTGGCTGCCGATGAAACCGGCGCCGCCGGTCACCACAACGGTGTCGCTCATAGCCTATTCCCTTCACAGTCTTCTCCCCGACAACTCGGGGGGCTTTTGATGGGTCCGCGATAAATCGGCGGCGGCGGATCAGGAGGCGGGGTGCGGTTGCATCCCCTTCTCAACTGGCGGCTTTTCCATCGGGGTCGCGGCCCGCCGGGCGAAAAAACGGCACAGGGCCCGGATCTCCTCACCGGCGACGAAGGTCTCGTCGGGCAGGGCCAGTAGGCGCTGCCGCTTGCGTTCGTACTCCTCGACCGTCAGGTCCTGGAAGAAGCGGACCATGGTATCTTCCAGCGGCGGCTCGAAACCCCAGCCCACATCGTGTCGGCGCACCAGGCGGTCGACCTCGAACCCTTGGACACTGAGACAGGGCACGCCGAAATAGCCCGCCTCGTAGAAGCGGTTGGGCAGCAGCCAGCGTGAATTGTGCTCGGTGTTTTCCAGGTCCAGCGCCCAGGCGAAATCCACGCCGGCGTACATGTCGGCCAATTCGCCCGGATGGTCGTAGCGGCCGCCGTAAACGATGTTGGGGCAGGACTCCAATGTTTTGAAGAAGCGCTTCTCATCCACCGTGGTCAGCACGCCGCGGAAACGGATCTGCAGCCGATCGGGCAGGCGCTGGGCCAGGCGGTGCATCAGGTCAACCGTCTGCTCCCCCCTGATCAGGCCGAAATAGCCGATGACCCAGGGGCGGTGCGGCGGCATCAGGGGCTTGGTGCCGGCGGCCTGGGCCCCGGCGGGTTGAATCTCGGCCGCCACCGTGGCGGCGGGCTTCGGCCGTTCGGGCAGGCCGACACGGGGCAGCTTGTTCTCCACCAGCAGCCATGGGCCCCGGAACTTCTGCGTGGGCGCGTAATAATGCCGATGGAAGCCGGGGGAGGACAGCACCAGCAGCTTCACCTGGGTCAGGCACAGGCGTTCCACCAGGCGCAGCAGGAAAGAGCGCAGGCCGTGGGCCACGAACATGGGCTGGATATCCAGCACCTCGTAGGCCACCTCCGCCCGCCGGCTGATGAACAGCTTCATGACCAGGGCCAGCAGCAGCTGGTCGATGTTGCGGGCGTACAGGATGGTGGCGTCGGTCAGGCGCGGGCGGTGGCGGAAGATGACGCGCAGGGCGCCCGCCAGAGCCTGCAGGCGATGGGCGTACTTGCCGTCCACGGTGCGGCCCAGCAGCACGTGGGGCCAGGGCGGCCGATAGCCGCTGTTGTACCGCTCGCGCTCAAACCCCAGGACCAGGACGGGCAGGCCGTTGTCCAGGAATTCCCGCACCCGTTTGATGGTGCTGACATCGGTTACGTCCTGGGTCAGGAACACCACGCCGGCCTTGTCCGCCGGAGCGGCGCCGGGGCCGACGCGCTGGGCCATCCAATCGCCCAGGACGTCACCGCCGGGCATGCCGCCCTGCGGCGTCGCGGCGGTGTCGGTGGGTGAAACGGCGGCGGTGGCAGCCTGACTATTGTCCATCAATGCTGCACTGGGAATTCTTGACGGCACGGAGCGTCCCCATTAGCGGCCAATGCGAAGTAATTCATCATGGACCTGGGCGGATTTTCCGTGCTGTGACAAAACAGGGCCGTCTTATCATTAAAGGGCATATGCCTTTTTTCCGTTGGGGTAGCCCCTGTGACTGAAATGGGGCAGATAAAGCACCCCCGGTCACAGGTTGGTCACTGGCGGGTTTGACGCCGGGATTGTTTGATTTAAGCCACGACATCAGCGGGTTCATGTGTCCGAACCACCTATCCACAACGCCGCGGCGCCGGACGGGTTTCTAGGCACCTCCGATCCCGCCGCCGATCAACCGACCGGAGTGACCAAGGCCGTGGCCGTGCACACCCCCCAGTCCCAATCGCATCCGTCCGGGCGCCCCGTGCAGCCGCCGGTTTTCGGTGGGTTTTCCGGGGAAGAGACGCCCGCCCGCCCGGTCATCACGGAGGGTGAGGCGGGTGAGCGCCGTTTTGACCACGTGGCCATCACCTCGGTCTTCGGCGATCCCGCCCATCCCCGCACCTGGTCGGGGGCCCCCCGCAACCTGGGCGTGGCCCTGGAAAAGCTGGGCGTGACGGTGGAGGGCTTTCACCCCCACCTATCCAAGACCTTCAAGATGGGCTTGGCCGCGCGCCACGTGATGGGCGGCTACGGCAGGCTCATGACGTCGGAGCAGCTGTACCGCGCGGCCCCCGCCCGGCGCCATCTGGCGCGCCAGCTGGCGGCCAAGGCGGCGGAGCGCGGCACCCGCCACATCATCCATACCGGCGCCCTCGACCTGCCGGCGGTGGAGGCGCAGGCCACGGCCGATCCCATGGCCGACCGGGCGCACCGTATCCACCACTACCTTTATTGCGATCACACCTGGGCGCTGGCGGCGGAGCATCGCCCCGACATCGCCGGCTACAGTGCCCGCGCGCTGGAAGCCTATGAGGAGCTGGAGCGGCGGTCGCTGCACTGCGTCGACCACATCTTCACCTTCGGCCGCTATGTGCGCGACCACATCATCAGCCATTACGGCGTGCCGGCGGCGCGGGTGACGGCGGTGGGTTCGGGCATGGGCGACATCAAGCCCTACATCGGACCCAAGGATTACGCCAAGCCCAAGTTGCTGTTCGTCTGCAAGCACCTGTTCCGGGAAAAGGGCGGCGAACTGGTCATCGAGGCCTTCCAGCAGGCGGTGCTGCGCCGGCCGGACCTGACCCTGACCATCGTGGCCGACCCCTCGGTGCGTGACCGGGTGCCGGAGCATCCGGCCATCGACTTCCGGTCCGCCTTGCCATGGGTGGAGTTGCAGGAGCTGTACCGCCGTTCTTCCCTGTTGGTGCAGCCCATGCTGAACGACCCCTGGGGCCAAGTGTACCTGGAGGCGCTGATCTCCCGCACCCCCGTGCTGGGCTTGCGCCGCAACGGCCTGCCCGAGATCACCGGTGACGGCCGCTACGGCTTCCTGGCGTCGCACGCCGACCCCCAGGTGTTGGCCGATCTCATCATCCACGCCGTGTCCGATCCGCAGCGCCTGGCCGTCATGGGCGCCCGCGGCCAGAACCACGTGCTGGAAACCTACACCTGGGACCGCGTCGCCCGCGCCGTGCTGTTCCCGTGAGGGCACGGGCGCGCCGGCCGGCCGCCAGGACAAGGGGCGTCTAGAACAAGGGAAAGAAGCGCCCCCGCGAACAACAACCCTGAAGAACAGAACCCCCAAGATTTTGCTGAAAACAGCGATCAACCCTTTGATGAACGGAGCAGCGTATGTCGAATAGAACCGCGTTGATCACCGGTATCACCGGCCAGGACGGGTCTTACCTGGCCTCGTTCCTACTGGCCCGTGGTTATGTGGTCCACGGCCTCAAGCGCCGTTCGTCGTCCATCAACACCGACCGGCTGGATCACATCTACCGCGATCGCCATGAGGGCGGCTTCGAGTTCTCTCTGCACTACGGCGACATGACGGACAGCATGGTGCTGACCCGCCTGATCGCCGAGACGCGGCCGACCGAGATCTACAACCTGGCCGCCATGAGCCACGTGGCTGTCAGTTTCGAGATGCCCGAATACACCGCCAATGTGGACGCCACCGGCACCCTGCGTCTGCTGGAGGCGGTGCGGTCGCTGAAGATGCAGGACGATGTCCGCTTCTACCAGGCCTCCACCTCCGAACTCTATGGCGGCATCAGCAGCGAGCCGTTGTCGGAGACGACGCCCTTCCATCCGCGCAGCCCCTACGCGGTGGCCAAAATGTACGGCTACTGGATCACGGTGAACTACCGTGAGGCGTACAACATGCACGCCTCCAACGGCATCCTGTTCAACCATGAATCGCCGGAGCGTGGCGAGACCTTCGTCACCCGCAAGATCAGCCGCGCCGTGGCCGCCATCGAGCGCGGCCTGCAGAATTGCCTGTACCTGGGCAACCTGGAGGCCCGGCGCGACTGGGGCCACGCCCGCGACTATGTCGAGGGCATGTGGCTGATGACGCAGCAGGACAAGCCCGACGACTACGTGCTGGCCACCGGTGAGGCGCATTCGGTGCGCGAGTTCGTGGAACTGGCCTTCCACTGCATCGGCCGCCCGCTGGTGTGGCGCGGCGAAGGCGTGAACGAGCGCGGCTACTGCCGTCGCACCGGCAAGGTGCTGGTGGCGGTCGATCCGGCCTACTACCGCCCGGCCGAGGTGGACTTCCTGCTGGGCGACCCGACCAAGGCCAAGACGGTCCTGGGCTGGGAGCACAAGATCGCCTTCGAGGAACTGGTGTTCGAGATGGTGAACGCCGACCGCGCCCTTCTGGATCGCACCCCCGTCAAGCAGTGGGAAGGACAGCACGATGCACAAGCCCCCTTACGAGCTGCGCAATAAGCGCGTCTGGGTCGCGGGTCACCGCGGCCTGGTGGGCTCCGCCCTGGTGCGGCGGCTTGAGCGGGAGGGATGTGATGTCCTGACCGTCGGCCGCCACCACTGTGACCTGCGCAACAGCGGCCAGGTGGACAAGTGGATGAAGGATCTGCGTCCGGACGCCGTCTTCCTGGCGGCGGCCCATGTCGGTGGCATCCATGCCAACGACACCCGGCCGGCGGAGTTCATTTACGACAACCTGATGATCGAGGCGAACATCATCGACAGCGCCCACCGCTCGGGCGTGGAGAAGCTGTTGTTCCTGGGCTCCTCCTGCATCTATCCGCGGATGGCGCCCCAGCCCATCCCGGAAGAGGCGCTGCTGACCGGCCCGCTGGAGCCGACCAACCAGTGGTACGCCATCGCGAAGATCGCGGGCATCAAGCTGTGCCAGGCCTACCGCCGCCAGTACGGCTGCGACTTCACCTCGGTCATGCCGACCAACCTGTACGGTCCCGGCGACAACTTCGACCTGATGGCCAGCCATGTGGTGCCGGCCCTGATGGTCAAGGCGCACAAGGCCAAGCAGGAAGGCGCCAAGACCTTGGAAATCTGGGGCAGCGGCACGCCCTTGCGCGAACTGCTGTTCGTCGATGACGCCGCCGACGGCATGGTCTTCGTCATGAAGCACTATTCCGAGGAGGAGCCGCTGAACCTGGGCAGCAGCCAGGAGGTCTCCATCGCCGAGCTGGCGGAACGGATCTGCCGGGTGGTGGGTTTCCAGGGCCAGATCGTCCACGACCGCAGCAAGCCCGACGGCACGCCCCGGAAGATCATGGACAACAGCCGCCTGGAGGCCTTGGGCTGGCGGGCGCCGACGTCGATCGACGACGGCCTTGCCCAGACCTATCGCTGGTATGTGGAGAATATCGGCTCCGTCCGGGGCGCGCCGGTGGTCCATGCCTGACAGCGACGATCCCCGGGGCGCCGGCTCTCCCCGCCGCCCGGGGCGTCGCCGCCAATGCCCGGTTCGGCGATTGCCCTCGCCGGGCCGGGCATTGGTTCCACCCCAACAACGGCGGTCCGCACTTCAGGGCCGCCGGTGAGAGGTGTTAATGCGTGATCGGAACGGCGATCTGAATACCGCCCACCTGATCGGTGACATCGGCCGCCGGGCGACCCGCGGGGGCACGGTCATGCTGGGGGCCCAGGTGGTGAAGCTGGTGGCCCAGTTCGGATCCGTCATCGTGCTGGCGCGCGTGCTGGCGCCGGCGGAATTCGGCCTCATCGCCATGGTCGGCGCCATGACCGCCCTGTTCGAGATCGTGAAGGAACTGGGCTTGTCCGCCGCCACCATGCAGAAGACGGACATCACCCACGAACAGGTCAGCGCCTTGTTCTGGATCAACACCGGCGCCGGCTGCCTCATCGCCGGCTGCCTGGCCCTGGGCGCACCCGCCATCGCCCGCTTCTACGGGCAACCCGACCTGGAAGCCGTCACCCGCTGGCTGGCCCTGGGCTTCGTCATGAGCGGCGCCACGGTCCAGCATTGGGCCCTGCTGCGCCGCCAGATGCGTTTCTCCGCCATCGCCATCGCCGAGACGGGCAGTGAGCTGATGGCCTTCGTCGTCGCCGTGGTCCTGGCCTTCCAGGGCTGGGGCCACTGGGCCCTGGTGGCGCAACGCCTGGCCGCCCCGCTGCTGGTCATGACCGGCTGCTGGATCCTATGCCGATGGCGACCGTCGCTGCCCCGGCGCACGCCGGGCATCCCTGAGCTGCTGGGCTTCGGCCTGTCGGTCTCGGGATGCGGTATCCTGGCCACCCTGGCCCGCAGCATCGATCAGATCCTGGTGGGACGATTGTTTGGCGCCGCGACCCTGGGCCTGTATGAACGCGCCGCGCGTCTGGTGCTGGTCCCCATCAACAGCATCAACGCGCCGCTCTATTCCGTGGCCATGCCGGCTCTCAGCCGCCTGGTGGATGAGCCGCAGCGCTTCCGCCGGGCGTTCGGTGTCCTGATCGAGCGGGTGGCCATGGTTACCATGCCGGCCGCTGCCGGTGCCGCCGTGGCCTCCGACTGGGTGACCAACCTGCTGTTCGGCCCGAAGTGGGAGGCGATGTCCCCCCTCATCACCTGTTTCGCCCTGGTGGCTGCGGTGCAGCCGACGCTGATGACGGCCGGCCTGATCTACCTGCCCCAGGGGCGGTCCCGCGATCTGCTGCGCTCCACCGCCATCGACGTGGCCCTGGCCATCGCCTCCTTCGTCGCCGGCATCCCCTATGGTGCCGTGGGCGTGGCGGGGGCGTATGCCGCCATCGGCCTGGTCATACGTCTGCCGGTTTGCTTCTACCTGGCGGCGGGGCAGGGGCCGGTGACCCAGCGCGATCTATATCTGCGCATCACGCCCTCGGTGGTGGCGTCGCTGGCCGTGGCCGGCGTCGTCTGGATCTTGAGGAACGGCGTGATGCCTGAGAGCCTGCTGGCGGCGCCCCTGGTGGCCCTGGCGGTGGCCGCGGTGGTGGGCATGCTCACCGCCGGGGTGGCCTTCCTGCTGATGCGGCCAAGCCGGGACGCCATGACCAGCTTGGTCCGGTCCCTGTTCTCCCGGCACCCGCCGCAGCCGGTATCGACGACCTTCGCCGAGGAGGTGGCTGAATGATCCCCGGTGCGCTGAGACGCGGCGCGAAGCAACTGGTTCGCACCGTCTGTCCCACGCCGATGATGCTGTGGCTTGAACACAAGTATTTCGAGCATTTCGGTGAAGCCGAAACCCGCCTGGTACGCCATCTTTGCGAGCCCGGGCGCGACGCCATCGACGTGGGCGCCAACGAAGGCTGCTATATTCACTTCATGCGGCCCCATGCCCGGCGCGTGTACGCCTTCGAGCCGGTGCCCTGGCTGGCGGAGCGCCTGGCGGCCAAGTTCGGTGACGACGTGGTGGTTTACCCCACGGCTCTGTCGCAAACCTCGGGCATGGCGCAACTGCACATCCCCGTGGTGGCGGGACAGCCGGAGACCGGCTTGTCCACCCTGTCGCCCACGGCGCTGGCCGACCAGCCCGCGCAACGCGAGCTGAAGGTGACCTCCTCCCCCCTGGACGCCGTCTATTCCGGCGATGTCGCCTTCATCAAGATCGATGTGGAGGGGCATGAGGAGGCGGTGCTGGAGGGCAGCCGGGACACCATCGCCCGTTCCCGCCCCCGCATCCTGGTGGAGATCGAGGAACGGCACGCCCGGGGTTCCATCGACCGCATCGCCCGCTTCTTTGACGCCATCGATTACCAGGGCTATTTCCTGTACCATAACAAGCTGCGCACCCTGGACGACTTCGATGTCGCCACCATGCAGCGTCCGGAGGACATCCAGGACTACCGCCCCGGCTTGGCGCGCAGCCAATTCGCCGACTATGTGAACAACTTCCTGTTCCTGCCACGGCAGGAATCCCCCGGCACCCTGGCCAACATCGCGGCCGAGCTGGCTCAGGAATAGCAGGTTCCGAAAAGCGGGGGTCGGGCCGGCGACATCCGTCGCCGGTACTCGCGCGCAAGTTGACAAGAACAAATAAAGAACATATGTTGCCCTTCCAACAACAGGGAGGGCGATCATGGATGGCTGGCAGCGTCGACACCGCGTGAGCAACGGCCCCGGCGGCCTGGGCGTCAGTTGCACGGCCGAGGGCCTGGCCCTGGCCGGCGTGCCCCTGTTGGCCAAGGGCGCCGGCGGCTTCCAGGCCCGCCCGGCGGCCGAGGTGGCGGTGCTGCTCCAGCGCGCCTATGCCGGCGCGGACCCTGGCACCACCGTGCTGCCCGGCCTGGCCAAGATCGCCGATGCGCTGAATCGGGGCGACCTGACCCAGGCCATGATCCGTGCCGTGCACCTGCGCCTGCCCGAACTGGATTGGGACGCCGCCGTCCGGTTGGCGCGGGCCAATGACAACCTGGCGAAGTACAGGGATAATCAGCCCCGTGATGAGGATGGGCGCTGGACGGCTGATGGCGGCAGGGTAACGGACGTTATACCGTCCCACGAGGGCTTCGATGTAAAAACCAACACCCAGCTGCAAGCTCAAGATGCGGAGAAAAAGGATGAGGTCTTCGACGTAAAGGCGGAAACAATTCTGAAGCCAAAAGACGCCGAGAGGTTGTTCAATAACCAAATAAAGGAATTGCGCGCGGCGGGTGTGTTGCCAACCCAGAGCCAAATTATGGGAAACTTATTTCCAGATTTCAGATTTGTTCCGAAATTCGCAGTTCGATGGCCGGATAAAAGTGTTCATAAATTTGATTCATTAAAGGAGGCGCAAAAAGCGGCATCAGAAGGCGATGGCAGGAGGATTATTGGTGGCCATACGTGGGGAAACTACAGCGAGATTTATATGACTGCTGCCGCACAAGCCGAAATCCCCGGACTGAGATCCACATCACCTGAAAAGACAATGAGATTTGTTATTATGCATGAATGGGGGCATCAAGACCAAGGGAGAGCGTGCCAAGATAATGAGGCGTGCGCTGATAATTTTTCGCTCCATCATCAGGGAGCCGACAATGCGCATCATTAAACTGATTAGGGGTGGATGGATATGCAGTATTCTTTCGACTCTATCATGCTCTGTACTTATATGCCTTTTTCTCATGTGGAAATTCCCGCCAACGTCACTCTATGCAGAAGACGTGGAGCAGGCTGCACTGACGGCTCTGTTGAATTTCCTCGAAATGAATAAAGGGCTCTCGGGAGAGTATTATTTTTCTGTTAATGGCTCAGATCCGAATGATCAAATAATAAACTTGATAAAGCATAAGTACCCTGATGCAATCATTCACAAATTTAGTGAAAGCAAGGGATATGAGTTCTGTCTTGGAGTTTACCTCGTTGGCGAAGAAAAGAAATGTGCGCCATATCCTTTAATGGATGCTAATTTCATCGCAATGCCAATGTGGCACGTTGCGCTGGTTTCGGCCGGTGTATGGGGGTGCGGAGGTCCATTCTGGGTTTTTAAGGCATTCGGCCGATGGATCGTGCTTTCAGAACACGTCAGCTGCACTTAATGCCGGCGATGCGATTATGAGAGTAGCGTTGACCCCCTAAACCAGCAATCCTGAGGCTGGCAGCCGGTTTTCAACGGTAATCGGCTTAGGCTGCCGCGGCGCCTGGGGCGCCTTATCGGACATCGTGGCGGACAGGGCGTAGGCTGCCCGCATCAGGGCGGCGGCGGCCCGCTGTTCTGACGGGCTGGGCGGCAGGTCGATGGCGCCGCCGAGGTCGACGGGGGAAAGGGCATCGTCCCCCGGACGCTCGGGCGCGCTCTCGGGCTCCGGCTCGGTGGGGGAGGGGGCGATCGGCCAGGTGTCCATGGGATGCGCCCCCTTGTCGTCAGGTCGGTGGTCGTCGGATCAGTGCAGGGCCGCCAGCGGCGGGATGGTGGGCGGGGCGGGCGGCAGGGCCGCCGCCGGCAGGATGGCAGGCTCCAGCGGGGCGGGGACGGGGGCCGCGGCCGCCCGCTTGGCCTGGGCGTGCAGCACGCTGCAGGCGCCGATGAGGAACAGCACGGTCCAGGTCTTGGGGCTGACATAGGCGCCTGAGGCCTGGCCCAGCACCGCCCAGGACAGCCAGCACATCATGACGGCGCGCACGCCCAGCGCGCGCAACCAGCCGCTGATGGCCAGGATCATGACGATGCCGCCGCACAGGCCCAGATAGACCCAGTGCAGGAAGAAATAGTTGATCAGCACCTCGTTGGGCTCAGGGATGTTCCACAAGGGGCTGAACGCGCCGGAGCGCAGGAAGACGTCGGCGATGTTGTCGCTGACCAGCTGCTCCCCCGTCAGGCCCACGCCCAGGATGGGGTGGTGCTTGACCACGTCCACCGCCACCAGGAAGGGGCCGATGACGCGGTAGAAGAAGCTCTCGTCATTGCCTGAGGCGATCTCGTGCAGGCGGTTGGCGTAGACCGTGCTGCCCACGATGGCGAAGGCGGTTATGGCCAGGATGCCCACGGCCGCCAGCTTGAGGATGCGGGTGGTGGTGGACTGGCTGGCGTCATCGCTGGGGCCCAGCTCGTGCAGCGCCAGCAGCAGAACCAGCAGCAGCAGGGTGGGCCCGGGCATGGCCACCATGGCAGCGGCCGTCATGGCCAGATAGCCCAGGCGCTTGTACTTCCAGTCGCTGGTCAGCAGCCAGGAAAAGGCGAACAGGGTGTAGGCGAAGGTGACGGCCGACGGTTCCGTCGTGAACAGCTTGGGCCGCACGCGGCCATACAGCATCTCGTCCCGGATGTCTGACTCGTAGATGCCCTGGTGATAGATCGCCAGGCGCACGGCGTCGCTGATGCGGTTCAGACCGGCATAGCTTTCCAGCAGGGTGCCGATGACGATGGTGATGATGAACACCAGCATCAGGCGCGAGAACGCCGACGCCCCCGCCTCCACCACCGTCAGGAACAGGGCGTAGGAGATGACCAGCGAATACATCATCTGCAGCAGGCCCGTGGTGCGCTTGGACAGCAAATCCAGGCCTGGCGCGTAGAGGATGGAGGCCAGCAACAGCAAGGTCACGCCCAGGAAGGCCGCCAGCCCGGTGGGAGAGATACGGTGCCGCCGGCGCCACAGCAGAATGACCCCGGCCATGCCGGCGATGGCGGCGGGGAAGGGCACGCTGGGCGTGATCTGGATGGAAAAGCCGGTATAGATGCCCAGCAGGAAGATCACCAGCAGGACCCAGTCGGTGCGGGCCATGCCCGGTCCGGGCGCCTCCACCCCCCAGGATCGCTGCGGCGCCCATGCGCCGATGTCAGGGGCCGTCCACTGGGTCACAAGGGTCATCACTCTGCCTCGGGGCTTGGTGGCTATGGTGTCAGAACCGGTCTTTTTCAGCTGTGCCGGCCAGGGGAAGCTAACTAGGGACGATGTCGGGGTCGGCCATTGCCGCCGATGGCGACCAGCGTGCCCGGCGGATAAGGCCGGGGTGGTGGGGGAGGGGCCGGGATGGGCGCCGACGGCGCCGTCTTCCGCTTGTGGGCCTCGGCGTGCAGGATGCTGCAGGCCGCGATCAGCATCAGCACGGTCCAGGTCTTGGGACTGACATAGGCGCCGGAGGCCTGGCCCAGGATGGCCCAGCCCAGCCAGCACAGCGCCAGGGCGTGGACACCCAGGCTGCGCAGCCAGCCGGTGATGGCGAGCATCAGCACCACGCCGCCGCATATGCCCAGGTAGACCCAGTGCAGCCAGAAGTAATTGGTCATCACCTCCTGCGGATCCGGGATGCTCCACAGGGGGGAGAAGGCACCGGACCGCAGGAAGACGGTGGCGATGCTGTCGGCGATCATCTGCTCGCCCGTCAGGCCGATGCCCAGGATGGGGTGGTTCTTCAGCACCTCCACCGTCACGAGGAAGGGGCCGATGACGCGGTAGAAGAAGCTCTCGTCATCGCCATTGGCGATGTTGTCCAGGCGGGCGGCATAGACCGAGCTGGCGATGATGGCGAAGGCGATCAGGGCCAAGGCGGCGATGACGCCGATCTTGATCAGACGCACGCTCAGCAGGGTGCGGGTGTGCTCTTCCCCCTTCGGCACCATCTCGTGCAGGCCCAGCAGCAGCAGCATCAGCAGCAGGGTGGGTCCGGGCATGGCCACCATGGCCGCCGCCATCATGGCGAGATAGCCGAAGCGCCTGTATTTCCAGGTGCTGGTCAGCAGCCAGCAGAAGGAGAACAGGGTGTAGGAGAAGGTGACGGCCGATGGTTCCGAGGTGAACAGCTTGGGCCTTACCTTGCCGTACAGCAGTTCGTCCCGGATGTCGGCATCATAGACGCCGGAGGTATAGATCTTCTGCCGCACGGCGTCGCTGATGGCGGCCAGGCCGGCGTAGGTCTCCAGCAGGGTGCCGACGATGATGGTCAGGATGAAGACCAGCATCAGCCGGCAGAAGGCGGCCGGTCCCGCCTCCACCACCGTCAGGAACAGGGCGTAGGAGATGGCCAGCGAATAGATCATCTGCAGCAGGCCGGTGGTGCGCTTGGACAAGAGGTCCAGCCCCGGCGCGTACAGGATGGAGGCCAGCAGCAGCAGGGTCACGCCCAGGAAGGCGGCCAGGCCGGCCGGCGAGATGCGGTGCCGCCGGCGCCACAGCAGAATGACCCCGGTGATGCCGGAAATGGCGGCGGGGAAGGGGACGTTGGGCGTGATCTGGATGGCGAAGCCGGTATAGATACCCAGCAGGAATCCCACCAGCAACACCCAATCCACAACCCCCAGCGGCTGGCGTTGCGCGGCGCTGTCTTGGGGAACGGCGCCGTATCCCGCCCATTCTGTCCAGGTCGTCATGCCGCGCTGATGGCCGTCAGCAACTGCGGCCCCCTGCTGGTCCAGTGGAAACTGTCGCGGCAGGCGCGATAGGCCGCGTCCTGCAGGTTGTTCAGGCGGTCCAGGTCGTCGATGGACTGGACCACGCCCATGGCCAGATCCTCATGTCCCGGGTACAGCAGGATGCTCTCCTCCTGCTCCAGCGGCACGCCGGCTACGGAGCCCTTCAGGGCCAGGATGGGCAGGCGGTTGAAGACGTAATCCAGGACCTTCAGCTTGAAGCCGCCGCCGTTGCGTTCCGGCACCAGGGCGATGCGGGCCGCGTCCATGTGGCGGCGCACGTCGTCCACCGTGCCGGTGAAGCGGGTGGCCAGGACGCGCTTGCGCATGCTGGCCAGGAAGGTGGCGTCGCCGCTACCCACCACCTCCAGCTCCACGCCGTTGGCGGCGAAGATGGCATCGGCCACGCTGATGAACTCTTCCAGGTTCATGCGCTTGGCGATCCAGTCGAAGCTGCCGACGATGACGGCGCGGCGGGGCAGGTCGCGGCTGATGGGCTTCTTCTCGCGCTCCGTCGCGCGATAGCCTGGGGTCAGCACGGCCATGGCCTTGTCGGGCCAGTGTTCGCGATAGAGGTCGGCGTCGTCGGGGGTGATGGCGGTGATCAGGTCCGCCTCTTTCACGATGGCGCGTTCCAGGTGCGTCACCTTGGCGGCATCGAAGCGCATGGCCTGGTGCTTCAGCAGGTTGGATTGGTTTTGCGCCAGTTGGGCGCGCAACGATTCCTCGTGGTTGTGGGAGACGTACACCAGCTTGGGCCGGTTGTGGCGGTCGGGGTAGCGGCGCAGGAAGTCCGCCAGCGCCCATCCCGATCCGATGCCGTCCAGCACGACGCTGTCCCACGATTCCGTCGCCAGCAGGCGGCGCACCCGGGCATGCATGTCCGGCGTGCCGCAGCGGTGGGCGATGTTGGGCAGGGGGGATCGCAGGCTGCTCCAGCGGGAACGGGGCTTATGCTCCGCCAGGTGCCAGGCGATGGCGCCGGCGCCGGGCGTCTCGCGCGCGCCATCGGCACGCTTGCCGTCCGGACGGCTCAGCCCCAGCACCGCCATATCGGCGCCCGCTTGTGCCAGGCTGCCGATCAGCCCCCCGGAATAGATGAACTGTCCGTTGTGGGGCGGATCGGGGTCGGCCAGCGTGATCCAGAGGCAGCGCATGGGCTACGGTCCCTTCTGTGGTGGTCTATCGCCGGCGCCCTCAGGCGCCGGGTGCGGGCATCCGCCCGCTTGGCTTCCTCAGTTTCCAGTCCACCGCGTTCCCCGGAACCTTCCGGCGGGTGCGTTTTCATGGGGACGGGGCGCGTCCTACAACGGCACGAGGCGAGCCCGATGCCGTTGATGTCAGTAGGCGTTCTTGGTGAAGATGCTGCTGGTGATGGTGCGGGCGATGATTTTCAGGTCGCCCAGCACGGTCCAGGTCTCGATGTAGCGGAGGTCGTGCTCCACCCGCTTCACGATGTGCTCCACCGTGCTGGTCTCGCCGCGCCATCCGCTGACCTGGGCCAGGCCGGTGATGCCGGGCTTCATGCGGTGGCGGCTGTCGTAATGGGCGACGGCGTCGCGGTACAGCAGGCCGCCGGCCTTGGCCGACTGGGCGTGCGGGCGAGGGCCGACGATGGACATCTCGCCCCGCAGCACGTTGATGAACTGCGGCAGCTCATCCAGGCTGGTGCGGCGCAGGATGCGGCCCAGGCGGGTGATGCGGGGGTCGTTGCGCTGCGCCAGCTTCTCGGCGTTCGCGTCCGCCATGTGGTGGTACATGGAGCGGAACTTGTACACCTCGATCAGCTGGTTGTTATAGCCGTGGCGCTTCTGCTTGAAGAGGACGGGGCCCTTGCTTTCCAGTTTGATGGCCAAGGCGATGGCCAGCATGATGGGCGAGATCATGACCAGGATGATGGCGGCCAGCACCCGGTCCTCGACCGTCTTGGCGATGGCCCGCCAACCGGTCAGCGGGTGGCTCAGCAGGTCCAGCACCGGCGGCTCATCGCCGGCACCCTCGCGCCAGCCGCCCGCTTGGCGGTGGATATCCACCTGGTCCAGGCTGATGCCCACGTCCACCGGCGCCAAGCTCAGCTTGGCCAGGGCCGCGGCCAGGGCGTGATTGTCGTCTGACAGCGGCATGGCCAGGATTACCCGGTCCACCCGGCCCTCGCGGATTTCGCCCAGCAGGTCATCCAAACCGCCCCGGATGGGGTAGCCGACGCAGAAGCGGGCGTGGCTGGCGCGGTTGTCATCATAAACGCCCACCACATGGCGGTCGTCGCGCGGGTTGGCGCGGTAGCGGCGCAGCAGGCGCTGGCCCTCCGGCCCGGTGCCGACGATGGCCACGGCCTGGGTCAGGCGCCCGGCGCGCTGGCAGGAGCCTACGGTCAGGCAGGTCGCCAGGCGGCCCGCCACCAGGGCGCCCAGCGCCAGCAGCGACCAGATGGCCAGCCAGCTGGTCATGGGCGGGTCGAAGGCCCCCAGCAGGTACAGCAGCGCGACGAGGCTACCGGCGGTGGCCGCCCAGGCCAGGGCCAGGGGCAGCAGGCCGTCGGTCGGCTTGCACAGGCGGTGCAGCTGCCGCGCACCGGTCCAGCGCAGGGCGTACATGCCCAGCGCCAGGCCGATGATCAGCACCAGGCCGAACAGGGGACGGGCCACGGTGCCGTCCGCCAAGTCGGAGGCGGCCAGGCCGGTGGCCAGGATGGCCAGGGCGTCGACGGCGGCGACGGTGCCGGTGATCACCTGCGGCGCCAGGGGGCGGCCGTTGCGCAGACGATGGGTGTCCGCTGCGGGAACGGCGACCGCCTGGGTTTCCCGCAGCGTGACAAGGGGGGTGGAAAGGGCTTCGGACAGGGCTGGGGGCATGGGTTGGGTTCCTGAATGCGGCGACCGGTGGCCACGGCCGCCCACGCAGGTGCGACGGTCTGGCCAAGGGTGGCTGATCAACAGCCGAGTTCGCCTAAATCAGGCCACGCTTGAATCAAGAAGTCCTGTGACCAAGCTGGGACCTGCTCGCACCTGCGGCAATTGATCCCGGAAATACTCCGATCAGGGAGTGCCCATCAGGCTGGAGAATATTTCGGAAGCGAAGTTCTGAGGACTCTGATGACGGATATAATTGGCCGCCGCCTCTTGATCGAAATAGCTACGGGTGTCGCTCTCCGATATATATTCTATGCCTTTGGAGAGGACTTCGCTATCGGTGGTATCCAACGCGAGACCTAGCCTATGGGTGCGGGCCAAGCAGCCCAGCAGGCCCAAATCCTGGGTCAGCACCGGCTTGCCCGCCTGCGCCGCCCACAGCAGCACGCCGCTGGACCCCACGAAGCGCTGGTAGGGGGCCAGCACGACCGACGCCTCCTTGATCAGGGCGTTGATCTCACCGCTGGTCAGGCGGCGGTCCTCCAGGTGGATCCACAGCTCGGGCTGTTCCTGGATCACCTTTTTCAGGGCGGCATATACCCGGTCGCGCAAGGCGGGGTCCACCTTGCCGGCGATCATGACGCCCACCTTGGCCGCCGCCTCCGCCGGCAGTTGGCACAACGCGTCCAGCAAGGACAGCACGCCCTTGCGCTCGCTCAAGAATCCGAACAGCAGCAGGGTGACGCGATCGGTGGGCATGCTGTCGGCCAGCGACCGTTCCTCCGCCGTCTCGTTCACGAAGGGATGGACGGGATCGACCACGGTGCGCACCTTCCCCCCCTGGCCATAGTGGTCGTGGGCGTAGGTCGGGAAATACGGGTCCAGCGTCAGGACGCGATGGACCGCGGAATTGCGCAGCATGAGGGGGTAGAGCAGGGCCTTGCGCGCGTCGCGCAGCCATTCCTTCAGGCTGGGCTCATAGCTGCCCAGGGCGCGGTAGTGGACCGATGGCCGGAACAGGATGCCGCACAGGCGGCGGCCCCGCGCGCCCAGCGACAACGCCAGGGGCAGGGTCAAATGGTCCAGCGACAGGAAGTGCCCGGCCTCGGAGCCCGTGCGCTCCAGGTACCGGCGCATGACCCACCAGCGGGCGAAGCCGCGCACCGGCAGCAGCGGGTGGCGGCACAGCGCCTGCTCCGACGGCTCCAGCGCCAGCACCTGCACGCGATCCTGGCGGCTGGCGGCGCCATCGGCCGCCAACTCGTCATACAGTTCGCGCGCCACGACGAAGGTGACGCGGTAGTCCCGCTTGTCCGAGGCGGCGAAGTGCATCAGGTGCTTCAGCCACTCGCAGGGGTGGCCCTCCGCGTCCGGCTCGAAGATGACGAAGGAGCGGGGGCCCTCGGCCAGGGGTCTGGCCTGGGCTCCTGCTGGGGACTTACTTGGCATAGAGCGCGTCCAATCGCCGGACCAATCCCCCCAGGACGTGGGACCGGGAATAGTGCTGTTCCACGAAACGCCGGCCGCGCTCCCCCAGTTCCCGGCGCAGGCCCGCATCCCGCACCAGGCGCAGCACGGCCTCGGTGAAGGCCGCTGTGTCGTGGGGCGGTACGCAGATGAAGGCGCCGCTGCGTTCCCGCAGGTGCCATAGGGGGCTGTGCGGGTTGGCCGTGGTGACGAAGGGGCGGCCCACCGCCATGATGTTGAAAATCTTGGACGGGATGGCGAAGGCGGCGGCCTCCGGCTCCTGCGGCACCAGGTGGATGTCGCCCTCGGTCAGGCCCTGGCGCAGCTGGTCGGGGGGAAGCAGGCCGGTGACGCGGACCCGGCGCAGCGCGCGGGCGGCGATCTCCTCCTCCAGGGTGGCGCGCAGGGCGCCGCTGCCCCGCAGGATGATCTCCACGTCGTCGGTCTGGCGCTGCAACTCCTCCGCCATGGACAGGACCTGGCCCAGGCCCTGCTTCAGGCCGAAGTTGCCGCTGTAGAGCAGCCGGGCGGCGATCTTGGGTGCCGGGATGATGGCCGGTCCGTCGTTGGCCGGTACCTTGGGCGTCTCGGGATACAGGCGGTCGGTGTCGACCCAGATGGGCACCACCTCGATGTCCTGCGTCACGCCCAGGTCCCGCAGCTGTTCGGCCATGTGGTCCGTCAGCACGACGATCAGGTCCACCCGGTTCAGCACGGTGCGCTCGCACCAGCGCATCGCCTTCACCAGGCCGCCGCTGGACACCATGTTCAGCCCCTGGGCCATGCCGGATTGGATGTCATGGATGATGGCGACATGCCGGCCGTCGCGCTGGCGGACCAGGCAGCCCAGCGCGACGGTAAGGATGGAAGGACAGAGGCTGATGACCAGGGGCTTGGGCTTGAGCCGGCCCGAGGCGCGGGCCCACAGCCCCGCCAGCAGGAAGCTGGCCTCGGCCAGAATGCGGGCCTTGGCCGATCCCTTGCGGGGGATCATGGCCCGCAGGCGTTCCACCCGCACCCCGTTCAGCACCTCGTGACCGCCCTTGAAGTCCTTGTACTGGGTGAAGACCTCGTTGCCCGGATAATAGGGCAGGCCGGTGAACACCGTGGTCTCGCAGCCCAGCCGGGTCAGCCATTCCGCCAGATCGGCGCACTGCGGGGCAGAGCCGATGAGCTCCGGCGGATAGGCGCGGGTCAAAAGGGCCGCCTGGGGGGAGGGGACGGAGGAAGGAGGAAGATCCATCCCCTTCACCCCCTCTGGCGGCAAGTCACGCAGGGCCTCTTGCTCCATGGGGCTATCCTTAACCGAAGTGGCCTTGACCAGAGTGGCTCAGCCGAAGTGATCGGCCAGGGGGCGGGCGTAGTCGTAGTTCAGCGGGCCGTAGCCGTACTGGCGGTAGCGGCGCGGATCGACCCGGGACATGATTACGCCGGTCAGGTCGCACTGCACCTCCACCAGCTGGCGCAGGGCCTGCAGGGCGGCGTTGCGGCGGGTGTGGTCCCAGCGCACGGTGAACAGCACCTTGTCGACCATCCGCGACATGGCCAGCACCTCGGCCCCCACCAGCACCGGTGCGGTGTCGATCAGCACCAGGTCATAGTTCTTGGCGAAGGTCTGCAGCAGGACCCGCATCCGGTCGGACGTCAGCATGCGGGTGTCCTTGGACGTCCAATGGCCGGCGGTGATCAGCTCCAGCCCCGACAGGGTATCGTGGTGGATGCAGTCGTCCAGCACCACGCTGTCATCGGTCAGCAGCGAGGCCAGGCCGTGCTTGTTCGACACGTTGAACAGCTTGTGTTGCGAGGGGGAGCGCCAGTCGCAATCCACAATCAGGATGCGCCGGCCGTGGCTGGCCAGCAGCCGGCCCAGGGCGGCGATGATGACGCTCTTGCCTTCGCCGGGCGCGGCGGAGGACAGCAGCACCGTGCGGGGGCTGTACTCCATCTCCGACAACTCCAGCGCGATGTGGATCTTGCGCAGGGTCTCGGCGAAGGGGGACACAGGCTCGCGCAGCACCTGGGCGGTGGGCGACTTGCCCTTGACCTCCGGCACCAGGGCCACGACCGGGATGCCCGTGGCGCTTTCGATCTGGCTGCTCTGGCGGAAGGTCTGGTCGGCCTCCTCCATCAACAGCGCGATCAGCATGCCGGCGACAGCGCCCACCAGGGTGCCCAGCAACAGGATCAGGGCCTTGGGCGGATAGCTGGCGGACACCGGCGGGGTGGCGCGGGAGATGACGCGGGCGTCGGGCGCCTCCAGCTGCTGGCGGCCGATCAGACGCTTCTCTTCCGTCAGCATGGTCTCCAGCAGATGCCGGTTGACGGCGGCGTCACGCTCCATCGCCTCCAGGTGGATGGCGTTCTGGTTGTCGGAGCCCAAGGAGCCCTTGGCCTCGTTGAAGTCGCGCAGCACGGCGGCGTAGCGGGCGTTGGCCGTGCGGGCCACGTTCTGCAGGCCGTTGATGATGCCCTGCATCTCCGCCTTGATCTTGCGCTGGGCGTCGGCGATCTGCGCCTTGGCGTCGGTGACCTGCGGATGCTTGTCGCCGTAGGTGGCGGACAGCTGGGCCAAGCGCTGCTCGGCGGCGGCCTGCTGCTGCTTCAGCGATTGGATCAGCGGGTTGTTCAGCACCTCCGGCACACTGTCGCCGGTGATGCCCTGGCGCATCAGGTTCTGGGCGTCGTTCAGGTGCGCCTCGGCGTCGGCCTTGGCGGTCTGGGCGGTGATCAGCTGGGTGTTCAGCTCCGTCAGGCGCTGGCCCATGATGCCGGTGCCGTTCTGCTGATCGTACAGGCCGTATTGCTTGCGGTAGTCCTCGATGGCGCGCTCACTATCATCGACCTGCTTGCGCAGGTCGGCGATGCGGCTCTCCATGTACTCCTCGACGCGGCTGGCGGTGCCGACCTTCACGTCGCGCTGTTCCGCAAGGTAGGCGTCGGCGACGGCGTTGGCGACCAGCGAGGCGGTTTCCGGATCGCGGGTGGTGGCGGATATCTTCAGGACATCCGAACGGCCGACCGTGGCGATGTCCAGCTTGGACAGCAGGATGTCGACCGTGCGGTTGTTGATCATGGCGGCCGTGCGGGCCTGCTGTTCCGGCGTTTCCGGCGGCTTGGCCTTGGGCTTGGTCAGCCATTCCGCCACGCTGGTGGGCAGCAGCCGGGCCCAGGCCGGGATCTGCGGCGCCGCTGTCTTGGCGTCCGGATTGAACTCCGGATCGTCGTTCAGGTGCAGCCGGTCGACCACCTTCTGGGCCAGCTCGCGCGACTGGGCCACCAGCCCCTCGCTCTGCACCCGCTCGGCGTTGAAGGTCATGGACGCCATGGTGGGGCCGATGCCTTCCAGCGAGGGCTGCGGTACGCCCACCAGCACCCGGGATTCCGAGGTGTAGCGCGATGGCATGCTCCAGCCGACGATGCCGGCCAGAAGGGCCGTGCCGATGGTGCAGGCCAGCACCAGGCGCCGGTGCGCCCAGATCTTGCGGTAGGTGTCCAGCACGTCCCGCTGCTGTTGCTGCGGCGGGGGCATGTAGACGGGGCGGGGGGCCGGCGGGGCGGCGGTGAGGCGCCGGGGGAGGATGGGACCACCACCCAGGGCGCGGGGCTGCTCGGGCAAAGTCATCAGAAATAGCGCTCCCGGACTGTGATGACGTCGCCGGGTTGGACCGGCGTCGTCGGTTCGGCGTCGACCTGGGTTTTGCTGCCGTCCTTGGCGGTGCGCTGCAGACGGAAGTCGTCGTCACGGGCGCGGTAGGTGAACCCGCCGGCCAGCGCGACGGCGTTCAGGACCGTCATGCCGGAGACGTAGGCGTAGCTGCCGGGGGTCTTGACCTCGCCCAGGATGTAGAAGGGCCGGTAGCTCAGCACTTCCACGCTCACATGGGGGTTCTTGATGTAGTTGGGGGACAGGCTGCCTTCCAGCGCCTTGCCCAACTGGCCTGCCGTCAGCGAGCCGGCGTGCACCTGGCCCACCAGGGGGAAGGACAGGGTGCCGGTACCATCGACGGCGTACTCGCCGGACAGATCCTGCTGGCCGAACACGGTGATGCGCACCCGGTCGCCCGGGCCCAGCTGATAGTCGGCGGCGGCGACGCCACCACCCATGCCGGGACCACCCATATTGGGACCGGCGGGCGCGCCGGGCTTGGACGCCGGGTCGTTGCTGGCAATGGCATCCCCAGCGGCACCCCCAGCGGTGACGTTGGGCGCCGGCGGCTGGCCGGCGTTCTGGGCGTAAGCCGCGTAGGGAAGCGCTAAGGCCCCGGCCACGACCGCCAGGATGGCCAGCCGGGACGAGGATTTGCGGGGGAGGCGGGAAGGCAGCATTCCGGCACCTTCTGCTTGATCGGAGGCAGCCCGGCCGCCTAGGCGCCGGGGTCTCGTTTGTGGGACTTGTGGTGACGGCCCGTTTTTCGTGGGGCTCACACGATAGTTTTATCAAAAGTGGGGGGCGGCGGTTGTGATCAAACGGGGGCCGCCCCCGCCTGCGCTGTGATCACGATGGATACAGTCAGTATTCCCTTACAGATGAAGGGTTAAGCCAACCAAAATGTTGTGATCCGCGTACCCGATTCCGGTGCCATTAGACGATCGGATTTGGTAGTTGTAGCGGACGTTGATGGCGGTCATTTGGTTCATCATGTATTTCGCGCCAAGACCAACGCCATAGACATCATCTGTTCGGCCTATATTTTGAAAATCGTCGGCCTCATGGCTTAGCTGCAGGTGAAGAATGAGGTTACGCAGCAATTCATGGTCCGCCGCCACGGTTTCCTTGGTGGCGAAATAGCCGGCCGCCCCCACGACGATGGTTTCATCGATGTCGCGGGTGATCTCGCCGGTCACGGTCGTCAGCGGCGTCACGTTCCAGGTGATCTTGGCGCCGCCCGTGGGGGCGGAGAAGGTGCCCAGGCGGACGTCGTCATAGTCCTGCGACCGGTATCCGGCGAACAGGTCGATGGAGGTGATGCCCGTCAGGTTGTACTTGCCGCCGACCAGGACGGTGTAGCCGTTGGAATTGCGGTTGAACCCGCTCATGTCCGACGTGCTGTCATAGTTGCGCGTGTTGTAGGCGCCCTTCACATACAGCTCATACAGGCCCTGGATGGTGTAACCGGTGCGGACGCTGACCTCGTTCTCATCGTGGTTCTGGCGTTCCCACAGGATGGTGCGGCCATCGAAGGTCTGGGCGTTGGCGAAGTCGTAGCGGTTGTAGCTGTCGCCCAGCTCGACGAACAGGTTGCCGAATTCCTTGTGCCCGACCACGCTGGCCGAGGCCTGGTTGTATTCGGTCGGGTCGGCCTGGCCGACGATGTTGTTGGGCGAGGTGCGGGGCAGGTGCCACAGGCTGTAGTCGGCGCCGCCGGATATCCACGCGTCGTGGTAGACCTCCAGCCGGCCGTCCGCCCCGATGTCGTAGTTGGCGTAGTTCTCGCGGCTGTGCTGGGCGTACCAGTCGATGTCGCCGCTGGCGTGCAGGTTCAACTGGTGCACGTTCCAGTTCGACTTCAGCTCCAGCTTGGGCTGCAGCACCGTGATCAGGTCGCTGGTGTCATGCCCCTGCGTCGCATAGATGTTGCTGTCGAAGACCTCGTCCAGCGTGACGCTGGGATAGAGGATGAAGCCACCCATCCGGATGCCCGGCGGATCGAATTCGGGGTGCTGCCGGGTGGCCACCGTGTCGTCCGGCGACGTTTCCGTCTGGGCGTTGGCGGGGACGGCGGCCAGACCGCCGGTCAGCGCCAGCCCGGCCGCAGCCAGCAGCAGGCGCCGTTTCAGGCCGCCGGCCTCCGTCGTCTCCGCGGCCGGGTGAAGCCGGGCGAGAGGGCGATCGTACATCACCCTCCCGAACGACGGGATGGGATGGCGTCGATGGTATTCAGGCATCGGATTTGACCTCGGGCTTGGCGCGTTGCCCTTGCGGGACCGCGTCTTGGTTTAAAAACGGGTTGCCCCCCGTTCCCCGCCCGTTTCCGCGTCAATTGGCTCCCTCTCCCCGGGTTGGGTCCCGGGAAAATGGGGCCGCGCTCACGCGCGGCCGTAGGTATCGGACAGACGCACGATGTCGTCTTCGCCCAGATAGGCGCCAGATTGCACTTCAATCAGGTGCAGGGGCAGTTTGCCGGGGTTCTCCAGGCGGTGCTCCATGCCGATGGGGATGTGAACGGACTCGTTCTCCCGCACCAGGCGGTTTTCGCCGTCGCGCTGCACCAGCGCGGTGCCCTGGACGACGATCCAATGTTCCGCGCGGTGGTGGTGCTTCTGCAGGCTGAGGCGCGCACCCGGCTTCACCATGATGCGCTTGACCTGGAAGCGGTAGCCGACGTCCACGGCGCGGTAATAGCCCCACGGCCGGTAGACCGTGGTGTGGTGGGTCTCCTCCGAACGGTTGCGGCGGCGCAGTTGCTCCACCACCTTGCCCACGTTCTTGGCGTGGGCGGCGTCGGCCACCAGCACGGCGTCGTCCGTGGCGACAATCACCAGATCCTCCACGCCGATGGCGGCCACCAGGCGGCCGTCGGAGTGGACGTAGCTGTTCTTCACGTCCTGCAGGATGACGTCGCCCTGCTCGACATTGCCGGCATCGTCCTTGTGGCTGACGTCCCACAGGGACCGCCAGGACCCGACATCGCACCAGGCCATTTCCACCGGGATGACGGCGGCCTTGTCGGTGTGCTCCATGACCGCATGGTCGATGGAGAGGGACGCGGCGGCGGTGAAGCAGGCCTCATCCAGGCGGAAGAAGCCATTATCCTCCTTGCCGGCGGAAATGGCCTCGCGCACGGCGGTCACCATGTCCGGCTGCAGGCGCTCCAGCTCGGCGATGTACTGGCGGGCCGACATCAGGAAGATGCCGCTGTTCCACAGGTAGTTGCCGCTGGCGAGATAGCGCTCCGCCGTCTCCGTATTGGGCTTCTCGGCGAAATGCTCGACCGCGCGCACGCCGTCCACGCCCGCCAGCGGGGCGCCGGTGCGGATGTAGCCGTAGCCGGTTTCCGGCTTGTCGGGCACGACGCCGAAGGTGACCAGATGGCCGGCCTGCGCCGCCGGCACGCCCTTGGCCACGGCCAGGTAGAAGTCGGGTAGCGCGCCGATCAGATGGTCACAGGGCTGGGCCAGCATCAGGGCGTCGGGATCGCGGTCCATCAACCACAGGGCGACGGCGGCGATGGCGGGCGCCGTGTTGCGGGCGGCGCTCTCCAGGATGATGGTCTGCGGTTCGATCCCCATCCCGTGCAACTGCTCGTGGATCATGAACCGGTGTTCCTCGTTGCAGATGACGACGGGGTCGGCGAAGCCGGCGTCGCCCAGGCTGCGCGCAGCCGTCTCCTGCAACAGGGTTCGGTCCGAGGTCAGGGCCAGGAATTGCTTGGGATGGATCGCCCGGGAGAGGGGCCACAGCCGGGTGCCGGCGCCGCCGGACAGAAGAACCGGATGGATTTGCGTGGTCCGCAGGGCTCGGGTGGACACGCGCTCCGTCACGTCATGCATTTTATGACCGCTCCGCTTCAGGGTGGGAACCTTTGCAGATGACGCTACGGGGCAGGCCGAACCGGGGCCAGTGACCAAGCCGTGGCCGGGAGATTTGCAGGAGGCCACCAGGCGCATCGGGCCTCCGCCTTTACGCCTAGGAAGGGTAGGACGGTGGTGTCCGCTTTCAAGAGCGGGTGCGTCACGCTGGCGCAGATGCGGCAACGCCGCCCGTTTCGGGGCGACGCTGCACGTTATGGGCGAAGTGGTTGGGGGTCGGGGCGCCGGAGGCGGCAGGTCCCGCGCCTCCAGCCGGGCCAGCAGCGCGGCCAGGCTGGGGAAAGCGGTACTGGTCGGTGGTGACCAGCAGGATGTCGGGGCTCGTGCTCGTGGCGATACGCCCCCCCCGTGTCCGACGCCGCTCCAAGTGTGGTTGTCAAGCGATCACAACTAAAGCGAGCGATGACGGCGCGCCACACTATAATGGAGAGCGATCATCGCCACGATTTTCCCTTAAGAGCTGTGTTGACGGGAATTTACGTCGCGGACGGCAGGACGATGTGGACCTTCAGGCCGCCACCGATGCGGTTAGTGGCGGTGACCGTGCCGCCCAGCGCCTCGACATTGCGCTTCACGATCCACAGGCCCAGGCCGGCGTGGCCGGGCGATCCCGCCTTGGCGTCGCGGCGGGCGTGATCGGGCGGGCGCAGGGAGAAATAGCGATCAAAGATGTTGTCGATCTTGTCCGGGTCGATACCGGGGCCGCTGTCCTCGATGGTCAGGTTGATGACGCCGTCCTCCTCCTGCAGGCGCACGGCGATGGCGCCCGCGTCGGGGGTGAAACTGACGGCGTTGTCCAGGATGTTCTCCACCACCACGGCCAGGGCGACCTTGCCGGCGCGGACCAGCACGTCGGGGGGCAACTGGCGGCTGAGGCGGATCTGTCGCGCCACCAGCACCTCGCGGTAGCTTTTCAGGATGTCGGCCACGATCTGGGTCAGGTCCACCGCCTCGCGCGGGGACTCGATCATGTCCGCCATGGTGTTATCCAGGCATTGCGAGGCGGAGATCAACGCCTTCAGCCGGTCCAGCGACAGCTCGATCAATTCGGCGGCGCGCTTGCCCCGGGCGTGCTCCGCCGGGATCAGGCGCTTCAGCGGTTCCAGGCAGGCTTGGATGGTGGCGACCGGCCCCTTGAAGGAATGGGCGTTGTCCTCCGCCGTCTGACGAATGACGCCGGCCACATGGTGCAGGTCGTGCACCAAGCCGTCGAAGTCGCGGGCCACACTGTCCAGTTCGGGAATGGCGTTGCGGCTGGCGAAGGTGTTGCCGGCCACACGGCCCTGCCGGATTTCACGGGCGACGTGGCGGAAGTGGCGGATGTGGCGGCGTACGGACAGGGCGGTCAGCAGGGCGATGACGGCCACGGCCAGGTACAGCATCAACGACAGCCGCACCTGCGGCGTCTGCCAGTAGGGGCGGCCGATGGCGGTGGCCAGCAACTCCGACGTGACGTGGGAGGAAACCAGGACCCAGCAGCCCCAGCGGCTCTGGATGGGCACGACGGAGGTCAGGATCTCCTCATGCCCGGTGGGCTGGGTATAGCGAATGTCGACCGGCTTGTCCCAGGTGCAGCTTTCCGCCACCTGCGAGACGATGCCGTGGCGCTGCAGGTTGTCCAGGATGGCGCCAAGGTCGGCCGCGCCGACCTTGGGCGCCGAGGCCAAAAAGTAGAAGCCGCCGTCCTGGCCGGCGGCCCCACCCTTGGGCTGGAACATCAGTTTCAGGTTGGTGCCGTCACCGCCGTACTTGGCCAGCTCCTCGTTCAAGGACGCGGTGGGCGGGCCGCTTTCGCGGTTCAGCAGCGGCTTCAAGGCCTGGGCGATGAGCCAGCTGCTGTACCGCAGGTTCTTGGTGACAATCTCCCTTTCCTTGCGATCCGCCGTCTCGAACTGGCCGTAGAGGATGAAGGGAAGGGCGGCGAAGATGACGAGCAGGAAGCCCAGTCTAACCGTGAGTGATCCGGATATCCTGCGGGCGGCCCATCTCAGACGCTGTGGCATCGACGCTTGCCGGGTCACGCCATCGGTAGCCGAAGGCCGCGAAATTCTCAATTTCCGCAAAGCCACGATCGATAGCATTGAACTTGCTCCGGATCCGCTTGATCGACGAGCGCACGTTGGTCCGGAAGCCATCCTCGCCGCTGCCGGCGACGAACCCGCTCCAATGCACGCGGTCGTAAATGGCCCGGTAGGTGACGTGCTCGCCCAAATTGGCCACCATGAACTCGACGATACTAAATTCGGTAACCGTAAGCATCACGTCGCGACCCTGCCAAAAGGCTCGGTTGACCTTAGGCTTAAGGGTAAGCTTGCCGCAGACGATCTCATCGCCCGACTTAGCCGTAGGGGTAGGGGCGGCGGCCACGGGCGGTTGCAGGATCAGGCGGATGCGGCGGGCCAGGACGGACATGCCGCGGGTCTTGTCGATGAAGTCGACCGCGCCGCGATCCAGGGCCAGCGTCTCGTTGGCGGGCATGGACATGCCGGTCAGGAAGATGACCGGGATGCGGCAGCCGCGCCGCCGCAGGTCGGGCAGCAGGTCGATGCCCAGCGTGCGCTCCAGGCACCAGTCGATGACCAGGATGTCGGCGGCGCCGTCATCCAGGCCCGAGCCGTCGGGGCTGGCCAGGTAGTTGATCAGCGACTTCGCATCGGCGAAGCCGGTGACGGTGAAGCCCAGGTCCTCCAGTTCGCCCGTGGCCGCCTCACGGAAGGCCTCGTCATCATCGACAAGGACCACGCGGGCCGGCACGGTCGGCAGGACATCATTTGGCTTGAGCCACGGACCGGAGGTCGGCCAGGCAGTAGCGTTTGCGGTCGCCGGTGTCATTGTCACTTGTCACCTCATAGCTTAGGACGCGGTAAGCCTGCGTCTTGATGTCGGGGTACAGTGTCAGGTCGACGGTGCAAGTCCCGTGGCGGTAGAGCCATTCCTTCCCCGGGGACAAGTCCTGCTGCGAGGAGGGCGGACCCATCAAGGCCTGTAACTGGGATTCGTCCATACCCACCAGGTCGACATCGGACGCCACGGCGGCACTGGCCGCCGCTGGTGTCGTCTGGGACGGGATGGGGGAGGGGGGCGTGCGGCGGGCGGCCGCCACGCGGGCGGTGTCACCCGTCGAGGCGGTCCCGCTGGCGGCGGGGGCCGCCGGGGCCTTGGCGCGGGTGGGGGCCGGTCGGGTGACCGCGATCTTCTGGGGGGCGGGCTTGGCCTGCTCCCATGGCGGCAGCCAAGC
Source organism: Nitrospirillum amazonense (assembly GCF_007828045.1). Lineage (GTDB taxonomy): Bacteria > Pseudomonadota > Alphaproteobacteria > Azospirillales > Azospirillaceae > Nitrospirillum > Nitrospirillum amazonense_C. The sequence continues at coordinate 430,503 of NZ_VITN01000002.1, read as the reverse complement.
GGTGCAGCCTGACAGCAGCATCAGCCCGACCAGGCCTGCCCGATGCCAAAGTTTTGCGCACACCACAAAAAACCTCCATAAGGGACGACCTCCGTCAGCCCGCCCTCCGGCTGTGAAGCCAAGGGGCCGGTCACGCGCATCTATGGGGTGGTCCCTCCCGGGGAGCCTGCCTTCGAAGGCCGTGGTCCCCGGTAGGCTGGGGCCGCCGCCTTTTTTTATGGTTAAGAAGTCGTCCGCCCCGTTAGTCGCACGGGATCATGGCATCACCGTGGCGTGGGGCCGGCCGCTTGTTTCCTACCGAAAGGCTACTGGTTGGACGGAACTGTTTGGTTAGGTCGATACCGATTGAGCAAGTGGTGATTACATACAATTTAACATAAAGGCAATCTATCAAACGGGTTGGTGCCGTTTGCAAGCAGGGGAACAATGCCTTGCAGTGGCGTGTGCCCGCCATTGGGCATTCGGCGAACACAGTTTCGTCACATGGCGCGGGTGGCATATGTCTATTGCAGTGCGGTATATGACTAAAACCCGCCTATGCCTCCAGTGGTGCATGGAATTGGCCTAAAATGGCCAGATATTTGCTGTCCGAGGTATGCCGAATGCTACTTCTCTTGGTGTCGTTTTGGTCTTGCGAGACTGTACATGTCGGTGAATTCTGATACGGCACCGCCGAAAGAGAGCTGCCGCCCTCTTCCCCCATAGGTCTAGCGCTCCTTAAGCTGGAACTTCCTAAACGGCCAGGAAATTCAGGCTTCAACAGGGGCAGCGGCGGGACACATTGTTCTTCAGCGAGGTAAGTCATGGATCGCCGACATTTGATCGCGGCCGGTGCCGCGCTGCCCTTCGGCTTGTCTACGGTGGCCGCCGCGCGCGCGGGCGCGGCATCAGCCCCCGATCAGGCCGGGGGGGCCGTTGCGGAGGGAAACGTCCAGGTGGCGCAAACCGCCACGGCCAAGGCCACCCCCACCATCTATGACTACGGTGCCATCGGCGACGGTGTCACCGACGACAGCGCCGCCTTCTCCAAGGCCTTGGCGGCGGCGGCCACCAAGGGCCTGATGGTCATCGTGCCGGCCGGCACCTACGCCATCGCCAAGACCATCTCCTTCGTGTCCACCCAGGACGCGGGCAGGCCGTGGGGGTTGCAGGCGCAGGGCGCCACGCTGGTGTCGACCATCACCAACGGCACCGACATCATGAGCCTGCAGGCGGTCAACACCGTCCGCTACTTCCGCATCCTGGGCGCCATGAAGATTCTGGGCAGCGGCAAGGACGGCAACGGCTTGCGCATCATCGCCTACGGCAGTTCCTATTTCTTCTACAACGTCACGCTGGACGGGCTGTGCATCGAAGGCGCGGGTCTGAATGGCCTGCTGTTCGAGGGCAACGTCTTCGAATCCCTGCTGGTCGGCTGCTTCTTCCAGGACTGCAAACAGAACGGCGCCGTCTTTGCCCAGTCCAAGGGCGGCGTCTGCTCCGCCATCACCGTGGTGGGCTGCTTCTTCGCCCAGAATACCAAGTGCGGAATGATGGCCACCAACTTTGACTCGACGTACGGCGGCACCACCGACGTCCGCATCTTTGGCGGTTACTGCCGCGATAACGGCAGCTACGGCTTCTACTACAACAACGGCACCTCCAGCGGTGCGGCCATCGAGCAGGTGGGTTTCGAGAACAACTGCCGGTCGCTGTCGCCGGGCGACCCCAACGGCGCCCATGTCTACGGCTTGGTGCAGATGCGGCTGCGCAACTGCACCGGCTATAATGAGGGCGGCGGGGCCACCTACATGGTGCGCGGCTGGTTCAGTAACCTGACGGTGCTGGACAATTGCGACCAGTCGTCCGGCGGGGCCATGGCCACCACCGGCAAGTCACGGCTGGCGCAAGTGAACGGCAACGCCGCCGGCCACGTGCTGATGCGCCAGTCCGGCGGCGGCTTCGACATGGTCAGCGGCGCCGGCTGCACCTGGGCGGCCGAGAATTGCTACGGCACGTCGCCCGTTGGCACGCTGAACCTGAAAGCCACGGTCACGTCCGGTTAAGGTGCGTAACCGGATTCCAGTTAAGCTGCACCGGATCGGCGAGGTCGCCACCCGCCGATCCGGTGCCGCGTCTCACCGGCGCGCCGTTACCAGGGCGCCGTCACCAGGGCAAGGCGCCTTCGTCGTTGAAAAAGCCGCCGGTCGGCCCATCGGCCGGCAGCAGCGCCAGACGGATAGGCGTCACCGCCCCTTGCGCCGGCGTCCGCGGCCCGCTGTGGCGGTTGAGGTCGGTTGCGCAGTGACCGGGGCAGGCGCTGTTCACCTTGATGGGCGTGTCCTTCAGCACCTTGGCCAACTGCGCCGTGATGCCGTTCAACGCCGCCTTGGATGAGGCATAGGCCGGGACGGCCAGCCCAGCGTACGGATGCCTGGGATCGCTCATATTGGTCAGCGAGCCCAGGCCGCTGGAAACGTTGACGATGCGCCCGGCGGGGGCCTGAAGCAGCAGCGGCAGCATGGCCTGGGTCACGGCGACGGGACCGAAGACGTTGGTTTCATAGACGCGCCGCATCACCTCCACGTCCACCAGGGGCTTGCCCTCGCGTGCGGCGTCGGCCTCTTCCCGCGCCGCGATGCCCGCGTTGTTCACCAGGATGTCCAACCGGCCGAAGCGTTGGGCGATCCGCCCCGCCGCGTCCTGGGCGGAGGCCGCGTCGGTCACGTCCAGGGTCAGGGCGTGCGCGTGCAGGCCTTCCTGCGTCAGGTGGCCGGCGGCATCGCGGCCCAGCGCCTCGTTGCGGCAGCCCAGCAGCACGGTGATGCCCTGACGGCCCAGGCCCCGGGCGATTTCCAGGCCGATGCCCTTGTTGGCACCGGTGACGAGGGCCACGCGCGAATCGGTGGGAAGGGTGTTTGTCATGGTCATTCTCCAGGCTTTTGGGGGCGGGGTTGGGGGCATGGGCGCTGTGCTGTGCCCGACCGGTCTGGACCTGAAGATGATCGATCCCATATCCTATAAGAAGAATCTGGTTATCCTACTATTGAGACTATCAGGCTATGGACGGTCCCTCCTTGGCCAACGGCGCCGCCGCCGGCGGCAACACGGCCTTCGCCGATTTCCTGCGTGACCGGCGCCAGCATCTGGATCCGGCCTCTGTCGGCCTGCCAGTTGGCCGGCGCCGGCGCACCCCCGGCTTGCGGCGGGAGGAGGTGGCGCAGTTGGCCGACATCGGCACCGCCTGGTACACGGCGCTGGAACAGGGGCGCGACGTGCGCCCGTCCGACCAGGTGCTGGCCAACCTGGCCCGCGCCCTCCGGCTGACGGCGGTGGAGCGCGACCACCTGTTTACCCTCGCGGGTCGGCGGCCCCCCGCCCGCCTGGAAGGCGCCAGCGACGGGGTGGATGCGCAGTCGCTGGCGCTGCTGCGCCGGCTGGAGCCGGATCCGGCCTATATCGTGGATGCGCGCTGGGATGTGCTGGCCTGGAATCAGGGGGCGGCCGACCTGTTCCGCTTCGATGCGGCGGCGCCGGCCTATGGGCGCAACATGCTGTGGCGCTATTTCACCCGTTCCCCGATGCCGGAGGAGCGGGCGGACTGGAACGCCACCGCCCGCGCGCTGGCCTCCATCTTCCGGGGGCAGAGTGCGGCCCATGCCAACGACCCGCGCTTCCGGGATCTGATCGACGATTTGCTGGCGGCCAGCGAAACCTTCCGCCGGGTATGGCCGGGGCAGGAGGTGCGGGCACTATGCGCCGGCCGCAAGTGGGTGAACCATCCGGTGCGGGGCCGGCAGGAATACGACTTCGTACCCCTGGCGCTGCCGTCGATGCCGGGGGCGTCGCTGATGGTCTATCTGGCGTGCCCGCCCGCGGCGGCCAGCGGGACTGCGGGCAACGGGACTGCGGGCAACGGGACTGCGGCCAGCGGGAACCCAGCGGAAGACGCCGCCGCCGGGGACGCGGCGTAGACCGCGCCCCCGGCGGTTCTTCGGATCAGCCTTTGATGAAGGCCAGCAGGTCGGCGTTGATGGCGTCGGCATGGGTGGTGGCCATGCCGTGGGGGTAGCCCTTGTACACCTTCAGGGTGCCGTTCTTGACCAGCTTGGCCGACAGCAGGGCGGAGTCCGCGATCGGCACGATCTGGTCGTCGTCGCCGTGCAGGATCAGCACCGGCACGTCGATCTTCTTCAGGTCCTCGGTGAAATCGGTTTCCGAGAAGGCCTTGATGCAGTCGTAGTGGGCCTTGATGCCACCCATCATGCCCTGGCGCCACCAATTGTTGATCACGCCTTCCGAGACCTTGGCGCCGGCGCGGTTGAAGCCGTAGAAGGGGCCGGCCGGGATGTCGCGGTAAAACTGGGCGCGGTTGGCCACCAGTTGGGCGCGGAAGCCGTCGAACACCTCCAGCGGCAGGCCGCCGGGGTTCTTGTCGGACTTCACCATGATGGGCGGAACGGCGCCGATCAGGACGGCCTTGGCGACGCGGCCCTTTTCGGCGCGGGCGACATAGTGTGCCACCTCGCCACCGCCGGTGGAATGGCCCACGTGGATGGCGTTCTTCAGATCCAGGGCGGCGGCCAGGGCGATGACGTCGGCCGCGTAGGTGTCCATCTCGTTGCCGGTGTCGGTCTGGGTGGAGCGGCCGTGGCCGCGGCGGTCATGGGCGATGACGCGGTAGCCGTGGGCCAGGAAGAACATCATCTGGTTGTCCCAGTCATCGGCGCTCAACGGCCAGCCGTGATGGAAGACGATGGGCTGAGCCGTCTTGGGACCCCAGTCCTTGTAGAAAATCTGGACGCCGTCCTTGGTGGTGATGAAGCTCATGGCATGGGTTCCTTGATCGGCCGCGTGCGGACCGGTGGCGGGAGAAACGGTATCGGTGGGGGCGGCGAGGGCCGTCGCGGCGCCGCCGGGCAGGACGAGGGCGGCGAGGGCGCCGCCGCCCATCAACACGGCGCGGCGGGCGGTGTTCGGCTCGCCATCGGCGGCCGGCTGGCCATCGCTGGCTGGGGAGGGGGAGATGCGGGTGTTCAGAGTCATGACCCTGCTGTTCCTTGGTGTGTCCGGAACCGGGACCCGGCCCCCGACGGCGCCCAAGGTAGGGGCGACCGGGGGCCGGTGACTTGCAGGGTTGAACGCGATTTGGCTGTTTGTGCGCTGAAATGATGAACCGGCCGAAAGAAAAGCGGGCCGGAACAAGGGCATCAGTCCTTGGTGATGGTCTGGTTCAGGAACCAGGCGCGCTCTTCCGCCTCATCGATCCAGTTTTCCAGCAGGCTGGCGGAGGCGACGTCGCCCGCCTCGTCGCAAACCTCATGCGCCTCGCGCAGGATGCCGGCCAGGGTGACGTTGTCCTCGTGCAGCTCGCGCAGCATGTCCAGGGCGCCCACCTTCTCGGCATCGTTGTCCTTGATGCGCTGCAGCTTGGCGATCTGCCCGATGGACTTCAGGGTGGTGCCGCCCACCTTGCGCACGCGCTCGGCGATGGCGTCAGTGGTGGCGAAAATCTCCGCCGCCTGCGCGTCCAGCAGCAGATGGTATTCGCGGAAGTGCGGGCCGGAGATGTGCCAGTGGAAATTCTTGGTCTTCAGGTACAGGGCGAACATGTCGGCCAGCAGCGGCGTCAGCGCGCCTGGGACGCCCTGGAAATTCGGCTTGGTGCTCATGGGTCGGAACTCCCGTCGTGGATCGTGAGGATGCGTGGGGCGTAACAGCCCGTTTCGCTCCTGTCTTGTAGAGTTGCCCCCGTCTTGAACGGTTGCACGACTATCGCCAGGAGCCGCCGGTATCGGCGGCCAGCATCAAGCATTTAGGGCCTCGCCGCGCCGTTCCAACCCCATGGGGCGGTGATACGGGGCCGAGGGCCGGGGCGCCGCCAGCTGCGGCGGCGCCCCGATACGCGTCAGGCGGCGTCGACCAGCACCACCTCGGCGTCTTCCACACCCACCACCTCGACCGTGGCCTGGTCGGTGATGGCGGCGCCGTCACGGGCCTCGATCCGGACGCCGTCGATTTCCACCACGCCCGTGGCCGGAACCAGGTAGACATGGCGGCTGGGATCGACGGTCAGGGTCACCCGCTCGCCCGCCTTCACCGTGGCGCCCATCACCCGGGCCTTGGCGCGGATGGGCAGGGCGCCCTCATCATTGGTGAAGCCGCTGGCCAGGGTCACGAACTTGCCGGACCGGTCGGCCTTGGGAAAAGGCTTGGCCCCCCAGGAGGGTGTGCCGCCCCGCGTCTCCGGCTGGATCCAGATCTGGAAGATGCGGGTGGTTTCGTTCTCCAGGTTGTATTCGGCGTGGCGGATGCCGGAACCGGCCGACATCACCTGCACGTCGCCGGCCTCGGTACGGCCTTCGTTGCCCTGGCTGTCCTGGTGGGTGATGGCGCCGTCGCGGACATAGGTAATGATCTCCATATCCGCATGCGGGTGCGGCGGGAAGCCGGACTTGGGCGCGATCTCATCATCGTTCCAGACCCGCAGGCTGCCCCAGCCCATGTTGGCCGGGTCGTAGTAGCTGGCGAACGAGAAGTGGTGCTTGGCCTTCAGCCAACCATGGTTGGCGCCACCCAGCTTGGCGAACGGACGACGTTCAATCATGACAAAGCTCCTTGCTTTCATCTTCGGCGCGGCGTCGGTGGGCGCCGCTGACAGGACCTAAGATGGTCCCGGTTGACGCTGGCGAAAATAGAAACTATGGAACTTCATCATTTCCATTTTTGATGTCGTGATGCTGGAGAGCCCGCATGCCCATCCCCGACCTTGAGGCCTGGGCCATCTTCGCCAAGGTGGCGGAAACCGGGTCCTTCGCCGCCGCCGCCAGTGACTTCGGCGTCTCCAACGCCACCGTCTCCAAGGCGATGAAACGGTTGGAGGAACGGCTGGGTGAACGGCTGATCCACCGCACGTCCCGCCGCTTCTCCCTGACCGAGACGGGGCGGGTGCTGGCGGTGCGCGCGGCCCAGATCCTGGCGGAGGGGGAGGCGGTGGAGGCGGAGGCCCAGGCCAAGTCCAGCCAGCCGCACGGGCGGGTGCGCTTGGCCGCCCCCATGTCCTTCGGCGTGCGCCATGTGGCGCCGGCCTTGCCGGCCTTCCTGGCGGCCTACCCCGACGTCACGGTGGACTTGCAGCTGGATGACCGGCTGGTTGATCTGGTGGCGGGGGGCGTGGACGTGGCGCTGCGCATCGCCGAACTGGCGGACTCCAGCCTCATGACCCGGCGTCTGTGCCCCGTGCGGCGTTGGGTGGTCGGGGCGCCCAGCTATTTCGCCCGCCGCGGCATGCCCGCCCGGCCGCGCGACCTGAAGGACCACGCCTGCCTGGTCTACAGTTACCTGGCGACGGGGGAGACCTGGCGCTTCGTCCATTTGGACGGCACCGAGGAATCGGTGCGGGTCAAGGGCCCATTGAGCGCGACCAACGCCGACGCGCTGCAGGACGCGCTGCTGGCCGGGCTGGGCGTGGCCATGCAGCCGGATTTCCTGGCGTGGGAGGCGGTGCGCGACGGCCGTCTGGTGGTCGCCTGCCGCGACTGGGCACCGCCACCCCTGGCCATCAACCTGGTGACGCCGGCGGGCGGCCCGCGCGCCGCCCGGGTGGCGGTGCTGCTGGATTTCCTGGCGCACCGCTTCACCGCCGGCTCCGCCCCCTGGACACTGGAGCTGGCTGAACGCGGTTCCATCTAAGGCAGGCGTATAGGGTGTCTGGGGAATAGTTGCCTTTATTAACCAACTTTGTTCGGATTGGCCCCGCAGCCCACTCCCGGCTTGGTCCATGCCTGAACAAGCAACGACAACACCGTCGGCAGAAACCGTCTACCGGTTCGGCCCATACAGCCTTTATCCGGCCCGCCGGCTGCTGACGGCGGGGCAGCCCATCGATTTGCGCGGCCGCGCCCTGGATCTGCTGTTGGCGCTGGTGGAACGGGCGGGGGCGGTGCTGGGTCGGGCGGAACTGGAAAGCCGCGTCTGGCCGGGCCTGCATGTGGGGGAAAACAATCTGCGCGTCCAGATGGCGAATCTGCGCCGCGCCCTGGGCCAGGATGGCGACGACGGCCCCTATGTCGGCACGGTGCCGGGTCAGGGCTACCGCTTTGTCGCCCACGTGTTGAAAGAGGGCGCGGGCAGGGCTGCGCCGTCGGCCCCGGCCTTCGCCGCCTTCGCCCTCTCGCGGCAGCTTGCTCGGCCGCTGGGCCGGGATGACACCATAACCATGCTGGCGGGGCGTCTTGGCCGGCAGCGTCTGCTGACCGTCGCCGGGGCCGGCGGCATGGGCAAGACGACGGTGGCCTTGGCCGTGGCGGCGGCCGTGGCCGGGCGATACCCCGACGGCGTGGCCCTGGTGGACCTTTCCACCGTGGGGGAGGGCGGTCTGGTGCCGGCCACCGTGGCCGCCCGCCTGGCGCCCCATATCCAAGCCGCCAACCCGGTTCCGGCCCTCCTGGCCTTCCTGAAGCCCCGGCGCATGCTGTTGGTACTGGACAGTTGCGAGCCGGTGATCGCGGCGGTCGCGGCGCTGGCCGACACCCTGTTGGCCGGCGCGTCCGGTCTCGACATCCTGGCCACCAGTCGGGAACCGTTGGGGCTGGCGCGGGAGCAGGTCCACCGCCTGGCGCCACTGGCGGTGCCCATCCGGGCCGAAGGTTTGGGCGCCCGCCAGGCGCTCGCGCATTCCGCGGTGCAACTGTTCGCGGCGCGAATGGCGGCGTCCGGCGGCACGCTGACCGACGCCGAGGCACCGGCGGCTGCGGAGATATGCCAGCGTCTGGACGGCATTCCCCTAGGCTTGGAACTCGCGGCGGGTCAGGTGGCCGCCTATGGCATCGCCGGTGTGGCACGCCGGCTGGACGACCGCCTAGGCTTGTTGGTGCGCGGGCGCCGCACGGCCCCGCCGCGCCATCAAACCCTGCGGGCGGCCTTCGATTGGAGCTATGCCCTGCTATCCGGCGCGCAGCGGGCGGCGCTGAACCGGCTGTCGGTGTTCGTCGGTGGCTTTGACACGGCAGCCGCTGTGGCGGTCGTGCCTCCGGCCGACATGGACGGCGAGGGCACCAGCGGGCACGTCGTCGACGATTTGGTGGCCAAGTCCCTGGTGTTGGCCGACCGCCGGGGGGCGGAGGTGCGCTATCGCCTGTTGGACACCGTGCGCGCCTACGCGCGGGAATGGCTGGAGGCCAGCGGCCTGGGGGCGGAGACACGGGCGGCCCATGCCGCCCATTACCTGCGCCGGTTCCAGGCGATCCTGCCGGCATGGTCGGCCCGTCCGGCTGATGAGATGCTGCCCCGCCACGGGGCCGAGTTGGATAATATCCGGGAGGCCCTGGATTGGTTCTTCGGGGAAGCCGGCGATGGTGGGATCGGCATGGGCCGCGCCCTTGTTCTGGCGGTGGCGCCGTTATGGAAGTGCCAATCCCTGTGGGCGGAATGCCAGCGCTGGACGGCTCGGGCGCTGGCTGCCCCGCAGCCCTTCGCCGATGACCGGCAAAGCCTCGACCTGCATGTGCTGCAGGCCACGGCGATCACCGTGACGGGTGCCGAGCCGCCGCCGCAAGCGATACGAATGTGGACGGCGGTCCTGGCCGCCGCCGCCGCGCTGGGCGACCAGCATGCCCGGCAGCAGGCCCAGGTGGGACTCTATTCCATCCATTTTGATCAGGGGAATGTGCGCCAGGCGCTGGACTTGGCCGCGGCCATGCGGATTGAGGCGATAAGCGGTGGCGACCGGTTCGCGCTGGCGGCGGCGGAGCGCATGGTAGGTGCCGCGTTTCACGTGCTGGGGAACCAGATGGCCGCCCGGCACCATACGGAGGCGGCGCTGGACCTGGCGGAAGGCGGGCCGGCCACGGGGCAGCGCATCCGTTTCCAGTTGGACCAGCAAATCGCGGCGCGCAGCACCTTGGCGGGCATGCTCTGGTTGCAGGGGAACGTGCGCCAGGGGATGGAGCAGTTGCGCCGTTGCATGGAGCAGGCGGCGGCGATGGACCATGCCTATACTTCTTGTCTGGTGCTGGGGCAGTCGGCCTGCCCTTTGGCCATGCTGACGGGCGACTGGGAAGCGGCGCGGCGACACAACGACCAACTGCTGACGCTGGCGGACCGGCATGGCCTGATGATTTGGCAGCCCTGGGCGCGGTGCCTGGACTTGATCCTGCGCTTGAAATTCGCCGGAGACGGGGTAGCGCCCCCCATGCTGGATGAGTTGCGCGTCCGGATGGCCGCCCTGGGGGACCTGTCTCACCCCCGCTACGGCGTCCTGGTGCGGGAGGCGGCCTTGGCCTTGGCCCGGGCCGGCGATCTGGCCGGCGGGCTGGCGATGGTCGAAGCCGCGCTGTCCCGCGCCCAGGCCAACCAGGAAGGTTGGGCCCAGCCGGAACTGATGCGTCTGCGCGGCGAGATGCTGGTGCGCCTTGGCGAGGGGGAGGCGGCAGAGGCCCTTTATCGCCAAGCCCTGGCCATGGCGGATGGTCAAGGAACCTTGTCCTGGCAGCTGCGGCTGGGGATCAGCCTGGCCCGGCTGCAGATCCGTCAGGGGCTGGCCACCGACGCGGCGGACTTGCTGGCAGGCTTCTCCAGTCGGTTCGACGCCGGGCCAACGACGGCGGAATTGGATATCGCGGGTGCTTTACTGGGCCATTTACGCGGGCGCGCGGCGCCGGACGCCGTGCTGGACGGGCCGGCGGGGCCCGCCGGCGGTGCGCTGGCGGTCTGAACATCCCCCCGATGCCGGTCAATCCGTAATCAGTGTACCGCCATCCACCACCAGGTTGTGGCCGGTGACGAAGGCGCCGGCGGCTGAAGCCAAATAGACGGCGGTACCGGCGACTTCGCGCGGCGTGCCCATGCGCCGCAGGGGCGTCTGGGCCATACGCCTCTCGAAACGGGCCGGGTCGGCCTTGAACACCGCCGACAGGTCGGTATCGATCAGGCCGGGGGAGATGGCGTTAACCCGCACATTGCCGGGGCCGTACTCCACCGCCATGTTGCGCGCCATCTGCGCCAGGGCCGCCTTGGTCATGGAATAGACGCCCAGGCTACGGTTGCCGCGCAGGCCGGACAGGCTGGACATCAGGATGACGGCGCCGTCGCCCCGCGCCGCCATGGCCGGGACGACGTGGTTGCACAGCCGGAAGACGCTGCGCAGGTTGATGGCCATGACGCGGTCGTAGGCGGTGTCCGGCGTTGTGGCGCTGGGGCCGTGGTGCAGGTTCAGGCCGGCGTTGCAGACCAGGATGTCCACGCCGCCCAGGTGGTTTTCCACGGCGGCCGCCAGGTTGTCCAAGGCGTCGTCGTCACTGACGTCGCAGGGAATGGCCAGGGCGCTCAACCCCTGGGCTCCGAACGCCGCCGCCACCTGGGCGCAATCGTCCGGCACTTCGCTGGAGATGACCACCGTCGCGCCGGCGCGGGCCATTTCCAGGGCGATGGCGTGGCCCAGGCCCCGTGTCGATCCGGTGATGAGCGCCCGCTTGCCCGCCAGGCTGAACAGATCCATGACACCTCCCCGCTTTTTAGCGGGGCCTATTTCCAACCGAGCAAAGTTGTGCCGTCAACTGCTATCAACTTACACGCTGCTTGGCCAGCTTGCGAGCCAGGGTGCGGCGGTGCATGCCCAGGCGCCGGGCCGCTTCCGAGACGTTGAAGCCGGTGTCGGCCAGGGTTTCGTGGATGCGTTCCCACTCCAGCGTCTTGATGGAGGTGGCGCGGGTGGTCAGGCTGACGCCGCTGTCGCCCTCGGCGCGGCCGAAGGCGGCCTCGATGTCGTCGGTGTTGGACGGTTTGGCCAGGTAGTGACAGGCCCCCAGCTTGATCGCCTCCACCGCCGTGGCGATGCTGGCGAAGCCGGTCAACACCACGATCTTCATCTCCGGATCATGGGCGTGCAGGATCTTCACGCATTCCAGGCCGGAGGCGCCAGCCAGCTTCAAATCCACCACGGCGAAGTCGGGGGCCTCATTGGTCAGCAGGTCGGGCAGGGCCTCCGCCCGGTCGCAGCTCACCACATGATACCCCCGCCGCTCGAACGACCGTTTCAGCGCCCGGCCGAAGGAGGGGTCGTCCTCCACGATCAGCAGGACGGGGGCGTCCTCATCGGCAATAAGGTTATCGTCCGTCATCGGCATCCTCGATCACCAGCGACTCGATGGGCAAACGCAGCTCCACGGTGGCGCCGCCGGCGGGGTTGTTGTCGGCGGTTACCCGCCCCCCCAGTTTGCGCGCCACGTTCACAGTAAGGAAGAGGCCCAGGCCGCGACCAGGTTTGTTCTTGGTGGACTGGTATGGCTTGCCGAAACGGGCCAGGATGTCTGGCGCGAATCCCGGCCCCCGGTCCTGCACGGTGACGGTCAGCAGGCCGTCATGGCAGGCGACATCGATGCCCACCCAGGCGGGACTGGCCTCCAACGCGTTGTCGAAGACGTTGAATAGGCTCTGCTTGATGGCGGTGTCGGACACGATGGCCACATCGTCGGTGATGTGGTTGGTGTAGTCGATGGCGCGGTCGGCGTGGGCTCGGCGCCAGTCCGCCACCACGGCGTCCAGAAAGCGCACCAGGGTTGTGCGCTCCGCCCCTTCGCCCCGCGCCTCGCCTGCCGTCAGCAGGATGCGGGACACGATCTCCTTGCAGCGGGCCAGCGCCGCCTGCATCTCCGCCACATCATCCAGCAGTTCGGCGTCCCGTTCATTGGCGGGCATGTGCTGCCAGTCGTTCAGGATGACGGACAGGGTGGCCAGCGGCGTGCCCAGCTCATGCGCGGCACCCGAGGCCAGCAGCCCCATGCGCACGATGTGGTCCTCCTCCACCGACTTCTGCCGCAGATCGGACAGGCGCGCGTCCCGCTGGCGCAGGTTGCCGTTGATGCGGGTGACGAAGCTGACCGCCAGCACGGACGCCAGCAGAAAGCAGATGAAGGTGCCGGCCAGGTACAGGTCGAACACCCGGGGCCAGGCGCCCCCGGCCGAGGCCAGCCCCTGGGAGAACAGGGCGATGTCGCGGTGGTAGGCCGTCAAGCCGACGAAGCAGGCGCTGGTCAGCCCCACCAGGGTCCAGGTCAGGGCCGGCTGCAGCAGCACGGCCCCCAGGATGACCTGCAGCAGGAACAGGGAGACGAAGGGGTTGGTGGCGCCGCCACTGAGGTACAGCTGAACCGTCAGGGCGGCCACGTCCAGCAGCAGGCCCAGGAACAGTTCGCCGTTGGCGATGTGCGGGCTGGTGCGGCTGCGGTACAGGCTGACCAGGTTCAGCAGGACCAGGAACAGGACCACACCGGCCATGGGAATGACGGGCAGTTCGATATCGAACCAGGCCTGGGCCATGGCGATGGTCGCCACCTGACCGCCGACCGCCAGCCATCGCAGGGTGACAAGAAGCAGCAGGTTCTTCTTGTTGGTCGTGTCCTGGATCGAAATCTCTTCCATCCTGTCCCTAGTCCCTCCCGGCGACGGATGTCTTTTCCGGTAGGACTAGCGGTTCAACGGGGGGCCGGCAATGACGAAGGCGACCACGGGGCCATCCCGCCGCGGGGGCCGGGGTGGTCTCGTGGTCGCCCTGACGGTGGTCAACAGCGCGGTTTTATAAGGAAGCGTTCCCGGGGGCGGTGTGACCACCCCCGGGAAAGACGCCTTACTCCATGGGCATGGCGCCCGGCATCATGTTGGCGTTCAGGTGCAGCATGACCCACCAGGAACCGACCACCAGGATGGCGACGATCAGCAGCGTGAACAGGAAGGCGGCCATGTTCCAGGACCGGGCCGACGAGCTGTTCATGTGCAGGAAATAGACCAGGTGCACGATGATCTGGACGATGCCCAGGCCGAAGCACACCGGGATGGCGGTCCCGGCCGGCAGGGCGCCGGACATGACCAGGCCGAAGGGGATGGCGGTCAGGATGACCGACAGGACGAAGCCGACGATGTAGGACTTCACGCTGCCGTGAGCGCCTTCGTTGTGGTGGGCGCCATGGTGGCCATGATCATGGCCGTGGGCGGTGGTGTGTGCGGTAGCCATCACGCGGCCACTCCCGACAGGTAGACGATGGTGAACACGCCGATCCAGACGATGTCCAGGAAGTGCCAGAACAGGCTGAGGCAGGTCAGGCGGACGATGTTGGCGTGCGTCAGGCCGCGGCGCAGCACGTGGGCGATCAGCGTCACCATCCAGACCATGCCGGACAGGACGTGCAGCCCGTGGGTGCCGACCAGGGTGAAGAACGACGACAGGAAAGCCGACCGGTCCGGGCCCGCACCCTCGCCGATCAGCTCGGCGAACTCATGCAGTTCCATGAACATGAAGCCCAGGCCCAGCAGCAGGGTGACACCCAGCCACCGCAGGGTGGCCGACTGCTTCTGCTTCTCGGCGGCGATCATGGCCATGCCGTAGGTGAAGCTGGACACCAGCAGGAAGGCGGTTTCACCGGCCACGTAGGGCAGGCTGAACAGCTCCTTGGCGTCCGGCCCGCCGGCCGTCTGTCCGCGCAGCACCGCGAACGCCGCGAACACGGCGGCGAACAGGATGCAGTCGCTCATCAGGTAGATCCAGAACCCCAGCGTGGTCTTGGATCCGTCATCGTGGTGGTGCTCGTCATGAGCCTCCACCCCGTGCAGGAGGGCGGCGTCGGCGGCCGCGACGGAATGTGCGTTGCTCATCGTCTTAGACCTGCGACGTCAGTTGCTTGAAGTATTTGCCCTCGGTCTCGGCCACCGTCTCGGAGGGGACGTAGTAGTCCCGGTTCTCGTTGAAGGTGTGGCCGATGCCCACCGCCACGGCGGCGGCGAACGCGGCGACCGCCAGCCACCAGATGTGCCAGATCAGCGCGAAGCCCAGGACGGCGATGAAGCCGCCGAGGATGACGCCCGTGCCCGTGTTGTGGGGCATGTGGATCTTGCCGTAGGCGGGCAGGGGCTGCAGGCCGGCGCCGGTGGTCTGCTTCTGCTCCCAGAAGGCGTCGCGGCTGGTGACGACCGGGTCGACGGCGAAGTTGTAGAACGCCGGCGGGGACGAGGTGGCCCACTCCAGCGTGCGGCCGTTCCACGGGTCGCCGGTCAGGTCGCGCAGGGCCTTGCGGTTCAGCACGCTGACCAGGATCTGCAGGACGAAGGCGCCGATGCCGCAGGCGATGACCGCCGCACCCAGGGCCGCGACCAGCAGGTAGTTGTGCCAGACGACGTTGTCGACATGGTTCATGCGGCGGGTCATGCCCATCAGGCCCAGGGCGTACAGGGGCATGAAGGCCAGGTAGAAGCCGACCAGCCAGCACCAGAACGACACCTTGCCCAGGGTCTCGTTCAGCTTGAAGCCGAAGGCCTTGGGGAACCAGTAGGTGAAGCCGGCTAGGTAGCCGAACAGCACGCCGCCGATGATGACGTTGTGGAAGTGGGCGATCAGGAACAGGCTGTTGTGCAGGACGAAGTCGGCGGCGGGCACCGCCATCAGGACGCCGGTCATGCCGCCGATGACGAAGGTGACCATGAAGCCCAGGGTCCACAGCACCGGAACGGTGAACTGCACCCGGCCGCGGTACATGGTGAACAGCCAGTTGAAGATCTTGGCGCCGGTGGGGATGGAGATGATCATCGTGGAAATGCCGAAGAAGGCATTCACGTTGGCGCCGGCGCCCATGGTGAAGAAGTGGTGCAGCCACACGATGAACGACAGCACGGTGATGCAGACCGTGGCGTAGACCATCGAGGTGTAGCCGAACAGCTTCTTGGACGAGAAGGTGGAGATGACTTCGGAGAAGATGCCGAAGGCCGGCAGGACCAGGATGTACACCTCAGGATGGCCCCAGGCCCAGATGAGGTTCACGTACATCATGGCGTTGCCGCCACCGTCGTTGGTGAAGAAGTGCATGCCCAGGTAACGGTCCAGCGACAGCATCGCCAGCGTGGCCGTCAGGATGGGGAAGGCCGCCACGATCAGCATGTTGGAGCAGAGCGTGGTCCAGGTGAAAATCGGCATGCGCATCAGCGTCATGCCCGGGGCCCGCATCTTCAGGATGGTCGTGATCATGTTCACGCCCGCCAGCAGGGTGCCGACGCCCGAGATCT
The DNA here is from genome assembly GCF_007828045.1 of Nitrospirillum amazonense. GTDB lineage: Bacteria > Pseudomonadota > Alphaproteobacteria > Azospirillales > Azospirillaceae > Nitrospirillum > Nitrospirillum amazonense_C. The sequence continues at coordinate 414,477 of NZ_VITN01000002.1, read as the reverse complement.
GCAGGGCCCATAGGTAGTAATCGACGCCGACGCCCGGGCTGTACTGCAGCTCCGACAGGGGCGGGTAGGCCAGCCAGCCGGTGCGGGCGAACTCACCCACCGCCAGCGAGATGTTGATCAGCAGCGCGCCCGAGGCCGTCAGCCAGAAGCTGAGGTTGTTCAGGTAGGGGAAGGCCACGTCGCGGGCGCCGATCTGCAGCGGCACGACGATGTTCATCAGGCCGACCATGAAGGGCATCGCCATGAAGAAGATCATGATGACGCCGTGGGCGGTGAAGATCTGGTCGAAATGCTCGGGCGGCAGCGGGCCGGCGGCGCCGGTGGAGGCCATCGCCTGCTGGGTGCGCATCATCACGGCGTCGGCGAAGCCACGCAGCAGCATGACCAGCGCCAGGATGATGTACATGATGCCGATGTTCTTGTGGTCGACCGAGGTCAGCCACTTGGACCACAGCGGGCCCCACAGGCGGAAGAAGGTGATGCCCGCGAACAGGGCGGCGCCACCCAGGACCATCATCGCCACGGCGCCCATGATGATGGGCTCGTGGTAGGGAATGGCCTCGAGAGTCAGTTTACCGAACATGGATTAACCCCTCGGCTTGGCGGGATTGCACAGCTGGAGGTCGCCGCCGGCCACTTCCTTGGCCATCGCCAGGCTGACCGCCGCGTCCATGCACGTGGAACCGTCCGAGCACTTGTTGAGAATGTCGTGGTAGAGCGTGGGCTCGACCTCGGCGTAGTAGGAGACCGGGTCCTTCTCGCTGGGCTTGGCGAGGTCCCGGTACTTGGCCATCGTCAGCTTGCCCTCGCCGGCGCGCGCCTTTTCCACCCACTGGGCGAAGGCGTCGTCGGTCATGGCGTGGGCCACGAAATGCATGTCGGAGAAGCCGCCGCCGCTGTAGTTGGCGGACAGGCCGTCGAAGTCGCCGGCGGCGTCGGCCAGCAGGCTCAGCTTCGTCTCCATGCCGGGCATGGTGTAGATCTGGCTGCCCAGGCGCGGGATGAAGAAGGAGTTCATCACCGTGGCCGAGGTCAGCTTGAAGTGGACCGGGGTGCCGGCGGGGAAGGCCAGCTCGTTCACCGAGGCGATGTTCAGCTCGGGGTAGATGAACAGCCACTTCCAGTCCATCGAGACGACTTCGACCTCGACGGCCTTCTTGTCGGCGACCAGCTCACGGCTGGGCTCCAGGGTGTGCGAGGACACCCAGGTGACGTAGGCCAGCACGGCGATGATGACGCAGGGGATGCCCCACACCGCCAGCTCGATCTTGGATGAGTGGTCCCAGTCCGGCTTGAAGGTCGCCGCCTTGTTCGAGGCGCGGTAGCGCCAGGCGAACAGGAAGATCATGGCGATGACGGGGACAACGACGATGAGCATCAGGCACGTGGCCAGGATGATGATCGACTTTTCCTCGGCACCGATGGGGCCCGCCGGATCCAGCAGGGCCATGTCGCAGCCGTTGAGGAAGGGCGCAGCGGCCATAAGTGCCGCCAGGGATTTTGTGCGGCCGCGAAGGCTCCGCAAAATTCTAAGGGTCGCAGTCATTCTGTCCACGTAAAGCCGTGATTGATCGTCAACTCATGATTCTAATTTTTGGGCGCTTAGCCATTGGCGCGCTTGGATTGTGGTGTTGGCTTCTCAATGCCGGCCCTCGCCGGCCCGCACGAAAAGGAACACCACCCGCCGCATCGCGTGAGGTTTCGCACTGCAAAAGAACTAGACCTCCGCCGCGTCATTTATCGAGTTCATTGTGTAGGGGGGATTGGACAATTGGTCCAAGGGCGGGCACCCCGCCGGTCCGCGTACGCGCGGGCGCGTCGAGCCGTATATGGATCTAGTGCGCTGAAATGAATGGGATATTTCCCGTGCGCCGGGCGAATTGTCCGGGCGGGCGCATGGTTGCCATCCTGTGACATGCGTATGGCGTAGGCCAGCCGTGCCCCGGGTTCAACCGCCATTCGTGGTTAAAAAGGCGCGCGCGCATCCGTTCCATCCGAAACGGTCGTCCGATTCGGAATCTGTCAGCACCACCAACGGTTTATGGTTATCGACCTATTAAGGTCCGGCACTGCGGTTGTGTTCGCAATTGCTGCGTGCGCGAAGCGGGAAAATGTCTCGCCTCGCGGTGGTGGTTTCAACGTCGCGGCGGGGGTGCGGCGGGCGGCGCCGCGGTGGGGTCCAGGGCCTGGTCCAGATCCAGGCCGGCGGTGTCGTAACCGCGGCGGAAATCCACCATGTGCTTGCGCATCCATTCCCGCGCCACCGCCGCGTCGCCGTCGGCCAGGGCCTCGACGATGCGGCGGTGGGCTTCCACCAGGCGGCGGGGGCCCACCGCCGACGTCTTGGGATGGCGGAACAGCCGTTCCAGGGCGGGATAGAACAGCTGGGTCACCGGCTCGCGCGCCAGCAGCAGGGCGCGGTTGCCCGCCGCCTCCGCCACCAGGATATGAAAGGCGACGTCCAGCGGGATGATGGAGGCGCCGGCGGCGATGGCCTCCTCCGTCGCCTCCACGTTGGCGCGCAGCTGCGCCAGGCGGTCGGCGTCGATGCGGCCGGCGGCGTGGGCGGCGGCGCTGGGTTCCAAATCCATGGACACCTCCCACAGTTCGCGGAAGGTGACGCGCTGCATCACCATGGCGCGGGACAGGCGGGGCGCCAGGTCGCCGTAGTGGGGTTCGGCGACATAAAGACGCCGCCCGGCCTCCCGCCGCACCAGGCCGCTCTGCTCCAGGATGCGGATGCCCTCGCGCACGGTGTGGCGGGTGACGCCGAACTGGTCGGCCAGTTCCGTCTCCGTCGGCAGGATGTCCCCGGCGTTCAGCCTGCCGGCCAGGATCTCCCGCTCTATGGTGTCGCTGACCACCTTATAGGTGGGCAGAATGGCCAGCCGTGCGAACGCCATGCGCCGAATGCCCCTTTGCCCGCCGTGCCGGATTGGCCCGACACTGGTCCCGTGCGGGTGATGAAACCCCAGGCGGCAGTTCACTGCGGCCCGTCCTTGTGAAAGCCCCTCTAGCACAAGCCGCCGCGTGCCGGAATTGATCTTGTGTTTTCAGGGCGATATTTCAATTGTCCAACAAACGAACAATGGCATACAGTGCCCCGCGCGGCAACCACCCCGTAGGGGTCGGGCCGCGGGTAAATACCGGCCCCGGCAACGCATCCGGGATGCCGAACGACAGGAGGAAACGCCCATCATGTCTTCGCTTGCCGCCCCCAAGACGGATGCCTTGCATCGCCTGTTCGACCTGTCCGGCCAGGTGGCCTTGATCACCGGCGGATCGCGCGGGCTGGGCCTGCAGATCGCGGAGGCGTTGGGCGAGTTCGGCGCCCATCCCGTGCTGGTGGCCCGCAAGGCGGAAGAGCTGGAGGCCGCCGTGGCCCACCTGGCCGGCCAGGGCATCACCGCCACCGCCATTCCCGCCGACCTCAGCCGGCAGGAGGCCATGGCCCCGCTGGTGGAGAAGGTGATGGCCGACCTGGGCCGCATCGACGTGCTGGTGAACAACGCCGGCACCACCTGGGGTGCCCCGGCGCAGGACCACACGCCGGAACAGTGGGCCAAGGTGGTGGACCTGAACCTCAACGCCGTGTTCTTCCTGACCCAGGCCGTGGCGCGGGCTGCCATGCTGCCCTTGAAGCGGGGGCGCATCGTCAACGTCGCCTCCATCGCCGGATTGCAGGGCCACAACCCGCGTATGATGGGCACGGTGGCCTACGGCACCACCAAGGGCGCCCTGGTCAACATGACCCGCGTGCTGGCGGCGGAGTGGGGGCCCTATGGCATCACGGTCAACGCCCTGGCGCCGGGCTTCTTCCCGTCCAAGATGACGCGCGGCACCCTGGCCAAGCATGAGGCCGACCTGGTGGCCGGCACCCCTCTCGGTAAGCTGGGCAACGACCAGGACCTGAAGGGCGCCGCCCTGCTGCTGGCCACGGCCGCCGGCGGCCACATCACCGGCCAGATTCTGGCCGTGGATGGCGGCGTCAGCGTCATCTGATCCCCGGCAGGAAGGACCCACCCCATGACCACGCCCCCGGTGCGCGCCCGTGACCTCGGCTTCCTGCTGCATGACTGGCTGGACCTTAGGGGCCTGCTGGCCTACCCGCACTTCCAGGATCACAGCGTGGAAACCGTGGATGCCATGCTGGAGATCGCGGGCCGGGTGGCGGCGGACACCTTCCTGACCCACTACAAGGCGGCCGACAGCCAGGAGCCGCACCTGGTGGACGGGCAGGTGCGCATCCTGCCCGCCATCCACCAGGCGCTGGCCGCCTTCGCGGAGGTCGGCATGTTCGCCGCCCCCTTCGATGCCGAGGTCGGCGGCCTGCAGCTGCCGCAGCTGGCCTACAGCGCCGCCATGGCGCAGTTCATGGCCGCCAACGTGGCGACATCGGCCTATCCCATGCTGACCACCGGCAACGCCAAGCTGCTGGTGCGCTACGCCAACGAGGCGCTGGTCAAGGCCTGCGCCCTGCCGGAGATCGAGGGCCGCTACTTCGGCACCATGTGCCTGTCGGAACCCCAGGCCGGGTCCTCGCTGGCCGACATCGCCACCCGCGCCGTGCCCGACGGCGACGACGGGCTGGGTGCCCGCTACCGCCTGTTCGGCAACAAGATGTGGATATCGGGTGGTGACCAGGACGCCAGCGAGAACATCATCCACCTGGTCCTGGCCAAGGTGCCGGGGCCGGATGGCAAGCTGATCCCCGGCACCCAGGGCATCAGCCTGTTCGTCGTGCCCAAGGTCCTGGTCCCGGGCTCGGACCACGCTGGCCAGCGCAACGACGTGGTGGTGGCTGGCCTGAACCATAAGATGGGCTATCGCGGCACCGCCAACTGCCTGCTGAACTTCGGCGAGGGCGCGCACCACCGGCCGGGCGGCCAGGCCGGGGCCGTGGGCTATCGCGTCGGCGGGGTGGGGCAGGGGCTGCCCATCATGTTCCAGATGATGAACAGCGCCCGCATTTCCGTCGGCCTGGGGGCGGCCATGCTGGGCTATCGCGGCTACCGCCTGGCGGTGGACTACGCCCGCGACCGCCGCCAAGGTCGCCCGATAGGCAGCAGAGGCGGGCCGCCCGTCGCCATCATCGACCACCCCGACGTGCGCCGCCTGCTGCTGGCGCAGAAAGCCTATGCCGAGGGCGCGCTGGCCCTGGTGCTGTATTGCGCCCGGCTGGTGGATGAGGAGCTGCACGGCCCCGCTGAAGGACGGGATGAGGCGGCCGGCCTGCTGGGCCTGCTGACCCCCGTCGCCAAGACCTGGCCCTCGGAATGGGCCCTGGCCGCCAACGACCTGGCCATCCAGGTGCATGGCGGCTACGGCTACACCCGCGATTTCGATGTGGAGCAGCTGTACCGCGATAACCGCCTGAACCCCATCCATGAGGGCACCACGGGCGTGCAGGGCTTGGACCTGATGGGGCGCAAGACCCTGAAGGATGACGGCGCCTCCCTGGCCACGCTGCGGCACCGGGTGATCGCGACGGTGGAGCGGGCGCGGCGTCTGCCGGCCCTGGCCGACTTCGCCCATGTGCTGGACGTCACCTGGGCCCGCATCGGCGCCCTGGTGGGCCACCTGAAGGCCGCCGGCGACGATGTCGCCAGCCTGGCCCAGGCGACATCCTTCCTGTCGGCCTTCGGCCATGCCGTGGTGGCCTGGCAGTGGCTGGACCAGGCGGTGGTGGCGGGCAGCCTGGCTGCCACCGATGACCCGGACGAGGCGGCATTCCGCGCCGGCAAACTGGCCGCCTGCCGCTACTTCTTCGAGACCGAGGTGCCCCGTGTCGATGTCTGGCTGGGCATCGTCGGCCGGCGCAGCGACCTGACCCAGACCTTCGACCCCGCCGGCTTCTGAGCCGTGCCTTCATGAGACAAGGAATGACAACATGACCGAGGTGTTCATCGTTTCCGGTGTGCGCACCGCCATCGGCGATTTCGGCGGATCCTTGAAGGATGTGGGGCCCGGTGAATTGGCCACCAGGGTGGCCCGCGCCGCGCTGGACCGCGCCGGCGTGGCCAGCGACGCCGTGGGCCATGTCGTCTTCGGCCAGGTCATCCCAACCGAACCGCGCGACGCCTATCTGGCCCGCGTGGCCGGCATCGGCGCCGGGTTGCCGGTGGAGGTGCCAGCCCTGACCGTGAACCGCCTCTGCGGGTCCGGCCTGCAGGCGGTGGTGTCGGCGGCGCAATCCATCCTGCTGGGTGACTGCGACGTGGCGGTGGCCGGCGGGGCGGAGAACATGAGCCGCGCCCCCTACCTGCTGCCTGATGCCCGGTGGGGCAGCAAGATGGGCGACGCCCGGATGGTCGACTATCTCAACGGCGCCCTGTCCGATCCCTTCGACCGCAATCTGATGGGCGTGACGGCGGAAAACGTGGCCCAGCGCTATGGCATCAGCCGCGATGACCAGGACGCGCTGGCCCTGGAAAGCCACCGCCGCGCCGCCCGCGCCCAGGCCGAGGGGCGCTTCACTGAACAGATCCTGCCGATCGAGATCACGGTGAAGCGCCAGGCCGTGCAGTTCGCCACGGATGAGCATGTGCGCCCCGACCTGGCGCCGGGCGACTTGGCCAAGCTGCGCACCGTGTTCAAGAAAGACGGCACCGTCACCGCCGGCAACGCCTCGGGCATCAACGATGGCGCCGCCGCCGTCGTGCTGGCCTCGGGCGAGGCGGTGAAGCGCTTGGGCCTGACGCCGCTGGCCCGCCTGATGGGCTATGCCCACGCCGGGGTGGACCCGGCCTACATGGGCATCGGGCCCATTCCGGCGACGCGCAAGCTGCTGGCCCGCATCGGCCTGTCGGTCCAGGATCTGGCCGTCATCGAATCCAATGAGGCCTTCGCGGCGCAGGCCTGCGCCGTGGCGCGGGAACTGGACTTCGACCCCGACCGGGTGAACCCTAACGGCAGCGGCATTTCCCTGGGCCACCCCGTGGGCGCCACCGGCGCCATCAACCTGGTGAAGGCGGTCTATGAGCTGCGTCGAGTGGGCGGCGGGCGTGCGCTGGTCACCATGTGCATCGGCGGCGGGCAGGGTATCGCCGCCCTTGTCGAGTCCGTCTGAGCCCAATCCCCGCCAAGAAGGAGCGCGTCCCATGCCGGTGCACATCGATATCCGCGACGGCGTCGCCGTCCTGACCCTGAACCGCCCCCCGGTCAACAGCTTCGACCTGGCCCTGCGCCGCGATCTGCGCGCCGCCCTGGCGATGGTCATGACCCGGCCGGACGTGGAGGCCGTGGTGCTGACCGGCGGCACGCGCCACTTCTCGGCCGGGGCGGACATCGAGGAATTCGCCGCCGGCACGCGGGGCGGGGCCACGGCCGTGCCCACGCTGCCCGATGTGATCATCGACCTGGACCAGGCGGCCAAGCCGGTGGTGGCCGCCATCGCCGGCACCTGCCTGGGCGGCGGGCTGGAGGTGGCGCTGGGCTGCCACCACCGCGTGGTCGCCGCCAATGCCACCTTGGGCCTGCCGGAGGTGAAGCTGGGCATCCTGCCGGGGGCCGGCGGCACCCAGCGCCTGCCCCGCGCCATTGGGGTGAAGGCGGCCCTGGACATGATCTTGTCCGGCACGCCGGTGAACGCCGCCACGGCGGCCAAGCTGGGCCTGGCCACCTTGTCCACCGGTGATCTGATCGAGGACGCGGTGTCCGTGGCCAGGCAGGCGGCGCGCGACGGCGCCAAGCCGCGCCTGTCCCTGCAACGGGCGGCGTTGCCGGCGGACGCCGGCGCCGACTGGTTCCAGCGCCAGATTGATGGGCTGAAGCGCCCCCTGCCGGCGCCCCTGGCCTGCATCGAGGCGGTGCGGGCGGCGGTGGAGCTGCCCTTTAACCAGGGTCTGCAGAAGGAATTCAACCTGTTCCGCGAGCTGGTGGTGACGCCGGAATCCAAGGCGCTGCAATACGCCTTCTTCGCCGAGCGCCGTGCCGCCCGCATCGACGGGCTGAGCCCCGACGTGCAGCCCCGGGCCATCGAGCGCGTGGCGGTCATCGGTGCCGGCACCATGGGGGCGGGCATCGCCACCGTGGCCGTCAACGCCGGGCTGGAGGTCATCCTGCTGGACCGGGATGAGGCCGGGGTGCGGAAGGGTGTCGCCGGCATCACCAAGGGCTACGACGCCGCGGTGGCTAAGGGCCGGCTGGATGAGGCGGAGCGCGACCGCCGCCTGGGCCGCCTGCACACCGCCACGGATCTGGCCGCCTGCGCCGCCGTCGATTTGGTGATCGAGGCCGCGTTCGAGGATATGGGCGTGAAGCAGGACATCTTCCGCACGCTCGACAAGGTCTGCGGGCCGGACGCCATCCTGGCCAGCAACACCTCCACCCTGGACCTGGATGCTATCGCCGCCATCACCTGCCGGCCGGAGAAGGTGGTGGGGCTGCACTTCTTCAGCCCGGCGCCGGTGATGCGCCTGCTGGAGGTGGTGCGGGGGGCCGAGACCGCGCCCGAGGTGCTGGCCACGGCCATGGCGCTGTCGCGCAAGCTGGGCAAGGTCGGCGTCGTCGCCGGTGTCTGCAACGGCTTCATCGGCAACCGCATGGTCGAGGAATACCTGCGCCAGGCCTACTTCCTGGTGGACGAAGGCGTGCTGCCCTGGCAGGTGGACGGCGCCCTGGAACGCTGGGGCATGGCCATGGGCCCCTTCGCCATGATGGATCTGGCGGGCAACGACATCGGCCGGGCCATCCGCGCCGGCCGCAAGGCGCTGGGCGATGAACGCCCCTATTCCACCTTCCCCGACAAGATTTGCGCGCTTGGCCGGTTCGGGCAGAAGACGGGCAAGGGCTATTACCAGTACGATCCGGCCACCCGGGCGCGGGAAACGGACCCGGAGGTCGATGCCCTGGCCCAGGCCCATGCCAAGGAAGTCGCCCAGGAATTCGGCCTCAGCCCCCGTGTCGTCGGGGATGAGGAGATCGTGGCCCGTTGCCTGCTGGCGCTGGCCAACGAGGGGGCGGCCCTGCTGGGCGAGGGCATCGCCCAGCGCGCGTCGGACATCGATGTCGTCTATCTCAACGGCTATGGCTTCCCGGCCCACAAGGGCGGGCCGATGTTCCACGCCGACGGCCTGGGGCTGGAGAACGTGCTGCGCCTGATGGAGGGCTTCTTGGACGGCTACCAGGGCCAGTTCTGGAAACCGGCGCCCCTGCTGTGGGAAAAGGCCAGCGCCGGCGGCCGCCTGACCGCCTGAGCCGGGGTTAGGAGGGCGTGCCAGAAGGCCCGCCGTCGGCGGGCGTTCCGTCCTCGGCTTCATCCTGGGCCAGGTGCCGGTCCAGGGTCTGCTTCAGGGCCAGCAGCATGGACCAGCCCAGCTGGCCCTGGGACAGGTTGTAGGCGCTCATTATTCCGGACAGGCCGCCCAATATCACAGTGCTTTCCATGGTGCCGGGCACCTCGCGTTGATGCAGGTCGTGGACCGGTTCTCGCTGGGTGATACGGCGGGAATAGGGCGACCCGTCGCCGTCCAAAGGCCTGGCCGCTGCGACAGGCGCGGGCTGAGCCTTCGTCAATTATCTATATATTTCAAATGATTATGCTGGATGCTGGCGTATTGGCCTATCGGTCATGCATCTTTGGGGTGCGCGGTTTTGGCGCGGGGCGTGCCGTGGACACGCCGCTGCCGCGCCCCATTTCGGCTCCAATCCGCCGCGACCGTGGGCGGACGAAAGGACGGACGGGCCCGGTTGGGGGTAACCGCCGCCTGGAAGGAAGGAGCAAACCATCATGAAGCATGTCAAAGTCTTGGGTGCCGCCCTGGTTCTGATGGCCGCGTCGGCCTGCGCCACCGCACCCCATCCGGCGCACGCGCAGCCGGCCCACCCCGCCTATCTGCACGCCCTGTCGGACCTGCGCATGGCCCGCGCCCTGCTGGATCGCCCGGCGGAATACAACGTGGTGCGTGACCAGTTCGCCGCCATCGACCATGTGAACGGTGCCATCGGCGAAATCCGCCACGCCAGCTATGACGATGGCAGGGACCCCAACTGGAACCCGCCCATCGACACCAACATCAACCACCGGGGCCGTCTCACCAAGGCGCTGGACCTGATCGCCACCGCCGAGCATGACTTGCGATCCGAGGAAGACAACCCCTATGCCGCGGGTTGGCGCAATGCCGCCTTCCATCATCTGGAAGAGGCGCGGCACGCGGTGGAGCATGCCATCAACGATAAGCGCATCGATGAGGATCGGTACTGATGAGGCGGCGTGCGGGCGGCGGCTTCCGCCGCCCGCTTCAGCATGGGACAGGTCCTAGAAATTGAACCGGACACCCGTGGTGGGAGAGATGTTGTCGGTGTGCAGATAGCCCGCCGCCATGCCGCCCGCGACTTCCGAGTACATGACGCCCAGATAGGCGTCGAAGCGGCGGGCGAAGCGATAATCCGCCACCAGGGAATAGGCATTGAGCGTGCCGGAACAGGTGGCGGCGCTGGCGTCGGCGCAGCTTTTGGCCCCGAAGCTGTTCTGGTCGTAGTGGTAGAATCCTGCCGACAAGTCCACCTTGGGCGTGACGGCGTAGCGCGCGCCCGCCCAGGTGATCTGGATGATCTTGTCGTGGACGAAGGCACTGTTGTTCACGAAAGCCAGGGTATACCCGCCGATGTCGGTCGAGCCGGCGCGCAAGGGGACCGAGGGATTGGCGAAGTCGATGTACTCGTACCCGGCGAACAGCTTCCACTGCGGATCCAGCGTGTACGAGCCCATCAGCGCGTACGAGGTGTTGTCGGAAATAGTGGCCGCCAAGGAGTTGCCGGGGTTGTAGCCCAGCGCCGTCGCCTGCGTCATCTGTGCCGCGGTCAGGTTGCCGGCCGACACCATGTCCTGCTTCTGCGCGTAGGTTGCATCGAACGACAGGCCGCCGATATCGGCGCCCGCGTCCAGTTGCAGAGCATTGCCATGCATGCCGCCATTGTCCTCGCCGAACTGGTACAGGGCACCGACCCGCAGGGGGCCGAACTGGTTCGTGTACTTGACGGCGTTGTCGAGGCGGAAATCCTCCGTGCTGCCCCCACCGCCCGTCAGGCCGGAGAAGCCGATGACGGAAAAGGCGTAGGAGGCCTGCAACGGATCATAAGCGAAGATGTTGTCGGCCAGCAGTGTGTTCTGGCGGCCGACGGTGACGGTGCCCCACTCTCGAGAACTGATCCCTACATAGGCGGCACGGTTGAACGCCTGGCCGGCGTGGCTGGAATCGCCGTTCGCCGTCTGCTTGGTCAGCGCCAGGCCATTGTTGGCGGCCATGGAACGCGGTCCATCGGCCAACTGGCCCGACTGGGGATTGAAGCCCGTCTCCACCTTGAACAGGGCTGACCATCCGTCGGCGAATTCCTCCGACCCGCGCAGGCCGACCTTGGATTGGCTGAGCCCGTTGGGAGCCAGTGAGGCGATGCCCTTGTTGCCGTTCTTGCTGACCAGATAGTCCAGCCCCGGCGGGTAGTACGGACTGAGCGGCGCGCCGTGCGACTGGTAGGAGAAGCCCATGTCGACGGTGCCGTAGAGGGTGATGCCGTAGAAGGTCAGGCTGCCGTCCTTGGGCAACTGAGGATGGGCGGCTGCGTCCGCCACCTTCTGCGCTGCTTGCGCCGCTGACTGGGCGGCCTGGGCCTGTTGGGCCGCCTGTGCCGCCGTCTGGGTGCTGGCGGCTGTCTGGCCTGCCGTCTGGGTCTGCTGCGCCTCCAGCGTGTTCAGCCGGTCCTGCATCGCCTGCATGGCCTTGGCCTGGGCCGCCATCTGGGCCTGGGCCTCCTGCATCTGCTGGCGCAGCTTGCGCAGTTCGTCGGCGTCGCTGGCGCGGGCCGTGGCCGGCGCCAAGGCCAGCAGGGCGCAGACGGCGGTCATGGCCCAGAGGCCCCCGGTCATGGGCGTCACGCGCCCGCGGGGGCCCCGGCATGCCGACGTGGAGCCATGGTTCGTCATCAAGGTCACGAGAGTCCCTCCCACATTTGATGGTTTTTCTTGTTCGCGGCATCGAAATGCCGCGCCCGGCAGCCGCTTCCGGGCCGACAGGGTGCATTTCCCAAAGACTAAAGCTTGAGAAATTGGGGTCGTTTCTCTAGCGTATGTCGATCCGACCTTTCCGGCGCCGGTCACAATCAATATCGCTAATCATTCGATTAGAGGGCGTGATGGCGTTTTAAGAAATTAAATACGATTTCATGAGTTTAAATTTATTTTTAATCGACGATAGCGATGCCAAGTTCTGGCTATTTTTCCGAAAATTATTGGTTAACAGATAGTTGCCAGGCGAATGCGTGCGCTTGCCGCCGCCGCCGTTTCAGGATCTTTTCCTTTACATCCCCCGATCACCCCGCCGAGGAACCTTCGATCGGCGGACTGGTATGGGGGCTTCGCCCTTGGTGGCGCTTTCCCGGGCCTGCCAACCGTGACACCATGGGTTGACCTCTCAACCCCCGTTGGCCGCATTTGCGCCCGCATGCCATGACCGCCCTCTCAGCCGACAGCCATCTCAGCTTCCGCCGGTATCAGTCGGCCGGGTTCTGCCATACCCATGACCATGCCCAGATCGTGCTGCCTTGCCAGGGAACCCTGGAGATGGAGGTGGGCGGACGTGGGGGACGGGTGGATGCCGCTGTCGCCGCCTTCGTCCTGCCGGGGGAAGTGCACTGCCAGCGGGCCGAGGGCGACAATCGCTTCCTGATCGTGGACTGCGCCGGTGGCGAGGGGGCCGGTGCGCCGGACGAGCGCATGCTGGAACGGTTGGGCCGCCGTACTTTCCTGCCCATGACGCCGGCCGTGCGCCGCCTGCTGGACTTCATCACCCTGACCGCGGGCAATGCCGATGGGGGCGGCCGGACCCTGGACGGCCTTGCCCGGCACTGGACGCCCCTGCTGCTGGATACGCTAATGGCGGAACCGGCCCGCCCGGCCTCGCGCCTGCATGCCCTGCTGGCCCGGCTGGAGGCGGCGCCGGAGCGGCCGTGGACGGTGGAGGGCATGGCCCGCACGGCGGGTCTCAGCGCCAGCCGCCTGCACGCCTTGTTCCGGGAGGAACTGGACCAGACCCCCCAGGCCTACGTCGCGTCGTTGCGCCTGGCCCGCGTCATGGACCAACTGGCCGGCACCACCCTGCCCATCGCCCAGATCGCATACCAGTCCGGCTACGCCGACCAGAGCGCGCTGACCCGCGCGTTGCGCCGCGCCGTGGGCCTGACCCCCGCCGCCTACCGCCGCCAGCATGGGAGGGGACAGTAAGGGACGTGCTGGTTCCAAAGACTGCCTGTGCCCCGGCCCGAATTCTGTTATTCATGTATTCATGAGCGCCCTATCGCCCATTGTGTCGGAACATGAATCCGAAGAAGCAGCGGCCCGCTACGACCGCTGGTTCCGGGAGAAGGTGCGCGCTAGCCAGGAAGATGGCCGTCCCCTTATTCCGCATGACGCTGTCATGGCGGAGATGGATGAGATTATCCGGCGCGCTGAAGAGCGTGTCGCCCAGCGCAATGCCATGTCCGCGACGTAGGCCCTTCGCTGCCCGTCGGATGCGGCAGATCATTGAGGATGCCGTCCTTCCGGCAGCCGAGCATCCGTATCTCTTCCGTCCCGGCCGGGTTCCCGGCACACGTGAGATCGTCGCTCATCCGAATTACATCGTGATTTATCAGGTGCTGGACACGCACATTGAGGTGCTGGCCGTTCTGCACACGCGGCAGGATTATCCTTGAGTGGCAATAGTCCGAGCCCAAACAATGACAGGATCCGTCTATAGGCTTGGCCGCCCCGTCGCCATTTTCAGGGCGACGAAAGGGTAAGGGCCATGAAGACGGATAGGACCATGCTGGCCGGGATCGGCTGCGGCGTGATGGCGGGGGCGTTCTGGGGCGTGGTGTTCCTGGGGCCCCGGGTGCTCCAGGCTTTTTCCCCGCTGCAGCTGGCGGCCTCGCGCTATCTGCTGTACGGCCTGGTTTCGGGGGTGCTGATCCTATCGCGCTGGCCGACGCTCAAAAGCCAGGTGGGGCGTGGGGAATGGCTGGCGCTGCTACGCCTCAGCCTGCTGGGCAACATCGTCTATTACATTTTCCTGGCCAGCGCCGTGCACCTGGCCGGCGTCGCCGCCACCTCGCTGGTCATCGGCCTGTTGCCCATGGCCGTCACCCTGGTGGGTAGCCGGGAGCAAGGGGCGGTTCCGCTGCGGGCCTTGATCCTGCCCTTGCTTCTGGGGGTGGCCGGGGTGTCGCTCATCGGCATCGACCTGATGGGGCGGCCGGTTATCGGGTCTATTTCGATTACGGAACGATTCTTGGGCCTGGCGTGCGCCGGTGGCGCGCTGGCGTCCTGGACCCTCTACGCCGTGCTGAACAGCCGCTGGCTGGCCCGCCTGCCGGCCGTGTCGGCGCACGACTGGTCGCTGCTGACCGGTGTCGCCACCGGGGCCCTGGCCTTGCTGCTGGCCGCGCCTGCCTTCCTTTGGCACCCCACGCCGCATGCCGTCGGCGATTGGGCCCTATTCTGGGGCGTCAGCGCCGGCGTGGCCATTGGCGCCAGCGTGGTAGGCAACGCCCTCTGGAACCGGGCCAGCCGCTTGCTGCCCCTGACCCTGATGGGGCAGATGATCCTGTTCGAGACGCTGTTCGCCCTGCTGTACGGATTCCTGTGGGACCAACGCTGGCCCACCGTGCTGGAGGGCCTGGCCATCCTGGCCCTGGTCATCAGCGTGGGCTTGTGCGTCGGCCGGCATCATCGCCAGCCGGAAGGCGCCGCCCCCGAGGCTGGGGCCCCAGAGACGGCGTAGGGTGGCGGCGTAGGGCCTCACAACGCGCAGTCGAAGCTGTCGGCGCTGTTGAGGTCCCCCGTGCCCTTATAGCGCGCCACCTTGGGGTAGGGGCACAGGGGCCGGGTGCGGCCGGGCCAGGGGGTGTCCGGCCCGGCGCTGGCCAGGATGCGGTCCGGCGCCTGGCCCTGCTCCACCCAGCGCACCAGGGCGCCGAAGGCGTCATAGTGCGCGGTCGCCGGGCCGCCGGCGCAATGGTTCATGCCCGGCACCGGGAAGACACGGACGAAGGCGGCGGCCTTGCCCCCCTCGCGGCCGTCCACCTCCCGCCACCAGGCCAGGGTGTCGTTGATGGAGAACACGGGGTCGGAGGCGCCGTGCGGCACCATCAGCTTGGCGCCCCGTGCCTTGAGGCCGGACAGATCAGCCGAGCGTGCCGACACGTCCTGCCAGGCGGACCGGGGGAAGGTGGCGCTGGTGGCCGTCAGCCGCGCCGCCGTCTGGTCGATGTCAAGGCCCATTTGCCAGCGCAGCAGCGCCTGCGGATCCGGCGGCAGGGGCGTGGGCGGCGTGGTGAAGACCGAGGCCAGCGAGGCGCCGCCCAGGGCTACGTTCAGGCTGGGCACCTTGTCGGCCAGGCCCAGCTTCCAAATGCGCCAGCCCGGGGCGGCCACGCCGGCATCCCAGGGCCAGTCGCTGTAGATCGCCTGCCCGGCCTTGGTGCGCGGTCCACCATAGGACCGGGTGATGGCGGTGACCTGGTCGGCGCTGAGGCAGCCGTCCGCCTTGGCGCCGGCGCAGGTGCGGGCCTTCAGCGCCGGTGCCACCTTGGCGGCGGTGCACTGGGCGAAGGTGCCGACGATACCGTCCTTGGCGCCATCGTCGGCGTCGCACGCCTCCAGCACCGCGTCGCGGACCAGGTTCAGGTCGGCGTCGCTGAAGGCGGCGGACAGCAAGGGGAAGGACGGCTGGCCATCCGGCCCCTTGGCCAGTCCGGCGAAGGCCTGCACGTCCCACGCCTGGGCCAGGGCGGCGCGGGGCAGGGCGAAGCCGGGGGCGCTGGCCAGGATGCCGTCGAACTCCTCCGGATGCTGTTGGGCGAAGACCATGCCTTCCTCTCCGCCCTTCGAGCAGCCGACGAAGTAAGAGCGGTGCGGGGCGGCACCGTAGAAGGCCGCGACCAGGGCCTTGGCGGCATCGGCCACGGGCTTCAGCGAGGCGTTGCCGTAGTCCGCCCGCGCCTGCGGGTCGAAGCCGAAGGCGGTGGTGCCGCCGTGCGTCGGATCGGTGTTGCGGCCATTGTCGTGTCCGGAATCCTGGCTGACCACGGCATAGCCCTGTACCAGGGCCGGCGGGGTGTCCGAGCCCGTGGGGCCGATGGCGTTGCCGACCTCGCCGTTGGTGCCGCCGCCGCCCTGGAAGAAGAAGCCCTGGTTCCAGGCGGCGGGCAGGCGGATGTGGAAGCGTATGGCGTAGGCCTGGCCGTCCACGCCGGTGCGCTCATGCATCACGCCGTAGACTTCGCAATGTTCCGGCAACTGCACCGGCGTGCCGGGGGCGCCTGGCATCATGGGCGGCAGGGTGACGGGGCCGGCGGCCTGCGGCGTGGCCGAGACGATGCGGGTGCTGCCGTCCGGCCAGCGGCCGGCCATGGTCTTTTCCAGCGCCAGGCAGCGGCCCTTCAGGTCGGGTTCCGCCGCGCGGGCGCCACCCAAGGGGACGGAGAGGGCCAGCAGGCTGGCGGTGGCCGCGAGGCTCAGAGTCAGGGGGTGATGGGGCATGGGGTGTTCTCCGTCAGAACTCGCGGTGCAGGCGCAGGCCGTATTCGCGCGGCGCGCCGTAGAACTCATTGTTGCCGGACTGGCCGGTGACGTACTTCCGGTCGGTCAGGTTGGTGGCATAGGCCTCCACCGTCCAGTCCCCGGACCGCAGCGTGACCAGGGCCGACAACAGGGTGCGGGCGGCCAGGTAATCGGTCACGCGGGAGTAGAGGATGTCGGTATAGCTGGGCCCGACATAGGCGAGGTTCAGGCGGGGGGTGAGGGTCATGCCATTGGGCAACTCGATGGTGTAGTCGATACCGGCGTTGCCGGTCCATTTGGGCGAGAACAGGTTGGGCCCGCCGCCGCCGGTGCGCAGATAGCCGGTGTAGTCGAAACAGACGGGCGGGTTGCTGGCGGTGCCCGCCGGGCACTGCGGCCCCAGGGTGCCGGGCGGCAGCAGGCGCTGGTCGACCACGGTGATGGAGCCCAACTGGCTGTCGACATAGGCGAAGCCGGCATCGGCGCCAAAGGCGCCGAACTTGGCCTGCACCTGGCCCTCGACGCCCTTGATGGTGGCGTCGGCCAGGTTGACGACGCCGTTCTGACCGTTGGTCAGGTCGATGCGGCCGAACTGGAAGCCCTTGTAATCGTTGTAGAAGGCGCCCAACTGGGTGCGCAGGTGGCCATCCAGCAGCGTGGACTTCCAGCCCACCTCGTAGTCCCACACCGTTTCCGGGCTGAATTCCGAGGTGGAGGAGTTGAAGCCGCCCGGCTTGTAGCCGCGCGCGGCGAAGGCGTAGAACAGGGTGTCGGCGTCCGGCTTCCAGTTCAGCGCCACCTTGCCCGTGGGCATGCTGTCGTCATGCCGGCCGGCGGTATCGGCCACCTGCAGGCCGTTGGCGGGGAAGACGGGGATGCCGCGGCCGATGTAGACGCCGCCGTCGCCGGTGACGTGGAACCAGCTTTCGCGGGCGCCCACCTGCAGTTCCAGGTCCGGCGTGATCTTGTAGCCGCCCTGGGCGAAGACGCCGGTGGTCAGCTTGTTGTTCTTGGTGCCGATGTTGGTGGGGAACCCTGCGTTCTCGTTCAGGATGTCGACATCGATCTTGTTGCGCTGGTAATACCCGCCGACGATCCAGTTGAAGGCGCCATCGGTGGGGGAGAGGATGTTGACCTCCTCCGTCCATTCCCGCTCACGCACGTACTGCTGCTCGGTCTGGGTCGCGGCCTCGGTGGCGTCGCTGTCATAAAGGTTGTTGATGCGCTTGTTCTGGAAGCCGCTTAGCGACCGCACGGTGATGCCGTCCTCGAACTCATAGCGCAGTTCCAGGCTGTTGATGATGGCGCGCTCGGAATTCTGCGTGGGCGCGTTGTAGTCCAGGTTGCGGATGCCGGGCACGGCGGCGTCGGCGTATAGCGTGCCCGGGACGGGGCGGTAGGCGTAACCGCCGGTGTTCTTGTTCGCCGCCTCCACCTTCAGCAGGGCCTGGAAGGCGCCGGGGCGCCACAGCACCCCCAGGCGGCCATCCGTCTCGTTCAGGCCGCCGGGCTGGTTGTGATAGGGGCCGACGTCGTCATAATAGCTGTCGTGCTCGCGATGGTTGGCGGCCAGGCGGATGGCCAGCGTATCGGTCAGGGGGATGTTGATGGCGCCCTGCGTCGCGACGGTGGCGTAGTTGCCGTAGGCCACCTCGCCATAGCCCTCCACCCGATCCAGTTCCGGGCTCTTGCTGGTGATGAACATGGCGCCGCCGGTGGAATTCGATCCAACCAGCGTGCCCTGGGGACCGCGCAGCACCTCGACGTTGGCGATGTCGTAGAAGCTGTTGGTGGTGACGATGGGCGGTTGGAACAGGCCGTCGATGTATGTGGCCACGCCGTTGGCCACCTGGGGCGATCCGCTGGCCAGGCCGATGCCGCGGATGTTGACCGACTGGGTCAGGCCCGCGTCCGTCACCGTCAGGGCGGGCGAGGCGAACTGCAGGTCCGACAGGCGGGTCACCGCCTTGTCGGCCAGCTTGTCGCCACTGATGGCCATGGCGGCGATGGCCACGTCCTGCAGGTTCTCGGTGCGGCGTTCGGCCGTCACCACGATGTCCTGCAGCGTGTCGCTGGCGGGCTGGGGCGCTGACTGCGCCAGGGCCGATGCCGACAGGCACAAGGCCATGGCCGTCGCCATCGTCGCGGAAGTGGCCTGTAAAGTCACCTTTACCATTTTATGATGCCTCCCTCGGATTTTATTGGGCGGCCTCCGGACTGACCGGGGCGCCGGCGTTTTGCTGCTTGGGTACAGGCGGTGCTTAAAGCGGCGCGGCGCCGACGCGGTGTCGGCCGCCATAGCGTGTGGCGGGCCCATCGGAGATGCAAACGCGGACTGGTGTTGGCGTCATGCTCGGTATCCTCCCCGCCGGCTTTCTATGAACCGTGCTTGGCCAACACTGTTATATTTCATAACTTCTGTCAATGGCCCCGTTTGCAAGAGTGTCTCAGGACTTGGCCTTGACCTCACGGCGTCCGCCGGCCATACCCCAGGGAACGGATAAGAACGGCTGAAAATCGGGGTTGAAATAAAATGTCAAAAGCAGCGGGCGGTACCCCGTCTTCGGCGCGCATCCTTGTCGCCAGCCTGGTGGGCACGGCGGTGGAGTTCTATGACTTCTACATCTACGCCACCGCCGCCTCGCTGGTCTTCGGGCCGCTGTTCTTCCCCGTTGCGTCGCCTTCCGCCCAATTGATGGCCGCCTATGGCAGTTTCGGCATCGCCTTCCTGGCGCGGCCGCTGGGCTCCATCGTCTTTGGCCACTTCGGCGACCGCATCGGGCGCAAATCCACGCTGGTGGCCTCGTTGCTGTTGATGGGTGGATCGACGGTGCTGATCGGCCTGCTGCCCACCTATGACAGCATTGGCTGGCTCGCCCCCTTCCTGCTGTGCGTCCTGCGCTTCGGCCAGGGCTTCGGCCTGGGTGGGGAGTGGGGCGGGGCCGTCCTGCTGGCGGTGGAGAACGCGCCGCCCAGCCACCGCGCCCGGTACGGCATGTTTCCGCAGATCGGCGCGCCGGTGGGCTTCATCGCCGCCAACGGCCTGTTCCTGCTGCTGGGCGAGTTCCTGACGCCGACCCAGTTCCATGATTGGGGCTGGCGCCTGCCCTTCCTGGGCAGCGCCGTGCTGGTGCTGCTGGGCCTGTGGGTGCGCCTGAAGCTGACGGAGACGCCAGCCTTCGCCAAGGCGCTGGAGCAGGGGCCGCCGGCGGCCGTCCCCTTGGCCGAGGTGGCGCGCGACTTCCCCCGCCAGACCCTGGGCGGCACCTTCGCCGCCATTGCCTGCTTCGCCCTGTTCTACCTCGCCACCGCCTTCGCCCTGGGCTACGGCACCACTACCCTGGGCTACAGCCGCACGGCCTTCCTGGGGGTGCAGTTGGGCGCCATCCTGTTCCTGGCCGTGGGCATCATCGCGGCCGGCTGGTGGGCGGACCTGGCCTCGCCCCGCCGGGTGCTGATGGCCGGCTGCGTCATGACGGCGCTGGTGGGCCTGGTGCTGGCCCCAATGATGGCCAGTGGCTCGCTGGCCGTGGTGGGGTTGTTCCTCTGCCTGGCGCTGCTGGTCATGGGTTTCGTCTACGGTCCCCTGGGGGCTTGGCTGCCCAGCCTGTTCCCGGCGCGGGTACGGTACACCGGCACGTCCATGACCTTCAACCTGGGCGGTATCCTGGGTGGCGGCATCGCGCCCGTGCTGGCGCAATCCCTTGCCCAGTCGGGAGGGCTGCCCTATGTCGGCGCCTATTTGGCTGGTGCCGCCCTCATCAGCCTGGCGGCGCTGTATCCCCTGCGCGGCCGGGCGGGCGCCGTGGCGGTGGAGACGCCGGGTCCCTAACGGCCAAAGGTGACCGGTGTCAATTGGCACCCAGTAGGGCCGGATTCAGGGAATAGCCGCCCACGATGCTGGCCCGGTCCAACACATGCCCCGCCATGGCCAGCAGGGTGGAGGTGCCGTTGATGGGCCCCACCACTGGCAGACGGGGAATGTCCAGCGCATGGATGGTGAAGATGTACCGGTGGAAGATGCTGTCGTTCCACGGCGGGCAGGGACCATCATAGCCGTAATAGTCGCCGGTCCGCGCCCTGTCCTCCAGGTACAGGATGGTGAAGTCGTTCATGCCGTGGCGGGCGCCCGCCGGTTCCGGCGCCGAGGGGCCTTGCTTGCCGCGGTTGGTGATGCCGGCGCTGTGCCGGCCTTCCTTGACCTCCCGCGTCCGGGCGGGCAGGTCGATCAGGATCCAGTGATAGAAGGGCACGCGGGGCAGGTCGGGTGACAGCGTCCTGCCTTCCCGGTTGGCGTCGTTCCAGCGGTGCGGGGCGTCGGGACTGTGCACGGTGAGCACGAAGGACCGCGTTCCCCCCGGCGGGTCGCTCCACGCCACATGGGGATTGCGGTTGGGTCCCGGCCGGACGCGGCCGATGCTGGAGGTGACGGCGTAGGCACAGGCATCGGGCAGGCGGCCGCCATCACGGAAGCTGTTGCTGGTGATCTGCATGGGGTCCTTTCTTGCCCCAGCAATATGCCCCCATTTGACGTGCAGAACTCAAGTAGTTTTCAATCTATTGGTCAATTGGGTGGGGTGCCGAAAGGTTCCCGCCACCGCTGCATACCCATGCATCGCAAGCGTCGCGGCGCCACCCGGCCCCGCGGGGGGAAATCCGTTGGGGGACCATGGTGGCGCCGCCGAACGCGGTTGTGCAGTGAAATGTTGTAAACGGCGTGCGAATCAAGGGGCAGGGGTCAACGCGCGGGGGAGGGCGCGGGCACCACCGGATAATAGGCGCGCCGGACCAGCAGTCCGATGCTGCCCACGGCCACCGCCAGGGTCAGCAGGGTGGTGGCGACCAGTGCCGCCGCCGCCAGGCCGTCGATCACGGGGCTGCCGGCCCGGGGGACGAAGATCATCAGGCCCTGCGCCAGCGTGGCGACGCCGAAGGTGTAGGCCCAGTATCCCGGGGCGAAGGCCTGCTCCCGCAGCCAGCGATAGGCCAGGGCCAGGCCGGCGGTAACGAACAGGGCGTAGCCCAACAGGATGTAGGTCAGGGGCAGGCTGGTCTCCCGCCCGGCCAGCACCTGGTAGGCCGCCAGGGCCACCACCGGCGGGGCCATGTAGATGCCCATGAAATTGCGTGTCTTGGCCGCCAGGCCACCCACGAACAACTGCTGGGTGATGACGCTGTCGGTCACCAGCCAGGACAGGCCGCCCACGCCCAGCAGCACCCAGCCCAGTTCGGTATAGCCGAACAGGCCGGCGGCCAGCGCGTTCACCAGCACGCTGGCGACATAGGTCAGGTACAGCGACGGCGTGGTGTGCCCGGGCTCGCGCTCCCGACTCCAGTTCTGCGCCAGGCGGTAGGCGCCGTAGGCCAGGTTGGTGGCGGAGCCCAGCGCGAAGATGGCGACGGCCAGCACCGGCACATAGGGGCGCAGGGCCAGCGCCGAGAGGATGACGGATTCCGGGACCAGGGCCACGAAGGCCGATTGCACCGGGTCGCGGAATTCCGCCAGCGCCGCCGGCCGGTGGCTGATCCACTTGTTGGCATACAGCAGTCCCCACCACAGGAAGGATAGCAGCGCCAGGCCCTGCAAGGCCTCGCCCACCACTGGCGGCAGATGCCAGAGATCGGTGGCGTTGCGCCAGGCGTTGCCGGTTTCGGCCAGGCCCAGGGTCATGGCGAAGAAGGAGGCGGGGGCCACGGGCAACAGGCCCGGGGCGGCGGTGCGCGAGGGGTGCGTGGACATTCGGCGGTCCTTTCGGGACGGGGTAGGGACGCCGCCGATTTCACGCCAGCCCGGCTTTGGCAGCAATTGTACGCATACGCCGTTTCCTGCCAAGATGCCCTTGTCTTCCGCCAAGGTGGGGTCATCCCATGCGTACCGTCGCCATCGCCATCTTTCCCGGCGTCCAGGCCCTGGACGTGGCGGGGCCGCTGGACGTCTTTGCGGAGGCCAACGGCTTCCTGCCGCCGCAGGATCACTACGCCCTGACCGTGCTGGGCACGGCGGCTGGGCCGATGCGCGCCTCCAACGGCTTGTACCTGGCGGCCGACCGGATCATCGACCCGGTCGCCGATCGTTTCGACACCTTGCTGGTGGCGGGTGGCCCGGACTTGCCCAGGGGGCCGGTGGACCCTGGGCTGGCGGGCTGGCTGCGCGCGGCGGCGCCGCGCTGCCGGCGCTACGGCTCCATCTGCACCGGTGCCTTCGTGGTGGGGGCCGCCGGCCTGCTGGACGGCCGCGCCGCCACCACCCATTGGCAGGATGCGCCGGCGCTGGCGGACCGTTTCCCGGCCGCGCGGGTGGAATTGGACCGCATCTACCTGCGCGACGGGCCGCTGGTCACCTCCGCCGGCGTCACCGCCGGCATCGACTTGTGCCTGGCCCTGGTGGCGGAGGATCATGGCGCGGCCATCTCCCTGGCCACGGCCAAGCGCCTGGTGGTCGTGGCGCAGCGCCAGGGCGGCCAGTCGCAGTTCAGCCCCTATCTCATGCTGCCGGCGGATGACGGCTCCCCCATCGCCCGGGTGCAGACCCATGTTATGCAGCATGTGGCGGAGGAGCATACGGTGGCCAGCATGGCCAGGGTGGCCGGCATGAGCGCCCGCAACTTCGCCCGTGTTTTCGTGCAGCAGGCCAAGGTGACGCCCGCCGAATTCGTGGAGCGGGCGCGGGTGGACACCGCCCGCAACCTGCTGGAGGGTGGCGACCTTCCCTTGAAGACGGTCGCCTTCCACAGCGGCTTCGGTAGCGCCAACCGCATGCGCCTGGTGTTCGTCAAGAACATGGGCATGACGCCCAGCCAGTACCGCGCCAGCTTCCAGCCCATCTCCCTGTAGGGACGGGGATCAGGCCGCCTCGGTCTGGTAGGCCGGTTCCAGCGGGGCGTCGCGCCATTGCCGCCGCCAGGTGCTGGGGCTGAGGCCCACGACGCGTCGGAACAGCTTGGAGAAATGGGCTTGGTCGCACAGGCCGCAGGCCAGTGCGATCTGGCACAGCGGTTCCTGGGTGGTCAACATTAGGTGCTGCGCCCGCTGGATGCGACGCTGCACCACATAGGTGTGCGGCGGCACGCCGAAGCTGCTCTTGAACGCCCGTGAGAAATAGCGGGTGCTGAGCCGGGTGACGGTGGCGCAGCCGTCCATGCGGATAGTACCGGCCAGATTGGCGTCGATATGGCTGATCACCCGGCGGATCTGCCAGGGCGCCAGGCCGCCGCGGATGGCCTCGGTGATCGCTGGCGATGGCAATGATGCGGCGGGCGACGTGCCTTTGGCCGCCTCCCGGGTCGTCTGGGGGGCGGCTTGGCCGGCCCCACCGGGCCGGATGCCCTGGGGGGTGGCCTCCCCCCGCAGGAAGGCGGCGGCGCGGGCGATGCAGGCGCGCGCCGCGTCGCGGTCGCTGTCCAGGATGTCGCCGGCGTCGTCCAGCAGCTTCACCACCATAGCGGCGATCCACCTGGTGTCGGCGGCGGCCCGCGTTTCGATGTTCCCTTGGTTTGCGTCCATCATGGCTGCCCCCGTCATGGGTGCCCCCGCACCCCGCGGAAGGCCGTCCTTACGATGGGGGAAGTCTGCCGTTAGCCCGCCCTGATGGCGAATTAAGTGCTGTAATTTGTTGTAAGTTGCCGTCAACCGGCGCCCCACTAATAACGAAATGGACATGAGGACGGGGCGAATAGGCGAAAACTGCGGAATTTTTTAAAATCTGGCTGTCTCGATGGGGTATTGCCTCCTGGAGGATTGCCCGTCGCGATCTCATGGGCCAGCATCATTTCGTCCGCTGGCGGCGGGCCGGCCGGCATTCCTCTGGTCGCGTCTTATGGAATACGGCGGTATGTTCGAACGGTTCCGCCTGTTGTTCCGGTTTCCATGAGCATCTCTATCCATGACGGGGTTGCTTGGCGGATTTCATTGGGATTGAGGCGTTGTAGGCCGGTCGCGGCCGATGTCGCCATTTTGTCGGGGACCTGGCGGCGGGTCCTTGCCGCGAGGGGGGGGACCGTGGGGGGGCGTGGCATGACCGATACGACGGTTGGTTCAGGCTCCGAACGGCTGCTCACGTTCGGCTCCTTCCGCCTTTCGCCGGGTCGCAAGATCCTGTTGGACGGTGATGCCCCGCTGCGCCTCGGCAGCAGGGCGCTGGACATCCTGATCGTGCTGGCGGAACGCGCCGGCCAGGTGGTGGCCAAAGACGACTTGGTGGCCAATGTCTGGCCCGACACCTATGTCGATGACGCCAACCTGCGGGTCAACATCGCCGCCCTGCGCAAGGCCCTGGGCGAGGGCCGCGATGGCGCCCGCTACATCGCCAACGTTCCCGGACGGGGCTATTGCTTCGTGGCGCCGGTGACGCGCTTGGACGGGGTGCCGGAACCGGTCACCCTGGCGCCGTCCCCCGCGCCCGGCGGCGCCGGCGGGGATCTGGCAGGCCATAACCTGCCCGTTCGGCTGACCCGCGTCGTGGGGCGGGAGGCGCTGGTCCGCACCCTGTCCGAACAGCTGCCCACCCGTCGCTTCATCACCCTTGTCGGACCGGGCGGCATCGGCAAGACGACGGTGGCGCTGGCCCTGGCCGAGGCGGCCGCGGCCGGTTATGCCGATGGCGCGCGCTTTGTGGATTTCGCGCCGGTGACGGACGCCACCCTGGGCGACGCCACGCTGGCGGCCAGCGTGCTGGCCGGGGCCCTGGGCGTCTCGGTCGACCGCATCGCCGACCTGGGCGCCATCCTGCAGGACAAGAACCTGCTGCTGATCCTGGATAATTGCGAGCATGTGGTGGGAACGGCGGCGGTGCTTGCCGAGACCGTGCTGCGGGGCGCCCCAGGCGTCCATATCCTGGCCACCAGCCGTGAGCCGCTGCGGGCGGAGGGGGAATGGGTGCAGCGCCTGGCCTCGCTGGAAACCCCGCCGGTGACCGCCGCCATCGACGCCGCACAGGCCCTGGGCTACTCCGCCGTGGCCCTGTTCGTGGAGCGGGCCGCAGCCTGCGTCGACACCTTCACCTTCGCTGATGCCGACGTGCCGCTGGTGTCCGAGATCTGCCGTGGCCTAGACGGGATCCCGCTGGCCATCGAACTGGCGGCCGCCCGCCTGGACCTGTTCGGGCTGCGCGGCTTGGCCACCCGTTTGAACGACCGCTTCGCCCTATTGGTGCGGGGCCGGCGCACCGCCTTGCCCCGGCACCAGACGCTGCGCGCCATGCTGGACTGGAGCTATGAACTGCTGCCCGTGGCGGAGCGGACGGTGCTGCATCGCCTGGCAGTTTTCGCCGGCGGCTTCACCATGGAATCCGCCGCGACCGTGGCGGGCGACACGCTGCTCAGCCAGACCGACATTCTGGTGGCGTTGTCGAACCTCGTGGCCAAGTCGCTTTTGATCGCTGATGTTAGCGGTAACTATGTCCACTACAAGTTGCTGGAAATGACCCGGGCCTACGCCCTGGAAAAGCTGAGGGAAAGCGGGGAGCTGCCTCGCCTGCTGCGCCGGCATGCCGAATGCCACCGCGACCTGCTGGTGCGGGCGGAACAGGAGTGGGATCACCGGCCCACGGCGGAATGGCTGGAGGTCTACGGCCGGCAGATTGACAATTTGCGCGCCGCCCTCATCTGGGCTTTCGGGCCCGAGGGGGACGCCAGCCTGGGTCTTTCCCTCACCGCCGCGGCCGTGCCGCTGTGGATGCAGCTGTCGCTGATGAACGAATGCCGCGAGGCGGTGCGCCGCGCATTGGACATTATGCCGCCGTCGTCGGCGGCGGAGCCGGTGCCAGGCCCGGATGCGGAACGGATGCTGCGCCTGCTGGCGGCGCTGGGCCTGTCGCTGATCTACACCAAGGGGCCGGGGCCGGAAATCCGCGCGGTGCTGGGCCAGGCGCTGACCCTGGCGCGCCATTTGGACAACATCGACTATCAGTTGCGCGCCCTGTGGGGCCTATACGTCGAGATCTTCAATGAAGGTCGCTATAGCCAGGCGCTGGAGATTTCTGAGCAGTTCCGCGCCGTGGCGGTACGGTCGGCCGACCCGGTGGATCTGATGGCGGCCGATCGCATTCGGGGTTTCGCCCTGCATCTGATTGGTGATCATGCCGCCGGCCGGCGCCATATCGAGGATGGGCTGCGCCGCTATGTCCGACCCAATCATCGCGGTCACCTGGTGCGTTACCAGTACGACCAGCGGGTGGCGGCGTGCGTGCCCCTGTCCGTCATCCTTTGGATCGAGGGTTTTCCCGACCAGGCGGCGGCCATGGTGGCCATGGCGGTGGAGGAGGCGCAAGTCGTGGACCATGCCCTGACGCTGGGGTATGCCCTGGCCACCGCGGCTTGCCAGGTGTCCCTGCTGGTGGGGGATCTGGCCGCGGCCGATCGCTATGTCGGGCAGCTGCAGGACCAAGCCACCCGTCATGGCCTGGGACCGTGGGCGGTGATGGGCCGCTATTTCAAGCATCGGCTGCAGACACTGCGGGGTGAGCGCGCGGCCGGCCTGACCGGAATGCGCGCCGCGATGGCGGACCTGGAGGCGATCAACTTCGCCCTGCGCTATATCGGCTATCTGGGCGAATGGGCGGAGGCCCTGGGTCAGGCCGGCCAGGTGAGTGAAGGGCTGCAGGTCATCGATCAGGCGCTGAGCCGGTCGGAGACGCGCGGTATCCGCTGGGCCATGCCCGAACTGCTGCGCGTCAAGGGTGAACTGCTCATGCGGGAGGACGGTTCCAGTGCCGTACGCATGGGCCCCGCGCAGGCGGCGGAGGCCCATTTCCACGACGCGATGGCCTGGGCGCGGCAGCAGGAGGCCCTGTCGTGGGAGTTGCGCGCGGCCCTCAGCCTGGCGCGCCTTTGGCGCAGCCAAGGCCGGTCCGCCGATGCCCACGCGCTGGTGCATGGTGTCCATGGCCGCTTCACCGAGGGATTCCTGACCGCCGATCTGGTGGCCGCCCGCGACCTCATGGTGACCCTGGTGCAGGACATGGCCTGCCCGCTGGCGTCCGGCGTGCTGGATGGCGCCATCGGCCCCGCGCGGCCCTGGCCGGTGCGCGAGGGGCGGGATGGAGAGGTCATTCCCTTCCCGGGCGTGGCCTGCTAGGCGGGCGGATCTGTTGCAGGACACAGCGCGTTGGGGGGGCAAGTCTGTTCGCAAGCATATAAAACCGGTTGTGACAGGGGAGCCTCAGGCCCCGTAACCACCATCTATGGTCAGGACCGAACCTGTGACGAAGGAGGCATCGGGGCTCGCCAGGAAAAGAATGCCGGCCGCCACCTCTTCCGGCCGGCCATAGCGCCCGAAGGCGTTCATCGCGGCCTGCACGGACGCGAAGGGTCCACCGGCCGGATTGAGGTCGGTGTCGATGGACCCGGGCTGCACCACGTTCACGGTGATGCCCCGGGGGGCCAGATCGCGGGCGGCCCCCTTGCAATAGCCGGCCACGGCCGCCTTGGCGGCGGTGTAGTCGGCCAGGCTGGGAAAGCCGACGCGGGCCGCCACGCAGGCGCCCACCGCGATGATCCGGCCGTCGTCCGCCAATACACGCGACGCCGCCCGGATGGCGGTGACCACCCCGGCCAGGTTCACGGCATACTGCCGGGTCAGCGCCTCGATGTCGCAGTCGGGATCGTCCACGTCACCGGTGGCGAACATGCCGGCGTTGTTCACCAGGATGTCCAGACGGCCGAACTGGGCCACGACACTGCCGACCAGCCTCTCGATCTCGGGTGGGTTGGCTTGATCGACCTTGAACGCCGCCGCGCGGGCGCCCCCCGCCCGCATGTCCCGCACCACGGTGTCGGCCAGGGTGGATGAGGCCAGGTAGCTGATCGCCACATCCGCCCCCGCGCCGGCCAGGGCCTTCGCGGTCGCGGCCCCGATGCCGCGCGAGCCGCCGGTGACCAGGGCCACCTTGCCCGCCAATTTCTTCGTCATGCCTGCCATTTCCGGGATTGGGGGATTGTCGCGGAAGGGGCGCGAGCCGGGCCTTCCGGAATGTTCCTGTTTTCAGGATTGGGCCGTGCAGGCGGTATGACGGAGATATATTCCCATGATGGAAATCGCTATCCATGAACGCTGCGGCTCCCGTCAGTCAGGTCCCCGCCCGGGGGCCGTTTTACGGCGCAGGGTGCCGCTGTTCCGCCGCCGCCGATTGTACGATTCGCCCTCTAATTTGAAACTGTGTGCGGCATCATGTCCGACGGTGGCTGGTTTTTTCAGTCTGCCCGGCGCTAAGGTTCCCGCCGGATATTCAGGGGACTACTGGGGGATGCATGCGTATCGCGATGATCGGTTTGGGGGATATCGCGCGCAAGGCCTACCTGCCGGTCCTGGCGGCGCGCGGTGATGTCACCTTGTCGCTGATGTCCCGCGATGCGGACAAGGTGCGGGCCATCGCCGCCGACTGGCGTGTGGCCCACGCCCACAGCGATCTGGGCGCCTTGCTGCGCGATGGATTGGACGCCGCCTTCGTCCATGCCGCGACGGCGGCGCATGAGGAACTGGTCACCCGGCTGTTGACCGCGGGCATCCCCACCTATGTCGACAAGCCCCTGGCCGATACCGCCGCCGCCGCTGAGCGGCTGGTGGATTTGGCGGAGGCGCGCGGTGTCAGCCTCATGGTCGGGTTCAACCGCCGCCACGCCCCAGCCTATGCCGCCCTGGCGGCGGCCCCCCGGGACCTGGTGCTGATGCAGAAGCATCGCGTGGATTTGGCCGACACGCCGCGCACGGTGGTGTTCGATGACTTCATCCATGTCGTGGACACGCTGCGCTTCCTCATGCCGGCGCCGGTGCGTGAGCTGCGGGTGGACGCCCGCGTGCGGGACGGCCTGCTGCACCATGTGGTGCTGACCCTTGCGGGGGGCGATGGCGCCATGGCCTGCACCGCCATTGGCACCATGAACCGGGTGGCCGGCGTGAATGAAGAGGTGCTGGAGGTTTCCGGCCAGGGCCGCGATGGCCAGGCGGTACGCCACCGTGTCGTCGATATGGCCGACATCCACATCGCCGAGGCCGGCACCCACACCAGCACCCGGCGGGGCGACTGGACGCCCGTGTCGGACCAGCGCGGCATCCGCCAGGCGGTGGACCATTTCCTGGGCGCCTTGCGCGCCGGCCGGACCTTGAGCGCCCGCGACGCGTTGGAGACCCACCGCCTGTGCGAGACGGTGGTGCGGCAGGTTCAGGCCGCCAGCTGAGGCTTCACCGTCAGACGCAGGAAGCTGGCGACGCTGGCGGCGCCGGCGGCGAAGGCGCCCAGCCACAGGGCCAGCGTGGCGCCATAGGTCAGGTCATGGTTGGCCAGCAGGCCGAAGCAGGCGGCCGTCAGGGCGGCGCCGGTCGATTGGCCCAGCAGGCGGGCGGTGGCGACGATGCCGCTGGCCCCGCCGCTGCGGTGCAGGGGGGCGCTGCTCATGATGGCCTTCAGGTTGGGTGACTGGAAAAAGCCGAAGCCGGCGCCGCAGACGCCCAGGCGCCAGGCGATGTCCAGGCTGGACGGATGGGCCGGCATCGTCGCCGCCAGCGCCATGCCCAGGCACAGCATGGCCAGACCCAGGCCGCCCAGGATGCCGGCGGGATAGCGGTCGGACAGCTTGCCGGCGATGGGGGCCATCACCGCCACCACCACCGACCAGGGCGTGATCAGCAGGCCCGTCTCCACCGCCGTCCGGCCCATGACCGACTGGAACAGGAAGGGCAGGGCGACGAAGGCCAGCCCCTGCGCGATGAAGGTGCAGACGGATGTCAGGGCAGACAGGGCGAAAACCCGGTTGCGGAACAGGTCGATGGCCAGCATGGGGGCGGGGTGCCCCCGCTGCCGGCGCAGCAGCAGGAAGCCGCACAGGGCGGCCCCCGCCAACTCGGCCCCCACCCGCGGCCAGGACGCCGCGTGCGCCGCCTCGCCCATGCCCAGCACCAGCAGGGCGAACAGGCCGGCGGTCAGCAGCGCGGCCACGCCATCGAAACGGTGGCCCAGGGGCGGGATGGCGGGCAAGGTGACGGTGGCCAAGCCCAGGGCCAGCAGGCAGAAGGGCACGTTCACCAGGAACAGCCAATGCCAGGTCGCCACCGACAGGATGGTGGACGTGACGGTGGGGCCGATGGCGAAGGAGATGGCGACCGCCAGGGCGTTGCGGCCGAACCCCCGGCCCATGATGCGGGCTGGATAGATGTGGCGGATCAGCGCGAGGTTGACGCTCATGATGGCGGCCGCACCCAGGCCCTGCACCACGCGCGCCACTTCCAGCAGGAACAGGGTGGGGGCCATGCCGCAGGCCAGCGACGACAGGGCGAACAGGGCCAGGCCCGCCAGGTAGACGCGCTTTTGTCCCAACAGGTCGCCCAGCGAGGCCAGCGGCAGCACGGCGGCGGCCACCGCCAGCTGGTAGGCGTTCACCACCCAGACGGAATCGGCGGCCGTGGCCTGGAAGTCGCCGGCGATGGTGGGCAGGGCGGTGTTGGCGATGGCCGTGTCCAGCGTGGCCATGCCCACCGCCGTCAGGATGGCGGCCATGGCCCAGAACCGGGGACGGTCGGGCAGGCCATCCGTCTGCGTCGGCTTGGGGGTATCCATCACGTCTGCGGTCATCGGCCTATCCCAGGCTTCCGGTCATCGATCCGCTTCCGGGATAGTCGAAGTCGGCCCTGTCCAGGCGCGCCGAAAGCGCTGGCGTGCCATGCCCCCGCCCCGGCCAAGCCAGGGCGGGGGGCCCAGGGCGGCGGGCCGGGATGATCAGACCTCGTAGGGGGATTCGGCGCCGGTCAGCATGACCTCCACGGCGGCCACGGCGGCCACGGCGTGACCCACCAGGCGGGGCTGGATCTGGGTGGGGAAGACTTCCGGGCCGATGATGCCGATGCCGATGGGCTTCATGAAGTCCAGCTGCATGTTGACCAGCGCGTCGCTGACCGACTGGCCCATAACGCGGCCGTGCGCCGTCTCGCCATGCTCGATGATGCCCAGCACCACCACGGCGTCGACATCGTCGCGCTGCAGCAGGCGTTTGGTGGCCAGCGGCTTTTCGTAAGAGCCCGGCACCCGCACCACGGCGCGCAGCTTCATGCCGCGCTCCTTGATGGCTCCGGCGGCGGCGGCCAGCATCGTCTCGCATTCATTCTTGTGGAAGGAGCCGACGACGATGGCGACTCCGCTTTTCTTGGGCACGGGATGCTACTCCTGAAGAAGGGCGCGAACGCTGTCAGGCGTCCGCCCAATGGGAAGGCGGCCCACTATGGCGAAAAGAAGGGGCGGCGAAAAGACGTCGCCGCCCCCATCTCAGCCTTCCGAAGGTCGGCGGAACACCACCACCCGGGTGGTCATCAGCTGCACCACCTCGCCCCGCTGGTTCCGCGTTTCGGTCCGCATGGTGATCATCCCCCGGTCGGGCCGGGATCGGGAGGGCTTTACCTCCAGGATCTCGCAGTGCGCCTGCAGGATGTCGCCGGGCCGGGTGGGCGTGGGCCAGGTGATGTCCGCGCCGGCGCCGATGACGCCGCCGGCGATGGGCAGGCCATCGACCATCAGCCGCATGGTGACGGCGGCCGTGTGCCAGCCGCTGGCCGCCAGCCCGCCGAAGAAGCTGCGGCCGGCCGCCTCCTCATCCAGGTGGAAGGGCTGGGGGTCGAACTGCGCCGCGAAGGCCTTGATCCCGGGGGCGTCCAGCGGGTGCGTGCCGGTCACGTGGCGCTGACCGGGGTAAAGGTCGTCCAGGTACAGCTTGGGGCCGGTGGTGGAGGTGGTCGCCGTTTCCGACATGGGTGGTTTGCTCCGGTCGCGGGGGTGTCAAGCCGGGTGGACCGGCTTTGTGGCTTGCATAATGAAAGTAACAAGGTCTATATGGCGTCCTGTGGCTTTCATTATGAAAGTAACACAAGGATGGCATCCATGCACGATAGCAGCCCGATCAATCCGCAGTGCCCCATCGCCCGCAGCCTGGACCGGGTGGGGGAGTGGTGGAGCATGTTGATTTTGCGCGAGGCGTTCCTGGGCGCCAGCCGTTTCGACCAGTTCCAGAAGAATCTGGGTATCGCACCCAACATGCTGACCCGCCGGTTGCAGACGCTGGTGGCCAACGGCCTGTTGGAAAAGCGGCCCTACAGCACGCGGCCGCTGCGCCATGAATATGTGCTGACGGCCGCCGGCCAGGACTTCCGCCCCGTGCTGTGGACCATCATGGCCTGGGGCAACCAGCATTTCGCACCCGAAGGCCCGGCCATTCAGCTGGTGGACAGCGCCACCGGTGCGCCAGCCGAACCGATGCTGGTCGATCGCCATACCGGCCGGCCGCTGACCTATCCCGCCTTCCGTGTCGTGGCCGGCCCCGCCGCCGACGCCCGCACCAAGGCGCGCTATCCCACTTGGCCCGCCACTGCGCCCGCCACTGCGGCCGCCACCGCGCCCACGCCGAACCCCACCGAATCCGCCGCCGCCCCGACCGGCGCCGCCGCTTGAAGGATGCGATCCCATGTCCAGCCAGACCTATGAACAGCAACAGGACGGCCGGCTTGCCGGCAGCCCGGTGAAGTCGCGGCGCTTGGGCCGCACGCTCCTCCTTTCCGTCCTGGGCCTCGGCCTGGGCGTGGCGGCCGCAGCCTACGGCTATGACTGGTGGACCAGCGGCCGCTTCATCGAAAGCACCGACGACGCCTATGTCGGTGGCGACGTCACGGTGATCGCGCCCAAGGTGTCCGGCTTCATCGCGCAGGTGGCGGTGACCGATAACCAGGCGGTGCGCGCCGGCGACCTGCTGCTGAAGCTGGACGACCGCGACTATCGCGCCGCCCTTGCCCGGGCCGTGGCGGCGGTGGAGGCGCAGGAGGCCACGCTGGCCAATCTGGAGGCGCAGCGCCGCCTGCAGCAGGCCGTCATCAACCAGGCCGCCGCCGGCGTCGGCGCCGCCAAGGCCGAGACCGATCGCGCCAAGTACGACCAGGACCGCTACCGCGCCCTGTCGGCCACGGCCGCCGCTTCGATCCAGGCCTTCGAGAAGGCGGACGCCGCCTACAAGCAGGCGGTGGCGAATGGCGAGAAGGCCACGGCCACCTTGCAGGCGGCCCAGCGCCAGATCGACGTCATCGACACCCAGAAGCGCCAGGCGGAGGCCGCGCTGGCTGGCGCCATCGCCGACCGCGACACCGCGCAACTGAACCTCAGCTACACCGAGCTGCGGGCGCCCATCGACGGCACCGTCGGCAACCGCAGCGCCCGGCCGGGCGCCTACGCCACCATCGGCGCACAGCTGATCGCCATCGTGCCGGCGCAGGGGCTATGGGTGGACGCCAATTTCAAGGAAAGCCAGATCGCGGACCTGAAGGCCGGCCAGCCGGTGTCGGTCGAGGCCGACGTGCTGCCGGGCCGCCAGTTCCACGGCCGCGTGGTCAGCATGGCGCCGGCCACCGGGGCGCAGTTCAGCGTGCTGCCGCCGGAGAACGCCACCGGCAACTTCACCAAGATCGTGCAGCGCGTGCCCGTGCGCATCCTGCTGGATGGCGAGGGCAGCCTCTTGGGCAGCCTGCGGCCCGGCCTGTCGGTTACCGCCGCCATCAACACGAAGGAGGGCGGCACCAAGGCGGTCGCCGTCGCCGGAAAGACGGCGCCATGACCGCCGCCGCCACTGCCGGGGGGGCAGGGGTGGCGATAGCCGCCCCGCGGAGGAAGGAACTCTCCCCCCGGGGCAAGATCGTCGCCTTCGCCATCATGTGCGTGGGCATGTTCATCGCGCTGCTGGACATCCAGATCGTTTCCGCCTCGCTGCGCGACATCGGCGGCGGCCTCTCGGCCGGCACGGATGAGACGGCCTGGGTCCAGACCAGCTATCTGATCGCCGAGATCATCGTCATCCCGCTGTCCGGCTGGCTGGCGCGGGTCATGTCCACCCGCTGGCTGTTCGCCGTTTCCGCCGCCGGCTTCACCCTGACCAGCCTGATGTGCGGCTGGGCCTGGGACATCCAGAGCATGATCGCCTTCCGGGCGCTGCAGGGTTTCCTGGGTGGGTCCATGATCCCCATGGTCTTCACCTCCGCCTTCGCCTTCTTCGCCGGCCCCCGCGTGGTTGTGGCCGCCGCCACGGTGGGCGCCCTGTCCTCGTTGGCGCCCACCTTGGGCCCGACGGTGGGCGGCTGGATCACCGACCATTATTCATGGCACTGGCTGTTCTTCATCAACCTGGTGCCCGGCCTGTTCGTCACCATCGCCGTGCCCCTGATGGTGCGCATCGATGAGCCCGACTGGTCGCTGCTGAAGGGCGCCGACTATCCCGGCATGCTGCTGATGGCCATCTTCCTGGGCTGCCTGGAATATACGCTGGAGGAGGGGCCGCGCTGGGACTGGTTCGACGACGACACCATCCGCCTGACGGCCTGGATCTCGGCCATCGCCGGCGTCGCCTTCGTCGCGCGCAGCCTGACCTACGCCAACCCGGTGGTGGACCTGCGGGCCCTGAAAAGCCGCAACTTCGCCCTGGGCTGCCTGTTCTCCTTCATCACCGGCATCGGCATCTTCGCCACCATCTACCTGACGCCGCTGTTCCTGGGCCGGGTGCGCGGGTTCAGCGCGCTGGATATCGGCCTCGCCGTGTTCTCCACCGGCTTGTTCCAGGTCAGCGCCATCCCCCTCTACACCATCCTGGCCAAGCGGGTGGACCTGCGCTGGCTGATGATGGTGGGATTGACCGGCTTCGCCCTCAGCATGTGGAACTTCACCCCCATCACCCATGACTGGGGCTGGCGCGAACTGCTGCTGCCCCAGGCCTTCCGAGGCTTCTCCCAGCAATTCGCGGTGGCGCCCATCGTCACCCTGACCCTGGGCGGCCTGCCGCCGGCGCGGCTGAAGCAGGCATCGGGCCTGTTCAATCTGATGCGCAACCTGGGCGGCGCCATCGGCATCGCCGTGTGTGGCACCATCCTGAACGACCGCACCAATCTGCACTTCGAACGCCTGGCCGAACATCTGACGCCCGCCAGCGACCCCATGCGCGCGCTGGTGGCCAAGGTGGGGGCGTCCGACGTCGCGACCCTGGGCGGGGACGCGCTGCGGGGTCAGGGGGCGGCCTTGAAGCAGCTGTGGACCCTGGCCTATCGCGAGGCCCAGACCATGGCCTATGCGGACGCCTTCCTGGTCATCCTGGTGTGTTTCATCATCGCCACGCTGCTGGTGCCCGCCATGCGCAAGGTGGGGCCGCCCAAGGGGCCCTCCGCCGACGCGCATTGAGGGTCCGGCCGGGAAATTCCAGGCCGGGGACCCTTCCGGTCACCCGGCCTGGTTACCGGTATCCACCAGGGTGGGGAGCGATACGCCCAGGCGGGCGGCGACGCCGGCGCCATAGGCCGGGTCGGTGCGGCCGAAATGGGCCAGCTGGCGCTGTTGCAGGGCGACGGGCATGCCCCGCATGCTGGCGGCGACATCATCCATCAGGATGGCCCGCTGCGCCGGGCTCAACAGCCGGAACAGGGCGTTCATGCTGGCCATGATGCGTGCTCTTTCACTGGATGTTGGCGCATTGGGTGTTGGGGCCATCGCGTCCACCCGGTCGTTGGCGGCGGGTTGATGGCTGACGTCGGCGTGACCGGGAACGGATTCGACGCGGCCGCAGGTCATGCAGAACAGGGCGGGATAGCGGGCCATTCACGTCATCTCCTGCGGGCCGGGCACGCGTGGGCATGGCACGCGCGGGCATGGGGGCGACCGGGCCGCCGGGTTGATCCAACGGTGCCCAGCATGATCGTCGCCAGGGTTCTTGGATTGTACGGGGCAGCGGCCTTTTGTTCGTCTGTGTGGCGACATTGGGCCGCGCCGGGCCGGCCTGGAAAGATCCGCTTACAGCGACAAGGTCAGGGCCGGCTGGGCCGCCGGCTGAGCCTGCTGGGCAAAGGCGATCAGGTCGGATGCCGGCATGGGCCGGGCGTAGACAAAGCCCTGGATGTGGCGCACGCCCATCTGGCCCAGGCGGTCGCGCGTCTCACTATCCTCCACCCCTTCCGCCACCAGCGACAGCCCCAGATCGCGGGCGATGGCCACGCTGGCCCGCACGATGGCGTCGGCGCGGGGGTCGTCGCGCAAGGTGCGGATAAAGCTCTGGTCCAGCTTGATGCCGGTGAAGGGGATGCGGTGCAGCACGCTGAGCGAGGCATAGCCGGTGCCGAAATCGTCCAGGTACACGGCCATGCCGGCTTGGCGCAGGGTGGTCACTGCCTTGTTGACCACGTCGAAATGCACGATGGACTGGGTTTCCGTCAGTTCCACCCGAATGGCGCCATGGGGCACGCCGTACTGGTCGCACAGGGCGATCAGGTGGTCCACCAGGTCGCTGGCCTCCAGATCCTCCACCGACAGGTTGATGGAGATGGGGATGTCCAGGTCATGCAACTCGCGCCAGGCGGCGGCGGTGCGCACCGCGTGCTCCACGATACCCTTGGTCACCAGCCGGATCAGGCCGCCGCGCTCCGCCAGGCCGATGAATTGGCCCGGGGACAGCATGGTGCCGTCGGCCTTGATCCAGCGGGCCAGCGCCTCGACCGCCACCACCTTGCCGCTGTCGGCGTCCACCACGGGCTGGAAATGCGGCTGAATCTCGCCGCGCGCCAGCGCCTGGGGCAGGCTGCGCAGGATGCTCCGCTCCTCCGTCGAGAAACGGGTATGGGGGACCAGGTCCCAGATGCGGCGGGCCAGGTAGACGACCAGGCCGGCGATGGCCACCAGTGCCAGCAGGCTCAGCATTTCCCCCCGCGCCATGCTGAGGCCAGTGGCCTCCGCCACCACGTCACGCAGCCCGTCCCAGGTGAGGACGGCCAGCAGGACGGCCAGCAGCGCGCCACCGGCCAGCAGGTTCAACAAACCGCTGTCGTGCCGGGTGGGGGAAAGCAGGGGCAGGAACATGGCATGCTCGTGGATCGTGCGGGCACGCCCCGTAGACTGCCTCATAAGGTGCAATCTCGCTGTGATGGCCATCGCTGGTTGCCCTGTCATCCCCGTCATCGACGGGGCTGATCATGGGGACGCCACCCCAATGCGGTAATCCCTACCTAGGTGTTAGCCGCCGGTCGCCCAAGTGCGGCCAACTGTCATCATCCTGAGATGCGCCTGGACTATGGTCCGGCCGTTTCCGGGGGGCCGGGCGTCTTCGGGGCCGACCAGCCATCCGTCAGGGTGCCCAGAAAGGCGATGATGTCGTGAATGTCGCGTTCGTTCAGCGCCGGCGCGTCGCCCGGCCGCCGGCCGAAGGGCGCCTCCATGTTGATGGCCGCCGGGACCGCGCCGTGCGCGGCCGCCGGCATGTCGTCGAACGTCATGACGCTTCCGTCAACCCGGCGCGGGTACCATTTGCCGGGGTCGCTGTCGCGCTCCGCATAGAATTCCATCACCTGCCGCAAGGTGTGGAAGATGCCGTTGTGCATGAACACCTGGCGCAGCGCCACGTTGCGCAGGGTGGGGGTGCGGAAGCGGCCGCAGTAATCGGCGACGCCGGTGAAATCCGTGCGCAGCGGCCCGCACAGGCCTTGGTCGAAATAGCCGGGGTCGGCGTTGGCCGGGATGTCGCG
Organism: Nitrospirillum amazonense; assembly: GCF_007828045.1. GTDB lineage: Bacteria > Pseudomonadota > Alphaproteobacteria > Azospirillales > Azospirillaceae > Nitrospirillum > Nitrospirillum amazonense_C. Next base: position 376,430 of record NZ_VITN01000002.1, on the reverse strand, counting down.
GTTGCGCGGCACGCCGATGGCGATCAGGCCATAGTCGGTGAAGTGCGGCGGCGTACCGTCGTTGCCCCGCCGGCTGACGTGGCAGCTGGCGCAGTTGCCCCGCGCCGGGTCCTCGAACGCCTCCAGCCCCCGCCGCTCATCCTCCGTCAGCGTCGCCTTGCCCGCCAGATAGGCGTCGTACTTGCTGGTGTAGGGGTGGAACAGGGGCCCGTCCTGCTGGAAGACGTCCAGCGCCCGCAAGGCCAGATCCACCACGTCCACCTGTTCCCCCGCCGTCACGCCCACGGCGGCGCGCAGCTGGGCGCCATAGCCCGCCCGCTCCAGCCGGGCGCTCAAATCGGCGGGGTCGATGTTGCCCATCTCGAACGGGCTGAACAGCGGCACGCGGGCCTGCTCCCGCTGGCCGTCCACCCGGCCGTCCCAGGTCAGGCCGCCGGTGGGGCCGTTGTCGATGCTCTCGTCCCCCTCGTCCTCCGGCGTGCGGTAGTGCTCGGCGAAGGGGGGCACGTCCTGCAGGTATTTCAGAGAGGGCACGGCACGCAGGCCCGGCGTCCTGCCATCGGCGCCACCCAGGCGCACGGCTGCCCCGTCGGGCGGGCCGAAGGCGTGCGCCGGGTCGTGGCAGCTGGCGCAGGCGAGGCTGCCGTTGGCCGACAGGCCGGGGTCGAAGAACAGCCGCCGCCCCACCTCCGCCAGGGCCGCCGCCTGGCGGCGCACCTCTTCCCGGCCCAGGCCCTGCGCCGTGGCGGAGGGGGCAGTGCCCATCCAGCCGACCCCCAGGCCCAGGAAAATCGCCGCACCCAGCGTCCCGCGGCCGCGCCGGGGGATGCGTTTTTTGGTGGCTGCGTATAAGACCTTCAGCAAAAGCGAAACGATGAAGAAGGGGAACATCATGGCAGTGGGCATGGGGCGGGGCGGAAGCTTGCGTCAGGGTGTGGCCGCGGTGGCGCTGGCCGCCGGCATCATGGCAGGGTTTGGTGACCAGGCGATGGCGGCCAAGCCGGCCGATGACTTGGACAAGATCAAGACGGTTGTCGTGATTTACGCGGAAAACCGCGGCTTCGACAACCTGTACGGCACCTTCCCCGGTGCCAGCGGCATCGCCGACGCACCCCAGGACAGCCTGGCGCAGCGCGACCGCGACGGGTCGGCCCTCAAGGAACTGCCCCCCATCTGGAAGGGCCTGACCGCGCGCGGCGTGACGCCGGAGGTGACCCAGGCCCAGACGGAACATCTGCCCAACCAGCCCTTCGCCATCGATGACCCCAAGGGTTTCAACCTGGGCCAGGGCGTCGTCACCCGTGACCTGGTGCATCGGTTCTATGAGAACCAGATGCAGATCGACGGCGGCAAGAACGACAAGTTCGTGGCGTATGCCGACAGCGGCGCCCTGGTCATGGGCCACTATGACGGCGCCAAGCTGGCCATGTGGACGCTGGCGCGGGAATACACGCTGGCCGACAACTTCTTCATGGGCGGCTTCGGCGGGTCCTTCTTCAACCACTTCGTCCTGATCTGCTCGTGCGCGCCCTATTATCCGCATGCCGACCAGGGCCCGGCCCAGGGCTCGATCTCGGTGGTGCAGCCTGACCGCGTCAGCCTGACGCTGGCGCCCAACTCACCCAAGTCGGCGATCGAGGGCGTGCCGAAGTTCGTGAACAGCGGCAACCTGACGCCCGACTTCTATGCCGTGAACACCATGCAGCCGCCCTTCCAGCCCAGCGCCAACAAGCCGGCGCAGGGGGGCGACCCCGCGCTGGCGGACCCGGCCAACCCCACCACCCTGCCACCGCAGACCATGACCAACATCGGCGACCTGCTGAGCCAGAAGAAGGTGAGCTGGGCCTGGTACAGTGGCGCCTGGCAGGCGACGCTGGACCATGGCAACGCCGAGCCGGTGCCGAATTTCCAGTACCACCACCAGCCCTTCAACTATTTCGCCAGCACCGCCCCGGGGACCAAGGCGCGGAAGGAGCATCTGCGCGACGGCGGGCTTGAGGGCCGGGCCTTCATCAAGGACATCGACGCCGGCACGCTGCCCACCGTCACCTTCTACAAGCCGCAGGGCAACCTGACCCAGCACTCCGGCTATGCCGACGTCGCCTCGGGCGACGCCCACATCGCCGACATCGTGGCGCACCTGCGCAAGTCGCCGCAGTGGAAGAACATGCTGGTGGTGGTGACCTACGACGAGAACGGCGGCTATTGGGACCACGTGGCCCCGCCCAAGGGCGACCGCTGGGGCCCCGGCACCCGCATCCCGGCCATCATCATCTCGCCCTACGCCAAGAAGGGCTACGTCGATCACACCTTCTACGACACCACCTCCATCCTGCGCTTCATCACCCGCCGCTTCGACCTGCCCAAGCTGGAAGGCATCAAGCAGCGCGACGCGGCCCTGGCCGCCAATGGCAGCCCGGCCCTGGGCGACCTGACGGGGGCGCTAGACTTCGCCCAGAGGTAAGCGGGCGCCGGCTTAGGGTTTGAGCGGAACGGGCGCCGGCGACGGCGCCCGTTCCTATTCTTATCTCTGCCAACGGTAACTTGGCAGTGTATGGGGTGGTGATTTCTTAGGGTCTGTGTTATAATTAATAGTTGAAATTCGAGGTAATTAATCGAGAACGAATTTGGGATTGTAACTTATGTTTAGTAGGCGGGATTTTTATAGGGGGGGCATTATAAATGGTGCGAGTGCCGCGGCCAAAGCCTTGTTTTTTAGATGAATGTAAAAATCTTGGTTTTGTGCATGGTGAAATGCGATGGCGTTCAAGTGATGGAGAATATCTATACACGTGGGATGGTTTTCATGGTGAGATAGAGGTATTTAATAAGAGGGGTAAGCATTTAGATGTGCTTGACGCAGTTACGGGACGACCGAATGGTAAGGGCGCGATGAGGGGGAGGCGTATCAATGTCTGAGGATATTAAATTTCTCCCTGGCTGCGTTCAGGGATACTATACTTATGACGAACTTGATGATTTTATTGACCAATGGCATGATTCTGACTCTGTTGAGAGCTTGGTGGATTATCTCGGATTTAGTCAAGGTGAATGGGAAATTTTATTAATGGACAAATCCGCGCTTCAGAAAATAATTTCTGCTCGAGATGAGGGAGTACCAATAGGGGAATATATTGCAAAAAAATATGCCATGGCGGCTAGAAGCGATAAGCCAGCTGAGGCTCAGAAAATAATCGATTGGCTTAAGAAGAACGGTCATATTTAGGAACGGAATATGGTTAGAGAAGTTGACGAGCGAATCCTACGGTTGGCGCGACGCTTGCATCGGAAAAACAATCTGAAATTTCCGGTGCCAGTAGAAGATTTGGTAAGATCATATGCAGATCTAAAATTTATTGATATGCCATTCGATATTGATGGTCTGTGTATGGATTTGAAAGCAATTGGAACAAGAACCAAGGTCTTTGTTAAAAAGGGAGGATATAGAACTCGCCAAAGGTTTACGTTGGCTCATGAGCTTGGGCATATATTGATTCCATGGCACACCGGAAATATTATTGATCATACTGATCTAAATGGAGATATTGATTTATTGTATTGGTTTATGGAAGGTGAGGCTAATGCATTTGCCTCAGAATTATTAATGCCGGAGGATTGTGTCAGGAATTATATAAAGGAATATCACGATATTCGAGAATTAATAGAGGGCGTAGCTGAGGATTTGGACGTATCAATTCCAGCAGCCATATTTAGAATATTTAGATTTATGCCAAAAAATAATATCATCGGGTTCTCATATTCTGAACACGATGATAAGCGGTATGTCGTGCGTTCTCCTGGGACTAAAGTGCGCATATCTGACTCATCTTTATTTGATGATGAAGAATTAGATTCATTTCACAATGGAGAGGTATTTAATTTTAATATTGGCCCATATTGCATACGATACGCCACTTTTCCCAATCATTTAGATCTTCCAGAAATTTATGACCCCAGAGATTGGAGAGAAATTTTAATAGAATGCTTGTCTTGTTTTTACGACGATATAAAATCCCCTCGTCAGAGAATAAATGGACTTATATCTGTTGTTAATAGTGACCTGAGATCATCTGTAGATGAAAGAGAGTTGTATGCTCAATTCATTCACAGAATATCTGGACATGCAGAATTTTCAATGCTTTTGGAGAAAGATATATTTCACCAATTTGCAGCAAAAAGGATAAAAGAATTTATTGAGAAAAAAATATAAAGAAAATAATGGCTATCGATGGTGTTCTTTTAATGTTCGATGCGTGTTTGTTCTAAAACAAATACTTCACCGTCAGGCTCAGCACCGGGTACCAGCTGTAGTCCTTCACATCGTCGCGCAGTTCCTGGCGTTCGGCGTCCAGGCGGTTTTGGAAGTCGGGTGTGGTGGTGACGGGTCCGCTGGCGTCGAGGGAAACCCTGGGCGTGCCGTGGTACATGGCGCCCAGGTCGATGCCGAAGCGCCAACGGTCGGCCACCGCGCCCTCATAGCCCACGCCGACGTAAGGGGCGAAGCGGTTGAAGGCGATCTTGCCGTTCAGGCTGCCCACCTCGTTCGCGGTGTAGGTCATGCCGTGGATGGTGTAGGTGGCGTTCCGCGGCGTGCCCTTCAGGTCGACCTCGTTGAGGTTCAGCCGCGCCCCGGCGGTTACGCGCCAGCCGTCGCCGAAGGGGTGCAGGTCGGCCAGCAGGCCGAAGGACTCCAGCGTGGCATCGCCGTCGTAACGCACGTCGCGCACCGTGTGATTGGCGGAGAAGGCGAAGCCATTGGCGTTGAGGCGCAGGCCGAAGCGGTCGTCGAAACGGGCGCCGATCTCCGCCCCCAGGCCTAGGGTGCTGACTACGGGGCCGATGCTCAGCAAGGGGCCCCAATCCGCTGGGATAGAGTCCGCCGGGGTGGCCGTCTGTGCCCGGGCGGCGTGGGCGAGGGACGCGGCCGCCAGCGCCAGTGTGGCGGCCAGGATGCGGGGGGCGGTGCGGCGGGTGGGCATCGGCGTCGGGCTCCGTCACGGGGCATGCGGCACATCACATGCGGCACTTCAATAGAACGGGCGCCCGCCGTGTTCCGTCGGGAAACGGGGGATCATTTTTGGCCCAACTCGGCACCACCTTCGGCGAGGCGGATATCCGAAGCTGTAGCGGTGCTATAGGCGGGGTACCGCGCCGGTTGAGGGCTGAGGATTGAGGTCCTGGCACCGAGGCCTTGACAGGGGGCGGCCGGGCGCCTGATCTGGCCCGGCCCTTTGACCCCTGTCGCCCGAACGGATGACCATGCCGCTGCTGCGGACCCTGCCCTTGAGCGCGCTGGATGACGCGGCCTATGCCCGCCTGTGGCCCCTGCTGGATGAGGGGGAGCAGGCGCGGGCCCGCCGCTTCGTGTTCGAAGCCAACCGGCGGGAATATGTGGCGGCCCACGGCCTGGCCCGGCTGTGGCTGGGCCGCCTGCTGGGCCGGCCGCCGGCGGCACTGGCCTTCGCCCCCCTCACGCCGCAGGGCAAGCCGGGGTTGGTGGATGCGCCGATGGGGCTGGATTTCAACCTGTCGCATACCGACGGCCTGGTGGCCTGTGCCGTGACCCTGGATGCCGGCACGCGGATAGGCGTGGATGTGGAGCCTGGCGACCGTCGTATCGGGGCGGAGGTGGCGACGGCCATGTTCGCGCCCGAGGAACTGGCCTGGCTGGATGCCCGCCCCGCCGGGCGCGGCGGGCCGGACCTGGTGGCCTTCTGGACCTTGAAGGAAGCTTATATCAAGGCCCTGGGCCTGGGCCTGTCGCTGCCCACCGACAGCTTCGCCATGGCACCCGACGCCATAACACCCGAGGGCCCCGCGCTGATCCGCCACGACGGTTCCCTGCCGACGGGCCAGGCCTGCCGGCTATGGACACGCGATCTGCCCAGCGGCTACAAGGCCGCCGTGGCCTGGATGGGCCCGGATGGCCAGCCCCCCGCCGACCTGGGGATGGAGGAAGGGCTGGCCGACCTGTGGTGATCAGAAAACCTTACCAATCGTGAAGCGGACGGAGCGGGGCTCCAGCGGGTGGACATGCAGGTCGCCGACACCCTCCGCCGGTTCGCCCTTCAGCCGGTCGGTGTAATAATAGTCGGCGGCGTCATCCTTGCTGTCGAAGACGTTGTAAAGACCGATGCCGAAACGCAGGCCGCTTTGCAGCGTGTAGTTGGCCGTCAGGTTCCATTCCTGGCTGCCCGCCGAACGCACGCTGTTGTCCTCGATCAGTGGGTGGGCGCCGAAATAGCGGTACTCCACGCCGCCCGACCAGGGGCCGAGGTCACGCAGATAGATCCCCAGCGAGCCGATCAGCTTGGGCGCGTCGGGGATGAAGCTGCCGGCTGGATCGCTGTCGGTGTAGCGGGCGTGGCTGAAGGCGATGCTGCCGTAGAATTCCAGCCAGCCGAAAGGGTTGTAGGTGGTGTTCAATTCCACCCCGCGCCGGCGGCTGGGGCGCCCGGCCTCCGTCTGGCCCACGTCGGCGTCGTAGGTCAGCTCCGAGACGAAATCCATCTGGAAGGCGGTCAGCGTGGCGGTCAGGTTGGGCAGGAGGGTGCTGCGGATGCCCACCTCCTCGCCATCGGCCTTGGCCAGCAAGGGGGCGTTTCCCAGAGATGCTCCGCGCACGTCGTCGCTGTGAAAGCCGCGGCCGGCGCTGGCATAGACCTCCGTCCCTTCCCACAGGGTGGCGATGGCGCTGCCCTTGGGTTGGAACAGGCGGGCGGCGACCACGCCGGCGTTGGTGCCATGGTCGGTGGCGGTCAGGTAGTCTTCGCGCAGACCCGCGACGGTGCGCAGCCAGGACGTCCAGTGGCTGGTGACTTGGACATAAGCCCCGCCGCCGGCCTCCTGGACGTTATCGTTCTCGACCAGGGCATAGGCCACGCGGGCCCTCGTCGCTCGGAGATCGACATGCACGTCGTCGAAACGGGTGTCCAGGCCGGCCACCACCTCATGGTCCAGGCCCAGCAGGCTCAAGGGGCGGCTGTAGCTAACGGCGCCGCCCGCCACCATGCGGTTCTCGTCCTGGGCGTGCTGGTCGCCATCAACCGGGTTGTAAAGAAAATGGGTGAAGTCGTTCCACAGCGTCAGCTGGTTGTTGATGACATAGGCGTTGGCCGTCACCTCGCCGCCGGCCAGCCAGCCGGCTTCCACCGGCATGGCAAAGGTGCCCGACAGGCTCATGCGCCGCGCCTGGCCGCCGTCCGTAGGGTCCAGGGTGCCATAGCGGCCGATCAGGCCTTGCGCGATGGCGCGTTGCGGCTGGTCGGTGGTGGCATTCCACAGGCCACGGTAATACATGGCAGTGACGCTGAAGCCGTCGTCCCGCGCGCCCTGGCTATAGCGCAGCACGGCATTGCCCTTGCGCAAATTGTCCGGATGGTCCCAGGGCCCGTCATAATGCACCAGCTCCCCACCCGCCATCAGCTGGCCGGCGCCTAACGCCATGGTGCCGGCGGCGAAGGCGCGCTGATAGCCCAGCGTGCCCGCCGTCAGCGCCACCTGGGCCGGAAGCTGGTCCAGGTAACCCATCTGGATGGAGCCGACGGCGGAGAAGTCGCCCTGCGCCGCGAAATAGGGCCCCTTGGTGTAGCCGATGCCGCTGGCGAGTTCCGGAATCACAAAGTTCAGGTCGGTATAGCCTTGGCCGTGCGCGTGGGTGCGCATGTTCACCGGCATGCCGTCCACGCTGGTGGCCATGTCGGTGCCGTGATCCAGGTTGAAGCCACGCAGCAGATACTGGTTGGCCTTGCCCTCGCCGCTGTGGCTGGTGACCACCAGGCCGGGCACCGTCTCCAGCATCTGACCCACGCGATAGGCGGGCAGGAGGTCCAGCTCCTCCTTCACCACCACACCCTGGCTGGAGGTGGCGGCCGCGCCAATCAGGTCGCGGCGGGCGGCGGTGACCACCACGTCGTCGAGGGTATCGGCCGGCGCGCTGGACGCGGCCTCGTCATCGGTGGCGGCAAGGGCAACCGGACTGATCAGCAGGAATAGGGATGTTGTTATTCTGAGAACGAAACGACCCATCATTTGTTGGCCTCTGGCAACGTGACACGTCACCACGGGCCAAAGAACGGACTACCCTTCGCCGGCCTGGATATCCCCAGATGGCCGCGCGGCAGGTGTCCTTCCCCATTGGTGCACCCCGCCCAATGTGCCCGTGCGTGACCACGGCGTGACGGCAGGTCTCCTGGCTCACGGGTCGCGGCCCGCACACCGCCTTCCCGGTTCCCCAGTGGCTTGGACCCTGCCGGATGATCAGCAGGGTGGTGTCGGACTCACCGTTCACAGTTGCGGGGGCAGCCGCGGCTTGGGGGCCATGCCCCGTTCCGCGTTCCCTTTTCATCCAGCCCGCTCAGGGGCTGGAACCGTCGCGGCCTTTCTACGGGGAATTGTACGCGCGTGCAAACGCGATGTTGCGGCGCGGGGGTGAGCACCCTGGCGCACAAGCTTGGCGGTTGTGTGACAACGCCCACCCACGCCCGGGCATGGCAGCAATACGGGGGGCTTCGAGCGATTTCCCTTGTACCTGGGACCGGTCACAGCCACTTATGCGGTCTTAAGGAATGGATGGCATCATTCGTTCCCATGCCGGGCCGTTGGGCCCGGCGGTATCCCCCGGGTGGCGCGTAGCGGTGGCGGCCAAATCGCCCCTGTAGCACCCAGGGCATACTCGACCTTCTGACACATGCCTGCCGGCACGCGCCCGGGCAAGGGCTTGACCGCGATCCGCGGCCGCGAGAAACGAACGCGGCCGGCGCGTCGCCCTGGGATTCCAAGATATTGACCGCTTTCGACACCCTCTCCCTGCGGCCTGAGATTCAGGCCGCTTTGGCCCAGCTGGGCCATCACACCGCCACCCCTATCCAGGCGCGGGCCATTCCCCATGCGCTGGAGGGCCGCGACATCCTGGGCATCGCCCAGACGGGCACCGGCAAGACCGCCGCCTTCACCCTGCCCATCCTGCAGCGCCTGGGGGCCGCCCCATCGGCCCTGCCGCTGCGCATGCCCCGCGCCCTGATCCTGACCCCGACGCGTGAGCTGGCGGTGCAGATCGGCGAGAGCATCACCAACTATGGCGTGGGCCTGAAGCTCAGCCACACCGTCATCCTGGGCGGCGTCGGCCAGGGTAGCCAGGTCAAGGCGTTGGCCAACGGCATCGACATCCTGGTGGCCACGCCGGGCCGCCTGCTGGACCTGATGACCCAGGGCCATGTGCGCCTGGACAAGGTCGAGGTGCTGGTGCTGGACGAAGCCGACCGCATGCTGGACATGGGCTTCATCCACAGCCTGAAAAAGATCATGGCCAAGCTGCCGGCCAACCGGCAGACGCTATTCTTCTCCGCCACCATGCCGGCCGACGTCTCTGAATTGGCCAATAAGATGCTGCGGGATCCCCTGCGGGTGGAGGTGACGCCCGTCTCCACCACGGTGGAGCGGATCACGCAGAAGGTGATTTTTGTCCCCGCGGCGGAAAAGCGCCACGTGCTGGTCGATCTGATCCGCGGCGATGCCGGCATGCAGCGCAGCATCGTCTTCACCCGCACCAAGCATGGCGCCAACCGCGTGTCGGCCCAGCTGGAGCAGGCGGGCATCGGGGCTGCCGCCATCCACGGCAACAAGTCACAGAACGCGCGGCAAAAGGCGCTGGACGGCTTCCGTGCCGGTGACGTGCGGGTGCTGGTGGCGACCGACATCGCGGCGCGCGGCATCGACGTGGACGGCGTCACCCATGTGGTGAACTTCGAGCTGCCCAACGAGCCGGAGACCTATGTCCACCGCATCGGCCGTACCGCCCGCGCCGGCGCCTCCGGCGTCGCCGTGTCGCTGTGCACGGCCGACGGGGATGAGCGCGTCTACCTGCGCGACATCGAGAAGCTGATCCGCAAGTCCATCCCGGTGGGTGAGCGGCCCGAGGCCACGCCCCAGGCCGCCGCCGCCCCGGTGAGCCGTCCGCCCCTGCCGGCCCGCCAGCCGCGCAACGGTGGCGGCAATGGCGGTCGCGGGCAGCCGCGTGGCCAGCGCGGTGCCGAGGGTCAGGCCGAAGCCAGGCCCGCCCGTACCGAGGGCCAGCGCCCCGCCCGCACCGACGGCCAGCGGCCGGCACGGACGGAGGGCAACCGCCCCCAGGGTCCGCGCCCCCCGCAGGCGCCGCGTCCCCAGGGCCCACGTCCTGACGGGGCGCGCCCCGATAGTGCCCGTCCGCAGCAACAGGCGCGCCCGCAGGGGCAGCGTCCGGCCCAGCCGCAGGGGCAGCGCCCCAACGCCGCCCGTCCGGTGGCGCCCCGCCCCGCCCAGGATGGCCGGGGCACCCAGTTCTCCAGTTTCGTGGCGGCCTTGAACGCCAACGAAGATCAGCAGCCGTCGGCGCGCGAGGATCGCAACCGTCCGCGCCGCCGCCGCTGATCCCAGTCGGGGTCCCAAGTCCCAATCTTGATGGTTCTTTAGGAAGAGGAGGTCCCCATGGGCCGCAGCAGCAAGCCGAAATCCAAGTCCGTCAGCGAATTCGTCCTGTTCGACGTCCTGTATGACGATGGCTCGCGGTCGTCCAACCGCCGCGTCCCCTCGTCCGAACTGGGCGGCCTGGACGGTGACGAGCCCGCTCGTGCCATCATCGAGGCGCAGGACCGCGAAATCGCTGCCATGTCCGGCAACCCGCGTGGACGCATCAAGTCGCTGACCCGCTCGCCGGTCCGGTAAGCCCCCGGTCGGATAAGCCCTCGGTCAGATAAGCCCTGGGCTGATCCATCCGCATCGCCGACGCGTATTGAGAAACGTCCCGTGCCCAGGCCCGGGGCGTTTTTCTTTTTGGCTTTGCGGGGGGAGGAAAAGGCCTTGGGACCAGTGCTGCGCCAGGCCGCGATCTACGCGGTGACCCTTATCGCCTTCCTGACCCTGGATGCCGTCTGGCTGACCCGCATGGTCGGGTTCTACCGCCAGGTGATGGGCGACATGGTGGCGCCCCAGCCGCGCCTGGGGCCGGCGGCCGTGTTCTATATGCTCATGGCGGGCGGCATCGTCTTCTTTTGCGTGGAGCCGGCGACGCGGTCGGACGCACCGCTGATGCAGGCGCTGATGCGCGGCGCGGTGTTCGGCCTTCTCACCTACGGCACGTACGACCTTACCAACCACGCCACCTTGCGCCTATGGTCCGCCCGGCTGAGCGCGCTGGATATGGCGTGGGGGGCGAGCCTGACGGCGGTGGCGGCGGCGGCCGGCTGCGCCGCCGCCCTCTATTTCAGCAAAAATCCATAGTGATTGCCGCCGGCCGTGCGGTTCACGATCTGGCCTGGGGTATAGTCGAAGGTATCGTCCAGGGTCAGGCGCACGAAGATGGGCTTCCCCATCATGTCCAGGTGCGCCAAATCCGCGATCTCATAGTGCACATGCACCTTGCCGCCCGCCAATGACACCAGGGTGACGTCGCCGCCGATGCAGACCTGGCCGTTGAACTTGGCGCGCACGTAATAGGTGTCGCGCCCATCCGCCAGGACGGTGGATTCCACGCGCCGCACGTCCACCGGCGTCAGTGGCAGCTCGATCCGATACATGGTCAGCACGTCCGTGCCCGTGGGGCGGGTCGTGTGCAGGTCCAGCGCGCAGGCGGCCTGCAACATCTTCTGGTCCGGTCCGGGCCCCATGGGGTCGTCGCCGGAACACCCGCCCACCGCCAGGCCGGCGGCCAAGGCCAGGACGGCCCCCATCTTCATCCCATGCCGCATGACCATCCCCCGATATGCTGTCATCCGGGGGGCCCTCGGGGTTCCCCCGGGGCGGCCGATCGCCCCCGCCAGCTAATCGTCCAGTGGGGCCGACGGTCAAGGATCTATTCCGTGTCCCGCCGTGGCGGCCAGGGGAAGAAGGCGCTGGTACGCCGGGAGTAGTCGGCGAACGCGGCCCCCCGGGACCGCGCCATGTGGGCCTCCAGCGGCGGTAGGCCGGAAACATGGACCAGCAGGACATACATCATGAGCGGGCCGACGAAAGCCGCCCAGCCCCAAGGCCAAAGCCCTTCCGGCCCCGGCGCCAGGGCGAAGCAGGGATAGGCCAGCCAGTTCAGCCATTCGAAAAAATAGTTGGGATGCCGCGACCAGCGCCACAAGCCGGCATCGCATACCCGGCCATGGGCATCGGCCCGCCGGCGGAAGCGGGCCAGCTGGGCGTCGGCCACCCCTTCGCCGGCGATTCCCCCCAGCAGCACCAGCGTGCCCAGCACGTCCCCGCCGCCAAGGCCGGGTGCGGGGTTGCGGGCCGCGGCATAAACGGTCAAGCCCAGCAGGGCCGCGGCCACGGCCTGGCTTTGCAGGAACCAGAACAGGCGGGCAGGTGCCCGCGACCCCCAAACGCGCATCAGCTCGGCATATCGCGGATCATCACCGCCGCCCCGGGTACGCCCCCCGATATGGGCGGCCAGGCGCGCCGACCACAGCCCCACCAGCGTGGCGACCAGGATTTGCCGGGCGGTGAGGGGCGCCCCGTCCACGGGAACCAGGGCAGCGGCCAAGCCGCCCGCGCCGACGGCCAGCGACCAGCACGTGTCCACCCAACCCGATTGGCGGGTACGCCGCTGGATGGCCCAGGCCAGGGCCATGATGGCGCATTGGCCAAGTGCCACGGCCGCCAGCAGAAGGGCGGGCGCCAAGGGTCAGAGCCCGACCAGCGGCTGGACCAGGCGGCCCAGCAGGCTGTGGATGCGCAGCCGGCCGCGCACGGCGATCAGGCACAGGCAATCGCCATCCGGCTCCGCCAGCGGCTGGTGATCCACGCTGGCATCCACCGCCGCCATGTCGCCGGAGCCGAAGCGGCCGAAGACGTCGCTGAAGGCGCCATCGACGACGCAGGTGTATTCCTGGCCCCGATGGCCGTGCATGGGTATGGCCATGCCCGCCGCCACCCGGAACAGCATGACCTTGTAGCCCTGGGTAGGGTCGACCCGGACCGCGCGTCCCCGGATGCCGGGTGCGACGAACCGCCAGGGCCCCAGGCGCTGGCGACGCAAGGCGGGGGGCAGTACCGGATCGGGGTCGAGGGCGGGCACGTCCGCAGGCGGCCGTTTCCCCTCCAGGCGGGCGTCATCAAGCTGGGCGCCATCAAGCCGGGCAAGCGTGCGCTCCAGCGCGTCATCGGCCAGCGCCACGGGACGTTGGCTGTTCAGCAGGGCGCCGCCCAGCGCTTCCCATGCCCGCATCTGGTGGCGGCAGATGGGGCAGAAGTCGAGATGGGTGGCCACCACCAGCGCGGGGCCGTCGGCCAGGGTGCCGGCGGCGTGGCGCGACAGCAGGTCAACGTCGGGATGGTGGGTGGGGTGGGGCGGGGAAGGGGGTGGGCGCATGGCGGCGATCATCGTTCGGCCCCCCCGGGATCGATCACGCCGCGCAGCCGGGCCATGGCCAGGCGCAGGCGCGATTTGACCGTCCCCAACGGAATGCCCAGGCGGCGGGCGATGTCCGGGTGCGGCGCGTCTTCAAAGAAGGAAAGCCGCACGACCGCCAATTGATCCGGGGGCAGGGTATCCAGTGTGGCGCGCAGGCGGTCCGCCGCCTCCGCCGCGAACAACAGGTCGTCCGCCGGCTCCGGTTCCGCCGGCGTCAGGCTTTCCTGCGCCACGGCGGCGTCCGCCGCGCGGCTGCGGCGGGCCGCGTCGATGCGCAGGTTGCGGGCGATGGTGAAGATCCAGGTGGCGGCCCGCGCGCGGGACGGGTCGAAGATGGCGGCCTTGCGCCAGACCGTCAGCATGACCTCCTGCGCCAGCTCCTCCGCCTCCATGGGTGGCAGGCCGGTGGTCAGGAGGTAGCTCTTGATGCGGGGGGCGTAGTGCCGGAACAGGGCCGAGAACGCGGCGCGGTCGCCCTGCGCGGCGATGGCCCGCAGGTGGCGGGCGTGCACATCCTCCAACACGACCGTGCCAGCGGTGGCGCCGGCCGTGGCGCGGCCTTCCGGCAGGATACCATCCCCGCCGCCGCTCACGCGGCTGTCTCCCGGCCGAGCCCAGGACATACCAGGCCGGCCGGCCGATGGCCGGCGGCGGGGTGATGCGGTTCGAAGGGTGCGGGCGTCATGCATGTCACTCTATACGAACCACGGCGGATTTGGATCAGCCGCTGTATCGACTGATCCAGCACTCATCCTGGCGCGTATAGGGATCGCAAGCTTTTACTGCCAGGCGTGGGAGGCACGGGGCGGATGTCGGACCCAAGGTTGGATATGGATGCGGACTTGGCGGATGCGGGGAAACCCGGCGCCCCAATATCCGGCCCCAGCGCCCTCTACCGGGGCTGGGTGGCTCACCGCCGCACTTGGCCGCGCCGCCACCACCTGCGTTATCGCGTCTGGTCCATGCTGCTGGACCTGGATGAACTGCCGGCCCTGCACCTGCGGCTCCGGTTTTTCTCCCACAACGGTTTCAACCTGCTGTCCTTTCATGACGCCGATCACGGGGACGGTTCCGGCCGGCCCCTGGCGGATCAAGTGGCGGGGCTTCTGGCCGAGGCCGGCGCCGGCTACGACGGGGGTGCGATCCGGCTGTGGTGCATGCCCCGCGTCCTGGGCTATGTCTTCAACCCCATCAGCGTTTATTTCTGCCATCGCCGCGACGGCACGCTCTGTGCCTTGGTACATGAGGTGAACAACACCTTCGGACTGCGGCATAGCTACGTCATCCCCGTGGCACCCCCCTTGGACGCCCGGGCTGCCGCCGGCGGCGTGGTGCGCCAGCACTGCACCAAACATCTGCACGTTTCCCCCTTCCTGGACATGGACGCGCGTTATGAGTTCCGCGTGTCGCCGCCTGCCGAGGGCTTGACCGTGGCCATCCAGGTGCGCCCTGGCGATGACCGGGACGGGCGGTCCGCGCCCATCCTGTCCGCCTGCTTCAGCGGGCGGCGCCTGGCGCTGGATGATGCCGGCGTCCTGCTGGCCTGGGCGGCGCAGCCGCTGCTGACCTGGAAGGTGATGGCCGCGATCCACTGGCAGGCCCTGAAGCTGTGGCTGAAGGGGGTCGGCTTCCGGTCCAGCCCGCCGCCGCCGCCCCGGTCCGTCACTATCGTCACCCCTGCCGTCACCCCTGCCATCACCCCCGCCGACCCTGGCCTGTAGGACTTCACCACCCATGTCATTGGACGTCTCTCCCACCCCCGTGGCCTCACCCCCGTCCCTGCAACGGCTGCCTGCCGCCCTGATCTCGCGCATGATGGCGCGGCTGGCGGTGGGGCAGATCACGGTGCGGTTTCCGGACGGCACCCGGCTGACGCGGCGGGCGGCGCAGCCTGGGCCCGAGGGCGTGCTGGAACTACATCGCTGGCGCGCCGCGCGGCGGTTGGCGCTGGGCGGCGACATCGCCTTCGCCGAGGCCTATGCCGATGGCGATTGGTCCAGCCCCGACCTGCCGGCCTTGCTGGAACTGGCGGCGCGTAATATCTCCCGGCTGGACGGCGCCATGGCCGGCACGCCGCTGGCCCGCATGGTGAACCGGCTGCTGCATCGTGGCCGCGCCAACACCCGGGCCGGCAGCCGCCGCAACGTCATCGCCCATTATGATTTGGGGAACGATTTTTATGCCTGCTGGCTGGACCAGGGCATGGCCTATTCCTCCGCCCTCTATACGTCACCCGGTCAATCGCTGGAGGCGGCGCAGGCGGTCAAGCTGGACCGCATCGTCCAGCTGCTGGGCCTCAGCGGCGGGGAACGGGTGCTGGAGATCGGCTGCGGCTGGGGCGGCTTGGCGGAACGGATCGCGCGCGAAGGCTGCCACGTCACCGGGTTGACCTTGTCGCCCGCCCAGCTGGCGGCGGCGCAGGACCGGTTGATCCAGGCCGATCTGGGCTGCCGTGCGGATCTGCGCCTACAGGACTATCGTGACGTCACCGGCACCTATGACCGCATCGTCTCCATCGAAATGCTGGAGGCGGTGGGGGAGCGCTACTGGCCGCTGTATTTCCGGACGCTGCGCCAGCGCCTGTCCGATGACGGGGTGGCGGTGCTGCAGGTCATCACCATCGACGACGCCCGCTTTGAGCATTACCGCAGCAATGTCGACTTCATCCAGCGCCACGTCTTCCCGGGCGGCATGCTGCCGCCGCCCGGCCGCCTGGCGCGGGAGGCGGCGGCGGCCGGCCTGCGACTGGACGGGGCGGAAACCTTCGGCGACAGCTACGCCCGCACCCTGGCGGAATGGCGTCGCCGCTTCCACGCCGCCTGGGCCGACATCCAGGCCCAGGGCTTCCCGCCCCGCTTCCGCCGGCTATGGGATTATTATCTGGCGTATTGCGAGGCGGGATTCCGCGCCGGCGTGATCGATGTCGGGCTCTATCGCCTGGTTCCGGCGTCTGGCGCCTGAGGGCCGTCAGGCCACCTTGCGCAGGGGTTCGCGCACCGTCAGGCGTACCTTCATGCCGGCGCGGGGGGCGCCCAGGGTGATGCCGCCCTCCGGCACTTGGGCCGCCAGCGGCCCGGATAGCGCCTCGATGTCGAAGGTGGTGACCAGCATGGCAGCCAGGGCCGTCAGCTCCGCCGTCGCCAGCTGTGCCCCGATGCAGGTGCGCGGGCCGGCGCCGAAGGGCACGTAAGCGAACTTGTCCGGCCCGCTTTTTCCTGACAAGGGCGTGCCCTCCAGGAAGCGGGCGGGATTGAGCTGCAGCGGGTCCGCCCACTGGTCAGGCTGGCGGTGCAGGGCCCAGGGGCACAGCAGGATCGAGGCGCCCTTGGGGATGGCCACACCCGATACCACGTCGTCGGCCAAGGCCGTGCGGGCGAACCACCAGGCGCTGGGGTAAAGGCGCAGCACCTCCTGCACCATGGCACGGGTGCGGGGCAGCTCGCGCAGCAGGCCGGGGCGCAGCTCCCCGTCGGCGGGCAGCCTCTCCTCCACCTCCTGCCGCAGCCAGGCGGCCAGATCCGGTCGCCGGGCCAGGGCGTAGGCCAGCCAGCAGCCGGCGGTGGCCGTGGTTTCGAATCCCGCGACCAGGGCGGTGATGGCCTCATCCCGCATCACCGCGGGGCCATACTCCGCGACCAGGGGGTGCAAGGCCGCCAGAAAGCCCTTGGGGGCCTGGGCGAAGCCGGCGATCTGGCGCTCCATTTCCGCGATGGCGCCGCGGAAGGCCCGGCCCTCCCGCGTGGGCAGGTACATATCCAGATCCACCAGCCGCCACATGGACAGGCTGAGATGACGGTGGGCGACGCAGCCCGCCCGGTAGATGGCGTCGGCCGCGGCCTCGTCCTCCAGCCGTTCATGGAACAAGGCCGCGATCACCATGCGCATGGTCAGCCGGCCCATCAGGCCGTGCAGATCGATCTCCGATCCGCTGCTCTGGGCCAGGCCCGCCGCTTCCCGCGCCAGCACGCACAGGGCCAGCTCCAGCCCGTGATTCAGGCGGCTTTGCGAAAAGGCGGCCTTGGCGGCCTGGCGGGCCGCATCCCAGCGCGGGCCGCTGGCGGTCACCATGCCCTCGCCGAACAGGGGGCGCAGCCGCGCCTGTTCCGCCCCCTTGCCATAGGCGTCGCGGTTTTCCACCAGCACGCGCTGGAAGCCCGCCGGATGGCTGATCAGGAAGGCGGGCTTGGGGCCTAGGCGCAGGGCCACGGGAACATCGGCGCCGATGCCGTGGCGCTCGACGAAGCCGATGGGGTCGGCGGCGAAATCGGGCAGGTCGCCCAGCACGGCGCGCCGCAGGTTGGTGATGAAGCTCATGGGTTGGTCTCCGTCAGGCGGCGCGCGGGTCGGCGCCGGCGGTGGTCCGGGATGAGGGGTTGGTGGCGTAGGCCGGCACGTCCAGGGCGATGATCACGGCGTGGATGTCGCCCTTGTGGCCTTGGCCGACATGGACGGGGTTGGTCTCCTCCGTCACCGGCAGGCCGCACAGGCGCACAAAGCGGCCGA
This sequence comes from Nitrospirillum amazonense, assembly GCF_007828045.1. Taxonomy (GTDB): domain Bacteria; phylum Pseudomonadota; class Alphaproteobacteria; order Azospirillales; family Azospirillaceae; genus Nitrospirillum; species Nitrospirillum amazonense_C. The sequence continues at coordinate 358,552 of NZ_VITN01000002.1, read as the reverse complement.
AGGTTGGCTCCACCACCGCGATCAGGCGGTTGGCGGCGCGCGCCACGCCGAAGGCCCCGATGGCTTGCACCAGCACCTTGCCCACGTCACGCCGGTTGGCCACGTCGGGGCAAATGACGAAGCGGCTGATTTCCCAAATGTCCGGGGCGCGGGGGGCCGGTCTATCCCCCAGCAGCATGGGAAAGTCGCGTTCCAGCAGATAGGGTTCGGTGGTGGGCAATGCCCGCCAATAGCCCACCATGCGGCCCGCTTGCAGGGCCGCGCAGTGCCAGGCCTTCCGGTCGAATCCGTCGAACTCCAGCAGATCGACCGAGGCCACGTCCCAGCCTAAGCCTTCACGAAAAACCCGGTGCCGCAACCGCCAGGCTTGGGCCAGCAGCTCCGGCGAGTCCGGGCCTGAGAAATTCACGACGCGCAACGATGACATGGTCCAACTCCGCCCGTTTTTCCGAGGTCAGTACGACATCGTTAGGGGCTTCGAAAAAGCTGGGCATATGCCGAGGTATTCCCCTCGCGCCGGCTGTGTCGAGGCATCCACCCGCGATGAAGAGATGGCCATGCGAGAGATCGAGGAGATGTTGTCGGCCTTCACGTCCGCCGGAACCTTGGACGCTTTGAAGACCGCCCTGGACAGACAGGTCGCTGATTTGGGCTTCGACGCCGCCAGCTACGTTGACGTGCGGCGCCTGCCGATTGCCGAAGAGCCTGTACCGTTCTACCAAACGTCGTTACGGCAGGATTTTCTAGAGACCTATCTGGCAGAGGATCTTCTGGGGTACGACCCGGTGGTGAACCGGGCCGCCACCACCAACGCCCCATTCACCTGGGCCGATGTTCCGGAATTCCGGCCGGCCAAGGGCGGTGGCCGGGGGGCGCGCAACCGGGCGCGGCAGGTCATGGATATCGCCCGCGACTTCGGCTACCGCCAGGGTTTCGTGCTGCCGTTGCATGCGGTGGATGGCCACGGCTTCCCCGCTTCCGCCCTGATCAGCCTATTCTGGCGCCAGGAACCGGATCTGCTGGACCGGCCGGAACACCGGCCCGCCTGGCTGCGGCTGGCCGGGTCCTTCTATCATGAGCGGGCGCTGAACCTGCGCCGGGAGGTGGCCTTGCCGCCCTTGGCCCCGCCCTCGCTGACGGACCGGGAAAGGGAATGCCTGGTGTGGGCCTGCCGAGGCAAGACGCGGGCGGAAACGGCCGACATCATGGGTGTTTCCGACCGCACCGTGGAATTCCACCTGACCAATACCATGCGCAAGCTGGGGGTACACAGCAAGTACCACGCCATCGCGGTGGCGGTGCAGCTGCGGCTGATCGCGCCGTAAGGCCGGGTGCCCGCAAAAACGCGTTTCAACTGATCCGGATCAAGTGATGCGGCCGGCGCATGGTTTATGGCTGGAGGCAGATCTTGATCCGGACATCGCCCGATGCACGACCATCTGTCCCTGTTACAATCCGCCCCTCTCAGCCTGCCCGCGCTGATGGCCGCCGTGTTCATGGCGGGCCTGACTGGTGGCTTCGGCCATTGCGTGGGGATGTGCGGCCCCTTCGTGCTGGCCCAGGTGGGTGCCGCGGGTGAGGCGTCCGGCCCGGCGCTGGCGCGGGCCGGCGGCGCCCTGCTGCTGCCCTATCATCTGGGGCGCCTGACCACCTACGCCGCCCTGGGCGCGGTGGCGGGCGGCCTGTCCGGCCTGGTGGTGCGGGCGACGGAATATCGCTGGCTGCTGGCCCTGTTCCTGGGAATCGCCGCGCTGCTGTTCCTGCGCCAGGGCCTGGCGGGCCTGGGCCGGGTGGCGCCGCGCCTGCTGCGCCTGGTTCCGGCGGGGCGGTTCAGCCTGGGGACGGCGGGGGCCGCCCGCCTGACGGCGTTCCTGGCGCGGCCCCTGCGTCGGCTGTTCGCCGATCCGCGCGGCCTCAACGGCTATTTCCTGGGTGTGCTGCTGGGCTTCATTCCGTGCGGCATGGTCTACGCCGCCCTGGCGGCGGCGGTCAGCAGCGGCTCCGCCGCCGGTGGCGCCTTGGTGCTGGCGGCCTTCGCCGTCGGCACGGTGCCCAGCCTGATGACCGTGGCAGTGGCGGGGCGCGCCGTGGGGCGGCAGTTCGCCGGCTTGGCCGCCTGGATCACCCCGCCCCTCATGCTGCTGAACGCCGCCCTGCTGTTCAGCCTGGCTTTCGGCGTGCTGGACCGGGCGCCCTTCTGATCAGGCGGCGCACAGCGCCCGCGCCCGCTCGATGGCGGCCAGCACGTCGCGACGCCGGGTCCAGGGCAGGAAGTGGCCGGCCCCCTCCAGCGTGCGCACCTCCACCATGGCATGGCTCAGGTGGCGCTGAAGGTAGGCGACGTTGCCATAGGGCGATTCCCGGTCGGCGGTGCCGTGCAGGATGACGACGGGACAGCGCACCTGGCCCAGGTCGCGCGCCAGGGCGCGCAGCTCCGGCACGATGGTCAACAGTTCCCGGTTGGCATTGCGCAGGGGGCGGGGCAGCAGGCGGCGCCACGGCTCCTGGTCCGCCCAGGGCTGCAGCGGGTGCTGGTGTTCCAGGTCCGGATCGAAGGAGGTCGCGACCAGCACCAGTGCCGCCACACGGTGGGGCTGGTCCAGGGCCAGGCGGGCCACCACCGGGCCACCCATGGAATGGCCCACCAGGATGGCCGGCGGATTGGCCGGGTTCAGCGACAGCAGCGGCGTCAGGCGCCCGGCCTGCGCCTTCAGCCCGATCAGCGCCTGTTTCGGTTCGCTGCGGCCAAAGCCGGGCCGGTCGGGTGCCAGCAGCGACACCCCCTGGGGGCCATGCCCCAGGAACCAGCGCCAGCCGCCGGCGCTGCCGGGCGTGCCGTGCACCATGATGATGGGCCGGGCGGCCTGTTCCACCGGATCGGGCCCCGCGGCCAGGACGCTCAGGCCGTGGGCGCCCACGGACAGCCGGTGGACCTGATTCATTCGGATCCGCCGTCGCCCTGGCGGTAGGGGCTTTCGGTCATCAGCGTCTCGATGTCGGCGGCCACGCCTTCCCGTTCCCGCTCCACGAAATCGGCCACGGCGCGGCGCAGGGCGGGGTCGACGATGTAGTGGGCGCTGTAGGTGGTGGCGGGCAGATAGCCGCGCTGCACCTTGTGCTCCCCTTGCGCGCCGGCCTCCACCCGCTTCAGCCTGCGCTCGATGGCGAACTCGATGGCGCGGTAATAGCAGGCCTCGAAATGCAGGAAGGGATAGTCCCCGGCCGAGCCCCAGTTGCGGCCGTACAGGGTGTCATCGCCCATCAGGTTCAGCGCACCCCCCACCCAGGCGGGGCGGCCTTTCGCGTCCGGTCGGGCGGGATCGCGGGCCATGACCAGAACGACGCTGTCCGCCATCTCCGTCCCCAGCCGGTGGAAGAAATCCTCCGTCAGGTAGGCCCAGCCCCACTTGCGGTCGCTGGTGGCGTTGTACAGGCGGAAGAAGGCGTCCCAGTGCTCCTCCCTCAGCTCGGCGCCGGTCAGGGTCAGCACCTCCACCCCGCTGTCGGCCACGGCCTGGCGCTCCTTGCGCACCGCCTTGCGCTTGCGGCTGCTGAAGGCGCCCAGGAAATCGGCGAAGTCGCGGTAGCCCCGGTTTTCCCAATGGTATTGGATGCCGTGGCGATCCAGCCAGCCGGCGCCCGTCAGCGCGGTCCTATCTTCCGGGGTGGGGAAGGTGACGTGGACGGACGACAGCTTGTTGTCCACCGCCGCCGCGCGCAATGCCGCCACCATCAGGCGGCGCACGCCATCGGGATCGGGACAGGCGGGATCCGCCATCAGGCGCGGCCCGGTCACGGGCGTGAAGGGGACTGAGACCTGTAGTTTGGGGTAATATTCCCCGCCCGCGCGTTCATAGGCGTTGGCCCAGCCCTGGTCGAACACGTATTCGCCATAGGAATGGGATTTCAGGTACATGGGCGCCGCCCCGACCAGGCGGCCCTGGGCGTCGCGCACCGTCAGGTGCTGTGGCAGCCAGCCGGTCTTGCGCCCGACGGAGCCGCTGTCCTCCAGGATGCGAAGGAAGGTGTGGCGGGTGAAGGGATGGGCGGGATAGGCGTCACTGGCCGCGAGCCGATCCCAATCCACCGCGTCCAGTGCGCTGATACGCGGGGCCACGGCCACCTTCAGGCCGGCCGTCCAATCACTGCTTCCATCCGCCATCACGCTACCCCGCTCTACCGGCACCCGACGTAAATAGTCGGGTGCCGACGGGCATTTAACAAGGGCGGGCGAACAGGTATGCGGCTTCAGGCCACTTCCAGGATCGCTTCCACTTCCACGGCCACGCCCAGGGGCAGCGAAGCGGCGCTCACGGCGGAGCGGGCATGGCGGCCGGCATCGCCGAACACCTGCACGAAGGTTTCCGAGGCGCCGTTGATGACCTTGGGCTGGTCGGTGAAGTCGGCGGTGGAGTTGACGAAGCCCACCAGCTTCACCACGCGGACCACGCGGTCCAGGTCGCCGTCCAGGGCGGCCTTGGCCTGGGCGATCAGGTTCAGCGCGCACAGGCGGGCGGCTTCCTGCCCCTGCTCGACGGTGAAATTGTCGCCTAGCTTGCCGACGCAGCGCAGTTCGCCGTTCCAGAAGGTCACCTGGCCGGACAGGAACAGGGTGTTGCCGGTGCGCACGGCCGGCACATAGGCCGCCACCGGGATGGCCGGGGTCGGCAGTTCGATGGCGAGTTCTTTCAGACGGGCGTCGATACGGCCGGCCATGGTGTCCTCCACTGGGGTTCGTTACGATTGAAACGGTTCTTGGGGCCGGACCATAGCGCCATCCGGCGCCGGCAGCCAGCCGCGGCGTGTGAAGCTATCGCGTAAAAGCCGGGTGGTCAGCACGGCCATGGCCGCACCCCCCAGCACGTCGGATGGATAGTGCGCGCCCACCCACAGCCGGGTGGTGGCCAGCGCCGCGGCCAGCGCCAGCAACCCCAGCCGCCCGCGCGGCCAGAGGACGCCGACCGACAGGGCCAGCGCCACCAGGGTGTCGGCGTGGCCCGAGGGGAAGGAATAGTAGCGGAAGCCCATGTGGAAGGGCTGGGGCCATATGGCGCCTTCGGTCAGGAACACCACCGGCCGGGGTCGGCCCACCACGGCCTTGACGGCGTCCACCGCCAGGCCGGACAGGGCGACCGCCAGGAAGACGAAGGCCACCGCCCCCAGCCAGCGTCCCAGCCGCTCGCGTTGCGGCCCCTCCGCCTGGGCGCGGGCGGTCACCAGGGCGATGGCCGCCAGGCCCAAGGGCACCAGGCTGTAGAGGCTGTCGCCCGCCTGCGTCAGGTGATGGCTGAGGGCCCTGATCCAGGATGGCAAATCGACTGCCCACCGGGTGAAGGGCCGGTCGATCCACAGTACCAGGCCGGCCTCCAGCACCAGGAAGCCCGCCCAGGCCATCAACGTCCTGCGGTTCACGGCTGCGGCGTCGCCGCGGCCGGCTGTTCCGCTGCGGGCTGTTCAGCCGGCGGCTGGGCCGGGGCGTTGACCGGCGCGCCGGCGCGGTACAGGGCCAGGTTGGCCCAGTTGCCGCGGGAATAGTTGAAGCCGCGGAAATGCTTGATCAGTTCCGGCGACAGGCCGCGCGCGGCCAGTTGGGCGGCGAAGGCCGGCTCTTCCTTGTCGCGCACCAGGGCCAGGGCGCACCCGGGATCGTCGGCCAGGTGGTTGGCCACCATATCCGGCTCACCCAGCTTGGTCTTGGTCCCCACCAGGAACACCATGCTGGGCTCCGTATACCCCGAGGCCGCCAGGACGGTGGTGGGGCACAGGCGGTGGTCGGCCACGGCCTGGGCGATGGCGGGGCTCAGCCACATGGCCTTCAGGCTGGGCATGACCAGGCCCAGGATGGTGACCATGCTGAGGGCGCCGCCGGCCGCCACACCCAGGGTCAGCCGCTTCAGGCAGCCGATACGCTCCAGCACCACGAAGGCGATGCCGGTGGCCAGCGCCAGGCCGCCGGCGACGAAGCCCGCCGGCAGGTTGGTGCCCTCCAGCCGCAGCGGCGCGCCGGCGCCCAGCACGGCCAGGGCGCCGGTGATGACGAGGTACAGGACGATGACGGCCCAGCGGGCGATGCGGCCGGCCAGCGGGGGCCGCCGGCGTTCCTCCCGGGGGACGTTGCGGTTGGCGGCCTTCTCGGCCGCCGCCTTGGCGTCGATGCGCGACAGCAGCGCCGCCATGCCCAGAAAGGCCAGGGCGGGGAAGGTGGGCAGGACGTAGTGGGGCAGCTTGGTCGCCACCGCCTCGAAGATCAGCCAGGTGGGGACGATCCAGGCCAAGCAAAAGCGCACGGCGTCGTCATGGCGGCGGCGCCAGGCCCAGGCGGCGCCCAGGCCCACCAGCAGGCTGCCCGGCCAGAAGCTGAGCCAGAAGGTGATGAGGTAATAGCCGGGCGGGCCGGCATGCTTCTCCTGGCCCGAATTCACTTTTCCTAAGAACTCGTGCCCGATGGCGTCGGCGAAGAACTGCCCCTTGGTGGCGATGGCGATCAGGACGGCCCAGGGCAGCACCATGGCCAGCACGATGGCCAGGCCGGGCAGGGGGCGCAGGCTTTTCAGCCAGGACCAGTCGCGGTCGGCGAAGCCCAGGGTGATGATGCTGCCCAGCACGGGCAGCAGGATGACCGGCCCCTTGATCAGGATGCCCACGCCCAGGGCGATCCAGAAGGTCAGCGTCAGGCCCCAGGTGGGGGGCATGGGCTTGCGCCGGTCCAGGTAGATGCGGCCCAGCGCGCCCATGGCGGCCACCACGGTGGCCAGCAGCACGGCATCGGTCTTGGCCATGCGCGCCTCGACGCTCAGCAGCACGCAGACGGACATCAGCAGGGCGGCGCCGAAGCCGGCGGTGGCGCCGAACAGCAGCTGTCCCGCCCAGGCGGTCAGCAGCACGGCGGCGACGGCGCCGATCAGCGAGGGCAGGCGGTAGGCCCAGATGGGCGTGGTCTCGGGGTCATGCTCCCCGGTGACGGCCTGCACCGCCGTGACCGTGGCGCTCTGCAGCCAATGGATGCCCACCGGCTTTTTGTTGCGCGCCTCATCCTGGAAGCGGATGGAAACGAAGTCGCGGGTTTCCAGCATCTGCCGCGTCGCCTGGGCGAAGCGGCTCTCATCCCGGTCGAAGGGGGGGATGGTGGTGAAGCCCGGCAGGAAGGTCGCCAGCGCCAGCAGCGCCAGGATGACATAGTGCACGGGCCGCAGGACGGCGGGGCGGAAGGTGTCGTTCATCGATCGGGCGTCCCGTCAGGTCGCGGCGGCGGCTTCGGCGCGCTTGTGCTTATGGATCAGGTGCAGGTTGCGGGCATAGACCACCAGGCCGGGCAGCTGGCCGGCGATGATGACCAGGTCGGGCTTCAACAGGCCGTACAGCAGCACCAGGGCGCCACCCGCCAGGCTGAAATACCAGAAGGTCACGGGCACGACGCTGCGGCCGGCGCGCTCGCTGGAAATCCACTGCACGATGAAGCGCGACATGAACATGGCCTGGCCGAACAGGCCGAAGGCGGCGATCCAGCCGTTCTTGCCCAGCGCTTCCTGCCACCAATGCATCAGGAACTGCGCGACGTGGTCCCACACCATGGGTCAGACCTCCCGCACCATGCCGGGCATAGTGTTTCGCCGCAGCATCCACAGCATGCCCAAGAGGTCGAAGAAGCCGACGAAGGCGCGGCCGATGTTGGTGTACTTGGACCGGCCGGCGTGGCGCTTGCGGTCATTGATGGGCACATTGGCCATCTTCCAGCCGCTGTAGGTGGCGACCGTGGGGATGAAGCGGTGCACGGCGTCGAACTGTGGCAGTTCCAGCATGGCCGCGCGGTGCACCAGCTTGAAGCCGCAGCCGGTGTCGGGGCATCCGTCGCGCAGCAGGGCGCGGCGGATGCCGTTGCCCAGGCGCGAGGTGAGCTTCTTGGCCAGGGTGTCGTCGCGGCGGCGGCGGATGCCGCACACCACCTTCACCTCCGCGTCCCGTTCCACCGCCGCCAGCATGGGCGCGATGTCGCGGGGATCGTTCTGCATGTCGCCATCGACCATCATGATCCAGTCGGTCTTGGCGGCATGGCAGCCCGTGCGGATGGCGCGGCTCTTGCCCGCCCGCTTGCCGTGGCGCACGACGCGCACGAAGGGATACTTGGCCTTGGCCTGCTGCAGCTCATCCGGCGTGTCGTCCGTGCTGCCGTCGTCAACGAACAGGACCTCATAGTCCCCAGGGTAGGGAGCGACGGCTTGCAGTTCTTCCAGCAGCGGCAGGATGTTCCCCTGCTCGTTCAGGACGGAAATCAGGATGGTGTAGCGCAAACCCATCACCTCGGGGCACGAAGGGCATAAAAATAGGCCGGGCCGCCGCCCGGCGAAGGCGGTCCGGATCATTTGGGTCAGAAAGCTACAGATTGCCGCCAGCGTCAACAAGGGCGGCCTTGTCCCGCCGACCGCATAGGGCAGGGGTACCCTGCGGCGGGGCGCCTTGAACGGCGCCGCCCCGGGACCTCACGGCGTGTGAGGGAGGGTCGGTCAGGCCACCGAGGCCAGGGGGGTGGCCAGGGCCAGGACATCGGCGACGCTGACGCTGCGCACGCCGGCCGCCATCCAATCACGGCGGGCGGCGGTGAGCGAGCCATGCAGGTCGATGGCGCGGCAGGCGTCTTCCACGATCAAGGCCTCGAAGCCCAGGCGGGCGGCGTCGGTGGCGGAGTAGGCCACGCAGTAATCCGTGGCCAGCCCGGCCAGATAGATGCGGTGGATGCCGCGTTCGCGCAGGGCGCCGGCCAAGCCCGTCGGCGTCACCCGGTCGTTCTCGAAAAAGGCGGAATAGCTGTCGATGTGGGGGCGGAAGCCCTTGCGCACCACCAGCTGCGCCTTCTCCACCGCCGGCGCCAGCCCGGGGTGGAACGCCGCGCCGGCGGAGCCCTGGACGCAATGGTCGGGCCACAGCATCTGCGGGCCGTAGGGCATTTGCACCATGTCATAGGGCCGGTGCCCGGGATGGGCACTGGCGAAGGAGCGATGGCCGGCCGGATGCCAGTCCTGGGTCAGGATCACGGTGTTGAAATGGGCTGCCAAGTCGTTGGCCGGCCCCACCACCGCGTCGCCGTCCTCAACCGCCAGGGCGCCCCCAGGGCAGAAGTCATTCTGAATATCGATCAGGATCAAGGCATCGGTGTCAGTGTGCATGAGGACGACCTAGCGTTAAAAAAGGGCGATTTCCGCGAGAAGGGCGTGTCGCGGGATGGCGTTCAGTGAACATCGTGCCCAAGGGCGTCGTCGCCTTCACACGGGGGACCCATTCACTGAAACACATCGTACATGAAAAAACCCTCCCGAACCGCAGTTCGGGAGGGCTGATTCTTTTAGGATTATGGCACTAGGCCCTCTGTCCAGCAGAGGCCTACTTCAGGATACGGTTCCACCAGCCCTTCCTGGGCTGCTCCACCGCCGGGTTCAGCTCCACCGAAGGGTGGATTGCCGGGGTGGCCGGCTCCGCAGGCGCGGCCTCGGCCACGGGCTCCGCCACCACGGGCTCTGGCGCCACGATGGGGGCGGTTGGCTCGGCCACCGCCGTGTCGGCTGCGGGCGCATCGACCACCGGCGCTTGCTCAGCGGCCGGAGCGTCCGCCGGGGCGTCCACGGGGGCGGCCTTCTTGCGGCTGCGGGTGGCGCGCTTGGGCTTGGCGGGTGCCTCCTCCGCGACCGGCTCGGCGGCCGGGACCGCTTCGACCGGGGCGGCCTCAGCCACCGGGGCGTCGGCGACGGGGGTCTCCTCCGCCACCGGCGCGGCCTTCTTGCGGCTGCGGGTGGCGCGCTTGGGCTTGGCGGGTGCCTCCTCCGCGACCGGCTCGGCGGCGGGGGCCGCTTCGACCGGGGCGGTCTCGGCCACCAGCACCTCGGCGGACGGCGCGTCCACCGAGGTAGCGTCCGCGGTGGTGGTTTCCACCGGCTCGGTGGCCGGCACGGGCACGGCCTCGCCTTCGGCAGAGATGGTCACGCCCTCGGTGCCGATAGCGTCCTCGCCCTCGGCACCACCTTCATGATCCTCACCCTCGGCAGCACCTTCGACACCGTGACGGCCGCGACGGCGACCGCCGCGCTTGCCGCGCCGGCGCTTCTTGCGCTCGCCATTGGCGTCATCACCCTCGGCCGCCTCCGCGGAGTCGGCGCCTTCGCCGTCGGCTTCCTCGCCAACGGCCAGATCGGCCTCGTCTTCGTTGGGCTGTTCACCCTCGGCCGCTTCCATGGCCTGCGGCTGCGGCGCGCCTTCATACCGGTCCTGGCCACTGCCACGACGGCGGCGTCGACGGCGGCGGCGATCCTGGCCATTGCCTTCGCCGTTGGCGGCCTCGGCTGTGGCCTCCTCGATCTCGTCTTCGGCGACCTCGTCCTCCACCTCGTCCACGTGCTCCAGCGCACGGTCGGTCTCGGCGTAGATGCGCTCGGCGCTCACGGCGGCGGCAGGCTGGTCGTCAGCGGCCGTGCGGGCGCGAATGCGTTCCAGGCGGTGGTCCGGCGGCACCAGGCTGTCGTCGGCCGACAGGAAGACGCGGAAGCCGTAGCGGCGCTCAATAGCCGTCAGGGCGTCGCGCTTCTGGTTCAGGATATACAGCGTGACCGAGCTGGCGGCCGTCACCGTGATCTCGGTGGAACGACGGCGGATGCCTTCATCCTCGATGGCGCGCAGGACCGCCAGGGCGGCGCTTTCCAGCGAGCGCACCATGCCGGTGCCTTCGCAATGCGGGCAGCGCTCGAAGTTGATTTCCTGCAGCGACGGGCGCAGGCGCTGGCGCGACAGCTCCATCAGGCCGAAGGGCGAGATACGACCCAGCTGGATGCGCGCCCGGTCGGCCTTCATGGCCTCCTTCAGGCGCTTCTCGACGGCGGCGTTGTTGCGGCCGTCCTCCATGTCGATGAAGTCGATGACGATCAGGCCAGCCAGATCGCGCAGGCGCAGCTGGCGGGCCACCTCTTCGGCGGCCTCCAGGTTGGTGCGCAGCGCCGTCTCCTCGATGTTCCGCTCCTTGGTGGCGCGGCCGGAGTTGACGTCAATGGCGACCAGGGCTTCCGTCTGGTTGATGACGATGTACCCGCCCGAGCGCAGCTGCACCACCGGGTTGAACATGGCGTCGATCTGGTTGTCCACCTGGAAACGGTGGAACAGCGGGATGTCATCCGTGTAGGGCTGGATCTTCTTGGCGTGGCTGGGCATCAGCATGCGCATGAAGTCCTTGGCGGTGCGGTAGCCCGCAGCACCCTCCACGTGCACCTCGTCGATGTCGCTGGCGTACAGGTCGCGGATGGACCGCTTGATGAGGTTCGCTTCCTCGTAGATCAGCGCCGGCGCCACCGCTTGCATGGTCTGCTCGCGGATGTTGTCCCACAGGCGCATCAGGTACTCGAGGTCGCGCTTGATCTCCTGCTTGGACCGTTCCATGCCCGCAGTGCGCAGGATGACGGCCATGCCCTTCGGGATGTCCAGCTCTTCCAGCAACTCCTTCAGGCGCTTGCGGTCCTGCGGGTTGGTGATCTTGCGGCTGATGCCGCCGCCCCGGGGGGTGTTGGGCATCAGGACGCAGTAGCGGCCGGGCAGGGACAGGTAGGTGGTCAGGGCGGCGCCCTTGGTGCCGCGCTCTTCCTTCGTCACCTGCACCAGCAGGATCTGCCGGCGGCGGATGACTTCCTGGATCTTGTAGGAGCGCAGCGAGCGCGGACGGCGGCGTTCCTCGCCCTCCTCGTCTGCGTGCGCGGCCTCGCCATGGTGGCCGTTCTCCTGCGGGGCGCGATCCCCGCCGCGATCGTTGCGGCCGCGACGGCCCCGGCGGCCGCGGTGACGGCGGCGGTCGCCGCCCTGGCGGGCGTTCTCGCCCTCGGGGGTCTCACCCTCGGCGGCCTCGCCCTCTTCACCCTCGTCACCATCTTCGACGTCGTCCTCGGCGTCGCCTTCGGTGAATTCGGCACCCTCGGTGTACTCGGCAGTCTCGCCATCGGCGTCGCCGGTGGCGGCGTGCGCTGCCGGCAGTTCCTCGGTGATGTAGGGCTGCTCAATGGTCAGGGGCTGGGCCGGGGGCACGTAGGCATCTTCCGGATGACCCTCCGGCACCACCAGGTCGGTGGCCACGGTCTCATGCGCACCGACCTCGTCGGCCACCGCTTCATAAGCGGCGGCGGGGGCGGCCTCGCCTTCCTCATAGCTCACGGCGGAGGCGCCGGTTTCCAGCAGGGGCGGGTGCTCCGCCGCGTGCAGGGCCTCCTCCTCCTCGTGCTCCATCGCCTCGCGCTCGCGCTCCAGCTCCTCCTGCTCACGCAGCAGGGCTTCGCGGTCGGCGACCGGGATGCGGTAGTAGTCGGGATGGATTTCGGAGAAGGCGAGGAAGCCGTGGCGGTTGCCGCCGTATTCCACGAAAGCCGCCTGCAGCGACGGCTCCACCCGGATCACCTTGGCAAGATAGATATTGCCCTTCAGCTGTTTCCGGCTGGCGATTTCGAAATCAAGCTCGTCCAGCTTGTTACCATTGACCACGACGACCCGGGTCTGCTCCGGATGCGTGGCGTCGACAAGCATACGCTTGGCCATTTTTTATCCTCATGGCACAGAGACGGCCGGCCCGCGCGACGAACGGGCTTACCGGTGTGCCACCGTTTAGTGCCGAAGCATCGGGTCCCCATCGCCGCCGAGGAAAGAACACCCCGAAACGGCGCTTCCAGGAAGCGGCCAGCGGGGGGGCGGGCGACCGGAACCTGGCGCCAGCCCAGACTTTCAAAGGGGCCAGCGCCGGCTTCGTGGTTTCACAGGACCGAGCATCCTTCCAGGCGTCACACCCACGGATCGCATCACAGCGGACTTGGCTGGCTGCGGCACGAAACCGGGGGCGACGCCCCCGCCCCGGGGAGGGGCGGGCCAGGATACTGGTTGTCGCGAATTCAAGATAAACACGGGGTGGCCCATACTACAATGAAAGAATCACAGCCCCTGTAGTGCGCCCCTTGGGGTGGAAACGGGACAGGCCATGGCGCGGGTGCCGCTTGCGGCAGGCGCTGGGCCGGCGCCGGTACCGCTCCGGCGCCACCTATCCGTCGTTTCTTAGACAAGATCTCATGATCATGCTTGAAGCGTTTGATTCAAGGGCGGTATAAGGCCGAGTGCTGAGCCCGTCTCGTTCTGTTTCGGGGGGAACCGTCTTGTCCGCCTCTGGGCGTCGACACCGTTTGTTCTGGGGGCACCGGGGGACGTGGCGCGCGGCCCTGGCCGGGACCCTGGCGGGTACCCTCAGCCTGATATCCGTGGTCATTCCCATGACGGTCTCCGCCGGCAGCCTGGGCACCATCGACATGGCCCAGGCCCAGGTGGCGCAGGCGCAGGTGCTGCGCGTGCCATCCGCGCCCAAGCGCAGCGCGGTGCTGGCCGTGCGCTTGGGTTTGCAGGGCGACGAGACCCGCTTCGTCCTGGAGATGAGCGAGCGCACCGACTACCGCGTGGCGACCTCGGTCAGCCCGACGCGGGTGGTCATCGATCTGCCCGCGGTCAATTGGCAGGCGGCCCTGCCCGGTGCCGGCCGGGGCCTGGTCAAGGCCGTGCGCATGACCAGCAGCCTGACTGGATCGGCCCAGGTGGTGCTGGAAACCGATGGCCCGGTGCGCGTGGCCAATGCCGATTTCCTGCCGGCGCGCGACGGCCATCCGCCGCGCCTGGTGCTGGATCTGGCCCATGCCGACCTGGGCAGCCTGATGGCGGCCGTCGCCGGCCCATCCGCGCCGCCACCGCCCCGCGCGGAGGAGAAGGCCGTCGCCATGTTGCCGGAGGCGCCGCCGCCGGGCGTTCCGCCCGTGGGGGCCGCCGTGGTGCCCGCCGCCAACCGGGTGGGCGCGCTGCCCACCTTGCCGCCCGACCCGCCGCCCCCGCCCAAGGCGGCGCCGGTGGTGATGGTGCCGCCGGCGCCCGGCGCCAAGCCGACCCTGCGCGACCGCACGCCCCTGATCGTGCTGGACCCCGGCCACGGCGGCGACGATCCGGGCGCGACATCCGTCACCGGTGCCTACGAGAAAGACATCACGCTGGCCATGGCCCGGGCGGTGGCCCGCGCGCTGGAGGCCACCGGCCGCTATCGCGTGGCGCTAACCCGGGACAGCGACGTCTTCATCCCCCTGCGCGAGCGGCCCGGCAAGGCGCGGGCGCTGGGGGCGGACCTGTTCATCTCCCTGCATGCCGACATCGTGGTGGGGCGGCCGGTGCGCGGCCTGTCGGTCTACACCCTGTCGGACAAGGCCACCGACCGTGAGGCCGACATGCTGGCCCAGCGCGAAAACCGCTCCGACGCCATCGTCGGCATGGACCTGGCGGACCAGAGCGCGCAGGTGGCCAGCATCCTGATCGACCTGGCGCAGCGCGACACCCGCAACCAATCCCGCCGCCTGGCCAACCTGGTGGTGGAATCCGTGGGGCGCGACATCACGCTGCTGAACTCACCCCTGCGCTCCGCCGGTTTCGCCGTGCTGACCGCGCCCGATGTGCCCGCCATCCTGGTGGAGATGGGGTACCTCTCCCATCCCACCGACGCGCGCCTGCTGGCCACGGACAGCCACCGCCGCCGCTTCGCCGCCGATCTGGTGCGCGCCATCGACGGCTATTTCGGGCCGCGCCGGGCCCCCACCCGCAAATAAGCCATACTCGGGTGCGATAGGCTGTCGCCGGCAGTCGTGCGCCTGGGGCATGCGCGCCGCCGCCGCCCGGACGGCGACAGGGCGGGCGCTTCCTGCTAGGGTGCGGCCGTCTTTCGGTCTTATCGCCTGCGGGTGTCGGTCGGTTCCATGCGCATTCTCGTCAAGCTGTTGGTCTTGTTGTTGATTTTGGCGGGGGTCGGCTGCGTCGGCCTCTACCTGGGCTATCGCCATTACGCGGCCGATTTGCCGGATTATCACCAGCTGGTGGACTACCAGCCGCCCACGGCCACGCGGGTGCAGGCTGGCGACGGCCGCCTGATCGCCGAGTTCGCGGCGGAGCGGCGGGTGTTCGTGCCCATCAGCCTGATCCCCAAGCGCGTGCGTCAGGCCTTCGTCTCGGCCGAGGACCAGAACTTCTACCAGCATGGCGGCGTGGATTGGCTGGCCATCGCTCGCGCCATGGCCACCAACGTGGAACGGGTGGGGCAGGACAAGCGGCCCATCGGCGCCAGCACCATCACCCAGCAGGTGACGCGCCTGTTCCTGCTGAACAACGAGGTCAGCTACGTCCGCAAGATCAAGGAGGCCATCCTCTCCTACCGGATCGAGGAGGCGCTGTCCAAGGATCGCATCCTTGAGCTGTACCTGAACGAGATTTTCCTCGGCAACCGCTCCTTCGGCGTGGCCGCCGCCGCCCTGAACTACTTCAACAAGTCGCTGGATGAGCTGACGGTGGACGAGGCGGCCTTCCTGGCCAGCCTGCCCAAGGCGCCGGACCGTTATTACCGCGACCGCTTCCATGACGCCGCCATCGCCCGCCGCAACTACGTGCTGGGCCGTATGGCGGAGGATGGCTACATCACCGCCGCCGAGGCCAAGGAGGCGCAAGGCCGGCAGCTGGTGTTCCGCGACCGCCATTCCGAGGGTCAGGTTGATGCCGATTACTTCGTGGAGGAGGTACGGCGCGAGCTGCTGTCCGTCTACGGTGAGTCCAAGCTGTATGAGGGCGGCCTGTCCATCCGTACCACCCTCGATCCCAAGCTGCAGCAGGCGGCGGTGGAGGCCCTGCGCCATGGGCTGGAGGCGTTCGACCGCCGCAAGGGCTGGCGCGGCGCCGTGGCTCATTTCGACGGCCCCGCCAATTGGCAGGACCAGCTGGCCAAGGCCACCCTGCCGGCGGGGGGGGAGCGCTGGCAGCTGGCCATGGTGCTGAAGGCCGATGGGGAGGACGCGTCCATCGGCCTCAAGGACGGCAGCCAGGGCAAGTTGCAGCCGGCCGACGTGCGCTGGGCCAAGCGCGCCAACGCGCTGACGCCCGGCGACCTGATCATGGTCGATGCCGCGATGTCGGAGGCCAAGCCGGCGTCGAAAGGCCAGAAGGCGGAAGAGCCGGCGCCCATCCCCGGCGTCTACGCCCTGCGGCAGATTCCCGAGCTGCAGGGTGCCGTCGTGGCCATGGATCCGCGCACCGGCCGCGTGCTGGCCATGAGCGGCGGCTTCAGCGCCCGCATCAGCGCCTTCAACCGCGCCACCCAGGCCAACCGCCAGCCCGGCTCCGCCTTCAAGCCCTTCGTCTACCTGGCGGCCCTGGACCGGGGCTTCACCCCCTCCAGCCTGGTGCTGGACGCGCCTTTCTCGCTGGAGCAGGGGGCGGGGCAGGAGAAGTGGCGGCCCAGCAACTACACCGACCAGTTCTACGGCCCCACGCCGCTGCGCGTGGGCATCGAGAAGTCGCGCAACGTCATGACCGTGCGCCTGGCGCAGAACATCGGCATGCCGGCGGTGGTGAACGAGGCCAAGCTGTTCGGCATCAGCGATCACCTGGCGCCGGAACTGTCCATGGCCCTGGGCGCTGGGGAGACCACGGTGCTGAAGCTGACCACCGCCTACGCCATGCTGGACAACGGCGGCAAGCGCATCACCCCCACCTTCGTCGATCGCGTGCAGGACGCCAGCGGCAAGACCATCTACCGTCACGACCAGCGAGCGTGTGAGGGTTGTGCGCTGACGCCTGGTTCGGTCGCCCCCACCGCTGATGTCGGCGCGGTGCCGGACGTGCCCGACACGCGTGAGCAGATCGAGGACCCCCGCACCGTCTACCAGATCGTCAACATTCTGCAGGGTGTGGTCGATCGCGGCACGGCGGCGGCGCTGCGCGTGTTGGGCAAGACCCTGGCGGGCAAGACCGGCACCACCAACGACAGCCAGGACGCCTGGTTCGTCGGCTTCTCCCCCGACCTGGTGTTCGGCGTCTTCACCGGCTACGACCAGCCGCGCTCCCTGGGCGATCATGAGACGGGGGCCTCGGTCGCCGTGCCCATCTTCAAGGAGTTCATGGCGACGGCGCTGGCCGACAAGCCCTCGCTGCCCTTCCGCGTGCCGCCCGGCGTGCGCC
The DNA here is from genome assembly GCF_007828045.1 of Nitrospirillum amazonense. Taxonomy (GTDB): domain Bacteria; phylum Pseudomonadota; class Alphaproteobacteria; order Azospirillales; family Azospirillaceae; genus Nitrospirillum; species Nitrospirillum amazonense_C. Next base: position 341,521 of record NZ_VITN01000002.1, on the reverse strand, counting down.
TGGTGCGCGTGAACCCCGAGACCGGCCGCCTGGCCGAGCCGGGCGACCGCAAGGCCATCTGGGAAGCCTTCATCCCCGGCACCGAGCCCAAGGGCGGCGAAGGCGTGCTGGACGGCGGCGACGGCGGCAGCGTCTGGGTGCAGGCGACGACGGCGGCGCAGCAGCAGAGCACGCAGATGGGGACGGGGACGGGGACTGTTTATTAATACCGGTCCCTTGTAGGTAAAAAGAAGCGGGCCGCCCCGGCGATGGGGCGGCCCGTTCCGTTTCAGACGCTGATTTACGCGGCCGGCTTCAGGCGGGCGGCGGCCTCGCTGCGCGACAGGTTGGGCTTCAGCTTCTGGCGGGCGTCCTCATAGGCCTGCCAGTCGGCCAGGTCGGGCAAGGCGGGGATGGTGATCAGCTCGCCCTGGTCCAGGCCGACGAGGGCGGCGTCCACCATCTCCTCGGCCGACATCACGATCTCCTGCGGCAGCTGCTCCACCGGTACGCCGGCCACGTCCCAGAACTCCGTCCGCGTGGCGCCGGGCAGCACGGCCTGGGCGCGCAGGCCCTTGCCTGCCAGTTCATGGTGCAGCGACTGGGTGAAGGCGACGACGTAGGCCTTGGTGCCGCCGTAGGTGCCGTTCAGCAGCTCCGGCGCGATGCCGACGATGGAGGCGATGTTGATCACCAGGCCGCCACCGCGCTTCACCAGGCCGGGCACGGCGGCGTAGGTCAGGCGGGTGAGGGCGGTCACGTTCAGCTGGATCATGGCCTCCATGGCGTCCACGTCGGCGTCCAGCAAGGGGGCGGCGGCGCCGACGCCGGCGTTGTTGACCAGGGCGGTGATGCTGGCGTCCTCACGCAGGCGGGCCTCCACGGCGCGCAGATCGCTGGCCTTGGTCAGGTCGGCGGCCAGCACCTCGACCTTGCGGCCTGTCTCGGTGGCCAGGCGTTGGGCCCGGTCCTGCAGGCGGGCGACGTTGCGCGCCACCAGGATCAAATCATAGCCGCGGCGGGCCAGCCGGTCGGCGTAGATGGCGCCGATGCCGGAAGAGGCGCCGGTGACGACGGCGGTGCCCTTGGGGGCGGGGCCTTTGGAAATGGGGGTGGTGCTCATGATCCGGTTCCCTTCGGGGGTGATCACCGGCGGGGCGCCGGCGTTGACAAGGGGAAGGATAAGGGCGCACGCTCCCGACCTGAATGTCATTGATGCCACTTTTCAGGACATATCGCCGTCCCGATCCCCCGGAGGCCCTTCATGAGGCGTGTCGGTATCGTCGTCTTCCCCGGTTTCCAAATCCTGGATCTGGTGGTCGTCACCGCGTTCGAGGTGGCGAACATCATCGCCGGCCGGCCGGTCTACGATGTCCATCTGGTGTCGGAAATGGGGGGAATGGTGGCCAGTTCCTCCGGCGTGGCGGTCCAGGCGCAGGCGCCGGGGGACCTTGCCTATGACACGCTCATGATCGCCGGGGCGCTGGACTTGGCGGTGGTGCCCGCCAGCCTGGCGGTGTTCGTGCGCGGTGCCGCCCGCGCCGCCCGCCGCACGGCCAGCATTTGCACGGGCGCCGCCGTCCTGGCCCGCGCCGGGCTGCTGGAGGGGCGGCGCGTCACGACGCACTGGCTGGTCGCCCGTGCCCTGCAACGGGAATTCCCCACCCTGCGTATGGAGGAAGACCGCATCTTCATCCAGGACGGTCCCATCTGGACCTCCGCCGGCATGACCGCCGGCATCGACCTGGCGCTGGCCCTGGTGGAGGAGGATCTGGGCGCCGACATCTCCCGCGCCGTGGCGCGCAAGATGGTGGTCTATCACCGCCGCCCGGGCGGGCAGTCCCAATTCTCCGCCCTGCTGGAACTGGAGCCCCGGTCCGACCGCATCCAGACGGTGGCGCGCTATGTCCGCGAGAACCTGAAAGAGGATCTGTCGGTGGAGCGGCTGGCTGAGGTGGCGCACCTCAGCCCGCGGCAGTTCAGCCGCGCCTTCCATGCCGAAACCGGGCAGTCGCCGGCCAAGGCGGTGGAGAACCTGCGGCTGGAGGCGGCCCGCGTGCTGATGGAGGAAGGGCGCCACCCCATCGAGATCATCGTGCGCGAAACCGGCTTTGGCGACCGGGAACGCATGCGCCGCGCCTTCCTGCGCGCCTTCGGCCAGCCACCCCAGGCCTTCCAACGGGCGGCGCGGCTCAGCGCTTGATTAAAATGTATTTTAATCGGCCTCGGGTCGGGAGGGATATATACGGTGGGATATAACGAAATCCACGGGATGCCCCATCATGATCCGTCACATGGCCTTGGGCGCTGTGGTGTCAAGTGTGCTTGTCTGCGTCGGCCTCGCCGGCACGGCCCATGCCGACACCACCGACACCATCAGCGATTATTTCAACAATTGGTATGCCCGCGTGGATCAGGCCCAGTCGACCCAGCCCAGCTGGGTGACGCCGCTGGTCACGGTGACCCCCCGGCTGGAGCAGGAATTCCGCTTCGACCAAACCAACCAGTACCAGGGCACCGGCGCCATGGTCCGCAATTACGGCGGCGGCAAGGGGCTGGAACTGATCCCCACCGCCACCACCGAGGTGGTGTTGAACATCCCGCCCTATCAGGTGCGCAGCAACGTCAAGCCGGTGCAGGGCTTTGGCGATGATCCCGTGCTGCTGGTGAAGCAGCGCTTGCTGTCCGCCAACGCCGACCAGGGCGACTACATCGTCACGGCCTTCTTGGGCTTTCAGGCGCCCACCGGCATCAAGGCCTTCACCAACGACGCCTGGCTGGTGACGCCCACGCTGGCCGCCGGCAAGGGCTTCGGCCGGTTCGATGTGCAGGGCACCGTGGGCGTGGCCATTCCCATGGCGCACGAGAGCACCATCGGCACGGCGGTGGCGACCAACGTCACCTTCCAATATCACCTGGACGACTATTTCTGGCCAGAGCTGGAGGTGAACGACACCTACTGGTCCGGCGGCCTGCGCGACGGCAAGAACCAGGTGCTGCTGACCCCCGGCATCATCTTCGGCCGCTTCCCGCTGGGTGGCCATTCCAAGGCCAACTTCGGCTTCGGCTACCAGTTCGCCGTCTCACCCAGCCTGCAGCGCGAGCCGGCGCTGACCCCGACCCTGGACCACGCCTGGGTCTTCACCGGCCGCGTCTCCTTCTAGCCGGCCCCGTCAGGCGGGGATGCTGAGGCCGTCCAGCGTCTTGCGCAGGGCGGCCGCGCCGCCGTTGGCCGCCTCGAACGCGCGCTGGGCCTCGCGCCACAGCGTGGTACCGGCGCGCAAACGCTCGCGCCCCGCGTCGGTCAGGGTGATCTGATGACTGCGGCGGTCGGTGGGGCAGGGGGTGACCTGGATCAGGCCGTCCCGCTCCAGCGGGCGCAGGTTCTTGCCGGTGGTGGTGCGGTCCAGGTCCAGGCGCGCCGCCATTTCGTTCACCGTCAGCGCGCCCGCCGCCTCATACACCAAGGCAAGCATGGAGAACTGCGTCAGGCGCAGGCCCGTGGGCGCCAGCTTGGCGTCGTAGAAATTGGTCGCCCTGCGCGCCGCCCGCCGCAGGGCGCCGCAGTTGCAATGGGCGACGCCGTCGCGCTGTTGCTCGAAACTCATCCTGCTCTCCTTCCGGCCCGTTCTATCAGGCGCTGGCGCACCGCGCCATATAGGAGTATATGCGCCTATATGAGAGTATATTCTCCTATTTTCAGATGGGGACGAGAACGATGACCACCGACATCGGCACGACGCCGGCGGAGACCTTATCCGGGGCCGGGGAAGGCGCCCGGGTGGAGCCCAAGCCGGTGCCGCCCGCCCGGCATGCCCTGCTGCACGGGCCCATCGTGCCCACCATGCTGCGCCTGGCCCTGCCCACCATCGTGGTGCTGCTCATCCAGACAGCCGTCGGCGTGGCGGAGACGTATTATGTCAGCGCCCTGGGCACGGATGCACTGGTGGGGGCGGCCCTGGTCCTGCCGGTGTCCATGCTGATGACCATGGTCGCGGCGGGCGGCATCGGCGGTGGCGTCGCGGCGGCGGTGTCGCGCGCCATGGGGGCGGGGCGGGTGCGTGACGCCAACGCCCTGGTGCTCCACGCCCTGGTCCTGGCTGTCGCCTTTGGCCTGGTCTTCACCCTGGCTTTGCGGCTGGGCGGGCCGGCGCTCTACCGCCTGTTGGGCGGCACCGACGGGGCGCTGGCGGCGGCGCTATCCTATTCCGGCTGGCTGTTCGCGGGCGCGGTGCCGGTTTGGATCATCAACCTGATGTCGGCCGTGTTGCGCGGCATCGGCAATGTGCGGGTGCCGGCGCTGGTCACCCTGGTGGGGGCGGCGGTCATGATTCCGCTGTCGCCCTTTCTCATCTTCGGCATCGGGCCCGTCCACGGTTTCAGCGTCCACGGCTTTGGTGTCGCCGGCGCCGGCATGGCGGTCAGCGGCTATTACACCGTGGCGGCGGTCGTGCTGCTGGCCTACATGGCGCGCGGCCGCTCGGGCCTGACCCTACGCCGGGTGCCGCTGGAGGGGCGGCTGTTCCGCGACATCCTGGGCGTGGGCGTCGTCTCGGCCCTCAGCGCCCTGCAGCTGAACCTGATCACCCTTCTGGTGACCGGCGCCGTGGGCCGCTTCGGCACCGCGGCGCTGGCCGGCTTCGGCATGGGCTCCCGCCTTGACTATCTGCTGATCCCGCTGCTGTTCGGCCTGGGCACGGCGGTGTTGACCCTGGTGGGGACCGCCATGGGGGCGGGCAACCAGGCCCGGGCACGCCGCGCCGCCTGGATCGGCGCCCTGATGGGGGCGGCGGTGACGGAGGCGATCGGTCTGGGTGTGGCGCTGTGGCCGTCCGCCTGGGTCGACCTGTTCAGCCATGACCCCGCCGTGCTGGCCCATGGCGCCCATTACCTGCGCACGGTGGGGCCGGTCTATGGCGCCGTGGGCCTGACCTTCATCCTGGGCTTCGCCTCCCAGGGCGGTGGCCGGCCGCTGTGGGCCTTCCTGGCCGGCACCGTGCGCCTGATTGTCGCGGCGGGGCTGGGGTGGTTGGCGGTGGGCCTGGGCGCCGGCCTCGACGTTTTGTTCGGCCTGGTGGCTGCGGCCTCCCTGGCCTCTGCCGCGCTGTGTGTTGCCGCCACCCTCAGCGGCGCCATCTGGCGGCCGGGACGGGAATAGTTCCTAATGGTTGTATTAACAGTATATTGCAATCATTTAAGTTGACTCTCCGGGCGGCCGGGGCCAAAAAAGTTTGGCCGATACAAAGAAGCCGTGGCCTGACCACCCTGCCGCTCGGGAGGCGGCGCCGATCCGTTGGACCCGCCCCCCGGTCCGCAGGGACCGTCCTGTTTTTGATCATTCCATGATGTCAGGCCCCCGCCCCCCGGGCGGGGCGGTTGCAGCCGCGCGCCTTCCGCGACCCTCTTCAAAACATTTGGGGAAGACAATGACGATCATTCAGCCCTATGGCGTCGCCATCACCCAGGCCATTGCGAGCGGCGACCTGGAGGAAATGAAGCGGGCCAAGGCCCTGGCCGAGGACCATGTTCAGCGCTATGGCGACATCCCGACGCTGCTGACGCACCTGAAGGCGGCCATCGCCAAGCTTGAGGCCGGCAAGACGCCCTGATCCCGAAGCCGGGACGGGGCCTTTCCACATCCGCAACTACAACTTATGAGGGATATATTATGGGTCACATCCCCCTTTATGCCGTCGCCGCCACCCAGGCCATCGCCAAGGGCGATGTGGCGGAACTGAAGAACTTGCACGCCCAGGCCGAGAAGCATCTGCAGGAATACGGCGACGTGGCCACCGTGCTGCAATTGCTGAAGGTCGAAATCGCCAAGGCCGAAGCCGGCAAGCCCTGATCCCCAGCCCTAACCCGGGAGGAAAACCATGTCATCCGTTCACACCCTGTACGGCGTCGCCATCACCGACGCCATCGCCAAGGGCGACCTGGCGGAACTGAAGAAATTGGCCGCCGAGGCCGAGGCGCATGTGCAGCAGTACGGGGACGTCCCCACCTTGCTGACGCACCTGAAGCTGGAGATCGCCAAGGCCGAGGCGCGCAAGCCCTGAACATGACCCGGCCAGCCGGCGCCCCCGGGGTGCCGGCCGCTTTCCCGCCTATTTCCCAAGGAACCCGCCCCATGGACACCAGCGCGTCCGCCCCGCCGCCCGCCGTTAGGCAAGAGGCGCCCGTCCGCTTCCGCCGGATGGAGGACCACCACAACCTGGTGCCGGTGCATGTGGTGTGGGAGATCACGCTGGCCTGCAACCTGAAGTGCCAGCATTGCGGTTCCCGCGCTGGCCGGCCGCGTGCCGATGAGCTGACGACGGCGGAGGCGCTGGACCTGGTGGACCAGCTGGCGGCGTTGGGCACGCGGGAAATGACCCTGATCGGCGGCGAAGCCTACCTGCGCCGCGACTGGATCGACATCGTGCGCCGCTGCCGCGACCACGGCATGCGCACCGCCATCCAGACCGGCGCCCGCAACCTGACCGACGCCCGCCTGGACCAGGCGGTGGCGGCCGGCCTGCAGGGGCTGGGCGTCTCCATCGACGGCCTGCCGGACCTGCACGACCGGGTGCGCGGCGTTCCCGGCTCCTACGACCAGGCCATCGGCGCGTTGCGCCGGGCCAAGGCGCGCGGGCTGGATGTCTCGGTCAACACCCAGATCGGGCCGGAGACGCCGGCCCATCTGCCCGTGTTGATGGACCGCATCATCGCCGCCGGCGCCACCCATTGGCAGATCCAGTTGACCGTGGCCATGGGCAACGCCGTCGACAACCCCAACCTGCTGCTGCAGCCCTATCAGCTGATCGACGTCATGCCCCTGCTGGCCCGCCTGTACCAGGAGGGGGTGGAGCGGGGCCTGCTGATGATCGTGGGCAACAACATCGGCTATTTCGGCCCGTATGAGCGGATGTGGCGCGGCTATGGTGACGAGAGCATGCACTGGACCGGCTGCGCCGCGGGCCAGACCACCATCGGCATCGAGGCCGATGGCACCATTAAGGGCTGCCCCTCGCTGGCCACCTCGCTCTATTCCGCCGGCCATGTCCGCGACATGACGGTGGAGGACATCTGGCGCCATACCGAGCGCATCAGCTTCGGCCGCCTGCGTTCGGTGGATGAGATGTGGGGCTATTGCCGTACCTGCTATTACGCCGACGCCTGCCGCGCCGGCTGCACCTGGACCTCGGAATCGCTGTTGGGCCGGCGGGGCAACAACCCCTACTGCCATCACCGCGTGCTGGATCTGGCCAAGCACGGCCTGCGCGAGCGGGTGGTGAAGGTGAAGGAGGCGCCGCCGGAAAGCTTCGCCATCGGTGAATTCGCCCTGATCACGGAGGCCATTCCCGGCGTGGCGGATGCGCCGTCCCTGCCGCCGCGCGACCCGGCCCAGGTGCACATCCATCCCCGCGAACGCGCGGCCGGCGGCGGCACCACGCCACCGAAGCTGGAGGTTTGCCGGGGCTGCGACCAGTACATCTGGCCGCACGAGGAAACCTGCCCCCACTGCGGCTCAGACGTGGCGGCGGAAGCCGCCCGCCACGCGGAGGACACCGCCCGCCGCCGCGCCCTGATCGAACAGGCCAAGCGCTTCCTGGCGGGGATGCGGCAGGAGGCGCCGGCGGCGGAGTAGGCGGGCTTAAACCCCCGCCTGCAGGCCCTTCACGAACTCCGACAGGCCCACTTGGCGGCGGCGCACCAGGCGCTCGGCGGTCAGGATGGCGTGGGCCTTGGCGACGGAGCTGTCCACGTCGTTGTTGATGATGACGTAGTCGTACTCGGCCCAGTGGCTCATCTCGTTGGCCGCCTTGCTCATGCGCTTGGCGATCTCCGCCTGGCTGTCCTGGGCGCGGCTGGTCAGGCGGCGTTCCAGTTCGCGGGCGGACGGCGGCAGGATGAAGATGCTGACCAGGTCGTCGCGGGCCTTTTCCTTCAGCTGCTGCGTGCCCTGCCAGTCGATGTCGAACAGCACGTCGCGGCCGCTGGCCAGCGCCTGCTCCACCGGCTCGCGCGGGGTGCCGTAGTAGTTGTCGAAGACCTTGGCGTATTCCAGCAGCTTGCCCTGGTTCACCATCAGGTCGAACTCGGTGAGGCTGGTGAAGTGATAGTCCACGCCCGCCACCTCGCCCGGCCGCTTGGCGCGGGTGGTGGCGGAGACCGACATGGTCAGCTCCTGGTCCTGCTCCAGCAGGCGGCGGGCGATGGTGGTCTTGCCGGCGCCGGAGGGCGAGGACAGCACCAGCATCAGGCCGCGGCGGTGCATGTAGGGGGGCAGGGCGGGGGACGGGGTGTCGGCGGTCATCTGGGGCGTGCTCATTCGATATTCTGGACCTGTTCGCGGAACTGCTCGATCGTGGCCTTCAGCGACAGGCCGATGCGGGTCAGTTCCACGTCGGCGGACTTGGAACAGAGGGTGTTGGCCTCGCGGTTGAACTCCTGGCAGAGGAAGTCCAGGCGGCGGCCCACGGCGGCCCCCTCGGCCAGCATGTCGCGGGCCTGGGCGATGTGGGCGCGCAGCCGGTCCAGCTCCTCCCGCACGTCGGCCTTGGCGATCAGCAGGGCGGCCTCCTGGGCCAGGCGCTCTTCCGGCAGGGCCGGCACCGCCTCCAGCAGGGCCTGCACCTGGGTCTTCAGCTTGTCGCGCAGGGCGGCGGGCTGCAGGGTGGCGGTGTTGGCGGCGGCCTCGGTCAGGGTGGCGATCTCATCCAGGTGGCCGGTCAGGACCGCGTGCAGTCGGGCACCCTCGGCGGCGCGGGCGGCGGCCAGGGCCAGGATGGCCTGGGTCACGGTCTTACCGATGGCGGCCTCCAGCTCGGCCCTGTCCTCCGGCTGCTCCGTCTCCTCGCCCGTGTCGATCACGCCGCGCACGGACAGCAGGGCGTCGAGGTGGGGCGGGGCGGCGCCGGCCCCCTCGATCTCCCGCGCCAGCTCCAGCACCTGGGCCAGCAACTCCCGATTCAGGCGCAGCGGCGCGGTGGTGGCGGTGCGGTTGACGGTCAGGTTCAGGGTGACGTTCCCGCGACGGATCAGCCGGTTCACCTCCGCGCGGGCCAGGGCCTCGATGGCATCGAAGCCGGAGGGCTGGCGGGTGCGCAGGTCCAGCGCGCGGCCGTTGACGCTTTTCACCTCGACGATCCACGAGGTGGCGCCGGCGGCCCCTTCCGCGCGGGCGAAGCCGGTCATGCTGGCGAGGGGGGAGGTCTTGCTCAAAGGGCGGGTCCCCAAGGAAAGGAGGAGGGCGACAGGGACGCAACCTCCGCCGCGCTGCCGGCTGGACCGGCGGCGAGACATGCTGCATCGTCTTGAGGCTAGGGTTATAGCCCGTGGCGGCGGCGACAAACAAGCAAGGCCCGGGGGTGGGCCCGTTGCGGTAAGTGCGTGGCCCCATTGACGACGCGGGCTTCACCATGGGGATGACAGAGGGGGACGGGCGGTGCAGTCGCCGAACAGCATTCTGATCACCGGCGCGTCCAGCGGCATAGGCGAGGCCTTGGCCCTGGCCTATGCGACGGGGGGCCGCCAGCTGTGGCTGACCGGCCGCGATTCGGCGCGGCTGGAGGCGGTGGCCGGGGCCGCGCGCGCCAAGGGCGCCCGGGTGACGGCGGCGGCGCTGGACGTGCTGGACCGCCAGGCCCTGGCCGACTGGATCATCGCCGCCGACAACGGCGTGCCCATCGACCTCGCCATCGCCAACGCCGGCATCTCCGGCGGCACCGGGGGCGGGGATGCCGCCACCTCGGGCGAGACGGAGGAGCAGGCCCGCCGCATCCTGGCCGTGAACATCGAGGGCGTGCTGAACACCATCCATCCGCTGATCCCGCGCATGGTGACGCGCAAGCGGGGGCAGCTGGCGCTGATGTCCTCGCTGGCCGCCTTTCGCGGCATGCCGGGGGCGCCCGCCTACTGCGCCTCCAAGGCGGCGGTGCGGTCCTATGGCGAGGGGCTACGCGGCGAGCTGATGGGCAAGGGGGTGCAGGTCAACGTCATCTGCCCCGGCTTCGTGCGCAGCCGCATGACGGCGGTGAACAGCTTCCCCATGCCCTTTCTCATGGACGCGGAGAAGGCCGCGCGCATCGTGGTGGCGGGGCTCGCCGCCAACCGGGCGCGCATCGCCTTCCCTTGGCCCACCTATGCCGTGTCGTGGCTGTTGGGCGTCCTGCCCCCGGGGCTGACCGACGCCCTGCTGGCCCAGGCGCCGCGCAAAGCCTAGATGCGCAGCGCGGCCACCGCTTCCGCCAGGCGGTCCAGTTCCGCTTCCGTGGTCAGATAGCTGAGGGAGGCACGGGCGATTTCCGTCAGGCCGCGCGCCGTCATGTCCAGTGGGGTGTAGGGCACACCGTTGGCGCCCAGGGTCAGTCCCTGGTCCGCCAGCCGGGCGCGCACGGCCGAGCCCGCCAACCCCTCCACCGTGAAGGACACCAGGCCGCTGCGGGTTTCGGGATCGCCGATGTCGCGCACGGTGACGCCGGGAAGGGCATCCAGGCGCGCGCGCAGGCCCTGGGCCAGGTGATGGATGCGGGCGCGGATGTGGTCGATGCCCAGTGCCAGGGCTTGCTCCAAGGCGTTGCCCAGGCCCAGCAGCAGGGCCACCGAGGCCTCCGACGATTCCAGCCGGCGGGCGTCGTCGCGGGGCGACACCGGGCCGTGATCGGCCCCCAAATGATCGGCCCAGGGCGAGGATTGCACGTCCAGCCAGGCGGGCGTCACCTTGTCCAGGAACTCGCGGCGGACATAAAGCAGGGCGGTCCCGCGCGGGCCGCGCAGATGCTTGCGCCCCGGCGCCTTCAGCATGTCGCAGCCCAGCGCCTTCACATCCACCGGGATCTGGCCCACCACCTGGGCGGCGTCGATGACATAGGGGATGCCGGCGGCCCGCGCCACCCGGCCCACCGCCGCCGCGTCATTGACCAGGCCGCCGTTGGCCGCCCCCCAGGTCAGGCTGACCAGGCGCACACGGTCGTCGATCAGGCCGGCCAGGGCATCGGCGTCCACCCGGCCGTCCTCCAGGCTGGGAATCACCTCCACCCCGGCGCCGGCGCGGGCGGCCTTGTCGCGCAGGGTGGTCAGGTTGCCGCCCCATTCCTGGCGGGCCACCAGAACGCGGTCACCGGGGCGCAAGGGCGGCAGGCTGGCGATGGCGGTGCCCCAGGCGGCGGATCCGCCGGTGGCGAAGGCGATTTCTTCCGGTGTGGCGTTCAGCACGGTGGCCGCCGCCGTGCGCGCCCGGGCCACGCCGTCCGCCGCCATCACCGCCGCCTCCATGGGGCCGACGCGGGCCTCCAGCTCCAAGTGGGCGGTGATGGCCGTCAGCGTCTGGCGCGAGGACAGGCTGGCGCCGGCGTGGTTGAAGTGCACGCACGGGCCCGCGCAGCCGGGTGTGTCGGCGCGCAGCGTTGCGATCAGGGCGTCGGTCAGGAGGGGCATGGGGTCACTCCGCCAATTCGATGATGGCTTCGACCTCCACCGCCGCGCCACGCGGCAGGGCGGCGGCGCCGACGGCGGATCGGGCGTGGCGCCCGGCCTCGCCGAATACCGCCACCATCAGGTCCGACGCGCCGTTGGCCACCAGCGGCTGCTGGGTGAAGTCCGGCGCGCTGGCGACGAAGACGGTCAGCTTGGCCACCTGGCGCACCTTGGCCAGATCGTCGCCCACCGCCTTGGCGACGTGGGCGATGACGTTCAGGGCCGCGGCCTGGGCCGCCCGCACGCCATCCTCCACCGTCACCTGGTCCCCCAGCCGTCCCTGGGCGCCCGCCGGGTCGATCTGCCCCGCCACGAACAGCAAGGGGCCCACCCGGGTGGTGGAGACATAGTTGGCGGCGGGGCTGGAGGGCTGCGGCAGGGTCAGGCCCAGGGACTGGACCTTCCCGGCGATGGAGAGGGGCATGGCGGCGGCATTTCCTTGACTGCGGAATCAATAATGTGGCGCCAGGATGCCCGGCGCCGACGCTCCCGGCCAATTCAAAGGTGCACGGGGGAGTGATCGATCTGGCTCATGGGTCGGTCGCAGGCTACAGTGTGGTCCATGCGCCTGTCTCCCATCCTGCCGCCCCTGCCGGCCCTGCGCGCCTTCGAGGCGGCCGGCCGGCTGCTCAGCTTTCGCCAGGCGGGGGAGGAGTTGCTGATCACCCAGAGCGCCGTCAGCCACCACATCCGCCAGCTGGAGGACAGCCTGGGCGTGGCCCTGTTCCTCCGCCACGCCCGGGGCGTGACCTTGACGGAGGCGGGGGACCGGTATTTGGCGGCGGTGCGCCAAGCCTTCGGCCTGATCGCGGAGGCCACGCGCGACGTGCGGGCCCACGCCACGCGCCAGACGCTGCGGGTCAGCATGGTTCCGTCCTTCGCCGCCAATTGGCTGGTGCCGCGCCTGGACCGCTTTGCCGCCACCCACCCGGACATCGACTTGGTCCTGGACCCCACGCTGCGCAAGGTGGACGTGCCGAATGGCGAGGCCGACATCGGCATCCGCTATGGCGCGGGGCCGGAGTCCGGTGACGGCTTGGCGGGCCGGTTGCTGCACATGGACCGCCTGGCACCCGTGGCCGCACCCACCCTTCTGCGGCGAGGGCCACCGCTCCGGGCGCCGGGTGACATCCTCGCCCATCCGCTGCTGTTCACCATCCGCCCGTTGGAGTGGCGGGTGTGGGCGCAGGCGGCGGGCGTGGATTTGCAGGCGGCCCGCACGGTGCAACTGACCGACTACAACATCGTGCTGCACGCGGCGGCGGAGGGACAGGGCGTCGCCATGGGCCGGGCGCTGCTGGTGCAGGACCGCTTGCGGGCTGGCACGCTGGTGTCGCTGTTCCCGGAGGTGGTGGTGGAGACGCCCCAGGTGGCCCACTGGCTGGTCTGGGCGGCGGCCCGGGCGCCGACGCCGGCCATGGCGGCGTTCATCGACTGGATCACGGCGGCGGTGGCCGATGGCGCCCCGGCCGCCTCCGGCGGCATGCTTGATGTCGGGGGAAGCGGTCTCTAGACTGCAAACATAAGTCGTAGTCGACCTGCGGCGATCTTGGAGTGCGCTGTCCACTGCCTGGGCGTCTTGGGGTTGGGTTGGGGGACAGGCTCCTTGGCATCGGATGCAGGTGTTGGACCGGATCGTGACGCGGGCGCGCGCGGTGGCTTGGCCAAGCTGCGCACGCTGGAACTCGGCCGTTTCCTTGCCGCGACCATCATCGTCCTGACCCACCTCATCCCCTGGGTGAACAAGTTGGCGGCCCCTGGCACCGATCCGCTCCTGGGCGGATGGGGGTCTCCCGGGGCGTTCGGGGTGACCTATTTCTTCGTGCTATCCGGCTTTGTCATGATGACGGCCCATCACCGGGATTGGGGCGATGCCGCCGCCGTGCCGCGCTTCTGGTGGCGGCGGCTGTGCCGCATCTATCCCACCTACTGGCTGGCGCTGCTGATCCCGGTTTATTACCTGCACAGCACCCTGGCGCCGGGATCGCTGCCGCAGATGTATCTGCTCTCGCCCTGGCACGATAAGGACCTCATTCCCGCCGCCTGGTCGCTGCGGCATGAGCTGGTATTCTATTTCTTCTTCGGCTTGGCGCTGATGCCGCGCGTCGGCCGCCCCATCCTGGCCCTTTGGATTGGCGCCACCCTCTGGCGTTGGGTGCCGTGGCCGGCGCTGGACATGCTGCGCCTGCCGCATCCCATCTGGCTCAATCACGTGGTGGAAACCTATTTGGGCGAGCGGCTTTTCAGTTATTTCAATTTTTATTTCATCGCGGGACTGGCTGCCGGCTGGATCTTCCTTAAGCATCGCCCGGGTCTCCGGGCCAGCCTGGCCCTGGTGGCGCTGGGCGTGGTGACCATCCTGGCGACGTTGCCGGAGATCGATTGGGGCAAGGGCTACGGGACGCCGGCCATGATGATGCGGATGTCCGTCCTGTTCGCCGTCACGCTGCTGGGCCTGGCGGCGCTGGAACGTCATGGCATGCTGCGATTGGGCCGTTTCGCCGATCGGGCGGGCGCCTTGTCCTATCCCCTCTATATTCTTCACATGCCGGTGCTGCTGGCGCTGGAATTGAACCTGCCGCCATTCACCGTGGGCGGGTGGGCCCTGCACGGGCTGTTCCTTGCCGGCCTCTTGCTGTTCTACGCCGCTGCCCTGCTGGTCAGCGTCACGTTCGACCAGCCGACGCAGCGCGCGTTGCGTGCCCTCGGGCGGTATCTAGGGAGACTGGTGGCGCGGCCGACGGCCGATTCCCTTTCCAGGGAGGCGGCGGCGCCGCAGCCCCCCAGCTTCTGACGCGCCGTGCCTCAGTCCCGCGTATAGCCCCACACCGCTGCCGGCGGAATGTTGGAGACGGCCCAGCCCAGGCGCTTGCCCGACAGGTGCAGGGCCTGGCGGCGCAGGGGGGAGCGCAGGGAATAGGTGAAGGACAGGAATTGCCGGCCCTTGGGCATGACGGCATAGGCCTCGTCCATGATCAGGCGTTGCGCGTCCGCCGGGATCAGGATCATGGGGATGCCGCAGACGATGGTTCCAACCTTGCCCACCCATTGCGGCGGCAGCAGGCTGCGCACGTCCTTCACGTCGCCCAGCAGCACGGTGACGCCGGGGAACTTGGCCGTCATGTAGGCGTGCAGTTCCTTGTCCCGCTCGATGACGAACAGGCGCGAGGCGGGAATGCCCGAGTCCAGCAGGGCCTTGGTGATGGCGCCGGTGCCGCCGCCATACTCCACGACGATCTCGTCCGCCTCGCGCCGCACATGGCGGGCCATCAGGCGGCCCAGCGACGGCGCCGACGGGGTGATGGAGGCGATGGAGACGGGGTTGGCGGCCCAGCGGCGGAAAAACAGCCAGGCGGGATTCTCATTGGCCGGGCTCTGCGCCCGGGGGGAATGGCCATGCGGATGGCAGCTCTTGGCGGAACCCCGGGCGGCGAACTTCTTGCCGTTCAAGGTCGTCTCGGCGCGGTCGGTCGGCATGGCTCAGGCGTTCCTCAGCATCGGCATTCCAGCGGCGGTGCGCCCAAACCGGGGCGTCAAGGCTCTGTTCAGGTCGGTACTCAGGGGCATCAGGCCCCCGAAACGGTCGCGTGCACGGAACATAGGGGCAGAGATGGCACGCACCGCCCCGATTTGCAATGACGGGTGTGTTACACCCCCGTTTCCGTTACGCAATTTCGGATTAGACTTTAGGAGCGGGGTGCGGCAGTGGGGCGCAGGGCACGGGCGCCGGGGCGGAATCGGGTGTTGGCTCATGCCCCCGCCGCCATCGCTTCCTCCAGCTGTTCCGACAGGGTCAGCCAAGCCTCCTCGGCGGCGTCCAGGTCCTTCTGCACCTGGCCCAGCTCGATCTGCAGCTTGGTCACGGCCTCCTTCGGGCCTTGGTACAGGGCGGGGTCGGCCAGCTTCTCGTCCAGCTTGGCCTTCTTGGCGCCCAGCTGCCCCATGCGCTTTTCCGCGTCCTCCACCTTGCGGCGCAGGGGGGCCAGCTGCTGCCGCAGCTCGGCGGCGGCCCGCCGCTCTTCCTTGCGGTCGCGGCCGGCGGCGGGGGTGACATCGCGTGAGGCGCTGTCGCTGCGCCGCTGGTCCAGCAGCCAGGCGCGGTATTCGTCCAGGTCGCCGTCATAGGGCTTGCACGTGCCGTCGGCCACCAGCCACAGCCGGTCGGCCGTCAGCTCCACCAGGTGGGGGTCGTGGCTGATGAGGATGACGGCGCCTTGGTAGCCGTTGATGGCCTCCACCAACGCCTCGCGACTGTCGATGTCCAGGTGGTTGGTCGGCTCGTCCAGCAGCAGGATGCCCGGCGCCTCCCGACTCATCAGTGCGAACAGCAGGCGCGCCTTCTCCCCGCCCGACAGGTCGCGGATCAGGGTGTCGGCCTTCACCTGGGGGAAGCCGAAGCGGCCCAGGTGGTTGCGCACCTGCTGCTCCGTGGCGCCCTTCATGGCGGCCTGGGTCTGCTGCACCGGTGTCCAGGCCAGGTTCAGCTCCTCCGCCTGGTGCTGGGCGAAATAGCCGACCTTGAGCTTGGAGGAGCGTCGGACCTCGCCGCCCATAGGCGCCAGCCGCCCGGCCAGCATCTTCACCAGCGTGGACTTGCCGTTGCCGTTGGCGCCCAGCAGCGCGATGCGGTCCTCGGGATCAATGCGCAGGTTCAGGTTGCGCAGGATGGCCTTGTCGCCGTAGCCGACGACGGCGGCGTCCATGTTGATCAGGGGTGGGGACAGCGCCTCGGGCGAGGGGAAGTCGAACCGCGTGCGGTGTTCCTCCAGCACGGTGATGGCCGGGCCCAGCTTCTCCAGCGCCTTCAGGCGGCTTTGCGCCTGCTTGGCCTTGGTGGCCTTGGCGCGGAAGCGGTCCACGAAGTCCTGCATGTGTTTGCGCTGGGCTTCCTGCTTGGCCGACTGGGCCTTCAGGTTTTCCAGCTTGGCGGCGCGCACGGTGACGAACTGGTCATAGCCGCCGCTGTAGGCGGTCAGCTTCTGCTGATCCAGGTGGATGGTCGTGGTCGGGACCTTGTTCAACAGCTCCCGGTCATGGCTGATCAGCAGGATGGTGTGCGGGTAGTTCTTGAGATAGCTCTCCAGCCACACCGTGGCTTCCAGGTCCAGATGGTTGGTCGGCTCGTCCAGCAGCAGCAGGTCGGGCTGGGTGAACAGCACGCCGGCCAGCGCCACACGCATGCGCCAGCCGCCGGAGAAGTCGGCGCACGGCCGCTGCTGTGCCGCGGCGTCGAAGCCCAGGCCGGACAGGATCTGCGCCGCCCGCGCCTCCGCCGAATGGGCGCCGATGTCGGCCAGCCGGGTGTGCACCTCCGCGATGCGGGTGGGATCGGTGGCGGTCTCGGCCTCCGCCAGCAGGGCTGTGCGTTCCGTGTCCGCCGCCATGACCGTGTCCAGCAGGCTGGTGGCGCCGGCCGGCACCTCCTGCCGCACCATGCCCATGCGCACGCCGCCGGGCAGGGTGATCTCCCCGCCGTCGGGGTGCAACTCGCCCGCGATCAGCTTGAACAGGGTGGACTTGCCCGTGCCGTTGCGCCCCACCAGCGCCACCTTGTGGCCCTTGGGCACGACGACGGAGGCCTGGTCCAGAAGGGTGCGGCCGGCGATGCGGTAGGTCAGGTCTGTGATGGTCAGCATGGCGGCCCTCATACCATGGGTGGCCGCTTCTTGCGATGGTCGAGGGGGCGAAACTGCACATCGCTCAGGTCATGGGTCTGATCGGCGTGCATCGACCACGGGGGGCATCCCCGGCCGCTCGCACCTGCCCCTTTGCACATGCCCCCCTTGCCCGCCTGGCGCATGAAGCTTGGGTTACGCCTGTTGCGGCCCCGCGTGTGCCCGTATATAACGCCGCCACTTTAGAGATTCCCTACCCAATCCCAGGAGATCCGGCCATGGCCGTCGAACAGACCTTCTCGATCATTAAGCCCGACGCCACCCGTCGCAACCTGACCGGCAAGATCAACGCCAAGTTCGAGGAAGCCGGCCTGCGCATCGTCGCGCAGAAGCGCATCCAGATGACCAAGCAGCAGGCCGAGAAGTTCTACGAGGTGCACGCCGCCCGCCCGTTCTACGGCGAGCTGGTGTCCTTCATGATCTCCGGCCCGGTGGTCGTGCAGGTTCTGGAAGGTGAAAATGCCGTGGCCCGCAACCGCGAGATCATGGGCGCCACCAACCCGGCCAACGCCGACGCCGGCACCATCCGCAAGGAATTCGCGGAATCGATCGAAGCCAACTCCGTCCACGGCTCCGATAGCCTGGAGAACGCGAAGATCGAGATCGCCTACTTCTTCGCCGGCACCGAGATCGTCGGCTGATCGCCGGCGTCACGGATGACGATTTAAGGGAAGCGGCCTTGGGGGATGCCTCGGGGCCGCTTTTCTTTTGGCCGCGTCGCCAGCCCCTTGGGCGTCATGGCGGTGGCAACCATGGGTTTAGGGGATTGGAAGCGGTGAGATTTTGCCATTAAATTAGGCGGTGGCAGGCGCTGGCGCGGTTTCGCGCACTTTTCTGGCGCACGGTCAAAAAAATCCTGACCAAATGGTCAAATTCATGTCACTCTCCATTCCATAAATTACGGGCTATAGAATATGGGTCCGCCTGGCCGACAGGGGCCGGGCGCCTACTGGGAGAGTGGCTTTGGCACAGCGTCGCGACGGCTTCGACATCCATCCCTCCATCCCCTTCGCGGCCCCCGACGGCCGTGGGGCCGGCCTGGGCCCGGGCGGCGGCGTTCCCAACAACATGGACGCCTTTTGGATGCCGTTCACGGCCAACCGGCAGTTCAAGAAGGCGCCCCGCCTGTTCGTGGGCGCCAAGGACATGCACTACACCACCGACGACGGGCGCCAGGTGCTGGACGGCACCGCCGGCCTGTGGTGCGTGAACGCCGGTCACTGCCGGCCCGAGATCGTCCGGGCGGTGCAGGCCCAGGTGGCGGCCATGGACTACGCCCCCGCCTTCCAGATGGGCCATCCCGGCGCCTTCGAGCTGGCGGCGCAGCTGGCGGCCCTGCTGCCCACCGGCATGGACAAGGTGTTCTTCACCAATTCCGGTTCCGAATCCGTGGACACGGCGCTGAAGGTGGCGCTGGCCTACCACCGCGCCCGGGGAGAGGGGACGCGCACCCGCTTCATCGGGCGCGAGCGCGGCTACCACGGCGTGGGTTTCGGCGGCATCTCCGTCGGCGGCATCGTCACCAACCGCAAGTTCTTCGGGCCCATGCTGGCCGGCGTCGACCATCTGCCGCACACCCATGACAAGGCGCACCAGGCCTTCACCAAGGGCCAGCCGGAATGGGGCGCGCACCTGGCGGACGAGCTGGGGCGCATCGTCACTCTGCACGACGCCTCCACCATCGCCGCCGTGATCGTGGAGCCGGTGGCGGGGTCCACCGGCGTGCTGCTGCCGCCCAAGGGCTACCTGGAAAAGCTGCGTGCCATCTGCGACCGCCATGGCATCCTGCTGATCTTCGATGAGGTCATCACCGGCTTCGGCCGCCTGGGCGCGCCCTTCGCCACCGACTATTTCGGCGTGGTGCCGGACATCATCACGGCGGCCAAGGGCCTGACCAACGCCACGGTTCCCATGGGGGCGGTGTTCTTCAAGAACGAGATTTACGACGCCTTCATGACCGGGCCGGAGAACGCCATCGAGCTGTTCCACGGCTACACCTATTCCGGCCACCCCTTGGCCACCGCCGCCGGCCTGGCCACCCTGAAGATCTACAAGGAAGAGGGGCTACTGACCCGGGGCGCCGAGTTGGCCAGCTATTGGCAGGAGGCGGCGCACAGCCTGCGCGGCCTGCCCCATGTCATCGACGTGCGCAACCTGGGCCTGATCGCCGGCATCGAGCTGGAGCCCATCCAGGGCAAGCCCACGGCCCGCGCCTTCGACGCCTTCCTGAGGGCCTTCGAGAAGGGGCTGCTGATCCGCACCACCGGCGACATCATCGCCCTGTCGCCGCCGCTGATCATCGAAAAGAGCCATATCGACCAACTCTTCGGCACGCTGGCCGAGGTGCTGCGCGAATTGCCGTGAGGATTGGCGATCCAAGGCGCATGAGTGCTTGGCAGAAAATAAAGATCGAAAAATAAAACGAACAAAGGCATACGCCTGCGACACGCGTACCTCTGAACAGGACCGCCGGAAACGCACGACCGTTCCGGCGGTGGCCCAGTAAAGGGCGGGAAAGGACGGGAGCAGTAGATGAGTGGCGTAAACGGGGCCGCCCACAGTAACCAGCTCAGCCTGGATCGGGACTTGGTGTCCCCCTTCACCGCCTTGCAGGCCATGGCGGAGAGCAGCCGGTGCCTATATTGCTATGAGGCGGCGTGTGTCACGGCCTGCCCCACCGCCATCGACATTCCGGGCTTCATCCGCAAGATCGGCACCGGCAACGTGAAGGGGGCCGCCCGCACCATCCTGGACGCCAACATCATGGGCGGCACCTGCGCCCGCGCCTGCCCGACGGAGGTGCTGTGCGAACAGGCCTGCGTGCGCAACAAGGCGGAGGCGGAGCCGGTGCTGATCGGCGGGCTGCAACGCTATGCCACCGACGTGCTGTTCAAGGCGGGGGTACAGCCCTTCACCCGGCAGGCGCCGACCGGCAAGCATGTCGCGGTGGTCGGCGGCGGCCCCGCCGGCCTCGCCTGCGCCCACCGGCTGGCCCTGCTGGGGCACGAGGTCGCGGTGTACGAAGCCCGCGCCAAGGCCGGCGGCCTGAACGAATATGGCCTGGCCGCCTACAAGATGGTCGACGACTTCGCCCAGCGCGAGTTGGACTTCATCCTGTCCCTGGGCGGCATCACGGTGAAGACGGGCGTGGCACTGGGCCGCGACGTCACGCTGGCCCAACTGCGCCAGGATTTCGACGCCGTATTCCTGGGGATCGGCCTTGCCGGTATCAACACCCTGGGCGTGGCCGGCGAGGATTTGGCCGGCGTGGCCGACGCGGTGGACGTCATCGCCGCGCTGCGTCAGCGGGCCGCCCCGCCGGTGAGCCTGACAGGTCGCCGTGTGGTGGTCATCGGTGGCGGCAACACAGCGGTGGACGCCGCCATCCAGTCGCTGTGCGCCGGGGCGGCGGAGGTCACCATGGCTTATCGCCGGGGCATGGCCGAGATGGGCGCCACGGGGCATGAGCAGGATCTTGCCCGCACCCAGGGTGTGGTCCTGCGCACCTGGCTGGCGCCGCGGGAGATCCTGGGGGGCGGCGGCGCCGTCAGCGGCATCGTGTTGGAACGCATGGCGATGAACGCCGGCCGCTTGGTTGGTACCGGCGAGACGGTGACCATCCCCTGCGACGTGGTGCTGAAGGCCGTGGGACAGAAGCTGGCGCCCGGCGGGCTGGACGGCTTGGCCCTGGCCGGCGGCCGCATCCAGGTGGACGAGACCCTGGCCACCAGCCTGCCCGGCGTCTATGCCGGCGGCGATTGCATCAAAAGCGGCGAGGATCTGACCGTGCAGTCCGTGGCGGACGGCAAGGCGGCGGCCTTCGCCATCGACGCTTACCTCAAGGCTTGAGCAGGGGAGGGACGACCCATGGCCGATCTTCGCGGCACCATCGCCGGCATCAAATCGCCCAACCCGTTCTGGCTGGCCTCCGCCCCGCCCACGGACAAGGAATACAACATCGTTCGGGCCTTCAAGGCCGGCTGGGGCGGCGTGGTGTGGAAGACCCTGGGCGAGGACCCGCCCGTGGTCAACGTCAGCAGCCGCTATGGCGCCCTGCTGGACAGCAACCGCGCCATGATCGGCTTCAACAACATCGAGCTGATCACCGATCGCCCGCTGGAGGTCAACTTGCGGGAGATCGCGGCGGTCAAGAAGGCGTGGCCCGACCGCGCCGTCGTCGTCTCCCTCATGGCGGTGATGACGGAGGAGGCATGGGCCGGCCTGGCCCGGCGGATCGAGCCCACCGGGGCGGACGGGTTGGAGCTGAACTTCGGCTGCCCCCACGGCATGTGCGAGCGCGGCATGGGTTCCGCCATCGGCCAGGTGCCGGAGATGGTGGAGCAGGTGACCCGCTGGGTGAAGAACGCCACCCGCCTGCCGGTGATCGTGAAGCTGACCCCCAACATCACCAATGTGCTGTGGTCGGCGGAAGCGGCCAAGCGCGGTGGCGCCGACGCCGTGTCGCTGATCAACACCGTCAACTCCATCGCCTCCATCGACCTGGACGCCATGGCGCCCACCCCCACCGTGGGCGGCAAGGGCACGCATGGCGGCTATTGCGGCCCGGCGGTGAAGCCCATCGCGCTGAACATGGTGGCGGAGATCGCGCGCAACCCGGACACGCGGGGCCTGCCCATCTCCGGCATCGGCGGCATCGGCACCTGGCGCGACGCGGCGGAGTTCCTGGCCTTGGGCTGCGGCTCCGTCCAGGTCTGCACCGCCGCCATGACCTATGGCTTCCGCATCGTCGAGGACATGATCGACGGCCTGTCGGCCTGGATGGATGAGAAGGGCTATCGCAGCCTGGCCGATTTCCAGGGCCGCGCCGTGCCCAATGTCGTCAACTGGAACGACCTGAACATGAACTTCGTCACCAAGGCGAAGATCGACAAGGATCTGTGCATCGATTGCGGCCGCTGCCATATCGCCTGCGAGGATACCTCGCACCAGGCCATCCGCATCCTGTCCGGCGACGGGAAACGCCTGTTCGAGGTGGTGGATGAGGAGTGCGTGGGCTGCAACCTGTGCGCCCATGTCTGCCCGGTGCCGGATTGCATCACCATGCATGAGCAGGACACGGGCCGGCCCTATCTGACCTGGCCGGAGCATCCGCAGAACCCCGCCCGCATCCAGCCGCCGAAAGCCGCCGAATAAGGGAGCGTATGAGACATGAGCACTGAGGCCAAGTTCGGCACAAACGTCGCCATCAATGGCAGCCGGCTATGGGACAGCCTGATGGAGATGGCCCAGATCGGCGCCACGCCCAAGGGCGGTGTCTGCCGGCTGGCCCTGACGGACCTGGACAAGCAGAGCCGCGACCTGTTCGTGACATGGTGCCGGGACGCTGGCTGCACCATAACGGTGGACGCCATCGGCAACATCTTCGCCCGCCGCCCCGGCCGCAACAACGCGCTGCCGCCCATCCTGATGGGCAGCCATCTGGACAGCCAGCCCACGGGCGGCAAGTTCGACGGCGTCTATGGCGTGCTGGCGGGGCTGGAGGTGGTGCGCACCCTGAACGACCTGAACTACCAGACCGAGGCGCCCATCGAGGTGGTGGCCTGGACCAATGAGGAAGGGTCCCGCTTCGCGCCGGCCATGGTGGCCTCGGGCGTCTTCGCCGGCGCCTTCGACCTGGAGTATGGCCTGTCGCGCAAGGACCTGGATGGCAAGACCATGGGGGAGGAGCTGGCGCGCATCGGCTACGCCGGCGACACGCCCATACGCGGCCGGGAGCTGGGCGCCTATTTCGAGGCGCATATCGAGCAGGGCCCCATCCTGGAGGCGGAGGACAAGACCATCGGCGTGGTCACCGACTGCCAGGGCCAACGCTGGTATGAGATCACCTTCACGGGGCAGGAGGCCCACGCCGGCCCCACGCCCATGAGCCGCCGGCGCGACGCCCTGCTGGGCGCCGCGCGCATGGTGGACGCGGTCAACCGCATTGGCCTGGAACACGCCCCCCTGGCCTGCGCCACCGTGGGCCTGATGCAGATCCACCCCAATTCCCGCAACGTCATCCCCGGCCGGGTGTTCTTCACCGTCGACTTCCGCCACCCGGACGACGCCGTGCTGGCGGAGATGGACGCCAAACTGCGTAACGCCGTTACACGAGTCGCCCAGGAAATCGGCCTGGAAACGGAATTCGAGCAGATTTGGTACTATGCCCCGGTGAAGTTCGACGCGGGGTGCGTCGATGCCGTGCGCGGCGCCGTGGCGGAATTGGGCTACAGCAACCGCGACATGGTGTCCGGGGCGGGGCACGACGCCTGCTACCTGGCCCGTGTAACCCCGACATCGATGATCTTCATTCCTTGTGTGGACGGCATCAGCCATAACGAGATTGAACACGCGCATCCGGAATGGTGTGAGGCCGGGTGCAATGTTCTGTTGCGGGCCGTGGTGGCGAAGGCCGACGCCACCTGACCCGTTTTCCAAGCAATGGGTCGAGGGGTTGAGAGTACAGATGCCGCAGGGTGTTGGGGGAGCGTCCAAGAAGGACCAGAAGACGGTACGGGCGGACGCGTCGGCCGCGGCGCCCGAGGGTGGGATCCGGCGTGAGAATCTGCGGCGCATCCTGACGGCGGCGGAACAGGTGTTCGCCGAGCAAGGTTACGGCGGCGCCACCACGGCGGCCATCGCGCTGCGCGCCGGCCTGCCCAAGGCCAACGTGCATTATTATTTCAGCACCAAGCACGACCTGTACCGTGCCGTGCTGGCCGACATCCTGAAGCAATGGCTGGACCCCTTGGCCCATGTCACGCCGGACAGCGACCCGGCCCAGGCGCTGGCGGGTTACATCCGTGCCAAGATGCGGGCCACGCGCGACCGCCCGGTGGTGTCCAAGGTCTTCGCCAGCGAGATCATCCATGGCGCCGCCGAGATCGAAGGTTTCCTGACGTCCGACCTGAAGAAGCTGGTGGATGAGAAGTCGGCCGTGCTGGACGGCTGGATCGCCGAGGGCCGCATGGCCCCGGTGGATACCAAGCACTTCTTCTTCTTCATCTGGGCGGTGACGCAGCATTACGCCGACTTCGACGCCCAGGTGCGCGCCGTGCTGGGCCGTAAGAAGCTGACCCGCCGCGACTTCGACACCATCACGGTGGAGGTCGTGCGCTTCATCCTGCGGGGGGCCGGCTTGTCGCTGCCCTCGCCCTGAATCGTAGCAACGGCATGGGACCTTGGTCTCATGCCGTTGTAGGCCCCGACCGGGGCCGCCGGAGCGTTTCGGGAAGCGAAAGCGGACTGAAACGTGAGGAAGCCAAGCCGCCGGATGGCGGCGCCCGGCGTTTGAGGGCTATTTAACAGGAGACTTCCCATGACCAGCCCCCCCTCCGTTCGCACCCTGATCCGGGGCGGCACCGTGGTCACCGCCGATCAGACCTTCCGCGCCGATGTCTATGCCGAGGAGGGGGTGGTCCGGGCGGTGGGCCCGGATCTGGTGGCGCCGTCGGACGCGACGGTGGTGGACGCCGGCGGGTGCTACGTCATGCCCGGCGGCATCGACCCGCACACCCACATGCAGCTGCCCTTCATGGGCACGGTGGCCAGCGATGATTTCTACACCGGCACGGCGGCGGGCCTGGCCGGTGGCACCACCATGATCATCGATTTCGTCATCCCCAACCCCAAGCAGAATGTCATGGAGGCCTACCGCACCTGGCGTGGCTGGGCGGAAAAGGCGGCGGCCGACTATTCCTTCCACGTCGCCATCACCTGGTGGGATGACAGCGTGCGCGCCGACATGGGCACCCTGGTGCGCGAGCACGGCGTGAACAGCTTCAAGCACTTCATGGCCTACAAGAACGCCATCATGTGCGATGACGAGGTGCTGGTGAACAGTTTCACCCGCGCCCTGGAACTGGGCGCCATGCCCACCGTCCACGCCGAGAATGGCGAGCTGGTGTTCCAGCTGCAGAAGCAGCTGCTGGCGCAAGGCCTTACCGGCCCGGAGGCCCACCCCCTGTCCCGCCCCACGGCGGTGGAGGGGGAGGCGGCGAACCGCGCCATCCAGATCGCCAAGGTGCTGGGCGTGCCGTTGTACATCGTCCATGTCAGCTGCCGGGAGGCGCTGGAAGCCATCGCGCGTGGCCGCATGGACGGCCACCGGGTGTATGGCGAGGTGCTGGCGGGCCACCTGCTGGTGGATGACAGCGTCTACCGCCATTCCGATTTCGAGGTGGCGGCCGCCCATGTCATGAGCCCGCCCTTCCGCCCCAAGGAGCATCAGGCCGCCCTGTGGCACGGCCTGCAATCCGGCACGCTGCACACCACCGCCACCGACCATTGCTGCTTCTGCGCCCCGCAGAAGGCCGCCGGCTGCAACGACTTCACCCGCATCCCCAACGGAACGGGCGGGGTGGAGGATCGCATGGCCGTGCTGTGGCACCATGGGGTGAACAGCGGCCGGCTGACCATGAACGAATTCGTCAAGGTCACCTCGGCCAACGCCGCGCAGATCTTCAACATCTACCCGCGCAAGGGCTCGGTCGCCGTTGGTGCCGACGCCGACCTGGTGGTGTGGGACCCGGCGGCCACCAAGACCATCTCCGCCAAGACCCACCACCAGAACGTGGACTACAACATCTTCGAGGGCATGGAGGTGAAGGGCCTGCCGCGCGTGACCCTGACCGCCGGCCGCGTTGCCTGGCAGGATGGTGATCTGCGCGCCGTGCGCGGCGCCGGCCGCCACGTCGATCGCCCGGCCTTCGCCCCCGGCTTCGATGCCGCCGCGAAGCGGCGGGACGCGCTGAAGCCCACGGGTGTAGACCGGGGCTGAGCGCTTTTAATTTTCTCAATAAATAAGAAAATGAGAACGGTGTTGGGTTTGCCGCGGGTATAAGCAACCATAAGGTTGAACTGGGGGCGCATATGGGCACGGGGCATGGGGTCGACACGACCTCCGAAATCTGGAACGCGGACCTGGCGCCGGTGGATGCGGGGCACCGCACCTGGCGCTGGGTGCATTTCGCGGCGCTGTGGGTGGGCATGGTCATGTGTATCCCCTCCTACATGCTGGCGTCGGGCCTGATCGAGCAGGGCATGTCGGCGTGGCAGGCTGTCGGCACGGTGCTGCTGGGCAACCTGATCGTTCTGGCGCCCATGCTGCTGGTGGGCCACTCCGGCGCCAAATACGGTGTGCCTTTCGCCGTCATCGCCCGCTCCGCC
Organism: Nitrospirillum amazonense; assembly: GCF_007828045.1. GTDB lineage: Bacteria > Pseudomonadota > Alphaproteobacteria > Azospirillales > Azospirillaceae > Nitrospirillum > Nitrospirillum amazonense_C. Next base: position 315,239 of record NZ_VITN01000002.1, on the reverse strand, counting down.
TTCGGCGTGCGGGGCAACAAGCTGCCGGCCCTGCTGCGCGCGCTGATCGCCTGCGGCTGGTTCGGCATCCAATGCTGGGTGGGCGGCAGCGCCATCTACGCCATCGGCAACATCCTGACGGCGGGCGCGCTGGACGGGGCCAAACTGGGCTGGTTCGGCATCAACGCCGGCCAACTGGCGTGCTTCTTCCTGTTCTGGGCCCTGCATCTCTATTTCATCGCCAAAGGGCCGGAATCCATCCGCTGGGTGGAGACGGTGACAGCACCCCTGAAGATCCTCATCATCCTGGCGCTGCTGTGGTGGGCCTATGACAAGGCTGGCGGCTTCGGCAGCCTGCTGTCGGCCCCGTCGCAGTTCGGCCCCGGCGGCGCCAAGGAGGGCGGGTTCTGGGCGGCCTTCCTGCCGGGCCTGACGGCCATGGTGGGCTATTGGTCCACCCTGGCCATCAACATTCCCGACTTCACCCGCTTCGCCCGCAGCCAGAAGGACCAGTACCAGGGCCAGGCGCTGGGCCTGCCGCTGCCCATGGCTGGCCTGGCCTTCATCAGCGTGGCCGTCACCTCCGCGACCATCACGGTCTATGGCAAGGCCATCTGGGATCCGGTGGACCTGGCCGGCCGGATGGAGGGCATCGCCGTGGCCATCGGCCTCGCCATCATCGTCATCGACACGCTGTGCGTGAACCTGGCGGCCAACACCGTGGGTCCGGCCTATGACTTTGCCGCCATCTTCCCCCGGGCGGTGAACTTCAGCCGCGGCGGCCACATCACCGCCGCCATCGGCGTCATCATGATGCCGTGGAAGCTGATCGAGAGCACCGAGGGGTACATCTTCACCTGGCTGCTGGGCTACGGCGCCCTGCTGGGGCCGCTGCTGGGCATCATGCTGGCCGACTATTGGCTGGTGCGGCGGGCGCGCCTGAGCCTGGAGGGCCTGTTCGACCTCAACGGACCCTACGCCTACAGCGGCGGCTGGAACCTGACGGCCCTGGCGGCCTTCGTCCTGGCCGTGCTGCCCAACATCCCGGGCTTCCTGCACGCCGCCTTCCCGGCGGCCTTCGCCGGCGTGCCGGCCTTCTTCCAGGCCATCTACAGCTACGCCTGGTTCACCGGCCTGTTCATTTCCACCATCCTGTACGCCGCGTTGATGCGCCGGCCAGCGGCGCAGTGACTTGTGACGAAGTGGAGGCCAGGCCCAGGAAACCGTAGCCTGGGCCAAGACGGCGCCCCCGCCGCCTGCCATAGTCCCGGACATCGAGGCATGGGAGGACGACGATGGCGGTGGCACCCCTGAAACCGCAGGCGGAGGTGGCGACTTTCCTGGATCTGGACATCCGGGTGGGCCGGGTGGCGGAGGTCCAGCCTTTCCCCAAGGCGCGCAACCCGTCCTACAAGGTGGCGGTGGATCTGGGCGAACTGGGCATCAAATGGTCCAGTGCCCAGATCACGCACTATGCCCCCGATGATCTGGTGGGCGCCCAGGTGGTCTGCGTCTGCAACTTTCCGCCGCGCAACATCGCCGGCTTCCTGTCGGAGGTCCTGATTCTGGGGGCCCGCAACGCCGAGGGCAACGTCATCGTGCTGACCCCCTGGTCGGCCGTGCCGCCGGGGGAGACGGTATACTGACGACTCAGGCCGACCGCAGCAGCCGGGTGAAGTCGTCGGCGAAGGCCCCAGCGTCGCAAAGGGGTGAGGCGGCCATGGCGGGGCGCAGCCGCTGTCGCAGGTCCGCGACCTCTTCCGGGTTGGTGGCCAGCCGGACGGCGATGTCCACATATTCCTCAACGGTGGTCGCCATCAGCGAGGTCAGGCCCAACACGCTGAGAAAGCAGGTGGAATGGCGGCCGGAAAAGGTCTGCCCCGTCAGGGTCACCACGGGCAGACCCATCCACAGGGATTCCAGCGTGGTGGTGCTGCCGGCGAAGGGGAACGGGTCCAGCGCAATATCGACCCGTTGCATGCAGGCGACGTGCTCCGCCCGTGGCGTGGCGCCCAGGAAGTCGAGGCGTGCGGCATCGATGCCGCCGGCGCGGAAGTGCTTCAGAATGCGGGTCTGAACGGGCGCCTCATCCAGGCCGCGCGATTTCAGCAGCAGGCGGGACCCCGGCACGAGGGTCAGGATTCGCGCCCAGCAGGAGATGACGTCGGCGTTGAGCTTGGCCGCGATATTGAAGCAGCCGAAGGTGACATGGCCGTTGCCATCCGCCGGTGGCGGCGTCATGGCGGGTGTCGCGGCCGGTGGCTCGTAGCACAGGAAGCTGTGCGGCATACGCGCGACCCGCTCGGTATAGAATTCTTCGGCTTCGGGCGGGATGTGATGGGGATCGGCGATGATCAGGTCCATCTGCGCCAGGCCGGTGGTCGCCATATAGCCGGCCCAGGTCGCTTGGCGAGGCGCCGGCCGCAAGGCGAACACGTCCAGCCGGTTGCCGGCGATGTGGCCGGCAAGATCGATCAGGACGTCGATGTCATCCTCGCGGACCTGTCGCGCCACCGTCGGGGCATCCAGCCCCTGGATGGGCCGCCACATACATACGGCTTGCACCCGGCGGGTGATGTCGTCCTCCACCCGCTGGTTGGCGTAGGCGATCAGCGTCACCCCCCGTCTGGCCAGCGCCTCCAGCGCCCGGACGATGAAATAGCCAACGGGATGGTTGCGGAAGTCGCCTGAAACCAGGCCGATGCGCAGGGGCCCGTGGCCCCTGGCCGGCGGGGCTGGTGGAGCGGGTTGGGCGTGCCGTCGCGCCCACGCGACATGCTCCGCCCGCACCTGGGCAAGGGTCACCGCGGGATGGAAAAGGCGGGTGTAGATCAGGTTGGAATGGATGTCCGCCCGCTCCGGCGCCACGGCCACGGCATGCGCCAACGCCGCCAGCGCCGCGTCGATTTCCCCCAGGTCGCGCAGGGCGTTGCCCAGGGCCAACAGGACCTCGGGGTCGTCGGGCGTCAACGTCTGCGCGCGCCGGGCATGGGCCAGGGCGGCGGCGGGCCGGCCCATGGCCAACAACAGATCACCATAGGCGGCCTGCGCCAGGGCGGAGTCCGGCAGATCGCGGGCGCACCGGTCCAACAGGGTGAGCGCTTCCTGGCCACGGTCAAGGCGGCGCATCAGCAGGCCCAGGCCCAGCATGGCCTGGCCGGCGCCGGGCTCCAGCGCCATGGCCCGCTGGAAAAGCTGCTCCGCCAGGGCATCGTCGCCCAGGCCCATGAAGGCATCGGCCAGGGTGGTCAAGGCCTGCGGTGAGGTGTCGCCCCGGTCCAGCCAATCGCTCAGCACCCGATGAGCCTCAGGCTTGCGACCCTGGGCGGTCAGGACATTGGCCAGCATGACGATCGCGTCCAGGGCCGCCGGGGCGCCCGCCGCCGTCTGCCGGGCCATGGCTTCGGCCGAGTCCATCTCGCCCGCCGCCAGCCGGTGCGCCGTCAGCTTGATCCTGAGACGGATGTCGCCCGGGCAGCGGGCCACGGCCTCCTCCAGCGCTTGCCCCAGGTGGGGGGATTGGCACTGCTCCAGTGCCGCGACCAGGCCGGTCCAGCAATCGGCGTGGGTGGGGGCCTGGGCGATGCCGGCGCGGAAACTGTCCGCCGCTTCGGCCGGCTGGCCGGTGCCGAGCAGGGCCAGGCCCAGATTGCGGTGCGCCTCGACATTGCCGGGGCTGGCCTTGGCGCCCCGTCGCAGGGGTGGCACCGCGTCCTGGTGTTGGCCCAGTCGCAACAGGGCGGCGCCCAGGTTGATCTGAGCGTCGGCCAGGTTGGGGTTCAATTGCAGGGCTTGCCGGCAGGCTGCGGCCGCGCCCTGGGCATCCCCGGCCTCCAGCAGCACCACGGCCAAGTTGGAATGGAATTCCGGGACCCGTTTGTTAAGGGCGATGGCCTGGCGGATCAGGGTGATGCCTTCCGCCACCCGGCCCGTCTGGGCGCACAGCACCCCCAGCAGGTTGCGGGCAAGCCCCTTGTCGCCGGTATCGATCGCGCGGCGGTACTGCTGTTCGGCTTCGGCAAGGCGGCCGGCCTGATGAAACTGAATCGCCGCGTCCAGGTGCTTCGACATCTTGGGGCCTGAAAGTCATTTGTTTACACATATGTCGAAGGCGCGCGCGGACACAATGGGCCTGCGTGTCCCGGTCCGGGTGCCTTACACCCGGGGGGATTGTCCCCCTATACCCAGATATGATGGCGGCGCCGCGCCTGCCGGCCGTGGCGGTCGATGATGCGCAGGCGGGGCGTCTCGCCATGTGCGGCGGCCTTGGCATCGGCACGCTGCTTCCTCGCAGAGGGCGCCCAGGCCCAGAAACGGGGCCTGATCCGGATTCAGCGGGCGTTGCCGGCGCTGCGCGGCTCAAAACGCATCGGCGCCTTCCGCGACTTCGTGATGCACGAACTGCGGAAGGCGCCGATGGGTAAGGCGGCCTGATGGCCTAGGGGAAAAAGCTAGACCTTGCCCAGCAGCAGGGCCAGGACCAGGATGATGTCGCCGACGATCATCAGGAACATGGAAAAGCCCCAGCCCAGGGCGAAGTGCGCCAGGAACATCAGCAGCAGCAGGACGACGGAGATGATGCCCGCCTTCACGAAGCGGGTGAACGAATGCCAGCCGTCGGCATGTTCCTTGACCACCGCGTCGCTGACCGCGACCGCACCGCTGTGAGCACCGGCCATATCTTGCCCTCCCTTATCCCGAGACGAAACCCGTTTCCCAAGGTTTATGCGCAAACGCGGGCCCCTGGCAAGGGGCCGCGTTGTTCGCCGACCGGTTCGGGTCACGCCTGGGTTGTGGCCCGCAGCCAGTTGCGGATGGCGCCCGCGTCCTGGGCGGTGGCGGCGATGTAGCCGTCCGGCCGCACCAGCACCCATGTGCCCGGGGTGAGGTCGTAGGCCTGGGCGACATGCCCGGCATCGTCCGTCAGGTCGGCCGTTTGCCCGCTGCCTTGCGGCGCCACGGTGAGCGCCCTGACATCCCCCGGCCAGCCGCCGTCAACCGCATCCTGGCCCACGCCATAGCCCAGCAGGGTGAAGTGCGGCCCCTGGTAGACGTCGAACAGTCGTGTGGGGGTGTCCGCCGCCGTCCGGCAGGGCGCGTCCGGGGCGCGATCGCCGGCCATTACCCGCCCGGGATTGGCCCGGGCTTCGGCGGCCAGCGGGCCGTCGCGATAGCTCAGGTCCAGCTCGCGCGTCTCCCGTCCCCGGCGCATCCCCTCCGCCGTGCCCATCTGGCCCAGCAGCCGGCCGCTGAGGCCCAGCACGTGGGCGGCGACGGGCCGGCGCTCCGCCTCATAGGTGTCCAGCAGGCCGTCCGGCGCCCCCCGCAGCACGGCGGCCAGTTTCCAGCCCAGGTTGTAGGCATCCTGCACGCTGGTGTTCAGGCCCTGACCGCCGGTGGGCGGGTGCACATGGGCGGCGTCGCCGGCGATGAACACGCGGCCCACGCGATAACGGTCGGCCAGGCGCAGGTTGACGCGCAGGGTGGACAGCCAGGTGGGTTCCCCTACCGTCAGGTCGTCACGGCCGGTGCGTTCCCGCACGATGACGTTGACCAGCTCTCGGGTGGGTGTCACCTCATCCGGCACCTGGGCCACCACCTGGAACAGGTCGGTGCCGGCCAGGGGGCACAGCGCCAGCTGGGCGTCGGGGGTGTACCAGCGGTGCCAGGCGTCGAAGGCCAGCCCGGCGATGGGCATGTCGCCGATGATGGCGCGGAAGGGCAGCGTCTCCCCCGGGAAGCCGATGCCCAGCGCATGGCGGACGAAGCTGCGGCCGCCATCGGTGCCGACCAGGTAACGGGCGCGCAGGGTGATCTCACCATCAGCGGTGCGCAGCCGGGCGGTGACGCCCTCGGCGTCCTGGTCGAAATCCGTCAGCTCCGTGGCGAAGGCGGGGGTGGGACCGAAGGCCCCCAGGCGGCGGCGCAAGATCGCTTCCGTCTGGAATTGCGGCACCATCAGCGGGTTGCCGTAGGGCTCCGCCGGAGTGGGGGCCTGAACCTCGTGCAACTGGGTGCGCACCACCTGTCCGCCCTGATAAGTCAGCACGGTGGGATAGGGGCCGCCCACGGCCTGCATTTCGGCCAGCACGCCTAGATCCTCGAACACCTCCAGGCTGCGGGGTTGCAGGCCCTTGCCGCGTGAGCCGGGGAAGGGCCCGGCGTTCTTCTCCACCAGGCGGAAGTCGATGCCCCGGCGGGCCAGATCCAGCGCCAGGGTGAGGCCGGCGGCGCCCGCGCCCACGATCAGGATATCGGTATCGAAACGAGTCATGGGATTCTCCGATTATGTGCATGATGCACGGATATGGGCGCGCCGCGCCGCAAATCCCGTGTATAATGCACATATATCTGCGTCCTGGACGCTTGCCAAGGAAAATGTGCATAATGCACACATGAGAAACGAGCTGCATGAAGCGCTGATGGATCTGGTGGGGGTGGTGAACCGCCCCCAGCCGGACCAATACCTGTTGAACCTGGCTGGCGTGTCGCTGGACCGGGCGCTGTTCCCCTTGCTGGTGCGCATCGGCCTGCGCGGGCCCCTCGGCGTGGTGGAGCTGGCCGAACTGGCGGGCCGCGACCATTCCACGGTCAGCAGGCAGGTGGCGAAGCTGGAAAGCCTGGGCTTGGTTGAGCGGCGGGCCGGGGCCACCGACGCGCGGGTGCGCGAGGCCGTGGTGACACCCGCCGGCCAGGCCATGGTCGATGCGATAGGCCGGGCGCGCAGCCGCATGTATGCGGCGGTGCTGGCCGATTGGACGGAGGAGGACAAGGCCACCCTGGCGCGGCTGCTACGCCGCCTGGCGGACCAAGCCAAGGCGTGGGTGGACACCGGCGGTGCCCATTCCGGTGGGAATGGGCACGCTGGGGCGTCTTAAAGCGCGGGATTCATCGCGGTGGCGGGGATGGGCAGGGGAGTGGTCAGCACGGCGCGATTGCCCGCCACCGTCACCCGGCCCTCGGCGATGAGGCGCACGGCCAGGGGATAGAGCTCATGCTCCGCCGCCAGGACGCGGGCGGACAGGGTGTCGGCGGTGTCGTCGGCCCGCACCGGCACGGCGGCCTGGGCCACGATGGGGCCGCTGTCCACCTCGCTGCGGACGTAGTGCACCGTGCAGCCGTGGAAACGCACACCGGCGTCCAGCGCCCGCTGGTGCGTGTCGATGCCGGGGAAGGCGGGCAGCAGCGACGGGTGGATATTGATCAGCCGGTCGCGCCAATGGTCCACGAACCAGGGCGACAGCAGCCGCATGAAGCCGGCCAGGCAGACCAGTTGCACGCCGGCATCCTCCAGCGCGCGGGTCATGGCCTGCTCGAACGCCGGCTTGTCGGCGTAGTCCTTGTGCGGCAGGGCCAGGGCCGGGATGTCGGCGCCCCGCGCCCGCTCCAGCCCCGCGGCGTCTGCCTTGTTGGACAGGACCAGCGCCACCGTCGCGGGGAAGTCCGGGGCCGCGGCGGCGTTCATCAGGGACTGCAGGTTGCTGCCCCGGCCGGAAATGAGAACGCCCAGCTTGAGCTTGCCGGGCGTTCCACTGATTACGAGTGCCATGCCTTGTCCGTGCCGGTCACCGTGACGCGATGGGCGGCATCGGCCGCCACCGGTACGACCTGGCCGATGCGGGTGACGGTCTCGCCGCCCTGCGTCAGGATGGCGATCGCCTCATCCGCCTTGTCCGCGGGGACCACCACGGCCATGCCGATGCCGCAGTTGAAGGTGCGGGCCAGTTCCAGGTCGGCGATATTGCCGATACCGGCCATCCAGCGGAACACCGGCGGCAGGGTCCAGGACGTGGCGTCCAGGGTGACGCCCAAGCCGTCGGGCAGCACGCGCGGAATGTTCTCGATCAGGCCGCCGCCGGTGATGTGGGCCATGGCCTTCACCAGGCCGGCGCGCACCGCGGCCAGCGTGCTCTTCACATAAATCCGGGTGGGGGTCAGCAGCGCCTCGCCCAGTGTCTTGCCCGGGGCGAAAGGGGCCTCCTCCTCATAGCTCAGGCCGGAGACGGACACCAGCTTGCGCACCAGGGAATAGCCGTTGGAATGGACGCCGCTGGACGCCAGGCCCAGCACCACGTCGCCGGCGGCGACACCGGCGCCGGTCAGCACCTGCGACCGTTCCACAGCACCCACGGAGAAGCCGGCCAGGTCATAGTCGCCATCGGCGTACATGCCCGGCATCTCGGCCGTCTCACCCCCCACCAAGGCGCAGCCCGCCTGGCGGCAGCCCTCGGCGATGCCGGCGACGATGGCGCGGCCGGCGGCCACGTCCAACTTTCCGGTCGCGAAATAATCCAGGAACAGCAAGGGTTCGGCCCCCTGCACCACCAGGTCGTTGACGCACATGGCGACCAGGTCGATACCGACCGTGTCATGGCGCTTGGCGTCGATGGCGACCTTCAGCTTGGTGCCTACGCCGTCGGTGGTCGACACCAGCAAGGGGTCGGTGAAGCCGGCGGCGCGCAGGTCGAACAGGGCGCCGAAGCCGCCCAGGCCGGCGTCGGAACCGGTGCGCGCGGTGGACTTGGCCAGGGGCTTGATGGCCTCGACCAGGGCGTTGCCCGCGTCGATGTCGACACCGGCGTCCTTGTACGAATAGGTGCTTATGGCGTCCTCGCAGGGCCTGGGCTAAGAAGGGGCGTCCGTCAGGGGCCGGCTGCTCTAAAGGCCGCCGCCCGCGACCGTCCGTTTAAGACGGTTCCATGACCCGCCCGGGTTTCGGGGCCGAACATAGCAATATCGGAAGGCTTTGCAATGCCGCACCGCTGCATCCCCCTCTTGCGCCAGACCGGGTTTCGGGGCGCCGTTTTCCTGGCCCTGGCCGCCGGCGCCCTTGCTGGCACCGCCCGTGCCGAGGCGGGCAGGAGCGCCGCCGCGGAACAGGCCTTTGTTGAGCAGGGCGTGGATGTGGACGTTACCGCCGGCAACGCCAACCAGGCCCGCGACCAGGCCATCCTGCAAGCCCAGCGCGAGGCCTTGGCCCGCCTGTTCCGCAAGCTGACCCCGGCCGCCGACGGCCGCCAGCCCCCGGCTGTCAGTCAGGGCGAGCTGGAGGCCCTGGTGGCGGGCTTCGAGCTGGAGCAGGAGCGCGCGTCGTCCGTTCGCTATGTCGGCCGCTTCACCGTCCGGTTCCGCCCCGCCGCCGTGCGCCAGCTGCTGCAGCAGAACGGCGTGCGCTATGCCGAGATGGTGGGCAAGCCCGCCCTGGTGCTGCCGGTGGATGCCACCGGTGCCGAACCCGCGCTGTGGACCGATGGCCCTTGGCGCCAGGCTTGGTCGCAGATCGGCCCGGTGGACGGGCTGGTGCCCGTGGCCCTGGCGCCGCCGGACGCTGCCGACCAGGGCGAGCTGCCGGCCAAGGCGGCCCTGGCGCCGGATGCCGGCGTGCTGGCCCATATCGCCGCGCGGCACGGCGCCGGCCAGGTCGTCGTCGCCCGGCTGGAGGGCGACGCCGCCAAGGGCTATCAGCTGACGCTCAGCATCTTTGTGCCGGGTGAGGGCCTGTCGCCGCCGGAGACGGTGCTGCAATCGGCCTTCGTTACCCGCCCGCTGCCCGCCGCCGACACCGCGCCGCCCGCCGCCGGGGCGACCGCCCCGCCGCCACCGCCCGCCGCCTTGGGCCTGGCCGTGGCCACGGTGGTGGACCGGGTGGAGGAGGGGTGGAAGCGCCGCGTAGTGGTGGACGCCCACCAGTCCGGCCAGGTGGCCGTGCGCGTGCCCCTGACCGACCTCACCACCCTCGTGGAGGTGCGGCGGCGGCTGGCCGGTGTGCCCATGGTCACCCAGGTGGACACCAGCGCGCTCAAGACCACCGAGGCCCTGCTCACCCTGACCGTGCTGGGCGACGTCGGTCACCTGAAGACGGCCCTGGCCCAACGTGACCTGGTGCTGTCCGACATGGATGCCGCCCCGGGGGCCGCCCCCGCCCCCGCCCCCGCGCCGCCGGCTGAGGTGCGTTACCAGATCAGCCTGGCCGGCGCTCCGTCATAAGGGTGCCTGATTCCAGGGCCTTATCTGTTACTGTCTGGGCATGTGCCTGATTCGGTGTTGGCGGGGGGACGATGGCGGAGACGCATGCGGGGCGGCAGATACGGTTCTGGCTGATCGGTCTTGTCGTGGGCGTCGCCCTGATCTGGCTGCTGCGCGGCATGCTGCTGCCCTTCGTCGCCGGCATGGCCATCGCCTATCTGCTGGACCCCGTGGCCGACCGGCTGGAGGGCTTCGGGCTGCCGCGTCTGGCCGCCACCTGCGTGGTGTTGCTGACCTTCGTCATCGTCGTCGTGCTCTGCATCCTGCTGCTGGTGCCCTTGATCCAGCAGCAGGTCACCCAACTGATCGAAAGCCTGCCGGCCATCATCACTTGGGCCCGGGATGAGACCATGCAGCGGGTCCGCAGCCTGATGGCCGCCCTGCCTCCGGATGACATCGAGCGGCTGCGCGGTGCGGCCAGCGAGTACGTCGGGACCCTGGTGGGCTGGGGGGCGGACTTCATCAAGAACCTGTTCACCGGCGGCGCCGCCCTGTTCGGCCTGGTGTCCCTGCTGTTCATCACGCCGGTGGTAGCCTTCTACCTGCTGCGCGACTGGGACCGCATGGTGGCCACGCTGGACGGCTGGCTGCCGCGCGAGCACGCCGAGGTGGTGCGCGAGCAATTGCGCGCCGTCGATCGTACGCTGGCCGGATTCGTGCGCGGCCAGGCCACCGTCTGCCTGGCACTGGGCGCCTTCTACGCCCTGGCCATGACGGCGGTGGGTCTGAACTTCGGCCTGGTCATCGGCCTGATCGCCGGCATCCTGTCCTTCATCCCCTATGTCGGCACGGTGGTAGGCTTCGGCGCCAGCGTGGGCGTGGCCCTGTTCCAGTTCCACGACCTGTGGCGCGAGGGGCTGGTGGTGGCGCTGTACATCCTGGGCCACCTGCTGGAAGGCTATGTCCTGACGCCCAAGCTGGTGGGCGACAAGGTGGGTCTGCATCCCGTCTGGGTCATGTTCGCCCTGCTGGCCGGCGGCAGCCTGTTCGGCTTCACCGGCGTGCTGCTGGCGGTACCAGTGGCGGCCGTCATCGGCGTGTTGGTGCGCTTCGGATTGCGCCAGTACCTCGCCAGCAGCTATTACACCGGCGTGCCTCCGGACGAGGTGCTGCGCGAGGATCTGGTCCAGGAAGGCCTGGTCACGCCGGGAACGGAAGCTGGGGGGCCGCCGCCGGTGCCCTGACCCGGCGTTCCGCCAGCGCCCCGTCCGTCCGCCTTTCGTGCCCGTTGCCGGTAAGACCCTGGAATCATGGCCGACTTGAGACAATTGCCCCTGGATCTGGGGCACCGTTCCGCCATGGGGGAGGCCGACTTCCTGGTGGCACCGGGCAACGCCGACGCGGTGGCCTGGCTGGACGCCTGGCCGGATTGGCCGGCACCGGCCCTGGTGCTGTACGGGCCGCCCGGCTGCGGCAAGAGCCATCTGGCCCAGGTGTGGCGCGCCCGCTCCCGGGCGCCCCTGCTGGGGCCGGAGGATCTGGACCCGGCGGAGGTGCCGCACCTGCTGGGCCCCACCCGCACCGCCGTCATCGACCGCACGCATGAAATCTCGGGCGACACGGTGCGGGAGCGTGCCCTGCTGCATCTCTACAACGTGACCAAGGAGGCGGGCGGCCAGCTGCTGCTGCTGGCCCATTACGCCCCCGTCAACTGGACCCTGCGCCTTCCCGATCTGCGCTCCCGCCTGGTGGCCGCCCCCGCCGTGGGCATGGCCGCCCCCGACGACGCCCTGCTGATGGCCGTGCTGGTCAAGCTGTTCGACGATCGCCAGGTGCGGGTGGGGGAAGAGGTCATCGCCTGGCTGATGACCCACACCGAACGCTCCTTCGACAGCGCGCGGCGCACTGTGGCCCTGCTGGACCGCGCCGCCCTGGCCGCCAAGAGGCCCATCACCGTGGCCTTCTGCCGCCAGGTGCTGGAGCCTAAGGACAAGCCGGCGGACGCCTGACGCCACCCCGGCGGCTACCGCCCCGCCATCCAGAACATGCGTCGCCGGCTGTAGCCGCGCCAGGTGGCCGGCAGCTTGGCCAGGGCCACGGCCTCTTCCTGCGCCAGGCGGGATAGCAGGCGGGTGCTGCGGGCCTTGGGGCCGGTGGCCCTGGCCAGCTGCGCCACCAATTGGGCGGCTTGGCGGGCAATGGCCGGGGCGGTGACGGCGCCGTGCAGGCGGGCGAGGGGGGCCAGGGGATCGGCGGCGGGGCGCTTGGGCGGGGTGGTCTTGGCGCCCTTGGCCGCTTTGGGCTTGGCCGTCGCCACGGGATAAAGGCCGCGGCAGACCTCCGCCGTCTCATACAGCCGCTGTGCCCGGCGGCGCAGGCGCTCCAGCGCGTCGGCGGCGGGGGGCGCCTTGGCCACCAGCACGGCATTCCTGGCGCCAGGCGGAGGGGGCGGCGGCAGCTCCAGCCGGGCTATGGCCCGGGCCACCTTGTCCTGCAGCTCGGCCAGCAGGCGGGGCGCCACGGTCTTCAGCGGCTGATCCAGCGCGGGGGAGGCCCAGCCGCCACCCTCGATCCAGGCGGCCAGGTCCAGCACCAGGGCGGTGTGGCCGGTGCCGCGCAGATGCTTCATCACCCGGCGGCGCGCCTGTGTGGCGGCATGGTCCAGGGCCAGGCGCTGGCGTTTGCTCAGGCCGGCGGCCCCCTTGCGATCGGGCAGTTGGACGGCGCGTTCGGCCAGGCGATCCCAGCCGCGCGCAGTTTCCAGCAGGGCGCGCAGGGGGGCCAGGCGCCGGCGCAGGGCGTCCGCCGCTTCCGCATGCGGGTTGGCCCCCACCTTAGCCCCCACCCTGGCCAGCGGCGCGGGACCGGCGGTGGGTGGCAAGGTCATCGCCAGGCGCAGCAGGCGCATCGCTGTGTCCAACCGGCGGCTGGCCGCCGCCATCTCGCGCACGGCCTGTGTGTCGCCGCTTTCCAGCAGCACCGTGGCGTTTTCCAGCAGGTGGCCCAGGGCATGGCGGGTGGCGTGGCGAAAGCCCTCCGCCACCGTGGTCGCAGGCGTCAGGGCCGCCGGCTGGGCGGGAACGGCCGCCGCCGGCCTGCCGGTCAACAGGCGCAGGCCCGCGTCGGCCTTGCTGCCCGTGGTGATGCGCAGGGGCGCGTGATGGTGCAGGGCGGCCGCCACCTCGAACAGGGCGGCGACCCGGCCGCCCTTCAGCTCCAGCTCCACTTCCGCCACCGGCCAGGTGGCCTCCTCCCCGGCGCCCGTTTCATGGTCATTGGGCACGGACAGGCGCACCTCGCCCTGGTCCAGGGCCAGTTCCACGCTGGTGCGCGGGTCGGGGTGCAGCAGCAGGGCCGTGCGCTCGATATCGGTGGCGAAGCGGGGGGCGACCCGCGCCCACTGCGTCGATGTCAGCAGGTTGAAAATCCCGGCGGGCAGCAGGCCGATATCGGGCCCGTCGCCCTCAACCGGCAGCTGCCACTCCCATTCGCGCCGGCCGGCGGCGGCGGCGGTGCCGGCGTCGGAGGCCCAGGTCTTCACCGTCTGCACCCGCCGGCCGCCCTGCCGCCGCACCCGCAGGGCCAGGCCGTGGGCGGCCAGGGCCAGGTCCGGGGTGTCATAATACGTCGTCACCTGGTGGCGGTGCGCGGGGGGGCCGTCGGCCATGCGCGCCAGCAGTGGCAGCGCTTGCAGGCGGGCCAGTGCCGCCGGCGTGGCCGCCAGCTTCACCTCCACCTCCCGCACGGCCAGGGCGCGCTTGGGCGGCGGGGGTGTGGCGACGGCCGGGGAACCGTCTGGCGACGGTGGTGTTTCGTAAGCGGCGGGGGATGAGGCGGCGGCGCGCCCCGCCTCCGGGGCGGAGGTGTCGGGACCGCTGGTGGTCGGTGTGGGGCGGGCGGGGCCGTTCGTCATCCTGAATGGATAACCGAAGACGGGGCTTACGTTAAGATCGTGTTGCGGAATTACATCGATTCTGTCCAATCGGTAAATTTCTTTCCGTTATATTGCCTTGCAGCGCACAGTTGCGATAGTCTCACGGTTCCGTTGCGTCACAATAAATCGCCACCCTCGTCCGTCCTTACCCGGCCCCCGCCCCACCGGTTCATTTCGCCGTTGCGAGGTAGGATAATGACTCAAAGTCATGCTTAACGCCGGATGGACGCGGAACGTATGGGCACAGGCGGTCCGGCGCATCAGGGATGAGCAACCAAACTGGGCATCGAACCATCATGAAGTCATCGCTGGCAGCGTCGCGGGATGCTGAAAAGTCCGCGGAAAAGTCCACCGACTCCGGGCAGGCCCCGGCCAAGACCGTGACGCCGGCGAAGACCCCTGAAACCGCCTCCGCTGGCACCGCCACCGCCACGCCCGGCGTGGACGTGAAGGCGGCCGACGCCGCCACGCTGGCGGCCCTGGCCAAGGCCGGTCCGCTGCTGGACCGCCCCGTTGCCAAGTTCACCAGCCTGAACCAGCCGGACGCGCCCAAGGCCGACGCCGTGGGCCTGACGGCCGACCTGGTGGCGCGCCTCACCCGCTATACCAAGCTGGCGGACGCCGATCCCTTCGCCAACCCCGTTTCCCTGCTGGCGCTGGATGTCTCCCGCCGCCTGCATTCCGGCGAATTGGATTTGGCCGCGGTGGAGCAGGCCATCCAGTATCTGGGGGCCGAGGGCTTCCTGGCCCGCGCCCGGCGCCTGGGCGCCTATCTGGGCGAGGCCGACCCCGCCGCCAACGCCGCCCGCATCCGCGCCCTGATCGAGGGCCTGGCCGTGGGCGCCGACGGCCAGCCGGTGGCGTTCGAGGCCTTCCGCGCCCAGGTGGAGAAGGAGATTTTCGGCATCGTCATCACCGCGCACCCGACCTTCAACCTGACGGGTGAGCTGATGGACGCCATGGCCAAGCTGGCCACCGGCCGGGACGAGGCCGGGGTGCCCTTGACGGCCGCCGCGCGCAAGGCGCTGATCGCGTCCGTCGCCGCGACGGAACTGCGCCCGGGGGAGCTGTCGCTGGCCGATGAGCATCGCCTGTCGCTGGCGGCCATCAGCAACATCCAGGCGGCGCTGCGCACCGTCTATGACATCGTGCTGGCGGTGGCCCGGGAACGCTACCCCGAGCAATGGTCGGAGTTGACGCCGCGTCTGCTGACCGTGGCCAGCTGGGTGGGTTACGACCTGGACGGCCGCTCGGACATCCGCTGGTCCGATACCCTGCACAAGCGCCTGGTGGTGCAACTGGGCCAGCTGCGCCATTACCTGGCCGAGGTGCAGGCCATCCGCAAGGTGGCGCCGGTGCAGGAAGACCTGCGCAACACGCTGGATCTGCTGGAATCCCGTCTGGCGCTTGCCATCGCCCAGGTGTCGGACGAAGTCACCGCCTTCGGCAGGGAGACGACCACCCAGAAGGACATCGAGGCTATCGCCCAGCGCATGCACGACGGCCTGCCCCTGCGCCTGGTGGAGGCCGCGCACGCCATCGAGCAGGTGGAACGCGCCATTCGCCTAGCCTCCGTTGCGGGAAAGGGGGCTAAAGGCGACGATGTGGTGCGACGGCTGGCCATCCTGAAGGCGGAGCTGTCGAACTACGGCCTGGGGCAGGCGCACACCCATGTACGCATCAACGCCACCCAGCTGCACAACGCCGTGCGCAAGACCGTGGGCATGGAAACGGCGCCGGACGATCCGCGCTACCGCCAATCGTACCTGAACGCCATCACCGGCCTGCTGGATGAGGTGCGGCCGGTGCGCATCAATTTCGGCAGCATCATCGCCGAACGCACCTCGGCCAAGCGGCTGTTCATGGTCGTCGCCCAGATGCTGAAGTACGCCGACGCCTCGGTGCCTGTCCGCTTCCTCATTGCGGAATCGGAATCGGCCTTCACCGTGCTGACGGCGCTCTACTACGCCCGCCTGTTCGGCGTGGCCGACAAGGTGGACATCAGCCCCTTGTTCGAGACGGAACGGGCGCTGGAGGTGGGCAGCCGCGTCATCGAGCAGTTGCTGGACAACCCGCATTATCGCGACTACGTGAAGCGGCGCGGCCGCCTGTGCATCCAGACCGGCTTCTCCGACGCCGGCCGCTATCTGGGCCAGACGCCGGCCTCCGCCAGCATCGAGCGCCTGCGCCTGCGCATCGCCCGCCTGTTCACCCGCCACCGCCTGGACGGCGTGCAACTGGTGATCTTCGATACCCACGGTGAAAGCATCGGCCGTGGCGCCCATCCGGCGGGCTTCCCCGAGCGCCTGGGCTATGTCGCGGCGCCGGCCACGCTGTCGTTCATGAGCCACCACAAGATCGCCTTCAAGCAGGAGGTCAGCTTCCAGGGCGGCGACGGCTATCTCTACTTCGTGACCCAGCCGGGCGCCCTGGCCGTGGTCACGCGCATCCTGGAACACATGCTGGGCGGCAAGCATGCCACCCTGGATGACGACCCGTTCTATGGCGACGCCGACTACATCCGCGAATTCTTCACCACGGTGAAGCAGTTCCAGGTGTCGCTGGTGGAGGATCCCAACTACGGCGCCCTGCTGTCTGCCCTGGGCACCAACCTTCTCTATCCTTCGGGCAGCCGGGCCATCAAGCGCCAGCACGACGGCAACGCCGACGATGTGGACCAAAGCCGCGCCTCGCAGTTCCGCGCCATCCCCCACAACGCCATCCTGCAGCAAATGGGCCTGCCGGCGAACACCGTCAGCGGCGTGGGCGAGGCCATCGACAAGGATCCGGAGCACTTCGCCGACCTCTACCGCACCTCGCCCCGCTTCCGGCAGCTGCTGGGCATGGTGGAGTACGGCGTGGCCATCGCCAGCCCCGACGCGCTGAAGGCCTATATCGACACCCTGGACCCGGCCTTCTGGCTGCTGCGCGCCGCGCACACCGCCGACCCCGCCCGGGTGGAGGAGATGCGGCGCCTGGCGGCCATCCTGGAGGACAACCCCCTCCATAGCCGCCTGATCCGCATCTTCCGCAAGCTCTACCGCGACTTCGACGTGCTGGAGGAGGGGTTGGCCCGGGTGGAGCGGCATCCGGTGCCGGGCCAGGTGCCGCCGCCGGATGAGGCGCTGAGCAACGGCCTCCTGGTGCTGCACGCCCTGCGTATCGCCCTGATCCAGGAGATGTTCCTGCGGGCGACGCACATCCCCCAGTTCTCCAGCCAGCACAACATCACCCATCGCCGCCTGATGGCGCGCCTGATGCAGCTGGACGTGCCCTGGGCCCTGGACCTGCTGTCCCGTATCTTCCCCGTGGCGGAGACGGCGGGGGAGGGCGATTTCGGCGAAAGCGCCACCTACGTCAGCGATGACAGCCAGAACTACGGGCAGGAGAACGAGCGCATCTTCAAGCCCATCGCCAGCCTGTATGACCTGGTGCGCCGGGTGGGCAACGGCATCACCCAGCGCATCGGCTTCTTCGGCTGACGCGCGCCATGGAAAAGGGCGCCTTCCCCGGGGTGGGGAGGGCGCCCTTCGCCTTTTTGCGGGACGGGCTCAGAGGTCGGCGACGGCTGCCCGCTCCTCCATCAGCTCCGCCACCGTGCGGTCCAGCATGCGGCGGGCGAACGCGTCGAGTTCCAGCCCGCGCACCCGCTCGATGCGGCCATCACGGCATAGGGCGGGCACGCCGCAGACCAGGCCCTGGGGCAGGCCGTAATCGCCCTCCGACGCCAGGCCCATGGAAACCCAGCGATCGCCGCTGCCCTGCACCCAGTCGCGCATGTGATCGATGGCGGCGTTGGCAGCCGAGGCGGCGGAGGACAGGCCGCGCGCTTCGATGATGGCGGTGCCGCGCTGGGCCACCGTGGGGATCAGGGTGTCGCGGTACCAGGCGTGATCGCCAACCAGGTCGGGCAGGGGGCGGCCCCGAACCACGGCGTGCTGCCAATCGGCGAACATGGTGGGGGAGTGGTTGCCCCAGACCACCAGCCGTTCGACCGCCGTCACGTCCACCCCGGCCTTGGCCGCCAGCTGCGCTTGGGCGCGGTTGTGGTCCAGCCGGATCATGGAGGTGATGGCGTCGTGCGGCAGGTCCGGGGCGTGCCGGATGGCGATCCAGGCGTTGGTGTTGGCGGGGTTGCCCACCACCAGCACCTTGGCCGTGCGCTTGGCCTGCTCATTTAGCGCGCGGCCCTGCGCCTTGAAAATGGCGGCGTTGGCCGACAGCAGGTCGCGCCGCTCCATGCCCTTGCCGCGGGGGCGGGACCCCACCAGGAAGGCCGTGTCGATGTCGCGGAAGGCCACGGCCGGATCGTCGCTGACGCTGATGCCGCTCAGCAGCGGGAAGGCGCAGTCCTCCAACTCCATCACCACCCCGCGCAAGGCGGGCAGGGCCGGCGTGATCTCCAGCAGCGACAGGTGGATGGGCTGGTCGGGGCCGAACGCATCGCCCTTGGCCAGGCGGAATAGCAGGGAATAGGCGATCTGCCCGGCGGCACCGGAGACGGCGACACGAAGGGGGGCGGTGGTCATGATAGGCACCTCAGGATCGGTTTGCGCTTGCCCATGAAGCTGCGCGCCATCCTGCGATCGTTCCAACAGAACGTATGGAACAAACCAATCGTATTTGTTGATTAATGGGTGGGGCGCCCGGTGGCGACAGGGATCGACACCGGGCGAGGCGGCACCGGGAAGGCTCAGCTTTGGCCGGGCGGGTTGTGCACCAGGACACCGTACCAGCCCAGGCCGCGATAGGTCTCGTAGCCCGGCGTCCGGGCGAAGCCGATCAGGCGGCCGTGGCGGTCCAGGTAATGGCCCATCGGCTGGCCCTGGGTCACCAGGTGGAAGCTTTCCGTCAGTTCACCCCGGCCGTCGCTGGCGGCGATGATGCGGCCGGCGGCGTCCAGCAGCAGGCAGCGGGTGTTGGCCCGTTCCGAGGTTTCCAGGCGGACACCGGTTACCACGGCGCGGGCCTGTGGTTCCCAATCGAAGAAGATGCCCAGCGCGCCCAGCACCTCGCCATCCTGGGCGCCGTCGCGGCGCACGGCGGTGGAATATGTGGCGACGGTACGGTTCTCCAGCACCGGGTTCGGGCGGACATCCTCCACCGCGAAGTCGCCGCCGTCGCGGGTGCGCAGGGCGTCGATGAACCAGGCTTCGTTGGAAACGTTGGTGCCGATGGCGTGGGGGAAGCGGTCGGGGCGGCCGGTGGCGATGACGCGGCCGCTGCGGTCGGCCACCCACAGGTCAAGATAGACGGTGTAGCTCTGCAGGATGACGTTCAGGCGCTCGCTGGCGTGGCGAAACGCCTCGTGCGAGGGGCTCTGCAGGCCGGCGACCACGGCGCTGTCCGTTGCCCACCACCGCACGTCGCATGACCGCTCATAGAGGTTGCGGTCGATGATGTCGATGCTGTTCAGCGCCAGGTCGGCCAGGCGCTGGCCCCGGAAGCGGGTCATCAGATCCTCGCCCACCGTGGTCATGCGATCGACCAGTTGGCCGATCTCGCTGCGCAGTTCACCCGCCACCACGCTGACGCGCTGGGAGATGGAGTTGACCTCGTTGGCCACCACGGCGAAGCCCCGTCCGGCGTCGCCGGCACGGCCGGCCTCGATCAGGGCGTTGAAGGCCAGCATCTTGGTGGTCCGGTTGATATCCTCGATCACCGAAACCTTCTGGCTGGCGACATCCAGAACGTTCTTCGTCAGGTCGATCAGGCTGTTGTCCATCGGCTCCCCACCTCTCTTGATTAGCTTTTGTGCGTCGCAGCAAAGAACGTCACGTTACTACGCTAACGCAAAAGACGTGCCGGGAGCCGAATGATGCACCGTGCCATTAATAAGTCGTTAAGAATCAAGGGGGATGGCCTGTTCATTCGTGGCAGGAACGCTGTCCTGTCCCTAACCGAAAGTGGAGGATTGGCCAAATAGCGGGCAAAGGGCTGCACAGTCGATGTGCAACCTATAGGCGGTATCCAAAAGTGGAATCGGTTTCGTCTTCCGCCGCCGCATAATCGTGGAATGCCGCACCCTATGTCATTGATGCAGCCGGCGCCACTTACTTTTTTGATGGAGTTTGCAGATTTGGGATGGGGTGGTTTTCGCCTGTAGGCGCATCGCTTGATTGTATGAATTATACAACCCAGGCGGTTGATCCGGTGGTGCCGGCCGTCACGCCGACGCCACCTCCCTCGGCGTGACGAATTCGGCCAGCCGACCGGTTCCCGCAGCGAGATCGGCCCATCGGTCCAGAGGGAATTCCAGTCGCGCCAGGGCGCCGGTCGGATATTTTTCCATGATGCGGGTGCGAAGATGGGTCCCTTCCGCCTGGGCCAGTTCCAGCGCCAGCTCCTCCAGGCCGGGATTGTGCCCGATCAGCAGGACGGTGGCGGTGGGGTCGGGCAGGGCGCGCAGCCGATCGGCCAGGGCGCGGGCCGGCGCCATATAAAAGACTCGGTCCACGCTCATGGGTGGCGTCTCGCGCCACAAGGGCAGCAGGCCCGCCAGCGTGGCCCGGGTACGGGCGGCGGTGGAACAGAGGATGAGGTCGGGCTGGGGTGTTCCACCCTTGCGGCGCCTGAAATAGTCGGCCATGGTCGTTAACGCGCGCTCCCCCCGCGGCGACAGGGGACGCTCATGATCAGGGACGCTGTCATCGTCCCAGGAGGATTTCATATGCCGGAGCAGGAACAGGGTCTTCACGCGACATCCCCCAGGATGGACCGGCTGCCCGAGCCCGCTGTGGAACCGGCGGCCCCGGAAAAGAAAAAAGGAACGGGTACGAAAACAACGAGATCGACAACGCGGGAACCAGAAACGGTAACGTTGGCGGCCTATGGTGATCGACCCGATACCCGTGCTGTTAATGAGGCGACCATGTCCACGGCGGTGGAAACCCCGATCCGCGAAGTTGAGCCCACCCCCATCGATATGACGTCGGCGGAACGCTTCATCAACCGCGAACTGTCGTGGCTGGCCTTCAATCAGCGCGTTTTGGAGGAAGCGTACAACGCCCAGCATCCGCTGCTGGAGCGGCTGCGTTTCCTGTCCATTTCGGCCAGCAACTTGGATGAATTCTACACGGTCCGCGTCGCGGCGCTGAAGGCGCAGGTGACGGCCGGTGTCGCTACCCCGTCGGACGACAACCTGACCCCGGCGCAGCAACTGGCCGCCATCAACGAGCGCGCCGCCGAGTTGATGCGCGAGCAGCAGGCCTGCTGGCTGATGATGCGCGCCGACCTGGCCAAGGCCGGCATCGCCGCGATCGACCCCGGCGAGCTGACCCCGTCGGAGACCGACTGGCTGGAAGCGAAGTTCCTGGACGATATCTTCCCGGTGTTGACGCCCATCGCTGTCGATCCGGCCCATCCTTTCCCGTTTATCGCCAATTCCGGCTTCTCGCTGGCGGTCCAGCTGTTCGATCCGGAACGCAACACGCATCTGGACGCCCTGGTGCTGCTGCCGGCGCAGCTGGACCGTTTCGTGCGCCTGCCGGGCAACGATGTGCGCTTCATCCTGCTGGAAGAGCTGGTGCTGCTGTTCATCGACCGGCTGTTCCCGCCCTTTACCCTGAAGGGGCACGGCTTCTTCCGCGTGCTGCGCGACAGCGACATTGAAATCGAGGAAGAGTCCGAAGACCTGGTCCGCACCTTCGAGACGGCGCTGAAGCGCCGCCGCCGCGGCAGTGTCATCCAGTTGTGCGTCAATGCCGGCATGTCGCGGGATCTGCGCGACTTTCTGGCGGGCCAGCTGCATGTGCCGACCGACGACGTATTCGTGCTGGACGGCCTGATCGGCCCGGCGGAGACCAAGCAGCTGATCATCGATGAGCGGCCGGACCTGCTGTTCCAGCCATACAACGCCCGCTTCCCGGAGCGTATCCGCGATTTCGGCGGCGACTGCTTCGCCGCCATCCGCCACAAGGACATCATCGTCCACCACCCGTTCGAGAGCTTCGACGTGGTGGTGCAGTTCCTGCGCCAGGCGGCGCAGGACCCGGCGGTGCTGGCCATCAAGCAGACGCTGTACCGCACCTCCAAGAACTCCCCCATCGTCGCCGCCTTGATCGAGGCGGCGGAGGCAGGCAAGAGCGTCACGGCCATGGTGGAGTTGAAGGCCCGCTTCGATGAAGAGGCCAACATCCGCTGGGCCCGCGACCTGGAACGGGCCGGCGTGCAGGTGGTGTACGGCTTCGTCGATCTGAAGACCCACGCCAAGGTGTCGCTGGTGGTGCGGCGGGAACAGAAGGGCCTGCGCTCCTACGTTCATTTCGGCACGGGCAATTACCACCCCATCACCGCCAAGATTTACACCGACCTCAGCTTCTTCACCTGCGACCCGGCGCTGGTGCACGACGCGGCCCACATGTTCAACTACATGACCGGCTACGCCACGCCCAAGGCGCTGGAGAAGATCGCCATCGCCCCCATCGGCCTGCGCGACCGGTTGGTCAGCCTGATCGACGCGGAAATCGCCCATGCCCGCGCCGGCCGCCCGGCGCAGATCTGGGTGAAGCTGAACTCTCTGGTCGATGCCCGCATCATCGACAAGCTGTACGAGGCGTCGCAGCAGGGTGTCAGCATCGACATGGTCATCCGCGGCATCTGCTGCCTGCGGCCGGGGGTGAAGGGCCTGTCGGAAAACATCCGGGTGAAGAGCATCGTCGGCCGTTTCCTGGAGCATGGCCGCGTGGTCTGCTTCGGCAACGGCGTGGGCTTGCCGCATCCTGGCGCCAAGGTCTTCATCTCCTCCGCCGACTGGATGCCGCGCAATCTGGACCGCCGCATCGAGACGCTGGTACCCATCGAGACGCCGTCCTGTCATCGCCAGGTGATGGACCAGATCATGGTCGCCAACCTGAAGGATGAGGCGCAAAGCTGGCGGCTGAGCCCCGATGGCGAGTATCATCGTATCGAAGCACCGCTGGGCGCCTTCAACGCCCACACCTTCTTCATGACCAACCCCAGCCTGTCGGGGCGGGGCAGCAGCGCGGTCACCGATCCCAAGGGGCCGGCCAAGCTGTTGCTGAAGGCGGCCGCCAAGGCCGCGAAGCGTGCCGACTGAATCGCCTGCCTTAGCCCGTACCGGATGCCATGCCCGTAAAGTTTGACCGACCCGCCCCTGAACGCCACGTTGGCGCCGACCGGTTGGCCGTCATCGACATCGGTTCCAACTCCATGCGGGTGGTGGTCTATGACCGCCTGGAACGCTCGCCCATCGCCATCTTCAATGAGAAGATCATGTGCGGATTGGGCCGGTCGGTGGAGAAGACCGGTAAACTGCACCCCGAGGGCGTGAAGCTGGCCTTGGCCAATCTGGCCCGTTTCCGCCGCCTGATCGAGGGCATGCAGGTGGGGCGGGTGGACATCCTGGCGACCGCCGCCGTGCGCGACGCCAAGGATGGACCGAAGTTCGTGGCGGAGGTGGAGGCGCTGACCGGCGTCCCCGTCACCGTCCTGGCGGGTGAGGAGGAGGCGCGGCTGTCCGCCATGGGTGTGCTGTCCGGTACCCCCGGCGCCGATGGCCTGATGGGCGACCTGGGCGGGGGCAGCCTGGAGTTGGTGACACTGGACAAGGGCCTCATCGGCCGCCAAGCGACCCTGCCGCTGGGGCCCCTGCGCCTGATCGAGGCGGTGGAGGGCAAGCCGGGATCGGCGGCCAAGCTGATCGATACCCAACTGGCCAAGCTGCCATGGGCCCTGGATGGCCGGGGACGGGACTTTCACCCCGTGGGCGGCGGCTGGCGCGCGCTGGCCAAGATGCACATGGAGCAGACGGGACACCCGCTGCACATCATTCATCACTACATCGTCGATGCCCGGGTTATGGCCGACTTCGCCGGCCTGGTGGGGCGGCAAAGCCGCGCCTCCCTGGAGAAGATGCCGGGCGTTTCCCGCCGCCGGCTGGAAACGCTGCCCATGGCGGCCCTGGTGATGGAGCGGGTGCTGCGCACCGTGCAGCCGTCCAGCGTCGTTTTCTCCGCCTACGGGCTCCGTGAGGGGTTCCTGTTCGACCAGCTGTCGGCCGAGGAGCGGCGGCGCGACCCCCTGATCGACAGCTGCACCCAGGTGGCGGAACGGTTGGGCCGGTTCGGCGAGGCCGCCACCCTGACGCAATGGACGGCCCCCCTGTTCGCCGGCGAGGATGAGGCGGCCGCACGCCTGCGCACCGCCGCCTGCCTGCTGTCCGACCTGGGGTGGTCGGAACATCCCGACTATCGCGCCGAGCACGCCTATCTGCGGGTGCTGCGCATGCCGTTCGCCGGCGCCGACCATGCCGAACGCGCTTTCCTGGCGCTGGCCTCCTTCGTGCGCTATGCCGGCACCATGGACGGCCAGCCCCTGGGCCTGACCCGCACCCTGCTGTCGGAGGCGCAGCTGAGCCGGGCCATGATCGTGGGCCTGGCGTTGCGCCTGGCCCATACGCTGACCGGCGGCGCCGCCACGCTGCTGCAGCGCACGGCCTTGCGGCTGACGCCGGACACCTTGACCCTGCTGTTGCCCCGCGACGCCGCCATGCTGGACGGTGACGCCGTGCAGCGCCGCCTGGACGGCCTGGCCAAGGTCCTGGGCCGCAAGGGCACGGTGGTGGTCCAGGGACCGGCCTTGGCGGAAGCGGGGGCCTAGGTCACGAGCGGGATGGGATCACGTGTTATCGCATCCCGCCCCAAGCGGCAGCCGGTGACGGGGCTTTCGGTTGGAATACCGGGCCCCGCCGCCATATAAGGTCAGTCCCCTTCATTCCCGCCCGGACAGCAGCCATGGCTCTCTTCCCTCGACTTGTCCTCGCGCTTGGTGTTCTGGTGGCGCTGGCGGCCGGCGATATGCCGGCCCGGGCCGACTTCCTTCCACCCGCGCGCCCGGGCGAGACCGATCCCATCATCCAGCAGGTCCTGAATTGCTGGAGCTATGGCCACCGGCCCAACGCGAAGGGCGCTGGCGTGGGGGTGGGCGGGCAGAACCTGGTATGCGCCCATGGCGAGGCCAAGACCACCGTGATGCGGGACACCATCGCCCGCATCACGTCGATCGATGCCCGGACGCTGGTGATCTGGTCGCAAGGGGGCGGCGATCCGCAGGCGGCGGCCGATCTGGCGCAGACCATCGTCGACCGGGGCATCACCGTCATCATCGACGGCCCCTGCGCCGGCCCCTGCGTGTGGTGGCTGGCGGCCGCGCCCAAGCGCCTGGTGACGCCGGAAGCGGTCTTCGACTTCAGCGCCGGCCCGGACGCGCCGCCGGCGGTGGTGGAGCGGGTGCGCCAAGCCACGGGCATAGACTTGACCGCCCTGCGCCAGACCGGCGGCCCGCGGCAACCCCGGGACGAGGCCGCCTTGCGCGCCCTGGGCCTGGGCGTCACCCAACTGCCCCCCATCGTCGCGGTGAAGCCGACGCCCACCTGACGCGCCGGCCTTTCCTCACGGCGGTCCGTCAGCCCCGGCGCCGAACAAATCCTCCCGCGCCTGTTCCAGCGCGTACCGCAGGGCGCCGCGCCTTTCCCTGTTGTCCGGATTCGCGATCAGCCGGTCGTAGATGCGGCTGATCAACTGGCCTTGTTCCGCCGGCACGGGGCGCAGCCCGTCATGGGTGTAGAGGGTTAGCACGCCGTCGATGATCTGACTCAGCAACTGGGCGTCCAAACCCGGCCGGTTGCCCGTCAGGCGCATGGTGCCGTGGCCGGTCAGCAGCCAGTCCACCGAGATGTCCAGCTCCAGCAAGCGGGCCAGGGTTTCGCCTTTGGGCAGCTTTCCCCGGCGTTCGTATCCCTGCCAGGTGTTCACACCCAGATCGAACCGGGCGGACATGCCTTTTTGGGTTTCGCCCAGGTGTTCGCGGACCTGGCGCAACCTGTCCTTCAGTCCCGTCATGGTGTCGCGCGCGGCCCTTCCAGGCGCGGACGGAGAGGGGGGGGAGTGGCGGCAAGAGAATGACGGGGGCACGAAATTTTGTGCTTCATCGGCACGAAAAAACGTGCCATGTTCAATCTCGCGTTCAGTCGGAACACTCCTTGACCACTCCTGATGTCACGGGGTCGCATATGGGCGCCGGTGTCCGGGGCGGCCATGGGAATGGCGTTCCAAGGCACCGTCGTTGTTGGGGATTAAGACGGTTGATGGGACAGGGGGCGTGCGGGTCGCGCCCCACCCACGGAAGACGCAGGCGGTCGTGACGGGCGCACCGGGGGTGCTGAAAAAAGGTCCCAAAACAGGCCGGTGATCCTCCTCGGGCCAAGCCACCATCCAAGTACGCGTAGCTTCTCCCCCGAGCGGTACATCCGTTCAGGTAAAAGTTTGATTAAGACCTGATAGAATAAAGCTCCCGGACCTGATCGCAACGCCCAATCTGCAGCAACACAGCGGGCCGGAGCCTTTGCCTATCGCGGTAGGACAGGGTTAATGCACAGGGCTGATTACCGGCTTTTTCCGCACCTGCGGTTGATATGCATTATCTATAGTGGGGATATCGATGGCGATGAAATAGCGGATCACATCGGGAAGATCATACAGGGCGGCGACGTCGGCCGGACTTGGAATTGCCTGGTTGATCTACGGTCGTTCATCGGCAACATCCACCATTCGTCTTTGGAGCGGATGTCCAAACTACTCAATGAAAAGCAAAAGTCGGGGACGTTGAAGCGATCTCCGGACAACGATGGCAGTCGGGTCGCTGTTGTAAGCTACAACGCCGGCCAGAAATTCTTGGTCAATTTGGCCCGCGTTTATATGCGGGACTATGATCTTCGGCATTTCTCCGATATGCGGCAAGGCTTTGCTTGGGCGTCCGGGCAAGATGCCCTGCCGCCGGAGATGAGATCCCTGGATTGGCATCTGGAGAGGGCGGGCGGCGGCATGCCGCCCAAACTCAGGACATAGGTGGGGACCATCCCGCACCGCGCTGGCCTGCACCGCCCTGGCCCGCGCCCCCATAGCCCGCACACGGCCCTGGCGCGGCCGGGGATAGGGGAATCGAAACGCCCCCGGAAGAAGACTTCCGGGGGCGGTCATTTGTGCACGGAACTATTTGGTGAGGCGCTTAAGCCCGGCGCTCCGCCAGGAAGGCGACTTCGCCACCCGGCGTGCCCTCGTAATCGGTCAGCGGGATGGGGTAGTCGCCAGTAAAGCAGGCATCGCAATACTGCGGGCCGCTGGCGTCGCGGCCGGCGTGGCCCAGCGCCTTGTACAGGCCGTCGTTGGAGATGAAGGCCAGGCTGTCGGAGCCGATATAGCGGTTCATCTCCTCGACCGACAGCTTATGGGCCAGCAGCTTTTCCTTTTCCGGCGTATCGATGCCGTAGAAGCAGGAATGCCGGGTGGGCGGGCTGGAGATGCGCATGTGCACCTCCTTGGCGCCGGCCGCCCGCATCATCTCCACGATCTTCACCGAGGTGGTGCCGCGCACGATGCTGTCATCCACCAGGATGACGCGCTTGCCCTGGATGTAGTGGCGGTTGGCGTTATGCTTCAGCTTCACGCCCAGATGGCGGATCTTGTCGGTCGGCTGGATGAAGGTGCGGCCGACATAGTGGTTGCGGATAATGCCCAGCTCGAACGGAATGCCGCTTTCCTCGGCATAGCCGATGGCCGCCGGCACGCCGCTGTCGGGCACAGGGATGATCACGTCGGCGTCCACATGGCTTTCCTGGGCCAAGTGCGCGCCGATGGCCTTACGCACCTTGTAGACGCTGGAGCCCTCGACCAGGCTGTCGGGCCGGGCGAAGTAGATGTATTCGAAGATGCAGAAGCGGCTCTTTTCCGGCTGGAAGGGGCGCAGGCTCTGCACCCCGGCGGCGGTCAGCACCACCATTTCACCCGGCTCGATATCGCGGACGAAGTCGGCGCCGATGATGTCCAGGGCGCAGGTCTCCGACGCCAGGACCGGCGCGTCGCCCAGCATGCCCAGCACCAGGGGGCGCACGCCGCGCGGGTCGCGCACGCCGATGATCTGGTCCTTGGCCATGGCGACCAGGGAATAGGCGCCCTCGACCTGGCGCAGGGCCTCGACCATGCGGTCGATGACGCTGCCGCCGCGGGCGGTCGCCATCAGATGGACGATGACCTCGGTATCGGTGGTGGACTGGAACAGGCAGCCGCGGCGCACCAACTGGCGGCGCAGCGTCATGGCGTTGGTCAGGTTGCCGTTGTGCGCCAGCCCGAAACCGCCGAACTCGAAATCCGCGAACAGCGGCTGCACGTTGCGCAGCGCGGTGTCGCCGGTGGTGGCGTAACGCACGTGGCCGATGGCGGCGTTGCCCTTCAGGGGGCGCATGACCGCCTCGGAGCTGAAGTTGTCGCCGACCTGGCCCAGCGCGCGGTGGACGGCGAAATGCTCCCCGTCAAAGGCGACGATGCCCGCCGATTCCTGGCCGCGATGCTGCAGGGCGTGCAGGCCCAGGGCCACCAGGGCGGCCGCGTCCGTGGCGCCCAGGATACCAAAGACGCCGCATTCCTCGCGCAACTTGTCGTCGTCGAAGGGGTTCGTGGTCAGCATGAGCGATCACCGGGCGCCTTTCGCGCGAGGTTGGTACGTTGCGGTCCGTTGTGAGGAACCCTTACTCCGGCTTCCTCTTGTCGACGGAATTCTCGATCAGCTGATCAAGGCCCGTGCGTTCGCGGTCGTTATAGCCCTGTTCACCCGGCTTGGCACCCGCGTTCACCGCAGGGGTGATCGCCGGGGTTTGAAGCCGTTCCAAGTCCTGCTTGGCGGCCAGGGCCCGCTCGGCTTCCATCCGCGCGGCGTCAATTCGTCCTTCACCCTCGTGCCGCAGGTCGGACGGCGCAAGGGTGCGCAACATGTCCGCCCCGGCCTCCAGCGCCGGCCGGGTGCGCGCGTCGCGCAGCCAGTCGGGCTTGTTGTCCGGCCAGATGTAGCCCATGAGCATGTAGCCCAGGCTGACCAGCACGGCGCCGCGCACCACCCCGAAGCCGAAGCCCAGCGACCGGTCGATGGCCGACAGGGCGCTGTCGCTGACCCGGCCCGCCAGAGTGTGGCAGATCATCTGCAACACCAGCAAGGCCGCCACGAACAGGGTGATGATGGCGACGCCGTCGGCAATCATCTGACGCTCGATATGGGCGCGTACGAAGGGTTTGACCAGGGGAAAGGCATACAGCGTGACCAGGGCAGCCCCGACCCAGGCGCCGATCGACAGCACCTCGCGCACGAAGCCGCGGGCGAAAGCCAGCAGGGCCGACAGCACGACGATGATGACGACGGCGATGTCCAGGGGGTTCAAACCGTTGATATCCATGATGCCTCAGCCCCGCCCACCGCCGGAGACGGCCTTGGGTGTGTTCTTGGGCGGCGCGCCTTTCTGCGCAGGGGCGGCCTGGAACAGGGGCAGCAGGTCCGACAGGTGGTGCAGCTCGATGCGGCGCATGCCGGCATCGCCGCCCGACCCCTTGCGCCGGGTGGGCACCAGCGCCGTGCCGAAGCCCAGCTTCGCCGCCTCCTTCAGCCGCGTCTCGCTCTGGCTCACCGCCCTGATCTCCCCCGACAACCCGATCTCTCCATAAACCACCGCGTCGGCCGGCACCGGCTCCCCCGTCAGGGAGGAGACCAGGGCCGCGGCCACCGCCAAATCCGCCGCCGGTTCCGTGACCTTCAGGCCGCCGGCGACGTTCAGATACACATCATTGGCGCCGATGGCGAGGCCGCAGCGTGCCTCCAGCACCGCCATCACCATGGCCAGGCGCGCCGTGTCCCAGCCCACCACCGCCCGGCGGGGCGTGCCCAGGGGCGACGGTGCCACCAGGGCCTGCACCTCCATCAGCACGGGGCGGGTGCCCTCCATGCCGGCGAAGACGGCGGTGCCGGTCACGTCGCCGCGCCGTTCCGCCAGGAAAATCTCCGACGGGTTGGCGACTTCGCGCAGCCCATCCTCCGCCATCTCGAACACGCCGATCTCGTCGGTGGCGCCGAAGCGGTTCTTCACCGCGCGCAGGATGCGGAACTGGTGCCCGCGCTCCCCCTCGAAATACAGCACCGTGTCCACCATGTGCTCCAGCACGCGCGGGCCGGCGATCTGGCCGTCCTTGGTGACATGGCCCACGATCAGCAGGGTGATGCCCCGGCGCTTGGCCACCCGGATCAGTTCCGAGGCCGAGGCCCGCACCTGGGCCACCGTGCCCGGCGCGCTGTCCAGCGTGTCCACATACATGGTCTGGATACTGTCGATGACCGCCACGCGCGGGCCGTCGGCCGCGTCCAGCGAGGCCACGATGTCGCGCACGTTGGTGGCGGCCGCCAGGTTCACCGGCGCCGCCGCCAGGCCCAGCCGCAGGGCGCGCATGCGCACCTGGTCCACCGCCTCTTCACCGGAGATATAGGCGCAGGACGTGCCCTGGGCCAGGCGGCAGATGACCTGCAGCAGCAGCGTGGACTTGCCGATGCCGGGGTCGCCGCCCACCAGCAGGGCCGAACCATGCACCAGGCCGCCGCCGCACACCCGGTCGAATTCCTGGATGTGGGTCATACGGCGCGGCGCCTGCTCCGACACGCCCGACAGATCCACGAATTCCAGCCGCCGGCCCTGCACCTTGTTGCCCAGGCCCTTGGGCGCCGCCTCGGGTGCGGCCTCCTCCACCAGGGTGTTCCAGGCGCCGCAACCCTCGCACCGGCCGCTCCACTTGGGGTGGGCGGTGCCGCAGCTTTGGCAGACGTAGCGGTTGGAATTTCGGGCCACGGGAAAGGGTTCCTGACGGGGTGTTCTGGTGGTCGCCATCATAACAGCTTGGGTCACCGAACCGCCACCCCGGCGCCGGGTATACAGCCACTAGATTTAGGGGGTAGGGGCGTGCGAGACGCACGACAGGATGGTGTGGGCGGCCATGCCGTGATGCCGCCGCGAATTGACAGCGCGCGGCCTGGCGCCCACAGTTGCGACCGTCCGTTTCCTGTCTGGATGTACCGCCTTGAGGCCCTTCGCCACGCTTCTCCGCTCCGCCCTGCTGGTTTCGTCCGTACTGGTCCCGCTCATGGCGGCGGCGCAGGAGGCGCGGCCGGCGCCCGAGGCGGTGGTGATCTATCGCGGCGCCACCCTGATCGACGGCACGGGCACGGCACCGCGCGCCGACATGGCGGTAGTGACCAAAGGCCAGGACATCGCCCTGGTGGTGCCCGCGGGCCAGGTGCCGGCCGAGCTGGCCCGGGGCGCCACGGTGGTGGATGCCAGCGGCCTCTATGTCCTGCCCGGCCTGATCGACACCCATGTGCATCTCGCCACCGTGCCCAACCGCAAGGTTGAGGAGGCGCTGCTGCGCCGGGCGGTCTACGGCGGTGTCACGGCGGAGCGCGACATGGCCGGCGACACCCGCGCGCTGGCCGACCTGGCGCGATCGGCCCTGCTGGGCGAAATACCAGCGCCGGATATCTATTACGCCGCTCTGATGGCCGGCCTCAGCTTCTTCAAGGACCCGCGCACGGCGGCGTCGGCCAAGGGGGCAACGCCGGGGGAGGTGCCGTGGATGCAGGCCATCACCCCGGCCACGGACCTGAAGGTGGCGGTGGCCTTGGCGCGCGGCACCGGCGCCAGCGCCATCAAGATTTACGCCAACCTGCCGGCCGACTTGGTGGCCGGGATCACGCGTGAGGCGCACGCCCAGGGCTTCCGCGTCTGGGCCCATGCCATGGTCTTCCCGGCCACCCCGGCGGAGGAGATCGAGGCCGGGGTGGACGTGCTGTCCCACGCCTGCATGCTGGCCTACCAGGCCTTGCCGGTGAAGCCGACGCAGTACCATGACCGCGCGCCCGTGGACCCGGCCCGTATCGGCAATCCCGACCCCCTTCTGGCCGGGCTGTTTGACGGCATGAAGCACCACGGCCAGGTGCTGGACGCCACCGTGCGCGTCTATGCCGAGGGCGACAAGCGCTGGGCCGGCAAGCCCAACCCGCCCGGGTCCTATTGCCCCGGCGATCTGGCGGCCCGCATCACTGCCCAGGCCCATGCCGCCGGCGTGGCCGTTTCCGCCGGCACGGACGGCGAGACGCCCGCCGCCGATGCCTATCCCGCCCTGCATGAGGAACTGGAACTGCTGGTCCGCCAGGCCGGCTTCACGCCCCTGGCCGCCATCCAGGCCGGCACGCAGATGGGGGCCCGCGCCCTGAACCTGGAGTCGCGCATGGGCACGGTGGCGGCGGGCAAGCTGGCCAATCTGGTGTTCGTCGCCAAGGACCCGACCCAGGATATCGCCAACCTGCGCAGCGTCGTCTACACGGTGAAGCGCGGCCGCCGGTACAACCGTACGGACTTCCGGCCCATCGCTCCGGATGAAGCCGGCGATGTCGACTGAACAAGTGATTCCGGGAAAGGTCGGTGTGGGGCGTTGTCCAGTATTGGCGCCGTCCGTCTGCTACCTATGTAGCTAAGCTGGTTACGTTTTTGAAATTGTGACCGGTAAAATGATCATGCCGGTAAAGTTTCGGCTGTGTTACCCCTTCCGCCGTCCTCGTTTCCGGTGGCAGTGCGGAAATGTATAAAATACAGCATAAATTGAATCCTTCATCCAGGGTCATCTGTGTTCTGATCATGGACGATGTCGGCGGGGAAACCATTGCCGATTACATTGAGGAAATCCTGGCCTGGAATATGGACGTCGCCACGTGGAACAGCGTGACCGACCTGCGGCTGCATGTCGGCAACGTTTCGCCGGACGCCATCCGCCGCATGGGCGCCATAATGGGTGAGGCCATGCGCGGCCGTGCCGGCGGCCGGGCGGCCGTGGTCAGCCACAACGCCGGCCTGCGCTTCCTCCTGAACCTGGCCCGCCTGTTCATCCCCGGGCATGAGCTGCGTGCCTTCAGCGACATGGCCACCGCCTATGCCTGGGCGGCAGGGCAAAAGGTGGACCTGCCGGCGGAAATGGCCACGGCCGGCTGGGGAAGGGTCGCGGCTTAACGCCGGTTCCCTCAAGCGCCGGGCGGGCGCATCCGCGCCCTATATCAACAAAACAACATGGATTGAGTGCCGGCCCTTATCCCAGCTTCACCTGCATTTGGATCGGGCCCTCGGCCCGGCCATGGATGAATTGGTCGACGTAAGCGTTGCCGCTGTCGTCGATGGCGCTGGTGGGGCCCTGCCAGATCAGCTTGCCCTGGTACAGCATGCCGATGCGGTCGGAAATCTTGCGGGCGCTGGCCATGTCGTGGGTGATGGTCAGGGCGGTGGCGCCCAGGTCGCGCACGCACTTCACGATCAGGTCGTTGATGACGTCGGCCATGATGGGGTCCAGGCCCGTCGTCGGTTCGTCGAAGAAGATGATCTCGGGGGTGGTGGCGATGGCACGGGCCAGGCTTACGCGCTTTTGCATGCCGCCCGACAGCTCCGCCGGCGACAGGTTGGCGACATCGGGGCCCAGGCCCACGGCGGCCAACTTCTCGATGGCGATGTCGCGCGCCTGGGACCGCTTCATGCCCTGGCCCTGGATCAGGCCGAAAGCCACGTTCTGCCAGACGGGCAGGCTGTCGAACAGGGCACCGCCCTGGAACAGCATGCCGAACTTGGTCATCACCCGGTCGCGGGCACGGCCGTCGATATGGGTCGTCTCCTCCCCATCGACCTTGATGGTGCCGGCGTCGGGCCGCAGCAGGCCCAGGATGGATTTCAGCATCACCGACTTGCCGGTGCCCGAACCGCCGATGATGACGAAGGACTCACCCTTGGCGACGCTGAGGTCGACGCCATCCAGCACCTTCTTCGGGCCGAAGGCCTTCTTGACGCCGATGAGTTCAATCTTGGGGGTGTCAGAGTGGGGGGATACCGTGCTCATGAGAAGAACAGCCCCGTCAGCAGATAGTTGATCATCAGGATCATGATGGAGGCGGAGACGACGGCGTGCGTGGTGGCCGCCCCCACGCCCTGGGCGCCGCCCTTGGAATGGTAGCCGTTGTAGCAGCCCATCAGCGCGATGATGAAACCAAAGGCCGCCGCCTTTACCAGGCCGGAGACGACGTCGATGGTCTGCAGGTACTGCGCCGTGCTGGTCAGGTAGGCCGACGGGTTGAAGCCCAGGCGGTAGATGCTGACGACATAGCCGCCGAAGACGCCGATGATGTCGGCCACCAGCACCAGGCAGGGCAGCATCAGCGTGCCCGCAAGAAGGCGGGGCGCCACCAGGTATTTGAACGGGTTGGTGGACAGGGTGGTCAGGGCATCGACCTGTTCCGTCACCCGCATGGTGCCGATCTCGGCCGCCATGGCGGCGCCCACGCGGCCCGCCACCATCAGGCCCGCCATGACGGGCCCCAACTCCCGCGTGATGGACAGCACCACCACGGTGGCGATGGCGCTGGAGGCGTTGAAGCGGGCGAAGCCGGTATAGCTTTGCAGCGCCAGCACCATGCCGGTGAATAGGGCCGTCAGCCCCACCACGGGCAGGCTGTTGTAGCCGATCTCCCGCATCTGCTGGACCAGCAGGCGGGGATAGAAGGGGGGACGGACGCAGTGCGACAGGCCGCGCGCCGTGAACAGGGCCAGTCGCCCGGTGGCGGCCAGGAACACCAGGGTGGCCCGGCCGATCCCGCTCAAGAACCCCATCCGCTCCGCTCCTCAGTCATATAAGGGACTTACAATGCCGAACTGCCATTGTCCCGTCACGGGTGCGCCGCAACAGGCCACGCCCCCTGATACACGCGGCAAAACCTCCGGCCAAGCCCTGTTAGGATCTCATAGCCGATGGTGCCGGCATCCGCGGCCACGTCATCCAGCGGCCGATCGGGACCGATCAGCTCGGCGAAGGCGCCGGGAACCAGGGCGTCCTGGGGGACCCGCGTCGCATCCACGCTCAGCAGATCCATGGATATGCGACCCACCACGGGGGCGCGCACGCCGGCGATGGTGACATGGCCGGAGGACCCCAGGGCGCGGCAGTAGCCGTCGGCGTAGCCCACCGCGATGGTGGCCAGGCGCGCCGGCGCCGTGGCGCGATATGTCGCGCCATAGCCCACCGTGGCCCCGGCCGGCACGTCCCGCACCTGCAGGATGCGGCCCAGCAGGCGTAGCGCCGGCGCCATAGGGTTGGGCGCCTCCGGTGTCGGGTTCACGCCGTATAGCGCCGCCCCCGGCCGCACCAGATCGTGCAGCAGAGCCGGTTCCCGGAAGATGCCGGAGGAGGCGGCCAGGCTGGCCGGCGCCCGGGGCAGCCGGGCCAGGTGCGCCCGGAAGCGGGCGTCCTGCTCGGCGGCGAAGCCGTCGCCGGCCACGTCGGCGCTGGCCAGGTGGCTCATCCAGCCGGTCAGCGCAAGGCCGGCCAGCAGGCCAGGCTCGCCCGCCAAATACCGCGCGTCGCGGTCGTCCAGGCCCAGGCGGTTCATGCCCGTGTCGATATGGATGAAGGCGGGCAGGGCGCGGCCAAGAGCCACCGCCGTGGCCCGCCAGCGGGCGATGTCGTCCAGGCTGTTCAGGATGGGCGTCAGGCCCAGGGCCGCCATCTCCCGCTCCGTGCCTGCCGTGGGGCCGTGCAGGACCAGGACACGCGCGTCGGGAAAGGTGCCGGGGGACAACACCGCGCGCAAGGCCGCGGCCTCCTCCAGGTCGGCGACGAAAAAGCTGCGGCAGCCGGCTTTGGCCAGGGCCATGGCCACCGGCGCGGCACCCAGGCCATAGCCGTCGGCCTTGACCACGCCGGCGCATTCGACCGCGCGGCCGGTCCGCTGGGCATGGTCGCGCAAGACCCGCCAGTTGCCCGCGATGGCATCCAGGTCGATGGCCAGGACTGCACCGGCGCCGACCGGCACCTGGCTCGGGAAATCCACGGACGACACCCCCGGCTCCTCAGTAATCGTCGCCGGCGCCGGCCAGGGCATGGTGGGTGTCGAGGTCGGAGAAGCGGGTGAATTCGCCATGGAAGTGCAGGCGCACGGTGCCCACCGGGCCATGACGCTGCTTGGCGATGATGGCCTCGGCCGTGTCGTGCACCTCTTCCAGGCGCTGCTGCCAGCGCTGGTAGCGGTCGTTGAACTTGTCCTCCGCCTCCTCCGGGCGGCGCGACGGCTCGGCACGCTCCAGATAGTACTGCTCGCGGTAGACGAACATGACCACGTCGGCGTCCTGCTCGATGGAGCCCGACTCGCGCAGGTCCGACAGCTGCGGACGCTTGTCCTCGCGGTTTTCCACCTGGCGCGACAGCTGCGACAGCGCGATCACCGGCAAGTCCAGCTCCTTGGCGATGGCCTTCAGGCCGCGCGTGATCTCGGAGATTTCCTGCACGCGGTTGTCGGTTTTGTTGATTCCGCCGCCGCGCAGCAACTGCAGGTAGTCGACCACGATCATGCCCAGGCCATGGGTCCGCTTCAGGCGGCGGGCGCGCGTGCGCACGGCGGTGATGGACAGGGCCGGCGTGTCGTCCACGAAGAACGGCACCTTGGAGATGTAGTTGCTGGCTTCGATGAAGCGGGGGAAGTCGCTGCCGTGGATTTCGCCGCGGCGGATCTTGTCGCCGCTGACCTCGGCCTCATCGGCCAGGATACGGGTGGCCAGCTGTTCCGCCGACATTTCCAGCGAGAAGAAGCCGACCGGCGCGCCTTCCTTGCCGCTGCTCTTCATGTGCGCGCGGGCGGCGTTGAAGGCGATGTTGGTGGCCAGCGCCGTCTTACCCATGGAGGGGCGGCCGGCCAGGATGATGAGGTCCGAGGGGTGCAGGCCGCCCAGCTTGCCGTCCAGGTCGCGCAATCCGGTGGTGACGCCGGTGACGTGGCTGGACCGCTTGTAGGCCGCCTCCGCCATCTCGATCGCGGCCTTCAGCGACCGTTCGAAGGGGACGAAGCCGCCCTGGGCGTCGCCGGTGGCGGCCAGGTCGAACAGCTTCTTCTCCGCCTCCTCGATCTGGTCGCTGGCGCCCACGTCCAGGTCGTGCTTGTAGGCGGTGTTGACCATGTCCTCGCCCACGTCGATCAACTGCCGGCGCAGGTAGGCGTCATGGATGATGCGGCCGTAATCCTCGGCGTTCGTCACAGTGACTACGCCGGCGGCCAGGCGGGCCAGGTACTCCGTGCCGCCGATCTCCTTCAGGTCCGCGTCCTGCTCGAAATAGGCCTTCAGCGTCAGGGGGCTGGCGATCTGCCCGCGTTCCACCAGCTTGGCGATGGCGGCGAAGACGCGGCCGTTGGCGGGGTCGAAGAAGTGCTCCGGCCGCAGGAACTCGGCCACCTTCTCCAGCGCCTTGTTGTTGACCAGGGCGGCGCCCAGCAACGCCTGTTCCGCCTCCAGGTTATGGGGCGGCGTGCGATAGGGCAACGCACCGGTGGAAGCGGCCGGGTCGGTCAACTTGGTGTCCATGGGCATCAGTGTAGCAGCGGGGGAGGCATGGCATAGCCGGCCGCCGCGCGCACGGCAAGTGCAACATGCGGATGGATTTTGTCCACAGGGGGATAATCATGGGGATAAGGGTGGGGAAAGGGGGCGGGACCCCCGCCTTACATCCTGATTTTCCATTATTCGGCCACCATCGCCGGCGTATGGGCGCGCGGCGCCATGGCTTCCTCCGCCTTGTGGATATAATCCCGGGTGAGGGGCACGGCGGCCAGGGCGTTGGACAGCTGGATCTGGAAGACCATGTGCCCCTGGTAGCGGAAGGCGCACTCCGACCCCGCCAGGTAGAATTCCCACATCCGGACGAAGCGCTCGTCATACAGGGCCGCCGCTTCGTCGGCCCTGGCCAGGAAGCGGTGGCGCCAGGCGCGCAGGGTCTCGGCGTAATGCAGGCGCAG
Source organism: Nitrospirillum amazonense (assembly GCF_007828045.1). GTDB lineage: Bacteria > Pseudomonadota > Alphaproteobacteria > Azospirillales > Azospirillaceae > Nitrospirillum > Nitrospirillum amazonense_C. The sequence continues at coordinate 277,666 of NZ_VITN01000002.1, read as the reverse complement.
GATCTCGATATCGGTGGTGACGACGCGCGCCTTCTCCACCGCCGGCATGACCTCCGACAAGGCCGGGACATAGCCGCCGGGGAAGATGTACTTGCGGATCCAGGGGTTGGTGGCGCCGGGCCCGTCCAGCCGCCCGATGGCGTGGATGAGGGCCACCCCCTCGGGCGTCATCAGGTCGCGCACCGTCTCGAAATATTCCAGGTAGTGGGGCAGGCCCACATGCTCGAACATGCCCACCGAGACGATGCGGTCGAAATGGCCGGCGTAGCCTTGGCTCTTCAGGTGGCGATAGTCCACCAGCTCGAACCTTACCCGGTCGGTGACGCCTTCGTCGATGGCGCGCTGGCGGGCGACGGCCAACTGCTCCTCCGACAGGGTGATGCCCATTATGCTTGCACCCGGCGCCCGGCGGGCGATCTCCAGCGCCATCCCGCCCCAGCCGCAACCGATGTCCAGCACCTTCATGCCAGGCTCCAGCCGCAGCTTGGCGATGATGTGCCGCTTCTTCAGGCTCTGCGCCTCCTCCAGCGTCGTTTCCGGCGTGGGGAAGTAGGCGCAGGAATATTGGCGGTCGCTGTCCAGGAATAGGGAGTAGAGCTTGCCGGACAGGTCGTAGTGGTGGGCCACGTTGGCCTTGGACCGCTGTGCCGGGTTGAACTGCTGGGCGTATCGCGTCAGCGTCTCGATGGGGCCCATCAGGTGATCGGACCAGCCGATGTGCTGCCAGCCGCTGTTGCGGGTGACCAGGGCCAGCAGGTCGTAGATGCTGCCCTCCTCCATCACCAACGTGCCGTCCATATAGGCCTCGCCGGCGTACAGGCGCGGTGCCAGCGCCAGCTTCCAGTGCAGGCTGGGATCGGTCACGCGCACGGTGACGGGGCCGTAGCTGGCGGGGCCGCCATCGGCGATGCCGCCGGGGCTGACTCCGCCCGGCAGGGCATCGGGGTCGCGCCGGCCGAATTCATAGCGGCGGCCGTGGGCGTCGATCAGTGTCAGGTGGCCGGTCTTGATCAGTGACCGGAACAGGCTGGCCAAGAGCATGCCGAAGGCTCCCTCGTCTCAAATCACCTGCATATCAAAGACATGTAGGTAGTCTGCGAGCGGGCGGCCAGGGGGTCTATTAGCTCTAAGATTTACTCAAAAGGGCAGGGGCGCCTTTGCTTCGGCCCTACTTCCCGTGGGCTCCTATTTGCCGTGGGCCCCTATTTGCCGTGGGCGATGAAGGGACCGTTACGGAAGCCGGCCTTGCCGTAGCGGAACGGGTCGCCTTCGGGCGTGGTCATGCCGCCGCCGGCGGCCAGCAGCACGGCGTGGCCGGCGGCCGTGTCCCATTCGCAGGTCGGCCCGAAGCGGGGATAGAGGTCGGCCACGCCCTCGGCGATGCGGCAGAACTTGACGGAACTGCCGCAGGCCAGGGTTTCGGCCACCGAGTAGGCCTTGAGGTAGGCCGCCAGCGCCTCGTCATTGGCGTGGGAGCGGGAGGAGACGACCGTGACGCCGGCGCGCGGCTGCGGGCGGCAGGCGATGGTTTCCCGCTCCCCGCCCGCGCGTTGGCGCCATGCCAGGGGTTTGGGCGCCAGGGAGCCCGCGAACAGTTCGCCGCTGGCCGGGGCATAGACCACGCCCAACACGGGCTGGCCCTTGTCGACCAGGGCGATGTTCACCGTGAACTCGCCATTGCGCTTGATGAACTCCTTGGTGCCGTCCAGCGGATCGACCAGCCAGAAGGGTTGGCGGGCCGCCACGGCCGGAATCTCGCCCCGCTCCGCCGCCTCTTCCGATACCGCCGGGATGGCGGGCGTCAGGCGCGCCAGGCCGGGCAGGATGACCGCCTCGGCGGCGTGGTCGGCCAGGGTGACGGGGCTGCCGTCCGACTTGGCCGTGGCGCCGTGGTCGCCCTCATAAAAGGGAAGGGTGGCGTGGCCCGCTTCGACCGCCAGCGCCGCGATGTCATCCAGAAGGGCGACAAGGTCCATGCGGGCGAGGTCGGGGACGGTGGTCATGGGGCCAGGCCTATCTCTGTAGTTCGCGGGGGTGATCGGGGAGGGGAATAGTGCATCCGGGGCCCGCTCAGCAACAGTCCAAACCCGAACGCCCACGCGCGGCTCTCATGCGCGGGCCTGTCCAATTTTAAGCCGATTTTTAAGGACAAGGTCACGGGGGGCCGCGCCAACCGCGCCGTGAACCCGCGCGATTGGGTGGCGGCGGGCGATGGCGGCGGTGCTAGACTGGCACCCATGAGACCGATGCTTCCCCTCCTCATCGCCGTCCTCGCCTTGTCCATGGGCGCCCCCGCCGCGGCGGCGCCCCCGCCGCCCGTCGGGGGTGGGGGCGACGTCATCGAAGGGCATGCCCAGGCGACCGAGGGCGACACCCTGCTGGTCGATGGGGGGGAGATCAGGCTCTACGGCATCGACGCGCCCGACCCCGGCCAAACCTGCCAGAACCGGCGCGGCGCCACCTATGACTGTTTTGCCCAGGCGACCAAGGAACTGCAGGCCGTTGTCCAGGACAAGATCGTCCGCTGCACCACCAAGGAAAGCCCGCCCAAGCAGCGGCGCCTGGCCGTGTGCACGGTGGAGGGGCGGGACGTTGCCGGCATCATGGTGCGTGCCGGCTGGGCGCTGGCCTACACCGCCCTGACACCGGACTATTACAACACCCAGGTCCTGGCCATGAGCCATCGCGCCGGCATGTGGGGCGGGCGGGTCGAGCCGCCCTGGCTGTGGCGCGACCGGCAGGCGACGCTGGAGGCCGATGCCACCGGCAAACCCAGGAAAAAGCCCCCGGGTCAGCCGTGAGGCCGGCCTGAAGACACCGGCGGCCTGCAATCCGCCGGGATGCCACCTACATGATTGGGGGGCCCGATAGGGGGCCGGAGCCACAGTGCCGCGCAAAGACACCGGCGCACCCCTGCCGACGCCTGGAAAACACTTGACCGCGACCGTCGGGGCCATCACCTATGTCGCCGAAATTGCGCGTATCCTGCGGTCCACCCGTTTTTTCCTGAAAGGAAGTTATGTCGAAGGAGGATTTGATCGAGTTTTCCGGCACGGTGACCGAACTGCTGCCGAACGCGATGTTCCGCGTCAAGCTCGATAACGAACACGAAGTGCTGGCCCACACCTCCGGCAAGATGCGCAAGAATCGCATCCGCGTGCTGGCGGGTGACCGGGTCAACGTCGAAATGACGCCCTACGACCTGACCAAGGGCCGCATCACCTTCCGCTTCAAGTAAGCGGACGGTCGCCCATGGTGCGCGTGCAGGCGGACGGGACGGGGCGGATGCCACGACAGCTCCCGCCGCTGGTGCTGGCGTCCAGTTCCCCGCGACGTCGGGAACTGCTGGCCCAGATCGGGGTGACGCCGGCCGGCATCGACCCGGCCGACATCGACGAAAGCCCGCTGGTGGATGAACTGCCGGCCCATCACGCCCTGCGCCTGGCCAAGGCCAAGGCGGAGGTGGTGGCCGCCCGCAGCGCGGGGTCGGTTGTGCTGGCCGCCGACACGGTGGTGGGCTGCGGCCGCCGTATCCTGCCCAAGGCGGAAAGCGCCGACGACGTGCGCCGCTGCCTGGATCTGCTGTCCGGCCGCCGTCACCGCGTCTATGGCGGCCTGTGCGTCATCGACGCGGCGGGTAAGGTCCGCACCCGGCTGGTGCAGACCGCCGTGTTGTTCAAGAAACTGAGCCGCGCCGAGATCGACGCCTATCTCGCCTGTGGCGAGGGCGTGGGCAAGGCCGGGGGCTATGCCATCCAGGGACGCGCCGCCCTGTTCGCGCGCGGGCTGGTCGGTTCCCATAGCAATGTCGTGGGCCTGTCCCTGTTCGAGACGGCGGCCCTGCTGCGTGCCGCCAGCATCGATCCGCTCGTGGCCGCGTGACGGGCCGGCCCTGATGGCCCGCGAACTCCACATCGATGTCACATCGCCGGCGCAGGGGCCCGCCCTGCGCCGCGCCGCGGTGCTGGCCGATGGCGTGTTGTCGGACCTCTACATCGACCGGGTGGAGCGGCCCACCTTGGCCGGTGCCGTGATTCGCGGCCGCGTCACCCGCATCGTCGCCGGCATGAACGCCGCCTTCGTCGACATCGGTACTGGCCGCGACGGTCTGCTGCCCGCCGCCGACGTGCGCGTGCCCCAGGGCAGCGGCCCCCAGGGGGGTGGTAAAAGAGCCTCCAAGGATCGCCCGGCCGCGCGGCCCCCGGGCCCCATCGGTACGGCCTTGCGGGCCGGGCAGACCATCATCGTGCAGGTCAAGGCCGACCCCGTGGGCGCCAAGGGCGCGTTGCTGTCCATGGACGTGGCGCTGCCTGGCCGTTTCCTGGTGCACACGCCGCTGGCGGCCGGCATCCAGGTATCCAAGCGCCTGGGCCAGGGGGCCAGCGCGGCAGCCGAACGGGCGCGCCTCACCACCGTGGTGCGCGACGCGGTGCCCGTCAGCAGCCAGGGCTGGGCTGGCGGCTGGATCGTGCGCGCCGCCGCCGCCGGCGTGCCCGCCGACTGGCTGGCGCAGGAGGCGGAGGCCTTGGCGATGGACTGGCGCGGCGTGGCGCGGGCCGGCGACGGACCGCCGGTCACGCTGCTGGCCGCCCCCCACGCCGGCATCCGCGCCCTGATGGAACAGACGGGCCAGCCGGTGTCGGCCATCCTGGTGGATGACCGCGCCGCCGCCGGCCAGGACCTGTATGCGGAACTGCGCCGCTGGTGCGATGACCGCGCCGCCGACCTGCTGCCGTTGCTGAAACGCGTCCCCACCGGCCTGCCGCTGTTCGACGGCGGGGACCTCGACGGCGCCATCGCCACCCTGCTGCGTCCGCGCGTCCCCTTGCGGGGGGCCGCCGCCGGCAGCCTGGTCATCGAGCGGACCGAGGCGCTGACCGTCATCGACGTGAACGGGGGGGAGAAGGGCGACCCCCTGGCGGTCAACCTGGCGGCGGTGCCGGAAATCGCCCGCCAGCTCCGCCTGCGCAATGTGGGCGGCATCGTGGTGGTGGATTTCATCAACCTGTCGCGGCCGCCGGACCGCGAACGGCTGATCCTGGCCCTGACCGGGGCGGTGGCGGACGATCCCGGCAATACCCAGGTCTATGGCATGTCCCGCCTGGGCCTGGTGGAGATGACGCGCCAGCGCCGGGGACCGTCCCTGCTGGACCTGGTGGCGGCTGACGCGCCGGCCCCGGGTGTTTTGTCCGATGACGATGACGCCGTGATGTGAGTGGTGCTGCCATGACCGACCAACCGATTCCCCTGAAGCCCCGCAAGTCCCGCGCCGCTTGCCCCATCTGCGGCCGGCCACCGGCGCCCGAGGTGAAGCCCTTCTGCTCCCCCCGCTGCGCCGACATCGACCTGGGCCGCTGGCTGAACGAAAGCTACCGCGTGCCCGTGACCGAGGAGACGGACGAGGACGGCGAAACCGCCCCCGGGGCGGACCGCGACTAGGTGCTGGCACCCGCCATATCTGGGAATTCACGAGTGAAATCAGCCGCCTAAAAAAAATCTGAAAAAGATCGAAACAACAGGCTGGACAAGCCCGCCGGACTTGTCTACATACAGCCACCTCGACGCGCCGCGGACGCCAACGCCACGGCAACGGGTCACAAAAACCCGCGCGAGATCAGGGGCTTAGCGTCCGCTAATCTCCTCTGGATGCCCAGGTAGCTCAGTTGGTAGAGCAGGGGACTGAAAATCCCCGTGTCGGTGGTTCGATTCCGCCCCTGGGCACCATTTTCCCCCATCCAATCGTTTCCGCGAGCCGCCGATAATACGCCGCAGTACGATCTAAGCCTTTCTGATATATCGGGTATTTTGTGGAATATCGTGGCCCGGAGTGGCTGGGCGTATTCCTAGGATACCCGCGCCCTCAAAGCCGTCTGTTGGTATCTCGGTTGGTATCGATGAAGCCTGTTGGTATCCTATACCAACAGGAGGACCGGATCATGGCGTTGAGCGACATGAAGTGCCGGAATGCCCGGCCGACTGACAAATTGCAGAAGTTTTCGGATGGCGAGGGGCTACAGTTTTGGGTGCAGCCAACCGGTGCCCGCTTGTGGCGACTGGCCTATCGTTTTGGTGGCAAGCAGAAGCTTCTCGCTCTTGGCACCTACCCCCTCATTACCTTGGCGGCGGCGCGGGAAGCGCGCGACGCTGCGAAGAAGCTTTTGCTGGCCGGGATTGATCCGTCGGAAGACAAGAAGCAGCGGAAACTACTGCAATACGGCTCGGGCGACAGTTTCCGCGCCATTGCGGAGGAGTACGTTGCCAAGCTGAAACGAGAAGAGCGGGCCCCTGCGACGATCACCAAGATCGAATGGCTCCTCTCCTTCGCCTACCCGACCCTGGGAACACGATCGATTAAAGAGATTGACGCGCCGCCCGTCCTACGTGTGCTGAGGGAAGCGGAGATTCGCGGACGGTACGAAACGGCCCGCCGTCTGCGGTCCACTATCGGGAGCGTATTCCGCTATGCGATTGCTACAGCCCGTGCACAGAACGACCCCACCTTTGCTCTGAGGGGCGCACTCACCACGCCCATCATTACGCCGCGTGCTGCCATTACCGATCCGAAGGCATTTGGGGCCATGTTGCGCGCCATTGACGCATTTGATGGCCAGCTGGTTACGCGGGTGGCGCTGCAGTTGATGGCACTGTTGTTTCCTCGCCCCGGGGAATTGCGCGCCGCGGAGTGGTCGGAATTTGATTTTGACAAGGCTGTCTGGACCATTCCGCCTGGACGCATGAAGATGCGGCGCCCCCATCACAGCCCTCTTTCCAGGCAGGCGCTTGAGAGACTTCAGGGACTGCGTGACATTACGGGCCGAGGCACCCTGATCTTTCCGGGTGTCAGGACCCCTAAGCGGCCGATTTCCGATAACACCCTCAACGCGGCTTTACGTCGACTCGGCTATGGTAAGAACGAGGCGACAGCCCATGGCTTTCGGGCTACCGCGTCCAGCCTTCTGAATGAATGTGGGAAATGGCACCCTGACGCCATCGAGCGGCAGCTTGCCCATGTAGAAGCCAATGAGATTCGGCGGGCATATGCTCGCGGTGAGCACTGGCAGGATCGTGTGAAGATGATGCAATGGTGGGCGGATTACCTTGAGGAATTACGGGCCTCGCATCATTGACAGCGATTGATTGCTTGGCCGACTTAGACCGGTGGCGCATCCGAGCTGGTTGCAAGGCGCATTTTCACCAGGGCTTGGCCGTCGATGTCGATGGGTACGCGCCGGCTTGTGCTGATGGTATTGAAGGTGACATCGCTATCGGTAGAGGCAGCCATAACGGCATGGCCGGCGCCGATCACTTCTACTCATGCAAATCCATAAATGGGGAAAGGGGTCCCTTCGCCCCCTCTCCCCCGCGAGTGCCGAGCGCCGACCGGCAGGGCCGCGGCCGCGCAGGCCCGGCGTCATGGTCATGATCACGGGTGCCGCGACGGTCCCGCCCGTCCTGGCACCCCGGCCGGGCGCGCCGGCGCTCGCCCCCCTCTCCCCCCGCGCGGTCGCCCGCCTCCGGGAAGCACGCACGGGTGCTTCCCGGCGGGATTTTACCGATGGAGACGATCATGGGAGAGCTCTTGACCCTGCCTTTGTCCAAGCTCAGCGCGTCGGACGCCAACATGCGCAAGACCGCCCGCGATAGCGGGCTGGAGGAACTGGCGGCCAGCATCGCCGCCCACGGCCTGCTGCAAAACCTCACCGTCCGGCCTGTCCTCGACGGCCACGGGCGGGAGACGGGCCGCTATGAGGTGGTGGCCGGTGGGCGCCGGCTGGCGGCGCTCAAGCTCCTGGCCCAGCGCAAGCGCCTGCCCAAGGCGGCCCCCGTCCCCTGCGCCCTGCTGGGGACAGCCAACGCCCTGGAGGTCAGCCTGGCCGAGAACAGCTACGTTCCGCCCCACCCGGCTGACCAATTCGAGGCCTTCCATCACTTGCATGCCGCCGAGGGTTTGCCGGCCCTGGAGATCGCGGCCCGCTTCGGGGTAGCAGAGCGGACGGTGAAGCAGCGCCTCAAGCTGGGCGCCGTTTCCCCCCGGTTGATGGCGCAGTACCGCGAGGGGCTGATGACGCTGGAGCAGTTGACGGCCTTCGCCCTGACCGACGACCACGCCCGCCAGGAACAGGTTTGGGGCGACCTGACTTGGAACAAATCAGCCGACACCATCCGACGCCTGCTGACCCAGGCCCATGTCCCCGCCACCGACCGGCGCGTTCGTTTCGTCGGCATCGCCGCCTATGAGGCGGCGGGCGGCCCTGTGTTGCGCGATCTGTTCAGCGCTGATGACCAGGGCGTCTACCTGGAGGATGTGCCGTTGCTGGACCGGCTGGTGGCCGAGAAGCTGGAGGCCGACGCCGTTACCGTGCGCGCCGAGGGGTGGAAGTGGGTGGCCGTCCATCCGGAATTCGCCTATGGCCTGGCCGCCGGCCTACGCCGTGCCTATCCTGTGCCCGCACCGCTCGACGCCAACGAACAGGCCGCCCTGGACGCGCTGGAGCGGGATTATGAGGCGCTGTCCAACCGTCTGGAGGGCGATGCGTCCCCTGAGGCCGACACCGCCTTTCAGGACCTGGAGGCCCGTATCGCCGCGCTGCGTGACCGCGAGGCCTATGATCCCGATGACATCGCGCGGGGTGGCGCCTTTGTCTGCCTGGGGGCCGATGGCGCGCTTCGGGTGGAGCGCGGCTTTATTCGGCCGGAGGATGAGGCGCCGCCCGAGCCCATTCCGGAACCAATCTCGCTTCCGGTCGCGCAGGACGAGCCCGAGGTGATCAGTGCAGCCGCCGAGGAGGAAACGGATGGCTTAACGCCGCTGTCGGAGCGTCTGGTGGAGGAACTGACCACCCATCGCACCGCCGGGCTCCAGGCGGCGCTGATGGACCGGCCCGACGTCGCTTTGGCCGCAGTGGTGCATGCCTTGGCGCTGCCCCTATTCCATGGTGGCGGCTACCTGCCGCAAAGCTGCCTGCGGCTGGAGACGGCGCCCGTGGTCTTCATCAATCCGGTTGCGGACGGTTCCGCCGCCCGTGCCGTCGCCAGTCGCCATGACGACTGGGCCCGGCAATTGCCGTCCTCGCCGGATGAGCTTTGGGCCTGGGTGCTGGCGCAGGAAACCGCCGTCCTGGCCCGACTGCTGGCGTTCTGCGTGGCTACCCTGGTCCATGGCGTGCAGGCGCCCTGGAGCCATGACCCGCGCCGCCTGGCGCATGCCGATGCCCTGGCCACCGTCCTGGACCTGGACATGACCCGGCATTGGTCCGCCACGGTCGACAGCTATCTGGGACGGGTCACTAAGGCCCGTATCGTGGAAGCGGTGGGCGAGGGCGTATCGGCGCGCGACGCTGAGGCGATCAGCGGCTTGAAGAAGGGGGAGATGGCGGAGCAGGCTGAACGCCTGCTGGCCGGCAAGCCCTGGCTGCCCGCCCTGTTGCGCACGGTACGGCGTGAGCCGGCGCCGGCGTTGGATCAGGCGGCGGAGTAACGAGGTGTCGGGAAGGCGGGGCCGGGATGACCGGCCCCGCCGGCCTTACGCCGCTTTCTTGGCGGCGCGCTTCCTCTTGACCGGTTCCGCAGTCGGGGCGGCCACCGTGTCGCGCTGGGCACGGGTGCCCAAGCCATTGGCCTTGGCCAAACCCGACCGGCGCTCGGCGTAATTGGGCGCCACCATGGGATAATCCGAGGGCAGGCCCCACTTGGCGCGATACTCGTCCGGCGTCAGGTTGTAGGCCGTGCGCAAGTGGCGCTTCAGCATCTTCAGCTTCTTGCCGTCTTCCAGGCAGACGATGTAGTCGGGCGTCACCGAGCGGCGCACCGGAACGGCGGGCGTCAACGGCTCCGGCGTGGCAGCCACCGCCGGCGGGTTTTCCAGGGTCGCCAGCTTGTCGTAGGTGGCCTTCAGCAGGGACGGCAGGTCCGCCACATCCACGCGGTTGTGGGAGACATAGGCGGCCACGATAGTGGTGGCCAGGTTCAGGGTCGAGTCGGACATTTGTATTCCATCGCCATTCGGGTTCGGCACGAGCAGAGGCACCATGCTGAAGTAAGTCCATGATCCTGCAAATCAAGGCGCAGGAATAGCCCCTATATAATTAAATGATATCCATACTCGGTATTCACGGGATCGGAGCCAGGCACGCGCCGGAAATGAGCGTTTCTGCGATGAAAATAAAATGGATTTTCTCAGTGCAGCCGATGATGCCGTGCCTGCTCCCCTCCGCGCCAAGGAGTGGAATTCGAACGCTCCGCTTTTGGCGCCAGCATGAAGAAACCCATCACGGAAATCGGCTTTTCCTGCCGGATATAAAGAACTGGCAGAGCCAACAGGCCCAAGACCTCTTGCCGGCTGGGGATTTCATCATAGGTGGCGACCGCCATCTTGCCGGCGTGATAGGCGGGGGCGCCGGGCAGGCTGGCGCTGATGTCAAAGCGGCTGGCCAGCAGGTTGCCGGCGCTCCAGCCGACATCATGCCAGCGGGGTGGGGTGACGTGCAGGTCCGCCACCACCAGAAAATCGCGATAGGGGGCTTGGACGCGCTCTCGCACGGTTGACCAAGCGGGATAGCCGTCGTCCACGCGCGCCCGCATCCAGGAGACCAGCAGGTTGAAATGCCCGGCGTGGCGGATTCCCCGCACCTGGGGGGCCTGGGCTGTCGCCATGGCGAAAACCATTGGATCGGTATAGGCGGATAATGGCATGGTCCGCGCCCCCTCGCTCAGCAATAAGGGCTAAAATAGCCCTTATTGCCCGGGCCGTCACTGGCTTTGCTTTGATCGGAGCCATGATCTCGCTCCGTCAAATCCGGGCCGCCCGCGCACTTCTCGGCTGGTCGCAACAGATGCTGGCTGACAAGGCGCTGCTATCCGTCAAAGCCGTGGCCCGGCTGGAACGCAACGAGGTGACCAGTCATGCCGCCACGGTTGAAGCCTTGGAGCGGACGTTGACCCAAGCCGGCATCATCTTCATCCCTGCTGGCCACGGCTTGGGCGAGGGCGTGCAACTGACGTCCGATCTGTTGCCGGTCAGGGCAGAGGAAACACCCTGACCGCTCCGGCCCGGTCCACCTCGAACAACTGCCCGGCGGCGGGTTCCCCGGCCTGAAGGCGGGCCTCCACCGCTTCCGCGAGGATGACAGTCAGCGCCACCTGCTGCTGGCGGCCCACGGCGTCCAGCAGAATGGCAAGCCCCGGATGGCCAGGGCTGGCCCGGCCCAGGCGGCGGAAGTCGTCGGCGTTGCTGGTAACCACGATGTGCTGGCGCTCCAGGGCCCAGGTCAGCACCGTGTCGTCCGGCTGGCCGCTCAAGCCCACCTCGTTCACATGGGCGGCGTCATATCCCAGGGTGTCCCGCAGATGGCGGGCCACCTGGGGCGACAGGTTCTCATCGATCAGGAAGCGCGGGGCCACAGCTTGCCGCTCGGTCGGCCCCGCAAGGGGTTGGCCTTGGCATACAGGGCCGCCACCTCCAGCGTATCGCGGTCCAGGGCGGGATAGTCTTCCAGGATGCTGTCGGCATCGTCCCCGGCCTCCAACCGGCCCAAAATGGATTGGGCGGTGATGCGGGTCCCCTTGATCACCGGGGCGCCGCCCAGGATGGCGGGGTCCTTGACGATGACGTCCGCCGCCCGGTCATACAGCGCCAGGCGCCGGCGTGTGCCTTCCAAGGCCTTGGCGGTGTCGATGCGGACGACCTCGCCCAGCACCACGTCGCGCCGCTGCGGGTCTTCCCGCAACAGGTTGTAGACCGTCGCCGGGGACAGGCGCACCTCCGCCGGCAGGGCCTCCAGCAGGGCGAAGGCCAGCAGCGCCGTCTCATTGAGCCGCCGCCGGCCGGTCTTGCCCAAGGCGCGGGCGGGGATGGCCTGGCGGGTGATCGCCCGCTGGATGGCGGCCAGCGGCGCGCCGGTGATGGCGGCGGTCTCTTGGGGGCTGTAGCTGGGCAGCGGCATAATTCGTGTCCTCGTGGGCATCAATTTAGGCCTTGCGCCCGCAAGCGGCAAGGGACTTAGCCGAAGAGGGTAGGGAGACGGGGCAGCAGTGCCATCGTGGCACCTTGGCAAAGGTGGCGGAGGCCGCCAGCGTCTCCGGGAACACGGTGCCAGGGGCGCCCGTCACGGCCTCTCGTCAGGTGACCCTGGCCGAAGGGGACGCTCCGTCCCGCAACGGCTGGCGCGGCGTTTTATTCCCCGGCGCCGCTGGACGGCGCCTCCTCGCGCACCAATAAAACGCCGCGCCAGCCGTCCTTCGCTGTCGCTGCGGCCGCCAGGGCGGTGCGGGCGCTTCCCCCTCGGCCGGTCGGATCACCATCGAGGCCGCGACGGGCGGCCCCGGACCATCCCAGGAGACGACATCATGGCGACCATCGGCACCTTCACCAAGGACGAGAACGGCAACTACACGGGCTCCGTCCGCACCCTTTCTGTCAACGCCAAGGCCCGCATCACCGCCGAAGCCGACAAGGCCAAGGACAACGCCCCCGACTTCCGCGTCTACGCGGGCTCCGCCGAGATCGGCGCCGCCTGGAAGAAGACCGCCCAGGACACGGGCCGCCCCTACCTCTCCCTCAAGCTGGACGATCCCAGCTTCGCCCAGCCCATCTACGCCAGCCTGGTGGAGATGGACGACGGCAAGGGCTACAGCCTTATCTGGTCCCGCCGCAACGGCAACTGACCGCTGATCCCACCAGCGGCGCCCCGTCCACCCCGGCGGGGCGCCTTTTCTTTTCCGCAAAGCCGCTTCGGCGCAAATCCAGGTTTCAGCAAATCCGGAGGGCAGGGTTTGCGGAGAGCCGGAACTCCGGCTCGATCCGTTCAGCCCCGCGCCGCCACGGCGGTCGCGGGGCCGTTGGTGGGAGGGCGGGCCCTGGGCCCTCCCTCCCCGCGAATGCCGCCTGGCGCCCGGCAGGGCCGCGGTGCCCTGGGCGGGCCGAGGCCCACCCGTTCCCCGCAAACCCGGCCGGGCCATGCCGCATTCGCCCCCACCCACCCGCGCGGTCACCCGCCTCCGGGAAGCAGCAGCCGCTGCTTCCCCTCGTCATCTTACCTGCAAGGAGACAGATCATGAGCCTGGTGACCCAAACCCTCGATGCCGATCCGGTAGCCGCCCCCTTCAAGGTGGACGTGACGCGCGGCCGGCGGGTTGGCCGCGTTTCATCGGAATGGTTCTCGCGCCCGGCGGACGAGCGCTATCTCAGCTTGGCCGACCTCTATGACGCAGTGCGCGACCGTGCCGACCGCTCACGCACCCGCACGGTGGAGAGCCGGCATATCCTGGTGGAGGCCCACCGCGACGACCCGGACAGCCTGGCCTTGCACCTGCCAGGGGAAGGGGCGGCCGTGGCGCCGACGCACTGGAGTTTTGGCCAACTGGCCGGCCTTGTGGGCGCTCCCGCCGGCTATTTGCGGCAACTGCCGGCCCCCCTGGCCGGCATCAACCTGCAATATGGCCTGACCCATCATCGGGCCGAACAGGTCAAGACCCTGGAAACGGAGGACGGCCGGCTTGAACTGCGGGCGGTGACCGGGCCGGATTATGGCCGCATCCACGACCATGAACTGGTGGCCGCCGTGCGCGCCATCGCCGGCAACGGCACGGGCGACACCCGGTGGAAGGTGCCGGGGACGCTGGACTGGTCCACCATGACCCACAACCCCCACATCGACATCAGCGCGGAGACCACCACGCTGTACGCCAGCGACCGCGACGTCTTCCTGTTCTTGGTGGACGATACCCATCCCATCGAGGCCGGGCGTTTGGCCGATGGAGCGCCTGATCTGTATTTCCGGGGCTTCTATTGCTGGAATTCGGAGGTGGGCAGCAAGACGCTGGGCATCGCCTCTTTCTTCCTGCGGGGCGTCTGCCAGAACCGCAATCTCTGGGGCGTGGAGGGCTTGGAGGAGATCACCATCCGCCACAGCAAGTACGCCGCCGGCCGCTTCGCCCACCAGGCGGCCCCGGCACTGGAGCGCTTCGCCGCCAGCAGCCCCGCCGGCTTCATTGCCGGCATCAAGGCCGCCCGCGACACCATCGTCGCCATCAAGGATGAGGAGCGCACGGACTTCCTCAGCCGCCGCGCCGGCCTGGGCCGCCAGGATGCCGCCCGCGTCATCGAAACTGTCTTGCGGGAGGAGGGCAAGCCGCCGGAAAGCGTGTTCGACTTCATCCAAGGTATTACCGCCGTGGCCCGCGCCAAGGGCCACCAGGACGCCCGCCTAGACCTGGAGCAGAAGGCCAAGCGCTTGATGGACCGGGTGGCCGCGTAGGGGGAGAACAGGGGGCCGGTGTAATGCCGGCCCCAACCCTCAAAAGCCTGGATCCGTCGGGCTGGCGCAAAATTTTCGCGCCGGCGGGGCCGGCGCGGGATCAAGGCCCGGGGTCACCCACGCTTTCGTCAAAAAATTCGACAGGCCGAACCTGCAAGGCCTCACAAACCGCCCACAGCGTGGTCAAGGTGACGTTCTGCTGACCGCGTTCCATCAGGCTGACATGGGCCCGGTCCACGCCCATGCGCGCCGCCACGGCCTCCTGACTGAGGCCGGCGCGATCTCGCAGGCGGCGCAGGTTCGCCCCAAAGAGCCGTCGGATGTCCATCCCCAGGATGGAGCAGGATCGCGTATTCTAATGCGACGTACTATAATGCGCGGGCATGGCATCTGGATTTGTTCGTCCCCCGAACGCCCCTTCGCCGGGCGGGGGCGCCCATGGCATACTTCCAGCGGAGAAGCAGGACCACCTGTCCCATCAGCAAGGGGCCCCAATCCGTGACCCGATCCCCCGTCAACCCAGGGCCGGTGGCCGACCTGGCGCCGAGCGACACCACGATCACCGACTACGACCGTAAGCATTTTGCGACTTACCTGATGCTGCTGGACGCGGTGCGGGATGGCAGGGCCGTCGACGACATCATCCGGGAAGTCTTGCAAATCAATCCCCAAGGGGACCGGGCCAAAGCCCTGCGCGCTTACGACAGCCACCTGGCTCGGGCCCGCTGGATGGCCGAGCATGGACACGAGCAACTGCAAAAAAGCGCGCGGGACCGCCGGGTGGAGTAAATCCGTGGAGCCGTTTTTACGGATCCACGGCTCTACGCCTTTCGGGGCAGGGGGAGCCCCTTCAGATCAAACGCGTCCCAATTCGACCCCGTGGGACCTACGCCCGTCGACCTAGACACGACGCTTCGTGCTGGGCATTGTTTGTTGGGGAAGGTGCCTTCACTGATCCGCGCTAACGATGCACGGAGAGGGCCATGCGCCCGTTTAAGCGAGAACGCCTCGACGCCGACTACCGCTATATCGAGGGCCTGGACGATGACGGGCTCGCCTGGGAATTCCTGCGCCGTTCGGCTGCCTACCAGGCGGACCACAAGGCTGAAAGGGCGGAGCCCGCGACCGTGATCCCGTTTGACCGCGGCGCCCGCTGGGGGCTGCGAAGTCCTGGCCGACCCCGCCCTGACAGCCCGGGAAGCGTTCGTGTTCTGGCGCGCCGACGTTCTGGTTCGTCTGGTGCGGTTGACCCCGGCCCCCCTGGCCGCCGGGTGCTTGATCCACTTTGACCCGGATCGATGGGGCGGACGCCAGGCTGCCTTGCTGACCCCCGATGGCTATCAGTTGATCGTCTCGCCCCGCCCGGGGCTGGCGCACCACCTGCTGCTGCCAGGCCCCGCCCCGCCTGCCGTCCGCGCGCCCTTGGCGGCGCAGCCTCTGTTCGACGCCTGGCATCCCCAGCGATTGGCCTCAACGCTGGCATTCTGGCGCTATGCCCAGAACCCGCGCGTCACCCGGGCACCGCCTATGCGGGCTCCCAGGCCGACCGGCCGCACGCTGGAATCCACCTTCATGCTCTGGGCGCTGGACCTGGCCGCCGCCGGGGCATCCGGCCGGGAGGTGGCGGCGGCATTGTGGGGAGCGGTGCCCGTGGATTGGTCCGACAGTCCGATGAGGGCCCAGGTGCGGAGATTGCTGGCGACGGGAGGCCGCTTGGCCAATGGCGGCTATCGTGCCCTATTAAGGCGCTGACGGGATGGGAATGGGCCGCGACTTCCGTCACGGCATCTGTACCGCGTAGAACAGGCAAATACTGAGCACAGTGAGTGCCATCGTCAGCCGCAGAAAAATAGTCAGGAACGGCCGGCGATAGCCGAAGGATTTTCCGGGCATGTCGGCATGCAGTAGAAGGCCCCACGCGCCTATCGAGGCAATGACCATCCCGAGAGTGGCGTAATCATATCGCTTGTCGCCTTGCGCGAAGAAGCCCAGGAACACTCCAGCTAATATCCACCAGCGGCCATAGCGGGCAACCCAGCTGCGGAAAGCCAAGACGCTCATCGCAACATCCGTCGATTATATTCCGCGAGGTAACGAGGCCACAGCCGTCCCGCCCGTGCGGCCGCCCAGGAGTTGCCTGGCATGAGGCGGCTGGTGACGCCGCCTGCCAAACTGCTGACCGCCGCTCGCGCAGCGGTTGTTCCGAAAGCGGCTCCACCGAAAGCCGCTGCGCCTGCAACCTCCGGGATGAAAGCTGTAGCGGCCATACCTACGGCCACACCAAAGAAGAAAGAAGCGACGTCCTGGCCCAAGGCGGTATAGAAGTTGGGCGGTTTGTAAATGCCCTGGACGTCGCCGATTTTGCCGCTGAATTCCTTGGTGGCGTAGTAATCGAATTCCCGGTCGGTGAGGGAGAACGGGTATTCGTCCGGATTCTCCGACACCTGGAACTTGGTCATGATCATCCAGGAATAGAACGGCCCCCAGCCGGGGGTGTGCCGCAAGGTGTCCAGTTCCTTCTCGAACGCGAAACGGAAATTGTCGCTCATGCGGATGAGGCAGAGGCCCGCCACCAGCGCGCGGGCCTTCTGCGGATCGGGCGTCTGGTTGAGCATGGCAAAGTCACAGCAGGCCTCGCTCAAAAGCAAGGCCATGGCATCGTCCCGGAGCCAGCGGTGGCTCACGGTCAGGGTTTCCGCCATCTTCGCGCTCCTCGGCTGAACCGATTGGCGGGACCGTTGTCCCGCGTAATCAAATACGCGCCGCCCGTGTATCGGCAAGCTGCCCATGCGGCCCTCTGCCGAAGGCATGAGGCGCTTGGCCGGCGTCTCCCCCTTACGGGCAGGTCGTCCCGCGCCGCCCTGCGTTGCCCCGTCCAAGTGTTTGCGAAAGCCTTCTCTCTACGAAGTGAAGTCCGCGAGATATTCAGATGTGGGCATCACCCCTGTCAGCAGCAGGTGCTCCCGCGCGCGGGTGCAGGCGACATAGAGCAAGCGGCGCTCGGTTTCGTAGATGTCGTCGAGTTCCGCCTCGTCGGCGGCGTCGGCCACGCGTTCATCGAGTGGCAAAGCCCCCTCATCACAGGCCATCACGACGACGGCGCGAAACTCCAGCCCCTTGGCCAGGCTCATGGGGGCGGTGGTTATCTCGGCATCGCCAGGAATACCGGTGATGGCGGTTCGTGCGCGCGTGACGAGGTGCGGTGTCCGGGCGAACATGCCGATCTCACGGGGGGCGATCCCCTCCTTGAGCCAAGTCTCAACGGTCTTGCGAACCGCCTCGGCCTCTGCCGCGGCCGTGTCGAACGACCTGACCTCTGGTGCGGGGCCGTCGAAAACCGAGATGATCCCGCGCCGTTCATCCTCCAAGCCATCGGCGTCGCGCAGCACGGTGGGCAGCAGTTTGTCAGCGGCGCGCCGAATCTGCTGCGAGGTGCGGTAACAGACCTTGAGGGTATGCGACCGCCCCCGCACCTCCACGCCCAAACCCGCCCACGAAAAGGGATGCTGGAAAATACGCTGCCCCACGTCGCCCGACAGGAACAGGCCGTCCTGCGCCGCGGGTGCGAGGGCGGCGAAGAAGCGAAGCTCCGCCGGGGCGAGGTCCTGCGCCTCGTCGATGATGACATGGTCGAACGGCTTGGTGGGGCGGCCCGCCAACGCCTCCGCCAGGCCGGAAAAGACGCTGGCCCAGGTGGTGTAGCGTTCGGCCGCCAGTGCGTCACGCATGGCCTGGAACACGGGCCACAGGCGGGCCCGCTGGTTGGGGCCAAGGCGGCTTTTGCGCCCCATGCGCGGAACCGCCGAATAGGCGTCGAGTGAGGTCAGGCCCCAGGCGTCGATCACATGCGTCCATTCCGACAGGAGGAAGCGCTCGGAAAAGCCCTTGAGGCCGGTTGAGTCCGCCGCCGCCCGCAGACGGTCGCGCAGCACCACCTCGGTGGCGATGCGGGGACGCACGCCATGCTCCAACTGGAACAATTGTTCGGCGATGCGCTGGAACGACCCCGTAGTGATCCGGGGGACCACGCCGCCGGTTTCAGGCGCCAGGACCAGCACCTTCTTCGCCAGTGCCGCCGCCAGGGGCTCGGAAAAGCTGGTTAGCAACACCCGGGCGTTGGGGTGTTCACGCGCCAGCCTCACGGCCCGATGAATGGCGACGATGGTCTTGCCCGTTCCCGCCGATCCCGCCACCCGCGCCGGCCCGGTGAAGGGGCGGTCCACCAGCGCGCGCTGGGACGGGTGCAGGAACACGCCCCATTTTTCCCAGGGGAAGGTCAGCGCCTGTTCCAACTCCTCCTGGTTGGCGATGGGCCTGATCCGGCGCAGGGCGTCCGGATGCGTGAACGCGGTGGGCACTCCCATCGCCGGTGCCGGCGGCGTCAATCGGCCGGTCGCGGCGTATTCCAGCAGGGCTTCGGCCGCCTCGGCCGGCAAGTGGGTGCTCAGCGCGAAGAATCGCTCTTCCGTCGCCGCGCGCACGTCGGCCAGCCAGTCGGGCGGCACGCCGATGGACAGCAGCGCGTCCTCGCTGAGCGCGGAGAACAGCGCCGGTGGTGAGGGCGCGTCGGCGCCCTTTGTCGGCATGGGGCCCGGGACGACGACGTCGAACGCCGGTGGTGGCGCCATCTCCTCCACCCGCTCGCGCACCTCGACGATCTGGACGACGCCCGTGCGCGGATGCGCCTCGATCCGGCGGCGCTCCGCCCACGCGTATGCATCGTCGTGATGGCCGACATAGGCGACCAGCAGGCTGTCGCCTGTCTTATGCACGATCAGGCGGATGTCACGGTTGACGCGCGCCGACCAGAAATTCGGATCCTTGCTCCTGTCGATGCGGTGCAACTGCAGGCCGTTGCCCGCCGGATCCATCTGCAGATCAAAGACGCTGGCCTTCACCGCCTTCTGGTCCAGGCCGGACAGCCGGTTGAAGGAGGTGGTGAAGGTCTCCGCGATCAGGAAGTTCATGGCCCTACACCCTGAACACCTTCATCACCTCGTCACCGAAGTGATTGATGACCTTCACCGCGATGCGGCCGCCTTCCGGTCGCGCGAACGGCCGCGAGGTGTCGGAATACAGCGTCGCCCAGGCGTCCGCGTCGATTTCCGCGTTGAGCGCGGTCTTCAGGCTCTTGTACGGATCGTTGGCGCCCAGGAAATAGGCGTGCCGGACGAAAAAGCTCTCCTCGTTATAGTCGGTGTCGATGAACCAGGCGGCGATGCCCGCCGTATCGTTCGACCGGATGTCGCCGGTGTTGGGGTCGAAGACATCGACGCCATTCACCTTGACGCGCAGGTCCGGCCCGCCCTCATCCAGGATCTCGACATCGGGCTCACCGAACACGACGAACATGTTGCCGCGGCCGGTGTTCTTCAGTTCGTCCGACATGTGCATGTCGGGATTGATGCGGGCCTTGAGGATGGGCAGGCTGCCCAGGCGCCCCAGCTCGGACGAGTGGGCGTCGAAGTTGAAGGCGCAGGCGATCAGGACGTCGAAGCGGGCGTCCACCGCCTCGCGGGCGGCGGCGACCAGGTCCTGCCGGCCGATGGTGCCGTATTCCGGGCCGATCAGGATGGCGGCCCGGCGTTCCGGCCCATTTTCCCCCTCGATGAACACGCCGCTGGCGCCGACGAAATCCCCAGGCCAGGGGGCCAGGCTCTCAAAGGTGATGCGATCCCCCTTGGCCTGCTGTTTGACGCCTTCGGCCTTCAGATAGTCGATGACGATGGCGGTGAAGTCCTGCCCCGCCAGATCCGCATCCGCCGGCGCGCGCCGGCCCTCCGCCGCCTCGATCTCGTGGATCATCTCCTCATCGCTGGCCGGCAACACGCGGTGGGGCGACAGGCTCTCAACCGTGAACGGCCCCGCCACGCGGACACGTCCATTGTCCACGTAGGGCTTGTCGTAGAGATATTCGACCTCGGCGCGGGCGGCGATGGAGGCGTCGATCTCCTTCTGACGGGCGATGCGCGCTTCCC
Source organism: Nitrospirillum amazonense (assembly GCF_007828045.1). Taxonomy (GTDB): domain Bacteria; phylum Pseudomonadota; class Alphaproteobacteria; order Azospirillales; family Azospirillaceae; genus Nitrospirillum; species Nitrospirillum amazonense_C. The sequence continues at coordinate 257,433 of NZ_VITN01000002.1, read as the reverse complement.
ACCATTGGGCGTGTGGCTCCTTGGCCGAGGCGAGCGCATCCGGCGGCAAGTCGCGCGAGATCTGCCATTCCTCATAGGATTTGCCCAGCGAGGTGTTGAGTGTGGCCCGCAGCGGTTCCAGCACCGCCTGCCACTTCTCCCAGATGTCGTCGATCAATGGATTGTTGGCGATCGACTTCAGCGTGATATGCGGCACGCGCTCGTAGACGAAACCTTGGCGTAGGTCGTGGTGGATGGGCGTGTCGGCCGGCGCGCGCTGGGTCAGTTCCGCCTCTCTGGCACGCCCCTCACGGCTGTCGGCGAGGAGATACCAGGGATAGCGGGCGGCCATCAGGCGCGTGCGAGCCAAGGCCAATGCGACGCGGCTGGTATCGATGGTGATCCAGCGCCGTCCCCATTGCTCGGCAACGTAAGCGGTAGTGCCTGAACCGCAGGTAGGATCGAGCACAAGGTCACCGGGATCGGTGGTCATTAAGATACAACGTTGGATGAACTTCGGAGCCGTCTGAACGACGTATACTTCACCGCCAGCTCCAGGCTTGTCATCCCAGTTGTTGTCAATCTGAACTACGTCATAGTCTGTTGCCATGCGCTTGAAGTAAACAAGCGTCTTTATCCAGAATAGACGATCTGCCTTCTTCAGTCGATCAATGCCGTCCTTCATGGTTGCCCAACTTTTACCGCTGGGCGCAACAGCTCGCCGACCGAAGAGGTCAAATGGGAAAGTGCAGCTTTCAGTATATCCGGCAGACCATGCTCCGCGTCGTCGGAATAGTGAGTTTTCTTTGCCGTAACCCTCGTCTGTTTGCATAATTCCAAGGGGGCCTGGATATTTATTGTAATATTTATATTCTCTGTCGCCCTCGAAATCCTTCTGCTTCACAATTGGGCGAAATTTCACGCTCCCCTTATTCTTCGCATACCAAACTATATATGAGTAAGCCTTGGGTAGGCCTTTTTGCCCAAGCGGATCGGCTGTCTTAAAGTTTATTTGAACAAGAAAATTATTTTCTCCAAACACTTCATCCAGGACAGCGCGAATGCGATGTACATTCTCATCGCCGATCTGCACGAAGATCGACCCACTCTCCGTCAGCAGATCCCGCATTACGGTCAGTCGGTCGCGCAGATAGGTCAGGTAGCTGTGGATGCCATCCTTCCAGGTGTCGCGGAAGGCCTTCACCTGTTCAGGCTCGCGACTGATGTCGGTCTGCTTGCCGTCCTTGACGTCGCGTGATTGCGTCGAGACCTGCCAATTGGAGTTGAACTTGATGCCATAGGGCGGGTCGAAATAGATGCACTGCACCTTGCCCTTCAGGCTTTCGCGTTCCGCCAGGCTGGCCATCACCTGCAGGCTATCGCCTAGGATCATGCGGTTCGACCAGTGCTGGTCATGCTGATAGAACTCGGCCCGCTGCTCTGGCGTGATGCCGTTGAAGTCGGCGAACAGGTCGGCGATGTCGGCCGCCGCCTCCCGCTTCTTGGCGGTGCGGCGTTTCAGGTCCTCGATGATGGCCTTGGGGTGGATCTTCTCCTGGATGTACAGCGGCGGCACGTTGACGACCAGGTCGGTCCAATCCTGCCGGTCCTTGCCGCGCCAGACCAGTTGCGCATCGGACAGGGTCAGGGTGCCGGTCTCCGCCAACTCCTTCATCTGCGCGTCGGTGATGGTGATCTTGGCGCCGTTCCAGATCAGCTCCGGCTGGCGCGGCTCCTCCGGCGTCCGCGTCGCGCCCTCGGCCAGCGGCCGGGCGCGAGGGTAGTGCTTCGGCGGCATCGGCGCCGTATCCTCCTCCCGCCGAAAGAAACTTTCCATTTCGGCGGTGGGGATGTTCCGGCGGGTCGCGTCGCCGTGCTTCAGCGTTTCAACCTGCTTGGCGGACTTGCCGGTGGCGGGGCGGGGGGAACGGGCCATCAGACGGCACCCTTTTGCAACAGGTCATCGACCAAGGTGGCGAAATCCTCCGCCATCACGGTCCAGTCACGGAATTCGGCGAAAGCCCAGCGGCCGAAGCCACCCAGCGCGTTGACGCCGGGAACCCAGAGGTCACGGGTGGTCTGGGCCTTGGCCTTGTCACTTTCATCCCGGAGGCCCTTGACCTCCAGGATCAGGTTCAACGTGTCACTGCCGTCGCCCGCGCGGGAGATATCCAGCCGGGCCAGGAAGTCGGGCAGATAGCGCCGGGTGATGCCGCCGTCAAGGTAGGGGACCTCGAAGCCCAAGGCCTGGTTCTTGGCGTAGGACAGCACGCGCGGGTGGCTTTCCAGCGTCAGCGCCAGCTGTTCCTCCCAGGTGCTGTCGATCACCACATGGCTGATGGGGCTCTTGGGCGGGCGGGCGCCGGTGGTCCAACAGGGTTTGGAGGTGATGAAGTTGACGTGCCGGGTCGACCCCTTGGGATTGTAGGGGTCCAGCACCGCCACGATGTGCCCGTCACCGGCCCGGGTGCAGGCGATGACGATCTTTTCCGCCGCGCGGGCTAACTGATCTTGATACAGGATGGCGCCGACCGGAACACCCTTGGCGACCAGATAGTCCTCGTCCAGCCAGCGGCGGGCAAGGCGTTGGATTTGCGGGAAGAGGTGTTGTTTGGGGAAGCCGTCCTCATCCCGGAAACTGGTGTACAGCAGATGCTTGGCCAGGTTGAAGCTGATCTCCGACGGGCGCAGGCGCTCCAGCACCTCCGGCGTGATGGTCACGCCGGCGCCGACGATGCCCTCCATGACGACCGAGGTGGGGCCGATGTCGGCGGGCGTGATCTCCAGCCGGCTATCCTCGGTGAATTTGGCCTCCAACCTATCGGTGGGCAGGTCGCGGCGGTAGCCGCTGACGCGCGGGAAGGCTATTTCCAGCGACGCGCGCTCCTTGATGGAATGAACGCGGGTCACGGGCTTGGGCTTGGTCGGCTTGGCGACCTGGGGCGAGGTCGCGAAGTCGAAGGGGATGCCCATGATGTCGGCATATTCGACATCGAACAGGCCGGTTTCGGGATTGAGATCATAGGATTGCCGGCGCAGGCCGCGGCCCACCACCTGTTCGCACAGCAGCTGGGTGCCGAAGGCGCGGACGCCCAGGATGTGGGTCACCGTGTTGGTGTCCCACCCCTCCGTCAACATCGACACGGAAACCACGCAGCGGATCTGCTCGCCCAGACGCCCGGGGCGGCCGACCGTGTTCATCACCTCACGCAGCAGCTCGCCCTCGCTGATGTCGCCCGCCGCGGCGCCGGCGCCTTCGCGGGCGGCAAGCTCGCGCTTGAACTGCTCGATCTCGGGGCCCGCGGCGTCGCGGAAGCCCTTGTCAAGCGCGTCGCCGGACTCGATCTGGCGGGAATCGATCAGCAAGGTGCGGGGCCGGGGCAGGCGGGCGCCGTGCTCATCATAGTTGCGGAACAGTTCCAGGTGGCCGGCATGGAAGGCCGCCCGCTCGCCTTCCTCCGCATCGCCCCGTTCGAAGCCGGAGATCCACTCGAACACCAGCTTGGATATCGCGGTGTTCTGGCAGACGACGATGAACACCGGCGGCACGGTGATGCCGGCACGCTGCCAGCGCTCGAACTCGCCCTCGTAATGGCTGTACAGGGCGTTCAGCGCGGTTTTCAGGGTGTTGGGCAGGTCGAAGGGGCTGAGCTTGGCGGCGCCGGCGGCGGTTTTCGGCAGGGACTTGCCGATGTTTTTCCACAGGTCGCGGTAAACCACCGTGTCCGTCTGCACCAGATTGTCGCTGACCGGGACGCGCGGCAGTTTGACCACGCCGCTTTCGATCGCGTCGATCAGGCTGAAATCAGACACCACCCAGGGGAACAGTGTCCCTTCCTGGTAACCCGATCCGCGCAGGAAGAAGGGGGTGGCGGACAGGTCATAGACCGCGCGCACGCCCCGCTTGCGCCCACTTTGGGACAGCTTGCGGTCCAGCGCCTCGATGCCATTGATCCACAGGCGCGCGGCTTCGTCGTTCTCCGCCGCTTCCTTTTTGTCCTCGCCCGTCAGCGGGCCTTCCGCATCCTCGGCCTCATCGCCGACCTTGTGGCGATAGCAGTGATGGGCTTCGTCATTGATGACGTTGACGCGCTCATAGTTGAGCAGCTTGCCGCAGGCCCGCTCCAGCATTTCCGCGTCGGTTTCCGTCGTCCTGATCGGCTCCGGATCATTCCCTTGCAGGAAACTGCGCGCCACCTTGGGCAGCGCCAGCGTCTCACGGTGCTGGAAGGCGTGGTAGTTGGTGATCACGATCTCCGCCCGCCGGATGTCGGGCAGCATTTCCGGCGGCACGATCTCCCGCGTCTCGTAATAATTGTCTGGCTCGCTGGGCTGCAGCACGCGCAGCCGGTCCTTGATGGTGATGCCGGGCGTGATGATCAGAAAAGCGCGGGAGAAGTCCTTCGACGCCCGGCGGGCGGCGTTGACCGCCTGCCAGGCGATCAGCATGGCCATGACGGTGGTCTTGCCGGTGCCGGTGGCCATCTTCAGGGCCAGGCGGAACAGCTCCGGATTGGCCTCCTCGTTGGCCTTGGCGATTTGATCCAACAGGCCCTTGGTCGCCGCTCGCCTGGGCGCGACCTCGGTCAGCCAGATGATCGTTTCGACGGCTTCGACTTGGCAGAAGAAGGGGCGCTGACTGGCCCACCATTCCTGGGGCCGGCGCCAATGCTCCAGCAGCCGTTGGGAAACGGCCGTCACGCCCCAATCAGCGGGGTTGCGCAGGGTCCGCCACTGGTCGACGTAGCCGCGAATCTCGTTGATCAGCGCATTCTCGGTGTAGCTCTCCAGCTCAAGGGATGCCTGGCCGCTGGACGCCTTTTTCCGTGAGGCGGGAACGGGGACGATGAAGCGCGACGGACGTCGGCCCCGCTTCGGTTCCCCTTCCAGCGGCTGTCCGCTCTTGGAGAGGGGATGGTGCCATTCGGGCGCGCGATAGGGCGAATTCAGAATAGGCCGCTCGTAGAAACTGCTCACTGTAATCGCCCGCTCCACTCGAGTTTTGCTCGCAAATCTAACGTACCCCGCCTGTCCATTGCTACCGCTTCGTGTCCATTGGCGGACGATCAGTGCCAAGGGCAACGCTGATGCCAGGGCGGAGGCGAACCAACTTAGCACCTCGGCCACCCCGGTGCTTCGTCAGGGAGTGACCGGCCATCTCCCCAGTGCATGGACGTTTTCCGCACCCCCCGAACTTCGTCCATCCCCAAGGGGGTGGCGGCCCGCCGATGCTTGCCGGCGATGCGGCCCCGTTCCCGGTGGGCCGCCCATCCATGCCGGGGTGCGCCCATGCCCGATCCTTATCCATCCCTGCCGCCGCGCTATCTGCGCACGCCCGAGGCCGCCCGGCTTTTGGGGCTGTCCGGCCGTACGCTGGAGAAGCACCGCACCTTCGGCACCGGGCCGGTTTACCGCAAGATCGGTGGCCGCGTGATCTACGCCGTCGAGGATCTGCAGCGCTGGGCCGACCAGGGGCGGCGGACCTCCACCACCGACGTCACCCCCACCACCGTTCGGCCGCCGCGTCGAGCCGCGTCGTTGGGAAGGCGATGACCCATGCGCGCCTTTCCCGCCGCCCATGCCGGGGCCCCGGTGCGCGATGCCATCGACCTGATGGTCTGGCCCTGCTTTTCCCTGGCCAAGCGTCCTCGCCATCAGCCGCTGTGTCACAGGCGCGCCGGCGACCATCTGCGGGTGTCGACCCCGGCCGGCGGGCCGGGCCTCGCCACCCTCTGGGATGCCGACCTGCTGATCTGGGCCGTTTCGCAATTGGCCGAGGGGCGCGATCGCGGGTTGGAACCGGCGCCGCTTTTACGCGCACCCGCGTTTCAGGTTCTACGCTTTCTCGGGCGCGGCACCGGCCGGGCGCAATATGGCGCCCTGGCCCAGGCGCTGGACCGGCTGGTGGCCAGCGAGGTGGAGACCACCCTGGGCGTCCCCACCGCCGAGGGTCACCGCTTCCACTGGATCGAGCGCTGGACCGTTGACGGCGAAGGCTTGATCATTCTGCTACCGGAATGGCTGTGGACCGCTGTCGTCGCCCGCCGCCGGGTGCTGCGGATCGACCGCGCCTACCTGCGGCTGACCGGCGGGGTGGAGCGCTGGCTTTGGCGCTTGCTACGCCGGCACGCTGGGTTATCCACCGGCTGGACCATCGCCCTGGCCGACCTCCAGGCCCGGTCCGGAAGCCTGGCGCGGCCGGTCGATTTCATCGCGGACCTGAGGGGCATCGCGCGCCGGGGCGTATTGGCGGGCTATGCCCTGACCCTGGTGCGACACCACGGGCGGGAGGCCCTGCACGCCGCCCGATCCACCGAGCCCGTCCACAGTGCCGCCGTGGTGCCTGGGGATAAGCCGGGGGTTTCATCCACAGACGGGGAGGGTGGGCTGTGAATCCTCTCGGTGGATCAGGCGTGCCGCCACGGTGGAACAGGCGTGATTCGACGGTGGATCAGGCGTGGGGGTGGTCGGCAAACCATTGGCAGAGCTTGCGAATTCGCGCTGGCAGAATCCCTGACTCTTTGACTCTTAATAGACTCTTGGTAGTTGTTGAGGGTAGTGCCCTACATCCGCGCCCGCGCGCGAGGCGGCCATGATCGTCGCCGTGCTGACGCAGAAGGGCGGGGCGGGGAAGACCACCTTGGCCTTGCATCTGGCCGGGGAATGGGCGCGGTCCGGCGCGTCCGTGCTGCTGGTCGACGCCGATCCCCAGGCCTCCGCCCAGGACTGGGCGGAACAGCGGGCACGGGCGGGGCGCCGCCGCCTGTTCGGCATGGTGGGCCTGGCGCGGGAGACCCTGCACCGCGAGGTGCCGGACCTGGCCCGGGGCGTCACCCACGTCGTCATCGACGGGCCGCCGCGCACCACCGCCCTGGTGCGCTCCGCCCTGCTGGCGGCGGAGCGCGTGCTGGTGCCGGTGCAGCCGTCCGGCTTCGACGTCTGGGCCAGCCAGGCCATGCTGGACCTGGTGGCCGAGGCCCGTGTCTACCGGCCGGAGCTGAAGGCTCACTTCGTCGTCAACCGCCGTGTGGTGCGCACCCGCATCGCCCGGGAGGTTCAGCGCGCCATCGCCAGCCTGGGCGTGCCGGCGCTGGAGGCCAGCCTGGCCCAACGGGTGATCTACGCCGAGGCGGCGGGGTCCGGCCTGCTGGCGCGGGAGATCGACCGGGCGTCGCCGGCGGTGCGCGAGGTGGCGGCGCTGGCCGCCGAAGTGCTACGGGGGCGGCCATGACCCGGCGGCCCGCCCCCGTGCTCGGTGCCCGCCCGCGCGACGATGCCCAACGCTGGGTCGACGGTGACGGCAAGGGCCGCACCGCGCCCAAGGCCGAGGCCTACAGCGCCCGCCTGACCATCGACGTCACGCCGGCCTTGCGCGGCCGCATCAAGGTGGCGGCCTTCAACCAGGGCGTCACCGTGGCCGACCTGCTGCGGGCGATGCTGGAGGAGCGCTTCGGCACCGAGGCGGGGCCGTCATGATCGCGTCGGCTTCCCTGGATGGCTCCCCGACCAGCCCCTTAACCAGCGTGGAACTGGTGTTCCACCGCGACTGGATCGAGCGCTGGCTGCGCTTCGGTCATCCGGTGGCGGACCAGGTGCTGGACCGGCGGCGGCGCCTGCTGTTCTTCGCCCCCGGGGCCGTGTTCGGCTATGTGCGGTGGGAGGGCAACGTCCACGGCACCGTCCTTTCCCGCATCGACATCCTGCGGGCCTGCGCCGCGGGGGAGGGGCGCGTCACCGTGCCCGGCATCACCCCCGGCGGCGACAGCCTGCTGCGCCTATCGGGCTGGCCCCGGGTGAAGCGCACGCTGGAACTGATCGACATGCTGGAGGCGGACGGCTTCGACCCGGCGGCGGTGGCGCCGGACTATTGGCGCCATGCCCACAACCGCCTGGCCTGCGGGCAGGCCCCCCGGCGCTACGGCCGGGATCAGCATGCCGCCTGGTGCCGGCGCCGGGGGGTGGGGTCATGACGCGCCGGACCTTCCCCTTGCTGGCGGGCTTGGCCGCGCTGCTGCTGCTGCTGGTCCTGGCAACACCGGGCCGCCGGCCTGTGCTGGTGTGGAACGCCACCGCCAGCGCGCCCATCGGCCTCTACAGCGTCCGCCCCCTGGGCGATGGCGGCCCGGCCCCCGGCACCCTCCTGCTGGTGCGGCCCGACGCCGCCCAGGCTCGCCTCTATGCGGAGCGCGGCTACCTCCCCTGGGGCGTGCCCCTGCTGAAGCCGGTGGCGGCGGTGCCGGGGCAGCATGTCTGCGGCCGTGCCGGCTGGATGCTGGTGGACGGACGCCCCCTGGCGCGAGTGCGGGAGGCCGATGGCCAGGGCCGGCCCCTGACCGCCTGGCGCGGCTGTCGGCGGCTGTTCCCCGGGGAGGTCCTGCTGCTGAACCCCGACCGCGCCGACGCGCTGGACGGCCGGTATTTTGGGCCGACGCCGCTCACCGCCGTCCTGGGCCAGGCGACCCCGCTTTGGGTGGGGCGGGCCCCGTGACGCCGCCCGTCCTCCCCCATCCTGTTGTTCGGCCCCGGGGCGACATCCTGTCGTCCCGACCGCCCTCCGGTCCGCCGCCGCGCGCAGCCGGGGTCAAGGTCAAGCGACGCTTGGCCTTGACGCGGGCGAGCCCGGTGGCTGAAGGCCGCGCTCCGCTCGTCCCGTTGTCGCTGTCGACCTGGAGGCCGTCATGCCCGTCCTGACCCTGGCCGTCGCCTGCGGCCTCGCCACCGCCAGCCCGCTGTTCGCCCCGTTGCAGCCACCACCGCCGTGCGTGACGACGACCGGACATTGGCAGGTCGGGATTGCGCCGGAGATCGCCCCCGAGATCGCGGAGGCGGCCGCGCGTGTCCACCTGCCGCCCTCTTTGCTGACCGCTGTGGTCGCGGTGGAAAGCGCCGGTGACCCCACCGTCACCTCACCAGCGGGAGCCATGGGGCTGATGCAGCTGATGCCGGGGACCTGGGCCGCCTTGCGGGCCCGCCTGCACCTGGGCGCCAGCGCCTATCAGGTGCGCGACAACCTGCTGGCGGGGGCGACCTTCCTGGCGGAGTTGCGGGAGCGCTTCGGGACCGTGGATGCCCTGGCCGCCTACCATGCCGGGCCCGCCCGTGTGCTGACTTACCACCGCACCGGCCAGCCCCTTCCGGCGGCGACCCGGCGCTATGTCGCCCAGGTGCTGGGACGATGGACCCAGGCCCCGAGGGACCTGTCGACGCCGGACCGGGGGCTGTTCGTCGCGCTGAGCCACGCCGGGAGCACGCCGTGACGGCGCGGCGTGACAGCGTGGGCCGGGCGCTTAAGGACGGCGAGGGGCGGGGGATCGACACTGGGCACCCCGATGGACGACGGACGGCAAGATTAAAGGCGGTGCCGTGGGGTGGGTTTTACGGGCTGTCAGGGGCGGATCGCCTGGCGTCGGGACAGTGCCGGGTTTTGGGCGCCGTGCCGGTCGCGCTCGCTGAGGGGCGGGCTTCCTGGGGTTTCCTGGCACGGGGCCATCATGCCGCGCCGTGATGACCGCGACGCCGACGCATTCCTGCGCCCCCGCCTGGGCCGCTTCCGGGCGGAGCGGCAGCCACGCCTGTTCAAGGCCAAGGTGCTGGTGGCGCGCGACCAGGCGGGCGTCGTCTCCAACCGCACGAAGCGTGGGATGGCCGGCCGGGGCGCCGGCATGGCCTGGAAACTCAGCCGAGGTCTGCTGGCCCAGCGGGGGCGCCGCGTGGTGGTCAAGGCCCGCATCGTCCGCCACGGCATGCGGGGGGCGCTGCTGGGGACCCACCTGGCCTATCTGCGCCGGGAAGGCGTGACCAAGGACAGCCAGCCGGCGCGGATGTTCAGCGCGGACACCGACGATGCCGACGTGCGGGCGTTCGTCAACCGGACGGCGGATGACCGCCACCACTTCCGCTTCATCGTCAGCCCGGAGGATGCGGCCGACCTCACCGACCTGCGGGCCTACACCCGCGACCTGGTGCGGACCATGGAGCGGGACCTGAATACCCGGCTGGAGTGGGTGGCCGTCGATCACTGGAACACCGACAACCCCCACGTCCATCTGATCGTGCGCGGCAAGGACGAGGCCGGCCGCGACCTGGTCATCCACCGCAACTACATCACCCAGGGCCTGCGGGCACGGGCCCAGGAACTGGCCACCCTGGAACTGGGGCCGCGGTCGGAGTGGGAGATCCGGACCAAGCTGACGCGGGAGGTGGAGGCCGAGCGCTGGACACAGTTGGACCGCACCCTGGCCCGGGTGGCGGCGGCGGACCAGGCTGGCGTCATCGACCTGCGGCCGGACGGAGAGGTTTGGCCGAAGGGAGGCGGCGTTCAGGGGATGCTCGTCGGTCGGCTCCAGCGCCTGCAGGTTCTGGGGCTGGCGACGGCGGAGGGGGTGGGACAGTGGCGGCTATCGGCAGCCGTCGAGCCAACCCTGCGTGCCCTGGGGCAACGAGGCGACATCATCCGCACCCTGAACCAGAGACTGGGCCGTGCGGTCGGTGACGTGGTGGTCCATGGGCAAGAGGGACCGGCCCACCCCATCGTCGGTCAAATCACCGTCAAGGGCTTGGACGATGAGTTGACGGGCCGGCCGTTCATCGTTGTCGAGGACCGGGAGGGGCGGTCCCACTACTTGCGCTTGGGCGCCGACCTCAATAGTTCGGGCTTGCCCGTTGGTGGCACAGTCCGGGTGACCCGCCATCGGACAGGTCTGGTGGTTTCACCCAAGGAGCCGGACTGGATCGCCGATTGGGGATTCCCCGTGGGTCGTGGCCCTACGCCGGGATAGCGGGATAGGGTAAAGAGGGTGTCAGGCGGGCCGTATCCGGGGAGACGCGGAGTAGGGATCGAGGGTGGTGATGCCCCGCCCGGCCACGTCGGCGGAATTGCGGGTCACCAGGATCAGCCGATGGATGCGGGCCGTGGCTGCCAATCCGGTATCGTCGGTATGTTTCTCGCTGGCGCCCAGCAACCTGCCCCATAGGGCCGCGATCTCACGGTCGACAGGAAGGATCCGGTCCGCCAGGGCATCGAAGCTCGCCTGCACCCGGGTCCCGATTACCGCCGCGACGTCGGGTTTGGTGCGCCGGAGCTTCTCCACGCCCTTCATGACCTCACGCACGGTGATGGTGCTGAGGGCCAGATCGGAATCATCCACCTGCGCCAGCCAGGCCTTCACATGCTCGTGTGGCGCTGTCTTGCCGATCTCGCGGAAGACGTTGGTGTCGAGCAGGTATTTCATGGCTCGCTGGCCGGGCCGTCGAGCACCTCATCCAAGGCTTCCAGTCCGGCCCCTCGCAAGGCGCGCTTCACCGTCGTCCGGGGATAGGGGCGCCCGGGCTTGGGATGGACGTCGGCATAAGCCTTGGCTGTGTCCACCATCGCAGGCGTGACCGAGGGATAATCGTCGCGGATTTCCTCAGCCGACAGGCCGCCGGCCAGCAGGGCCGCGATCCGATGCACCTCGATGGCGGTTCCCTTGAGCAACGGCTCGCCATCGGCACGGAACTCGACCTTGTCGGCCAGCGCGGACAATTCCTGCGCCCGCGCCTCGACCTCCGCCTCGAACGCGTCCATTGTCACGCTCAGCCGGCCGAACCGTACCTCCCGGGTTCCCTCCGCAGGACTCCGCTTCAGAGCCAGGTAGAACTCGGTCCGGCCCTTGGGCGTCAATTCCTCGCGCAGGGTGCGGACCGCGTGGAGATAGACAAGATCCCGCCAAGCGATGGCCCGGACCGGTCCGCCCGCCTTGGTGACCAGCCGGGCCTGCACCGGCCCCTCGTCCATGGCCTTGCGCACCGCCTTGATGGGTTCGCGCAAGACGAAGGCGGCTTCGGCGGCGGTGAACTCGAGCATGTTCGGCATAGCGAGGTCTCCAATTCTGCCCCAATATTGGGGTTGCGTTGGCTGATGTCAAGTCGATGGACGGCATCCTGACGGGCCGCTCCGCCGACCGTTTCTATTTCTACGCTGTCCTACGATGGCGGCTGTTGGCTGTTGCGCTAGCCTGAATCCGGTCTTCTTTATCTATCCCGTCTCTCTCAAGGCGGGCCAATCCCATGACTGGCGGGCGCATCCTCTGGGGTCAGATTGCGGCGGCGCTGGTGTTGGTGCTGGCCGGCGTCTGGCTCGCCACCCAATGGGTGGCCTGGCGCCTGGGCTATGCGCCCGCCTTGGGCCGGCCCTGGTTCTTGCTGGGCGCCAGCCCCGTCTATCGCCCTGAGCTGTTCTTCCTCTGGTGGCTGCGCTTCGACGCCTACGCCCCGCGCGTCTTCCTGGTTGGCGCCTGCATCGCCAGTGCCGGCGGGGTCGGTGCGCTGCTGGTGGCCGTGGTCGGCTCCACGATGCGGGCCCGCGCCGCCGGTGCGGTGGCCACCTACGGCTCCGCCCGCTGGGCGGTGGCCGAGGAGGTGCGCGGGGCCGGCTTGCTGGCCGATGCCGGGGTGATGCTGGGGCGGATGGGGCGGCGCTATCTGCGCCATGATGGGCCGGAGCACGTCCTGGTGTTCGCGCCCACCCGCAGCGGCAAGGGCGTCGGCCTGGTGGTGCCGACCTTGCTGACCTGGACGGAGAGCGTCCTGGTCCATGACCTCAAGGGCGAGAACTGGGCGGTCACCGCCGGCTGGCGCGCCCTGTTCTCCCACTGCCTGCTGTTCGATCCCACCAATCCCCGGTCCGCCGCCTACAACCCCTTGCTGGAGGTGCGGCTAGGGGCCTGCGAGGTGCGCGATGTCCAGAACGTGGCGGACATTCTGGTCGATCCGGATGGCGCGCTGGAGCGGCGGAACCATTGGGAGAAGACCAGCCACGCCCTGCTGGTCGGCACCATCCTGCACGTCCTCTACGCCGAGGCGGACAAGACCTTGGCCGGCGTGGCGGCCTTCCTCTCCGACCCCGCCCGGCCCATCGACCGCACGCTCCGCGTCATGATGCGGACCAAGCACCTGGGCGACCGGGTGCATCCGGTGGTGGCCCAGGCGGCGCGGGAGCTGCTGAACAAGTCGGAGAACGAGCGCAGCGGCGTGCTGTCCACCGCCATGTCCTTCCTGGGCCTCTACCGCGACCCGGTGGTGGCCCGGGTAACCGGGCGGTGCGACTGGCGCATCACCGACCTCATGGAGGGCGAGCGGCCGGTGTCGCTCTACCTGGTGGTACCCCCCTCCGACATCAGCCGCACCAAGCCGCTGATCCGCCTGGTGCTGAACCAGATCGGCCGCCGGCTGACGGAGCGCCTGGACAACCCCGCCCGGCGCCGGCGCCTGCTGATGATGCTGGACGAGTTCCCCGCGCTGGGCCGGCTGGATTTCTTCGAGACCGCGCTGGCCTTCCAGGCGGGCTACGGCATCCGCGCCTTCCTCATCGCCCAGTCGCTGAACCAGATCCAGAAGGCCTACGGCGAGCACGACGCCATCATGGACAACTGCCACATCCGGGTGTGCTTCGCGACCAACGACGAGCGCACGGCCCGGCGCATCTCCGACGCCCTGGGCACGGCCACCGAGCAGCGGGCCATGAACAACTATGCCGGCCACCGCCTGGCGCCCTGGCTCAGCCACCTGATGGTGAGCCGGCAGGAGACGGCGCGCCCCCTGCTGACCCCCGGCGAGGTGATGCAACTGCCGGCCACCGATGAGCTGGTGATGGTGGCGGGCACGCCGCCCATCCGGGCGCGCAAGCTGCGCTATTACGAGGAGCCGCAACTGCGCGACCGCGTCCTGCCGGCGCCGGTGCTCAACGACACTGTCTATCCCGACCGCCCCCCAGGCCGGCCTGATGACTGGTCGGGCCGGGCGGCCCGGGGCGAGCCCACCGGGCCCGGCGGCGCGGGCGGTGCCGAGGGCGAGGAGGGCGGCATCCGGCAGGAGCCGGACTTGGCTGGCCCCGACCAAGCCGCCCCGCCCCTCGACCCTACCGACGAGTTCGCCGTGGCCGATGACGGGCCCGATGACGAGGGGCCGCGCCAGCGGGTGATGGCTAGGCTGCCAGTCGCCCGGGCGGCGGCGCTCGACCCCGATGACGGCATGGGGCTGTGACCATGAAGAGCCGCCTCAACTGCTACTTCGATCCCAAGCTGGCCGACCAGCTGACCGACCTGGCCCTGCGCCAGGGCGTGCACCGGTCGCAGCTGGTGGAGGCGGCGGTGGCCTCCTTCCTGTCGCCGGACGCGCTGGACCGGCGCGAGGCCGCCTATGCCCGCCGGCTGGATCGCTTGTCGCGGCAGTTGGAGCGGGTGGAGCGCGACCTGACCATCGCCATCGAGGCCCAGGCGCTGTTCGTGCGTTTCTGGCTGTCGGTGACGATGCCCATCCCCGCCGAGCACCAGGCCGCCGCCAAGGCCCAGGGCACCCAGCGCTATCAGAACTACATCGCCACCCTGGGCCGCCGGCTGCAGCGCGGCGAGAGCCTGGTCCAGGAGATCAGTGTCGAGATCTGGCCGGAGCGTCACCAGGCCGCCAGCCCGGATAGGGCGGACGCCGAACCGGCGCCAGGCGAGGCGGCGGCGGCCCATGTCTGACGGTTCCACCCTCGTGGCCGCCCGCACGGCCCGTATGCTGCGCAGCGCCTTGGGGCCGCTGCTGGCCGACCTGCTGCGGGCGCCGGACATCGTGGAGATCCTGCTGAACCCTGATGGCCGGCTGTGGGTCGACCATCTGTCCGCCGGCCTGGCCGTCACCGGCCATCGCCTGTCCGCCGCCGATGGGGAGCGCATCATCCGCCTGGTCGCCTCCTGCGCCGGAGAGGAGGTGCATGGCGGCCACCCCTCCATCTCCGCCGAACTGCCCCCGGACGCCGACGGCCAGGGCGGGGAGCGGTTCGAGGGTCTGCTGCCGCCGGTGGTCACCGGCCCCACCTTCGCCATCCGCAAGCCGGTGGCCATGGGCTTGGGCCTGGACGATTACGTCGCCGCCCGGGTCATGACCGCCCGCCAGGCCGCTACCCTGCGCAGCGCGGTGGCCGAGCGCTGGAACATCCTCGTCGTCGGTGGCACCGGCACGGGCAAGACCACGCTGGCCAACGCCCTGCTGCGGGAAATGGCGCAGACGGGCGACCGCATCATCCTGATCGAGGACCGGCGGGAGCTGCGCTGCGACGTGCCCAATGTGGTGCCCTTGCGCACCCGCCCGGGCGTCATGGGCATGGGGGACCTGGTGCGCGCTAGCCTGGCCTTGCGCCCCGACCGCATTCCCGTGGGCGAGGTGCGCGGGCGCGAGGCCCTGGACCTGCTGAAGGCCTGGGGCACCGGCCATCCCGGCGGCATCGCCACCCTGCACGCGGGCTCCGCCCCGGGCGCCCTGCGCCGGCTGGAGCAACTGGTGCAGGAGGCGGTGGTGACGGTGCCCCGGCCGCTGATCGCCGAGACCATCGACCTTATCGCCGTCCTAGCCGGCCGGGGCCCGCAACGACGCCTGGCTGGCCTGTGGCGTGTCGCTGGGCTCAAGGGCGACGACGGCTACGCCTTGGAACCCCTGGGCGCTGGCCCCCTGGCGCTGCCCACCCCCATTGAACCTGGAGGTTCGTCATGAAGCGTTTTCCCCTGCGCTGGTCCCTGGCCACCGCGCTGCTCTTGCCCCGGGCGGCCCTGGCCGCCGGCACCAGCATGCCGTGGGAGCAGCCGCTGCAGCAGATCCTGGACTCCGTCCAGGGCCCCGTCGCCAAGATCATCGCCGTGCTCATCATCATCGGCACCGGCCTGGCGCTGGCGTTCGGCGAGACCTCCGGCGGCATGCGCCGGCTGATCCAGGTGGTGTTCGGCCTGTCCATCGCCTTTGCCGCCGCCAGCTTCTTCCTGACCTTCTTCAGCTTCTCCGGCGGGGCGCTGGTGTCATGACCGGTGACCTTGCCGGCTGGCTGGTGCCGCTGCACCGGTCCTTGACCGAGCCCATCCTGCTGGGCGGCATCCCGCGCGGCCTGGCCATCGCGCTGGGCACGCTGGCCGCCGCCATCGGGCTGGGCTTGCAGCTGTGGCTGGCGGGGGCGGCGGTCTATGCCCTGGGCCATGGCGTGGCCCTGTTCCTGACCCGCCAGGATCCACAGTTCCTGCCGCTGTTCGCCCGTCATTTGCGGGTCGCCCGACACTTGCTGGACGTCTGACCATGCTCGACCTCCGCGAATACCGCGCCCAGCGCCGGGAACTGGCCGACTACCTGCCTTGGGCCGGGCTGGTCGGGCCGGGCCTGGTGCTGAACAAGGACGGCAGCCTGCAACGCACCGCCCTGTTCCGGGGGCCGGACCTGGACGCGGTGCCGGCGGCGGAACTGATGGCGGTGGCGGCCCGCGTCAACAACGCGCTGAAGCGCCTGGGCGAGGGCTGGGCCCTGTTCGTCGAGGCGGCCCGGCGGCCGGCCACCGGCTACCCGGACAGCCGCTTTCCCGACCTGGTCTCCCGCCTGGTGGATGAGGAGCGCCGGGCGGCGTTTGACCAGGAGGGCGCCCAGTTCGAGAGCGAGCAGTTCCTGACGCTCTGCTACCTGCCGCCGCCGGAGCGCACGGCCCAGGCGGGCCAGTTGCTTTACGACACGGCCGGCCGGCGGCGGGAATTGGACTGGCGATTGGTGCGCGACGCCGTCGTGGCGGAGGGGGACCGGGTGCTGGATCTGCTGGTGCCGCTGATGCCGGTGTGCCGCTGGCTGGACGATGCCGAGACCCTGGCCTATCTCCACGGCTGCATCTCCACCCATGGCCGCCACCCGGTGACGGTGCCGCCGGTGCCCTTCCACCTGGACGGCCTGCTGCCCGATTGCGCCCTGACGCCGGGGGTGGCGCCGCTGCTGGGCCGGGCGCACCTGCGCACCCTGACCCTGCGCGGCCTGCCCGATGCCACCTGGCCGGGGCTGCTGGACGCGCTGAACCACTTGGCCTTGCCCTACCGCTGGGTGGTGCGCTGGCTGCCGCTGGAGAAGGCGGAGGCGCAGAAGGAACTGGCGACCAAGCGCCGGCACTGGTGGGCCAAGCGCAAGGGCATCGCCGCCCTGCTGCGCGAGGTGCTGTGGCAGCAGGAATCCCGCTTGGTCGACAGCGATGCCGAGGCGCAGGCGCTGGATGCCGACATGGCGCTGCGTGAACTGGGCTCGGACGCCGTCAGCTATGGCTATTTCACCGCCACGGTCACCGTGTGGAATGAGGACGAGGCGGTGGCGGCGGAGCGGGCGCGGGCGGTGGGGCGGGTGGCGCGCGGCCTGGGCTTCGTGGCGGTGGAGGAGGGGCTGAATGCGGTGGAGGCCTGGCTGTCCAGCCTGCCCGGCCAATGCTACGCCAATGTGCGCCAGCCGCTGGTCTCGTCGCTGAACCTGGTGCATATGCTGCCGCTGTCGGCGGTATGGGCGGGGCCGGAGCGCAACGCCCATCTGAACGGTCCCCCGTTGCTGGTGGCGCGCACCGCCGGGGCGACGCCCTTCCGGCTGGTCACCCACCAGGGCGATGTGGGGCACACCCTGATCTTGGGCCCCACCGGGGCGGGCAAGTCCTTGCTGCTGGCGCTCATGGCGCTGCAGTTCCGCCGCTATCCCCAGGCCCGGGTGGTGCTGTTCGACAAGCGGCGGTCCTCCAAGGCGGCGGTCTGGGCGGCCGGGGGCGTGTTCCATGACCTGGCCCTGGGCGAGGAGCGGGCAGGGGTGCAGGCCATCGCCTTCCAGCCTCTGGCCCGCATTGACGAGGCGGCGGAGCGCGCCTGGGCGGCGGAGTGGATCGAGACCCTGCTGGGGCAGGAGGGCGTGCCCCTGACGCCGGCGGCGCGCGGCATGGTGTGGTCGGCGTTGGGCAGCCTGGCTGGGGCGCCGCCGGCCGAGCGCACGCTGTCCGGGCTGGTGGCGCTGCTGCAATCCAACACCCTGAAGGCGGCGCTGGAGCCCTACACCCTGTCCGGCCCCTTCGGCCGCCTGCTGGACGCGGACGCCGAAAGCCTGAGCGATGTCAGCCTGCTGGCCACCGAGACGGAAGATCTGCTGGGCTCCAAGCGGGCGGCGCGGGCCGTCCTGCTCTACCTGTTCCATCGCATTGAGGGCTGGCTGGACGGTCGGCCCACCCTGATCGGGGTGGATGAGGCTTGGGTGGCGCTGGACGATGCGCTGTTCGCCGCCAAGCTGCGGGAGTGGCTGAAGACGGTGCGGGGCAAGAACGCCCTGGTGGTGTTCGCCACGCAGAGCCTGGCCGATATTCTGGACTCTCCCGTCGCCCCGGCGGTCATTGAAAGCTGCCTGTCGCGCATCTTCCTGCCCAACGCCCGCGCGGTCGAGCCGGAGAGCCGGCAGGCCTATGTCCGCCTGGGCCTGAACGACCGCCAGATCACCACCATCGCCCAGGCCGTGCCCAAGCGGGACTACTGGTTCCAGTCGGCCGCCGGCTGCCGCCTGTTCGAGTTGAGCATGGGCCCCGCCGCCTTGGCAATCTGCGGCGCCTCCCAGCCCGAGGACTTGGCGCAGGTGGACCGGGTGCTGGCCGAGGCGGGGCCGGAAGGGTTCGGTGCCGCCTGGCTGCGCGCCCGGGACCTGCCCTGGGCGGCCGACTTGGTGGAGGGCTGGTCATGAGGCGGCGCTGGACCGTTGCCCTGTTGGGCTTGGTGCTGCTGGCGCCGCCCGCAGAGGCCCAGTGGGCGGTCATCGACCATGCCAACCTGGTGCAGAACACGGTGGCGGCGGCGCGGGCGTTGCAGGAGATCAACAACCAGGTCGCCCAGATTCAGCAGCTCACCCAATCGCTGCAGTACCAGGTGCGCAACCTGACGACGCTGCCCTATTCCAGCTTGGCGCAGCTGCAGGCCTCGATGACCCAGCTGACGACCTTGGTAAGCCAGGCCCAGCGGCTGAGCTTTGATGTCAGCCGGCTGCAGCAGCAGATGCAGGTGCTGTATCCGGCCTATGACGGCGCCGTCACCCAGGCGGGGGTGGTGGCCGATGGCGATGCCCAACGCGCCGCCGCGGTGGAGGCGCATCGCCAGGCCCTGGCCGTGCAGGCCCAGGTGGTGCAGGGCGGTGCCGCCGACCAGGCGCTGATGGCGGCGCTGGTGGATCAGAGCCAGGGGGCGGTGGGCGCTTTACAGGCCACGCAGGCCGGCAACCAGCTGCTGGCGCTGCAGGTGCGTCAGCTCGCCACCACCCAGGATCTGCTGGCCGCCAACGCCCGTGCCCAAACGGCGGAGGCCTTGCGTATCACTGAAGAAGAGGCGGCGGCGCAGGCGGAGTGGCGCCGGTTCGTGGGCGCGGGGGTGGGGTATACTCAGATACCCGTTCAGGTGTTTGGAGGCTCCCCATGAAGACGCGCACTCTCGTCGCGGCGGTGGCCGCCGCTGCCGTTGTCACCGCCGGTTCCATCGCCCTGCTGGCCCGCGCCGCCGACCCCACCGTGGAGCAGTTGCTGGCCGACCATGCCCTGCTGCGCCAGGAACTGGATCGCTGCCGGGATCTGGGCATGAAGGCGGTGGACGATCCCCGCTGCACGGTCGCCGATGAGGCTGAGCGGCGGCGGTTCATGGGCAAGGGCGCGGGCCAGTATAACCCGCCGCCGGTTCAGCTGTTTCCGAACATGCCCGACAAGTCTGTGCCGGCCCAGCAGCCATCACAGACCGCGCCCCCATCGAAAACGGAGCCGCCTCATGGCTAGCGATATCTCCGTTCTTGATCATTTCCTCGACGTTTTCAGTCGCACCATTGATGGCGGCTTTGGCCTGATTGCCGGCGATGTCGGCTTCCTGGTCACGGTGCTGATCGGCATTGACGGCACCCTGGCCGGGTTGGCGTGGGCTACCGGCGAAGAGGATGTTCCCCAGGCCTTGGCTAAGAAGGTGCTGTCCGTCGGCTTTTTCGCCCTGGCGCTCAATCATTGGAATCAGCTTGCGGGGGTCATTTTTCAGAGCTTTGCAGCGCTCGGATTAAAGGCTACCGGGTCGACGTTGGACTTTGTTGATTTCCAGCACCCCGGCCGTCTCGCGTACGCTGGCGTGGAAGGCGCCCAGGTGCTGCTGAACCAGTTCCAGCGCCTGTCAGGCTTCCCCAAGGTGTTCAGTAATTTAGGCGAGGTCGCGCTGCTGACCATGGCCATTCTCATCACCCTGCTGGCCTTCTTCATCCTGGCCATCCTGCTGTTCCTGGCGGTCATCGAGTTCAAGCTGACGACCTTGAAGGGCTTCATCCTGGTACCCTTCGCCTTGTGGAAGGGCACGGCCTTCATCGCCGAGCCGGTGCTGGGCCAGGTGGTCACCTCGGGCGTCCGCATCCTGGTGTTCGCCGTCATCACCGGCATCGGCACCCGGCTCTACACGGAAATCCTACCCACCGACCCGGCGCAGGAGCTGAGCCTGCAGGACACGATGACCATTCTGCTGGCGGCCATGACTGTGGCCGGCCTGGCCTTCGCCGCCAACCGTTTGGCGGGCGGCCTGACCTCCGGCGCGCCGCAGTTGGGCCTGGGGGCCGCGGCGGCGCCGGTGGCTATGGTGGCCGGCACCGCGGCCTTGGCGGCGGGGGGCGCCGGTATGACCGCCCGGGCGGCGAGTGCCGATGCGGGGGCGGCAAGTGGTGGCTTGGGCCGGGGCATGGGCGCGGCAGCGCCCGCAGCGCCGGCGAGCCCGCCACCCCCGCCGCTGGCCTCATCTTCGCCGCCCGCCTCCACCACTCCGGCTTGGGCGGAGCGTCTGCGCCAGCAGGCGGTGGTGCGCGCCACGGACCATCTGTCACGGGAGGATGGCGGTGGCGGCTCCGCCATGCGGCCCCAATTGAAGGGGGATGGACCATGAGATGGCGGCGCCGACAGGCCCGGTACGGCGAGACACCCGCCCCCGTCACGCCCTACCAGCGGGCGGAGCAGCTGTGGGATGACCGCATCGGCAGCGCCCGGGTGCAGGCCGCCAACTGGCGCCTCATGGCCTTCGGCTGCTTCGGCCTGGCCGCCGTGCTGCTGGGCGACGATGTTCGCATGCGGGCCCGGGCGGTGGTGACGCCCTTCGTGGTGGAGGTGGACAAGCTGGGGGCGATCCAGGCGGTGGCGCCGGCCACGGCGGACTACCGCCCCAGCGACGCCCAGGTCGCATACTTCCTCGGGCGCTTCGTCACCGAGGTGCGCGGCCTGTCGGTGGACCCGGTGGTGGTGCGCCAGGCCTGGCTCGACGCCTATGGCCAAATCACCAGCCGCGCCAAGCCGGCGCTGGACGCCTACGCTCGCCAAGCGGACCCCTTCGGCCGGCTGGGCCGCCACGCCGTAACAGTGGACGTCACCAGCGTGGTGCGGGCCAGCCCTGACTCTTTCCGCGTCGCCTGGATCGAACATCCCTTCGAGGACGGGGCGCCGCAAGCGCCCCTGCGCTGGTCCGCCATCCTGACGGTGGTGATCCAGACGCCGCACACCGAGTCCCGCCTGCGGCAGAACCCGCTCGGCCTGTACATCGACGCCATCAACTGGGCCCAGGAGTTGGGGCCGGGAGGATCGCCATGACGCGTTGGCTTTGCCTGGCCCTCAGCCTTCCCTTGGTCGCCTGTGCCCACAAGCCTCCGGCCATCACCTACGACGTCCCACAGCCTACCCAACTGGAGCCGGCACCACCCAAGCCGGTGGAGATCGTCACCCTGCCGGAGCCCTTGCCCCTGCCAGGGCAGCTCAAGCCATTGGTGCCGGAAGGCGCTCCAACGGCAGAGGCCACGGATCCGGCCAAGCGGGTGCAGGCCGCCAACGCGGGCGCCAAGGTGCTGCCCAGCCGCGACGGCTACATCAATGCCATGCAGGTCTTCCCCTACACCGAGGGGGCGCTCTACCAAGTCTATGTGGCGCCGGTGCATGTCACGGACATTGCCCTGGAACCGGGGGAGGAATTGAAGTCGGTGGCCGCCGGCGACACCGTGCAATGGAAGATCGGCGACAGTGAGAGCGGCAGCGGCGAGGGCCGGCAGGTGCATGTGCTGGTGAAGCCCCTGGCCGCCACCCTGCCCATGAACAACCTGGTGATCCTGACCGATCGCCGCAGCTACCACCTGGAGGCCCATCCCACCGCCTCCACATATATGGCCGAGGTCTCCTGGCGCTATCCGGCCGACGCTTTGGTGGCCTTGAAGGCCCGCAACCGGGATGAGGAAGGGCGAGCCACCGCCCAGGCCGCGGATGGCCTCGACCTCTCCGCCCTACGCTTCCGTTATGAACTGAGTGGCGATACGCCACCCTGGCGGCCGGTGCAGGTGTTCGACGATGGTCGCAAGGTCTATATGCGTTTCCCCGCCGGTATCAGCCAGGGGGAGATGCCGCCCCTGTTCGTGGTGGGACCGGACGGTGCCACGGCCGAGCTGGTGAACTACCGGGTGCGCGGCGCCACCCTGATCGTCGACCGGCTGTTCGCCGCTGCGGAACTGCGCCTGGGCGCCGATCCGCAGCAGGTGGTGCGCATCACCCGCATCGACGGCCGGGGCTGACATGGACCCGACCCCGGAGCCCCCGACCAAGGCGGATCCGGCGGCCTTCGCCCTGCGGGCGCGGCCGCGACCGGTGACACGGCTGTCGCGCCGGACCTTGGGCATCGCCAGCGCGGTCCTGGCCTTGTTGGTGGTGGTGGCGCTGTGGTGGGCGCTGACCTGGAAACCGCCGAAGCTGACGGCCGATCAGCAGCTTTACGCCACCGAGGTCAAGCCGGACGATAGCCTGACAGCACCACCGCCCGGCTATGCTGACCTGACCCGACACCCGGCGGTGCCTCCTGCATCGCAGCCATTGCCGCCACCGTCGCCAATGCCAGCGTTCACCAGTCCCGGCGGGCCGGCGAACTCTGCGGCGCAGGAGCGGAACCGCCAGCGCCAGCAGGCCGCCGCGTCCCCGGTGTTCTTCACCGTGACAGCCCATGCCGCTGGTCCATTGCTGGAAGCGAAGGAGGAACCAGGGCAGGGGGCGGCCGTTGCCGCTGGGGAGGAGGCTGAAGACAACGATCCCAACCAGCAGGCCCATAAGCGGGCTTTCCTGCACGGTCCAGCAGACACCATGACCGTGGCGGCGCATCGGCTGCAACCACCAGCCTCCCCCTATGTCATCCAAGCCGGCACCGTCCTGGCGGCGGCGCTGGTGACAGGCTTGAATTCCGACTTGCCTGGGCAGGTCACCGCCCAGGTGACGGAGAACATCTATGACAGTGTCACGGGTCGGTTCCTGCTGATCCCTCAGGGTGCGCGCCTGCTGGGCACTTACGACAGCGCCGTGACCTACGGCCAGTCGCGCATCCTGGTGGTGTGGACACGCCTGCTGCTACCCAACGGCAAATCCCTGGTGCTAGACCGCCTGCCGGCTACCGACACGGAGGGCCACGCCGGATTGGAAGACGAGGTCGATTACCACACCGGCCGCCTGCTGCGCGGCATGGTGCTTTCCACCCTGCTGGGGGTGTCCGGCGAACTGGCCAGCAATGGCGATACCCAGACCAACGGCGGCGGCAATGTCGTCGTGGCCGTGCGCCAGAGCGGCGATAACGCCGCCAACCAAGTAGGGCAACGACTGGCGGCCAAGGACCTGGGCGTTCAGCCCACGCTCACGGACCGGCCGGGGCTGCCCTTGCGCGTGCTGGTGAACCGCGATCTGATGCTTGAGCCCTACTCTCAGAAGTGAACGCCTCCGACAATTGCAGTGCGGTTCACAATTCGCTGCTGCTACGGCGCAGGAGATATGTGTCCATGACCCAGCCGTTCTTGAGCCGCGCCTCTGCCCGTAGGCGCTCGATGTCGTCCACAACGTCCTTCAGCTTTCCCGCCACCAGGATTTCGTCCGGCGTGCCCAAGTAAGCCCCCCAGTGGATCTCGATATCTTCCTGGTCGGCGTAGCGCCTGTAGCTGTTGTCGGCATCGAGCATGACAACGACGCAGTCGGCATTGTTGGGGAACCCTTCCGCCAGCCTACGGCCCGTGGTGATCTCAATCGATCGACCGATATGGTTCAGGGATGTTTTGTGCCGTGCCGCAAGGGCCTGCACGCTACTGATACCGGGTATCATCTCGTATTCCAGGTCGTGTCGGCCGGTCGCGGCGATGGTCGCGATGATCCGGATCGTGCTGTCATATAGGGTCGGGTCGCCCCAGACGAGGAAGGCGCCGCATTCGCCATCCCGCATCTCCGAGGTGATCAGGCGCTCGAACAGGACCTGCTTGTCGCGGTTCAGACCATCGACCGTTGAAAGATAATTCTCTGACGTCCGGTCCCATTGCGGGCTGGTCGCGTCGACAAAACGGTAATCGTCGCCCTGGATGTAGCGCCGGCAAATTTCTTTGCGCAGTTCGATTAGCCGGGATTTCTCCGCGCCCTTGTCGAGGATGAAGAAAACGTCGACCTGGTTTAGGGCGTTGACGGCTTGGATGGTTACATAGTCGGGATTTCCGGCGCCAATGCCGATGATTAGTATCTTCTTCATGGTAACCACCGGTTTTGAAATCATCGAAGAACGCGCCTGACTTTATCAGTTTTTCCGGGCGACCGCCGCTCCCGGCTGTGCGAAAACCGGCTTCGGGCGCCCGTCGGCATCGACCGCGACCATCTCAAAGACCCCATCCATGGCATGGCTGTTCGGGCCGCCCTTCGGCGGGCGGCTCTGGCCACTGACCGCGACCGTCATGGACGACCGGCCGATGCGCACGACGCGCGCCGTCAGTTCCAACAGGTGCCCCACGGGAATGGGCCGGCGGAAGACCACCCTGTCTGCGGCCACCATGACGACGTCGCAGCCGGCGCGGCGGCTGGCAGCGATGAAGGCGGCCTTGCCCATCAGGTTCAGCGCCTGGCCGCCGAACAGGGTGCCGTAGTGGTTGGCGAGGCCGGGAAACACCATTTCGGTCAGCACCGAGGCGGCGTCGGTATCCATGGGCCCATCCATCGTGTGTCTCCTTAATCCCACTTGCCATCAGCACTGACATTCTCAATATTCGCAAAAGGAATTCCCGGAAACGCTTGAAGTTGCGTAGATTTGTTAATGATATCCGGCGAATGAGTGAATGTTGTGGATGACAGGCCATGCGTAAGCAATTCGTTGGCGTGCGGCTGCGCCGGTTGCGGGAGGAACGGGGGCTGAGCCAGGCGGCGCTGGCCCGCGCGCTGGAGCTGTCGCCCAGCTACCTCAACCAGCTGGAACAGAACCTGCGGCCCCTGACCGTGCCCGTGCTGCTGAAGATCAACGCGGTCTTCGGCGTCGACGTGCAGCTGTTCTCCGAGGATGAGGAGGCGCGGCTGGTCGCCGACCTGCGCGACGCGCTGACCGAGGCCGGGGTGGGGGACGGTGTCGCGCTGGCGGAGCTGCGCGAGTTGGCCTCCACCATGCCGGCGGTGGGCCGCGCCCTGATGTCGCTGCACCGCCGCTACCGTGAGGTCTCCGGCCGGCTGGAGCAGGTCTCGGCGCGGCTGGGGGAGGATTGGCAGCAGGCGCCCAAGCCGCTGATGCCGTTCGAGGAGGTGCGCGACTTCTTCTACGCGCGCCATAACCATATCGACACGCTGGACCTGGCGGCGGAGAAGCTGTACCGCGCGGCGGACCTGGTCATCGGCACTATGGCGCCTGGCCTGCTGGCGCACCTGGCGCGGCGTCATGGCGTGCGGCTGGTGATGGAGGATGGCGGGGACCGGCCCACCCGTCGTTACGATGCCGCCAGCCGCACCCTGCACCTCGCCGCCGACCTGACGGCGGGGCAGCGCGCCTTCCATATGGCCACGCAGGTCGCCTTCCTGGAATGCGGCGATGAACTGGACCGGCTGACGGCCCAAGGCGATTTTTCGGGCGAGGAAGCGCGGCGGCTGGCCCGCATCGGCTTGGCCAACTACTTCGCTGGCGCCGTGCTGTTGCCCTATCAGCCCTTCCTCTCCGCCGCCGAAAGCCTGCGCTATGACATCGAGCGGCTGGAGCGGCAGTTCGGCGTGCGGTTCGAGACAGTGTGCCATCGGCTCAGCACCCTGCAACGGTCGGATGCCCGGGGGGTGCCCTTCTTCTTCGTGCGAGTGGACCGGGCGGGCAACATCTCCAAGCGGCAATCGGCCACTGACTTCCACTTTTCCCGCGTCGGTGGCTCCTGCCCCCTGTGGAACGTCTATGAGGCCTTCGCCCAGCCGGGCCGTATCCTGACCCAGCGGGCGGTGATGCCGGAGGGACGGCAATACCTCTGGGTGGCGCGCACCGTCACCCATGGTGCCGGCGGCTATGGCGCGCCGGCCAAGCAGTTCGCTATCGGCCTGGGCTGCGACATCCGCCATGCCGCCCGCCTGGTCTACGCCAAGGGCATGGACCTGTCGGACCCGGACGCCGCCACCCCCATCGGCGCCGGCTGCAAAGTCTGTGAACGGACCAACTGCGCGCAGCGGGCCTTTCCGGCCATTGGCAGGCCCCTGGTGGTGGATGAGACGGTGGCGACCATTGCGCCCTATCGAGGCCGGGAGTGAAGAACGGAAAAGACCCGTCCCTCACGCCCTTCGGGTTCAGCTATAGCGCTTGTCCAAGGCATCCCACTCGGGCTTGCCCACCAGGCGCTGGCGTTCGGCGAAGGGGGTGACGAGGCCGCTGGTCTCCGTCACTTCCTTTTCGTCGCGCAGCACCGTCAGGGCCTTCTGCATGCCCATGACGGCGCCCTGCAGGGCGGCGTTGGCGTAGAGCACGACGCCGTAGCCCAGTGCCGCCAATTCGGTGGCGTTGAAGATGGGGGTCTTGCCGCCGATGACCATGTTCATCAGCTGTGGCTTGGCCAGGCGTTGGGGCAAGGCGCGGATTTCATCGGCTGTCGTCACCGCCTCCACGAACAGAATGTCGGCGCCGGCCTCGGCGAACTGCTGGGCACGCTCGATGGCGGCGTCGAAGCCGTGGACGGCGGCGGCGTCGGTGCGGGCCATGATCAGCAGGCCCGGGTCGCGGCGGGCATCCACCGCGGCCTTGATCTTGGACACCGCCTCCTCGGTGGAGATGACGTCCTTGCCATTGAAATGGCCGCAGCGCTTGGGCGCCACCTGGTCTTCCAACTGGATGCAGTCCGCACCCGCCCGCTCCAGCGTGCGCACGGTGTGATAGACGTTCAGCGCGTTGCCGAAGCCGGTGTCGGCATCGACCAGCAGCGGAACATTCACCGTGTCACGGATGCGGGCCGTATGGTCGGCGATCTCCGCCAGGCCCATGAAGCCCTGGTCCGGCATGCCGAACCACATGTTGGTGACACCGGCGCCGGTGACGTAGATGGCCTCGAACCCGAGGTCTTCCACCACCTTGGCGGACAGGGCGTTGAAGGCGCCGGGCACGATGACGCCGCGGCGGGCCTCCACCAGTTCCTTGAGTTTCTTGCGGGTAGACATGGCTGTTTCCTTGAGGCTCAAAACACATCGGCGGGTACGCGAACCCAGCCTTCCATCAGGATGCGGGCGCTACGGCTCATGATCGCCTTGGTGACCGCCCACTGGCCGTCCACCAGCTTGGCTTCGGCACCCACGCGCAGGGTGCCGGAGGGGTGACCGAAGCGGACGGAGGTGCGCTCACCGCCGCCGGCGGCCAGGTTGACCAGGGTGCCGGGCACGGCCGCCGCCGTGGCGATGGCCACCGCCGCCGTACCCATCATGGCGTGGTGCAGCTTGCCCATGGACAGGGCGCGGACCAGCAGATCGACATCGCCGGCGGCGATGGCCTTGCCGCTGGAGACGACATGGTCCGCCGGCGGCGCCACGAAGGCGATCTTGGGCGTGTGCTGGCGCTTGGCCGCCCCGGCCAGGTCAGGGATCAGCCCCATGCGCACGGCGCCGATGGCACGCAAGGCCTCGAACCGTGCCAGGGCATCGACGTCGCCGTTGATGGCGCCCTGCAGTTCGGTGCCGGTGTAGCCGATGTCAGCGGCCCGCACGAAGATGGTGGGGATGCCGGCGTTGATCAGCGTGGCCTTCAGCCGGCCGCCGGGCACCAGGCTCTCCGGCACCTCCAGCACATCGACCAGGTTGCCGGTGGGGAACATGGACCCGCCGCCGTCCCCGTCGCTCTCGTCGGCCGGGTCGATGAACTCCAGCACAATCTCCGCAGCCGGGAAGGTCACGCCGTCCAGCTCGAAATCGCCGGTCTCTTGCACCTGGCCGCCGCTGACCGGAACGTGGGCGATGATGGTCTTGCCGATATTGGCCTGCCAGATGCGCACCGTGCACACCCCCTCCTGCGGGATGCGCGCTGGGTCCACCAGGCCGGCATGCAGGGCGAAGGCGCCGGCCGCCGTGGACAGGTTGCCGCAATTGCCCGACCAGTCGATGAAGGCGGTGTCGATGGCGACCTGGCCGTAGAGATAGTCCACGTCGTGGTCCGGCCGCGCACTCCTCGACAGGATGACGCATTTGCTGGTGCTGGAGGTCGCACCCCCCATGCCGTCGGTGTGCTTGCCATAGGGGTCGGGGCTGCCGATCACCCGCAGGAACAGGCGGTCACGGGCCTCACCGGGCACGCGGCAAGCTTCCGGCAGATCCTCCAGGCGGAAGAACACGCCCTTGCTGGTGCCGCCGCGCATATAAGTGGCGGGGATGCGGACTTGTGGGGCCTGGGCCATCACACGGCCTCCTTCGTTCGCGTAGCGGCCAGGAAATCCTGGGCGAAGCGCTGCAGCACGCCGCCGGCCTCATAGATCGACACTTCCTCGGCCGTGTCCAGGCGGCAGGTGACGGGCACCCGCTCAGCCGTGCCATCGCGGCGGTGGATGACCAGCGTCAGGTCGGCGCGCGGTTCGCGTCCACCCTCCACATCATATGTCTCGGTGCCATCCAGGCCCAGGGTCAGGCGGGTGGTGCCCGGCTTAAACTCCAGCGGCAGCACGCCCATGCCGATCAGGTTGGTGCGGTGGATGCGTTCGAACCCCTCGGCCACGATGGCCTCCACCCCCGCCAGGCGCACGCCCTTGGCCGCCCAGTCGCGGCTGGACCCTTGGCCGTAGTCGGCGCCGGCGATGACGATCAGCGGCTGCCGGCGATCCAGGTAGGTCTCGATGGCCTCCCACATGCGCGTGACCGTGCCGTCGGGTTCCAGCCGAGTGAGGGAGCCCTTCTTCACCGCCCCGTCCACCACCGCCATCTCATTGACCAGCTGCGGGTTGGCGAAGGTGGCGCGCAGGGCGGTCAGATGGTCGCCGCGATGCGTGGCGTAGGAGTTGAAGTCCTCCTCCGGCACGCCCATGCGCGTCAGGTACTCGCCCGCCGCCGAGTTCGCCAAGATGGCGTTGGAGGGCGACAGATGATCGGTGGTGATGTTGTCCGGCAGGATGGCCAGGGGGCGCATGGCCTTCAGCGTGCGCGGGGTGGCGGCCAGGGCGCCCACCCCTTCCGTGTCCCAATAGGGTGGGCGGCGGATGTAGGTGGAGGTGGGGCGCCAGTCGTACAGAGGGCTGACCTTCTCGACGCTGTGCCGCCCCGCGCCGAACATGGGCTCATACACCTGGCGGAACTGCTCCGGCCTCACGCTGGCGGCCACGATGGCGTCGATCTCCTCATCCGACGGCCACAGATCTTTCAGCGTGACCGGCCGGCCCTGGTCATCGGTGCCCAGCACGTCGCGCTCGATATCGAAGCGTACGGTGCCGGCGATGGCATAGGCCACCACCAGGGGCGGGGAGGCCAGGAAGGCCTGCTTGGCGTAGGGGTGGATGCGGCCGTCGAAGTTGCGGTTGCCCGACAGCACGGCGGTGGCATAGAGGTCGCGTTCCATGATCTCCCGCTGGATCGCCGGGTCCAGCGCGCCGGACATGCCGTTGCAGGTGGTGCAGGCATAGGCGACGATGCCGAAACCCAGCGCCTCCAGCTCCCGCAGCAGGCCCGCCTCCTCTAGGTACAGCCGCGCGACCTTGGAACCGGGGGCGAAGGAGGTCTTGACCCAGGGCTTGCTCACCAGGCCCAGGGCGTTGGCGTTCCGGGCCAGCAGGCCGGCCGCCACCACGTTGCGCGGGTTGGAAGTGTTTGTGCAACTGGTGATGGCGGCGATGATAACGGCGCCATCGGGCAGCAGGCTCTCACGCTCCTCCGCCAGCGCCCCCTCCAGGTTCACGGCGATGCCGCGGTCTCGCAGGGCGGATGTGGGCAGGCGCTTATGCGGGTTGGACGGGCCGGCCATGGTGCGTTCGACACTGGCCAGGTCGAATTCCAGCACCCGCTCATACTCCGCCGTCGTCAGGGCGTCGGCCCACAGGCCCAGGGCCGTGGCGTAGGTCTCGACCAACGCCACCTGCTCCGGCGCCCGGCCGGTCAGGGTCAGGTACTCGATGGTCTGCTGGTCGATGTAAAACATGGCGGCGGTGGCGCCGTATTCTGGGCACATGTTGGAAATGGTGGCTCGGTCGCCGATGGACAGGCTGTCGGCGCCGCCGCCGAAGAACTCCACCCAGGCGCCGACCACGCGCTCCCGGCGTAAAAACTCGGTCAGGGCCAACACGATGTCGGTGGCGGTGATGCCCGGTTGGCGCCGGCCCGTCAGGCGGACGCCGACGATGTCCGGCAGGCGCATCATGGAGGCGCGGCCCAGCATGACCGTCTCCGCCTCCAGCCCGCCCACGCCGATGGCGATGACGCCCAGGGCGTCAACGTGCGGCGTGTGGCTGTCCGTGCCCACGCAGGTATCGGGGAAGGCCACGCCGTCCCGCACCTGGATGACCGGCGACATCTTCTCCAGGTTGATCTGGTGCATGATACCGTTGCCGGCGGGGATGACGTCCACGTTCTCGAAGGCGCGTTTGGTCCAGTCGATGAAGTGGAAGCGGTCCTCGTTGCGGCGGTCCTCCACCGCGCGATTCTTCTCGAACGCCTGCGGATCGTGGCCGCCGTACTCCACGGCCAGCGAATGGTCCACGATCAGCTGGGTCGGCACCACCGGGTTGACCTTGGCCGGGTCGCCGCCCTGGTCCGCGATGGCGTCGCGCAGGCCCGCCAGGTCCACCAACGCTGTCTGGCCCAGGATGTCGTGACAGACGACGCGGGCCGGGTACCAGGGGAAATCCAGATCCCGCCGGCGCTCGACCAGCTGGCGCAGGGCGTCGGTCAGCAGCGCCGGGTGGCAGCGGCGCACCAGCTGCTCCGCCAGCACCCGCGACACATAGGGCAGCCCGGCCCAAGCGCCCGGCCGGGTGGCGTTGACGGCGGCCGGCGCGTCGAAATAGTCCAGCCGCGTGCCCGCTAGCGGCTTGCGATAGGCACTGTTCAGCACGATCCCCACCCTCACTGGCGCTGGTCGATGGCCACGAAGGCGCGGTCTTCCGGCCCGGTGTAGTTGGCGCTGGGGCGGATGATCTTGTTGTCGATGCGCTGCTCGATGATGTGCGCCGCCCAGCCGGAGGTGCGGGAGATGACAAACAGCGGCGTGAACATGGCCGTGGGCACGCCCATCATGTGGTAGCTGACGGCGCTGAACCAATCCAGGTTGGGGAACATGCGCTTGATGTCCCACATTACCGCCTCCAGCCGGGCGGCGATGTCGAACATCTTGGTGGAGCCCGCCTCCACCGACAGGCTGTGGGCGACGCGCTTGATGACCTCGTTGCGCGGGTCGGAGACGGTGTAGACGGGGTGGCCGAAGCCGATCACCACCTCCTTGGCCTCCACCCGGCGGCGGATGTCGGCCTCCGCCTCGTCGGGGGTGTCGTAGCGCTTCTGGATCTCGAAAGCGACCTCGTTGGCGCCGCCGTGCTTGGGCCCGCGCAGGGCGCCGATGGCGCCCGTCACCGCCGAATAGATGTCGGCACCCGTGCCGGCGATGACCCGCCCGGCGAAGGTGGAGGCGTTGAACTCATGCTCGGCGTACAGGATCAGCGAGGTGTGCATGGCCCGCTCCCACGCCGCCGACGGCGTGCGGCCGTGCAGCAGGTGCAGGAAATGGCCGCCGATGGACTCATCGTCCGTCTCGACGTCGATGCGCTTGCCGTTGGTGGACCAGTGGTACCAGTACAGCAGTATGGACCCCAACGAGGCCATCAGCCGGTCGGCGATGTCGCGGGCGCCGGGGATGTTGTGATCGTCCTTCTCCGGCAGGGCGCAGCCCAGGGCGGAGACGCCGGTGCGCATCACGTCCATGGGATGGGCGGAAGCCGGCAGGCATTCCAGGGCGCGCTTCACATCGGTGGGCAGGCCGCGCAGGGCCTTCAGCTTGGCCTTGTAGGCACGCAACTCGGCGCCCGTCGGCAGCTTGCCGTGCACCAGCAGATGGGCCACCTCCTCGAACTCGCAGCGCTCGGCGATGTCCAGGATGTCATAGCCCCGGTAGTGCAGGTCGTTCCCCGACTTGCCCACGGTGCACAGCGCGGTGTTGCCGGCGGTGACACCGGACAGGGCCACGGACTTCTTGGGCTTGAAAGGCGTGGGTGTCTCGGGCGCGATCGCGTTCATGGGGGCGTTCCTGTTCGAATGATGCCGGGGCGGCAGGAAGGCCTACGCCCGTCCTTCGCCGTTCGGCGGCATCATCGGAAGGTGATCCGGTCCGGTGAATGGCTGAAATGGTGGAGATTAGCCGAGAGGGCGCTGCGAAGTGGCGAAGGTTGCGAAGGGGGTTGCTGCGTGCCGCCTTGGTTTTGAGGGCGCACCAAGCCATTTACTTGTGCCTATTTCGGATATCTGGAAGTGGATCGTGCCCCACCGCGTGGTGTAGGAGCGCATCCGCCGGGTCAGGCCTGGGGGCCGGCGTAGCCGGCTGGAAGGCCTGACCCGGCGGGCGGTCATCGCGGGTCTTCGGTAGAGTTTGGTCACCACACACACCCTCCAACCGAAGGTGACCACGATGACCGACCCGATGATGGCGCTGCGTTCGATGCTTGAGAAGGGCGCTGATGCCGATGTGCTCAGAGAGATGATCGGCTTTGCCGCCCAGCGGCTGATGGAACTGGAGGTCCAGGGGCTGACCGGCGCCGAACCTGGCGAGCGGTCGGCGAGCCGGCTGGTTCAGCGCAACGGCTACCGCGATCGCGACTGGCACACCCGGGCCGGCACAGTGGAATTGCGTATCCCCAAGCTGCGCAAGGGCAGCTATTTCCCGGGATTCCTGGAACCGCGCCGCATGGCGGAGAAGGCGCTGACGGCCGTGATCCAGGAGGCCTATATCCAGGGCGTCTCCACCCGCGCGGTGGACGACTTGGTCCAGGCCATGGGCATGACCGGCATCTCCAAGAGCCAGGTCAGCCGGCTGTGCGAGGAGATCGACGGCCGGGTGAAGACCTTCCTGGAACGGCCGCTGGAAGGCGACTGGCCCTATCTCTGGATCGACGCCACCTACGTGAAGGTCCGCCAGAACGGCCGCATTGTTTCCGTCGCCGTCACCATCGCCGTGGCGGTCAACACCAACGGCCGCCGGGAGGTCCTGGGCATGGACATCGGCGTCTCGGAGGCCGAGACCTTCTGGGTGGAGTTCCTGCGCAAGCTCAAGCGCCGCGGCCTGGGTGGCGTCAAGCTGGTCGTCTCCGACGCCCACGAGGGCATCAAGGCCGCCGTGGCCCGCGTGTTCCGCGCCACCTGGCAGCGCTGCCGCGTTCATTTTATGCGCAACGCCCTGGCCCATGCCGGCAAGCAGGGCCGCCGTGTCGTTGCCGCCTTCATCGGCACCGCCTTTGCCCAGGACGATGCCGCCGCCGCCCGGACACAGTGGCGCCAGGTTGCCGATCAACTCCGTCCCAAGGTCGGCAAGCTGGCCGCCCTCATGGACGAGGCCGAGGACGACGTGCTGGCCTTTATGTCCTTCCCCGCCGCCCACAGGACCAAGTTACATAGCACCAACCCCATCGAACGCCTCAACGGCGAGATCAAGCGCCGAACCGAGGTCGTCGGCATCTTTCCCAATGAGGACGCCATCACCCGTCTGGTCGGCGCCGTCCTCATGGAGATCAACGATGAATGGGCCGTTCAGCGCGGCCGATACATGACCCTGGAATCCGTTGCCGCTGTCGGCGATGATCACACCATCATGCTGCCAACTGCCGCTGCATGACCCTCCCGGCCAAACCCGCCGGAGAGCCCGATGGCCAGGCGCCTGTTACACCACATAGCCTAATTGCGCTGGGGCCTTTCGAAGGAAGGCGGCAGCCCTCCACACTGGTCGGTGGGGATGGATCGGCGCGCGCCGGAACACGGAAGGAGGGCTGCCATGAAGAAGTATGTCGGGCTGGATGTCTCGCTGGAAGAGACTGCGATCTGCATTGTCGACGACCAGGGTAAAATTCTGGCGGAGCGGAAGGTACCATCGCTGCCGGAGGCAATCGCTGCTTTCATCCGGGAACGCGCCGGCGAGGTTGATCGCATCGGGCTGGAAACGGGCCCGCTGGCCGTCTGGCTGTGGAACGAGCTGCGGGCGTTCAGCTTGCCGGCGATCTGCATCGATGCCCGCCACGCCAAGGCCGGGCTGTCGATGATGATCAACAAGACGGACCGGAACGATGCGGTCGGCCTGGCCCAGATCATGCGTACCGGCTGGTTCCGGCAGGTTCACGTCAAGTCTGGCGCCAGCCATGTGACCCGGGCGCTTCTGACCTCGCGTGGGTTGCTGGTCGGCATGCGGGGTGACATCGACAATCAGGTCCGCGGCCTGCTCAAGACCTTCGGGATCCTATTCGGCAAGCGGGTCGGCGGGTTCATGAAGCGGGCCGAGGAGCTTCTCGCCGGTGAGCTGTCCGCCAGCCCCGAATTGAGCAAGCTGGTCGGAACGCTGCTGAAGACCAGGGCCGAGCTGCAGTCCCGCATCAGTGATCTCGACCGCGACCTCATGCGCCAGGCCAAGGCCTCCGAGGTCTGTCGCAGGTTCATGGCGGTCCCGGGGGTCGGACCGGTCACCGCACTGTCGGTATGGGCGGCGATTGATGATCCCGCCCGCTTCGTCCGATCCAGCAGCGTCGGGGCCTATTTGGGCCTGACCCCCAGGCGCTATGCGTCAGGGGAGGTCGATCTCTCCGGGCACATCTCGAAATGCGGGGACCAGGAGGTCCGGACCCATCTCTATGAAGCGGCCAACGTGCTCCTCACCCGGATCAAGAAGCCCTCCGGGCTTCAGACCTGGGGGCTGCGTATCGCCAAGCGTTCGGGCTTCAAAAAGGCCAAAGTCGCCGTCGCCCGCAAACTGGCCGTCATTCTGCACAGCATGTGGTGCGATGGATCGGAGTTCCGGTGGATGCCAGAACCAGACGCGGTCCCCTGACCACCCCGGAACAGGTCAGCCACAAGGGGTCGTCCCCGCCGGGACGAAGGCCAGAGCAAGGTCGTTCCCGCGCCTGCCGCCTGCAAAGGAATGGCGGACACCACATTGACCCGCTCCAGCCATCCAAGGCCATGGTGTGGCGCTCAGCGACCACGAAGAGAACCGTGAGCCCGGCGGCGATGTCTCCCCATAAGGCCAATCAACCCACATGGGCATTGACAGTCCAGATTAGAGAACGCATGGGGACACGATCTGGAAGTGCCTTCGCTATGGTGGCTGAGCGGCGGCTTGCGAAATTCCCCCTCTTGTCAGAAGAGCACAAAACCATGATGAAAACATTGACATGTTAACTTTCCTCATCTCAAATGAGGGCTTGAAAGTTAACATGGAGCGTGCCGTGGTGGTTCTTGCGGAAGAGATGGAAGTTGTCCCTAGGCTCGAGCAGCTGGGTCTTCCCAAGGCAGCACTCCTGGACGTTGTCCGTGCTGCTGTGGGCAGTAGGCGAAACGCTACCCCCTTCCATCCGCTGAGTGCTGCCGGTCAGTTTTCGTGGATCGAGGGCACTACCCATTTGCGGCGTGTCTTCGTACCTCAGGGCTGGGAAGTTTGCCGACGCGATAATATCGAATCGATCTTCAACGAATCCGTCGGCATCAAGGTCGTCTTCCAGAACGCTGATCGGGCTGGCGATCCGTTATACGATCCAATCGCATCTTCCAAGAAAGGGGCCGGATCGGCCCGTGCGGTGGAGCTCGGTCAGTACGAGTTATTCCCAGAGCACAAGATCAAGGAGACCGCGGAGATCACCGCTGCAGCTTGGATGTTGTTTGTTTACGCTGATGGTGATGACGTCCGCGCGGAACTGTCTTGTCCGATCGCGATCAATGACGAGAAGTACGACGGCTTTCACGAACGCATCTTACTCGTTAAGAAGGGCGAATGGGACGGCCCCAATCCGCTTGCGGACGATAGTGAGCCGCCAGCCGACTATGAGGTTACCGTCTCACGCAAGGATTGATGGCTGCTGTGTTCAATCCTCAGAGACTGATCTTGGCCCGCAAGCGGCGGAAGCTGACTGCGCGTGCCTTGGCGAGCGCGATCGATGTCTCACCGATTACGATTTCGCGGTTGGAGAATGGAGCGAATGAACCGGAGGATGGGACCACGCAGGCA
Organism: Nitrospirillum amazonense; assembly: GCF_007828045.1. Taxonomy (GTDB): domain Bacteria; phylum Pseudomonadota; class Alphaproteobacteria; order Azospirillales; family Azospirillaceae; genus Nitrospirillum; species Nitrospirillum amazonense_C. Next base: position 221,203 of record NZ_VITN01000002.1, on the reverse strand, counting down.
CTGTCGCGCGTCCTTGGCTTCCCGCAGTCATTCTTTTTTGCAAAGGAGGTTGATGAACTTCCAACCGAAGCCGCGAGTTTCCGCAGCCTTTCGTCAATGACCGCGAAAGAACGCGATGCTGCATTATCGGCCGGCGTAATCGCATACCTGTTTCATGATTGGATTGCTGAGCGTTTCAACCTTCCCGAGATAAGCGTCCCACAGGTTAGGGACGCGACCCCGGAGGCAGCGGCGCAAATCGTGCGTGCTAATTGGGGCCTCGGTCAGCAGCCGATTTCGAGCATGATCAAGTTACTTGAGTCCAAAGGCGTTCGCGTATTTTCACTCTGTGAAGATACTAGGAACGTCGATGCTTTTTCGTGTTGGCGAAATGAACAGCCGTTCGCTTTCTTGAATACGTTCAAATCGACGGAGCGTAGTCGCTTCGATGCCGCGCATGAACTTGGTCATTTAGTAATGCACAAACATGGTACACCGCAGGATAGTAGGCAAGCGGAAAGCGAAGCGGATCGGTTCGCTTCGGCCTTCCTGATGCCGGCAGATGACGTTGTAAGTCGGGTTCGATATGTGCCAGATCTTGGCGCACTAATTCATGCCAAGAAACGCTGGGGTGTTTCGGTGGCTGCATTGAACTACCGGCTCCACAAGCTCGGCGTTGTCAGTGATTGGCAAAATCGTAACTTCAATATTGAGATGTCGAGCCGCGGATATCGTCGTCAGGAACCCGAAGGACTTGATCCGGAGGTGTCGGCCTTGTGGCCGCAGGTGTTCGCGGCGCTCTGGCGTGAGCGGATCACGCGCGACCATATTGCTAACGAACTTCACGTCCCAACGGGCGAACTGGATGGAATACTGTTTCAACTCACGGGCCGCGCAATGAGTGAGCCTGAGAAAAAGAGTGGCCTGCGCGTAATCTGAAGTTGTGCTGTTTGCGCTATTTCCTGGCATGCGAGAGATCAGGCGAATTAGACCACAGCCTCCGGTGTTATGATCGGCGCAAACTTTTAGGAGACACGCGTGTGGGCAGGGCCAAGGAATGGCAGCTAGAGCAATATGAGCGCGGCTACAGTGCAGTCGCTGGCGATATCTGCGCGAGTTGCGTCACCGATCCAGTACTTAAGCAATGGGTCACAAATAATTCTGAGAGTTATAGGTGTTCTTTTTGCGGGGAGGAGTCAGCGGAGCCAATCGCAGCAAGCTTTGATGCTTTTATCGGCATCGTACTCATTGGCATAAAGTTTGACTGGAATAACCCCGATGACGAGGGGATCGCCTATGAATCCGCCGAGGGCGGATATCAGGCATCAATCTCCGACACCTGGGATGTATTAAGTGACTACGACATCAGCGAAAATAGCGATGTAATCGACGCGATCATCAGTGCTGTTGGCCATAACGGTTGGGTTGATCGTGAATATTATATCGGTGATAAGAGCCAACGTCTTTCTTGGGGGTGGGATCAATTTAAGCACGTTGTGAAACATCAGACCCGCTACGTGTTCCTCACACCCGATGACAGCGACGATATGACGGAGGTACCCCCTTCGCAGATGCTCGCCGCGATTGGCGAAACAGTCGTCAATGAACTCGCAGATCTCAACCTAATCACGGCGATCATCAGCGATACCGATTTGATTCGAATCCGCATCGGGAAAACGCCTTATACGACCAGTGCCGAAATAGGCACGCCCCCGCCCGAATTCGCCATCCAGTCCAACCGTATGAGTCCCGCCGGTATTCCAATGTTCTATGGTGCTTTCGATCTGGACACCGCGCGTGTTGAAACCTTTGATGCTGCTACCCACGCTGGCCAAGTCATATCGATTGGAACCTTTCGTCCGACGCGGGATCTACGCATGCTTGATCTAGCCGATCTGCCAGCTATTCCGAGTGTGTTTGAAGAAGATGGACACCACCGTATCCATCCACTCCGGTTCCTTCATGCCTTTGCGAGTGACATTGCGCGGCCAATTACGCGGGACGGTCGCGAGCACATAGAATATGTACCAACCCAGATTGTTACCGAATACTTCAGACGGGTTTTTCGGGATTCTAATGGTAACCCGATTGACGGAATCATCTATACCAGTTCGCGGCGTGCCGATGGTCGAGCATTCGTTTTATTTTGTGAAAACGAACAATGCTCTGAGTCGACCGAATATTCTGGGATAGCGGAGAAACTTGTTCGTTTAATAACTGTGGAACATGAACGGACTTAATCGGTAGACTATCTTCCTTATGTCAACCCGCCAATGATTTCCGCCCTCCGCAACAGCCCTTGCAGATACTCACCGATAAACCGGGAACGCCCGCGTTAGCTGCCCCACCTGCTCACGCACCCGTGCGCTCACCGCCTCGTCCTCCGGTGCCTCCAGCAGGTCGGCGATCAAATGACCGACGGTGTGCGCCTCCAGTTCCGTGAACCCGCGCGTGGTCATGGCGGGGGTGCCCAGGCGGATGCCGGAGGTGACGAAGGGCTTTTCCGGGTCGTTGGGGATGGCGTTCTTGTTGACGGTGATGTGGGCGGCGCCCAGCACCGCCTCTGCCCGCTTGCCGGTGATGGCCTTGGCCCGCAGGTCCACCAGCATGAGGTGGCTTTCCGTGCGGCCGGAGACGATGCGCAGGCCGCGCTCGATCAGCGTGCCGGCCAGGGCCTGGGCGTTGTGCACCACCTGGGCCTGGTAGGCGTGGAACTCCGGCGTCGCCGCTTCCTTGAAGGCCACCGCCTTGCCGGCGATGACGTGCATCAGCGGGCCGCCCTGCAGGCCGGGGAAGACGGCGGCGTTGATGGCCTTTTCATGCTGGGCGCGCATCAGGATGACGCCGCCGCGGGGGCCGCGCAGGCTCTTGTGCGTGGTGGTGGTGACGAAGTCGGCGTGCGGCACCGGGTTGGGGTAGATACCGGCGGCGATCAGGCCGGCGTAGTGCGCCATGTCCACCATGAAATGGGCGCCGACGTCCCGGGCCACCCGGGCGATGCGTTCGAAATCGATGCGCAGGGCGAAAGCGGAGGCGCCGGCGATGATCAGTTTGGGGCGATGCTTGTGGGCCTGGCGCTCCAGGGCGGCGTAGTCGATGTCCTCCTGGGCATCCAGGCCGTAGCTGACGGCATTGAACCATTTGCCGCTCATGTTCAGTGCCATGCCGTGGGTCAGGTGCCCGCCCTCCGCCAGGCTCATGCCCAGGATGGTGTCGCCGGGCTTCAGGGCGGCGAAGAACACCGCCTGGTTGGCCTGGCTGCCGGAATTGGGTTGGACGTTGGCGGCCTCCGCCCCGAACAGCGCCTTCACGCGGTCAATGGCCAACTGCTCCACCACGTCCACATGCTCACAGCCGCCGTAGTAGCGCTTGCCGGGATAACCTTCCGCGTACTTGTTGGTCAGCTGCGAGCCCTGGGCCGCCATCACCGCCGGGGAAGTGTAGTTCTCCGACGCGATCAGCTCGATATGGTCTTCCTGCCGGCGGTTCTCATCGGCGATGGCGGAGGAGAGTTCGGGATCGATCAGGTCCAGGGTGTGGCGGCTGCGGTCGAACATGGGCGGGACCTCCGAAAGAAAAGAAAGGCGGGAGGGACGTGGCGCCCCTCCCGTGCTGACAGGCAAGCCGATTAGGAAACGGTGGCGCGCAGGGTCTTGGCGGCGCTGACCATGCTGGTCAGGGCTGGGATCACCTCGTTCCACTGGCGGGTCTTCAGGCCGCAGTCCGGGTTGACCCACAGGCGGTCGGCCGGGATGCGCGCCGCCGCCTTCTTCATCAGCGTGACGATGTGGTCTTCCGTGGGGATGTTGGGCGAGTGGATGTCATAGACGCCCGGGCCGATCTGGTTCGGGTAGTTGAAATCGTCGAAGGCGTCCAGCAGCTCCATGGCCGACCGTGACGTCTCGATGGTGATGACGTCGGCATCCATATCGGCGATGGACGCGATGATGTCGTTGAATTCCGAGTAGCACATGTGGGTGTGGATCTGGGTCTCGTCGGCCACGCCGTTGGCGGTGATGCGGAAGGACTCCACCGCCCAGTCCAGGTACTCTCGCCATTGGGACCGGCGCAGCGGCAGACCTTCGCGTAGGGCCGCCTCATCGATCTGGATGACGCGGATTCCGGCCTTCTCCAGGTCCAGCACCTCCCCGCGGATGGCCAGCGCCAGTTGCAGGCAGGAGGTTGCGCGCGGCTGGTCGTCGCGCACGAAGGACCAGTTCAGGATTGTGACCGGGCCGGTCAGCATGCCCTTCATCGGCTTCTTGGTCAGCGAGGCGGCGTAGCTGATCCAGTCCACCGTCATCGCCTTGGGCCGGCTGATGTCGCCGAACAGGATGGGCGGCTTCACGCAGCGGGAGCCGTAGGACTGCACCCAGCCGCCCTGGCTGAAGACGTAGCCGTCCAACTGCTCGCCAAAGTACTCCACCATGTCGTTGCGCTCGGCCTCGCCATGCACCAGCACGTCCAGGCCCAGGGCCTCCTGCTCGCGCACGCTGCGCGCGATCTCGTTGCGCATGGCCTGGGTATAGGCGGCGGCATCGATGGCGCCGGCCTTGAACTGGCTGCGCGCCAGGCGGATTTCCTTGGTCTGGGGGAAGGAGCCGATGGTGGTGGTGGGGAACAGCGGCAGGTTCAGCAGGGCGGCCTGCTTTCCCGTGCGCTCACCGAAGGGGCTCTTGCGCCGACCCAGGGCGGCGTCGATGCGGGCGACCGCCGCCTTCACGGCTGGGTTGTTGACGCGGGGGGAGGCCCGGCGGGCGGCGATGGCCTGGGCGTTGGCGGCCAGGTCGGCGGCGACGGCGGCGCGGCCCTGGCTCAGCGCGGTGGCCAGGACACGGATTTCCTCCAGCTTCTGCACCGCGAAGGCCAGCCAGGACTTGACCTCCCCGTCCAGCTTGCGCTCGCCGCCTAAATCCACCGGCACATGCAGCAGGGAGCAGGAGGGCGCGATCCACAGCCGGTCGCCCAGGGTCTGGGCCAACGGCTCCAACCAGGCCAGCACGGCCTCCAGGTCGGTCTTCCAGATGTTGCGGCCGTTGACCACGCCCAGCGAGACCACGCGGTCGGCGGGCAGGGCCCGAACCAGAGCATCGACCTCATCCCGGGCGTTGATGGCGTCCAGATGGATGCCCTGCACCCGCAGAGTGGCGGCGAGATCCAGGTTCTCCTTCAACTGGCCGAAGTACGTGGCCAGCAGCAGCTTCACCGCACCGGTGTTGAGGGCCTCGTAGGCCTGGACGAAGGCGTCGCGCCAGGTGGAATCCAGCTCCGTCACCAGGATGGGCTCATCGATCTGCACCCATTTGACCCCCTGGTCAGCCAAGGCGGCCAGCAGGTCGGCGTAGACCGGCAGCAGGCGGGGCAGCAGGGCCAGCTTGTCGGAATGGTCCTTGGCCTTGCCCAGCGCCAGATAGGTGACGGGGCCGATGATCACCGGCTTGGCCTTGACACCCTGGTCCTTGGCCTCGGCCAATTGGGCCAGCAGGCGGGTGGCATCCAACTTGAACTCAGTGCCGGCGTCGAACTCCGGCACGATGTAGTGATAGTTGGTATCGAACCACTTGGTCATCTCACCGGCGGCGACACCGCCGCAGCACGCGGCGTGGTCCTCGGTGCCCTTGGCCGAACGGCCGCGCGCCACGCGGAAATAGTTGTCCAGGGCGTCGCCGTGGAAATCGCGCACCCGCTCCGGCAGGTTGCCGAGCGTGAAGCTCATGTCCAGCACTTGGTCGTAGAAGGCGAAATCCCCCACGGGGGCCAGGTCCAGGCCGGCCTGGTCGCGCCAGTGGCGGGCGCGCAGGTCGGCGCCGACGCGCACCAGGTCGTCACGGGTGCTTTCCCCTTTCCAATAAGCTTCCAGGGCGAACTTCAGCTCGCGCTTGGCGCCGATGCGGGGGAATCCGAGGTTGTGGGTGGTGGCCATGGGTTTCGCCTTGCAAGAGAGGGTCGACCGGGACCATACGGAGTTCGATCCATGAGAAAAAATGGTATGAATTCATCTTTCAATGAATCTGATTCATAGAGGTGGTGCATGGCGATCCTGGAACGCATCCATCTGGCCATCATCAGCGAGGTTGACCGCCAAGGCTCCCTGACCGCGGCGGCCGAGCGGCTGAACCTCACCCAGTCGGCATTGAGCCATGCCATGCGCAAGCTGGAGGATCAGATCGGGGTGGAGGTCTGGCGGCGGGAGGGGCGCAGCCTGCGGCCGACCCAGGCCGGCGAATGGCTGCTGGCCGTGGCCAACCGCCTGCTGCCGCAACTGGTGCACGCGGAGGAACGCCTGCACCAGTTCGCCGAGGGCGAGCGGGGCAAGCTGCGCATCGGCATGGAGTGCCACCCCTGTTACCAATGGCTGCTGAAGATCGTGGCGCCCTACCTGGACATCTGGCCCCGGGTGGATGTGGACGTGCGGCAGAAGTTCCAGTTCGGCGGCATCGGCGCCCTGTTCGGCCATGAGATCGACATGCTGGTGACCCCCGATCCCCTGTTCAAGAACGGGCTGAGTTTCGAGCCGGTGTTCGATTACGAACAGGTGCTGGTGGTGGGGCCGGAGCATCCCCTGTGCGGTGCCGAGTTCGTGGAGCCGCACCAATTGACGGATGAGATCCTGATCACCTACCCGGTGGCGACCGACCGCCTGGACGTCTACACCCAGTTCCTGCTGCCGGCCGGGGTCAGCCCGCGCCAGCACAAGCCGATCGAGACCACCGACATCATGCTGCTGATGGTGGCGCATGGGCGCGGCGTCGCCGCCCTGCCGCGCTGGCTGGTGGAGGAGAACGCCGGGAAGTTCGGGGTCAGCCCGGTGCGGCTGGGCCGGTCCGGCGTCGCCAAGCAGATCTTCCTGGGCTATCGCGAGGCCGACGCCACCCTCGACTACCTGCGGGCCTTCGTTGACCTGGCCCGGACCCATCGGGATGCGGGTTTCCACAACGCATAGAGACATAAACATCTCTTTATGTAGCTGTTGACGTCTTGGGTCCCTTGGCCTACCCTCCGCCGCGTCATGGTTCCCCACGGCAGGCGTCTGCCCGCCCGTGAGGCTAAGAGGGAAGCCGGTGCGCCCCACGGGGCAAGGCCGGCGCTGCCCCCGCAACTGTCAGCGGCGAGCCTTCCGCCCAATTCCAGCCACTGGCGTCTCCCCGTGTTTCAAGGGGGTGCCGGGAAGGCCGGGTGGCAAGGCGGTGACCCGTAAGCCAGGAGACCTGCCACGACCCGATAACGTTCACGGGCGGGGTGTCCCGGTTGCGTCGCCAGCGGCATGGGGCCGGCGCTCGCCTTCGGGTGCGGCCTCTCCCTGCCGCCCCCGCGTTCGCCATGGCCCTCGCCTCGTCTCCACGGGGTTCCCATGCCGATGACTGATCACATCCTGGTCCACCGCATCGCCGTCTACGCCCACCACGGCCTGACTGCGGAAGAGGCCAAGCTGGGCCAGCGCTTCTACATCTCGCTGGATTGCACCCTGGACCTGGGCCCCGCTGGCCGTGCCGACGATTGGGACCTCAGCGTCTGCTACGCCAAGCTGACGGCCGCCACCACTCGCGTGGCCACGGCCCGCCGCTTCCGCACCATCGAGGGCGTGGCCGAGGCCGTCGCCGCCGACTTGCTGCAAGGCTATCCCGCTATCCAGGCCGTCACCGTGCAGGTGGACAAGCCCTCCGCCCCCGTGCCGGCCATCATCGACGGCGTGTCGGTGCGGATCAGCCGGGACCGATAGGCGGCAAGCGGCCCCATCGTCCCAAAGTTTCCAATCCAGGAGTGTCCTCCCGTGGAGCACCTAACCGCCCGGGCCAACCTGATCGCAGATCGCCCGTTCCCTAAAGATCAGCTGGCCTGGACCATCGCCACCCTGGCGGCTAAGGCCGCATCCCCGGACCGCGCACCGGTGGACGACACCCTGGTGGCGACAATGATCAACCACCTCATCGACAACGCCGCCCTGGCCGCCGCCGCGCTGAACCATCCCCCGGTGATCAGCGCCCGCGACCAGGCCCTGGCCCACCCCTACCGCCGCGGCGCCACCCTGTTCGGCCTGGCGCCCCGCCGCCGCATCTCACCGGAATGGGCCGCCTGGGCCAATGGGGTAGCGATACGGGGGCCGGGCAGGCAGGGCACCGGCCCAACCGCTGGTCACCTCCACCTCGGCGACGCCATCCCCGGGGTAGTGGCTGTGGTCCAGCATTGCGGCCTGGCGGGCGCTGACCTGGTGCGCGGCTTGCTGGCAGCCCATCAGGCCCAAGCCAACCTCCCTTGGGGCATTTATCCGCACCACCCTGAGGCGGACGGCATCGACTCCTTGAGCCTTTCCATCGCCGCTGGCATCGGAGCCGCTCTCCAACTGTCGGTGGAGACGATGTACCGGGCGGTGCGGTTGATGCCGGCCACCAGTCGGCAGGCCTCCTCGGTGGCCTTTGCTGGCAAGATGGCGGTGGAAGTCGTGGACCGGTCACTTCGTGAAGGGAGTGGGTTTTCCACCGGCCTTGGCGGTGCGGATGGATTCATCGCCCCGCTGCCAGAAACACGCGGACCTGTAGATCAAACCCCTGCCGATCCAGCCCAACCCGGCACCCGGCCTTCCAGCATGGCCAGGTTCCGCGCCTTGGTGGACGGAATTGTCCATCCCGTTGAGCAGGATCGCTTCCTTGCCCTGGCGGCGCGGCTGCCCATGCTCACGGCGGAAGAGGTCATCTGCCTGGGTTTCCAGGTGAACCCTGACATTTTGCAGTCGGGTAATCCCGGCCTCTTTGATCGCGTCTGACGTCTCGGCCAACATTTCTCAAATCGGCTTCAAGAAATCGCAATCAACGTCCTGCCGGTTCGGCTACCGGAACAAAAAGGGCGCTTCTTTTTTTGGGGAATTACATCCATGGTATTCAAGAAATCCTGCCAGCTTCTGGGCGGGTTGATTTTAGCCGGTACGCCGGCCGCTATCGCCCATGCGGAGGACGCGCCGGCTGAAATCGTGATCACCAGCAGGAAACTGGAAGGCTCGATCCCCGCCATCCTGGAACAGCAGGGCGTGCGCGTCGACACGGTGACGGCGGACGATATCGCCAAGGCCGGCTACGTCGACATCGCGGACAGCTTGGCCACCACCGTGCCCGGCCTCTACCTCCGCTCCAAGACGGGCCCGTACGACTATGTGACCGTGTCGCTGCAGGGCTCGCGGACATCGGACGTGCTGTGGCTGGTCGACGGTGTGCGCATCAACAACCGGCTTTACGCCGGCACCACGCCGCTGGACACCCTTCCGGCCTCCATGGTCGACCGGATCGAGGTGCTGGAGGGCGGGCAGGCCCTGTTCTACGGCACCCAGGGCGTGGCCGGCGCCGTCAACGTCGTCACCAAGGCGTTCACCGACAAGCCGTCCGGCGGCTTCACCGTCGGCGGCGACACCAACCGGGGCTTCCACGGCGATGGCTATTACAGCGACAGCATCGGCCGCAGCCATTTCGTGATTTACGCCAACGGCGACACATCGCAGGGTTACCAGCCCTTCCGCAGCCAGGACGTTCAGCCCAGCGCTACGCAGCGCGACCGGGGCTATCGCGTCGTGACCACAGGCGCCAAGTACGCCTACGACGTCACAGACGCGCTGCGCGTCAGCGCCACCTTACAGGACAACCAGGCCAAACTGGACAATTTGCGCCCCGTCAAGGTGTTCGAGGCCTTCAACGACCGGTCCGAGAACATCATCACCGGCAAGATCGACTACACGCCCAGCGACCAGTTCCAGTTGTACGCCAAGGGCTATTACCATGCCTGGGATTCCCACTACACCGAAACCGACAACGTCATCGGCGCGCCAGGTGTCACCAAATCCGCCGAGAATGACGGCTACTGGGGTTATCACGACGCTGGCGCTAACCTGATGGCCCGAACCGCCGTCGGTCCTTGGGCGAATGCCATCGCGGGCTATGATTTCCAGGCCTATTCCGGCAGTGACGCCGTGTTGGTGATCGCTCCGCAGTCGGAAAGTGTGCATGCCGTCTTCGGCCAGTTGGCCACCAGTTCGGCCCTCTTGCCTGACGGCGCCCTGGCCCTGGGCCTGCGCTACAACGCGCCCAGCGAGGGCCGGTCGGCCACAGTGTGGACCGTCAGCGGCAAGTACGACCTGACGCCCCGCCTGTTCGTGCGCGCCGGCGGCGGCACGGCTTTCCGCCTACCGACGGCGGAGGAACTGTTCGCCAACGATCCGGAGGATGAGCGCGGCAACCCCAACCTGAAGCCGGAGCGCAGCGTCTACGCCAACGCCTCGGTCGGCGGCTATCTCGACGCCCGCCAGACCCTGCGGTGGGAGGTGGTGGGCTTCGCCCGCAACATCACCGACATGATCGACTACGCCACCTTCGACGACGCCACCAATCAGGCGGTGTTCGGCAATGTGGAGGGCCAGGTCCACTTGCGCGGTGGCGAGGTCATCCTGAACGCCGACTATCCGGACTGGTCGGCCGCCGCCAGCTACACCTATTCCCGCGCCGTGCAGGACGGCAATCAGCAGATCGACGGCATTCCCCGGCAGGAGGCCAAGGTCAGCGTGGACTATCATCCCCAGGACCTGCCCTTCGGCCTGACCGCCAGCGTCGACTATGTCGGCACCCTGTACCGCTCCGGCCTATGGGATGGGCGGGAGAGCTACGGCAACTATCCCGTGGTCGACCTCGCCGGCCGCTATTTCCTGGACCAGGGCCGGCATCAGACGCTGACCCTGCGTATCCAGAACTTGCTGGACCGGCGCTACGCCACCGGCTTGGGCACCACCCAGGTGGACGGCACGGGCGCCAACTACACCTATCAGACCCTGGCCGTGCCCCGCACCGCCGAGGTGCGCTACAGCTACCGGTTCTGATGGGGAGGGCGGCCATGACGCGCGTGTTCCGTTGGCTCACCATCGCCCATCGCTATCTGGGCCTGGTGCTGAGCATCCCCATGCTGGCCTGGGTGCTGTCCGGCATGGTGATGATCTATGTGGGCTATCCGGCCCTAAGGGAAGACGTGCGCCTTGGCCATCTAACCCCCTTGGACTGGGACCGGTGCTGCACCGTCGCGGATGGGGCCTTGGCCGACGATGCGGTGGTCGACCGGGCGCAGGTGGAGATGCTGGGCGACCGGCCCATCCTGCGCTTGCGGGCCGGTGCCATCGACCTCGCCAGCGGCCAGCGCATCACGGCGGTGGGGGAGGATGACGCACGCCTTGTCGCCTCCTCCTACGGCACCGTCGCCGCGATGGAGATGATAGCGTATGACCAGTGGACGGTCGCCGGCGGCTTCAACCGTGACCGTCCCTTATACCGCGTCACTTTGGCGGGGCCGGACGGTCGGCAGGTCTACGTCTCCGGCACCACCGGCAAGGTGGTGCAGGCTACCAACCGGCGGCAGCGCTTCTGGAACTGGTTGGGTGCCGTGCCCCATTGGATTTACTTCGCCGACCTGCGGCGGGACGCGGCGCTGTGGTCCCAGACCGTTGTCTGGACCTCGTTGACCGGCGGCGTGCTGACCCTGACCGGCATGATCATCGGCATCCGCCAGTTCCGCCGCCGCGCCAGCGGTCGCTGGTCGCCCTATCGCGGCTGGACCTACTGGCACCATGTGCCGGGCGTGATCTTCGGCCTGTTCGCCCTGACCTGGGTGGTCAGTGGCATGCTGTCCATGAACCCGTGGGGCGCCCTGGAGGGCGGCGACGCCACCGCTGAGCGCGCCCAGTTGCGGGGCCTGCACCTCACCGGCACGCAACTGAGGCAGGCCCTGCGCGACCTGGCCGCCACACGGCCTGGCGGTGCCGTTTCCTTCAGCGCGGCCCCCTTCGATGGCGCCTTGGCCTTCATCGCCTTTGCAGGCGATGGCAGCCGTACCCGCCTGGATGCCGTTGGCGCGCCCACAACCCCCGCCGTCATGGATCGCGCGGCGGTCCTGCTGGGAGGTGGCGACTTGCAGCGCCTGGATAAGGAGGACGACTACTATTTCCCTCATCATGGCGAGATCGCACCGTTGCCGGCTTATCGCCTGATCCAGCCCGATGGCCGCCGCTTCTACGTCGATCCCTTATCTGGGGAGTTACTGGGCAGCGTGGATGCGGCGGATCGGGGCTACCGCTGGCTCTACCAGGCGCCACACCGCCTGGATTTCACCCCCTGGCTGCGGGCGCGACCAGTGCGCGACCTGGTGATGCTGCCCCTGCTGGCGGGCGTCGCCCTCAGTTTCGCCACCGGGCTCTACCTCACCGTCCGCTGGGTGCGGCGGCGCTGGCGGGCTTAAGCCGCCCGGCCGCGTCCGCCCTCCGCCTTGTCGAAGGCCGCCCATACCCCGTCATCGCCGTCCCAACTGCCGCGGCTGGCGGCCTTGCTGTACTCCGTGGCGCGCTGCTCGAAGAAGTTGGCGTGCTCCACGCCGTTCAGGATCTCCACCAGCCAGGGCAGCGGGTGGGGCCGTACCTGGCGGTAGCCGCTGTCGGCCTCGGTGAAGTAGCCGAACACGGGCGGCAGGCGCAGCTGGGTCAGGCGCCAGTCGGCGATGTAGTGGACATAGGATTTGATGTCGGGCGCGGTCATGCCCTCCACACGGCCCAGTTCGAAGGCCAGGTCGATGAAGCCTTCCTCCAGGCCCACCATGGTCTTCGCCACGTCGATGATGTCGTCGCGCACGCCCGCCGTGACGGCGCCGGTCTCGCGGTTCCATTCGTGGAACAGGCGGATGATGCCCTCACAGTGCAGGCTCTCGTCACGCACCGACCAGGTGACGATCTGCCCCATGCCGCTCATCTTGTTGTGGCGGGGGAAGTTCAGCAGCATGGCGAAGCTGGCGAACAGGGCCATGCCCTCGGTGAAGGCGCCGAACATGGCCAGCGTGCGGGCCACGTCCGCCACCGTGTTCACGCCGAAGGTGTGCATGTAGTCGGCCTTGGCCTGCATCTCCCGGTAATTGCGGAAGGCCTCGAACTCCGTCTTGGGCATGCCCAAGGTCTTCAGCAGCAGGGCGTAGGCATCGATGTGCACCGTCTCCATATTGGAGAAGGCGGCCATCATCATCTGGATTTCCAGGGGCTGGAACAGGGGGATGTAGCGCTTCAGGTAATTGTCGCCCACCTCAACGTCCGACTGGGTGAAGAAGCGGAAGATCTGGGTCAGCAGGGCACGCTCGGCATCCGTCACCCGGTCGGAGGTCCAGTCCTTGATGTCGGCGCCCAGCGGCACCTCTTCGCCCATCCAATGGGTCTGCTGCTGCCGCTTCCAGAATTCGTAGGCCCAGGGATAGCGCTCGACGTCGTAGGTGCCGGTGCCGGTCAGCAGGCCGACGCGGCCGGTGTTGACCAGGGTGCGCGGGTCCAGGTGGGACAGGCCGGTCACTGGCATGCCAGGCACTCCTCATAGTCGGTTCGCGTCGCGGGCACAGTCATGGCGCTCTCGGCGGCGGGCGCCTGCTCCAGCCGGCCGGCGACGGCGGCGCGGCTGATGGATTTGGAGCGGCAGTAGTAGAGGCTCTTCACCCCCCGCTTCCACGCCGTCCAGTGCAGCATGTGCAGGTCCCACTTATCCACGTCGGCCGCCAGGTAGAGGTTCAGCGACTGGCTCTGGCAGATGAAGGGCGTGCGGTCGGCGGCCAGGTCGACGACCCAACGCTGGTCGATCTCGAACGCCGTGCGGTACACGGCCTTCTCGTCCTCGGTGAGCCCGTCCAGGTGCTGGACGGAGCCCTCATGCTCCACGATGGATTGCCAGGTCTCCGGCGTGTCCAGGCCCTTGGCCGCCAGCACCTTGCCCAGGTGCGGGTTGCGCACGACATAGGCGCCGGACAGGGTCTTGTGGTTGTAGACGTTGGCCGGGATGGGCTCCACGCAGGCGCTGGTGCCGCCGCAGATGATGCTGATGCTGGCGGTGGGGGCGATGGCGATCTTGTGGCTGAAGCGCGCCTTCATGCCCCGCTCCTGCGCGTCGGGGCACGGGCCCCGCTCCACCGCCAGGATGACGGAGGCGGCATCCGCCTCCCGCCGGATCTTGCGGAAGATCTTCAGGTTCCAGGACTTGGCCAAGGCACTTTCGAAGGGGATGTTCCGCGCCTGCAGGAAGGAGTGGAAGCCCATGACGCCCAGGCCCACCGAGCGTTCGCGCAGGGCGGAGTAGCGCGCGCGCTCCATGCTGTCAGGGGCGGTCTCGATGAAGTGGGTCAGGACGTTGTCCAGCATGCGCAGCACGTCCTCCACGAAGGCCGGTTTCTCCTGCCACTGGTCCCAGGTCTCCAGGTTCAGCGACGACAGGCAGCAGACGGCCGTGCGCTCGTTGCCCAGATGGTCGGCGCCGGTGGGCAGCACGATCTCGCTGCACAGGTTGGAACTGCTGACCTTCAGGCCCAACTCGCGCTGGTGCTTGGGCAGACCCTTGTTCACGCTGTCGATGAACAGCAGATAGGGCTCGCCCGTGTGCATGCGGGTTTCCAGGATGCGCTGCCATAGCTGGCGGGCGTTGACCTCACGCACCGCCTTGCCCGTCTTGGGGCTGATCAGGGGGAACGGGGCATTGTCCCGCACCGCCTCCATGAAGGCGTCGGTGATGTTGATGCCGTGGTGCAGGTTCAGGCCCTTGCGGTTGAAGTCGCCCGAGGCCTTGCGGATCTCCAGGAACTCCTCGATCTCCGGGTGGTGGATGTCGAGGTAGCAGGCGGCGGAGCCCCGGCGCAGGCTGCCCTGGCTGATGGCCAGGGTCAGGCCGTCCATGACATGGATGAAGGGGATGATGCCGGAACTGGCACCCAGGCCCTTCACCGATTCGCCGATGGAGCGCACGCCGCCCCAATAGGTGCCGATGCCGCCACCGTTGGAGGCCAGCGCCACGTTCTCGTTCCAGGTGCCGACGATGCCGTCCAGCGAGTCCGGCACCGTGTTCAGGAAGCAGCTGATGGGCAGGCCGCGCGTGGTGCCGCCGTTGGACAGGATGGGCGTGGCCGGCATGAACCACAGGCGCGACATGGCGTCGTACAGACGCTGGGCGTGGGCTGTGTCGTCGGCGAAGGCGCAGGATACGCGGGCGAACATGTCCTGGAAGCTCTCGCCGGGCAACAGGTAGCGGTCCTGCAGCGTGGCCTTGCCGAAGGCCGTCAGCAGGTCGTCGCGGCGGCGGTCCAGCACCAGGTCCGCCGGCTGCGGCAGCGGCGCCAGGGGCGGGATCAGGGGGGCGCGGTGCTCCTGCGCGGGGCGTGCGGGCGGCCGGGTCAGCGGCACGAGGTGGCCGTTCTGGTCGAGGTCGTAGGCAAGCGCGGACATCTGCATCCCCCAAGATCAAGACGGAAGCGGACGGGGGAGTGGCGCGCAGGCGTGGGCCACCCAGCGGGCGCGCACACGCCTAGCGGCCATCGGGACACCCCGCCCGAGGACGTTCTAGCGATCACGGCAGGTCTCCTGGCTCGCGGGTCGATGCGGCCCGTCCCGCCTTCCCGGCGTCCCCCGTACAGGGGTGGCGCCAGTGGCTGAAGTGGACGGCCGCTCTCCGCTTACAGTTGCGGGGGCAGCGCCGGCATAGCCCTCTTGCGAGGCCGCACCGGCTTCCCTCTTAGCCCCAGATCTAGATGATCTGGGGACCGTGAACGCAAAATCTTGTTCCGGGTGGGCGCGATCGTCAAGCGGATATCGGATGTAACCAAGTCGTCAGGGGCAATCGCCGACGCTGACCCGATTCCGGAGTGCGGCAGTTCCTCCATTGTTTGCTCCGTGGCATCAGCTTCTCACAGGATTCGGCACTTTCCGCTGTCTCATTGACGCAGCGCAGCGCGCACGCCATGGTCATGGGGCGAATGTGTGGTGACGGCCAAATCAGGGGCGGGGCCAAGGTGTCGGCAAGCCGGATGACGATGCGATGCGGTGTGGGGGCGATGGGGCTTTGGCTCCTTGTCGCCGCCTTCATGCTGCGTGCCCTCGTTCCGGCGGGCATGATGCCCGAGGTGTCCGTTACGGATGACGAGCCGGTCCTGACGATGGTCCTGTGCTCCGGTTCCGTGCCCGACGCCGGCGTGTTGCGGGAGATGGGCTTGCCCGTCCACCAGGGCACGTCGAAGGACCATGGCGCGTCTTGTCCTTTCGCCGGCATGGGCGCTTTGGGGCTGACGGCGCCGGCTGGCCCCGTCCTCGCGGTGGTCTGGACCGTCCTGCTGGACCGTTTGACGCCGGTCATGGCCCGCCCCGGCCCGGTGCGCCGGCCCAGCGGTATCAGTGCCCGCGGGCCGCCGTCGATGTCAGGCATGTCCTGAACCGGTTCCACGACGGCCATCCTCCTTTTCTTTGAGCATCGGCGCTGCGGGTCGGTTCGTCCGTCCGTTCCCTCCCGCGTATGAGAGTTCCGATGCCGTCCGACATTACCGCGGCCGTCGCTGATTGGGCGACGCCTGCACGTCCCGTTTTCGATGCCACGATCACACCGCCCAATTCCTTATCCGACCGGGGGTTTCTCTGGTTCATGGGCGTGGTGCTTTCTGGCGTTTGCCTGCTTGATTTCGGTCTGCTGCTCGCCGGCTATTGGCTGGTCCTGGTCTATCTGACGGGGGACATGGCTTTTCTGCTGCTGGCGTTCTTCCTGTGGCGGCGGGCCGCCCGGCGCTGGGAGCGCGTGCGCGTCGCCGACGGTGTCCTGGTGTTGGAACGGTGGGCCAAGGCGGGGCAGGGCATCGCCATCACCCTGCCCCTGCTGGGCCTCAATCTGGTTCGGGTCCGCGATGCCACGGGCGACTGCCGGCGGCTGGAACTGCACCACCGGGATCGGCGCTTGCCATTCGCCGCCGACCTGACCTCGGAAGAGCGTGAGGCGTTTGCCGACAACCTGGGCGATTGCCTGCATAGGGCAGGATTTCGCATCCGCCTGCGCACCACTGTTCTCTGACCAATCGGCGGAGGCTCCGCCCCGCTGAGGGCGGTGGAGCGCCGAGACGAGATAGGAGGGGTGTTATGAACAACCCCAGTAGCATCCAATGTTTCGCGGCTGGCGACCTGATCTTTGAGGTCGGATCGACGGCGGCCCTTTATGAAATTCAATCCGGTGTCGTGCTGCTTCGCCATCGTGAGGCCGATGGCGGCCATCATGTCCTGGAGGTTTTCGGACCCGGAGCGCTGGTTGGGGTTCCGCCCGGCCAGCGGCAATCGGTCGCCGCCGAGTGCCTGACGCCGGCGGTGGTGCGCACCTTGGCACCCGACCAGGACGACGCGGTCCCGTTCTGGCGCGGGGTGGCCGAACGGCTGTCCGCGCAAATGTCCCAGCTTCAGCGCAAGATGCTGATGGTGGGGCGGGCAGGCGCCCCCCAGCGGCTGGCGTTTCTGCTGGCGCGGTTGATGGATATTCAGATCCTCGGTACTCCGGCGGCCAGCGGCATGGATGTCCCCCTGCCGCTCAGCCGTGTCAACATCGCCAACTATCTGCTGCTCAGCCCCGAGACGGTCTCTCGTCTTTTCTCGGATCTCCGGCGTCGGGGCCTCATCGACTACCAGGCGGTGGACAGCGTGGCGGTCCGGGATGTCCGCGCCCTGCGTCACCTGGCCGAATTTGGAACCCTACAGTCTCGACCGCCCGCGCCTTCCGACGACGCGCGGCCTCGCCAGCGGCCGCGTGGCCGCTTCGGCAACCGCCGCCAGTCCTTGGTCGCTTAAGAGTCCTTTTTTGCATGCCTGAGGAGGTTTCCATGACCGTTGCCGCAACCCATTTGCCGCCCCCGCCGGGCGGGTTGGAATTGGCGCCGCCGGGGTCCCTGGCTGCCGCCGTGGTCGAAGCAGCCGATAGGACGGCTCGGCACTGGACCAGTACCGAGCGTGGCCCTTTACGCCCCGGCTCGGTGGAGCACCGGCGGGCGGTGGCCCGCATGTTCCGCGAGACGTTCAACTCCTATAAACCCACCATCATCGACTGGCCCAAGCTGGGCCAGGAGGAACGCGACCGCCTGATCACGCTGCCGATCTGGGATATCGCGGTGCAGACGGAGGGCAAGGCCTCGTTGCGCATGGCGACCTACGCCGAGACCCAAACCGATCCGGATTGGCGGGCGGCGCTGGAACTGAACGGATGGGAGGAGAAGCGGCACAAGGTCATCCTCTCCAACCTGGTGGCGGTTTATGGCATTCCGTTGGAGCCGGAGCCCGAATATCTGAGGCCGCGCGACACCGAATGGGCCTATCTGGTCACCGGGTTCAGTGAATGCATCGACAGCTTTTTCGCCTTCGGCTTGTTCGCCCTGGCCAAACGGTCCGGCTTTTTTCCGCCTGAACTGGTCGACACCTTCGAACCGGTGATGCAGGAGGAATGCCGGCACATCCTGCTGTTCGCCAACTGGCTGGCCGCCCACCGCAAGAGCCTGGGGCCATTGCGCCGAGTCTGGTTCGAGCTGCGGGTCTGGGCCGTTTGGGTGTTCCTGGGCTGGGAACGCGTCGGCCTTGCCCGGGGTATGGACGATGGTGGTCAACCCGCCAAGCCGCAGGATAACAACTTCACCCTGACCGGCAGCAAGGCCGTCAGCGACATCGATATCAGCGTCATCGACCTGATGGCCTTGTGCCTGGAAGAGAACGACCGGCGCTTCGCCGGCTATGATCCACGCCTGCTGCGCCCCACCACCATGCCTTGGCTGACCCGTCTGGCGCTGCGCGTGGCCAAGGCCTTTTCGCGAAAGGGGCCCCCAGCATGAACATCGAACCTGGTTCCGAGGCGCATAAAGAGCTGTTCTGCCGCCAATTCATCGAGACGCATGAGCGTTTCGAGCCGGAGATGCTGCCCTGGCCGGCGTTGGACGAGGCGGCGTTGGCGCGCCTGCGGGGCGTCCCTTTCTGGCAAGAGGTTTTCCATACCGAGCGGAGGGCCGGTGCCATCGTCGCCGCCTTTATGCCTCTGATCGACGATCCGCTGGTGCGCGAGGCCATGGCGATCCAGGGCATGGAGGAAGCCCGCCACGCCCGGCTGATCCGCGTCATGATCGACCGCTATGGCCTGGACGCCAGCGAACAGCCGCTGGAGGCCTTGCCCGAGGATAGGGAAAAGGCGTTCATCGATTTCGGCTTTGGGGAGTGTTTGGACGCCTTCCTGGGCTTCGGCGCCTTCAAGACGGCGCGGCAGTCGGAATTCCTGCCGGAATCGATGTTCCAGATCTTCGATGTGTTGATGCATGAGGAGACGCGGCACATCGTGTTCTTCATCAACTATATGGCCTGGCGGGAAAAGGCGCGGGGCCATGGGGCCATGGCCCGGGCGCTGAAGTCCGGCTGGTTCTACGGCCGGGCGGCCCGGCGGCTTCTGGGCATGGTGCAACGCGGGCAGGACGCCAACGACGGCCGTGATTTCGCCGTGACCCAGGCTAACATGTTCCTGGACGGGTTCAGCTTTCGCAGCTTCGTCGAGGACTGTTACCACGAGAACGCCCGGCGGATGAGCGTGTTCGATCCTGGCCTGATGCAGCCCCGTCTGCTGCCCGCCATCGCGGATATGGCCCTGCGCGGCCTGCGGCTTTGGGACCGGGGCCGGCGGCAGGCTCCTGAAGGCAGGGCGGCGTGAGGGCGCTGGTCTTCATCGGCCTGGTGGCCGGTCTGGCCCTGGGCACCGTGCTGGTGCTGTCGCAGGGGATAGGCAACGTCTGGCATGGCATCGCCCTTCTGGGCGTGGGCGGCTTCGCGGTCGTCGTTGCCTTCCATCTGGTCCTCATCGGCCTGATGGGCGGCGCGTGGTGGACCTTGGCGCGGGGCCGGGATGGGCGGGCACCCCAGCGCTTCGCCTGGGGACGCCTGATCCGGGATTCCGGCTCCGAAGCCTTGCCGCTCTCGCAGATCGGCGGCTATGTCCTGGGGGCCCGCGCCTTGGCGTTGACGGGCGTGCGCGGCGCCTTCGCCGCCGCCTCCACCGTGGTCGATGTCACCGCCGAGTTGGTGGCGCAGCTGCTCTACACCTTGTTGGGGTTGCTGCTGTTGCGCGGGCTACGGCCCGAGACGCCCTATGTCTGGCCCATCCTGCTCGCCGTCGCCGGCATGGGGCTTCTCACCGCCCTGTTCATGGCGGTGCAAAGGCGGGGGTTCGGCTGGGCGGAGCGGGTGGGCCTTCGCTTGTCACAGGAATTCCTCGGACGGGCGCTGTCGGCGGCGGGTGCGGTGCAGGAGGGCATCCACGCCATTTACGGCCGGCCCTGGGCCGTCGCCACCGCAGTCGCCCTGCATTTCACCGCCTGGATGCTGAGCGGCGTTGAAACGTGGGCGACCTTGCATCTGATGGGTACGCCCCTGGGGTTGTGGCAGGCGATGACGGTGGACAGCCTGCTTTATGGCCTGCGCAGCCTGGCGTTCATGATCCCCAACGCCATCGGCGTGCAGGAAGGGGCCCTGGTCCTGCTCGGTGGCATCTTCGGCGTGGGGCCCGCGACGACGCTGGCGCTATCCCTCATCAAGCGGGCCCGCGACCTGGCCATCGGCGTGCCGGCGCTGTTGGCCTGGCAGGCGATGGAGGGGCGCCGCGCCTGGAGGGGACGGGACGTCCCGTCCGCCGGGACGCGGCAATTAGGCGGGGATGCCATGGGCGCGGGCGACGCGGCCACTGGTCGATCGGTGAAATGAAAGGAAAACTTTGATGATAAAGCGCTCCATGATCATGGTCGCGCCACTGTGGCTAGCCTTGGCGGGTACCTGCTGGGCTCAGCAGGCGCCGGCTCCGACGGTCACGGTGACCGACGCCTGGTCCCGCCCGGTTCCGAACACCCATATTCCCGGGGTCGTCTACATGACGGTCACCGCCACCGGAGACAACCGCTTGACCGGGATCAGCACGCCAGTGGCGGCCCATGCAGGTCTGCACCAGAGCCAAGGCAGTGACGGGGTCATGACCATGCGCGCCGTGGATGGCATCGATCTGCCGGCGGGCCAGCCGGTGAAACTCGGTCCCGCTGGCTATCACGTCATGCTGATGGGGCTTACCCAGCCGTTGGTGGTGGGGAAGACGTTCCCATTGACCCTGGACCTAGCCAAGGACGGTCCCGTCACCGTCACGGTGACCGTTCGCCCCATGGGCACAGGCTCTCCACCCGAGCATGATCACCATCAACACTGATTTCTTCACGTTCGAGACCGGGAAGGATCTTAGCCCGGATGAGGCGTGCCCGGTCCCATTAGACTTCGCGATTGCATCCACCGGACGAATTCGTCGAACCAATGGTCGCTTGTCGTGCCCTTCGGCCTGAGGCCGAAACCGTGTCCGCCGTGTTCGTAGACGTGAAGCTCGGCGGCCACACCCTCCCGTCGCCATGCGGCGTAAAGCTGGACAGAGTCGTTCGGTAGAAACTCGTCGTCCGCGGCGGCCGCGATGAAGGCGGGGGGGGCGTCGGTGGGAACCGGTGTGCGCAGACCGCCGTAGATCAGGCCGACGAAGTCGGGTCGCGACGCCTTGTCTCCGATCGCCAGGTCGGCGGCGAGGAATCCACCAGCGGAGAAACCGAGAAAGCCAACCCGCTTAGGATCGATACCCCATTCGCTTGCGCGTTGGCGAACGATCACCATCGCCCGCGCGCCATCCTCCACCGCATGCTTTTCACCGGCGAAGAGCGGCACCTCCACGGGGATGCCACTCGTTGCCCGTTTCATGATGGCGTCCATCTCCTTCATATGGACTTCGGGTAATTCCGTTGGATTGGGGGGACTCAGGATGGTGCGATATTTGAGCACGAAGGCGGTGACGCCCCGCAGCGCCAGCGCGCGCGCGACCGCGGTTCCTTCGGCGTCATATCCCAGCCCCACGAAGCCGCCCCCGGGCGCGACGATCACGGCCGTGCCGTTCGCGCGCCCGGGGGCGGGACGGAACAGTTCAAGGGTGGGCTCGCTGACGTTGCGGATCATGAGCCCGCCGGCATCGTCACGCCGCTCCCGAATCTCCGGGACGCCCAGCGATGCCGTCGTGCCTTGGGGATAGAGCGGAATGATTGACCCATCGACCGCAGACGTCTGCGCGGTCGCCGCCGTGACGAAGAGCGCGGCGGTGATGCCGAGAACTATATTTCTTGCTGAGCGTCTCATCAGATGTCTCCGCCCCTAGAACTTGGCGATGAGCGTGACGTAGGCGGATCGTGGCTGGATCGGCATCACCAGCGGATTTGTGAAATATTGATAGGTGTCGAACGCCCGTCGCCCACCCAGATTAACGGCCGAGACCTGGATGGTGAACCGTTGGAAGTCATACGCGGCTTGGGCGTCGATCACGGCATAGCCTGGCACGCTCACCGTGTTGGGAATCGTCAGTTGACGCTCGCTGAGCGCCGTGAGGCCTGCTCCGAACGACAGGCCCTTCGCCGGGCCGTCGAGCAGCCGGTAGCGCGCGGCGATGCGGCCGCTGTTCTTGGGCACGCGCGTCAGCAGGCTGCCGACCGGGATCGAGTTGTCCGCCGTCACCTTGGCGTCGGTGTAGGCATAGTTGGCGAGCAGCGAGAAGGCTGGTGTCGGCTCCCAGATAAGATCCACTTCCGCGCCACGGGCCCGTTGCCTGCCGGTCTGGATGGAAAAGCCGAGATTGTTCGGATCGCTCGTCGCGACGTTGTCGTGGGTCTGGTCGAAGACCGAAATCGTGCCCGAAAGGCCAGTCCCGGGCAGCGCCACTTTCAGGCCGGCTTCCAGATTACGCGACGTCTCAGGCTTGGGCGCGGTCAGGCCAATAAAGCCGAACGCCGCGCGAAACGCGGTCGCATAGCCTGCAAAAAGCGCGACGCCCGGTGCGACATCGAAAGTCGCGCCGATCCGGGGCGAAACATGACCGTAGGTGGCGTCATTGTTTACCCCGACATTGGCACTGCTGACTTCGCGGAATTCGAGGCGCGTGTAGCGCAACGCCCCGGTGATATGCAGCCTGTCATACGTTGCCTGATCCTGCACATAACCCGCCACCGTCCGATAGTTGTCGACCTGAGGGTAATTGGGGGGAAGCTGCGGGGTATAGGTCGCATCGTAGACCGGATGGGCAAGGTCGATCGTGCCATCGGGTGTGTTGCTGACGAACAGGCCCATGGCGCTGGCGAAGCGCGTCCAGTCATAATCGACGCCGGCCAGGAAGGTATGAGATCCCCCCAGCATATTGACCTTCGCCTGAAGATTGGCGTCGAGCGTCCCTTCCTTCGTATCAGTGATCATGGTGATCGGAATGATCGGATAGACGGTCGGCGTGGCTGGGTCGGATGGAAACATATACAGATCAATGAAGCTGCCATATTCACGGATCGAGCTGTCGTAGTAGCGGCCGGTGACGGTCAGCTTCATATCGTCGGTGAAGTTGTGATGCAGCGTCGCCTGTCCCATCCGGTTGTTGTTGGTGGTCAGTGGCTGGCCGTTGGGGGATCCGGGAAAGGCATTGCGGTCGATTTGCCCGGCGAGCGCTTGCTCGGCCGGCAGGCCCGAATATTCAAGCTGGCTGCGATTGTTGAACTGGCCCTGGAGAAGAAGATCGGTGCTGGGGCCCATCTGGATCGACAGGCTGGGCTGCACGGACCAGTGCTTGCCGTGAACCTTGTCAATCCAACTATCGTTGCTCTGATATTCGGCCGCGACCCTGGCGGCAACTCCTGGTGCCAGGGGGACATTGATGTCGCCATAAGGGTTCCAGGTTGAGAAGCTGCCGGCACGCATCGCGACATAGCCACCCAGCTTGTCGTTCGGCCGCTCGGATTCGATGTTGATGACGCCACCCAGTGGTGTGCCGAGACCACCGCCATAAAGCGTGGCGCTCGGCCCTTTCAGCACGTCGATACGCTCGACGCCCACCAGGCTGTCTGGATCGAACGCTTGCTGATTGCCGGCGTAAATGGGCAGACCGTCGAGATAGACCTCGGCGGGAAAACCGCGGACGAGGGGCGGGATCAGCAGCAGCTCTTCCGAACGAGTAGGCACCACGCCGGAGACATTGATCAGGGCGTCACCGAGCGTGCGGCGGTCTTGTTCCGTGATCAGCGAACGCGTCAGAACCTGGACAGACTGCGGAATTTCAATCAACGGCGTATCGGTCCGGGTCGCCGAATCAGAATTGGGCCCGGTGTAGCTCTGACGCAGTCCCGTGACGATGATTTCATTGATTGAGGTCCATGAACTCGCCGTGCCGGCGTTCGGAGGAGCCTCGGCGCTTTGGGTGGCTTGGGCCTGGGCCGGGCGCGCCCAGGTGACGGACAGGGCAAGGGCGGCGGTCAGCGCGACGGCGCCGCTGGTCTTATGATCGAAGCGGTACACGAACTATCTCCCGAGGCGGCCCGGCAGGCCGCCATGACGCCAATCCCGCGCGGGCGCGCAGGGGCGAGTGCTAAGCCCGGCCCGAAAGGCCAGGTGCGGATAGATCAGGAGAAGATTGCGGGCGGCCCCCGTGCCAGGCAGGTTCCCGGTGGCCGGGCACGGGGCCAGGATGTCGCAAGCGCGGCTGCCCACCGGACTGAGCGGGACTGTGGCGGCAGGACGAGGATGATGGCCAGCAACAAGGTTGCCAAGGCGGCCACAGCGGCGAACACGCAGGGCGCGTCGACGGTGTGCCCGGCATGGCCGCCGCCATCCTCATGATGATGGTGCATCCACGGGTTGGCGATCATCGCCTGAGCCATGGCAGGGTCGGCCATCATTGGGTTGGTGATGACCGACAATACGTCGTGCACGCTGTCGCAGAGGATGATGGCGCTGGCACCGGGGCCTCCGGCGGCCGGGTTGGGCATATAGCCCGCGGGTATGAAGCCACGCAGCAGGATGGCCAATGCCACCAGCCACGCCCACCGCAGGGATCGGCGTCCCTGCGGTGCGTGTCGGCGGGCGTGGCGGCGGTGCGACTTCATGGGCCTTGATAGGCAGGGGGCGACATCCTGTCAATGACGCGGGGCATTGGGGTGTCGGACAAAATTCAACTTTCGCGCGTGCTGCGCGGTGTGGTCGTGGGGGCGATCCCTTCGGCCGCCCGCCGAAGGGGGCGGCGCCGCCTATTTGCTGAACGGATCCTTGAACCGTGGATCCGTCAGCAGCGCCTGGTCGGTCAGGCTTTCCAGGAAGGCGATGATGTCGGCCTTCTCCGGCTCCGTCAGGGTGAAACCCTGGATCAGCGGATCCTTGTGGGGGTTGTCGGCGCCCACACCGGCGTGCGGGCCGTCCTTCAGCGTGCGGCCACCGGCGGCGTAGTGGTCCAGGACCTCGGACAGGGTGTGGATGCTGCCGTCATGCATATAGGGCGCGGTCAGGGCGATGTTGCGCAGGGTGGGTGCCTTGAAGGCGCCCATGTCCTCCGCCTTGTCGGTGATCTCGTGCACGCCCGTGTTGCCTACTGGATAGGCGCCGGAGCCACCCAGGTTATACAGGCCAGTGTTGTGGAACTGCACCTCGGCAAGGGCGGTGGTCGCGGTGCGCTCGTCATCGGCGAAGGTCAGGCCGCCATGGCAATGGTGGCACTCCAGCCGCTCCCCGAAGAACAGCGCCTCGCCCCGCTTGGCGGCATCGGAGATGGCGCTGGCATCGTGGCCGTAACGGTACCGGTCGTAGGGGGAGCGGAAGGAGACAATGGAGCGTTCGAACGCCGCGATGGCCTGGGCCAGATGATGCAGGGTGACGGGATCGGGTCCTGGGAAAGCGGCGGCGAACAGAAGGGTGTAGGTCTTGTCGGTGCGCAGCCGGGCCAGGATGGCGCCCTCATGTCCGGCCATGCCCATCTCCACCGGATGGTCGCCGAACATGGGCACCAGCAACTGCGCCTCCAGGTTGGTCATCAACGGGTTGCCCCAGGTGAGGACCGAGGCGTAGGCGACGTTGACCAGGGACATGGAACCGCGCGGGTGGCTTTGTCCGGTGGCGCCCACCGCTTGAGGCAAGCCATCGGTGAAGGCCAGGTCCTGGCGGTGGCAGGTGGCGCATGACACCGTGCCAGTGATGGACAGGGCGGTGTCGTGGAACAAGCGCCGGCCCAGTTCGACCTTGTCGCTGGTCATGGGATTGTCGGCCGGCACCAACGGCGCCGGCACGCCGGGGGGCAGATCCCAGGTCCAGGGCGGCGGCGCCACCCCGGTTCCGGCATGGGCACCGGGGGCGGTCAGCGCTGACAACGCCAGCGCCCTCGCCAGAATAAGCCCAAGGTGGCTGCCTTTCATCGCGCCACCTGGAACAACCGTTGCGCCTCGGCGGGATGGTTGCCGATGGGCAGGCCCAGCTTGGGCAAGATGGGCAGGCACTTCGGGTCGGTCGGCGCCGACATGCAGCCGGGTGCCGTGCCCTGGATGGTCTCGGTCACGTCGCTGTCGGTCAGCAGCGCGGCCGGGTCGGCCACCACCTGGTCCCGGTCGGGGTCGAAGTCCGCGAGGTCGATGCGCGGGCTGTTGGGATTGGAACAGCTGACGGGCGGCTGGCCGGGTCCGCCGGTACCGCAGCCGGTGCTGCCTATGTGCAGGGCGAACAGCACGCGCCGCTCCTCCGGCGTGGTGGCCGTCAGGTCCACCTTCAGGAACTTGTAGCCCATCTGCCAGGTCCAGAACATCGCGGCGACGTTCAGCGGCGCCGGCGCCACCGTGGCATCGGCGTGGTTGAGCGCGAAGGGCACGCCCATGGTAAAGCGCACGCCCTTGTAATGTCCTTCGGGGACATGACCCGTGACCTCGGTACGCGGGCCCGGGCCGGCGCAGGGGCCGGTGCCCTGGCGCAGGTCCACCAGGGCCACGTCCGCATGCTGCCAGGGCGTGCCCTGGTCCAGCGCCACCGGCACTTCTTTCCCGGCCTCGTTCACCAGGGCCAGGCCGGAGACATAGAAGCGGAAGTCGCTCGCCACCACCGTGGCCCCGGTCTTGCCGATGCCGGGGGTGGGCTGGCCACAGGCGAAGGGCGTGCCGCCCAGCGCGCCGGCGAAACGGATGGTGACGGGCCGGTCGGCGGCCAGCGCTGTGCCGGAAACAGTCGCGATCAACAGGGATAGCAGGGGTAGATACCGCATCGTCGAACTCCTGGTTCGCAAGAAGGGAAAGGCGGTGGGGGCTCAGAACCGATAGGTCGCGGCGACAGAGACGTTGCGGCCCTCACCCGGTAGGATGTAGCGGTCCACATGCAGATGGGCGGCGACGTAATAGCGCCGGTCCAGCAGGTTGCGGACGTTGAGCTGCAGCCGTACCTGGTCGCCGTTGCCCAGCGCCATCTCGTAGGACTGGTTGGCGTCAAGGCGGACGTAGCCGGGCAGGATGGTGGTGTTGGCTTCGTTCGCCCAGCGGTCGCTTTGTGCCTGTAGGCCCAGGCCGGTTCGCCAATGCGCGTCCCACTGGTAATGGCCCCACAGGGAGGCGCTGTGCTTCGCCACGTCGGGGGTGGCCTTGCCGGCGAAGTCGCTGTTCACCAGGAAGCGGGAATAGGTGTAGGCGTAGGCCGCCTCCACGCTCAGCGCGTCTGTCAGGGCGCCGCTGACCTGGAACTCCACGCCGTCGGCACGGCCCGTGCCGGCCAGGGTCTTGTCATAGGCGTAGACGGTGCGGAGGTCGCTGGACAGCATGTTGCTCTGGTCCAGGCGATACAGCGCCACGCTGCTGCCGAAGCGGCCGTCCAGCCATTGCGACTTCCATCCGGCCTCATATTGCTGCGAATGGCGCGACGCCAGGGACTGGTTGGTGGAGGATGGCGACTGGTTGGGTGCGGTGCCGGTGCTGTAGGTGAAATAGACGGTCTGGTCCGGTGTCAGGCGGCGCAGCAGGCCGACCTTGGGCGACGCCCGCTGTTCATGCACCGGCAGGGTCCCCACGGTGCCGTAGAGGAAGTCCTGCCACATGTATTGCAGGCCGGCGATGACGCTCCAGTCGCCGATGTCGGCACGGTCTTGCAGGGACAGGATCTGGCTTTCCAGGTTCTCGGTCGTCCGGCTGAACTTGAAGGAAGCGGGAACCGTCACCCGGCCGTAGACGGGGTTGAAGATGTTGATGGCCGGGTTCGCCACCGAGGCTGAATCCAGGGTCAAGTCCTCGCGGTAATACTCGAACCCTGCGTACAGGTGGTGAGTGAGAGGGCCGGTGGCGCGCACCGCCTGCAAGGACAGGGCGACGGAATCGATGCCGCGCCGGCCGTCGGGTTCCACCGCCGTGACGCGGTTGAAGGTACCGGCCGTGCCCGCCACCTGGGTGCTGACCGACTGGCGGATGGATCGGGTCCACTCGTCCATGTGGGTGTAGTCCAGGCTCAGAGTGACGTCCGGCAGGACCCGCACATCGCCGTGCAGGTCGTAGAGGCGGTTGGTGGTCAGAGAGTTTTGCCAGTTTTCCGCCAGCTGCCGGTCCAACGGGATGGCGGCCGGGCGGCCGTTCAGGGCCGGCACGCCGAAGTCCGGCTGATAGATCTGGTTGGTGGCCTCAACGCCCACGCGCAGGTGATAGAGGTCGCCCCTGCCCTTGGCGATCGCCAGCTTGGCGCCGTCCAGCTTGTCGGGAACATGCCGCCACTGGTCGGCGGCGGAATGGTTGGCCACCAAGCGCACGGCCAGCTCATCGGGGGCGGAGATGACTCGGTTGAGGTCGGCATAGGCCTCGCGCGCGTTATTCTCCCCGATTTCCACGCCGATGGCGCCGAAGTCGTGCAGTTCCGGCGCCTTGGTCACGACGTTGACCGTGCCGCCCGGCTCCGCGCGGGTGCCGATGGCGGCCCCCGCGCCGCGCAGCACATCCACCTGTTCCACGAAGGCCGGTACGAAGGCGTAGTTCGACAGCCGCGCGCCGTCACGCAGGATGCGGCTGGCGCCGGTGCCGCTGTCGGCCGGGAAGCCGCGCAGCACGAACACTTGGGAATGGCTGCCGGTGAAGCCGAAGTCGGTTTGCGCGCCGGGCACGTTGCGCAGCGCGTCCTGCAGGGTCAGGCCGCCCTGGTCCTGCATCACGGGCATGGTGACGGAGGTGATGGCCTGGGGGGTGTCCAGGTCGCGGCCCGGCACGCCCATGGCCAAGCCGGATGCCGACCGGTCGGCGGTGATCAGCACCGTGGGGGGGGCGGCTTCGGCGGCGCCATCGGCCGGAGTGGCCGCCCACGAGGCGCCGGGCGCGCCAAGGCACGCGGCCACCGCCACCAGAGCGAGGCCGGGGAATTGCACGGAATGCACGAATGTTCTCCTGGGGCGGGCCTGACGGCACCGCCCTAACAAGCAGCACGGGCCCGGCGCCGGAGGGGCGCCGGAAGCGGGTCAACGGTCAGGAGAACGGGAGCGGGGGGCCGCGTGCCGGCTGCGCGCCCGGCGGTTTGGGGTCGGGATGGAGCTGCGCCGCCGCCAGGGTCCAAGCGCCGCGATGCCGGTTGGGCTGCAGCACCAGGATGACGATGGCCAGCGCGGCCGCCAGCGCCACCACGGCGGCGAAGACGCAGGGCGCGTCGGCCGGATGGCGGCCCATGTCATGATGGTGTCCACCGGTCATCGGCATGGGCATACCGAGGTCATGTGGATCGACGGCATGCGCATGCTGGGCATGAAGGTCGTGGATGTGGTGCACCAGGCTGTAGTGCGCATGGTCGGCCGGCATTGGCGTGGCCGATGGGTGCACGGCCGTCTCCGGCGCCGGCGAGGCTAGCGATTCCGACAGCGCGTCGTGGACGCTGTTGCACAGGATGAACAGGCCTCCACCCGCCGTGATCCGGTCCGGATTCGGCATGTAGCCGACGGGGATCAGCCCACGGAGCAGCACCGCACACGCCACCAGCCACGCCCACCAGGGCGCGGTTTGGGCCGACGGCCGGGGCCGGCGACGGTGGGCTGCGCGTGATCTCATGACGCCCTGATAGGGTCGCCTCTGGTGGAATGTCAATGTGCCGCATCAATTTTCCGGATTTGGGCTTGACGGTAGGCGGGAGGTGCCGCCGTGAGCCGTTGCCGCCGGAGCGAACGCTGCAGGGGCATCGGCGCCCGGTGTTGGCAAGGGCATTTTGTCCAAGGCGCGTGAAGAGCCAGCACGCTTGACGGCCGTGTGCGATCAGGCCAGAAACGCGTCATGATGACGCATTGGCGGGCCGGAATCACCATGCCGACAACCCGCCGCCTGGCGGGCTGGTTACTGCTGTGCGCCGTGCTCTCGGGCCTGCTGTTCCGGGGCCTGATTCCGCCCGGCTACATGCCGAACGTCAATGCCGGCGCGGGCGATAGCCTGCTGATCGTATGCTCCGGCATGGCCGACCACGCGGCCCATCATCATCAGGGCGGTGCCGGACCTCACCCGGCGGACCCGCACGGCGACGGCATCTGTCCCTTCGCAATGCTGGGCGGCTGGGCGCCGGTGCTGCTGCTGGCGGCCTTGCTGCCGCGCTGGCTGCCACGGGCCGTGGTCCAGGGGCGCCCTGTCGAGGTGCCCCGTATTCGCATCCTTGCCTGCCGCCCGCCCGGCGCCCGGGCGCCGCCGCTCCTCGCCTGACACCCCCTCTCTCGCATTCATGGGGCCGGCCGTTCGTGCCGGCCCGTCACCGTCCGCTGGTCCTGTCGCCCGGCGGACGGTCGTTGCCCGCCGTGTCCACGGCGGGCCCAGAAGGATTTGTCATGCTGAAAAGCTGCTTTGTCGCCGGCGTCTCACTGCTGGCGCTGACGGTCGCCGCCCACGCGGAAGGAACCGATACGCTGAACGATGTCTTGGTGCTGGGCCAGCGGCCCGCCGCCAAGCTGGACCAGCCCAGCGGTACCGCCAGCCGCTTGGGCCTCACTGTCCGCGAGACTCCCGCTTCCACCGAGGTGTTGACGCAGGAGGATTTGCAGGTGCGCGGCTTGCGTACCTCGCGTGAGGCGTTCGACGACGTGGTCGGCGCCATTTCCGGCAACGTGCCGGGTAACCCGGCGGTGGTGACCCTGCGCGGCTTTTCCGGCGGCGCCGTCTCCATCCTGCAGGACGGGGTGCGTGTCTCCACCTCCACCATGGTGACCCGCGACACCAACACCTGGCACTATGACCGGATCGAGGTGATCAAGGGCCCAGCCTCCGTCCTGTATGGCGAGGGCGCATTGGCCGGCGTCATCAACAAGGTGACGCGCAAGCCCACGCTGGATGGCGACCATGGCGAGGCCATGGTCAGCTACGGCAGCTTCAACACCGTCACAGCCGCGGCCGGTGTGAACGTGCAACTGTCCGACGACGTGGCCATCCGCGCTGACGGCAGCCACATGCGCTCTGACAGCCTGTACGACGTGGACCACAACCGCACCCGGTCCGATGGCCTGACCGGCAGCCTGCTGTACAAGCCGCGCCAGGACCTGTCCGTCCTGCTGGCCGTCGACCATTACAGCGACCGCTACGATGGCACCTACCAGGGTGTGCCGCTGGTGGCCCGCGCCACTGCCCGCGACCCCAGCGATGCGGTCAGCACCAGCAACGGCATGGTCATCGACAAGGCGCTGCGCACCAAGAACTACAACCCCGACGGTGCCTATTCCGGGGCGGACGAGACCACCGTGCGCTCCCGTATCGACTATACCCTGGGCGACGGCTGGTCCCTGGCCAACGACCTGATGTGGTACACCGCCACCCGCGATTTCGTGCTGAGCGGCGACCAAAACTACACCGCGCCCACGGCCGCCTTCCCCAACGGCAGCTTCGCCCGTTCCGTCCAGCGCATCTACCACGACCAACAATTCTGGAACGAGCGTCTGGCCCTGGCGAACCAGGGAGAGATCGCGGGCCTGCGCAACCGCTTCACGGTGGGTGGGGAATACAACCACACCAATTTTGTCGACCCGCGCCAGCAAAGTGCCGTGGGCGCCATCGCCGCCGTCGACCCCTACAATCCCGTGTTGGGCAGCTTCCCCACCGCCGCCTCCGTCTACAAGAGCACCAATGTCGTCTACGATTCCAAGCTGACGACGACGGCGGCCTTCGTGGAGGATGCGCTGAACCTGACGCCGTCCTGGCTGCTGGTGGCCGGCGGTCGCTATGACCACATCAGTCTGGAACGGGGTGTCACTGACCTGAACGCCGGCGGCGCTTTCTCCAGCAGTAATCCCAACTACGGCCCTGTCTCCTGGCGCGCTGGCACCACCTATGACCTGACGCCGGCGGTGACGCTGTACAGCCAGTATACGACAGCGGTGACGCCCGTCTCCAGCGTGCTGACCCAGTCGCTGGCCAACACCAAGTACCGGCTGACCACCGGCCGCGCGGTGGAGGCTGGCGTGAAGGCGACCGTGCTGGACGGCCGCGCCAGCCTGACCGGGGCGGTCTATCGCATCACCCAGTCCAACATCCTGACGCGCGACCCGAACAACCCGTCGCAATCGGTGCAGGGCGGCCAGCAGGAGTCCAAGGGCGTTGAGATGATGGTGGACGCGGCGGTGACGCGGCAGTTGCACCTGTCCGCCGGCTATTCCTACACGGACGCAAAGTACACGGCGCTCAGCGAACTGATCAGCGGCGTGCGGGTGGACCGTACCGGCAACCGGCCCATCAACACGCCGGACAACACCGTCAACGCGTCGGCCCTCTACAGCTTCGATGCTCTGCCCGTGACCCTGGGCGCCTTCGTGCGCCATGCGGGCGGCTTCTACACCGACACAGCCAACAGCATCCATGTGCAAGGGCACTGGGTGCTGGACGCCTCGGTCAGTTACAAGCTGACGCCGGACATGACGCTGACGGTGCGGGGCCGCAACCTGACCGACGCCTTCTATGGCGAGTATTCGGGCTACCCCACCACCAACGTCTACATCGGTGCGCCGCGCAGCGGGGAAATATCCTTGAGCGCCAAGTTCTAAGGGGGAGGGCGACATGTCCACCAGCACCGCCGCCAAACCCTATGGCCCGCTCTACCGCCTGGTCTGGCGCTGGCATTTTTATGCCGGCCTGGCCGTGGCCCCCTTCCTGGTGATCCTGGCGGTCACGGGGGCCATCTACCTGTTCAATGATGAGATCAACGATCTCTCCTATCCCGGGCTGCGCTTCGTGGCCCGGGGTAGCGAGCCGGTGGCCCTGGGCCAGGTGGTCACGGCGGCGGAGGCGCGCCTGCCGGGCGCCGTCACCACGCGGGTGGACACGCCCTCGGCATCCGACCGCAGCGTCCAGGTCTATCTAGCCCTGCCGGATGGCTCCTCCCTCCAGGCCTTCGTCGACCCCTACACCGGCACGGTGCTGGGCACCCTGGACTACCGCCGGACCCTGGTGGGCTTTGCCGACAAGGTGCATGGGTCGCTGATGCTGGGCGATGCGGGCAACGCCGTGTTGGAACTGATGGCCAGCTGGGGGGCCGTGCTGACCGTTACCGGGCTGTACCTGTGGTGGCCTGCGGCTGGCCGCTGGCGGGTGCGGGGCGTGCTGTGGCCCCGCCTCACCGCCGGTGGGCGGGCGGCCTTGCGCGACCTGCACGGTGTCACCGGTTTCTGGACCGCGCTGCTGATCCTGTTCCTGATCCTGACGGGCCTGCCCTGGGCCAACCTGTGGGGTGGCCGGCTGGTGTCGCTGATGGAAACAGTGGGCATCGGCTATCCCGCCAGCTACCGCGGCGTCAATGTCCCCACCAGTCAGACGGTGAAGCAGGCGGTCGGGGAGGCGCCCTGGACGGTGGAGCGAACGGACATGCCGGCCTCCACGCCACCAGCCGGCACCCCGGCTGCCGACCCGCATGCCCACCATCATGGCGGCGGCGGGATGGTCGCCTCCATGGCCGGCGCCATTGGCATCGACCGTGCCGCTGCTGTTCTGGCGAGCCAGGGCATGGCGGCCCCCTACCGCCTGTTCATGCCGCGCGGCACCCAGGGCGTCTATTTCGCCTTCACCTACCCCGACCGGCCCCAGGGCCAGCGCACGCTCTACATCGACCAGTACAGCGGCCGGGTGCTGCGCGACGTCGGCTTCGCTGACTACGGCTGGGGCGCCCAGGCGGTGGAATTGGGCGTGCAACTGCACCTGGGCAACTACTTCGGCCGCGCCAACCAGATCGTCATGCTGATCCCCTGCCTGGGCATCGTCCTGCTGTGCGTCACTGGCCCCTGGATGTGGTGGAAACGCCGCCCGGCCGGCAAGTTGGCCGCGCCGGTGGCCCCTCACCCGGCCCGCCTGCGCCCCCTGGCGCTGATCACCCTGGTCCTGTCCGCGCTGTTTCCCCTGGCTGGCGGCTCCCTGCTGCTGGTGCTGGCGGGCGACCGGGCGGTGACGGGGGTGCTGGGGCGGCGGGCGGTTCGTTAAACGAACATCGCGTGCTCCGCCCTCAGCGCCTTGACCAGCGCGTCGACGTCGGCGGCCGTGCTGTATAGCCCGGGTGTCACGCGGATCACGGGGCCTTTGGCGATGCCTTTGCGCCAGACGGTGTGGATTTTGTACTTGTCGAACAGGACGTGCTGCACCCGCTGGGCGTCCTCGTCCGTCTTCATGCCCTTCAGGCGGAAGCTGGTGATGGTGCAAAAGCGGGCTGGGTCGTCGGGCACGCAGATTTCCACGTTCCGCAGGTCGCGGATGGCGTTCACCCAGCGGTCGCGCAGGCCCCGCATGTGCTTCTCCTTCGCTGCGGCGCCCACAGCGAAATGGAAGTCGACGGCGGTGGGGATGGCCAGCATGGCGGCGAAGTTGACCGTGCCCTCCGGCACGCGGGCGGTGATGTCGTCCGGATCCTCCCGGTTGTCGAAGGCGACGTCGATGTCGGCGATGCGGCCTTTGCGGATGTACAGCGCGCCGGTGCCCAGCGGGGCGGAGGTCCATTTATGGACCGACCAGCCGACGAAGTCGGCGCCCAGGTCTTCCAGTTGGAAATCCAGGCAGGCGATGCCGTGCGCCGCGTCCACCACCGTGTCCACCCCACGCTCCCGCGCCATGGCCACGATCTCCCGCACCGGCGTCACCAAGCCGGTACGGTTGGAGACCTGGGTGACCAGCAGCAGCTTGGCGTTGGGCGTGCGGTTCAGGATGTCGTGATAGGCGGCCAGGATGTTGGCGGTGGTAGCCGGCTCCGGCATGGCGAATGTCACCACCTGCGCGCCGCGGTGGTCACCCAGCCAGTTCATGGCGTCGATCATGACGTCATAGTCGAGGTCGCAGTGGATGACGGCGTCGCCGGGCTTCAGCGGCTTGTAGCTGGTGATCAGGATTTGCAGGGCGTCGGCGCCGCTGCGGGCCACGGCGATCTCCTCCGGTAGGCATCCCACTTGGCGGGCGATGGCCGCGCGGGCATCGCGTCCGCCGCCGGCCAAACAGGCGCCGCCGGGCAGCGCACTGCGCGCCCAGATGGAATTGGTACGGTTCACATTGAGGCTGTGCCGGACGTAGGCGTCCGCCACCACCCGGGGCATGATGCCCCAATAGCCGTTTTCCAGGTTATGGATGCCGGGCTCGACATCATAATGCCGGGGCAGGTCGGTCACGGGGATGGAGTTCGGCTGAAGCGCCGGTATGGCTTCCGCTTGCGCGACCACAGCACCGGCGGGCTGGGCGGCGGCCAGCAAGACCGGTCCGCTGGCGGCGGCGAATTTCAGGAGATCGCGGCGGTTGGGGCTGAACGGCATGAGGCTATCGGCTCCTGGGACTATGAGGACAGAGCATTCTCCGGCAGGGGCGGCACAGGTGATAGCGCTTTTGTTCCAAGCGCTTGTCGCGGTATGCGCCACCGTTTGGGCGTAGGGGGCTCTGGTGGGCGCGTTTCTCGCCAATCAGCCCTTGGGCCGGGCGTGGGAATGACCGGTACCGCCGTTTTGGCTATGGCTGTGGGGCTCCGCGCCAATGTCCACCGGCACGAAGGTCACGTTACCGTGGCGCACGCCCCGCTCCGCGATGATCGCCTGGGCGAAGTCCCGCACATCGACGGTGCGTCCCCGCAGCACCGCGACCTCCAGGCAATGGTCATGGTCCAGGTGCACATGCAGGTTGGCCACCGCCAGGTCGTGTCGGCTGTGATAGGTCTCCGTCAGGCGGCGGGGAATATCGCGGGTGTGGTGGTCGTAAACATAGGCCAGCGTGGCGTAGCACTGGCCCGCGCCGGCAGTTTCCGCCACGGCCGTCTGGCCCAGGCCGGCGCGCGCCAGGTCGCGCAGCGCTTCCGAGCGGTTTTCGTAACCGTGGCGGGCCATGAAGGCCTCCAACTCCGCCGCAAACTCATCCGATACGCTGATCGTCACCCGCTGCATGGATCCACCCGTTTATTTCTGCCACTGCCGGTGTATGTATGACGTATTCTAAAAATCATCATACGTCTCTATGGTCCTTGAAATGATCAAGCCATCGGCATGGGCGGATGATGGCGGGGCCCAGGGGCATAAGCAAATGTGGCGGGGGGTATGATGCGGGCATGGATGCTAACCGGGACGGCCGCGGCTGGACTGCTATTCTGCGATATGGCCCGCGCCGGGGTGCCGACCCTGGACGCCGGGACCACGGTGATCGACATCATCGGTCAGCGTCCCCAAGGCCTGATCGGCAGCGCCGATACCGCCAGCCAGGGCACGGTGCTGAAGGAGCAGTTGGACCTGCGCCCCGCCTACCGAGTGGGGGAACTGTTGGAGACGGTCCCCGGCCTGATCGTCACCCAGCACAGCGGGGAGGGGAAGGCCAACCAGTATTTTCTGCGCGGCTTCAATCTGGATCATGGCACCGATATCGCCATCTCACTGGATGGCATGCCGGTCAACATGCGCACCCACGCCCATGGCCAGGGCTACGCCGACCTGAACTTCTTCATTCCAGAACTGGCCAGCGGCCTTCAGTACGGCAAGGGCACCTACACGGCAGCGGACGGTGACTTCGCCACCGCCGGCACGGTGCGTATCGGCTATCTCGACCATCTGGATCATGACTTGGCCAGCGTCAGCGCCGGCACGCTGGGCGACCAGCGGGTCTTCGCTGCCGCCTCCCGCGCCGTGGCGGGCGGCACGCTCTTGGCGGCGGCCGACTACACCCATGTGGACGGGCCGTGGACCATCCCGGACAACTTCCACAAGGTGAACGGCGTTTTGCGCTATAGCCAGGGGACGGTGGCCAACGGTTGGGCACTCACCGCCATGGGCATGAGTGACCACTTCCATGCCACCAACCAAATCCCGGAACGCGCGGTGGAGGAGGGGCTGATCGGTCTCTATGATGCCATCGACCCCACCGACGGCGGCAGTTCCTCGCGTTGGAGCGTGTCGGGCCGCTACGCCGACACCGACGGCGACCGGCAGATCAAGGCCAGCGCCTATGTCATCGGCTATGACATGACGCTGTTCAACGATTTCGACTACTCCATCGACTTCCCGTCCCCCATCAATGACCAGTTCGAGCAGAAGGACCATCGGCACATCTATGGCGGGGAGGTCAGCTACACCCGCTATTCCAACCTGTTCGGCCTGGCGGGACAGAACACCGTGGGCTTTCAGACCCGGGTGGACGACATCAATTTGATCCTGGCCCCCACGACACAACGTGTGGAGCGCTTCCTGGTTCGCGCTGACGATGTTCTGGAGGCCAGTGGCGGCCTTTACCTGGAAAACCG
The DNA here is from genome assembly GCF_007828045.1 of Nitrospirillum amazonense. Taxonomy (GTDB): domain Bacteria; phylum Pseudomonadota; class Alphaproteobacteria; order Azospirillales; family Azospirillaceae; genus Nitrospirillum; species Nitrospirillum amazonense_C. Next base: position 183,864 of record NZ_VITN01000002.1, on the reverse strand, counting down.
AACCCGCTGGACGGACTGGGCGCGCACGGTGACCGGCCTGCGCTGGGACGTGTTCCACGGGGATGACAGCAGCAGCGATGCCCTGAACTCCGGCGCGACGTCCAAGGGCTTGCTGAGCCCCAAGATGAGCCTGGTCTTGGGCCCCTGGGCGGAGACGGAGGTTTACGCCAGCGTGGGCCGGGGGTTTCACAGCAATGATGTGCGTGGCGCCGTCACCAAGGTGGACGCGCTGGGCACCATCCTGTCGGGTGCCCTCCAAGCCCAGAACAAGGTGCCGTTGATGACGCCCGCCACGGGGTACGAGGTGGGTTTCCGCACCGGCATCGTCCCCCACCTGCAGGCGACGCTCAGCCTGTTCGTGCTGGACCTGGATTCGGAACTGACCTTCAGCGGTGACGCCGGACAGACCTCCGCCGGGCGGCCCAGCCGGCGGCAGGGCGTGGAGATATCCACCTTCTATACGCCGGCCTCCTGGCTGATCATTGATGCCGATCTGGCGGTGTCCCGCGCCCGCTTCACCAGCGCGGACATGGGCGAAGCCGACGTTATCGACGGCCATCCGGGGGATTTCATCCCTGGCGCCTCGAAGGTCAACGCTTCGGTGGGCGTGACCATCACCGACTTGGGCGCCCTGGGGGCGTGGGCGTCGGGGCTGGAGGCCGGCCTGCAATTCCGCTACTTCGGTCCCCGCCCGCTGCTGGAGGACGGCAGCGTCTGGTCCCCCGCCACCGGCTTGGTGAACGCCCGCCTGGGCTACAAGCTGACGGATGCGATCAAGATGCAGGTGGACGTCTTCAACCTGCTGGACCGCCGCGCGCATCAGATCGACTACTACTACCCCTCCCAGCTGCCTGGGGAGGCCGGGCCGGTGAACGATATCCACTTCCATCCGGTGGAGCCGCGTTCGGCCCGGTTCACGGTCAGTGCGGCGTTCTGATGGCCTCTCATCGCCACCATTGGAAATTCCAAGGCATCGCAGGACGGGGCATCACCAGGGCGAGACGTGCTTCTTCCAAAGGCGGACGCCATGCCGGGATGTTGGGGAACTGTGATTTCCGGGCAGGGTTGGCAGAAATTTTGCCAGATCTTCCCATCGCTTTTGCGCAACATCCTTATGGAATTCCCAATCGACCGGCTCATAGTTGAATACTAATCTGGCCATTCTTTAAAATAAAAATTAGACCAAAACAAATAAAGATCCCCACACAAAGTACTATAGACCCGGCATTTCCGTGCGGTTCTTATTGGCTTCGTTACCAGCTGCGATAACAAGGCTGGCTCGCTGAACAGCAGGGAGGTCACGAAACATGAAGAAGCTTCGCGCAACCACGTCGATGGTCGCCATCTTCTCAGTAATGATGCTCGCGTGCGTGGGGGTGGCCAAGGCCAACGACACCTTGGACAAGATGTCCAACGACGACAACAACTGGGTGATGCCGGGCAAGGACTATCACTCGGACAATTTCAGCAAGCTGAACCAGATCAACACCGACAACGTCAAGAACCTGAAGGCAGCCTGGACGTTTTCCACCGGTCTGCTGAACGGCCATGAGGGCGCGCCCCTGGTCGTCGACGGGGTGATGTACATCCACACCTCCTTCCCCAACGTGACCTTTGCGGTGGGCCTGGACGATCCCGGCAAAATCCTGTGGCAGGACAAGCCCAAGCAGAACCCGGCGGCCCGCTCAGTCGCCTGCTGCGACATCGTCAACCGCGGCCTGGCCTACTGGCCCGGCGATGCCAAGACGCCGGCCCTGATCCTGAAGACCCTGCTGGACGGCCATATCGAGGCGCTGAACGCCAAGACGGGCGAGTTGGTGTGGAAGATGGAGAATTCCGACATCAAGGTCGGCTCCACCCTGACCATCGCGCCCTATGTGGTGAAGGACAAGGTCATCGTCGGGTCGTCGGGTGCCGAGCTGGGCGTGCGCGGCTATATCACTGCCTACGACGTTCACACGGGCGAGCAGGTGTGGCGCGCCTACGCCACCGGGCCGGACAAGGACCTGCTGCTGGCGTCCGACTTCAACATCAAGAACGCCCACTACGGCCAGAAGGGGCTGGGTCTGTCCACCTGGGAGGGCGACGCCTGGAAGATCGGCGGCGGCACCAACTGGGGCTGGTACGCCTTCGATCCCAAGACCAACCTGATATACTTCGGCACCGGCAACCCGGCCCCGTGGAACGAGACCATGCGGCCCGGCGACAACAAGTGGACGATGACCATCTTCGGCCGCGACGTCGATACCGGCCAGGCCAAGTTCGGCTACCAGAAGACGCCGCATGACGAGTGGGACTACGCCGGCGTCAACGTCATGATGCTGTCCGAACAGAAGGACAAGGATGGCAAGGTGCGCAGCCTGCTGACGCATCCCGACCGCAACGGCATCGTCTACACCCTGGACCGCACCAACGGCGACCTGGTCTCTGCCAACAAGATCGACGACACCGTCAACGTCTTCAAGACGGTGGACCTGAAGTCCGGCGTGCCGGTGCGCGACCCGGAATACGGCACCCGCATGGACCATCTCGGCAAGGACATCTGCCCGTCGGCCATGGGCTATCACAACCAGGGTCATGACAGCTACGACCCCAACAAGCAGCTGTTTTTCATGGGCATCAACCACATCTGCATGGACTGGGAACCGTTCATGCTGCCCTACCGCGCCGGCCAGTTCTTCGTCGGCGCCACGCTGAACATGTATCCCGGCCCCAAGGGCGACCGGCAGAACTTCGAGGGGCTGGGCCAGATCAAGGCCTACAACGCCATCTCCGGCCAGTTCAAATGGGAGAAGATGGAGCGGTTCGCCGTCTGGGGCGGCACGATGGCCACCGCCGGCAATCTGGTCTTCTACGGAACGCTGGACGGCTTCATCAAGGCGCGCAACAGCGACACGGGCGAATTGCTGTGGAAATTCAAGCTGCCGTCCGGCGCCATCGGCTATCCCATCACCTACACCCATAACGGCACCCAGTACGTCGCCATCTATTACGGTGTCGGTGGGTGGCCCGGCGTGGGCCTGGTGTTCGACCTGCAGGACCCGACCGCGGGTCTGGGTGCGGTGGGCGCCTTCAAGAAACTGGCCAACTACACCCAGATGGGCGGCGGCGTCATGGTCTTTTCGCTGAACGGCAAGGGCCCCTACGACGACGTCAACGTCGGCGAATACCAGGGCGGGAAGTAGGCGCTTCCCAGCCCCGCTCCCCCGGTCCGCTGACACCGTCCCGCCCCCCGGGACGGTGCCGGTCGGGCCGGGGAGGCCCCTTCGCACCCCCCGTCATCGTCGTTGGTGATCGCCATGTCCAAATCCGTGTCCCCGTCCATGACAGTCCGTACCCTGGCCGCGTGTGGTCTGCTGACCGTTAGCGTCTTGCTGGTCCCCGCCGCCGCTGCGGCCGGCGCCGGTCCCGCCGTCGCGCCGGGAACTCCCCAGCCCACCCTGCGCATCTGCGCCAGTGCCAAGGAACTGCCGTACTCCGCCGCCGACGGGTCCGGCTTCGAGAATAAGATCGCCACCACCGTCGCCCAGGCGATGGGTCGCCAGCCGGTCTTCGTCTATGCCGACAAGCCGGCGATCTACCTGGTGCGCGATTGGCTGGACAAGAAGAAGTGCGACGTTGTCGTCGGTCTGGATGCCAGCGACCCGCGCGTGCTGACCACCGTCCCCTACTATCGCACCGGCTACGTTTTCGTCACCCGCCAGGACAAGCACCTGGACGTTCATTCCTGGAATGATCCGGCCATCCGCAAGGTCGGGCACATCGTGGTGGAGTTCGGGTCCCCCAGCGAGGCGATGCTGAAGCAGGTGGACCGCTATAACGACAACATGTCCTACCTCTATTCCCTGGTGGGCTTTCGCTCCCCCCGGAACGAATACGTCCAAATCGCGCCGGAGCGCATGGCGGGGGAGGTGCGGAGCGGCGGGGCTGATCTGGCCGTGGCCTTTGGGCCCACCATCGCCCGCTACGTCAAGGCCGACCCCACCCTGCGGATGACGCCGGTCAGGGACGATGCCAGCCGTGGCGATGGACAGAAGCTGCCCCAGACCTATGACCAGTCCATGGGCGTCCGCCAGGGCGACACCGAGTTGCTGGCCGCCCTGAACGCCGCGCTGGCCAAGGCCCGCCCACAGATCGCGGCCATCCTGGCGGAGGAGGGAATACCGCTGGTCCAGGCCGCCAACTGAGCGCTGGCCTCAATGGGGTTCATCGAAATCGGGATGCGTCATGAAGAAGTTGTTCGTCAGCCTTACCTTGCTCACCTGTGCCGGCGTGGCGGCCGGCGGCGCCTGGTGGACCAGCGCGCGTGCCGCCGCCAGCCTGCCGCCCACCAGCCTGGACCTGCGCAACACCGACACGGGCGAGCCCCTGGATCTGTCGATGGCGCAGGAGGAGGGGCGCGATACGCCGGGTGTGAGGAAGTTCTTTCAAACCGGCGTCGACCCCTACCTGGAGGACAAGAGCTGCCTGAAGAAGGGGGAGGTCATTTATCTTGAGGCCTGCTCCGGCTGCCATGGCCATGTGGGCGAGGGCAAGATCGGTCCAGGTCTCAACGACGATTACTGGACTTACCCGAAGAATGAGACGGACCAGGGATTATTCGAGACCATTTTCGGCGGCGCGCGCGCCCAGATGGGACCTCACTATGATTTGACCCTGGATGAAATACTGAAGGTCATGGCCTGGGTGCGTCACCTTTACAAGGATGACGTGAAGCACGCCCCGTGGCTGACCGATGCCCAGAAGAAAAATTTCCGACCTTTCAAGGTCGGGGAGAAATTCCCGGAAGACGCGCCGGGGATGTGTGCAGCGGACAAGACGCACGTCCGCTGACGTGTCGCCCACAGCAACGGAGGAAACCATGAAAAATACTGTCGCGGTGCTGGCCATGGCTGCGGGTCTGGGCCTCGCCGCCCCGGCCTTCGCCTACGACGGCACCCATTGCAAGGAGCCTGGCAACTGCTGGGAGCCGAAGCCCGGCTTCCCAGCGGTGATCGCGGGCTCCAAGTATGACCCCAAGCATGACCCCAAGGAATTGGCCAAGCAGGACCAGTCCGAACGGGAGATGGAGGCGCGGAACGCCAAGCGTGTCGCGTACTTCAAGAAGACCGGCAAGTTCATTTACGACGTGGACAAGATCCCGAACGATTGAACGTGCCGCTGTTTCATCTGAGTACCGATTTTTACCCTGGGACTTCCGCTTTTCGTCGCGGCGGCCCGGGTGGCCTTGATCCATCCGGGCCGACCTTTCCGTCGGGAATTGTCGGTGAAGTCGCGGGCTTGATGGCCTTCACTGAAAACGGCGCTCATGAAAGACATGGCATCCAACGCTGTGACGTTGAACGACCTGCGGCTGGCGGCGAACGCCCTGGAGGCCGCCGTGGGCCAAGTGGTGGTGGGCCAGGCGCGCGCCATCCGGTTGGTCACGATCTCCATTTTCGCGCGGGGGCACGTCTTGTTGGTGGGCGATGTCGGCGTGGGCAAGACCACGCTATTGCGGGCCTTCGGCCGCGCTCTGGGCGGCGCCTATGAGCGGATGGAGGGCACGGTGGACATGATGCCAGGTGACCTGCTCTATCACACCTTCATCCATGAGGACGGCCGCCCACGGGTGGAGCTCTCGGCGCTGCTGGCCAAGGCCGACGACCTTTCCATCTTCTTCTTCAATGAGATCAACCGCGCCCGGCCTCAGGTCCATGCCCTGTTGCTGCGCCTGATGGCGGAGCGCTCGGTCACGGCCTTCAACCGCACGTTCCAGTTCCCCTTCCTTCAGGTCTATGCGGACCGCAACCGGGTGGAGAAGGAGGAGACCTTTGAACTGCCGGCGGCGGCGCGTGACCGCTTCCTCATGGAAATCCCGGTGGAAGCGCCCACGGATCTGGAGGCGCGGCGCCACCTGATTTTCGATCCCCGTTTCCATGACGTGGACCGGCTCCTGGATGGCATTGCCGCGCCCGTCCTTGACCACCGTGGGCTGGAGGCCGCCGCCGCCCGGGTGCAGCAGGCCATCCATACCAGCGCGGCCGTGCAGGACTATGTCGCCCGCCTGTGGGACGCCATCGTCCATCCCGCCGCCGCCGGCGTCGCGCTTTCGGGCATCGATATGGACCGCCTGGTCCAAGGGGGAGCCAGCCCGCGGGGCGTGGCCTTCCTGGTGCGCGCCGCGCGGGTACGCGCCTGGCTGGAGGGGCGCGACATGCTGGTGCCGGAGGACGTGCGCGACGTCTTCGTTGAAACCATGGCGCATCGCCTCTTCCTGGATCCGGTCTATGAACTGCGGCGGGAAAGCATCGTCCGCGACCTGTGCGCCGCCGTCCTGGCGACGGTGTCCGCACCATGAGGTCCGACGGCCTGGAAATCCACTACCGGCCCCGCGGGCCCATCACCGGACGGCGCGCCGGCGCCCATCCCAGCCGGCAGGTGGGGGGGCTGGGGACTTTCCGCGATCTGGTGCCCTTCGCCGCCCATCCCGACGCTCGCCGCATCGACGTGCGGGCCACGGCGCTGGATCCCTTCGACACCGTCATGGTCCGCCGCTTTCGCCAGCGGGCCTCCATCGATGTCTATGCCTTGGTCGATCTCTCAGCCTCCTTGCGCTACCAGGGGCATGCCATGAAGGCGGCGGTGGCGCGGGACTTGTGTGTCGCGCTGGCCCGGTCGGCCACGCGCATCGGCGACCGCTTCGGCCTGATCGGCTGCGGCGCCGTCCTGCGGCGGGATTGCTTCCTGCCCGCCACCGCCCGGCGGGGCGTTGCCGCCGATGTGGCGGTGCTGCTGGCGCCGTCGCGGTGGGGCGGGCCAGGGACGGGGATGGGGCCAGGGCCGGAAAGGGGGGCGGGGGGCCTGCTTGAGGCGGTGCCCTATCTGGCCAGCGCCCGCAAGATGGTCTTCCTCATCTCCGATTTCCTGCTGCCGCTGGAGTTGCTGCATCGGGTGTTCGAGGGCTTGGCCATGCATGACGTCGTGCCCGTCGTCATCCGCGATTCCACGGAAGGGGTGGACCTGCCCGATTGGGGATTGCTGGACCTGGCCGACCTGGAAAGCGGTGGCCGGCGTCTGGTGTTCATGCGCCCGTCGCTGAAACGGCGGTGGCTGGCCCAGGAGGCCGACCGCCTGGCCGCCCTTCGCCAACTCGCCGCCCGCCATGGCCGCGTGCCGCTGACGGTGACCGACCGGCTGGACCCGGATGAATTCTCCCGCGTCTTGCTGGAGGCGTGAACCATGGGCCCCCGCATCCTTGTCGCCGGGATGGTCTTGCTGGCCCTGCGGGTCGGCGCGGCACAGGCTCAGCCGGCGGCGGGCGATGGCCAGGCCGTGACCGTGCGGGCGGAGCGGGACATCGGCTTTTTCACCGGCGATCTGGTCCGCGCCGATGTCCTTGTCCCCCTGCCCGGCGGTGCCAGGCTCGACCCCGCCTCCCTGCCGGCGCCGGGCCCGGTGACCTACTGGCTGGACCTGCGCGGCATCACCCTGACGCGGCAGGGCCAAGCCGTCGTCCTGCATCTGGTCTACCAGAATTTCTATGTGGCGCTGGATGCGCGGCGACTGGAAATTCCTGGTTTCCCCGTGCGTCTCCTGGGGGATGGGGTGTCGCGGGACGTGGACGTGCCGTCCTGGACCATCGGCGTCTCCCCCCTGCGCGAGGTGGCGCCACCCGTACAGGAAGATCCCAAGGCCTATTTACAGGCCGACCGGCTTGCGCCTCTCCTGGATGCGGGACGCTGGCGGATGGTGGCCGGTGGGTTGATGGTGGCGGCCATCCTGGCGCTGTTACCCCTGGCCTATCATCGCGCCTGGGGCCCCTTCCGCCGCCGGGCCGCCCGGGATTTCGCGGTCGCCGCCCGCCATCTGCGTCGTCTGGGGGCAAGGGGGGAGACGGAGGCGGGGTATCTTGAGGCGCTGCTGATCCTGCATCGCGCGCTGGATGGCGCCGACGGTCGCCGCGTCCTGGCCGACGACCTGCCCGCCTTCCTCGACCGCCACCCCCTTTTCGCGCCGTTGCGGGCGGGCCTGGAGACCTTCTTCCAGGCATCCCGCCAGGCGTTTTTCGGCAGCGCGCCGGCGCGGGCGCGACACCAGCTGCCGTTCAAGGACGTGCAGGGGCTTGGCCGGTCCCTGGCCGCCGCCGAGCGGGGGCGGCCATGACCCTGGGCATCGATCATCCTTGGGTGTTGGCCCTGCTGCCGCTGGCGCTGGTTCCCTGGTTGAGCAGTCCGCACCGGCGCATCGCCATCGGCGCCCTTATACTCGTGCCCGCCGACCGGCTGTCCGCCGGGCTGCGGGGTGGGCTGCGCATCGCCGGCACGCTGGCCGTCGCCCTGATCGTCACGGCCTTGTCCAGCCCCTATCATGGGGGCCGGCTGATCAGCCGGACCGGCACTGGCGCCCAGGTGGTGTTGCTGCTGGACCGCAGTGGCAGCATGAACGACACCTTCGCCGGCCGGACGCCGGCGGGGACGGAGGAGTCCAAGGCGTCGGCCACCAAGCGCCTGCTGCGCGACTTCATCGGCCGTCGGCCGCATGACCTGTTCGGCGTCGCCGCCTTTTCCACCGCCCCCATGCTGGTGCTGCCCCTGACCGACCACCAGGACGCGGTGCTGGCCGCGGTGAACGCCAGCGACCGGCGTGGGCTGGACTTCACCAACATCGCGCGCGGCCTTGGCATGGCGCTGTCCATGTTCGCCGCGGACCGTCCGGACGAGCACCATGTCATCCTGTTGGTTTCCGACGGTGGTGCCGTCATCGACCCGCATGCGCAGGACCAGTTGCGGGCCCTTTTCGCCCGCTATCGCGCCGATCTCTATTTCCTGTTCCTGCGTACCGCCGGATCCAAGGGCCTGTTCGATGAGCCCGGCCCGGATGAAAACACGCCCCAGGCCATGCCGGAGCGTTTCCTGCATCGCTATTTCCAGACCCTGGGCATTCCCTACCGCGCCTTCCAGGCGGAAAGCCCCCAGCAGGTGGAGGAGGCGATCCGCCAAGTCGATGCCCTGGAACGCTACCCCATCACCTATACGGAACGGCTGCCCCGCCGCGATCTGACCGGCTGGGCCTACGCCTCGGCAGGCCTGCCCCTGTTGCTGTTGCTGGCCGCCAAGTTGGTGGAGGCGCGCCTGGCGCCGTCCCGTTCCGTTTTCGTTGCGCCGCCAGCGCGGGGGAGGGCGACATGAGGCACGCGTTCTCCCTTGTCCTCACCGGCCTGCCCATCGCTCTGACCGTGGCGGCGCTCTCGGCCGCTGTCTGGGCGCTGCACCTCTCAGCGGGCAACCGTGCCATCGCCGCGCTGAAGGCAAACCGCGACGTGGCCGTGGCGGCGGACGCGCCGCCGCCCGTGGTTCTGGCGCGCATGGAGTTCCTGATCCGCCAGGATCGCTTGACCGAGGCCCAGCCGCTGGCGGAAGCGCTGGACGGCCGTGCCGATCCGCGGCTGCGCGACGACGCCCACTACAACCTGGCCAACGCCTGGCTGCGCCGGGGGCTGGACCTGATCACCCAGGGCAAGGTCGACGCCGCCGGCCCCTTCGTCGTATTGGCGCGCCAGGAGTATCGCCGCGCCTTGACCTTGGCGCCCGATGATTGGGACGCCAAGTTCAACCTGGATGTGGCATCCCGCCTGATCCGCGACTTCCCGGCCTTCGAGCGCACGGTGGGCGATACCGGCCAGGTGGACCGCAAGCGCCTGTGGACGGACATCCCCGGCACGCCGCGGGGTGGGCCATGATGGCTCCCTTCGCCGGGCTGATCCGCCGCAACGTCCGCGACCCGCGCACCTTGGCCCTGGTCACCGCCCTTGTTCTGGCCATCGCCGCCGTCGCACTGCCCCGCTTACCCATCACGCGCGACGGTGTGCGGGTGCTGGTGGTGGTGGACATCACCGGCAGCATGAACACCCGTGATTACGGGCGGGACGGCGCGCCCGTCAGCCGCTTGGCCGTCGCCAAGGAGGCGGTGCGCGATCTGCTGGGCCGTCTGCCATGCCCCAGCCGCGTGGGCTTGGCCTTGTTCAGCGAGCGTGTGCCCTTTCTGTTGTTCGAGCCTGTGGACGTCTGCCGCGACTATGGCGCCGTGGAAGGGGCCGCCGACGCCCTTGATTGGCGGGAGGGGTGGGAGGGGGACAGCCATATCGCCGAGGGCCTGTATGGCGCCATCGCCATGGCCCAGGGCCTGGACAGCGACCTGATGTTCATCACCGACGGTCAGGAGACGCCGCCCTTGCCCTTGTCCGGGGGGCCGGTTTTCGATGGGAAGCCAGGGGCGGTGCGCGGCGTGATTGTCGGCGCCGGCGGCTACAGCCTCGCGCCCATTCCTAAGTTCGACGACCGGGGCAACGAGGTCGGCTTCTGGGGCGTGAACGATGTGCAGCATGAGAACCATTTCGGCGCGCCGTCCCCTGATGCCGAAAGCCGCCCCGGCTATCAGGCCCGCAACGCGCCCTTTGGGTCCGGCATCCCCACGGGGACGGAGCATCTGTCATCGGTACGTGAACCCTATTTGCGGGGCCTGGCCGGGGGCACCGGCCTGACCTACACGCACCTGGAGGATGGCCGGCACTTGGCCCGCGCCCTGTTGGCCACCGCCACGCCGCGTCCCAGCCCGGCCCTCGCCGATGTCCGTTGGGTGCCGGGCGCGGGCGCGCTGGCGGCCTTGCTGGCGGCTTACGGTCTGATCCCGGTGCGGGGTTGGCGGCCCACGGTTCCCGGTTTCATCAAAGCAGTTGGAAGGTGGTCATGAAACGCACGCTTCTTTTCCCCCTGGTTCTGGTTGCCGGGGTTCTGCTGGCCCACAGCGCGGGGGCCCATGGCCCGACGCCACAAAAGGTGGATGAGACGGTGGAGATCAAGGCATCCCCCGCCGCCGTTTGGGCCGTGGCCGGCGACTTCGCCGGCATCGCCAAATGGGATGCGGAGGTCAAGGCCAGTGAAGGTAGCAACAAGAAGCGGGTCATGACCCTGAAGAACGGTGAGAAGATCGAGGAAGAGGTGGACGAATACGACCCCGCCCGCATGACCTACACCTACCGCATGCTGGCCCCGAACCTGAAGGCGCTGCCCGCCAGTTCCTACTCCGCGACCCTGGTGGTGACGCCGGGCGCGCAGGGCACCACCCACGTGCAGTGGTACGCCCGCGTCTACCGCGGCGACACGGGCAACGAACCCCCGGACGAATTGAACGACGAGGCGGCGAAGACCGCGCTGAGCCAGCTGTTCAAGGCCGGGTTGCAGGGCATCAAGGCCAAGGCCGAAGGGAAAAGCTGAGATGATCCGCCAGCGTCTATCGCTGTTGGCCGCGGTCCTGTCGCTGGTGGCGGGCCCGCTCCGGGCGGGGGAGCGGATCGCGGTGGTCAGCCAGGATGCGGGCACCCTCAGCCTGCTGGAGGCTGGGGATGATGTCGTCACCGCCCACCCGGTCGGGAAGGCGCCGGCAGGGATCGCCCTGTCGCCGGATGGGATGGCGATTTACGTGGCTTTCCCCGATGGCGGCCACGTCGCCGTGCTGGACCGGGCGACCGGCTCGGTACAGCGAACCATGCCGGTGCCGGGCCAGCCCTTTGGAATCGCTGCGGACAGCCGCTTCATTTACGTTTCCGACTGGTCCAAGGATCGCGTGATCAAGCTCGACGCCGCAAGCGGCCGGGTGGTGGCCACGGCGGCGGTGGGCGGCAGCCCGGCGGGCGTGGTGCTGGGCGGCGGCCGTCTCTACGTCGCCGGCCGTGAAAGCGGCGATGTCACGGTGCTGGCGGCGGACGACATGCGCGTCCTGGCCACCGTGCCCACGGGGGATGGCCCCTACGCCCTGGCCCTGTCGCCGGATAGGCGCACCCTCTATGTCGTCAACGTCCGCAGCGACGACATGGCGGTGGTGGACACCGCCACGCTGACGCGGACGACGCGCATGCCGGCTGGCCGCATGCCCTATGGCGTGGCGGTGACACCGGATGGCGCTCATGTCCTGGTCACCAGTCAGCATGGCAACAGCCTGGTCGTCATCGACGCCGCGCACCTGACGCAGGAGGCCCAGGTTCCGGTGGGTCTCTACCCGGAAGGTGTCGTGGCGGACAGCGGCGGCCGGGCCTATGTCGCCAACTGGTTTTCGGCTGACGTGTCGGTCGTCGACATCGCCGGGCAGCGGGAACTCGGCCGCATCAAGGTTGGTGACGGCCCTCGCTTCCTGGCGCTGCTGCCCCCGCCATCGGGCGGCGTCAAGGGTACTGCGCCGTGAGGGTGGCGACCTGCAAGACGGCAACCCGGGTGGTCCTTGTGCTCTGCGGCCTGGCACTCATGGCTTGCGATGACGGGGCGGAACCGGCGCCGACAGGCAAGGTGGTGGCGAGGCAGGGAAATGAGAAGCTGCCCGCCTGGCTGGACGTCAATGAGACGATGGAACCCGCCCTGTGGCTGCGCCGCCGGGAGGTGGGGCGCCCGGTATTGGCCACCGATCCGGAGGTGGATCGCCTGCGCCGGGCCCTGCGCCAGGCGGCGGAGCGCTTCATCGAGGAACCGCGCATGATCGCCAACCGCACCGCCCAAATCAGCGACGCGCTGATGGAAATGGGGCAGCCTGAACTGGCCGTGGATATCCTGGTGGGCATGATCGATGTGGCTGACGCCACGGCGCACAAGCAAATCTATGGTGCGTTGTGCCAGCATTACCTAAACTTGCGGAAATCAGGCATGGAACGGTCGGCTGCGCTGGCGCGGCTGGTCGCGTCCTATAAGGCCCAAAACAACCTATGACGGGCAGGGATGGATACGTCATTGCCGCGTAGTTCGGTGCCCATGGTTGAACCGGTGGCGGATACGTCGGTATGGCCACGCCGCGTGGGTGTGTTCGACGTGTCGCGCTATTCGCTGCGCGTCCGTCTGATCGCCATCGTGCTGGCGGTCGACTGCGTGGCGGCGGTGCTGTTGGGCGGCGTCATCATCCTGAAGGCGCGGACCTCCACCCGCCTGGAGATCGCATCCTCCATCCAACTGGCCGACCTGCTGGTGGCCGATGCCACCCGGCTGCTGGCCGATGATACCGGCACGCCCCGGCTGGAGAACGTGCCCCTGCCGTTGCGCTCCCTGCGGCACGTCAAGATCACGGTGACGGACAATAGCGGCCGGGTGATCGAGGGCAGCCGGCAACCGTTTCCCGCCCAAGGCGCCGCCGCCGTCGGGCATGCCAGCGCCGACACCTATGCCGAGGCGCCGCGTTGGTTCAACCGACTGATCGCCCCGCCCATCGAGTCCAAGGTCTTCCCCATCGTCGTGCGGCAGCGGCACATCGGTGCGGTGACGGTGGAGTCCGAACCCAGCGATGAGATTGATGAGGCCTGGACCTACGCCCGTTCGGTCATGGGCTTGGTACTTGGCGTCAATCTGGCCATCCTGGCCGTCCTCTACCTAGCCTTCGGGCGCGTGTTGGCGCCGCTCACCCGCCTGGGGGCGGGGCTGCGGGAACTGGAGGGCAAGAACTATATGGTGCGTCTGCCACGGCCATCCTCGCGGGAGCTGGGGCAGATCACCGACCATTTCAACAAGGCGGCGGCGGCGCTGCTGGCGGCCAACCAGGCCAACCGCGACCTGAACCGCAAGCTGTTGACCGCGCATGACGACGAACGGCGGCGCACCGCCATGGAATTGCATGACGACGTCGGCCCCTGCCTGTTCGCGCTGGAGGCCAGCGCCGCCTCCATCGTCACCATGACACAGGGGCGGGAGACGGATGCCCGCTTGCATGAGCGGGCGCAGGATGTCGTCTCCCTGGTGCAGAACATCAAGCGGGTGAACCGCCAAGTGTTGGATGGCCTGCGGCCCATGGCCCTGGGCCAGGTGCCGCTCAAGGATTGTGTTCATAAGGTTCTGCTGGACTTCAGCGAGGGCGGTGGCGCGGGAAATGGCCCCGTCATCGACCACAGCTTCGGCATTCTGCACGACAGCTACGGTGTCATCGTCGACCTCACCTTCTATCGCTGCGCCCGGGAGGGCCTGTTGAACGCCATCCGCCATGCCCGCGCCCAGCAGGTGCGTTTGACCTTCGGGGAGGTGACGGACGCCGGCACCGCATACCTGGAAATGCGGATCGAAGATGACGGCAAGGGGTTCAACCAGCGCAGCCGGCCGGGCATGGGCCTGTCCGGCATGCGGGAACGGGTGGACGCGCTGTCCGGCTGGTTTGATCTGCGCACCTCGACCGACGGCACCATGCTGACCATCCGCCTGCCGCTGGACGCCATTGAAGACCTTGCCCGGTCCATTTCCCAGGAGACGACCTGATGACCACAGCCCTTGTCGTTGACGACCATCCCATCGTTTACCAAGGCTGTCGCCGGGTCCTGCAGGACATGGGGGTGCAGACGGTCTTGGACGCCGGGTCGGTGGTGGCGGGCTATCGCTCCTTCCTGCGGCGCAAGCCGGACATGGTCATCGCCGACCTGACGTTCAGCGGCGACGACTTGGGCGGCCTGTCCCTGATCCGCCGCATCCGCACCTCCAACGTCAACGCGCGCGTCGTCGTGTTCAGCATGCACAACGATCCCACCGTCGTGGCGCGGGCGCTGGAGTGCGGGGCCCTGGGCTATGTGCTGAAGGACGCGCCACCATCGGAACTGATGGCCGCCTGTGAGCGTGCCCTGGCGGGGGAGCCGCATCTGAACCACAAGCTGGCCATGCAGGTGGCCCTGCTGCGCAGCCGTGCCGACAGCATGCCGGCCAAAGACCTGTCGGAACGGGAGAAGCAGGTGCTGGCGCTGCTCGCCCGCGGCAACACTTATGACCAGATCGCCGCCAAGCTGGGCATCAGCTACAAGACCGTCGCCAACGCCTCGTCGCTCATGCGCGACAAGCTGCGGGTCAAGAACCTGGCCGGCCTGATCCGCTTCGCGATTTCGAACCAGATGGACAGTTGATGATTTCGCCTACATGCGCGGCGGCGAAGCGGGCGCTGCGTTCTCCCTTGTCGCCGATACCAAGCATTTCAGTCAGGCCGCCATTCGGGGAACCTGATGTTCAACCAAGCGCAAGTATCGTTGGTTGCGGGCCCCCGCAACCAATTACGCGTGCATTAGCATGTCCCAGCAGACGATCTGGTCTGCGTCCACGCCGGAAATAAACTCGTGCTGGTAAAGCCGGTGCAGTACGTCAGGTGGCGCCGCGTTCATACCGGGCCCGGGAGACATTCTTGAGGAGCACCACCGACAGCATGACCGGCATCTCCACCAGAGTATGCCGACGACCGTGACCAAGGTGGTGTCCGGGTTTAGGCCGAACAGGCTAATGGTGGTGGTCACCGCCCGGGATTTTGCTCCTCTTACCCACCACCTCGAATGCGAATAGACCTTTCTCATTTACGTTCAGCCGAGGGAATCTCTTTATTTGGCGACCGCCGCGTGGTCGAACAGTTCGTGGAAATACGACCGCTTCAACGCGGCATTCGTCGGGTCGGGGGTATCGGGTTCGGAATTGAAGCGGTTGCCCCCCAGGATGAAGCTGAAGTCCGTGCCGCCAACCTGGGCGTTACCATGGCAGCCCATGCATCCCCCCATCTGATAGGTGGTGAAGCCATGCGGACCGGCCACATACACGTTCTGGAAATCGGGCTGGGTGCCGCCCTTGGGATAGGCCGTGGGTGCCTGGTTGTCCGCGATCCGTGCCACGAATTGCTGCAGTGTGTAGTCGGTTTCGACAACGATGTTGGCTTGGAAGAAGTTTCCCACCTGCCGCGTGGAGGAAAACGTTGGCACGATGTCCTTCTTGTTGAAGGGAACCGCCTGCACGTTGACCAACTTATAGTGCAGCCAAGGTGAATCCTTCAGTTGATGGTCATCGTTGTAAAGCTTGATGCTGGCGTGCACAGCTTGGTTGATGGTCGCGATGATGGACGGAATACGCTCATAGCGGTTGTTGACGCAGATGTTGCCGCCGACCGGCGTGCCGGGGGCGGGCGGGCGCACTGGCGAGCTGGGGCTGGCAGGCGCCGGCGGTAGTTCGCGAAAATACAGCCGGCTGCCGGTATCGTTACAGAACTCCGCCGGTACCGCCGTGACTTTTGGCGTCTGGGGATCGTCCGTGTAGGTCAAGGCGGGCTGGGTCGGGGATGGGGGCTGGCCCGGCAGGTTGATGGCGACACCGTTGTCATTCTCGAGAGGCTTGCCGTCGGCCGTCAGGATGTTGTCGGCCTGCTCGAAGGTGGCGAAGACGAAGTAGGGGGCGGAAGGGGTTTTCTGGATGATGTGCAGCGCCACCAGGGCCCATTCGTCTTGCCGGTAGCACGGCACCGCAACCGCGGACGTGCCGAACCGCACTTTTTCGTAATAACGGACGGTGGCCATGTGGAAGCGGTTGCGATCCTCGCCCTTGGCCAGGGGCCGCCAGGCGGACTTGACCTCGAACGTGCCGGTCGGTAGGGCCGGGACGGTGCCGGGAGCCGGCACCTTCTTATGCGCCAAGGCCGTCGTCCAGGTGTCGATCTGCGCCTGCAAGGGCGTGCCGGTGCCGGAATACCAGAACTTGTTTGCGGCGACGTAGTCGTATTCCGTCTTGTTAGCCTTGGCCAGGAAGCGGATCAGTTGCGGCGCGCTGTTCTTCGTGGACGGCGCTTCATCCCGCAGGATGCCGGCGTACATGGTGTCCAATTCGATCTGGCTGGTTTCGTCCAGGTTGACCCATGGAGTCTGCCCCACCGGCGGTTCGCCCGGACAGGCGGCGATGGTTTCCTTGTACTGGTACTTCGGGGGATCGTTGTAGCCGTAGTCGACGCCGTGGGCTTGGTAGCCGTGGGGCGGGGCGGTCAGGGCATTGGCGCCAGGGAATATCTCCACCTTTTGCCGGTATGTCTGCCACACCAGCGGCCCCGCGCCGGGTTGGCCGAACACGGCTTTCTCGTCCGGGACGTCGCGCTGCACCACGCCGTTCGACTGCGCCGCCGGCCAGTTCAGGGCGATGAATTCCTGCCAGGCGAAAAAGGCGGCGCCCTGCAGGTCGGTGTTCGCGGCACCGCCGTGAATATCGGTCGGCGGCAGCGGTGACACCACATCATTGCGGGAGGTGATCTGCTTGATGATCGCCGCGGCGTCCACCTCGTCGGCCACGGCGGTGGCGGGGATGGTCCCCATGGCCAGTTCCAGTGCCAGCGCCGCCCATAGCCAAGGCGCCGCGCGGTGGCGTCGTCCATGCGCACTCGTCATCTTGAAACTCCCCTGGTCAGAAAGGTTCGGCCGGCCCCGGGCGTCCTAGCGGCCGGCCGGTGGGCATGTCGGCGGGTTGGTGGGCCGGGTGGTGGCGACGGCGTATTGCTGGAAGGCGACCGCCAGTTGCAATGAACTGTCCAGCGGAATGGCCGTCTTGAACGCCCCGGACGGGTAGCCCGCCGGGTATTTGTAGTCGGAGAAATAGGCCTGGTTGTCCGGTGTGTTCCGGGTGCAGATATCGTCGAAGGTGAAGATGGCCGGGACATTCTTGCCCTGGACACCGAGGACGCCCACCGGGGCCGCGTAGGCCCCCATGTGGCAGGACACGCAACTGGAATTGGCCTGGTCGACCACCCCTGCCAGGCGCCCCTGGCAGCCATAGTGCTGCGGCAGGTCGATGGGGGCGTGGATGGTTTCCCGCAACGGCCGGCTTTTTCCCTGGGGCACCGCCGGGAAGGTCAGCCCGTCGCTGCCCCATTGCACGCCCAGGGGCACCAGGCGCGACCGGACGGTGGGGCCCGGCAGGCGGCCGTCGTACGCCAGGGTGCTGTAGACCCAGCGGGTGGGGGAGCGGGGATCGACCACGGCGATGTCCATCTGCACCATGTGCACCTTGGTCACCGCCCGCCGGCAGGTTTCATACTGCGTGGGCGAGGTCCGCACATGGCCGTCGGCGCTCCAGTTCGTGGAGCCCTTCAGGTAGGGCACCGCCTTTTCATCGGCGGTGGTGTTCAGGATCTTGATGACGACCGTGCCTTCGGGGAACGGCAGCCCCCGGGCCAGGGCGCCGCCGTCGGTGGTGGCCGGCACGCCGGTATGCGGGATGGCCTGCCCCAGGGACCAGGCGCCGCAGGGATTGTACATCCCCACCGACCAAGTCTCGAACAGGGGATCCACGCCGTCGACGGCGACGGCCCCCGGCAGATGATGCCGGCCGCTGCCCCGGCAGCCGCCCCTGAACGTGGACTCCGCGGTCGACAGCTCATTGGTCAGGCCGTGGACGTATTCCCGGCCACGCTGGCCGTCATAGGCCATCCAGGGCACATGGAACCAGCGCACCTTGCCCCTGACGGCGACCTTCCAGCCCAGCCGGTCGGGCAGGTTGGGATCCTGATCCTCCCAGACGTAGTCGACGATGGTCTGGATATAGGCTTGCCACTGTTCCCACGACGGGTTGGGGTCGGTGAAGGACACCTCCTGCCGCAGCCAGGGGGCGTCGCAGGTCGGCTTGGTGGCGGGATACTGATGGCTGAGCGCGAACCGATGCCCATCCCAGTCCCCCGGTGGGCGGTTCACCGCGTCGCGAAGCGCCAACTGCGCCGGATCGGCCGATTTTCCGGCCGCCGGTTCCCGCGCGTGCGCGGTGGCGGCCAGCAGCACCCCCAACATTCCGCAGGCGACATGCATCAGGCTGCGCATTTCCCGCTCCCTTTGTTCCAGGCGTTTCCGGCACGCCCCGGCGCGTCTCAGATCCGCAGGTCCCCGGCATCGACCAGGCAGGCCTCACGTACGCGCTGCACCGTGGCTGGCACCGCCAGCGCGAACCAGTCGGCCCGGCCCCGGTCCCGCCGGGCGGCGAGGACCGCGTTCTTGAGCGCCAGGTAGACCGAGGCCGCCAGCACCAGGGGCGGTTCACCGACCTCCTTGGATCCCAGGACCATGTCGCGGCTCGCGGTTTCGATCGGGCCGGTGCGGGGATAGAACCCCACGTTGAATTGCAGTGGGATGGTCGTGATGGCCGGCAGCTTGTAGCCCCAGGTGTTGTTGGAGTTCAGCCGGCCCACATCCAAGCCATCGGGCTGGATGACGATGTCTTCCGTCAGCACGTATCCGGCGCCCTGCACGAAAGCGCCCTCCACCTGGCCGATATCGATGGCGGCGTTCAGGGTGTCGCCGATGTCGTAGACTAGGTCGGTGCGCAGCACAGTGGTCTCGCCCGTCAGCACGTCGATTTCAACCTCGGTGCAGGCGGCGGAATAGGTATAGCCGGTGAATTGATCGACCCCTTGTTCCGGGGCGCCGGGGGTGTAGTAGAGATTCTCGGCCGGCTTGTCGCCGCCGGGGATGGCGACCCGCGATTGTGCCGACAGATTGATCCGGTCGAAATGGGCCAAACTGATGATGGCCTGCCAGATCAGGCGGCCGCCGGCGTTCGGGATCACAGCCTGCCAGCCGTCGGGATAATTCCAGTAGTCGATGTGCTGCTGGGTGCACCAGGCGTCGCCGAACTTGGCGCGCAGCTCTTGGCAGTAGACCTCCAGCCGGTTCCGCAGGTCCAGGCAGGCGACGCGCACCGCCTCGGCGTTGAAGCCGGAGCCGGTCGACGCGCCGGTCGACACGGGGTTGGGCACCACCTGCAGGTCGGTCGGCGCCATGGTTATGAAAGCCATCGGCAGGTTCAGGATTTCTGCCGCCACCTGGGTGATCTTGGTGGCGAGGCCCTGGCCGATTTCCACCCCGCCCTGGTGCACCAGTACCGATCCGTCCTGGTCCGCGACATCGATCAGGGCGCCGGCCTGTTCCAGGAAGGCGGCGTTGTAGCCGGCGCCATACTGCACCGGCATCATTGCGATGCCCCGCTTGCGCCAGCGGTTCTGCTGGTTGAAATCCTCGACCGCGGCGGCGCGGCGGTCGAAGTCCGCCCGCTGTTTCAGGTATTGCCAGACCTGGGCGATGTAGCAGCCCGTGAGCACGGTGCCGACGACGCTCTGCTGGCCGGGCTGGTACAGGTTCACTTCGCGCACGGCCTCCGCCCGCATGCCCAGCTCGTGGGCGGCGCGGGCGATGGCGTCCTCCAGGATCAAGATGCCCTGGATCAGTCCCATGGACCGGAAGGCGGTGTTGCTGGCCAGGTTGGTGCGGGCCACGTGGCCCTGAGTTTTCCAGTTCGGTACCATATAGGCGCTGTCGATCCGCATCTGGACGCAGTCCATGACCGTGAACGAACAGTCGTAGGTGGCGCCGCCGTTGGAGTAGAGATCCAGGAAAAGGCCCAGGATCCGCCCCCGCGGCGCCGTGCCCTCACCGGTCGCGACCGCCAGGCTGTAACCGCCTTCATACGGATGCCGCCGGCCGATCATCTCCATGTCCTCTTCCCGACGCATGGCGATGCGGACCGGCCGCTTCAGCTTGGCCGCTGCGACGGCCGCCGGCGCGGCGACAAAAGGCGATCGGGTGGTCTTGCCGCCATAGCCGCCGCCGATGCGCTTGATCGCCAACGCGACCCCGCTTATGGCCAGGCCCAATACGCCGGCTATGGTGCTCTGGACGCTGTCCGGGCTTTGCGACGATGGATTGACCGTCAGTTGCCCCCGTTCACCGGGCACCACCAGCGCCGACTGCGTCTCCATATAGAAATGGGCTTGGGAACCGACAGTCTGGGTTCCGTTCACGATCAGGCAGGCGCTGCCGTCCAGGGTCACGGCGCCTGTCTGCCCGACCCACCCCAGTTGAGAGTTGGGCCGCATCACGTACAGGATGTGGTTGTAGGGCGGATGGGTAGTATCGACGAGCAACGAGTTCTGATCCTTCGCATCCTGGATGGTCAGGATGGGGGGACGCACGTTGGGGTCGCTGGTGGCGTCGTCGTAGAGGATGCAGGACCGGCGGACGTAGTGCGCGATGTCAATGGCGTCGGTCTCATCCTCCGCCAGCACCAGCGCCATCGGTTGCCCGTACCACTCGACCTGATCCTGGGCCAACAGGGGGTCAGTGCCACCGATCTGTCCGGCCAGGACGCCGGTGCGGTTGTTCTGGCCCGCCGGCACGTCCTGGGCGGTCAGCAGCGCCACCAGCACTGGAAAGCGTCCGCGCAGCCAAGCGGTCAGCGTGGGCGGGTCCACGGGTGTTAACGGCGCGTCCGGAATGCGGAAGACGAAGCGCGCCAGCGCCCGGCTGGACAGGACGAAGGCGCCGTTCACCCCCCGGGGCGGCAGGGGAAGGTCATGGATATAGCGGGCCTCCCCCGAGGCCTGGAGGAAGGCGTCCAGCTTGATGAAGGGCAAGCCCACGGGCGCCTTGTCCGGGTTGAACGGGATGGTCTGGGTTCCCCGGCTGAGCGGCCGTTCATAGGGAATTCCGGCCGAGGCGATGGCTGGCGGAATCGTCGCGGACCCGGTCGCCGTGGCCACCTCGATAAAGAATTTGTAGAGAAAACTTTCCGCCAGATGACGGCGATAGACATCGGTGAAGCCTTAATCGGGCAAGCTGGCGCGCCGGTCCTTCCACTGGTCCAGCGCGGCATCGACATCGTCGCGCAGGCCGGACAAGGCCGCCTGCAAGGTCGCCGTTTCCCATCGGCGCCCCTTCAGGGCCGCCTCGGCCGCAGTGGCATGGAAGGCGATGGGCCCGATGCCGCCCAGAACGATGGCGGCGTCCGTCACCAGCCCCTGATCGTCGAAGCGGACCCGGCAGCCAGCATTGACGATGGAATGGGCGTTCACCTCCCTCAGGGCCACCTTGTAAGGCCGCACATATTCCCGGGCCACGGACCGGGGCACGTCATAGCCGATGATGACCATGCGCTTCATGGCGTCGTCGGTCTGCCAGTCCCGGGCGAAATCCAGGATGGGCATGAAGCGCCAATTGCTATCGGGAAAGCTGTCGCCCACCACCACCACGGCGTTCAGCGCCGTCAGGATCGTGAACATGTCGGAGGGGAAAGGCACCCCGTGCCGGACGTGGCGCACCACCAGCATGGTATTGCCGGCCAGGCTGGCGGCGTTGCGGACGATGGTGCCGGCCGTGCGTTGGGCCATGTAGCGCAGCGCCAGGGTTCCTTCGTCGGTGACGCCCTCGGCGACCTTCTGATCCAGGAAATCCAGCAATTCCCCGTAGCTGACGCCACCACCTAAAGAATAATTATCCGAATCAACGGCCCGGTTCTTCAGCAAGAACAGCTTTGAGATGTCGACCAGGTGGTGCGGGTCTTCCTCGTACCGGTCATAGATGCCGATGGAGGTGTTGCCATTGACCAGCTTCAGGTCGTCGGCCGGCAGGGTTTGCAACAAGGTGAACAGGTCACCCAGGTCGGTGGGCCGATACCAGGTGTGGCCGTCCCTGACGATCCGCAACGGCAGCTGGTATGGGTCCTCCGGCGGAATCGGGGCATCGACGGCATCGGTGTGGGGGACGTGCGGATCGGCCAGGCAGGTCATGCAGCCCGCTTCGTCAGCCGGCGTCCAGTCGCTGGCGAAATGGCGCATGGCGTACAGGATGGGCCGATAGCCGGTGCACCGGCAGAGGTTGCCGTCGAACATCCGTTCGATCGCCAATTGCGTGGGCTTGGTATCGCCATGGGCGGCGAGGAAGGCCGTCATCGCCATGGTCCAGCCGGGCGTGCAATAGCCGCACTGCGACCCGTTTTCCTTGGCAATGCTGTATTGGACCGGATTCAGCGCCGTCTCCACGCTGCCGACACCCTCGATGGTGGTGATGGCCACCCCGTCCAATGAGCATACCGGTCGCAGGCAGGCGTTGATGGCCTCATGGCGCACCGCGTCCATCTGTCTGTCCCATCGCGACAGCATGACGGTGCACAGGCCGCAGCCGCCCTGGCCGCAGCCCTTTTTGGATCCGGTGAGGCCCACGGCGGGGGACCGCAGCCAGTCCAGCAGCAGCAAGGTTGGGTCGGGATTCTCCAACAGCCATTCCTGGCCGTTGAGGAAGAAGCGGATCACCGTGCCCGGCTGGGGCACGGGGCAGGCGGCTGTCGCCGACGTTCCCAAAGCAGCCATTGGAATCTCCCGGGTTTGCGCCGCGCAAAGCGCCTGGTGCCGAACCTGCTGGAGGCGTACTGAACCCACCTTGAGTGACGAAATACCGCTTTTGCGAAGCCGTTCGCCAGGATAAGCAACCTTAAGGGGAAAACGGACTTTATTCAACCTTAAAAATTAATGTCAAAATTAATGCAATTAATAAGACGCATCGCTATATACAGAAGGGAATAACGAGCCTATTTATATATAAAATTACTCCAATAAATGGTATCGGTATTCAGCCAAGAGCCTCGCCCATGAATAAGGCTCTGACGCAAACTTGGTGATGTGTAGCCCATACGGCGCCGATGACGCGGGCCTGGAGTAGGTCGAGCTTCCCGCGTCCATACATTTAGCGTTTGACGAGTTTGAGCTTGGTGATCTGGCCTTCGGTTTGCCCATTGGACCAAGGCGACGTGATAGCAGCGGCAACGGCTGCGCGGTCCTTGTTGATGCCGTTGGCAAAGGACGCGACCAGGCCGCCTTGTCGTCCACGGCGTCGTAAATTGTCTTCAGGGCACCGGCGATAGCCTTGCGATCCTTCCAGGAAGCGAACTCCGTCGCCTCCGAACGAAGCACCTTGCGGACCACCTTCCGCGACAAACCCAGTTCCCGACAGATAGCCTTGATCGGCTTCTGCTGAACAAAGTAGGCGCGCCGGATCTTCGCGATCGTCTCCACCACCAGCATCCCAATCAAGGCTCCCGCCGTTGCCATGGGAGCCAGTATGGACCCGTACAAAAGGGGTCCCGATTGGACGCCGATCACCCCTCATGCGGGGTCCTTATTCGGCTCTGACTCAAAAATGATGAAATCGGAGAGTCTTTTTGAGATCGCTTTTCCAGTGAGATCAAGGCGATGCCCCCAAAGACATTCCGCTCAACATTTGTCCTTCCTGGCATGGAGATCACCGACGTCGCTGATGACGGCACGGTGATCCGGCTCAGCATCCGTTCGTCCAGCGCTGTCAGCCGTTGCCCTGGGTGTGGCTTGCCGTCCCGCCGGGTTCATAGTCGCTATCGACGCCGATTGATGGATCTCCCCGCCGCCGGCCGTACGGTGCAGTTGATACTGCTCGCCCGCCGGTTCTTCTGTGACGCGGTTCTATGCGGCCGTCGCGTCTTCACCGAACGGTTCGATCCGACCGTCCTTGCGCCCAGGGCGCGCCGGACGGCGAGGCTGGACAAGATCGTTCATCATCTGGGCTTGGCCCTGGGCGGCCGACCGGCGGCGGCGATGGCGCAACGGCTGATGATGCCGGTGAGCAACGACACGTTGCTACGCGTGGTTCGCCGCCAAGGCAGTCCGAAGTTCGTGCCGCCGACCGTTATCGGGATCGATGACTGGGCTTGGCGGCGCAATCAGCGCTACGGAACCCTGATCTGTGACCTGGAGCGCCGCCGGACCATCGCGCTGTTGCCGGATCGCGAACCCGCGACCGTCCAGGCCTGGCTTGAAGGCCAACCCCAGGTCAGCATCGTCGCGCGGGATCGCGGCGGCGGCTATGCGATGGCAACCGCCAAGGCCTTGCCGGACGCGACCCAGGTGGCCGACCGCTGGCACTTGATGGAGAACGCCAGCCGCGCCTTTCTGGATGCTGTGCGCAAGTCGATGAAACAGATCCGCGCTGCGGTGGGCGCCACCACCATCGATCCCGCCCTGCTGACGGCGGCGGAGAGGCTGCAGTACGACGGATACATCCGCCGTAAGGAAACCAATGCCGCCATTCAGCGAATGTCCAAGGAAGGCATGCCAATCCGCGAGATCGTCCGCCGGACAGGCCACAGTCGCGGCTTGGTACGGAAAATCCTGCGCGGCCAGCGATCAGACATTTTCCGTACCCGGGAAAGCTCCCTTGAGGTCCATCTCCCTTGGCTGGATCAGCAATGGGCGGCAGGACAGCGCAACGGCGCCGACCTCTGGCGCCGGTTGCGGCAGCATGGATACCGGGGTTCTCTGCGCGTGGTCGCCGAATGGGCGACCCGACGCCGCCGGGCTGATCGGATGGGGGCGGAGGCCTTGAGCCGCACGCCATCGGCGCGAACCGTCGCCCGGCTCATGACCCTGGGGCGGGAAGCCCTGACCAAGGCCGAAACCGTCCTCGTCGCCGCGATTGAAGGAAGTATCCCCACCTTGGTCGATACCAGGAACGTTGTCGCCGACTTCCAGGGCATGATCCGGCGCAAGTCACTCGGCGACCTCGATCCCTGGTTGGAGCGAGCCAAAGGCGGCTTGGTCGCGTCCTTCGCCAACGGCATCAACAAGGACCGCGCAGCCGTTGCCGCCGCCATCACGTCGCCTTGGTCCAATGGGCAAACCGAAGGCCAGATCACCAAGCTCAAGCTCGTCAAACGCCAGATGTATGGACGCGGGAAGCTCGATCTACTCCAGGCCCGCGTCATCGGCACCGGATGAGCGCCCCATCACCAAGTTTGCGTCAGAGCCCTTATTCCATGCCGATTCACACCCTGGGTCGTTCACCGCGGGCTATCGCGGCCGACTTGAATAGGGACGGCGTTCCCGGCCCGCTTGGTCGCGATTGGAGCGACACGACGATCCGGGGGCACACGTCCCGTGGGACCGGCATCATCAACAATGAACTCTATACCGGCGTCATGGTTTGGAATCGCTTGCGGTTCATCAAGGATCCCAGCTCTGGAAAACGGGTGTCGCGCCTAAATCCGGAAGAGAAATGGATCAGGACCGATGTGCCGGACTTGCGCATCGTTGACGACGTACTGTGGCAGGCGGTGCGGGCCCGGCAAACGGAGCTGGCCAAGCAATTCGAGGCGACGACGATCGGTGTCCGTGAAGCGCGCGCGAAACGGATGAATGGACTGCGCCGCCCCGCTTTTCTGCCTTCCGGTTTGCTCACCTGCGGCTGCGGCGGCGGCAAGTACGCCATCATTGCCCGGGACCGCTATGGCTGCCTCCACCACTATCGCAAAGGGAAATGCGACAATGGCCGCACGATCAGGCGGGAGGTCATCGAGCATCGCGTTCTGGTCGGGCTGACCGGGAAGCTGGTTTCGCCGCAGGCGATCGGCGTTGCCATCCAGGCTTACGCCGACGAGACCAATCAGCAGAACCAGGAGCGGCGCCAAGTCGCTCAGGTCGATCGCCGTGCCCTGGAAAAGGTAGAGCGCGGGATCAAGGGTATTATGGTGGCTATAGAGGATGGCATGTACCTGCCAACGATGAGGACGCGCCTTGCTGAGCTTGAAGCGCAGAAGGCTGAAATCGTGGGGCGCCTCGCTGTGGTAACGGCCGAAACACCGGATGTTCCCTTCAACGTCATTGAATTCTATAAGGCTAAGGTGGCTCGTCTGGCTGTGACGTTGTCGGAGCCAGCGGCGAATGATGAAGCGCGAGAAGACATCCGCTCCCTTGTGGGAGAGGTGGTTTTGACGCCGGGTAATAGGCGAAGGGGCATCGAAGGCGTTTTACGCGGTGACCTTATGGGCATTTTAGGTGTCGCCACAGGCCAACGGGGGTCCCTTTGGCGACGAGGTATAACGAACGCGGTTGCGGGCCCGGGATTTGAGCCTGCGAATGGATGAGGTAAATCAGAGGGTGGGATTCAGCCGGAATAGAACCCTGCAACAAAAATTTTATGTTGGTATTGCTATTGGTATCCTAGTGCCGGAGATAGCCTATAGAATGATTTCATAACAGTATCTTAGGATGTGGATTGGGATTCCGCCCCTGGGCACCATTTTTCTCCAAAAAATCAGCGAATTGCGTTTGCAGCGGCCGGCGTGTCAAACCACCTTGGCCATCGCCTACCGCAGCACGGCGCTTGCATCCACCAGGCGCACATCGTGCATCTGGTTCAGGTAGGCCTCGTAATAGCCTTTGTGGGAATCACCGACGATCGCCAGCAGGCGTGTGCCCGGATGCTGGCCCAGCACGTCGCGGATGTTCGCGACCATGCGCAGATTGCGCGTTTCCCAATAACCGACATAGCCTCTGCCGAACGCCTGGGGCGACGGCTCCATGAGGGCGGCGCCGAAGTCGGATTGGTAGGTCACCAGCGGGGCCGTCGGCGCGTTGTACGCCCGGTACATCCTCAGCAGGCCATCGGGTTTGGGCAGGTCGGCTTCCAGCCGCTGGTCTTCCGCCTTGCGGGCCTTGGAGGCGGGGTTGTCCCAGGCCTTGGTGATCGCGGCCGCGTAGGCGTCGCGATCGACCGGGTCGGGCGTGTCGGCGGTGTGGTCGTCAACGCTCCACACCCGTTCCAGGCCCAGCCGTGCCGCCAGCGGGGCGGCGACCAGATAGGTCTCGTTGCGACGGCTCTTCAGCGTGTCCAGCTTCGCGGCCAGTTCGCCGGTTAGGCCGTCCCCCTCCCGCCGTTCACCGGGCTCAAGGCGCAGCCATTGCACCAGGGCAGAGGCCGGCTCCCCCGCCGCCAGGAAGACGGCCGCCAGGCGACGGCGATCGGCGGGGGTGGGCATGGCCGGCCAAGCCGCCAGCAGGCGTTCGGCTTCGGCGGTCGCCGCGGGCACGTCAAGCCCCGTGGCCTGCGCGGCGGCGGTGGGGTCTGGACAATAATCCTGCACGGTCGACGCGTAACGGGCCGGATAGCGGCGCAGGCTGTCGCATTGAAGGCCCGAGAGGCTTTCGGTGGCGATGGCGGTGGGATGCCAGGCCGCGAGGCGGGTGAGCAACGGCTCCAGCATGTCAGGCCGAGGGTCGTCCTTGAACCCCGAGAGATGTGGTGTTCCCAGGACCAGCACCTCGTTGGCCTTGCCCGGCGGCGGCCCCTTCAATTGATCGGGCTGGAAGGCCGGATGGTAATCGGATGCATCGGCCTCGGCCGGAAGAACGCCGGCGGCGGCCAAGGCACCGAGAACCAGGACAAGGCCGATGGACGGACGGCGGATGCGTTTCATGAAGCCCCCAAGCGGAATGTGACGCGCCGCCATGATCATCCGCATCCCTGCCACCCTGGGAAAGGACCGCTTGGCCACAGGCTGGCAGGTCCGGCCGTGATCCGCCGCCCTATCGCCGCCGTACCTTACGGTGCCGGGGACAACAGGGGCCCGGGGTACACCTGGGAAGGGGTTGGAGATGTGGAGACGGATTTGCGCCATGCTGCTGTGCGCGCCCCTTTTCACCGGGTGCGCCAATATGACCCCGGTGGATTTCGCGAACGGCACGCCGCCCCTGGTCCTTGAGGACTATTTCACCGGCCATGCCAGGGCTTGGGGATTGTTCGAGGACCGCTTCGGCAAGGTGCGCCGCCAATTCACCGTCGATATCGATGGCACCCGCCAGGATGACGGCGCCCTGATCCTGCACGAACGCTTCCTGTACAACGACGGTGAGCGGGAGGAGCGGACGTGGACGGTGCGGCGGGTGGCGCCGGACCGCTATGAGGGGACGGCCGGCGGCGTCGTGGGCCTGGCGCGTGGCGTGGCATCGGGCAACGCCTTCAACTGGGCCTACCGTCTTGACCTCAAGGTCGGCGACGGCGCCATGCGCGTCGCCTTCGATGACTGGATGTTCCTGCAGCCTGGTGGCGTCCTGCTGAACCGGGCCCACGTCACCAGATGGGGCGTCGAAATCGGGTCGGTCAGCATTTTCTTCCAGAAGGAATAAAGGGGAAGGGTCCCGGCCTGGCCTTGGCTTCAGGCGGCGCGCAGCTTGGCGAAGAAGTCGGCCACGGCCTCCTGCAGGCGGGCCGATTCCTGGGCCAGGCTCTGCGAGGCGCCCAGCACCTGGACCGAGGCGGCGGCGGTTTCTTCCGAGGCCTCGGCCACGGCGCCGATGTTGTTGGAGACCAGCACCGTGCCCTTGGAGGCCTCGCTCACGTTGCGGGTGATTTCCCGCGTGGCCGCGCCCTGCTCCTCCACCGCGGCGGCGATGACGGAGGTGCCGGCGCCGATGCCGCGGATGGTGGACTGGATCTGGCGGATGGCGCTGACGGCGTCCGTCGTCTCCTGCTGGATGGCGGCGACCTGGGCGCCGATGTCCTCGGTCGCCTTGGCCGTCTGGTTGGCCAGGGCCTTCACTTCGGTGGCGACGACGGCGAAGCCCTTGCCGGCCTCACCCGCCCGCGCCGCCTCGATGGTGGCGTTCAGCGCCAGCAGGTTGGTCTGGCTGGCGATCTCGCGGATCAGGCTGATCACCGCCTCGATGCGCTGGGCCCCTTCGGCCAGGCCGTTGACGGTGGCGTCGGTCTCTTCGGCCTGGCGCACGGCCTCGTCGGCCACAGTGGCGGATTGCAGGGCTTGGCGGCTGATCTCCCCGATGGAGGCGGTCAGTTCCTCGGTCGCGGCGGCCACGGTCTGCACGTTGGTGGACGCTTCCTCCGCGCCCGTGGCCACGGCCTGCACCTGGCGGCGGTTGCCGTCCACGATCTGGGTCAGGCGGGCGGCCGTCTGGCCCAGTTCCTCCGACGCGTGGGCGACGAAGTTCACCAATTCGGTCGAGACCTTGTCGAACTCCTCGATATGCTGCTCGCGCAGGCGCACGCGGGCCTCACGGCGCAGCTGCTCCTGCCGGGCCTGCTCCGCCAGTTCATCGGCGCGGATCATGCTGTCGCGGAAGATGGCGACGGCGGCGGCCATGCGGCCGATCTCGTCCACACGGTCGGCGCCAGGGATCCGGACCGACAGGTCATGGTCGGCCAAGCGGCCCATGGCGCCCGTCATGTCGTCCAGCGGCTTGGACACCAGGCGGATCAGCGTGAAGCCGGCCAGGCCACCCAGGGCCAGCGACAGGATCAGCGCGCCGATGACCACTGCCCTGGCGGTCTGGTAGCTGTCGCGGCTGGCCTTGGCGGCCTCGTCCGCGCCCTTCATGTTAATGTCGGCGTCGGCCTTCAACGCTTGGCGCAACTTGGTGAAGGTATCGATCATCTCCCCCCGGAAGGAGGCGACGGCCTCGTCCAACGTGCCGTCATGGGCGGTGACCAGCAGCTTCTCATGCATGCCCCGATAGGTCGTCCATATGCGCAGGATGTCGTCCGCCGCCGCGCGTTCCTCGCCGGCGCTGATCATTGGCTGGTAAGCCGTCCAGGACTTGTCAAAGTCCGCCAGGGTGGCGGCGAAGCGCTTTTCCACCTCTGCCCGCATGGCCGGTTCCTTGACCAGCAGATAGGATCCTTCCAGCGAGCGGAAGCGCTCCGTCGCCTGGACGATCTGTCCGACCGCACGGGTTGAGGGCAACCAGTTGTCGCGGATGTCCATCGCGGAGGCGTTCATGCGCGCAGCCTGCATCATGGCGACCACGCCCAAAATCAGGGTGATGCCCAGGACGGCGCTGAACGCCAGGATCACCTTGTGACGGATGGACAGGTTTTTCATGGCCTTCGAGGCTCCTCACCCTAGCCGGAGCCCCCATGCAGGCGGCTCCCCCCCAAATCGGGGCGCCATCGCCGTCGTCGGGCTCTAGGCCAAAATGGGCCCTGAAGACTTAACGAGGGACGGCGCCATGAAGCCGAATACTCCGTTAAGCATATTAAGGAACGGTAAAGTGCGGAACTATGCTGTGGGTTAGGGCCCTAAGTTCTTCTCAACTCCCGCCGCCGTCGCAGGGCGAGGGCGTGGCGCCCGGCGGCGCCTGGTCCAGACGCGACAGGCTGTCCGCCACGGCGGCCGCCAGTTGCGCCGCGCCGGTGGACAGGGCGGTGGCGGCCGCGTCGGGCGTGGCGGCGGCCACGGGCAGGCTGAAGCCGGCGCGGCAGGTGGATGCCGCCCCCTGCGGCAGGCGCCGCATGGTCCAACTGCCGTCCACCACGGCGGTGCCGCCAGGGGTGGCGTCGAACCGCTCGATGCGCAGCGCCAGGCGGTACTGCGGCGGGCCATTGGGGGCGGGGGCCACGGGCGCCTGGTAGATGTCGGTGGCGCGCAGCCGTTGCCACAGGGCGTTGGCCAGCGCCAGCCGCATCTCATCCGCCACCGGGGCGGCCCAGCGGTCGTCGTCGCGCACGTCCAGCCGGCCGCCGGCGTCGGTCAGCACCAGCTGGGTGCGGTTCAGCCGCTCCGGCACGGTGACGGGCAGGACCTCCACCAGCACGCGCGCACTGCCGGTCGCGGGGACATCGGCCGGCTGCGGGGCCAGCGCGTGGTAGCGGATGGGGGTGGAACCGCCGCAACCGGCCAGCAGGACCAGGCCCGTCAGGCCGGCGAGGGCGGAAAGGGAACGGGGGAACAGGGTGGGGCTCGTGCTCATTCGTCCTTGTCCTTCCGGCCGCGCACCAGGGATTCCGGGTGGCGTTCCAGGCTGTCGCTCAACGCTTTCAGGGACCGGGTGGCGTCCATGACGCCCTTCAGCGCCTGGCGGGTGTCCTGCTGCAGGGGGGCGTCCGGGGCGACGCTGGCCTGGGTGGCGGCCAGGGTCTGTTCCATCTGCTTCAGGCTGTCGCGGATTTCCGGCAGCACGTCGTGGTCGGCATGCTGCACCAGCTCGTCGATATGGCGGGTGGCGCCGTCCACGCTGGCCAGCGCCTTGCGCGCGTTCTCGCCGATGGCGTCGAAGGGGATTTTGTCCAGCTTGGCCACGATCTCCTGCACCTTCTGGTACAGCTCCTCCAGATCACCCGGCACGGTGGGCAGTTCCACGGGATCGGTGTTGGGGTTGAACTGCACCGGCGGCGCCTTGGGCATGAAGTCCACCGCCACGTACAGCTGCCCGGTCAGGAAGCTGCCGGTGCGCAGCTGGGCGCGCAGGCCCCGGTCCACCAGTTCCGCCAGGCGCTGCATCCGGGCGGCGCGCTCGCTTTCCGGCGGCAGCGTCTGCTCGAACGACGCCAGGCGGTCGGGGAAGATGTTGACCATGACGCGGGAGGTGAAGTCCTGGGTGGCCGGGTCGTAATCGATGCCCAGCCCCGTGACGTTGCCGATCTCCACCCCGCGGAAATCCACCGGCGCGCCCACGGTCAGCCCGCGGATGGACTGGTGGAAGCGCATCACCATGGCGACGTGGTAGCCTTCCGGCGCCTTCATCGCGTCGACATGGTTGGCGGCCAGCCAGAACTGGCTGCCGGCGGCCGCCGGTGTCATGGGCGTGTCCGGCGGATCCTCGAAGGCGATGCCGCCCATCAGGATGGTGGCCAGCGCCTCGGTATCCACCTTCAGGCCTGAGCCGTCGATGCGCACGTCCACGCCGCTGGCGTGCCAGAACTTGCTGTCCTTGGTAATGAAATGGTCGTAGGGCGACTTGATGAAGACATGCAGGGTGATATGGCGCCCATCCTCATCCAGGGTGTAGCGCTCTACATGGCCCACGGGGATGCGCTTGTAGTAGACCGGCGATCCCGCCGCCAGCGAGCCGATGTCATCGGTGTGCAGGACATAGCGCTGCCCCGGCACGTCGGAGGCCACCACCGGCGGATCCTCCAGCCCGGTGAAGTCCTTGCGCTGGTTGTCCGACTTGCCGGCGTCGACGCCGATATAGGACCCGGACAGCAGGGTGTTCAGGCCCGAGACGCCCGTCTCGGCGAACCGCGGGCGCACCACCCAGAAACGGCTGTCGTCCACGGCGAAGCCCTTGGCGTCCTTGGTCAGCTCCACCGTCACCAGCACGCGGGCGTGGTCGTCGGTCAGCGTGACGCCCTTCACCTCGCCGATGTCCACGTCCTTGAACTTCACCTTGGTCTTGCCCGGCTCGATGCCGTCCGCGGTCAGGAAGCTGATGGTGATGCTGGGGCCTTTCATCCAGACCGTCTTCACCACCAGGGTCAGGCCCACGATGGCGGCGATGGCCGGGATCAGCCATACCAACGACGGGATCCAGCGGCGGCCCGAGTCCACCACCGGTTCCGGCAGGTCGTCCTGGTGGGGGGAGGGGGGCGTGGTTTCAGCCATGGCGGGTTCCGAAGGCTAGTCGTTTCTTGGACGGGCGCCCCCTGCGCGGGCGGTGGGCGCGATCCCAGATCATGCGGGGGTCGAAACTGTGGGCGGCCAGCATGGTCAGCACCACCACGGCACCGAAGGCGGCCGCACCCGGGCCGGCCTGGATGACGGCCAGCCCCTGAAAGTGCACCAGGCCCACCATCAGGGCCACGACGAACACGTCCAGCATGGACCAGCGGCCGACGAATTCAATGATGCGGTAAAGGCGGGCGCGCTGGTCGGCGCGGGCCCGCGCGCCGCGCTTGATGGACACGGCCAGGGTGCTGAGCGTCGCCAGCTTCAGCAGCGGCACCAGAATGCTGACGGTGAAGATCAGCACCGCCAGTTCGGGCGAGCCGGTGTTCCAGAAATAAAGGATGCCGGACAGGATCGTGTCGCTTTGGGTGCTGAGCAGGGTGGAGGTTTGCATCACCGGAAAGGCGTTGGCCGGGATGTACAGGATGGCGGCCGCGATCAGCAGCGCCCAGGTGCGTGACAGGCTGTCCACCTTGCGCGGGTGCAGCCGCCCGGCGCACCGGGGGCAGCGGGCGCGGCCCTTCCCGTGCCCATCCCTGGCCGTGTCGCGGCATACCAGATGGCAGTGCGGACAGGCGACCAAGCCCGCCTGCGCCGCCGTGGTCACGCGGGATTCCGAAGAAGGGGTGGTCGGGGCCGCGCTCATGGGTGTGCCGATTGTCTGGGCGGGAAGCGCCGCCTCGGCCGCACGATGACGCTTTCGCCCGCGCGCCACAGGCTGCGCAGGTCCAGCGACAGGATGACGGCCAGCAGGATGGTCAGCAGGCCGAAGGCCCACAGCGCGATGCCCGGCACCACCTCGGCCATGTTGGACAGCTTCACCAGGGCCACGACGATGCCCAGCATGAATACCTCGATCATGCCCCAGGGCCGCAGAGCCTGCAGGAAACGCAGGACGGGGGCGAAGGCCAGGGCCGGCCGTCCCCGCCGGATCATGAGCAGCAGGGCGAACAGGGCGCCCAGATCCACCAGGGGGAACAGCTGGGTGGTGGCGAAGACCAGGACGGCCACGATCTCCCGCCCCTCCCGCCACAGGGCCAGCACGCTGCCGACCAGGGTGGTGCTGTTGCTGCGCCCCTGGATCTCAAGATCGACGATGGGGAAGCTGTTGGCGATCAGGTAGATCAGGATGGCGGTGGTCACCAGCGCCAGCTGGTGGTCCAGTTCCAGGTAGGAGCGGCGGTAGAGCACGGCCCCGCAGCGCACGCATCGGGCCTTGGTGCCGGGCGCCAGCTCGCGCCGTTCGTGCAGGGCGTCGCATTCAGGACAGGCGACCAGGGAGTCGGTCACAGAGGATGCCAGTTCGTCGTCATGGTTCGGCCCCGGTGCATGGCCGTTGCCGCGTTAGCCCTCATGGTGAGCGGCTTGCCGCCGCCACGATAGCCCAGCTTCTTGAATAGCACCATCGGGTGGGCGGGTGTGAACCCGATGCTGATCGGGGGAGGCCGGTCGACGTAGCAGTCCTGCAACGGATAGGCCCCGCGCCACTGCCGCGTGGGGCGGGCGGGCGCGCTGATAATTCCCTGCCCAGACGGTGCGGCTTCGTGCACACTAGCCGGCCTGCCCATTCGGTGGGCACTGTGGTGCGTCCCGGGCCGTGTGTGAAGGGCCGGGTGCCAAAAGAATACGGGTGTGAAAGAAAGGGACGGCTTTGGCCTCTGGTAAGACCTTCCTGGCGGTGGCCCTCGCCACCAGTTGTGCCCTGTCCGCGCTGATGGCGCCTGTTCTCGTTCCCGCCTTGGCGCATGCCGCGGACCAACCCAAGGCCGCCGCCTCCGCCAAGGCGGGCAAGGCTGATTTCGCCGCCCTCAAGGCGGTGGCCAGCGTCGAGGGCATTACGGAATACCGCTTGGCCAACGGCCTGCGCGTGCTGCTGTTCCCCAGCGAGGCCAAGTCCACCATCACCGTCAACGTCGTCTACCGCGTCGGCTCGCGCATGGAAGGGTATGGCGAGACGGGCATGGCCCACTTGCTGGAACACATGATGTTCAAGGGCACGCCCGATCACCACGACACCCCCCAGGAAACGCAGAAACGCGGTTTCCAGAACAACGCCACCACGGCCGAGGACCGCACCAACTACTACGAGACCTTCGACGCGCGACAGGACTATCTGGACTGGGCCTTGGGCCTGGAGGCGGACCGCATGGTCCATTCCTTCGTCGCCCGCAAGGACCTTGACAGCGAGATGACGGTGGTGCGCAACGAGATGGAGATGCGGGAGAACAATCCCGTCGGCATCCTGATGGAGCGCATGCACTCCACCGCCTACCTCTGGCACCACTACGGCCATTCCACCATCGGCGCGCGCTCGGATGTGGAGAACGTGGACATCGGCCACCTGCAGGCCTTCTATCACCGCTATTATCGGCCGGATAACGCCACCCTGGTCATCGCCGGCAAGTTCGACCCGGCCAAGGCCCTGGCCAGCGTGCAGGCGGCCTTCGGCGGGCTGAAAGACCCGGCCGAGGCGCTGCCGCCGGAATACACGGTGGAACCGGCGCAGGACGGCGAGCGGTCCGCCACCCTGCGCCGCGTGGGCGACACGGGTTACGAGGGGCTGGCCTATCACATCCCGGCCGCCACCCATCCCGACAGCGCCGCGCTGTCCATCCTGTCCTTCATCCTGGGCAGCACGCCCTCAGGACGCCTGCACAAGGCGCTGGTGGAGCAGAAGCTGGCCACCGGCGTGTCGGCCTCGGCGGAAAAGCGCGTGGACCCTGGCCTGGCCATAGCCCTGGCTGAGGTGCCCAAGGGCGGCGACGCCGCCAAGGTGCTGTCGGTCATGACGGGCGTGGTGGAGGGCGTGCATGACCATCCGATCACAGATGAGGAGGTCGACCGCGCCAAGACCCGCATGCTGAAGAATTACGACCAGTTGATGGACAGCCCCGGCGGCGTGGCGCTCAGCCTGACCGACCCCATCGCCCAGGGGGACTGGCGCCTGCTGTTCGTGGGGCGCGACCGCATCGCCGCCGTGACCACGGCCGACGTGCAGCGCGTGGCGGAGACTTATTTCCGCCAGGCCAACCGCACGGAAGGTCATTTCATTCCGACCACGGCGCCAGAGCGGGTGGACATCCCGGCCGCGCCCACCGCCGCGTCCCTGGTGGAGGGCTATAAGGGGCGGGAGGCGGCGGTCGCCGACACCGTGTTCGACAGCAGTCCGGCCAATATCGATGCCCACACCCAGCGCCTGGATTTGGCGGACGGTGGCAAGCTGGCCTTGCTGGCCAAGCCGTCCCGGGGCCAGGCGGTTAACCTGCTGATCCGCCTGCGCTATGGCGATGATGCCGGCCTGACGGGCAAGGACGCGGCCTGCGAAGCGGTGGCCAGCATGTTGCTGAAGGGCACGGCCAAGCACAGCCGCCAGCAGATCGCCGATCTGCTGGACAAGATGAAGGCCAATTTGGCCATCTCGTCCGGCACGCAGCAGACCAGCATCGCCGTGCGCACCGACCGCGCGCATGTGGCCGAGGTGCTGGCGCTGGTGACCGAGATCCTGCGGGAGCCTGCCTTCCCTGCCGATGAACTGGAACAGTGGCGCGCCGCCACCATTTCCGACCTGGAATCGTCCCGCACCGATCCCCAGTCCCTGGCCAGCAACGCCTTCGACCGGGCCTTCGACACGACGCAGCCCGACCATCCCGGCCATATCGACACGGTTGACGAGTGGATCGCCAAGATCAAGGCGCTGAAGCTGGAGGAGGTGAAGGCCTTCTACCACGCTTTTTACGGCGCTCACGGGGCCCAGGTGTCCGTGGTCGGCGACTTCGACGCCGCCGCCATGCCGCAGCTGGTGCAGACGGCCCTGGGCGGATTCGTGGCGCCGCAGCCTTACACCCGCATTCCCGAGATCCCCGCCCAGGTGGCCGGCCTGGACCAGGTGATCCAGACGCCGGACAAGTCCAACGCCATCCTGCTGGCCGGCCTGCCCCTGTCCATGACCGAGGATGACCCCGACTATCCCGCCCTGCTGATGGCCAATCGCATCCTGGGCGGCAGCACCCTGCATTCCCGCCTGGGCGATCGCGTCCGCCAGAAGGAAGGCCTGTCCTATGGCGCCGGCTCCGCCCTGTCGGTCGGGGCCATCGACCACGTGGGACGGCTGACCTTACAGGCCATCGCCGCCCCCCAGAACGTGGCCAAGGTGAAGACGGCGTTTGGTGAAGAATTGGCGCGCCTGGTGCGCGACGGTGTCACCGACCAGGAACTGGCGGAGGCCAAAAGCGGTTTCCTGGATCAGTTCCGCATGGGCCGGACAGAGGATGCGCGCCTGGCCAGCCTGCTGGCCACCAACCTTTACCTGGGTCGCACCATGGCCTGGTCGGCGGAAATGGAAGCCAAGGTGGCGGCGGTGACGCCGGCACAGGTGGCGTCGGCCCTGCGCGCCCGCATCGATCCGGACAAGCTGTCCTATTTCCGCGCCGGGGACTTCGCCAAGGCGACGAACTGAAGCCTCTGCTTTCGGGCGTATCCTGGCCGGGTGGTGCCACCCATCATGGAATACCTCCTCTAGCCAGGGGCGCATGGCCGGGTTAGCTTGGCGCCCCGGCGATGGGCGGCGGATCGGGAAACCGGCTTCATGCGGGGTAGGCGTGCGGCTGGACCCCGGCAAAGGGATCGAGACATGGCGGATGGCGAGGACGTAGCGGCGGGAGGGCGGGGTATCGCGGCCGCGATGCCGGCGCCGGCGAGCCTGCGCGTGGCTGCGTCCAAGCGCCCGGCGCGGACCTCCTCCTCAGCCTTGGGGGTGCGTGGGCGGCTATTGCTGGCAGCCGTCGCCCTGCTGCTGCCGCCACTGCTGGGCGGCGCCCTGCTGCTGGGCGGGGCCTACACGCGGGAACGCCGGGTGGCGGAACGCCACCTCGATGAGACGGCTCACATGCTGGCCCTGGCGGTGGACCAGCAGTTGGGGCAAAGCCAGGCCTATTTACGCGCACTCATCGCATCTCCCGCCCTGGCCCAGGGTGACGTTGCGGCGCTGGAAGCCCAGGCCAGGGCCATAGACCTGCCCAAGGGCTACTGGTTCCGCCTGGCGGCGGCCAGCGACGGCCGGGTGCTGATGAACACCGCGCTGCCGCCGGGGACGCCGCTCTCCGGCGGCCAGCTGGGCCCGAACCTGCGTGCCGCGCTGGAGACGAGGCGCAGCCGTGTCGGCAATCTGTTCAACAGTACCGTCACCAACCAGCAGGCCATCGCCCTGCACGAGCCGGTGTTCCGGAATGGCGCCCCGGCCTACATCCTGTCGCTGGTCATGCCGTCGACGGAATTCACCCAGTTGTTGACGGACCAGCAGCTGCGGGCCGGCTGGATCGGCGCCGTCGTCGACCGCTCCGGCGTCATCATCGCCCGCACCCGCGATCCTGAGCGCTACGTCGGGCAAAAGGCCCGGCCGGAATTCGCCGAGGCGTATGCCAAGCAGACATCGGGCCGCATGCCCGGCGTGTCGCTGGAGGGCATGCCGACCATAGTCTCTTTCCGCCGCACGCCCAGCCAGGATTTGGTCGTGGCGATCGCGGCGCCGCGGGACGAATTGGGGCGGGAGGCTTGGCGGGGCCTGTTGTTGGCGCTGGCGGGGGCGGTGGGCTTGTTCGCGCTGGCCATGGGCTTGGCCCTGCGCCTGGCCCGGGGCATCACCTATCCGGTGGAACAACTGGCTGCCCGGGCGGCCGCGCTGGGCCGCGGGGCGCCCGTGCCGACGGAGACACTGGGTCTGGCCGAGGCGGACGCCGTCGCCCAGGTACTGGCCGACGCCAGCCAGCGCCTGGCCCGTTCCAGCGCCGAGCAGGAGGAGAAGGTGCGGGCGGCGGTGGCGGAGGCGGAGAGCGCCAATACCGCCCTGTTCCAAGCCCACCGTATGGAGGCGGTGGGCCGCCTGACTGGCGGTATCGCCCATGATTTCAACAATCTGCTGCAGGCGGTGTCCGGCTGTCTGGACATGCTGTTGCGCCGGGCCCCGGATGACCGCAGCCGCGACCTGATTCGCGCCGGCATGCAGGCCGTCGACCGGGGGGCCGGCTTGACCCGCCAGCTGATGGCCTTCGCCCGCCGTCAGGCCCTGCGTCCCGAACCGTTGGACGTGGCTGACCTGATGCGCACCATGCGCCAGTTGCTGATGCACGCGCTGCGCGCCGACATCGTGTTGGAAATGGTGCTGCCCCAGGGGCTTTGGCCAGCCATGGCCGACAGCGCCCAGTTGGAGCTGGCGCTGCTGAACGTGGCGGTGAACGCCCGCGACGCCATGCCCAACGGCGGCGTGCTGCGCTTTGTGGCCGAAAATGTGCATTTGGCGCCGGACCAGACGGAAGATGCGCTGAAAGGCCAGTTCGTGCGCCTGGCCGTCACCGACACCGGCTCCGGCATCGACCCCGCTGTGCTGCCCCATGTGTTCGAGCCCTTCTTTACCACCAAGGAGGTGGGCAAGGGCTCCGGCCTGGGGCTGTCGCAGGTCTATGGCTTCGCCCGCCAGTCGGGCGGCACCGTCCATCTGGACAGTGTGCCGGGTGTGGGCACCACCGTCACCCTGTTCCTGCCCCGCGCCGCCACCGCCCCCCGCCGGCCCGTGGCGCCCGCCGAGGCCCGTCCGGCCGACCGGGTGGAGACACGCACCGTGCTGGTGGTGGAGGATGACGCCACCGTGTCCGCCACCGTGTCGGCCAGCCTGAAGGAACGCGGCTTCACCGTGATGCAGGCCTCGCGCGCCGACCAGGCCCTGGCCCTGCTGCAGGACGGCGACACCATCGACATCCTGTTCTCGGACATCGTCATGCCCGGCGGCATGAATGGCGTGGAACTGGCCAAAGTGGCCCGGCTGCTGCGTCCCGATCTCGCCGTGCTGCTGACAACGGGCTATGCGGAAAACCTGCCGCCGCTGGAAGGCATGCGCTTGCTGCCCAAACCTTATCGCATGGACCAGTTGCTGGACGCCCTCGACGCCTTGGACTGAAATTCTGCCGCCCTATGCGGATTCCCCATCCGGCTTTCAGCTTCCATTAACCCGCCGCCGCCTATACTCGGTCCCGGCGGAGCGACCCCGCCCATTTGGCCCGCCCATTTGGGATTGGCCCGGCGGGCTGTCCCGCATGCCTGTTACTTGGTCGCGAGCGGATGGTTCCATGTTCGGCGCCCAGCTGACCCAGATTATTGATGAGCACGAGCGCTGGCTGGCGGCCAAGCCGGGCGGGCGGCGCGCCAATCTGGCGATGCTCATCCTCCGAGGCGTCGACCTGTCGAACCGCAACCTGTCCCGCGCCCAGTTGGCCGGGGCCGACCTGTCCGGCGCCATCCTGACGAATTGCCGGTTGGAGGGGGCCGACCTTTATGGCGCCGACCTCACGGATGCCGACCTGACCCAGGCCTGCCTGGCGGCGGCGGACCTGCGCGGCTGCGCCTTGAGGGGCGCCCTGCTGGATCGCACGGATTTGCGCGGCGCCGATTTGCGCTCCAGCGACATGTTGATCGCGGTACCGGATTCCGAGGGAGAAGGCGAGGGGGCGGCGGAGGCGCCGCGGTCCGGCCATGGCATCGTCTTCCGCAAGGCCCACCTGGGCCGCGCCCTTCTGGTGGGGGCGCGCCTGTCCGGCGTGGTCATGCTGGAATGCGACATCACCGGCGCGGTGTTGCGCGGCGCCGACCTGCGGGGCGCCGACCTCACCGGTTCTGTCCTGCGGGAGGTGGATTTGACTGGCGCTGACCTGAGCCAGGCCAACCTCACGGCCGCCCGCCTCAGCGGAGCCCTGCTGGTGGGCGCGCGGCTGCAGGGCGCGCGCTTCGCCGGTGCCGATCTCGTCGGGGTGGAGTTGGACCACTGCGATCTTAGCGAAGCCCTGCTGGATGAAGCGCGCTTCTCCCGCCCCCTCGATTCGCTGGCCCTGGACATGCGCCATCGGGTGCACGACCACGAACGCTGGATAGACAGCGGCGGTGCCCGCGGCGCCCGTGCCGAGTTGGAGGGCGCCAATCTCGACGGCGCCGATCTACGCGGCGCACGGCTGTCCGGCGCCACCCTGCGCGGCGCCCATCTGCGGGGCGCCCTGCTGGGCGGCGCCGACCTGACCCTGGCCGATCTTTCCGGTGCCGACTTGACCGAGGCCAGCCTGCGTGGCGCCGTGCTGCGCGGCGCCACGCTGGGTCACGCCCGGCTGGCTGGCGCCGACATGGCCGATGCCCGCCTGGACCCCGCGGATATCCTGCAATCGGACGGCCATCCCAGCGGCCGGTCATGGCCCGCTGACCTGACCGGCGCCAACATGGCCCGGGCCAGCCTGTGGCGCGCCCAGCTGCAATACGCCAACGTTACCGGTGCCGACCTGCGCGGCGCCGATTTGGCGCAGGCGGACATCACCGGCGTGCGCTTTGCCGACGCTCGCCTCGACGGGGTGGTGGGCCTGGACCGGCCCGAGCTGTCGCCGTCGGCCCGGGTGGGCTGAAACCGGCCTCGGCACGCTTCCCGAACCCTTGCCCACCTCCATCCCGGGTCATAGTGAACCGGCGCCCAGCCAGTACTCTTGGCCAGTATTACTCACCCAAACCGCATAGACCGAATTAATGGGCGCTAAACGAAGCGTCTTTGATTACGGTCCCTTCTATCAAGTCGTCCATGGGAAGCGGGTGGGAGCGTTAGATGAACGATCGACTAAGGCCGGAATTGCGGGAACTGGCGGTCAAGATCGCAACGTCATATGCCCGGTCCAATCCCGTCAGCGTCGAGGCGTTGCCGTCGGTTATTGTGATGGCGTACCAGGGGCTTGAAGCCTGCATCGCGCCGCCGCCCCCGCCGCCGCCCGAGCCGGTGAAGCGCGGCCGCCGCAGTGCCAAGGCGGCCCCCAAGGCTACCGGCCGCGGGCGCAAGGCTGCCAGCCGCTAAGGCGGCGCTTTACTCTCGACTCCTTTGGTCCACTGTTGCGGTCCGGTGACGTTACACTCCCGGATCGACCGCCGGATTGTGCGCGGCTGGATTGGCGGGGCCCTGTCATGTACAGTGCGCCGAGCACGGGGGTAGGGCGCGCTTGGCGCCCCGTCCCGATGGGGTTCAATCATCCAGCGGCATAAAGGTGCCGACACGTCGATCCATGGCTGTGACCAGCGGTTCCAAACGACAGCAGGCCGTCACTGCCCACCGCCCTGAAGACGGGCGGCGATGACGTCTGACCTCGATTCCCTGTTCCTGGCGGAGGATGCACCGGCGACGCGCGCGCCGGAGCTGCCGCCCTGGCCCATCCTGGTCGTCGATGACGACGAGGAAGTGCACATCATGACCCGGCTGGTGCTCAGCCGGCTGACGTACAAGGGCCGGCCATTGGAATTGCTGACCGCGCGATCGGCGGCGGAGGCGGCGGGCATCCTGACCAAGCGCGGCGACATCGCCGTGGCCTTGCTGGACATCGTCATGGAAACGGATGACGCTGGCCTGGTGCTGGCGCGGCGCATCCGCGAGGAATTCGACAACAACGACGTGCGCATCGTGCTGCGCACCGGCCAGCCCGGCCAGGCGCCGGTGCGCGACGTCATCGTCAATTACGACATTAACGACTACAAGGCGAAGACCGAGCTCACCTCGGAAAAGCTGTTCATCACCATCATCACGGCGCTGCGGTCCTACGACAACATCCGCACCGCGCGGGAGGCGCAGAGCGCCAGCCGGCTGAAGTCCAGCTTCCTGGCCACCATGAGCCATGAGATCCGCACGCCCATGAACGCCGTGCTGGGCATGCTGGAACTGATGTCCCACACGGGCCTGGATGATGACCAGATGGAGATGCTGTTCACCGCGCGCGACGCGGCGGGCACGCTGCTGCGTATCATCGACGACATCCTCGATTTCTCGAAGATCGAGGCGGGGCGCATGGACATCGAGTGCCATCCGGTGGCCCTGGGTCCGCTGGTGGAGGGCGTGGCCGACATGCTGGCGGCCCAGGCGCGCAAGCGTGCGCTGGACCTGCACGTGCACATCGACCCCGCCATCCCCGAGTTGCTGATGGGTGACCCGCTGCGCCTGCGCCAGGTGCTGTACAACCTGACGGGCAACGCCATCAAATTCACCGAGAAGGGCGGCGTCACCCTATCGGTGCGTTGCCTGCCCGGTGCGGCGCCGGGCAGGGCTCTGGTACGGGTGGCGGTGCAGGACACCGGCATCGGCATCGACGATGACGTGCAGAAGCAGCTGTTCCAACCCTTCACCCAGGCCGAAAGCTCCACAAGCCGCCGCTTCGGCGGCACGGGCCTGGGCCTGTCCATCAGCCGCCGCCTGATCGATTTGATGCAGGGCCGCATCGGCCTTGATAGCGTGCTGGGCCAGGGGTCCACCTTCTGGTTCGAGATAGACCTGGCCGTCGCCCAGGAACAGCCGGTGGCAGCGCCCCAGCCGGCCCTGCCGTCGCTGGCCGGCATCACCGTGCTGGTGGCGGCCGAGACCCAGGCCCTGCGCGACACCGTCGCCTGTTATATCGAGGCAGCCGGCGGCCGCGTGGCGGGTGACGGCCAGCCCTGGAACGTGGCCGTGGTCGTTCCCCGACCGGGCGACGTCTGGCCCGACCTGCCGGCGGGCAAACCGGCGGTACTGGTGGCCGCGGCGGATTCGGTGCGGCCGGCGGGCCTGCCGTCGGGCACGGTGCAGATCGGCCGTCCGGTGCGCCGCGTGCCCCTGATCCGGGCCGTGGCCTCGGCGGTGGGGCAGGAGACGGCCGCCCGCGCCGCGGCGTCGCCCTTGCGCCAGGGGCGCGGCGAGCCGCCGACGGTCGAGATGGCCATGGCGCAAGGCCGCCTGGTGCTGGTGGCGGAAGACCAGCCCGTCAACCAGATGGTCATCCGCCGGCAGCTCAGCCTGCTGGGCATCGCCGCCGAGGTCACCGAGGATGGACGCCAGGCCTTGGCCGCTTGGCGCACGGGCCGCTTCGGCCTGGTGCTGACCGACTGCAACATGCCGGAGATGGATGGGTTCGAGCTGACCGCCGCCATCCGGGAGGCGGAGACGGGCACGGGTCTGCGCACCCCCATCATTGCCCTGACGGCCAACGCCATGGCGGGTGAGTCCCAGCGCTGCCTGGCGGCGGGCATGGACG
This sequence comes from Nitrospirillum amazonense, assembly GCF_007828045.1. Lineage (GTDB taxonomy): Bacteria > Pseudomonadota > Alphaproteobacteria > Azospirillales > Azospirillaceae > Nitrospirillum > Nitrospirillum amazonense_C. The sequence continues at coordinate 140,000 of NZ_VITN01000002.1, read as the reverse complement.
GCTTTCTGGCCAAGCCCCTGGAGCTGGACCGGCTGGACCGCTGCCTGGCGCAATGGCTGCCGCCCCTGTCGGACGGCGGTGCGAAGGCCGCGCCGCCGCCGCTGGTTGACACGACGCCCGGTGGCGCGACGCGGGCGGATACGACAGCGGTGCTGAACCTGGCCCGCACGCTGGAATTGTTCAGCGTGCTGGATGACGAGGCGCGGGCTTTCCTGCGCGACTTCCTGGGGGCGGCGCGCCCGCTGGCGGACGGCCTGGGCCATGCCTTCACCTTGAATGACGCGGGTGCCGCCCGGCGCGAGGCGCATGCCCTGGCCGGGGTGGCCAAAAGCGCCGGGGCCGACGTCCTGGCCCGCGTGGCCGACCGAGTGGAAGATGCCCTGGTCCAAGGGAAGGTTGATGAGGCGCGGCAGGCGGCAAGGGCTGTTCCGGGCGCGCTGGAACAGGTCGCGGCGGCCATCGCCTCTTTATAAGAAGACGACCACCATCATTTCTGCCTATACTAATCCTGTATTCCGGGGCCTCATGTTCCGGAAGCTGGAATGGGGTGTGTATTCATTCCTCGTTAAAATAAAATTGTTTGGATTTGAAGGCGGCGGCCGTTTGGGGATGGCAGATGGGTGCGATTTCATTCAATTTCCGCAGCTCCCTGGTGATTGAGGATCAAAGTTTCATCCGGGGTGTCGTCGTCCGTATCCTGCGGCAGCTGGACTTCGGCACGGTGATGGAGGCGGAGGACGGGTCGTCCGGCCTGAACGTGGCCATGGAACGCCGGCCGGACGTCATCATCGCCGACATCGACATGGCGCCGGTCGATGGGTTGACCTTCCTGCAGCACCTTCGGGCGCGGGAAACGCAAGGACATCACATTCCTGTGGTTTTCCTCACCAATCGCGCGGACAAGGTAACGGTTTTGAAGGCCAGGGATTTGGGTGCGGACGCGTTCATCGCCAAGCCCGTCACCCTGGTGAACCTGCGGGAGAAGCTGCAGGTTGTGATGGCGCCGCGGCGATAGGCGAGGATGGCGGCGGGGAATAGGGATGGCGATGGCGCGGGGCGAGGGAAACGGGATGGGGCGGACGCCGGCGGTTTCACCGGCGAAGGGCGTGCCGTGACCAAGCCCAGCGCCATCCGTTCCGGTGTGCCGGCCCCCCGGCTGTTGGGCATCCGCCTGCCGCGCTGGGTATGCGCCTGGCGCGTGCGCCGCGCCCGCCGGCGGGAGGCGATGCGCCGCCATCAAATGACCGTGGCCTTCTGGCGGTCCCTGGCGGTGCGCCAGGCGGCCCTGGCCCTGCTGTCCGCCCTGGTCATCGGCGCCATCCTGTCGCTGATCCAGGGCATCGGCCAGGCGGAGCGGGAGCGGGCCAAGTTCGCCAACGCCGGCCGCATGGTGCTGGACCTGGTGGAGAACACGGCCAGCGCCGCCGTGTGGAACCTGGACCCCGACCTGGCATCCGGCCTGGTGCGGTCCGTCCTGGCCATTGACGGCGTGCGCGCCGTGCGCCTTGTCGAAATGCCGGATCGGGTGCTGGCCGACGGCATGCGTGACCTGCCGCCGGCGGAGGAGGGCGGGGCCTTCTGGCGCGGCTGGCTGTCCGGCGCCCGCTTCACCCCTGTCTTCCAAGACCTGGCGCGGACCCAGCGCCTGCTGTACCGCCCCGCCGGCGGCCCCCGCAACAGTCCCATCATCGGCCGGCTGGAACTGGAGATGGACACCAGCCGGGCGGCGGCTGACTATGCCGCCTTCATCCGCACCACGGTGTTGGGCGGCCTTATGCGTGACCTCGCGCTGGGCGTGGTGCTGGCCCTGCTGCTGCACACCTTCCTGACCCGGCCGCTGCGCGCGGTGGGCCTGGCCGTGGCCCGCATCGATCCGTCGCGCCCAGGGGCCGCCCGCCTGCCCGACTTCCCCCGCCAGGCGGATAACGAGCTGGGCTATCTGGTCCGCCGCTTCAACGAGGTGCTGCGCCTTCTGGACCGCAGCCGCTCGGACATGGAACAGCTGGCGACCCATGACGTTCTGACCGGCCTGCCCAACCGCCTGCTGCTGCAACGCCGTCTGGAAGAGGCGCTGAAACGGCGGGAGCGGCGGCTGTACAGTCCGGAACTGGCCTGCCAGGACGAGCCGCACGGCCGGACGGGCCGCGGCGCTGGGCGGGGCATCGCCCTGTTCTTCCTGGACCTGGACCGGTTCAAGCATGTGAACGACAGCCTGGGCCACGACGTGGGCGACCGGCTGCTGAAGGCCGTGGCGGGGCGCCTGCGCGACTGCATCGGCGAGGACGACATGCTGGGCCGCCTGGGCGGCGACGAGTTCCTGGTGGTGACGGAAAACGCGTTGGAGGCGGTGGACGCCGCCGTGCTGGCGGAGCGCCTGCTGAAGGCCCTGGAATCACCGCTGATGGTGGAGGGCGGGCACCTGCTGCACGCCGGCGCCTCCATCGGCGTGGCCCTGGCCAGCGAGGGGGCAGAGGATGCCAATACCCTGATGCGCCAGGCCGACACCGCGCTCTACGCCGCCAAGGCCGCCGGCCGTGGCCAATACCGTTTCTTCTCCCGCGAGATGAGCGAGCGGGCGGAGAACCGGCTCAGCACCGAGGCCAACCTGCGCCAGGCGCTCAGCATCGGCTCGTTCGAGCTGTACTTCCAACCCAAGGTGCGGGCGGCCGATCAGGCGCTGGTGGGGGCGGAGGCGCTGGTGCGCTGGAAGCACGACGGCCAGCTGGTGCAGCCCGGCGCCTTCATGACCGTGGCCGAGGATTCGGGCCTGATCATGGAGCTGGGCAGCTGGGTGCTGGAACAGGCGGTGCGCGAGGCCACGCATTGGACCAAGCTGCTGCCCGACTTCCACATCGCCGTGAACGTCTCCGCCCGGCAGATCATCGCCCCCAGCTTCGTCGAGCGGGTGCGCGACTGCCTGGCGCGCAGCGGCGTGCCCGCCGACCGCATCGAGATCGAGGTGACGGAAAGCGTCATGGTGGACAGCGCCCGCTCGCTGGAGGTGCTGTGGCGCCTGAAGCGGCTGGGCGTGCGCATCGCCGTGGACGATTTCGGCACCGGCTTCTCCTCGTTGTCCTATCTGCGCCAAATGCCCATCGACACCCTGAAGATCGACCGGGCCTTTGTGCAGGACCTACCGCGCGACAGCGCCATCGCCGCCATGATCCTGACCCTGGGCGCCCGCCTGGGCCTGGAAGTGGTGGCCGAGGGGGTGGAGCGGGAGGACCAGCTGGCCTGGTTGGTGGCCGAAGGCTGCCCCGTCGTCCAGGGCTTCTTCATCGCCGAGCCCATGCCCGCCCGCCAGCTGGAAGCCCGCTTCCTGCACCCGCTGCTGATGGCGCGGGAGGACGAGCGCGAGGGGCGCAGCGCCTGAGGGTGGGACGGACGGCTGGCGGGGCGTCCCAATCGCCGGGTGGAATTTCTAAGATCGATCCTGGTCCAGTGGCAGATTTGGCTACATCATAAAGGCGCGTGCGGATGATGGCGAAGTTCATCGATCAAATAAGGCAGAGCATTCGGCAATACGGATATCACGCTTATTTGGTGTCAGGTGGGGACATTCCAAGGTTCGCATATGCCGTCGGCATTTGCGACATAATAGGATATGAAATAATATTTGGGGGAGGGGCCTATTATTCTGCCAATGATATTTTTTCCATCATTGGCACATTGGCCCGTGGGTATTTGCGCGGCGATGAGGTGGGAGAAACATCATTTTCTGTGGATGGGGTTGGAGGGTTCAGCCTCCAGCCTGTTCATGAATCCTGGGTCCACCATCTCATGTTGGGCGCTCTTGATTATTATAATGATAAGACCGTATCTGCCGTCCAAGTTTGCCCTGATGAACACCATCGCACCATTGACGTGCCGGATATGTCGAGGGAGTTCAGTCCCTGCGACGAGCCGGTCTGGAGGTGGGTGATCGAGCCATGGACGTTTCCCGCCCCCAGCGGAACCGTTGCGCTTACCAATTTGGAGGCGCTGCGGGGGCGGCAGGTCACGGAAGCGGGCCGTTGGGAAGCCGATCACTGGGAAATCTTTGCGGGCCCCGGGCCGGATGTTAGCGAGGGCGATGCGAGGGCCGTTCCGCTGGGAACATTGATCGGATTTGATCCGTCCGTCGCGTCCCTGCTGCCCCTCAACGTCGGAGAGGCGCGCTGGCGTGAAGAAGGTGAAACGCGGTGGCGTGAGTGGAAAGCCAAGCCGGTCTGAGTAGTCGGTCAGGGGCGGTAGGCGGAGAAGATGGCTTGTTGGTGGTACGGTAAGGCTAGCCACGAGGGGCGCAGCGCATGAGCGGCTTCCCCGCACTTCGGCGTCAGAATGACATCTGGATGCCAAATCAATGAAAAGGGCACGTGAGGGGAGTTTACTGCGGATCGACCTTGGGAACGGCGCAAATACGTTTGTGCGTGTCCTATCCAGATCGCCTCGTACGCTTATCAGTCCAGAGTAGCTGAAGTGGATGTGGGGGATGTTTACGATGCACCGATCCTTTGGACGATTACAGTCATGCGATCAGCGTTTTCCAAGTGGCCGATTGTGGACCATCGAAAGTTGGAGCCGGAGCTGACACTTCCGGTAGAGTACTTCATGAGGGACAAGATATCTGGCAAGTATTCAATTTATCGAAGCTCTGATGGCTATATACGGCCCAGCACTTTTGACGAATGCAAGGCATTGGAAGCTGCGGCGGTTTGGAGCCAGGGACACGTCGAAGATCGTCTCCGAGACCATTTTGCGGGACGCCCCAATCGCTGGGTCGATTCTCTTAAGCCCCTGCCCTGAACGGTGGAAACGAAAAGGCTCAACGTTGCTGCTGGGATCGCGGCGCTTAAGCGGCCTCCCCGCCCGTCGGTCCCCAGAACAGGACCCAGGTGGCGAAGTCGTCGCTGAAGTCTTCGAAGCGATGCTCGGCGCCGGCTTCCACGAATAGCAGGTCGTGCGGCTGGAAGGGGCGGCGCTCGCCGTTCTTCACGAAGGTGCCGGTGCCGCTGATGATCACATAGATTTCGTCGCGGACGTGGGGGCCTTGCGGGTCGTGGCCCCGAGGGGCGTAGACGCCCACCTTCATGGTGCCGTGCTGCAGCAGGTATTGGAACCGTTCCCCCGCCGGAACATCGGGCAGGTCCGTCACCGCAGGCGATGCCGACAGGAGCCAGGGCAGGGTTTGCATTGCGGTCCGGTCTCCGGTCGCGTCGGGTGGAGCGATCAGCTATTGGTCGAAGGCACGGCAGCGTCCTGTTCCTGCTGGATCCGCCGCTCCTCGCGATCATTTTCCAGCTTCAGTTTCCGCGCGCGCTCACGGAGTTCCTGTTCTTTGGCCTCAAGCAGGTCCGACAGGTTCCAGAGTCCGAAAGCGCCACCGAACAGGAGAAGTAACAGAAGCCCATCGCTCACGGTCATTGGTGCCCCCAAACAAACACAAATACAACTTAAGCGACATGGCGGTGCCCCTGCCAGGGGAAATGTCTGTGCTGCGGCGCAGCATGCCAATGGGGGCACTGGGAGCGGGCAGCGAAAAGGCCCGGCGTCGCCGCCGGGCCTTCGCAACTCAACTCTTGCCGCTGATCCGGAAGGGATCAGGCGATGGCCTTGTCGGCGGCCAGGTAGCGGGCGTCGCCCTCTTCCACCAATGCTGGGTGGGTCAGCTTGCCACGGAACACGTTCAGGCCGTTGCGCAGGTGCACGTCATCGGTCAGCGCTCGGCTCCAGCCCTTGTCGGCCAGGGCCAGGACGAAGGGGGAGGTGGCGTTGTTCAGGGCGAAGGTGGAGGTGCGGGCCACGGCGCCCGGCATGTTGGCCACGCAGTAGTGGATGACGCCATCGACCACATAGGTGGGGTCGGCGTGGGTGGTGGCGTGCGAGGTCTCGAAGCAGCCGCCCTGGTCGATGGACACGTCCACCAGCACGCTGCCGGGGCGCATCTTGGTCACCATTTCCTTGGTGACGACGCGGGGGGCGTTGGCGCCCGGGACCAGCACGGCGCCGATGACCAGGTCGGCGTCCAGCACCGCCTGCTCGATGGTGTCGATGTTGGCGTACAGCGTGTTGACGCGGCGGCCATACTGCTGGTCGATCTGGCGCAGCCGGTCCAGCGACTTGTCCAGGACGGTCACTTCCGCTTCCAGGCCCACGGCCATGCGGGCCGCGTTCAGGCCGACCACGCCGCCGCCGATGACCACGACCTTGGCGGCCGGGGTGCCGGGCACGCCGCCCAGCAGGATGCCGTTGCCGCCGTAGCTCTTTTCCAGGCACTTGGCGCCGGCCTGGATGGACATGCGGCCGGCGACCTCGCTCATGGGGGCCAGCAGGGGCAGGCCGCCACGGACGTCGGTCACGGTCTCATAGGCGATGCAGATGGCGCCGGAGGCCAGCAGCAGTTCGGTCTGTTCCGGATCGGGCGCCAGATGCAGGTAGGTGAACAGGACCTGGCCGGGGCGCAGCATGCGGCACTCATGCGGCTGCGGCTCCTTCACCTTCACGATCATGTCGGCCTTGGCGAAGATCTCCTCAGGCGTCTCCACCAGGGTGGCGCCGGCGGCGGCGTACTGCTCATCCGTCAGGCCGATGGCGGTGCCGGCGTTCTTCTGCACGACGACGGAGTGGCCGTGGGCCACCAGCTGGCGCACGTTGCCGGGGATCAGACCAACGCGATACTCGTGGTTTTTGATTTCCTTAGGAACGCCGACCAGCATGGTTATCTCCCGGATCATCTGGGTTGGCGCCGCCTGTCCGGTCGCGCAACCGTTGCCTCGATTTCGAAGCTCAAGATAAGGCCGGAGGCCGGTGCATGTCCTTGCGTTGAAGGTTAGGACCGGCGCACAATACGCAAGGAGACATCGTTGAAGGCGTCCAATGCGGCAGAGTCTGCGAACAACGGTACTGGATAGGATTGATCGTGCCATCCTGGCCCGCCTGCAGGAGCATGGCCGCATCCCCAATTCGGAACTGGCCGCCCATGTCCATCTGTCGGAAAGCGCCTGCCTGCGCCGCGTCAAGGCAATGGAGGAGGCGGGGATCATCAGCGGCTACACTGCCATCCTGGACCCGGCCTCCTGCGGGCGGCCGGAGAGCGTGTTCGTGCAGGTGACGCTGGAAAAACAGACGGAGCCCTACCTGCGCGCGTTCGAGGAGGCGCTGGCTACCTGCCCGCAGGTGATGGAGTGCTATCTGATGTCGGGCGACAGCGACTATCTGCTGCGCGTGGTGGTGGCGGGGGCCGCCGATTACGAGGCCTTGCACAACCGCATCCTGACCCGCCTGCCGGGGGTGGCCCGTGTCCATTCCAGCTTCACCCTGCGTACGGTCATGAAGCGCACGGCCCTGCCGCTGGCCGATGTCGTCACCGTGGGCGGCGATTGACGGACGCGATGCCAGGCCGTAAACCGCAAAGCCAGCCGTTGCGGTGACGCGGGGGCACCTCGCGCCCACCCGTACCGCCGAAAAACCTTTATCCGAGGAAAGCGTCCCGCATGACCGAGCCTGCCTCTCCCGCCGTCCCAGGCCGTCTTAAAGGCCGTGTCGCCGTCGTCACCGGCGCCTCGCGCGGGTTGGGCGCCGCCGTCGCCAAGGGGCTGGCGGCGGAGGGCGCGCACGTCGTGCTGATCGCCCGCACCGTGGGCGGGCTGGAGGAGGTGGATGACACCATCCGCGCCGCCGGCGGTACCGCCACCCTCATTCCCCAGGACATGGCGGCCGACCCGGCGCAGCTGGACGTGCTGGGCCCGGCCCTGCTGGACCGGTTCAAGCGGGTGGACATCCTGGTGGCCAACGCCGGCATGCTGGGCGCCATCGGGCCCATGGCCCATGCCGACGTGAAGCAGTGGGACAAGGTGCTGGCCCTGACGCTGACCGCCAACATGCGCCTCATCCGCACGCTGGATCCGCTGCTGCGTGGTTCTGACGCAGGCCGCGCCGTCTTCATCACCGACCGCTATGGCCATGAGCCGGTGGCCTATTGGAACGCCTACGCCGTGGCCAAGGCGGGGTTGGAGATGATGGCGCTGACCTACGCGCAGGAGGTGCTGCAAAGCCCCCTGAAGGTGAACCTGGTCGACCCTGGCCCCATGCCCACCAAGCTGCGCGCCCAGGCCTTCCCCGGGGAAAAGCCGGACACCCAGCCGCCCGTGACCCGGGTCGTGCCCACCATCCTGGACCTGGTGGCGCCCGACAACACCCGCCACGGTGAATGCATCGCGCTGTCCTGAGGCGACGGGATTTGCTGCCGGCGATTCAAGGTAGGCCCGCGCATGGCAGGATATACTTACGCTCCGTACCGTAGTGATATTGGTCACAGCCGCGGCGGTTCGGCGGGCATAGTCTTCTTCTTGTACCGGGGATGGCCCCAACCTCTCCGGTGCCCGAGACGGTGACCTCGGTCCCGTTTCTGCTTCCCCGTCCGGGTGGGTTGCTCCCCGCGCCCAACCCGGCCTCTTAAAAGGCCCGCCGCTCCCCCGCAGGCGGGCCTTTTTTCTTTTTCTATAGTTCCCTCAGGCGCCGGGCGGCCACATCCGTGGCCTTGGCTTCCTCGCTCCGCCCCCTTTACGTTAACTGGGCGGTGCTCGCTCCGGCGGACGCGGTCGCGTCCTATTCAAGAAATTTACGAATTCATTCAAGCGTGCGCCACGTAGGGCACACCGTGTTTCTTGAACCACTCCAGCATCTGCTTCCACGCCGCCTTGGCATCGACAGGGTTGTAGCTGGGGCGGTAGTCGGCGTTGAAGCCGTGGCCGGAGTCCTCGAACACCATCAGCTTGCAGTCGCTGGCGGCCTTATCGCCCTTGGCCAGGGCGGCCCGCATCTGATCCACACTGGTGACCGGGATGCCGTCGTCCTTGGCGCCGTACAGTCCCAGGACGGGGGCGTTCAACTGGTCCACCAGGTCTATGGGGTTCTTGGGGTGCGCCGGATCGGTGTTGCCCACCAGCCGGCCGTACCAGGCGGCGCCGGCCTTCAGGTCGGGATTGTGCGCGGAATAGAGCCAGACGATACGTCCGCCCCAGCAGAAGCCGGTGATGGCCATGCGCCGGGTGTCGGCTCTCCCATCGGTCTTCACGAAGGCGACGGTGGCATCCAGGTCGGCCATGACCTGCTCATCCGATACCTTGGACACGATGTCGCGCACCAGGGTGGGGATGTCCGGCACCTTGGTGGCGTCTCCCTGGCGGAAATACAGGTCGGGGGCGATGGCGTAATAGCCCCATTTGGCCAAGCGCCGGCAGAGGTCGCGGATGTGCTCATGCAGGCCGAAGATTTCCTGCACCACCAGCACCACGGGATGGTGTCCGCCCTGGCCCGCCCACTTGGGCACGGCGCGGTAGGCGCCCATGGTGGCACCGCCGGTCACGGGCACCTGCACCATGCCGGCCTCGAGGTTGTCGGCGTCGGTGATGATGGTTTCGGCTGATACCGGCTGCACCGCCAGCGCGAAGCCCGCGGCCAGGCCGGCCGTGGTGAAGCCGCGACGGTTGATCACGCTGTCTTCCATGGAAGTCGCCCCTGCGTCGTTGTTATGGCTGAACTCTTACCGCAAGCCCCTGCGCGCCGCATCCTTGCCGCTCACAAGGCGCCGGTATGCCGCAGGTGCCGGATTTCCTCCTCATCCAGCCGCAGCCAATCCTGCAGCACGGCGTCGGTGTGCTGGCCCAGGGTGGGTGGGGCTTGGCGGTAGTTGACTGGCGTGTCGCTGAATTTCATGGGGCTGCCGATCAGTTCCACCGTGCCCGGCAGGCCGGCACCCGGCGCCCCAGTCCCGCCGGCCTGAGGGTGGGGCAGGGTGACGCGCATTTCGCGGGCGGCCACCTGCGGGTCGGCGAAAACCTTGTCGATGCTGTTGATGGGGCCGCAGGGCACGCCCAGCGGTTCCAGCGCGTCGATCCAGAACTGGCTGCCCTGCCCTTGGATGACGGCGGCGATGGCGGGTACCAGGCTGTCGCGGTTGGCCACCCGTGCCTGATTGGTGGCATAGCGCGGGTCGCTGGCCCACGCGGCGTTGCCGGTCAGGTGGCAGAAGCGGGCGAACTGCTCGTCATTCCCCACGGCCAGGATGATCCAGCCGTCACTGGTGGCGAAGGTCTGATAGGGCACGATGGTGGGATGGGCGTTGCCCACGCGTGGCGCCAGATGGCCGCTGGTCAGGTAATATTGGCCCGGATGGGACAGCCAGGCGACCTGGGTGTCGAACAGCGACAGGTCGATGGCCTGGCCCCGGCCGGTGTGGTCGCGGTGGCGCAGGGCGGCCAGGATGGCGATGACGGCGTAGGTGCCGGTCATCAAATCGGCGATGGCGACGCCGGCCTTCAGCGGCTGGCCCTCCGGTTCCCCCGTCAGGGACATGAAGCCGCCCATGCCCTGCACCAGGTAGTCGTAACCGGCGCGGGCGGCATAAGGCCCGGTATGGCCGAAGCCGGTGACGGAACAGTAGATCAGCCGGGGGAAGGCGTCGCGCAGGTCCTCATAGCCCAGGCCATAGCGGCCCAGGGTGCCGGTCTTGTAGTTCTCCACCACCACGTCGGCGTGGCCGATCAACTGCAGGGCCAGCGCCTTGCCCGCCGGATTGGTGAAGTCCAGGGTCAGTGAGCGCTTGTTGCGGTTGGCCGACAGGTAGTAGGCGCTTTCCTTGGTGTCCTGGCCGGCGTCGTCTTTCAGAAAAGGCGGGCCCCAGGCGCGGGTGTCGTCTCCCTGGCCCGGCCGTTCAACCTTCACCACATCGGCACCCAGGTCGCCCAGGATCTGCGTGGCGCTGGGGCCGGCCAGCACCCGGCTCATGTCCAGGACCTTCAGGCCGGTCAGCGGGCCGGTGGCGGGGGTGGGCGGCTGGGTCATGGGCGCAGGTCTACCTTCTGTCGGGGATGCCTGACTGTCGGGGATGCCTGGTCTGCACGGCGGCGATCTTACACGGCGGACGCGACCAGCGCCTAGATGGCATTGGGGTTGTTAAGCCCAGGCTTCCCCTGCGGGCCGTTTCACGCTCTGATATCCCAATCGTTTACCTGCCGAACCCGAGGCCCCCATGCTCGATAAGAACGCCAAGATGCCCGACGAGGTCCCCGTCATCCGCACCATCGCCATGCCGGCCGATACCAACCCCGCCGGCGACATCTTCGGCGGCTGGCTGATGTCACAGATGGACTTGGCGGCGGGCAACGTGGCGGCCCGCATGGCGCGGGGGCGCGCCGCCACGGTGGCGGTGGACGCCATCGCCTTCCTGGGCCCGGTGTTCGTGGGGGATGAGGTCAGCCTGTTCGGCCGGCTGGTGTCGCGTGGCCGCACCTCCATGCGCATCGAGGTGGAGGCCTGGCGCCGCAGCCGCGACGCCGACGACACCAACAAGGTGACCGAGGCGGTCTTCACCTTCGTCGCCATCGACGAGAATCGCCGCCCCCGCCCCCTGCCGGTCGTGGAGGAATAAGCGGGTGGGAGCCGAGAGGCCGGACCAAAGTTCCCTCGACATCAGGGGCATGGCGCGCGCACTCTATCGTCGCCCCCTTTTGCTGAAGTCAGAGCTGGTTTCATGGCCGATCCCCGTGACGAACTGCTGCGCCAGATCCGCGCCATCCGGCGGCGGATCGACCCGGACGTCCTGGAAAAGGCGGCCGCGGCGGCGGAGCGCATGCAGACGGCGCGGTCGGCTCCTCCGGCCGAGGAGCCCGCCGACATCCCCTTCGACCGACAGGCCGCGCGCGACGTGGTGATGACCTTCCTGCAGTCCCGCCATGATGGCGGCCGCTTCGCCATGAAATTGATGGAAGAAATGAAGAAGCCAGAGGCGGCGGTCAAGGCTTACGGGCAGGCGACAGCCAAGCCGACCAAGCCTGTGCGTAAGGTTTAAAGCAAGAAATAGTGTTTCCCTAAGGAGATATTAAATTACCTTAGGAGTGGGGCCAAAGGCGGTGCCCGTTAAAATTCGGTCCAGAGGGTCAGGATGGGGTTGTCCATCCTGCCTGGACTAGCCTTATCCTGCGGCATCATGGCAGCGTGACCATCAAAATACTGGCGTAGTCTGGATTGGCCGGCGCGGTATAAGCTGCCCAGGATAAGTCCATCCCGACATGTGTCGCACCGGGGTGGGGAGACAGGGAACGGACCCGGTGGGCCACCATATCAAGGACGTCGTCTGGCCGGACCGGGCCTATATCGACTACAAGTTCGATCACCACCGGCTGTTCAGCACCATCATGACGGTGGCGACCTCCATTACCGTCAGTGGCCTGTGGGGATGGGACTACGTCATCGACGCCGAAGGGGCGCGGCGCACCATTGGCCTGCGGCTGGTGATGTCCGTCATCATCGTACTGCACGCCCTGCTGCTGCATTTCCGGGTACCGCGCCGCCTGACCACGGCCTACGCCTTCATCGGCGCCTTCACCTGCCAGATTCTGTTCATCGAGGTGCTGAACCGCCTGGATCACGGCATGCAGGCCCAATTCTCCGGCTTCCTGTTCTTCACCTTCCTGCCGCTGCTGGTGATGCAGTACGTGCCCTTCACCACCGGCGCCGCCTTCATGGTGCTGATCATCTCCCTGCCGCCGGCGGCAGGGGCCGCGGGCTTCGCCCAAGACTTCGAATATGTGAAGTATCCGCTGCTGCTGGGCCCGGTGGGCGCCATGTTCATCTGCGTGCTCTTCGCGTTCGAGCAGATCAATTACACCAGTTACGAGAGCCAGCGGCTGCTGCGGCTGGTCGCCATCACCGACAGCCTGACGGGGGCCGGCACACGGCGATTCATCACCGACACGGCGGCGCGCGAGATGGCGCGGGCCCGGCGCTATGGCGGGCCGCTGTCGGTGCTGATGCTGGATATCGACCATTTCAAGCGCATCAACGACACCTGGGGCCATCAGGCCGGCGACCAGGCCATCCGTGCCGTGGTCGATCTCTGCCAGGGTGCCATCCGCGACACCGACGTCATCGGCCGCTTCGGCGGGGAGGAATTCGTGATCCTGCTGCCGCAGACCGACCGGCCGGAGGCGGAGCGGGTGGCCGAGCGCCTGCGCTGCGCCGTGGCGGCCGCGCCCATCACCCTGGCGCCGGACGTGTCCGTGACCCTGACCTGCAGCCTGGGCGTCACCACCCTGTCCCCCAACGACCACAGCGTGGACAGCCTGCTGGGCCGTGCCGACAAGGCCCTCTACGCCGCCAAGAACGCCGGCCGCAACCGCGTGTCGGTGGCGGCGTAGGTTTTTGAGTTTTTGTTCAATCGTGCGATCCCCTCGGAGGAGGCGATCTGAAGCGATCGCACTCTAAGCCGGGTACAGCGCGTCGCTATGGATGCGCGGGGGTTTGGTCACCGGCTGAGGGGCGGCGTTCGCCGGGCCCAGCACGGCGGCCACCAGGCGCTGGGTCCAGCCGGGTTCGTCCAGCGGTTGGTGGCGGATCAGCAGGCGGCTATAAAGGGTGTTGTACAGCAGCTCCACCACCACCGCCTCGTCCAGGTCGGTTGGTAACTCACCGGAGCGCACGCCCATGCGCACAATCTCGCGGATGCGTTCCCGGCGGGGCTGCAGCACCTGGGTGCAGTAGGTCTCCAGCACTTCCGGATTGCTTTGCCCTTCCACGATGATGCTGGCGATGACCCGGCCCATGGGGCCCGCCATGGTTCCGGCCATGACCTCCAGCAGGCTTTCCAGATCGCGGCGGGCGGAGCCGGTGGCGCGAATGGGGGCCGCCACCTCCACCATCTCCAGCAGCGAGGCGACAGCCAGCGCGCCTTTGGTGGGCCACCAGCGATAAATGGTGGTTTTGGCGCAGCCGGACCGGGCGGCCACCGCCTCGATGGTGAAACCGGCCAGGCCCGCCTGCACCAGCAGGTCGTAGGCGCTGCTGAGGATGGCCTGGCGCGACTTGTCACAGCGCGGACGGCCGCGGACGGAACGCTGCCGGGGGGCTTGGCCGGGGCCGGGAGCGGTGGCGAGGGCGGTGGCGGTCATTGGGCGTCTGCGCTCTCACGGCATGGGAATTCGGAAGACAGTCCAACCCAGGCGACGGTTTCCAAACGCGGCGGAAAGGGTGCGCAAGCGCTTGGAATGGCCGCGTTTCGGGTGACGGCAACCACTCCCTGGCTTGGCTGCGCGGCGTCTTGTCCAACCCCTCTTATCGCATCGGATTGCAACAAACAAGATGCCGGCGGGCAACAATGGGTCATATTATTTTCGACCGAACAGGGAACCGGTGTCATCGCCCGCTTCGGCCCTCGCCATAGGCCAGCTCGGGCGCAGGCGTGGGCGATGGTTCAGTCGTCCGTACCGTTGGCGCTGGATTCCAGGGCGGGGCGGTCGTCGCCGATGAAACGGTGGCGCAGGGCGGCCCAGGCCGGGGGACCCTCGCGCATGATGCATTCCAGAACCGTCCTGACGCCGGCCGGGTCGCCATCCATGCAGGCCTGGTGCAGGTCGCGGCCCAGGCGCTGCAGCCGGCGCAGGCCGACATTGCCGGCGGTGGACACCAGGTCGTGCGCCTCGCCCTGAATGACACCAAGGTCGGTGCGGGGATCCAGGACCCGCAGGCGGTCGATGCGGGCCATTCCATTATCGGCGAAGCCGCGCACCAGGCTCTGAAAGGCGGCGGCCGGCACCGCGGCGCCCAGGCCGGACAGCACGCCGGGATCGAAGGCGGGCTCCAGCCGCTCCGCCGGTTCCAGCGGACCGGCCGTTGCGGGGCCGGCGGCTTCAGGCGGAGGCGGGGCCGACTGACCCGCCCAATGGTCCACCTTGTGCAGGAACTGCTCTTGATCGAAGGGCTTGGACACATAATCGTTCATGCCCGCCGCCAGGTATTCCTCACGCATGCCCACCATGGCATTGGCCGTCATGGCGATGATGGGCACCCGGGTGCAGGGCCCGCCGGCGCGAATGGTGCGGGTGGCGGCCACACCATCCATCACCGGCATCTGCACATCCATCAGGATCAGGTCGTAGGCCCGGACGGCGCAGCGGCCCACGGCCTGCTCGCCGTCCGTGGCGTCGTCGATCGCATAGCCTTCCCGTTCCAGCATGATGCGCGCGATGGCGCGGTTCGTCTCATTGTCGTCGACCAGCAGGACGGTGCGCCCCTCACCGGGATGGGTGGCGACAGGCGGCACCTTGCGTCCCGCCGTGGCCGTCGCCCGCGTCCTGCCACGGGCGACGGCGCCCGAGCGACCGGCGCGGCCGCGGCTGGCGGGGGTGTCCTGCTGCACCAGGCGGGTCAGCAAGTCCTTCAGCGTGGCCAGGCGCACGGGTTTGGTCAGCACGCCGTCGAACAGGCCCTTCATCTCCCCCAGTTTACCACCAACGGAGGTGACCAGCACCATCTTCACCTCGGCGTAGGCCGTGTCCTGACGGATCTGGGCGGCGAAGGCCAGGCCGTCCATGATGGGCATGGCCTGATCGACGAAGATGACGTCGAAGGCGCGGCCCGCCTGGTTGGCCAGCTCCAGCTGGCGCAGGGCCGCGTTGCCGCCCGAGGTCGTGACGCAGTCGATGCCCAGCCGGTTCAGGTGGCTTTCCATCACCGCCAAGTTCAGGGGCAGGTCATCGACCACCAGGGCTGTCCGGCCCTTCAGCACAGGCGCGCGACCGCTGCGGCCCTTGGCCGACACGACCTCCAGCGGGATGGCGAAGCTGAAGGTGGCGCCCTGGCCCGGACTGCTGGTCACGATGATGTCGCCGCCCATCAGGCGCACCAGCTGATGGGAAATGGCCAGGCCCAGGCCGGTGCCGCCGAACTTGCGGTTGATGGAGGTGTCGGCCTGGGTGAACTTCTGGAATAGGCGGGCCCGCTGGTTTTCCGTCATGCCAGGGCCGGTGTCGGTGACGGAGAATTCCAGCAGGCGGGTTTTCTTGTCGGCGCCCTTGGCCGCCATGGGCGTAACCTTGATGCCCACCTGGCCTGTGGCTGTGAACTTCACGGCGTTCCCGGCCAGGTTCAGCAGGATCTGGCGCAGGCGGGTGGGATCGCCGCGATAGATGCCGGCGGCTTTGGTGTCGACCAGGCCGGTCAGGTCCAGCTTCTTCTCTTGGGCGCGGGTGGCCAGGATGGCGACCACGCCGTCCACCACGTCGCCCACGTCGAACTCCAACATCTCCAGCTCGACCTTGCCGGCTTCCAGCTTCGAGATGTCCAGGATGTTGTTGATGATGTTCAACAGCGCCTCGGCGCTGTCATAGATGGTCTCGGCGTAGGTGCGCTGGTCATAGGTCAGGTCGGTTTCCAGCAGGATCTGGGTCATGCCCATGACGCCGTTCATGGGCGTGCGGATTTCGTGACTCATGTTGGCCAGGAATTCCGACTTGGCCTGGTTGGCGGCCTCGGCCGCGTGGCGGGACCGTTCCAGGTCGTCGGCCAGGGCCACCAGTTCGCTGGCCTGGGCCTCCAGCCGGCTGTTGACCTCGGTCATCGTCTCCAGATGGCGCCGCCGTTCCGTCACGTCGCGGGAAGAGGCGACGAAGCGCGGACCCTCCACCGGGTCGGTGATCAGGCGGGCCACCGTCTCCAGCCACACGGTGGAGCCATCGGCCCTGATGACCCGGAACTGGTAGGTGACGGGCTCGCCATTCGGGGCGGCGAGCAGGCGGCGCTGCGCGTTGGCCAGGATGGGGATGTCCGCCGGCTCCGTGAACTCCACCGTGCGCCGACCCATCACCTGGTCCAGTCGCCAGCCCAGAACCCGTTCCACCGAAGGCGACATGTACAGGCAGCGGCCGTCGAGGGCGTGCATGGCCACGATGTCGGTGGCATTGTCGGCCAGGAGGCGGAAGCGCTGCTCGCTTTCAGCCAGCGCGGCGGCGCGCGTCTTCTCCGCCGTGATGTCGGACAGGGTGACGGCCAGGCCCCTTTCCCAGGGGACGGCGGAGATCCGCAGCCAAGTGCCTTCGCCATCCGGCCCGCCCTCCTGACGGTTCAGATGCTCGAACGTCTCGGTGGCGTTCTGGCTGACGATGCGGGCGTAGCGTTCGAACAGGCCACCCCCCAGGGGCCCCGGCAATTCCTCCCGCAGGCGCTTGCCCACCAGGTAGGCGGCCGGCTGGCCGATCAAGTGTTCCGCCGCCCGGTTCACCAGCGCGAAGCGGAAGTCGATGACGGCGCCGGTCCTGGAGTCGCGCACCACCGCCAGGGCGAGGATGCTGTCCAGCGAGCTGTTCATGACGCTGTCCAGGAGGGTGCGCTGCGCCTGCAGGTCGATGCGCGCGCTTTCCAGCTCCGCCACCTTGGCGGCCAGGGCATGGGTCGCCTTGACCTCGGCGGTGCGGTCGCGGCCGGAGCCCCGGAAGCCCAGGAACGTACCGTCTTCACCAAAGCGGGGGACGCCGCTGATGGCGATGAAGTGCGTGTCGCCCTGGTGGTCCAGTGCGGCGTAGGTCAGCTCTCGGAAAGGCTGGCGGGCGGCCAGGAAGGCCTCATACCGGGCGATGGAAGGATCGGTGGGGCTGGCCGACAGTTCCCGCCGTGTGCGCCCCAGCATGTCGGTGGGATCCAGGCCTATGGTGGTGATGCCCTGCGACATGGTGGAAATACGCCCGGTCCCATCCGTTTCCCAGAACCAGTCGCTGGAAATCTCGGTCAGGTCGCGGAAGCGGGCCTCCCGCGCCATCAGTTCCCGGTCCTGCCAGGTGATGGCCTCGGCCATGACGTTGAAGGCGTTCGCCAGTTGTCCCAGTTCCCCGGCACCGGCGGGCAAGTTGGCGCGGGTGGTCTTGTCGCCGGCGCCCAGGCGGTCCACGGCCTGCTGCAGGGACGCCAGCCAGCGCAGCACCGTGCCGCTCAACGTCGCCCAGGCCAGGCTCATGGTCGCCAGGGTCACGGCGAGGGCCAGCAGGGTGATGCGCTCTGAATCCCGGTCCACCTTGGACAACACGGCGGCCCGGTCGAAGGCAATGATCACCCGCATGCCGGTGGCGGGCAGGACGGCGCTGCCGAACAATTTCTCCCGGCCGTCCAGGCCGATGGCGCTGCCGCTGCCCTGATCCCGCTCCAGGGCGAACCGGATGGTGGGTGTGCCGGCCATCTTCTTGCCGATGACCTCCGGCATGGCGGGCAGGCGGGCCATGACGGTGCCTTCCCTGTCCACCATCAGGAAGGTCATGTCGTCCTCAAGGATGACCTTGCTGTTGTGTTCCACCCAATCCAGGTTGATGCCGGCCACGACCAGCCGGTCCACGTCGCCGCCGGGCTGCGGGATGGGATAGGCCATGCCGACAATGGGCTTGGCGGCGGCCCGCCCCATGAGGAAGCCGCTGACGGTGGGCCTGCCGCTGCGCACCGCTTCCTGCAGGAAGGCGCGGTCGGCGTAGCTGGGCCAGGGCTTAGGCAGGGAGGAGCAGACGAGTTGGCCGTCGCGGGTGGCGACGTGGATGTTGGCCAGCCAGGGCTGGGCATCCTTCATGATGGCGGCGTCGTCGTTGCAGGCGTCGGGCTGCAGCCGCGCGGAATGCGTGGCGAAGCTGGCCGTCAGGTCGCGGACCTGCTCCAGCAGGCGCTGCTGGCTGTTGGCCGCCAGGCGGGCGAAGGACAGGGCGGTGGCTTGCACGCCCGCCACCGCTTCATCCCGGCGCTGCTGAATGTCCCAAGCGAGCAGGAGGATGAAAGGCAGGACCGACAACAGCAGAAACAACAGCAGACGGTGCCGCAAGCCGAACCGCATGCCTCTCCCCCGCTCGGAAGCGCCGCCGTCGTCCCCCTTTGGAAAGGGGCGGGGCCATGGGACGGCCGCGCCATGGTTGGCGTCGCCGTTCCCATCAATCAAGCAACCAAATCCCGCGAAATCGACGGGAAATAGGGAGTAGTTCCGACCCCGGCCCAATTCTATCCCCAATCGGCGCCGCAGGGCGAAATCCATAGGGGTACTTGTCCGCCAGCTGCAGGCCCCGGATCAGGGCTGGGATACGCGAACGGCCCCGGCGCCGGAAAGCGCCGGGGCCGTTAAGGCCCGTTTGGACAGGCGGTCCTACAACCGGCCGATCAGGATGAGGACCAGCACGATGACGATCAGCGTACCCAGGCCTCCGGCCGGGTAGTAGCCCCAGTTGACGCTATGCGGCCAGGTGGGCAAGGCGCCGATCAGGAACAGTATTAGAATGATCAGGATGATGGTTCCAATGTTCATAGCGGCCTCTCTCCAGAATTCGAAGGCGTACGGATGATGGAAATTCATTGTGACCAAAACATGTTTTTAAAGTCCCGGCGGCATGAAAAACCGTCTATTCGCCAAAGAAAAGGGGCCTACATAATCCGAACCATAATGCCTACGCGCCCGGATGTATCCCGTATTGCCGGGTTGGCGCGTAAGTAAAAGAGATGGCATAGGCGGTTGGTCGTACAGGGCCGGGGTGTGGCCATCGTGGCGATGACGAAATAAATAATGTCCTTCTTTTCCAATCTCCTACTTCATTTCCCAGTGATAATTGCCGCATGATCCACCTAAACACGCCACATTCCCGCCATAAGGCGTGTCGAACATTGACTGGCTATTGACGGATCAACTCTTGGGAACGCCTACCCGTACTGGAACGGGCATTCACAGGATGGATCCACGGGCCCCCGTCATGACCGCCCTGGGGCAAGGTATTCCGGGTGTTGGTGGGCGGCGGTCCTGCTCTTCAGTCCGACTGGTACTTCAACCCCAAGTGAGGAAGACGACCATGAACAAGAACCGTATCGAGGGTAATGCCAAGATCGCCGGTGGCGCCGTGAAGGAAGCGGCCGGCAAGGTCATCGGTGACGACCAGATGGCGGCGGAAGGCAAGGCCAAGAAGGTCGAAGGCCACGCCCAGAACGCCGCCGGCAAGATCCAGGAAGCCGGCAAGGCCTTGAAGGACACCGCCAAGAAGGCCCTGGACTGATAGGGCGGCGGTGGTCTGCCGTTGTGCCCGCCGCTGGACCGGTGACGGCGTGAACGCCGTCACCCCCCGCATCGCGGCGGGGTCCCTGACCTTATTGGCGAGTGCCTTGAAACAGCAAAGGGAACGGCCCGCGCGGCCGTTCCCGTCCACCATCCCCGCCGGCTGGACCCTCAGCGGCGATGGCTTGGCCGGTACGCCCGGCCGGCCCAATAACGGAGTGACCATGATGCCTGTGTCACATATCTCGGCGGCGGCCAAGCCGTCCCTGCAATCCCGAGTCATTCCCGCCGCCCTGTCGGCCCTGATGGTTTTCGGCGCCATGACCGCGACCGCGCCGCACGCGCTGGCCGCCGTCGCCACGCATGGTACCGACCAGAGCAACCTGGTGGAACGTGCCCGCGTCACCGTTGACGATTTGCGCAAGGACAAGGAATTTGGCAACGCCCGTGAGCTGATGAAGCGCGCCAAGGGCGTGCTGATCGTGCCGCAGCTCATCAAGGGTGGTTTCTTCGTGGGCGGCGAGGGCGGCGATGCCGTGCTGCTGACGCGCGGCCCCAACGGCGAGTTCAGCTATCCCGCCTTCTACACCCTGGGCTCGGCCTCCTTCGGTCTGCAGATCGGCGTGGAGCAGGCGGAGCTGGTCCTGTTCATCATGAGCGACAAGGCCTTGTCGTCCGTCCTGCAGGATGAATTCAAGATCGGTGCCCAGGCGGGCTTGGCCGTGGTGACCTTGGGCTCCACCGCCGAGGCCGCCACCGGCACCTCGATGAGCGGCGACATCATCGTCTGGTCCTCGGCCAGCGGCGCCTATGCCGGCCTGACGCTCAACGGCTCGGTCCTGAAGCCGCGCGACAGCTGGAACGAGGCCTATTACGGCAAGCCGGAATCGGTGTCGGCCATCGTCTCGGCCCGCAGCGTCAAGAATGCCGACGCCGATGGCCTGCGCAAGAACTTGGCGACCATACGCTGACGTTGTTCACCGAAAGGGGAGGGGTGGCGTGCCGCCCCTCTTCACTCGGACGCATCCGGATCACGTTGACATATGTCCACCGACGAAGGCGGGCGCGTTTGGTCTAGGCGGAAGGTTTGCCAGTACTGGGTTCGCCTCAAAGCTTAGATAGAACATTATATACTATGAATAACTGGCTAAATTTATTGATAAAGATATAGCAAACAATTTCTGCGAAACGCTTCTTATGCAGAGTTTGTTTATTTGAAGTTGGGACAAATAATACGATCCCGACATGGCAACCATTCAAGGAGAGGAGCAGACCATGATCCCGCCCACGGTTCCCCCCAGCGTCCCCCCCGCCGCCACGGAGCACTCCGTCAAGGTGTTGAATGACCTGATCGAGAAGACTCTGGACAGTGCCCTTGGCTATAAGGACGCTGCGGAAGAGTCGACCAACGACAGCTTCAAGACGCTGTTCGCCACCCGTGCCCGCCAGCGCCGGCAACTGACCACCGCCCTCCAAGCCGAGGTCATCAGCCTGGGCGGCCAGCCGGAAACGGACGGCACGGTGCTGGGCGCCGCCCGTCGCATGTTCGTCAACCTGAAGAATGCCGTCACCGGCAGCGACCAGAGCGTCGTCGCCGCCGTCGAGGCAGGCGAGGATGACATCAAGGCCAGCTTCGAGAGGGCGCTGCAGGGCGATCTGCCCATGCCGGCGCGCGAAGTGGTCGCCACCTGCTATGACAGCATCAAGGCCGACCACGACCAGATGAGCACCCTGAAGCACGCGCTGGAACGCCGCTGACCGGCGGCGCGTGACGCCAGATCCGGCGGGCCCCTCCTTTGCTTGAGCGGGCCCGCCAATCTGCGGGGGCCATGCCGATACCCAACCGGTTGACGCCCCCAACCGACGAAGGAGAAGGACGATGAAGAGCGAAACCATCGACGCCGCCGCCACCGCCGCCCGTTCCGTGCGCGATGCCGCACGGGAGGACGCCGACCACCTGTCCAACGCCATCAAGGCGGAGGCCAGCGACCTTTACAAGACGCTGGCGGCCAAGGGCGAGGCGGCCGCCAAGGCCGTGGGCACGCAGGTGGAGGCGCAGCCCATCACCAGCCTGCTGCTGGCCTTCTCCGCCGGCTTCATCGCCAGCCGCCTGCTGTCCCGCTGAGACGGGGCGGGCGAGGCTGGATCATAAGCGCCGCATAAGGGGGACCGGTGATGGAAGGCTGGACCAAGCTGGCCGTTATGGCCTTGTCGCAACTGGGGGTCATCCCCTTTGGTCCGGTGCACCGGTCCTCTCCGGCGCCGCTGGTCGACGGTGTGGTCACCGTCGTCATCACCGGGGTGATGGCCATGTTGGCGGTCATCGCCGCGGTGGGCCTGCTCTGCGCCGCGCTGTGGGCCGGGCTGGAACCGCAGATGGGCCCGGTCTGGACCCCAGCGCTGGTGGCGCTGGCCCTGATCGTGCTGTGCCTGGTGCTGCTGCTGGTGATGCGGCTGCTGGTCAGCCGGCGTGAGCCGCCGGCCCCGCCGGTGGTGCATCCCGCCCTGGATTTGGACCCCGAGGTGCTGCTGACCGAAGCCCAGCGCCTGGTGGTCCAACACAAGGTGCCAGCCCTGCTGGCGGCCGTGGTGGCCGGATTGATTGTCGGAAGCCCCGGCAGTCGGCCGCCCCGCAAATGAGTGCAACCCCTAGCCCATCAAGGAGGGCCACGATGACTACCAAACTCCGCGCGCTTGTTCTTTTGTCCATGCTGGGCATGGGGGCGCTGGTCAGCGCCTGCCATACCACCGAGGGCGCCGGCGAGGATATCTCCGCCACCGGCCACGCCATCAGCAAGGAGGCCCACAAGGATACCCCGTGATAGGGCGCTCCCATGTAGCCAAAGGAAAAACACCCGCCCGCGATACCGCCGGCGGGTGTTTTTCTGCGTGCCTCAACGATAGCGCCGGTGGGCCTCCAGCGTCAGGCCCAGGCCGACGGAGCCGAACTTGTCGCCCTCGACCACCCGGGCCTCCGGCAATTCCGCCAGGATGCTGGCGCGCACGTTGGGCAGCAGGGTGGAGCCGCCGGTCAGGAACACGGCGTCGATTTTGTCGCGCGTGAGGCCGCTGTCGCCCAGCGCCTTGCGGATCATGCCGGCGATGCCGTCGGTCAGCGGCGTGGTGGCGGTGGCGAAGCCGGGCACGGTGAAGGGAATCGTCAGTCCGCGCTCGATGAAGTCGAACGGGATTTCCACCACTATGTCTGAACCGCTCGGGTCGGAACCACCCGGCCCATTGGCGTTCATTTGGGTCGCCGTGGCGCTGAGGCGGATCTTGGTGCGCTCCACCGTCATGGCCACGCGATGGCCCAGGTGCTCTTCCACCACATGGATCAGCCGGCCGATCAGGTCGGGCTTAGCGGACTCGCGCAGCACCTGGCGCAGCTCCGCCATCACCTTGGGGGCGTAGAGGAAGTTGATCTTGGACCAGGTGGCCAGGTCGTTGAAATAGCTGTTGGGCGCCAGCAGGCCGGCGCGCTTCATGGGCGACTGATAGCCCAGGTGCGGCATGACGCCGTGCAGGGACAGCAGGCGGTCGAAGTCGGTGCCGCCGATACGCACGCCGGTGCTCGCCAGGATGTCCTGGCCCCGGTCGGCGGCCTCCCGCCGGTCCGGTCCGATGCGCACGATGGAAAAGTCGGAGGTGCCGCCGCCGATGTCGGCGATCAGCGCGATCTCCTCCGCGTTCACCTGGCGCTCGTAATCCAGGGCGGCGGCGATGGGCTCGAACTGGAAGGAGATGTCGGTGTAGCCGATATCGCGCGCGATTTCCGCCAGGGCCGTTTCCGCCCGGCGGTCGGCCGCGTCGTCACCGTCCACGAAATGCACGGGGCGGCCGTGGACCACCTGGGTCAGGGGGCGGCCGGCCTGCTCCTCCGCCCGGCGCTTGATCTCCGTCAGCAGGGTCTTCAGCACGTCGCGGAAGCGGATGCGCCGCCGATCCAGCTGGGTTTCCATGTCGATCAGGTCGGTGCCCAGCACCGACTTCAGCGAGCGCATCAGGCGGCCGTCGGCCCCCTCGGCATAGATCTGGATGGCGGCGCGGCCGAACTCCTCGCGCTTGGCGGCGAAGTCGAAGAACAGCGCGCTGGGCAGGGTGGTCTCTTCCCCTTCCAGGGGCAGCAGGCGGGCTTGGCCATCATCGACGACGCCCAGCGTGCTGTTCGACGTTCCAAAGTCCAGGCCGCAATAGCCCATGGTGCGCGCTCCAACGACGGCCGAGAGGATCGGGTTTTTGAATGGGGGCGCGGTTTTTAACGGAAATAGCCGGGCGCGGCTAGGAAAAATGGAGTTGCCCATTTTCCCTCAAGCGCCGGGCGTCCGCATCCGCTGGCCTCACGCTGGCGGGGCGGTGGACTCGCGGACCACCAGGCTGTGGTCGAACACCTTCTTCAAATAGCTGCCCACCTGGCCGGCGGTGCGGTCGATGATGAAGCGGGCGGCGGCGGCGCCCATTTCCTTCACCGGCTGGCGCACGGTGGTCAGCGGCGGGCAGACGACGCTGGCGGCGGGCAGGTCGTCGATGCCGGCCACCGACAGGGCGCCTGGCACGGGGATGCCCATTTTGTACGCCACGGACAGGGCGGCCATGGCCATGCTGTCGTTGGCGGCGAAGATGGCGGTGGGGCGCCGCTTTTGCTCCAGCAGCGCGCGGGCGGCCGGCAGGCCGCTGTTGAAGGTGAACAGGCCCGGCTGGATCAGGCGTTCGGGGATAGGGCCGCCGTCAAACAGGGCGTCGCGATAGCCGGCCTCACGCTGGGCCGCCGCCGCGTGTTTGGGATGGCCCTGGATGAAGCCGATGTCGCGGTGCCCCTGGTCCATCAGGTGGCGCGTCATCTGGAACGCCGCCTGGTAATTGTCGATGTCGATACCCCAGCCCCATTTCTGCTCGGCGCTGTCGTCCAGGGTGGGGGAGATGCGCACGCAGGTGACACCGCGCCGCGCCAGCAGGGACAGCAGCTGGGGATCGTCGCACAGGGGCGGGATCAGGATGACGCCATCGACGCGCAAGGTGGACACCAGGGTTTCCGTCAGGGCGGTGAAGTCGGACGCACCCAGGTCGATGTATTCGGTCAGCAGGTGGTACCCGCCAGCCCGGCAGGCCTGGATGGCGCCTATCTGCAGTTCGGTGACGTACAGCATGCCGTTGTCCGACACCCCGCCGGAGGAGACCAGCGCGATCAGGAAGCTGCGCGACCCCGACAGGGCGCGGGCCGACAGGCTGGGCGTGTAGTTCAGGCTGCGCGCCGCCTCCATCACCCGGGCGCGCGTCTCCGCGCTGGCCTTGGGTTCCCCGTTCAGGACGCGGGACACCGTCTTGATGGAGACGTTGGCCACGCGGGCGACATCGTAAATGGTGGCCTTGCTCAACGCCCCGACACTCCAACCAGACCGCTGCCCCACGCCGTTCCGGAGGTTTTGCCCCGCCCCCTGAAAGCGGCGGGATCATAGCATCGGCGGGCGGCAAAGATAGTACGTGAAACCGGCGGCGGTGGCCGATCTGGGAACGGCGTGTCCTTGACGCCGGTTTTTGAGAAACCCTCTTGCGCGGGGTTGTTCTGGATGATAACAAAATGGGGCCAACGAGGCCTCCTTATTTTTTCGGCACCAGGGACAGCGCTGTCATTCAGCCCCAGGGTCGGAGGACAACAACAAGGCGGGGCCCAACAAACGGGAGAGACGATCATGCGTGACGCTTGCGCGTTCCAGGACCGGGCCATCCGGTAAGCCGGACGCCCCTTTAAAAATATCATCGGATATGAGCCATCGCGTCCCCACCGGGCGGCGGTGAACGGCGAGGCCTTGCCTTGAACCGCCACCCCGCGCCGCCGACAACGCGATGAAAGCCTGCCGGCTTAGGCACCCGCTTGGGTGCGACCTGGCCCTTGGATGACAGGGGCCGGCGCAGGCTCCGCTCATCCTCGAGGCAGGCCCCGAAAGAGGCTCGGCACAGAAGCCGGGGGGCTGTCTTCACGACGACAAGAATAAAGAAGCAAATGGGAGAAATGGGAGAGATGCGTACTCACACCCTGCTGGCCGCCACCGCGCTGGCCAGCCTGATCGTCAGCCCCGGCCTGGCCCAGACCGCCGCCCCGCAAAACGCCCCTCAGGGCGCGCAGGCCGCGTCCCAGCAGCTGGAGGACATCGTCGTCACCGCCGAGCGCCGGCAGGAAACGACGCAGAAGACGCCCATCGCCATCACCGCCTTTTCCGGCGACACCCTGCAGCAGCGCGGCGTTTCCAGCTCCACCGACCTGAACAACATGGTTCCCGGCCTGGCTGTGGGCAACAACGGCAGCGGGTCCGTCCAGATCGCCATCCGCGGCATCGGCAGCACCAACGACACCGAGGTGGGCGACCCCGCCGTGGCCTTCAACGTCGATGGCGTCTACATGGCCCGGTCACGCGCCGCCATCGGCGCGCTCTACGACATCGACCGTATCGAGGTGCTGCGCGGTCCCCAAGGCACGCTATATGGCCGCAACGCCACGGCGGGCAGCATCAACGTCATCACCAAGCGGCCCACCGACAAGTTCGAGGGGAACGCGTCGCTGGATTACGGCAACTACAACAACCTGCAGACCTCCGGCATGCTGAACGTGCCGCTGACCGATACGCTGGCCGTGCGCGCCGCTTTCCAGACCAGCCGGCACGACGGCTATACCAACAACAGCCGCTCCAGCAATTTCAATGACGAGGATACGCAAGCCGGCCGCCTGCAGGTCCAGTTGACGCCGAGCGAGACTTTCAAGGCCCTGCTGTCGGTGGACATCTTCCATGAAGGCGGCGTGGGCTACGCCTCCGCCCCTATCGGCCAATACGCCAAGTTCGGCTCGCCTTACACCTATCCGGTGTCGGCGGACGGCAGCCTGAACCACACCAACAAGGGTGTATCGCTGACCACCGATTGGGATTTGGGCTTCGCCACCCTGACCTATGTCGGCGCCTACCGCACGGACACCGACCGCACCCATGGCGGTTCCACGCAGAGCTCCACCTGCGCCGCCCCCTCCGGCGCCCTCTGCGCCTCCAGCATTTTCCGGTCCGATGAGGACCAGATGTCGCACGAACTGCGCCTGGCCAACAGCGACGGGCCGCTGAAATGGGTGACCGGCCTTTATTACTTCAAGGAAAACAACGATGTCCTGTTCGCGCTGGACCCCATCGCCGGCATCACTTCGCTGGCTTTCGTCCAGCCGATGGTGAAGGAGGAGTCCAAGGCCGCCTTCGCCCAGGCGACCTACAGCCTCACCGACAGCCTGCGGGTGACGGGCGGCCTGCGCTATACCGAGGACAACAAGGCGCGCACCGGCGCCACCGAGGCCTTCGGCCACATCGTCGGCAACACCTATGTCGGCGGCTCCCCGCTCTATCTCAACGACGCG
Source organism: Nitrospirillum amazonense (assembly GCF_007828045.1). Classification (GTDB taxonomy): domain Bacteria; phylum Pseudomonadota; class Alphaproteobacteria; order Azospirillales; family Azospirillaceae; genus Nitrospirillum; species Nitrospirillum amazonense_C. The sequence continues at coordinate 112,797 of NZ_VITN01000002.1, read as the reverse complement.
GATCTGACCTGGCATTCCACCAACTGGAAGGTGGGCGCGGAGTACGATTTGGCGCCGGACAGCCTGCTCTACGCCTCTATCGGCACCGGCTACAAGGCCGGTGGCTATGGCGACGGCCAGCCGCCCAACAACAACCCCTACCAGCCGGAAAAGCTGACCGCCTATGAGGTCGGCGTGAAGAACCAGTTCATGGACAAGAAGCTGCAGCTGAACCTGACCGGCTTCTACTACGACTATCAGGACTTTCAGGTCAGCGCGATCGGCCAGGTGGCGGGCCAGGCGTCCACCGTCACGGTCAACGCCGGCACGGCCGAGGTCTACGGTGTCGAGGTGGAGGGGGCGGCCCTGCTGACCCAGAGCGACCGGGTGGACGGCAGCGTCTCCTACATCCACGCCCGCTATACCGACTTCATCCTGGCCACCGGCGACGTCTTCCACCCCAACAGCGCCGCCGTCTACACCGGCAACACGCTGGCTAAGTCGCCCGAATGGACCATCAACCTGGGCTACCAGCACATGTGGGACCTGGCATCGGGCGCCATGATCACGGCGCGTGTCGACAGCGTCTATGTCGGTGACCAGAACCTGGACTACCGCAACTTCGCCGTCACCGAACAGAAGGCCTACACCAAGACCAACCTGTCGCTGGCCTATGACGACGCCGACCGGCGCTGGCGGGTCATGGCCTATGTCCGCAACCTGGAGAACAACGCCGTGCTGGTCGTGGCCAACCCCGACACCAACGGGTCGGGCAACCGCCTGGCCGGCAGCGGCTCCTACGCCCCGCCCCGCACCTACGGCGTGAGGGTGTCCGCCAACTTCTAACCCGCTTCCTCCGAGGCCTGTCGCCTCACTTCCCCTGGGCGTGCCGCAGGAACCTCCTTCCCCGGCGGCACGCCTCTTTTTCCATTTCGCCTCACGGGATGAAAAGCCCATGCCTTCGCCGCGCCGCCGTCTGACCGCCTTGGTGACCCTGAGTGTGCTGCTGGCCGCCCCCGCTCTTGGGGGTGGAACAGCTGGCGGACCGCCGCAGCCGGTGCTGGGCGGCCGGGTGAAGCCGCTGCTGTCGGTGGACGGGCTGTCTTTCCGCGACCTGAATGGCAACGGCACGCTGGACCCTTACGAGGACTGGCGTCTGCCGGTCGACGCCCGCGTGGCCGACCTGCTGGGCCGCATGACGGTCGCGGAGAAGGCGGGCACCCTGCTGCACGGCACCGTGCCGCCGGAAGGCGGCTTCACGTTCGCCACCATGCGTGGGCCCTACGATTTCCCGTTGGCCACCCACATGATCCGCGATCTGGGCATCACCACCCTGATCACCCGCCAGGCGACGCCGCCCCAGCAGTTGGCGGAACAGGACAACCGCCTGCAGGCGGTGGCGGAAGGCGCACGCCTGGGCATCCCCCTGACGCTCAGCACCGACCCGCGCAACCATTTCCAGGTGACGGCCGGCGCCAGCCAGCTGTCCGCCGGCTTCTCGCAATGGCCGGAGACGCTGGGCCTGGGGGCCATTGGCGACCCCGCCCTGGTGCGCCGTTTCGCCGACATTGCCCGCCAGGAATACCGGGCGGTGGGCATCCACCAGACCCTGTCACCCCAGGCGGACGTGGCGACGGAGCCGCGCTGGTCCCGCATCAACGGCACCTTTGGCGAGGATCCGGACCTGGATCGCCGCCTGGTGCAGGCCTATATCGAGGGCTTCCAGGGCGGGGACGATGGCCCCGGCGTCAGCGGCGTCTCGGCGGTGGTCAAGCACTGGGTGGGCTATGGCGCGGCGGCGGAGGGCTTCGACAGCCATAACAGCTATGGCCGCTATTCTCTGGTGCGGCCGGCTCACTTCGACCAGCACGTCCTGCCCTTCAAGGGCGCCTTCGCTGCCCACGTGGCCGGCGTCATGCCCACATATTCCATCCTGAAAGAGATGGTGGTGGACGGAAAGCCGGTGGAGCAGGTGGGGGCGGGCTTCAATCATTGGCTTCTGACCGACCTGCTGCGCGGCACCTATGGCTTCCAGGGCATCATCCTGTCCGACTGGGCCATCGCCAATGACTGCAACACGGTATGCCGCAACGGCTTCCCCGCGGGGGAACGGCCCACCTTCAAGGATTTCTCCACCGCCTGGGGCGTGGAGGACCTCTCCACCCCGGCGCGCTTCGCCAAGGGGCTGGAGGCGGGGCTGGACCAGTTCGGCGGGGTGGACGATCCCGCCCCCCTGCTGGCGGCGGTGACGCAGGGCCTGGTGACCGAGGCGCGGCTGGACCAATCGGTGCGCCGCATCCTGGCCCTGAAGTTCCAGCAGGGCCTGTTTGAGAACCCCTACGTGGATGCCGACGCGGCCGCCAAGGTGGTGGGCACGCCGCAGTTCCTGGCCGAGGGCCTGGCGGCGCAATCCCGCTCCATGGTGTTGCTGGAAGCCGGCAAGGGCCCGGTGGTCCTCAAGGGCCGCAAGGTCTACCTGCGCGGCGTGTCGGCCGATGCCGCCAAGGCCGCCGGCCTGGTGGTGGTGGATGATCCCAAACAGGCGGAGGTCGCCATTTTGCGCCTGTCCGCCCCCTTCCAGACCCTGCACCCCAACTACACCTTCGGCAGCCTGCAGCATGAGGGCGATTTGGGCTTTCATGACGGCAACGCGGACTATGAGGCTTTGAAGGCCGTGGCCGCCGCCAAGGTGCCGGCGGTGGTCAGCGTCTATCTCGACCGCCCGGCCATCCTGACCGACATCCGCGACAAGGCCGCCCGCCTGTACGTTGATTTCGGCGTCAGCGACCGCGCCTTCCTTGACGTGGTCGCCGGCAAGGCGGCGGCGCAGGGCCACCTGCCGTTCGAGCTGCCGCGCAGCATGGCGTCGGTGGTGGCCCAGGCGTCGGACGTGCCGCATGACAGCAAGGACCCGCTGTACCCCATCGGCAGCGGGGGCAGCGGGCGATGATGAACCGGTGGTGGGTGTTGGCGCCGCTTCTGCTGCTGGCCCTGTTGGCCTCGGCCCCCGCCGTCCAGGCGGCCCCCGCCAAGCCGCGGGTCTTCGTCCTGACCGACATCGCCAACGAGCCGGATGACGAGGAATCCTTCGTCCGCTTCCTGCTCTATACCGACCAGATGGACGTGGCCGGCATGGCGGCCACCACCTCCACCTGGCTCCGGGACCAGGTGCATCCCGAACGGCTGCGGGAACGCATCCAGGCCTACGGCCAGGTACTGCCCAATCTGCGGGCGCATGATCCGGCCTACCCCGACGCCCAGGCGCTGTTGGACCGGGTCACGGCGGGGCCGGCGCTCTACGGCCTGGCCGGCGTGGGGGAGGGGCGGGACAGCACCGCCTCCGCCGCCCTGGTCGCCGCCGTGGACGACCCCGATCCCCGGCCGCTGTGGGTCACCATCTGGGGTGGCGCCAACGTCCTGGCGCAGGCGCTGCACCAGGTGGCGGCCACCCGCACGCCGGACCAGGTGGCCGCCTTCGTCGCCCGCCTGCGGGTCTATGCCATTTCCGACCAGGACGACAGCGGCCCCTGGATCCGCGCCCGGTACCCCCAGCTGTTCTGGATCGGCAGCGTCCACGCCTTCAGCCACTATTCCACCGCCACCTGGACCGGCATGTCGGGGGAGGATTTCTATCAGTTCCCCGGGCCGGACAGCGCCTCCGTCTCTCATGGCTGGATCGATGCCCATATCCGCAAAGGGCCCCTGGGCGGCCTGTATCCCCAATGGAAATTCATCATGGAAGGGGACACGCCGTCCTTCCTCTACCTGGTCGATAACGGCCTGAACGCGCCCGACCATCCCGATTATGGCGGCTGGGGCGGGCGCTATGGCCTGGCGAATGAGGGCATGGGTCTGCATACCGATGTGGTGGACACGGCCGTGGGTGGTGACGGGCGCCCCCATCGCAACGCCCAGGCCACCATCTGGTGCTGGCGCGAGGCCTACCAGAACGACTTCGCCGCCCGTATCGGCTGGACCCTGACGGCGGACCGCACCCAGGCCAGCCATCCGCCCCAGGTGGTGGTTAATGGGCAGGGCGGCAGCGAACCGCTGCATCTGACCCTGCGCCCGGGGGAAAGCGTCACCTTGGACGCCGGCGCCTCCACCAACCCGGATGGCGGCCCGCTGACCTTCCGCTGGTGGCAGTACCGGGAACCCAGCATCTGGCAGGACGCCCTGGTGGTGGTGCCGGAACTGGGCATCGCCGGTGCCGATACCGCCAGGGCCACCATCACCGCCCCCACCACCCGGCCCCTGCTGCCGGGTCCGCAACAGTTGCACCTGATCCTTGAGGTGACGGGCGGCGGCCCGCTGCCGCTGACCCGCTATCGCCGCGTCATCATCGCGATGCCGCAGTCATGACCCTGAAGCCTGACCAAAACAACCGGATGGAAACGCACCCCATGACCGATTGCATGCGCCGCCTGCTGCTGGGCACGGCCCTGTCGCTCTCGCTCACCGCTCCGTTGGTGAGCACCGCCTTGGCCGCCGAGGCGGCGCGGCCGTGGATGGACACCAAGCTGTCGCCGGACCAGCGCGCCGACCTGTTGAATAAGGAATTGACGCTGGATGAGCGCATCGGCCTGGTCCACGGGCCCATGGCCATGCCCTTCCTGGGCGCCAAGCTGCCGGAAGGCGCCATCGGGTCCGCCGGTTATATCCCCGGCGTGCCGCGCCTGGGCATCCCGGCCCTGCAGGAGAGCGACGCCAGCCTGGGCGTGGCCAACCCCATGAACGTGCGGCCGGGCGACCCGTCCACGGGCCTGCCGTCCGGCCTGTCGCTCGCCTCCACCTGGAACCCCGAAACCGCTTACAAGGGCGGCGCCATGATCGGGAAGGAGGCGTACGCCAAGGGCCTGAACGTCCTGCTGGCCGGTGGCGTCAACCTGGCGCGCGATCCGCGCAACGGCCGCAACTTCGAATATCTGGGCGAGGATCCCTTGCTGGCCGGCACCCTGGGCGGGGAATCCATCCGGGGCATCCAGGACCAGAACGTCGTTTCCACCATCAAGCACTTCGCGGTGAACGACCAGGAAACCCAGCGCATGACCCTGGATGTCAAGATCGCGGAGGCGGCGGCGCGCGAAAGCGACCTGCTGGCCTTCCAGATTGCCATCGAGAAGGGCAAGCCCGGTTCCGTCATGTGCGCCTACAACAAGGTCAACGGCGCCTATGCCTGCGACAACCCCTTCCTGCTGAACAAGGTGCTGAAGACCGACTGGGCCTATCCCGGCTGGGTCATGTCCGACTGGGGTGCGGTCCATGGCGTCGAGGCGGCCGTGAACGGCCTGGACCAGGAGTCCGGGGAGCAGATCGACGTCATGTTGAGCCCCGGCGGCAAGGTCTGGTTCAATGAGCCGCTGAAGGCCGCCATCCAGGACAAGACGGTGCCGGCGGAACGCCTGTCCGACATGACCCGGCGCATCCTGCGCTCCATGTTCGCGGCCGGGCTGTTCGACAACCCGGCGGCCAAGGCACCCATCGACTTCGACGCCCACGCCCTGGTGACCAAGGCTGCGGGAACCGAGGGCATCGTCCTGCTGAAGAACAAGGGCGATGTGCTGCCCTTGGCCACAAAAGGCAAGACCGTCACCGTCATCGGCGGCTTCGCCAACGCCGGCGTGCTGTCGGGCGGCGGTTCCTCGCAGGTGGTGTCGGACGGGGGCCCGGGCGCCAGCATCCCCTTGGGCGGCGACGGCATGATGGGCCCCTTCCGCACCGTGGTCTATCACGCCTCCTCGCCCCTGAAGGCCATCCGCGCCAAGGCGGGGGAGAAGGCGGTGCGCTTCAACGACGGTTCCTACCCGGCGGAGGCGGCGGCCGTCGCCAAGACCACGGACGTGGCCATCGTCTTCGCCACCCAGTGGATGAGCGAGGGCGCCGACGCGCCGGACCTCAGCCTACCCAACGGCCAGGACGCCCTGATCGCCGCCGTGGCCGCCGCCAACCCCAACACCATCGTGGTGCTGGAGACGGGCGGGCCGGTGCACATGCCCTGGCTGGACAAGGTGGCCGGCGTGGTGGAGGCCTGGTACCCCGGTAGCCGGGGGGGCGAGGCCATCGCCGATATCTTGTTCGGCGATGCCAATCCCTCCGGCCGCCTGCCCATCACCTTCCCGGCGGACGACAGCCAGTTGCTGCACAAGGACATCCCCGGCGCCGACAAGCCGGAGTTCAGCCCGGCTGAGATCACCTATACCGAGGGCGCCGACATCGGCTATCGCCGTTACGCCAAGACGGGTGCAAAGCCCCTGTTCCCCTTCGGCTACGGCCTCGGCTACAGCCACTTCAGCTATGGCGACGTGAAGGTGACGGGCGGCGATACCCTGACCGTCAGCTTCGAGGTCACCAACACCGGCAAGCGCGCCGGCCAGGATGTGCCCCAGGTCTATCTGACCAATGCCGCCGGCACCAAGACCCAGCGCCTGATCGGCTGGTCCAAGGTGGCCCTGGCCCCGGGGGAGAAGAAGCGCGTGACCGTCACCGCTGACACCCGCCTGCTGGGCAACTTCGATGAGGCTGCGCACGCCTGGCAGGTCAAGTCCGGCGATTACCAGGTGGCGGTTGGCTCATCGGCCACCGATCTGGCGCTGAAGGGCGGGGCGGCCGTCAAGGCCTCCACCCGTCAACCGTAAGCCTTCCAAGGAAAGGGATCGCGATGTCCAAGATGATGAAGCGGGCGGCTCTGGCGCTGCTGCTGGCCGCCGCGGCGCCGGCCTTCGCGGCGGAGACCGCGGCGCCAACCCCGGGGCCAGCCCCGGGGCCGGTGGTGCAGGTGGAACAGGGCCGGGTCTCCGGCGTGGTCAGTGGCGATGTGGCGGCGTTCAAGGGCATCCCTTTCGCCGCCCCGCCGGTGGGGGCCTTGCGCTGGCGCCCGCCGCGGCCGGCCGCCGCCTGGGCCGGCGTGCGCTCCGGCGCCGAGTATGGCGCCGACTGCATGCAGAAGCCGCTGCCGGGCGATGCGGCGCCCCTGGGGGTGGCCCCGGCGGAGGATTGCCTGTACCTGAACGTCTGGGCACCCGCCGACACCGTCAAGCCGGGCGCCAAGCGGCCGGTGATGGTGTGGATCTACGGGGGCGGCTTCGTGAACGGCGGCAGTTCCCCCGCCGTCTATGATGGGTCGAACTTCGCCCGTGACGGCGTGGTGCTGGTCAGTTTCAACTACCGCGTCGGCCGCTTCGGCTTCTTCGCCCATCCCGCCCTGGTGGCGGAGGCGGGGCAGGGCCCCGTGGGCAACTACGGCTATCTCGACCAACTGGCGGCCTTGCAGTGGGTGAAGCGCAACATCACCGCCTTCGGCGGCGACCCCGACAATGTCACCATCTTCGGGGAATCCGCGGGCGGCATCTCCGTCCACACCCTGCTGACCTCCCCCATGGCCAAGGGCCTGTTCAACCGGGGCATCGTCCAGTCGGGCGCCGGCCGTGAGCGCATTCTGCCCACGCCGCCCCTGCATGCGGACGGTGACGCGCCGTCGGCGGAAAAATCGGGCCTGGCCTATGCCGCCCAGCACGGCATCACCGACACGGGCGCCACCGGCCTGGCGGCCCTGCGCGCCCTGCCGGCGGAGGCGGTGGTGGATGGTCTGAACATGGCCACCATGAACGTGCCGACATATTCCGGACCCATGGTGGATGGCGCCGTGGTGCGCTATTCGGCACCGGTCACGGCCTATGCGGCGGGCGCGGGCGCCGACGTGCCGGTGATGGTGGGCGCCACCGGGGCCGACGGCTTCTTCTTTGGCGGTTCGTTGGACGATGTGCTGGCGCCCTTCGGCGCCGACAAGGACAAGGCGCTGGCCCTGTTCGATCCGGACGGGTCACGCGATGTGAAGTTGATCGGCCACCGCGTGGCGGGTGCCTTCATGTTCATCGAGCCGGCGCGCGAAACCGCCCGCCTGCTGTCGGCCCACAAATCGCCCGTCTACCTGTTCCGCTATTCCTATGTGGCGGAAAGCATGCGCAAGGAATGGTGGGGCACGCCGCATGCCACCGAAATCCCCTTCGTCTTCGATACGGTGAAGGCCCGCTATGGCGACGCGCTGACGGCGGCGGACGCGGCGGCGGCCAAGGCGGCGCACGCCTACTGGGTGGCCTTCGCCAAGACGGGCAAGCCCGAGCCCCAGGGCCTGCCGGCCTGGACGCCCTTCAAGGCGGGCCGGGATGAACGCCTGATGGACTTCGGCACCAAGGGGCCGGTGCTGGAGGTCGACCCGATGAAGGACCGGCTGGACCTGGCCCAGAAGGTGGCGGAGCAGCGGTCCAAGGCGGCATCGAACTAATCATGTTGCGTTGCGGAAAATTTCATTTCGCGACGCAATAAAATACGAATGTGTCGTAATAGCCATTGAACCCGGGCCCGACGGATGTCAAACCCCTCGGGCCCGGACTTATCATACCGACTGGACGAACGATCGATGTCGACCGCATCCGCCCACAACAAATCCATGACGTCGCTGGCCCCGATCGTCGTCATGCTGTTCTTCGCCTGGGGCTTCGCCACGTCCATCGTGGACGCCGTGATCCCCAAGCTGAAGGAACAGTTCTCGCTGAACTACACCGAGGCGATGCTGGTGCAGTTCGCCTTCTTCCTGGCCTACTTCGTCGTGTCGGTTCCGGCGGGCGCGCTGCTGGCACGCCTGGGCTATTTGCGCGGCATCGTCGCCGGCTTGGTCATCATGACCCTGGGCTGCCTGCTGTTCGTGCCGGCCTCCAGCATGGGGCTGTTCGTTGCCTTCCTGCTGGCGCTGTTCGTCATGGCCGGCGGCATCACCGTGCTGCAGGTGGCGGCCAATCCGCTCATGTCCCTGTTGGGGCGGCCTGAGACGGCCTCCAGCCGTCTGAACCTGGCGCAGGCCTTCAACTCCCTTGGCACGACGCTGGGGCCCATCCTGGGCTCGGTCTTCATCCTATCCAAAGCGGCGGATGGGGATGCCAGCGCGCGCGGCGTGCATGTGCCCTTCCTCATGATCGCGGCCCTGCTGGTGGTCCTGTCCATCCTGTTCTGGTTCCTGCGGGGCCGTGAGGGGGCCTCCACCGACCAGCAGTCAGGCAGCGGCCTCAGCCTGAAAGTGCTGCGCCACAGCCAGCTGGCTCTGGGCGTGGTTTCCATCTTCGTCTATGTCGGGGCGGAGGTGTCCATCGGCAGCGCCATGGTGAACTACCTGACCCTGGACCGCACGCGGGACGTGGCATCGGACTTCGGCACCTGGGTCGCCGGCCTGATTCACCTGCATGATGTGCTGAACACACCGGAATCCAAGGCTGCCGTGCTGGTCAGCCTGTACTGGGGCGGCGCCATGATCGGCCGCTTCATCGGCTCCGTCGTCCTGCGCTTCGCCCGCCCCGGCATCGTGCTCATGGCCTGTTCGCTGGCCGCCGCGCTGCTGGTCAGCCTGTCCATGGCCAGCAGCGGCACGGTTGCCATGGCCACCATCCTGTCGGTGGGCCTGTGCAACTCCATCATGTTCCCCACCATCTTCACCATCGCCATCGATGGGCTGGAGGAAGAGACGCCCCAGGGTGCCGGCATGCTGTGCCTGGCCATCTTCGGCGGGGCCGTGGTGCCCATGATCACGGGCAAGGTCGCCGATCTGACCAGCTTGGTGCTGGCCTTCATCGTGCCGGTGGCCTGCTACTTGATGATCGCCGGCTACGGCCTGCTGACCGGCCTGCACCTGCTGTCGGGCAAGCCCGCCGCCAAGACCGGCGGCGCCCCCCGCGCGGTGTCCATGCACTGACGCGTGTGGGCTTTTTGACGTGACGATCGGCGGCGTAGGGCACCCCTGCGCCGCCGAAGTCGTTTCAGGCGGTCAACAGGGCCAGAAGCACCGGCAGGGTGACGGCCGCCGCCAGGGTTTGGAAGGTGATGATGCCGGCCATCAACGGGGCGTCGCCGCCCATCTGCCGGGCCAGGACATAGGCGCTGACCGAGGTGGGCAGGGCGTTGTACAGCACCACGGCAACGAAGGCGTTGCCCTGGACACCCAGCACCTTGGCCAGCAGCGCCGTGATGACGGGCAGGACGGCCAGCCGGGCCATGCTGCTGATGGCCACCGCCACCTTGGCGCCGCGGATGGCGGAAAAGCCCAGGCCGGCGCCCACGGCCAGCAGGCCCAGCGGCAGGCTGGCCTGGCCCAGCACGGCCATGACGGGCGATACCACCGGAATCTGCCGGACGCCGGCCAGGTTCAGGGCGGCGCCCACGATGACGGAACAGACCAGCGGGTTGCTCAGGATCTGCCACAGGGTGCGCATGGGATGGCGCTTCATGCCGGCCGGCATGTCGCCGTGGCGCTGCATCACCAGGATGCTGAGGATGTTCACCGTGGGCATGCAGAACAGCACGCCGATGGCCATCAGGGCCGTGCCGTGCGGGCCCAGCAGCGCGGCGCCCAGGGCCATGGCGACGTAGGTGTTGACCCGCACCGCCCCCTGGAAGACCGAGGTGTAGGCCGGATCGCTGCCCGACAGGCGGCGGCAGCTCAGTTGCAGGCCGGCGCTCAGCAGCAGGATGCCGCCCACCAGCGCGCCGCCCATGGCCCAGATGTCCATGCCCGACAGGTCGGTCTTGGCGGTGCCGTCGATCAGCAGGGCGGGGAACAGCAGGTAATAGATCAGCCGTTCGGCCGCACCCCAGAAGGCGGCGTCGATCAGCTTGAAATGCCGCAACCCGAAGCCGATCGCGATCAGCAGGAAGGTGGGCGCCAGCGCCGTCAGGACCTGCAGCATGCCTGGTCAGTCGTCCAGATCGTCATCTTCCACTGCCGGGTCACCCCCGGCCGCATCACCCCCCGCTTCGTCACGGGCGGCCAGGGCGGCGCGCGCGGCCTCGGCCGCCATGAAGTCCAGGGCGCCCTGAAGGATGTAGGCCGCGGCCATGCGGTCGACCACCTCGTCCCGGCGTTTGCGGGTCATGTCCCACTCGATCATCATGCGGCTGACGGCCGAGGTGGACAGGCGCTCGTCCCAGAAGGCGATCTCGGGCACTGGGCCGCCCAGCAGCTGGGGCTGTTCGATCAGGTTCTGGGCGAAGCTGCGGGCCGATTGGGCGGCCGGGCCGTCGCTGCCGTCCATGTTGCGGGGCAGGCCGATGACGAAGCCGGCGACGTTGCGGCCGCGCAGCTCCTTGGCCAGGTCCTGCACGTCGGTCGTGAACTTGCGCCGCATGATGGTGCCGACCGGCGAGGCCACGGTCAGGCCGGGATCGGAGATCGCCATGCCGATGGTTTTCGAGCCCAGATCCAGGCCCATCAGCCGCCCGCCGGGGGGCAGCTGGGCCTTGAGGTCCCTGATGTTGCGGATCGCCATACCGGGTGTTACCTTCCGCGCCGCCCGGGGGCCGGCGGCATACGACACGCCGCCTGTCATCGCCCCCGTGGCTCCTTATTCCGAAGGAGAGACTTAGCACCATGTCCCTCGACAAGGCCACCGTGGCGAAGATCGCGCATCTCGCCCGCATCAAGGTCCCGGACTCCGATCTGGAGCAACTGGCCGGCGAACTCAGCACCATCATGACGTGGGTGGAAATGCTGGGCGAGGTGGACACCCAAGGCATCGAACCGATGACCAGCGTGGTCGCGGCCAACCTGCGCCGCCGCCCCGACGCCGTGACCGATGGCGGTTATCCGGAAAAGGTGGTCGCCAACGCCACCGATGCCACCGAGAATTTCTTTTCCGTGCCCAAGGTTGTCGAGTGATGACGAAGCTGACCCACCTGACCATGGCCGACGCCTTGGCCGGCTTGGCCGCCAAGGAGTTCACCGCCGTCGAGCTGACCCAGGCGCACCTGGACGCCATGGCGGCGACCAAGGAGCTGAACGCCTACATCATCGAGACGCCGGACGCGGCGCTGAAGCAGGCGGCGGATGCCGACGCCCGCTACGCCAAGGGCGGGCAGCGGGCTCTGGATGGCCTGCCCCTGGGCATCAAGGACCTGTTCTGCACCGAGGGTGTGCAGACCACGGCCGCCAGCCACATCCTGGACGGCTTCGTCCCGCCGTATGAGAGCACGGTCACCACCCAGCTGTTCCGCGACGGCGCCGTCATGCTGGGCAAGCTGAACCTGGACGAATTCGCCATGGGCTCGGCCAACATCACCAGCCATTACGGCCCGGTGATCAGCCCGTGGTCGCCCAAGGACGCGGCCGGCAATTTCACGCGCAAGCTGGTGCCCGGCGGCTCCTCGGGCGGATCGGCCGCCGCCGTGGCCGCGCGCCTGGCGCTGGGCGCCACCGGTACCGACACCGGCGGCTCCATCCGCCAGCCTGCCAGCTTCGTCGGCATCGTCGGTATCAAGCCGACCTACGGCCGTTGCTCGCGCTGGGGTATTGTCGCCTTCGCCTCGTCCCTGGACCAGGCTGGCCCCATGACCCGCACGGTGAAGGACGCGGCCCTCATGCTGCGCTCCATGGCCGGCTACGATCCCAAGGACAGCACCTCCATCGATGTGCCGGTGCCGGACTATGCCGCCGCGCTGACCGGCGACATCCGCGGCCTGCGCGTGGGCATTCCCAAGGAATACCGTGTCGACGGCATGCCGGCGGAAATCGAGCGGCTGTGGCAGCAGGGCATCGAATGGCTGAAGGCCGCCGGCGCCACGCCGGTGGAGATCAGCCTGCCGCACACCAAGTACGCCCTGCCGGCCTACTACATCGTGGCCCCGGCCGAGGCCTCCTCCAACTTGGCCCGTTATGACGGCGTGCGCTTCGGCCTGCGCGTCGAGGGCAAGGACCTGAAGGAGATGTATGAGAACACCCGCGCCGAGGGCTTCGGCGCCGAGGTGAAGCGCCGCATCATGATCGGCACTTACGTGTTGTCGGCCGGCTACTACGACGCCTATTACCTGAAGGCGCAGAAGGTGCGGGCCCGCATCGCCGAGGACTTCACCAAGGCGTACGAGCAGTGCGACGTCATCCTGACGCCCACCGCCCCGTCGGCCGCCTTCGGTATCGGCGAGAAGATGGACGACCCCATCGCCATGTACCTGAACGACGTCTTCACCGTGCCCGCCAACCTGGCGGGCCTGCCCGGCCTGTCGGTGCCGGCGGGCCTGAGCGGCGAGGGCCTGCCCCTGGGCCTGCAGGTGCTGGGCCGTCCGTTCGATGAGGCCACCGTGTTGAAGGTCGGCCACGTCATCGAACAGGCCGCCGGCCCGCAGCCCCTGCCGCCGCTGGTGTCGTAAAGGCTGTTCCGGTTCCGGAATGAAGAAAGGCGGCGTCCTCGCGGGCGCCGCCTTTTTTCTTAGGACCGGCGCTTGGACCGACGCCGCAGCGCCATGCCCAGGTCAACGGCGGACGCGACTATGAAGATCTCGACCGCGTGCCGGACGAGGGCGCCGTCGTGGACATTCTCAAAGGCGTCGGCACCGGCGCACAGGGCGGCCATGATCAGGCCCGAGACCATCGACCAGCCGATCTCGGCCAGCGTCGGCCGGATCACTTGAACCCCGCCACCTTCAGCGCCTCATCCGGGTTGCCCTTGTCGCAGCGGCCGGGTTGGTCGGCGGGGCTGTCGGTCAGGTGGGCGGCGTCCAGGGCGGTGGTGCCGTCGTCGGCGGCCTTCAGGGTGAAGGTGATTTGGGTCAGGAAGGCGGCCTTGCCCGTGCCCAGCACGGCGGACTGGCGCGCCGCCTCGCCGAAGTCCGCGGCCAGGGCGTCGCACAGGGCCTTGCGCGTCACGCCCTTGCCCGTGGCCTCGGCCAGCAGGGTGCCGGCTTTGCTGCTGGCCAGCGTCTTCACCATGGCGCCGGCCTGGGCATAGTACTGGTCGGCGGACAGGCCGCTGCAATAGCCGTGCTTCTGCCATTCATGCAAGGTGAGGCCGGAGGCGATGCCGGGCATGACCTCCGCCAGGGTGCCCTGGACCGATGGCGACAGGGGCGGCAGCACGCGGTCCTTCCAGGTGGGGTCGTTGTCCTTGGCGGAGAGGGAGCAGGCGCTGCTCCACTGCGGCCACAGGCCGTGCAGGGTCAGGTGGGTGGCGCCGAAGCTGGTGGCGCGGTCGCCGGCGGCACACTCCGGATGGCCATCGCCGTGCAGGTAGCAGAACTCCGGCTCCCAGCTCAGCACGAACATGTAAGTGTGATGGCCGGGCGTCTGCTTGTCGCCGGGAACCGACGCGCCCCCGGCGGCATCGGCGGCCAGGGCGGTGCCCCCGGCCAGGCAGGTGGCCATAACCAAGGCCGTTGCGGTGTTCCGAAGACCCTTGCGCATCGCGTGCATCTCCCCATCCGGTTTGCCCTTATGGAGTGTGGGAACGCGCGGCCGCCGTCAAGGGGAAATAGGTCCAAAAGGGGAACAAAAGGAATAGGCCTGGCGATGGCGGCCAAGCCTATTCGGCGTTGTCGGGATCTTAAGGTGTCAGGGCGTTCTGCGGAACAGGCCTGCCAGGAACTGCAGCAGGAACAGGAAGACACCGATGCCGACGATGATGCGCAACACCTCTGCCAGGATGGGCGGCAGCAGGGTCACGGCCAAATCCACCAGCATGATGATCAGCAGCAGACTGAGGATGGCGTAAAGGATGTTGCGGAGGGGGGCGTTCATGGGGCGATCTCTCTCGTCAGGGAACCGGGATGGGAGCCGGTCCCAGGCTTGGGCAAGTGGATGCCCGGCAGGCGGGCATGGCGGACGGTGGCCACCAGCACCTGGCCCATGAAGGCCAGGAAGACCAGGCCCACCAGCAGCGGCGGCAGCGCGCCGATGACGGGGGGCAGCACCTGCATGGTCAAATCCGTCAGGGGAACCAGCAGCAGAAGAACGACGGTGACCGACAAAAGGTTGCGCAGGGCGTTCAGCACGGGCGACCTCCAGACCTTCTTAGACGGCCCCCAGCGGCGCATCTCACGATCCATTCGGAAGGGCCCACCGGGCCTTCCCCTGGTAACAAATCGGGAAATAGCGGGGCCCGTTGCCGTGGCAACTGGCAGGCGGGCCAAAGCGCTAAGGGCCGTGCCGGAATGCCTATCCACCCGCCTGGCGGGTCGAGGATGGGAATATCCGGCCTGCCGTACGGCATGACCAAAGGCGGCGGGTGGAGAGGCGAGACCGTGTCTTCGGCCGTTCGGCCTATGACCTGCGTCAAATGGCCCAGCCGGTCGGTGGGCACCTGCCCAACCCTCCGCCGGCCGTCCGGGAAAGCCCGTCGATGGGCCGGCCGCCCGGCACATTCCAAGGAAAACGACCGTTCCGGCGCCGGTGCACGCGGTGCGGTGTAATCAAATCGACACCGCGATGGTACGCAAACCATAAAATTTGGAATCGTCTCCAGTAAATCCGGCGACGCCTGCGCTGAAATGGCCCATTGCCCTGGTCCTGCAAAGGTGCGATCCCGCGTTTCCTTGGTTTTTGCGGTGCACCGTGTGGGTGCGTCATCGCGACGCGGCTGTTTAGGCCTTCCCCCGTTTGCCCGCGACTGTGGCGTGGAGTGTCTAGGGTGCCTTCTTTCCGCTTTCTTCCCAGTCCCGGTCGCGGGCTGCAGTGGCTGGGGGCCGCCTTGCTGGTGGCCGCGGTCGTGGGGATGATCGTGATCAGGGAAAGCGATGCGCGGCCGGCCTCGCCGCCGCCCCAGCCCGAGGCCACCCCCGGCACCTTCCAGGTGACGCCGGGCCAGTGGGCGACGCTGGGCATGGAAACCGTGGCCCCGCACCCCTTCCAGACCCACATCGACACCGATGGCCGGGTGACGGCCAATGATGAGGCGACGACGCCGGTCTATTCCCCCGTTTCCGGTCAGGTGGGCACGGTGACCGCCCGCGTGGGCGACCCTGTGGCCAAGGACTCGGTGCTCATGACCGTGGACGCAACCGACATGGCGCAGGGGCGCGGCGACCTGGCGACCGCCGCTTCGGCCGCCGCCGCGGCGGATGCCCAACTGCGTCAGGCCCGCGTGACGGAACAGCGCCAGCGCGACCTCTACCAGGCCGACGGCGGCGCCCTGAAGGATTGGCAGCAAGCCCAGGTGGACCTGGTGACGGCGGAAACGGCCGCCCGCACGGCGCAGGCGACCCTGGCCGCCGTGCGCGACCGGCTGCGCGTGCTGGGCCGCACCCCGCAGGAGATTGCGGCCCTGGCGCATGAGGGTGCCGCCCTGGCGCCGACGCCGGTGCGCGCACCCGTGGCCGGCACGGTGCTGCAGCGCCAGGTATCCCCGGGCCAGTACGTCAATGGCGCGGCCAACGGCGGCGCCGTGGCCTTCACCCTGGCCGACCTTTCCACCGTCTGGCTGCTGGCCAATGTGCGCGAGGCCGACGCCCCGGCGGTTGCCGTGGGGCAGGAGGTGGAGGCGCGCGTGCCCGCCTATCCGGCCCGGGTGTTCCGGGGCCGGGTGACGGCGGTCGCGCCCGCCATCGACCCAGCCACCCGGCGCCTGGCGGTACGCGTCACCCTGGACAACGCCGACGGCGCCCTGAAGCCGGAGATGATGGCCACCGTGCGCCTGGCCTCCGCCCCCGCCGCCCCGGCCCTGGCCGTGCCGGAACGGGCGGTGATCCATGAGGGCGACGTGTCGCGCGTCTGGGTGGCCGACGCCGCCCGCCACGCCTTGGCGTTGCGCCCCGTCACCCTGGGACGGCAGCAGGACGGCCTGGTGGAGGTGCTGGACGGCCTGAAGGCGGGGGACAGCGTGGTGACCAAGGGCGCGCTATTCATCGATCGCGCGGCGCAGGGCGACTGAGATCATGAACAAGGTCGTCATTTTCGCGCTGCGCCAGCGCGTGCTGATGCTGGCGGCGCTGGCCGTCCTGCTGGTGGTGGGTGTGGGCGCCTTCCTGCGCCTGAACATCGAGGCCTATCCCGATCCGGTCCCGCCCATGGTGGAGATCGTGACCCAGAACAGCGGTCAGTCGGCCGAGGAGATCGAACGTTACATCACCGTGCCCATCGAGGTGCAGATGGCCGGCATCCCCCATGTCACGGCCATCCGCTCCGTCTCGCTGTTCGGGCTGTCGGACATCAAGATCCAGTTTACCTACGACTTCACCTATGACGAGGCGGTGCAGCGGGTGACGAACCAGCTGTCGCAGCTGTCCAACCTGCCGTCGGGTGTGCAGCCGGCCATTTCGCCAGAAAGCCCCATCGGCGAAATCCTGCGCTATCAGGTGGTGGGGCCGCCGGGCTATTCCGTCACCGACCTCAAGACCCTGCAGGATTGGGTGCTGCAGCGTCGCTTCAAGGCCGTGCCGGGGGTCATCGACGTGTCCGGCTGGGGCGGCAAGACCAAGGCCTATGAGGTGACGGTGGACCAGCGCAAGCTGACCGCCTACGGCCTGACCATTCCCGGCGTGCTGCAAGCCCTGAACAACGCCAACATCAACGTCGGCGGCCAGACGGTGAACATCGGCGACCAGGCCATGGTGGTGCGCGGCGTGGGCCAGATCCATTCGCTGGACGACATCCGCGGCACCCTGCTGGCGGCCAACAACGGCGCGCCCGTCCTGGTGGGCGACGTCGCCACCGTCACCGTGGGCAACCAGCCGCGCCTGGGCATCGCCGGGCGGGACGGCCAGGACGACATCGTCCAGGGCATCGTGCTGATGCGCCGGGGGGCGGAGAGCAAGCCCACCATCCTGGCCGCCAAGGCGGAGATGGAGAAGATCAACAATTCCGGCATCCTGCCGCCGGGCGTGTACCTCAAGACCATCTACGACCGGTCGGACCTGATCGACCTGACCACCCATACCGTGCTGCACAACATGGTCACGGGCATCGTCCTGATCTTCTTCGTGCAGTGGCTGTTCCTGGGCGACCTGCGCAGCGCCGTCATCGTGGCGGCCACGGTGCCCTTCGCCCTGTTCTTCGCCATCCTGATCATGACCCTGCGCGGGGAATCGGCCAACCTGCTGTCCGTCGGCGCCATCGACTTCGGCCTGATCGTGGACGCCACCGTGATCATGGTGGAGAACATCTTCCGCCACCTGGCGCAGCCGCCCAAGGAGCGGTTCGCCAAAGCCTCCATCCTGCACAGCGTGCGGCAGGACGTGATCCTGAAGGGCCGGTTCGGCGTCATCGCCAACTCCGCCGTCGAGGTCAATCGCGCCATCTTCTTCTCCGCCGCCATCATCATCGCTGGCTTCGTGCCCTTGTTCACCCTGTCGGGGGTGGAGGGGCACATCTTCGGCCCCATGGCCAAGACCTATGCCTACGCCATCGCCGGCGGCCTGATCGCCACCTTCACCATCTCCCCGGCCTTGAGCGCCATCCTGTTGCCCGAGCAGGTGCGGGAGCATGACACGGTGGTGGTGCGTGTGCTGCACCGCCTCTATCCGCCCCTGCTGCGCCTGGCCCTGGCCAACCGGCGCCTGGTGCTGGCCGTGGCCGGCGCGCTGATGGTGCTGGCCATCGTCTGCACCCGCTTCATGGGCATGGAATTCCTGCCGCACCTGGAGGAGGGCAACCTCTGGATCCGCGCCAACCTGCCGCTGTCCATCTCGCTGGAGGCGGGGACCGAGGCGGTGGACGGCATCCGCCGCATCATCAAGGATTATCCGGAGGTGGAGACCGTCATCTCCCAGCATGGGCGTCCCGATGACGGCACCGACGCCACCGGCTTCTTCAATGCCGAGTTCTTCGTGCCGCTGAAGCCCTTCGACAGCTGGCCCGAAGGCTGGGACAAGGAACGCCTGACCCGCGATATCGAAGCCAAACTGAGCGAGCGCTTCCCCGGCATCGAGTTCAACTTCTCCCAATATATCGAGGATAATGTGGAGGAGGCGGCCAGCGGCGTTAAGGGTGAGAACTCGGTCAAGCTGTTCGGCAACGACCTGGAAACGCTGGAAAAGACCGCCAACCGTATCAAACAGGTGATGTCCACCGTGCCGGGCGTCACCGACCTGGGCGTCTTCAAGTCGCTGGGCCAGCCCACCATCAAGATCACGGTGGACCGGGCCAAGGCCGCCCGCTACGGCCTGTCCACCGGCGACGTCAACGCCGTGGTCCAGGCCGCCATCGGCGGGCAGGCGGCTGGCAACCTGTATGAGGATGGCAGCGACCGCAATTTCCCCATCATGGTGCGCCTGTCGCTTGAGGATCGCGGCAGCCTGGACGCCATCCGCCACATCACCGTGGGGACGACCGCGCTGGGCACCGGGACCGCACCCATCCCCCTAGCCGACGTGGCCGATATCCGCATGGTCTCCGGCGCGTCCTTCATCTATCGCGAGGGACAGGGACGCTACATCCCCATCAAGTTCAGCGTGCGCGGCCGCGACCTGGGCAGCGCCGTGCTGGAGGCGCAGCAGAAGGTGGCGGAGCAGGTGCAACTGCCCGGCGGCTATCGCCTGGAATGGGTGGGTGAGTTCGGCAACCTGCAGGACGCGGTGCGCCGCCTGGCGGTGGCCGTCCCGGTCAGCCTGGCGCTGATCTGCGTGCTCCTGTACCTCAACTTCGCCTCCATGACCGACACCCTGCTGGCGGCCAGCGTCATGCCCATGGCGCTGGTCGGCGGCATCTTCATCCTGGCCGCCACCGGCACGCCCTTCTCCATCTCCGCCGCCATCGGCTTCATCGGCCTGTTCGGCATCTCGGTGATGGAGGGCATCATCGTCATCTCTTACTTCAACCAGCTGGTCCACGCCGGCATGGAACGGGCGGCGGCGCTGGTGAAGGCGGCGGAGACGCGCCTGCGTCCCGTCATGATGACCTGCATCGCCGCCTGCGTCGGCCTGCTGCCGGCGGCCCTGTCGCACGGCATCGGATCCCAGGTCCAGCGGCCGCTGGCCATGGTGGTGGTGGGCGGCATCCTGCTGGCGCCCATCCTGATTCTGGTGGTGCTGCCGGTGCTGATCAGCCTGTTCTCCAGCCGCACCGCGCTGCCCATGCGGGATGGCCCGGTCCAGGTGGGGGAGGCTGAATGATGCGCCACGTCCTGCCCATCCTCCCCGCCCTGCTGCTGGCGGCCTGCGCCGTCGGTCCGGACTACCGGACACCAGCCGCCCCGCCGCAGACGGCGCTGGCCCCGCCGCCCAAGCTGCCGGACCAGAGCCTGTTGGCCGGCCGCGACATTCCGGCCGACTGGTGGGTGCTGTTCAAATCGCCGGCCCTGGACGGGCTGGTGCGTGAGGCCATGGCCCACAACGCCGACGTCGCGGCGGCGCAGGCGGCCCTGCGCGTGGCGCGCGAAAACGCCTACGCCAACGCCGGGTCCTTCCTGCCCAGCATCGACGCCAGCTTCCAGGCCACGCGGCAGAAGGACCCCACCGGCACCGTGGCGCCCACGGCGGCCAACAACGCGCCGCAGCTGAACCTGTTCACCCCGCAGCTGTCCGTATCCTACAGCCCGGACCTGTGGGGCGGCACCCGGCGCGGGCAGGAGGCGCTGGACGCCACCACCGAGGGCCAGCGCTTCCAGGTCGAGGCGACGTACCTGACCCTGACGTCCAACGTGGTGGTGGCGGCGGTGACGGAGGCCAGTCTGCGCGGGCAGGTCGGCGCCACCCGGTCCATCATCGCCGACGCCGGCAAGGCCCTGGCCATCCTGCGCCGCCAGCGGGACCTGGGCCAGGTCTCGGCCGCCGACGTGGCGGCGGGGGAGACGGCGCTGGCGCAAGCCGAACAGACGCTGCCGCCCCTGGAAAAGCAGCTGGAACAGCAGCGCCATCAGCTGAATGCCCTGCTGGGCCGCATGCCGGCCGACCCGACGCCGGAAACCTTCCAGCTGGGCGATCTGGCCCTGCCCGCGGAGCTGCCCTACAGCCTGCCGGTCCGGCTGGTGGAACAGCGGCCCGACATCCGCCTGGCCGCCGCCAACCTGCATGTCGCCAGCGCCAATGTCGGCGTGGCCGTGGCCAACCGCCTGCCCAACCTGACGCTCAGCGGGGCGGCAGGGTCCAGCGCCTCGGCGTTGAACAGTCTGTTCACCGCCGGCAACGGCTTCTGGAATTTCGGCGCCAGCCTGACCCAGCCGGTGTTCGAAGGGTTCAGCCTGGCGCATAAGGAAAAGGCGGCGCGGGCGGCCCTGGACCAGGCGGCGGCGCAGTACCGGTCCGCTGTGGTCCTGGCCTTCCAGAACGTGGCCGATACCCTGTCGGCGCTGAAAAGCGACGGCGATGCCCTGGCGGCGGCGCAGCGGGCGGACGCCGCCGCCGCCCATGCCATGGACCTCGCCCGGCGGCAGCTGGCCCTGGGGGCGGCCGCGCCCTCGGCCGTGCTGGCGGCGCAGCAGGCGGCGGCGCAGGCGCGCCTGACTCTGATGCAGGCCCAGGCGGCCCGTCTGATGGACACGGCCGCCCTGTTCCAGGCCTTGGGCGGCGGCTGGTGGAACGTGCCGCCAGCGGAGGAGGGGGGCGAGCCCGGCCACGCCGCCCCGCCCGATGGGGGCCTCATCACCCGGTAACCTTCGACGGTTCATTTGGTTAACCATCCGGAAACCCATTCCTGGCACCGTGTGTCGCAGGGACGATTTGTCACAGGCGACGGCGGGGCTGGCTTTGCGGAATTTTTCCTTAAGAACCGGATTATGGGCGGTGGCGCTGTTGGCCACGGCCGGTATCGCGCCCGCCTTCGCTGAAGAGGGGGGCTTGCGCGAATTCGCGCCCGACCGACCGGACAAGACCGACGGCCCCTACACGATCGATCCTGGCCATGTCCAGGTCGAGACGGACATCATCAGCCATAACCGCGACTTCTATAACGACGACGGCACGCGCAAGCACGAGTCCGTCTTCATGGCGCCCAATATCCGCATCGGCATCTGGGACGACACGGAAGTCGACATCATCACCCCCGCCTACACCGTCATGGGCCTGTCGGAGCGGAACGGCAGCCACACCCGGTTGCACGGCTGGTCGGACATGACCGTGCGCGCCAAGATCAACCTGTGGGGCAATGATCGCGAGGGCACGACCGCCCTGGGCCTGATCCCCTTCGTGAAGCTGCCCACGGCCGCCACCGCCTACGGCAATGGCGCCTTCGAGGGCGGCATCGGCGTGCCCTTCGCCATCAAGCTGGGTGGGGAATGGGAACTGGGCACGCAGACCACGCTGGCCGTGAACCGCAACGCCATCGGCGACGGCTACGATCCCGACCTGACCTTTTCCGTCAGCCTCAGCCACCCGTTGGGCGAGGTGCTGGACGGCTATATAGAGCTGTATGGCGAGCGGCAGACCGGCCCCGATGCCGCCACCGTCGCCACCTTGGACTTAGGCGTGACCTATCAAGTGACGCCGAACTTCTCCGTGGATGGTGGCGTGAACATCGGCCTGAGCAAGGCGGCCGATGATGTGAACCCCTTCATCGGCTTCACCATCCGCTTCTGATTTTTTGACTTGGATTTCGTGACCGAACCCGGAGGCCCGCGATGAAACTGGCGCACAAACTGACCCTGTCTTCGGCCATGACCGTGCTGATGATCCTGCTGATCGCGGGGGTCTTCACGCTGACCCTCAGCTGGTTGGCCGAGAGCAAGGCGACGCTGACGGACACGTCCGGCGTGGCTTCCAAGTCGGTGCGCGCCGTATCGGCCGGCAACGACCTCTACGCCATCGTCGCGGACGCGGAGATCAACCACAACCTGGATGAGACCCGCAAGGACTGGGCCGAGAAGAAGCAGGGCATTCTGGCCATGTTCAAGGACCTGCGCGCCGAAGCCGACCTGCCGGAGGAAAAGGCCGCCCTGGACGGCGCCGAGGCGGGTTTGCGCGACTATATGGCCATCTTCGAGCAGCAAATGCTGCCGGCGCTGGAGAAAACCGATGCCTTAACCCCCGCCATCCGTGAGCTGGACGGCAAGGTGGACGAGGCGCGCGACCAGATGACCCAGAACCTGGAGAAGATGGCGGCGCTGAACCTGCAGCAGTCCGAGGATGCGGAGAGGGCCTTCGACGCCGCATCCACCAAGGGCCGCGTCCTGGGCTTCGCCTTCGCCGGCATCGCCATCGTGTTGAGCCTGGTGCTGTCCTGGGTCACGGGGCGGTCCATCACCCGGCCCGTGGATCTGCTGCGCGGCGTCATGGAGACCATGGCCGGCGGCGCCCGGCAGGTGGATGTGCCCGGCGTGGCGCGCGGGGATGAGATCGGCGCCATGGCCCGCGCGGTCGAGGTGTTCAAGGAAAGCCTGATCAAGGGTGACGCGCTCGCGGCCGAACAGGCGACTTTGAAGGCGGAGGCCGAGGCCCAGCGCAAGGCCGCCATGGCCCGCGCCGCCGACCATTTCGAGGCGACGGTGCGCGCCGTGGTGGACAAGGTGGCGACGGCCGCCGCCGACATCCAGACGACGGCCCGCGAGTTGGGCACCGCCGCGGAAGAGAGCCTGCGCCAGACCACCACCGTTTCGGCCGCCGCCAGCCAGTCCGCCGGCAACGTCCGCACCGTGGCGACGGCCAGCGAGGAGTTGTCCTCCTCCATCGGGGAGATCAGCCGCCAGGTGGAGAATTCCGCCGTCGTGGCCCGTGAGGCGGTGGTCCAGGTGGACGCGACGCGCGGCACGGTCGATGGCCTGGCCGAGGTGGCCAACCGCATCGGCGCCGTGGTCCAACTGATCAGCGACATCGCCGGGCAGACCAACCTGCTGGCGCTGAACGCCACCATCGAGGCGGCACGGGCGGGTGAGGCCGGCAAAGGTTTCGCCGTCGTGGCGTCCGAGGTGAAGGCGCTGGCGACCCAGACATCCCGGGCCACGGATGAGATCGCCGCCCATGTCGGCGCCATCCAGGGCGCCAGCGGCCAGGCGGTGACGGCCATCAGCGATATCGGCGCCACCATCCGCCGCATCGACGAGATCGCCTCCATCATCGCCGCGGCGGTGCAGGAGCAGGGCGCCGCGACCCAGGCCATCGTCAGCAATGTGGGCGAGACGGCGCGGGCGACGGAGGAGATCACCGAGAACATCTACGGCGTCAACGAACGCGCCGGCAAGACCGCCCGCAAGTCGGCGGAGGTCGAGGCCTCTTCCACCGAGCTGACCGGCGAGGCCCAGGTGCTGCGTGCGCAGGTCGATGCCTTCCTGGCCCAGCTGCGCGCGGCGTAGCCGCAGGGGCATTCATGATGGGCGGCGGGCTGCTCCTCAGGCGAGGGCCAGCCTGCCGTTTTTCAGCGCCACGCGCTTTTCACCACCGGCCGGCACCGCCACCGCCACCACGTCCTCGCCCAATCGCACCTGCCAGCGTCGCGGCTGCTTGCCGATGTTGCGCAAGGCGGCCTGCGCCAGCGTGCCGTCCTTCCAGGCCAGGTCCAGCCGGCCCTGGCCGCGCATCCGCACGCCGCGCAGGCTGCCGTGACCCCAGGTGCTGGGCAGGGCGGGCAACAGCTCAATGTTGTCGCTGATGCTTTGCACCAGCATTTCCACCATGCCCGCCGTGCCGCCGAAATTGCCGTCGATCTGGAAGGGCGGGTGGGCGTCGAACAGGTTGGGGTAGGTGCGGTCGGGTCCCAGCAGCAGCTTCAGGATGGCGTGCGCATGGTCGCCGTCGCCCAGGCGCGCCCACAGGTTCAGGCGCCAGCCCAGGCCCCAGCCGGTGGCGTCGTCCCCCCGGATCTCCAGCGTCCGGCGCGCGGCCTGGATCAGGTCCGGCGTGACGCGCCGGTTGATCTGGTCGCTGGGGTAGACAGCGTAGAGGTGGGAGACGTGGCGATGGTGAATCTCCGGCGCCTGCATGTCCCAGTCCTCCAGCCATTCCTGCAACTGGCCGGCGTGGCCGATGCGGTCGGGGGGCAGGCGGCCGCGCGCGGCCGTCACCCGGGCGCGGAAGTCGGCATCCTTGCCCAGGATTTCGCCGGCCTTGACGGTGATGGCGAACAGGTCGCGCAGGATCTGCCGGTCCATGGCCGGCCCGGCGCACAGCGAGGTGCCCAGGGGGTGCTCGTTTTCCGGCGACAGCGACGGGTTGGTGACCAGCCAGTCGCTGCCCGGCAGGACCATGAGCGTATCCAGGAAGAACTGCGAGGCGCCCTTCAGGATGGGGTAGATGTCGGCCAGGAAATCCGTGTCCCGGCCATAGTCGTAATGGTCCCACAGGTGGCGGCAGAGCCATGCGCCGCCCATGGGCCAGAGGCCCCATTTGGGGCCATCCGGCGGCCCCACCACCCGCCAGACGTCGGTATTGTGGTGGGCCATCCAGCCGCCGGCACCGTACATATCCCGCGCCGCCCGCGCGCCGGTTTCCGACAGGTCCTTCAGCATGCCCACCAGGGGCTGCACGCATTCACCCAGGTCCACCAGCTCCGCCGGCCAGTAGTTCATCTCGGTGTTGATGTTGATGGTCCACTTGGACTCCCAAGGCGGATCCACCTGCTCATTCCACAGGCCCTGCAGGTTGGCGGGCTGGCTGCCGGGGCGGGAACTGCTGATCAGCAGATAGCGGCCATAGTTGAAATAGAGGGCGGCCAGGGCCGGGTCGTCCTGCGGGGCGGCGGCGCGCACGCGCTCATCCGTGGGCAGGCCGGCGGCGGGCGTCGTCCCCAGGTCCAGGGCCACGCGGCGGTACAGGCGCTGATGCTCCGCCACATGGTCGGCCAGCAGCTGGGCATAGGGCTTGGCGGCCTGGGCCAGCGTGGCGGCCGTCAGGGCCGCCGGGTCGGCGCTGATGTCGTCGTAGCGCCTGTAGCCCGTGGCGGCGGTGATCAGCACCACGGCCTCATCGGCATGGTCGATGACGATGCCGTCGCTGCCGGCCCGCACGGTGCCGCCGCTGGCGATGACCTTCAGGCGCACGGCGAATTTCAGCCGCCCCTCGATGCCGAAGCGGCTGGGGCCGATGCCGGTCAGCAGCAGGCCGTCCGGGCCATCCGCCACCAAGGTGGCGTTCTGGGGCGTCAGCAGCGACAGGTTGGCGCTGACCAGCCCTGGCTCGTTGGCTGAGAGCCGGGTCACAATCACCTGGTCCGGTGCGCTGGCGAACACCTCACGCGTATGGGTGGACGACCAGGCGCCGCCGCCGCTGACCAGGCGCGTGGTGGTCACGGCGGTGTCCAGATCCAGCCGGCGGTGATAGTCGTGCACCGTGTCCAGGCTCTGGAACAGCAGCACGGCGTCGCCCAGCGGCTGATAGGGCATCTGCTTCAGGGGCTTGGCCATCAGCTTGGCGCCGGCCAGCACCTCCGCCTCTTTGTATTTGCCCTGGAAGATCAGCGCGCGCACCTGCGGCAGGTTGGCCTTGGCCTCCGGATTCACGTCGTCGTAAGGGCCGCCGGCGTAGAACGTGTCCTCGTTCAACTGCAGACGTTCCATGGAAATGCCGCCGAACACCATGGCCCCCAGCCGGCCGTTGCCCACGGGCAGGGCCTCCACCCACTGCGCCGCCGGCTGGTTGTACCAGAGTGTCTGGGCCGGATCCGGGGTGGGCAGGGGCGCTACCGGGGCGGCGGGCGGCACCTCCTGCGCCAGGGTGGGCCGCGCGGCGCCGGCCGACAGCAGGGCGGCGGCGCTGGCCATCAGGATTTCCCGGCGCGATATCGTGGACATGGGCAGGCGACCTTCCCCGTAGTGGATCGGCAATCAGGACAGGGGATCAGTATGCGGCGGGCCCGTCCGGCCGCCGGCCGCGCTGGGGCGCCCGTTTCCTCCGTCACCGGCGGTCAGCGCCGCCGTTGCCGGTGATCCTAATGTGACCGGTATCATGGGGCAAGGCGTGGCTCGCTTGCGGGGGCTGGATGATAGCGTTATCATCCTATTAATTCGCGCCCCTGGAAATCCGCCCATCCCGACGGGAATAGAGGTGGGACGGGCCCCCGCGAATCCACCTGTCCGGCACCAGGGAGGCCCGGGTCGGGTGGCGGCATCGGCTAGCGGCACCCAAGAAGACCCCGAGAAGAACAAGGAACATCCATGAAGCACCGCATGGCCCTTCTGGCGTCCGTGACGCCGGCCTTACTGCTTGCGGCCCTGGCACCGCTCCAGGTTTCGGCCCGGCAAACCTCAAATCCCCCGCAGAAGGCAGCCATCACCGTGACTGACAGCGCCCGCGGCGTCGCCCACCCTGAGCTGTGGCCGGCCGCCAAGAGCAAGGGCCTGGTGGACGCCAAGACCGAAGCCTTCGTGACCGGCCTGATGGCCAAGATGAGTGTGGAGGACAAGGTCGGCCAGATGATCCAGGCCGACATCTCCACCGTGACCCCGGCGGACCTGGCCAATTACCCCCTGGGCTCCATCCTGGCGGGGGGCGACAGCGCGCCGGCGGGCGGCGACGACCGCGCGGGCCCCGACAGGTGGGTGGAGACGGCGCGCGCCTTCCGCGCGGCCTCGCTGGTGGAACGGCCCGGGCACGTGGCCATCCCCATCATGTTCGGCATCGACGCCGTGCACGGCAACAACAACGTGGTCGGCGCCACGCTGTTCCCCCACAACTCCGCCCTGGGCGCTGCCCACGACCCCGCCCTGATCCGCCGCATCGGTGTCGCCACGGCGCAGGAGACGGCGGCGGCCGGCATCGACTGGGCCTTCGGTCCCACCCTGGCGGTACCGCAGGACCACCGCTGGGGCCGCACCTACGAAGGCTATTCCGAGGATGCCGAGATCGTCCGCCAGTACGCGGGTGAGATGGTGCTGGGCCTGCAGGGCCAGGCGGGTGCCGGCCAGGCGTTGCAGCACGGGCATGTCGCGGCCTCGGCCAAGCATTTTCTGGGCGACGGCGGCACCACCAACGGGGTGGACCAGGGCGACGCCGATGTCAGCGAACAGGATCTGATCCGCATCCACGCGGCGGGGTATCCGGCGGCGGTGGATGCCGGCATCATGACGGTGATGGCCAGCTTCTCCAGCTGGCAGGGTGCCAAGATGCACGGCAACAAGTCGCTGCTGACCGATGTGCTGAAGGGGCGCATGGGCTTCGACGGCTTCGTCGTCGGTGACTGGAACGGCCATGGCCAGGTGCCGGGCTGCACCGCGGATTCCTGCCCCGCCGCCGTCCTGGCCGGCCTGGACATGTTCATGGCCCCCAACGACTGGAAGGCGCTGTTCACCAACACCGTCGCCCAGGTGAAGGCGGGCGAGATTCCCATGGCGCGCATCGATGACGCCGTGCGCCGCATCCTGCGGGTCAAGGCCAAGCTTGGCCTGTTCGATCCCGCCCGCCCGTTCGAACTGAAGGAGGGCGTCATCGGCAATGCCGAGCACCGCGCCCTGGCGCGCGAGGCGGTGCGCAAGTCCTTGGTGCTGCTGAAGAACAACGGCCAGGTGCTGCCGCTGAAGGCCAAGTCCCACGTCCTGGTGGTGGGGGAGGCGGCGGACGAGATCGGCCGCCAGACCGGCGGCTGGACCCTCTCGTGGCAGGGCACCGGCAACAAGAACAGCGACTTCCCCGGC
This sequence comes from Nitrospirillum amazonense, assembly GCF_007828045.1. Taxonomy (GTDB): domain Bacteria; phylum Pseudomonadota; class Alphaproteobacteria; order Azospirillales; family Azospirillaceae; genus Nitrospirillum; species Nitrospirillum amazonense_C. The sequence continues at coordinate 84,586 of NZ_VITN01000002.1, read as the reverse complement.
GCCACCTCCCTCTATGAAGGCATCCGTCAGGCGGTGGCCGCCGGCGGCGGCACCGTGGACCTCAGCGCTGACGGCAGCTACACCACCAGGCCGGACGTGGCCGTGGTGGTGTTCGGCGAGACGCCCTATGCCGAGTTCCAGGGCGACATCCCCAGCCTGGAGTTCCAGGCGGGCGACAAGCAGGATCTGGCGCTGCTGAAGAAGCTGAAGGCCCAGGGCATCCCGGTCGTTTCCGTCTTCCTGTCCGGCCGCCCGCTGTGGGTGAACCCGGAGATCAACGCGTCCGACGCCTTCGTGGCCGCCTGGTTCCCGGGATCGGAGGGCGGCGGCGTGGCCGACGTGCTGGTGGGCGACATGCAGGGCCGGCCGCGTTACGATTTCACCGGCAAGCTCTCCTACTCCTGGCCCAAGACGGCGGCGCAGGCGACGCTGAACCGGCTGCGCCAGCCCTACGATCCGCTGTTCGCCTACGGCTATGGCCTGCGCTATGCCGATGCCAAGCCCGCCACCGTGCCACAGTTGCCGGAAGTGTCGGGCGTGGACGCGGCGGCGGCCAATATCGACACCTATTTCGTGAAGGGCCGCAACCCCGCGCCGTGGAGCTTCGTGCTGCGCCAGGGGGCCACCAGCGTGCCCGTGCTGGGCGACGGCACGGCGACCGAGGTGGCGGGCGTCCTGGCGCTGAAGCCGGTGGACGCCGGTGGGATACAGGGCGCCGGCCGGCAGCTGAGCTGGACCGGCAAGGGGGAGGCCGCCATCGCCGTGACCGGCGGCAATGCCCTGGACCTGACGCGCCAGGCCAACGGCGCGCTGTCCTTGCAGGTGGACTATCGGGTGGATGAGGCACCGGCCGGCACCGTCTGGCTGGCCTCCGGCACCGGACCCGGCACGCCAGGTGTCCTGGACCTGACCGCCGTTCTAAAGGCCGCCCCCGTGGGCCAGTGGCAGACCCTGAAGGTCAAGCTGTCCTGCTTCAAACAGGCGGGGGCCGATCTGTCCCGGGTCACCACCCCCTTCGCGCTCAGCACCGGCGGCACCCTGCGCCTGTCGCTGGCCACCGTGCGGCTGTCCGCCGATCCGGCGGGCTCCATTTGTCCGGGCCATTGACGGGCAATTAAATTAAGATGTTTTATTAATTTGGATCCCGGCTGCGGGTCCGCATGGGAGGAACCTTGAGAATGAAGACACGTACCGCCATCGCCGCCCTGATGCTGGCCGGCCTGATGGCCGCCCCGGCGCTGGCCCCCCCTGCGCTGGCCGAGGACAACAAGCCGCCCAGTGCCGAGCAGGTGGCCAAGTGGCACCAGGAAGAGGAAGATCGCCTGCACAACGACTTCGCCTATCTCAACCGTTATGCTGCGGATAATGAGAAGCTGAAGCCAGGCTCGGTCCAGGTGGTGTTCATGGGCGACAGCATCACCCAGCTGTGGGTGGACAAGACGCCCGGCTTCTTCACGCCCGGCCGCGTGGGCCGGGGCATCAGCGGCCAGACCACGGCGCAGATGCTGCTGCGCTTCCGCCAGGACGTCATCGACCTGCACCCCAAGGTCGTGCACATCATGGCCGGCACGAACGACCTGGCCCAGAACTGGGGCCCGGTGTCGCCGCAACAGCTGAAGAACAACATCATGAGCATGGTGGAACTGGCCCAGAAGCACGGCATCACCGTGATCCTGGCCGGCATCCCGCCGGCGCTGGACTTCAAGTGGCACCACGGCCTGGACCCGGCGCCCAAGATCGCCGCGCACAATGCCTGGCTGAAGGACTACGCGGCCCAGGTGGGCGCCCTGTTCGTCGACTACAAGGACGTGGTGGGCGACGGCAAGGGCGACTTCAAGCCGGGTCTGGCCTCCGACGGCGTGCACCCGACCGAGGCGGGCTACGTGGCCATGGCGCCCTTGGCCGACAAGGTGGTGAAGGAAGCGCTGGCCAAGGCCAAGTAAACCTGCCGAACGTTGCCGGAAAGATGAACGCCCGGGACTGGCCGGTCCCGGGCGTTTTATTACAAGCTGGGCGCAGCCTTTCAGCGCGACAGAATCAGCTGGAGATTGCTGTCATGATCAAGCAGCAGCGCGCTTTCACCCCGCCAGACCAATGTCTCGGTCGCCTTCATCGCGTTCACGATGGCGAAGACCTGATGGGTCTTGCTTGCGTCACAGTCCCCCATGATAACGACTAGAGCCTGCAAAGAGACTTTATTGTCAGCGATCTGATAATGGCCGCCCGACGTGCCGCAACCAGCGTAGATATTCAAAGCGCCATCGGAATTGAAATGCACCGTCGGCCAAGCAAGATCGATGGTCTGACCAGCATTTGGTGGCGATGTGTACTCCCGTAGTTTGGGGACCGCCATGACGCCGCCGTCGAAGTAGGCGAGAATCCGCCATTGCCCTCCTGCCAACGCTGGCGCATCGACAGGCGCGCGGACTACCACCGGCGGCTTACCAGGGGCGGGTGGAGGTGGTACATCGTCCGCTCGGGCAATGCTTCCGCCGATCAGACCAATAAGCAGGGCAAACGAGGCCAAGGTTCGGGCGCGGCGCATTCAGCTTCTACGCTGCATCCGCCAACGCCGCCTTCGGGGCGTGGCGCAGGGGCAGGGACAGGGTGCGGAAGGTGGCGGCGCGCCAGACCCATTCCAGGGGGCCGTAACGGTAGTGGCGCAGCCACCAGTGGGCGACGGCGCATTGCAGGATGACGAAGGCGACGCCGCTGGCAACGCTGTAGAACGGGCCCATATAGCGGTAAAGCCCCAGGCCAAAGCCGTAGAACAGCGGCACGAAAACCAGGGCCTGGGTGATGTAGCAGGTCAGGCTCATGCGCCCGAAGGAGGCGAGCGCCCGCACCGGCGCCAGGGCTTGGATGCGGGGATACAGCAGGACGAAGCCGCTGGCCCAGATGGCCATCTGCGCTAGCCCGCAATGGGCGCTGGCCAGGTTCGTCACCTCATAGGCCGTCATGGCCGGCAGGCCGGCGCCCTCCGCCAGGCGCTTCAGGGGATAGAGCACGGCGAAGGCCAGCGCGCCGCTGGCCAGGACGCCCTGCAGCAGGCGGCGGTGCTGGGCGGCCCGCTCCAGGATGTGGTTGCGCCCCACCACCAGGCCCACCAGGAACAGGCCCATCATCTGCATATAGCGGCCGGTTTCGATGGTCCAGAAGGTGCGGGCCAGCACGCCCTGCCACAGGTTGGCCTTCACCACGTCCCAGAAGCCGCCGTTGGCGTAGATGGGCATCAGCCCCTCATACACCGTCCAGTGGAACGGGACGGCCGGTGTGGGGGCGGTGCCGCCCAGCAGGCCCGCCACCTGCCACAGGCTGGGGGGCTGGATCAGCAGCACGGCCGCCACGGCCAGCAGGGCCCGGTCGCCCAGGCGGTGCAGCAGCACCAGCGGCGCGCCCATGACCGCCAGGATGGTCAGGATGTCGCCGCAATAGATCAGGCCGTGCAGGTAGCCGATGGCGAACAGCACGGCCAGCCGCCAGAGGAAGCGCGCAGGCGCGCTGCCCGTCCGCCGCGACCAGCTGCCCAGGATCAGGGAGAAACTGATGCCGAACATCAGGGCGAAGATGCCGTAGGCCTTGCCGGCAAACAGGAAGAAGGCCGTGTCGTGGGCCGCCGTGTCGAACGGCTTCAGCCAGGCGGGGGGTATGGCCGCGTCGCTCAGGAAATCGAAATGCTCGATGGTGTGCAGCAGGAACAACCCCACCAGGGCCGTTCCCCGCAAGGCGTCGATGACGGTGATGCGGTCGCCCGATCCGCCGACACCCGATCCCGATGCACTCATTATCAAGCCATCCCGTTGTTCTTCTTACCCCCGGCTGGACATCTCCCCGGGGATGCCAGCGTTGTCATGCTGCCACCGGCCGGTCGGCGCGGCAATGCCGGTTGATGAACTCGGCGTGGGCGGGCAGGGCGTCGGCCATGCGCCGGATGGCCTCGCGGATGCGGGCCAGCCGGGCCGCCACTTCCGCCTCCGGCATGACGTCGGCCACCGGATCGTAGGAGTGCGGCTGGATGCCCTGGCCCAGGAACACCGCCACCCAGCTGGGCTCCGCGAACAGCTGTTCATCAAAGCGGGCGATGCGGCCCCGGGCGCGGAACAGGTCGATCTTGTGCCGCAGGCTGTCGGGGATCTCCATGGTGCGGCAGTAATTCCACAAGGGGGAATCGTCCCGTTCCACCGCATGGTAATGCAGGATCAGGAAATCGCGGATCTGCTCGTATTCGATGTTGGTCAGGCGGTTGTACTCATCCACCGTCGCCTGCTCGAACCCGTCGCGGGGCAGCAGCGAGACCATGCGGAACAGGCCGCTCTGCACCAGATGGATGCTGGTGGACTCCAAGGGCTCCATGAAGCCGGAGGCCAGGCCCAGGGAGATGCAGTTCTTGGTCCAGGAATTTTTGCGCCGCCCGGTGGTGAAGCGCAGCGGGCGCGGGTCGGCCAGGGGTTTGCCGTCCAGGTTGGCCAGCAAGGTGGCGGTCGCCTCGTCATCGCTGATGAAGCGGCTGCTGTAGACATGGCCGTTGCCGATGCGGTGCTGCAGCGGGATGCGCCACTGCCAGCCGGCCGCCCGCGCGGTGGAACGGGTGTAGGGCGTGATCGCCGCCACGCCCTCGCAGGGCACGGCCACCGCGCGGTCGCAGGGCAGCCAATGGGACCAGTCCTCGTAGGGTGCCTTCAGCGTCTCCCCGATCAGCAGGCCACGGAAGCCGGAGCAGTCGATGAACAGGTCCCCCGCCACGCGGGTGCCGTTGTCCAGCACCAGGCTGTCGATGAAGCCGTCGGGGCCGCGCTGCGTCACCTGGACGATCTTGCCCTCGGTGCGCTTCACGCCGTTGCGCTCGGCGATGCCACGCAGGTACCGGGCGTACAGGCCCGCGTCAAAGTGATAGGCGTAGGCGATGACGGGGCCGCCGGACCGCGTGTCCGGCGCCGGTGGCTGGAACTTGCCCATCCGCGCCGCGACGGTGGAGGGGGAATAATCGCCAATGTCGCTGGTGTCGCCCTTGGCCCGCTGGCGCAACCAGTAATGATGGAAGGACACGGCGTCGATGGCGTGGCCATGCGGCCCGAAGGGATGGAAATAGCGGTGGTTCAGCCGCGTCCAATCCACGAACTCGATGCCCAGCTTGAACGTCGCCTGGGTCTTGCGGACGAAGTCGATCTCGTCGATGCCCAGCAGATGGTTCAGGAACTGGATGGGGGGGATGGTGGCCTCCCCCACGCCGACGGTCCCAATCTCGGCCGATTCCACCAGGTCGATGGTGCCGTATTTGCCCTTCAGCACCCGAGCCAGGACGGCCGCCGCCATCCAGCCGGCGGTACCGCCGCCCACGATCACGATCCTGCGCCCGCAGCACCCATCCCCGTTCCGCATCGCCTCGGCCATGCCCCGCGCACTCCCCACATGATCTTGTCGTTGCCGCCCCAGCTTACGGCAGGGGTCGGCCTGAAAAAAGGAGGCCCCGCCTCTCCGGCCGCGACCAGCGCGACCGGGGAGAGACAGGGCCAGACAACGAGACTCCCCGGGAGAAAGCGTTACAGGGAGCCGCGGATGACGAAGGCGTAGCGCCGGTCGGCATCGACCCAGTTGTGGTAGGTCAGGTGGCCCGGATACCCGACCAGGATGCGGGTTTGCGCATCGGTCAGGTTGGCCGCTTCCACGCCCACCTTCAGATAGCTGTTGACGGTATAGAAAAAGGACGCATCCAGCTGACCGTAGTCGTCGGACCAGGCCGGGATGTTGATGTTGGCCGCCGAGGTGGTCAGCAGGTAGCGCTGGCGCCAGTTGTAGGCCAGCCGGAACTCAAACGGGCCCTTCTGATAGATACCCGCCAGGTTGTAGCTCCACTTAGACATGCCTTCCAGCGGCAGGCTGGTGTTGGTCGGCGCGGCGTTGGTCACCTGGGTGGCGTCGTAAGGGTTGGCCGCCGCGTTGCGGCCGCCCTCGCTCTGCACGAAGGTGACGTTGCCCTGGAAGCCCAGGCCGCTCAGGATGCCCGGCAGGAAATCATAGAACTGGGTGTAGCCGAACTCGAAGCCCTTAACGCTGCCTTGGCCGGCATTGTAGGGCTGAACCACCAGGACGTTCCGGGTCACGCCGTTGTTGGTGAACGCCACGTTCTGGGGCGACGTGGTGATGAAGTCGAACACGTCCTTGTTGAACACCGCGGCGGTGATGCTGCCCGTGGGGGCGAAGTACCACTCGATCGAGGTGTCGAACTGGTTGGACCGCATCGGCTTCAGGTTCGGGTTACCGGCATAGCCCGTCCACTGATAGACGCAGTTGCCCGTGGCGCCCGTTCCCAGGCTCTGGCAGTGGCCGCTGCTGTCCAGCAGGCCGGCGGTCGCGCCGATGTTCAAGGACGGCTGCAACTGCGAGAAGTCCGGACGAACGATGGACTGGGCGAAGGCGAAGCGCCACTGCAGGTCGTCCCGCAGCTTCAGGCGCAGGTTCACGCTGGGCAGCAGGTCGGTGTAGTTGCGACCGCCGCTGATAACCGTGCGGCCGCCATTGGCGAAGGCCAGGTCCGACGAGGGCGCGCCGTTGAGGTTGGTCACGGTCACGAAGTTGGCGTTGCCGGTGCCCTGGGCATCGGTGTTGACGACGCGGAAGCCGACATTGCCGTCAAACGGCTTGTTGCCGCCGAAGAACGGTACGTCATGTTCGAAACGCACCAGGGCATAACCGGCCGTGGTATCTTCCGTCTGGGTGTTCACGCCGGCGCCGCCGCCGTTGTAGCTGCTGTAGTCGCCGTTGAACGGAACCCAGTTGCCGAACGAGTCAGCCGCCGACAGCGCCTTCAGTTGGGCCGCGACCCCATTATAGAAGCCCTTGCTCAGTGAGGCGCTGGGGATGACGAACTGCGTCGGGACGGTCACGCCGCCGCGATAGAAGTTCTGCAGCGGCCACACGCTGGCCGACGACGCGCCGGGGGTGGTCTGGTTCAGCGTCTGGATGCCGTTGGCGCCCCAGCTCTGCACCACGCCGCCCCAGTTATAGTTGGTTTCGCGCGTGATGGACTTGCGGTCGGTGTGACGGATGCCGAAGCGGAAGGACTTCAGCCAATCGGCGTCGTCGAAGCTGTACTCGGCGTCCAGGCGCTCGGCCCACTCATGCGCCTCGTTGTTATTATGATAGTCCATCGCCGCGTTGTAGTAATAGTTCGCGGGATTGGAGATGAAGCTGTTGTTGGCCGGAATGTTGATGGTGGGCAAACCGCTGCCGTTCAGCGTCAGCGTCGCCGCCGGCAGGGGATTGGTCAGCGCCTCGAAAACTGTGAAGTCCAGCTGCTTGCTGGTGGCGTCGATGTACTGGGCGTCGCCGCTGATGTTCCAGTTCTTGGTCGGCGTCCACTTCATGTGCAAGGAATAGTCGGACGTGACCGATTCCTTGATGTCGTAGCGGCTGTCGATGACGTCGGGATTGTTGGTGGTGCCGCCCACGGTGTCGGCGATGGTGCCGGAGATGTAGTTGCCTTGGGCGTCGTACTTGAAGCTGGTGCCGGCGGCCGGGCCGTTGCCGGTGCCGGAATCCAGGCCGATGGCGTTCTCCAGCGATTCTTCCGTGGCTTCCGACCGGATGTACTGGGCCGTGAATTCCAGGTCGCCGCTGGGCCGCCACTGCAGGGCGCCGACGATGCCCTTGCGCTCCCGCGTGAACTCCAGGCTGCGATAACCGAAGCCGGTGGGGACATAGACGGTCTGGCCGGGCACCAGGTCGGTCCGCGCCTGGAAGGGATCGACCGACACGGTGTCGGTGCGGCTGGCGAACTTGCCGTCCGCCACATCGATCAGCACACCCACTTCGCCGATGCCGGTGTTCCAGCGATCGCTGTAGAGGGCGGAACCGGACGGCTTGCCCTTGCCCACCAGGTCGCCATAGCTGTAATCGGCGGAGTAGGCGAGGATGCGCTCTTCGCTGTCGAAGGGCAGGCGCGTGCGCAGGTTGATGGTGCCGCCGATCCCGCCTTCGACCAAATCGGCCGACGGGTTCTTGTAGACATCGACGCCGGCCATCAGTTCCGACGGGATGTCGGCGAAGCTCAGCGTGCGGCCGGACTTGGCCGAGAAGCTGTCGCGGCCGTTGAATTCACCGCGCACCCAGCTCAGGCCGCGGACCTGGACACCATCGCCTTCGACCGAGATGCGGTCGGCGTCGCGCGGGTCGGGCGTGCGCTGGATGGTGATGCCGGAGATGCGCTGCAGCGCCTCGGTCACGCTACGGTCGGGCAGGGCGCCGATGTCCGTCGCGGTGATGGAATCCACCATCTGTTCCGAGTTCTGCTTGATGGCCTGCGAGCTTTCGATGCTCTTGCGAAGGCCGGTGACGACGATTTCCTGCAAATCATCGCCCGCCGCCGGGGAGGCGGTTTGTGCATATGCGAAAGACGTGGCGCCGATCGCGCCAATGGTCAGCGCCGAAGCGCCCGCCAACATGAAATTACGATAGGAGCGATTGGAGCGTCGCATCGCGTTTCCCTTCCCTGATTTATATTATTCCACGGCAGAACCGCGGCTCTTTTTGCCAAGGCGCCGCTCTATGGCGTCGGCCTGTGGTCATATAAATCCATATGGGACTTCTGACGGGTATGCAACCAAAGAATGTTAGCGCTCCCATCAAAAATGGTAGCGGTCCTTTACACAATGTTTAGGAAGTCGCAGACTTGGACAATATCCAAACACTCCATAGCGTAGCGAATATTAAAAAAGTGTTTTTGAATCCTGTACATAGCAACCACCTCCGGTAGTCCACTCGCCACGGTGGCGCGGTGTTGCGGGGATGCCGCTATCGATGACAAAGACAGCGCGGTTTCGGACCCCATGCCCCACCGCCGCCGCTCCGCGGTCGCTACCACTGTAGGCCAGAGACTCAGGTCGTATTTTTCAGACCAGAGTCAAAAACCGCCGGAAGGGACCTCCGGCGGTTTTATCAGACATTGGGCGAAGGCGGGTTCGCGTGGGGGCGCTTAGCGGGACAGGCCGGCCATGCCGGAGGACAGGTTGGCCCGGCCTGAGGGGGCGCCCCCGAAGGGCGTGCGCGGGCGCAGGCCATGGCGGTAAATCTGCGTGATCAGGTCGCGGTGCCGGGGCAGGGCGGCCAGGGCCTGCTCCGTGCCGGCGCGGATGGCGGCGAACTGCTGACGCGCCTCATCCATGTGGCGGAAGGCGCCCGCCTGGGCGCTGAGATCGGTGTGGTAACCCATGCCATACAGCACGAACTGCCAGCTGGCCTCGCTGAAGGTGTCGAGGTTGAGGTCGAAGTCCAAGCCCTCCGGTGGGCGATGGCGCCAGCGGTCCAGCAAATCGTGCAGCGTGTCGGGCACGGTGGCCGCGTCGGCGTTGTCGCGCCAGAAGGCGGTATCGGTCCGCCGCGTCAGGCAATAGTGCAGCTTCAGGAAGTCCAGCGCCCGCTCATAGCGCTGACGCATGATGCGATTGAACTGCCGCGCCGCCGTGGTCATGTCGCCCGCCCAGGGGAACAGGCTGGTCAGCAGCACGGACGCCACTTCGATCAGGACGATACCGGTCGATTCCAGCGGCTCGAAGAAGCCGCTGGACAGACCGATGGCGACACAGTTGCGCACCCACGGTTCCGGGCGGTAACCGGCCTCGAAGCGGAAGGTGCGGGCCGTCTTGTCGGCGGCCGCCGGGCCGATGTAGTCGCGCAATACCTGCTCGGCCCGCGCGTCGTCGGTATGATCGGAGGAATAGACGTGGCCGATGCCGCGCCGCGTCTCCAGCCCAATGTCCCAGGTCCAGCCGGCCTCGTGCGCGGTGGAGATGGTGTAGGAGGGGATCGGGGCGTCCGGCTGGCCATAGGGCACCTGCAGCGCCACGGCGCGGTCGCAGAACAGCCACTTGCGGCAGGACTGGTAGGGGGACTTCAGCGCCTGGCCGATCAACTGGGCGCGGAAGCCGGTGCAATCGATGTAGAGGTCGGCCGTCAGGGTGCCGTTCTCGCGCGTGACCACGCCGGCGACGGCGCCCGTTTCGTCCAGGGGCACGGCGTCCACCGTGTCGACCACGTGGCGGACGCCCAGATCCGTGGCGACGACGCGCAGCAGGCGGGCGAACTTCACCGCGTCGAAATGATAGGCGTAGTTCAGGGGGGCCGCATAGTCGGCATCGCCGGAGCGCTTGGGCGCCAGGGCCGCGTCGGCCACCCGCTTCTGCATCGTCAGCGCTGTATCCAGCGGCATGCCGTCGCCGGTGGCACCCAGCAGCCAATAGGGTATCAGGTCCAGATCCTGCGGGCCGATGGCGGACTGGAAGGGATGAAAGTAGTGGTCACGCTCCCCGGACCCCGGGGCATGCTGCCAGTGATCGAAGCGGATGCCTTGCTTGAAGGTCGCCTCGCTCTCGCGCATGAACACCGATTCATCGATGCCGATGCGGCGCAAGGTGCGTTGGATGTTGGGGAAGGTGCCTTCGCCCACGCCCAGGATGCCGATGTCGGACGATTCCACCAGGGTGATGCGCGCGCCGCCCGGCTGGCCGATGGACAGCGTGCGGGCAAGGTAGGCCGCGGCCAGCCAGCCGGCGGTGCCGCCCCCGACGATGAGGACGTTCTTGACCGGCGCGCCTTTGGCGTGGGCGCCATCGGTGGGGGCCTCGGTGTCGGCCATGGCCATTCCTTCCCGTGGTGGTGTCAGCCCGTATGGAGCCCGGACCTTAACAAAGGGAAAACCCCCGGCCCATGACAGGCCGGGGGTTCGGTTACCGATGGAAGATCATCCGCGAGCGGAGGATCAATAGTTGAAGCGCAGCACGGCGGAGTAGCGACGGTCCGCAACGAACCAGCTGCGGCCGTATTGCTGGTTGCCGAAGCCCATCAGCGTCTTGGTCTCGCTGTTGGTCAGGTTCTGCGCTTCGATGGTCAGGGTGATGTGATCGTCGAAGCTGTAGGCGACCGAGGCGTCCAGCGTGCCGTAGTCATCCGCGAAGACGGGCAGGTTGTAGGTGACCGTCTGGCCGGCGGCATTGGTGTAGGTGCCGTTGGTGCCGTTGGCCGTCGGGGTCAGCAGGTACTTGCTGCGCCAGGTGTAGGCGAGGCGGGCCGAGATCGGGCCTTTCTCGTACATGCCGGTGATGTTGTAGTTGTAGCGCGAGAGCAGATCCACCGGCAGGCCGTTGATGCGGTTGCCCAGCATGTCATACGACAGGTCGCCGGGGCTCTTGCTGTAGATGTAGGTGAAGTTGGTGTCGATGCCCAGGCCATCGAACGGCGCCGGCAGGAAGTTGAAGAACTTCTGCAGGCCGATTTCAGCACCCTTCACATAAGCGGGCTGGGCGTTGAAGTAGCCGCTGACCGCCGCCGTCATGCTCTGCGTCACGCCGCCGGGCAGGGCGAAGGGGACATCGACCGAGGTCACGCCGTAGGAGATGTAGTCCTTGATCTGCTTGTAGAAGCCGGCGACGTGGAACTGGCCGCCGTCAGGCATGTACCACTCGGCCGAAACGTCCAGGTTGTTGGCCAGCTGCGGCTTCAGGTTCGGGTTACCCGAGGTTGCGGTGGCACCGGTGATGAGGTGATTGTTGTCGGTGGTCAGGCCGAGCGAACCCGAGGCGTTCAGGTTGCTGAAGCTGGGGTTGGTCATGTTCTGGTACGCGGCGAAGCGCAGATGCACCTCGTCGGTCGGCATGAACTGGATGTTGAACGAGGGCAGGGCGATCAGGCTGTTGTGACCGCCGCTGTTGGCGGTGAAACCGCCCGGCAGGATGCCCGAGGCGCCGTTGTAGAACACGGTGCCGGTCGGCTGCTGGATGAAGCCTTCGCTCGTGTTCTCGTTGTTGACGACACGGACGCCTAAGTTGCCGTTCATCTTCCAGCCGAACAGGTCGTCGTCACCGAACCGGGTCATGATATAGGCGGATTCGGTGCGGGTCTTGGTGTGCGACAGGGTGGAGGCGGTGTAGGTCACCGGCTGGGTGTTGTCTCCCGGCTCGCCATAGGCCTGGTGGATGGCGTTCAGGTTCGCCGGATAGCCTTCGGCCAGGGCCCACGACGGGAAGGCGGCGGCGCTGGGCAGGCCCGTGGCGCCGCGGAAGAAGTTGCTGAAGCCGCTGACGGTCACGTCGCCGGGGGCGGCGTTGCTCAGGTACTTGAAGGTGGACGGGTCGTTGAACGATGCCGTCAGGCCCACCCAGTTGTAGCCCGAGACATTGTCCTTCTCGGTCCGGTCGGCGAAGCGGGCGCCGACCTTGATGGCGCGCAGGAAGCTGGTGTCGGACACCTTGTACTCGGCATCACCCGACCACGACAGCTCGCGGCCGATGTGGTTTTCCAGGTGGTCCATGGTCGCGCCCCAGATGGTGCGCGACGGATCCGCGACCTGGGCCGGGTTGCTGACCTTGATGGACGGCAGGTCGCCGGTCAGGTCGATGGCGTAGCTGGGCACGGAGACCTGGGAGAACAGGTCGATGCGCTGCGTCTGCGACTGGGAAATGGCGTACTGGAAATCGGTGTTGATGGTCCAGTTCTGCGTCGGCGTCCACTTCATGCCCTGGGACAGGTCGGTGGTGACGTTGTGCTGGTTCGTCAGGCCAGGATTGGCGGAGGCCACGCTGCCGCCGGTTTCGGAGCCGATCTGCAGGGGATCGCCGGCGGTGGAACTGAGGTTGTTGGAGGTCAGCAGGCCGCCCGAGGGGCCGAAGGTGCTGGTGCTGCCCGGGCTCACCGTGACGGCGTTGCCGCCCGCGTTGTAGACGCCGGCCTCGGTCGACTTGCTCCAGTAATCCGAGCGGAAGCCCGTCTGGTAGAAGGTCAGGTCGGGGTTGGGCGACCACTGCAGGGCTTCATAGGCGCCCAGGCGCTTGCGGTCGAACTGGCCCGAGCGCCAGTCGAAGCCGCCGGGAACATAGACGTTCTTGCCGTTGAAGGTTTGCGGGAAATAGGGCTCGACCTGGATGGTGTCGTGGCGGGTGCTGATGTCGCTGTAGGCGACGTCGAACATGGCGCCGACCTCGCCGATGCTGGTCTGCCAGCGGTTGGCATACAGGACCGAGGCTTCGGGCTTGGTCTGCTGGATGAAGTCGCCGTAGTTCGCGCCGACGGACCCGCTGATGGTCTGCTTGTCGTAGTCGAACGGCATCTTGGTGCGCAGGTTGACCGAGCCGCCGATGCCGCCCTCGATGACGTCGGGCGTGCCGCTCTTGAGCACGTCGATGCCGGCCAGCAGTTCCGGCGGCACGTCCTCGAACAGCAGCGCGCGACCGCCGTTGGCGCTGAAGGCCTCACGGCCATTCAGGGTGCTGCTGACCTGGGACAGGCCGCGCACGGTCACGCCGGAGCCTTCCACCGAATAGTGGTCGGGGTCGCCCACGGCGGCGAAGTGGGTGATGGACACGCCGGGAACGCGCTGCAGCACTTCGGTCACGCTGTTGTCCGGCAGCTTGCCGGCGTCGTCGGCGGAGATGCTGTCCAGGATCTGGTCGGCGTTGGCCTTGCGCTTATTGGCATCGGACAGGGCGAAGCGCTGACCGGTGACGACGATCTCTTGCAGGTCGTCATCAGCCGCTGCGGCCTGGGCCCGCGCGACGGAGGCGGCGGTCAGGGCGCCGAGAACCAGCACGGACGCGCCGGCCAGCACAAAGGAACGATAGGAATTCTGGGGCCAACTCATGGCGTTTCCCTTCCCTGGATATCTTATTCTCGCGGGTCAATAAGGCCCGCGCGCGTTTTGGCCCGGAGTGCCGTTTTCATGCGTCACGCCGTAGTCATATAAATGCATATGGAGATTCATGCGGGCCTGCAACGAGAGAATGTTAGCGCTCCCATGAAAATTGGTAACGGTCCCTCCGCAGGCGTGGCGATTTTACGGATTTATCAGCAAAATCAATATGTTCAACTATAGGTATGTGTTGCGATAAGGGCACAGGCGCCCCTTTTAGAGGGGTTTTCGTCCCTTTCCCGCCCCTTTCGGGAGAGGGCGGGCGGGATGTGCGCCTGCCTGATTGCTCAACCCACCAACCCATGCCAAGCAATTGACTTGCCTGGTTTTATGAGGGAAGGACCGGGCACGTTCTCGCGAATTGGGCGCGGTCAAGCCCTTTGCCGCCGCCTATGGCCCCATCGGAGATCGCTAAGGGAAACTGCCGGCGACGGCTTCAGGATCCACACGTCAAAATGGCAGCCTTCATTGCTGAAAAATTGTGAGCCCCTGTTAGGTCACTTCCAAACTTCAGATGATATAACCGAAATAGAACGTAGATTCGAAATAATAGAAAGACTCATTGTTGGACGATAAAATCAAATATGCGCCTTTTTCACAAAATACCTTGCGGCCACACGAATCTGCTAAATATGACAATTATCACCGACTGGAAGACGCAGCTCCGCTGAAGCCGGGAGCGGCGAAGCCCGCGTTATTCCGGCCATTTTGTTTGGCCTGGACGTAGGAAACTAGACGGTGGCCAGGTCCTTGACGGTGCCAGGTGAGAGTCAAGGAAGCCGTCCGGTGGCCTGGTGGGCCGCCGGACGGCGCCTCACATACTCGCGGTTCCGGTCGCTGCGACCGTTTGTCCTGCCCAGGCTGCGGGGGCGGCCCCGCGCAAGAAAATGCCCTTCTATTTGATGAGGGCGATGACCTCGCGGAAGCGCGGATGTTCCGCGCTTTCCAGCCATTCGAACACGGCCATTTCCGTGGTGATGATCTCCGCCCCCTCGGCCGCCAGGCGGCGCAGGCCGGCGGCCTTGTTCTCCGCGGTGCGCGAGCCCACGGCGTCCTCCACCACGCAGACGCGGCGCCCCCGCTCCAGCAACCCCAGCGCCGTCTGCAGCACGCAGACATGGGTTTCGCACCCCGTCAGCACCACGGCATGGTCCGGGGGCAGGCGGTCCAGGAAGCCGGGCGCCGGCGTGGCGTCGAAGGTCATCTTGGCGATCACCGATGACGCGGCGGGCGCCAATTCCGGCACGGTGGCGCCCAGACCGCGCGGGTTCTGCTCGGTGAACAGGGCGGGAATGCCCGTCAGCCCGGCGGCGGCCAGCAGGCACCGGGTGTTGGCTACCACGCCGCCGCCGCCCTGGATGGCCGGCATCAGCCGGGCCTGCAGGTCGATCACGGCAAGCGTGCTGCGATGGGGATCAAGACGGGGCACGGCTAGGCTTTTCGGCTGGGGCAAGGGGCATGAAACCCACTATGCGAGGGGCCGACCGCATCGGCAACAGCGGCGGATCGCCTGGGGTGGGCGCGAACGGCTAGGCCAAAAGTAAGGGCGGAGGCCGACATGCGGCCTTGGTAGCGGTATCAGACATGCGGATTGATTTGATACCGCTAACGCGTATGATCGCGCCCGGGCCGCTATGATCATATAAATGCGGCCAGTGTTGGATGGGATGGGGCTGGGTGACCGGCGCCCTGAATAATAGAGATACGGGCTTGGGAGGGCCTGCCGATGATGCGCGTTTCGAACATGACGAAGGCTGGGCGTTCCCTGCTGATGGCGGCCACCATGCTGGCCGGCCTGGCCCCCATGGCGCACCCCTCGGGGGCGCAAGCCGCGGATGGGCACAGCACCGAGATGCCGCGCCTGGTGCGCGAGGACGGCCGCTATGCCCTGATGGTCGATGGGGCGCCCTACCTGGTGCTGGGCGCCCAGGCCAACAATTCCAGCAACTGGCCCTCGGCGCTGCCGCAGGTGTGGCCGGCGGTGGACCAGGTGCAGGCCAACACCCTGCTCATGCCCATCGCCTGGCAGCAGATCGAGGCCACGGAAGGCAAATTCGACTTCAGCTTCCTCGACACCCTGCTGGCCCAGGCGCGCGAGCACAAGAAGCACCTGGTGCTGCTGTGGTTCGGCACATGGAAGAACAATAGCCCGTCCTACGCCCCGGATTGGGTGAAGCTGGACAACGACCGCTTCCCCCGCGTCGTGGAATCCAAGGGGATCATGCGCGGTTCCCTCTCGCCGCTGGCCCCCGCCACGCTGGACGCCGACAGGAAGGCCTTCGTCGCCTTCATGCGCCATCTGAAGCAGGTGGACGGCCAGCAGCACACGGTGCTGATGGTGCAGGTGGAGAATGAGACCGGCACCTATCGCGCCACCCGCGACTTCAGCCCCATGGCGCAGAAGGTGTTCGATGGCAAGGTGCCCGACGATCTGGTGAAGGCGCTGAAGAAGCAGCCCGGTACCTGGAAGGACGTGTTCGGCAAGGACGCGGATGAGTTCTTCCACGCCTATTACGTCGCCCGCTTCGTCGATCAGGTGGCGGCGGCTGGCAAGGCCGAATACCCCATCCCCATGTACGTGAACGCGGCCCTGCGCGACCCGTTCAAGGACCAGGACCCCTACACCTATTCCAGCGGCGGCCCCACCTGGAACGTGCTGGACATCTGGAAGGCGGCGGCCCCCAACATCGACCTGATCGGGCCGGACATCTACGAGCGCGGCTACGATTTCTATACCAAGACGCTGGAGCAGTATAAGCGGCCGGACAACGCCCTGTTCGTGGCCGAGACGGGCAACGACAGCGTCTACGCCCGCTATGTCTTCGCCACCCTGGGCCACCAGGGCATCGGCTTCGCGCCCTTCGGCATCGACTACACCCGCTATGTGAATTACCCGCTGGGGGCGGCCAAGATCGACGCGGAGGCGCTAGAACCCTTCGCCATGAACTTCAAGCTGCTGGGCTCCCTGAACCGCGAACTGGCGGCCCTCAGTCTCAAGGGCAAGGTCTGGGGTGCCTCGGAGCCGACGGACGAGCATAGCAACACGCTGGACCTTGGGCCGTACAAGGTCACCGTCGGCTATGGCCTGCCGCAGTTCGGCGAGGCCAAGCCCACCGGCAACGACAAGCCCTGCGGCGGCGTCGTCATCGCCGAGTTGGCGCCCAACGAGTACCTGGTGGCCGGCTATCACGCCCGCGTCGACTTCGCCCAGACCACCAAGGCCGGCAAGAACGGCTTCATGATGGCCAGCGTGGAGGAGGGGCACTTTGAGAACGGCAAGTGGGTGTTCGAGCGCCTGTGGAACGGTGACCAGACCGACTACGGCCTGAACTTCACCTCCATCCCCCAAATCCTGAAGGTGCGGTTCGCCACCTACTGATCCCGGTTGATCCGGCCTGGCCTCCGGGGCCGGGCCGGATCCCGCCTTTCCGATCCTTCTCCCGCGGAGAATCGCCATGAACGTTCGTTCCTGGGCCTTGGCGTCCGCCGCCTTGGTGCCCGTGCTGCTGCTCGCCTCCTGCGAGGCCGCCAAGTCCCCGTCCGACGTCGCCGCCATGGCATCGCCGTCCTTCCAGCAAACCGCCGACGGCGTGGTGGTCACGGTCACCGGTGCCGCCGTCAAGAAGGTGCGGCTGCAAGTCATCAACGACCGCATCGTCCACGTCACCGCCGTGCCGGGTGACAGCCTGGATCTGCCCGCCAGCCTGATGGCCGTGGCCAAGCCCGCCACCGGCGGCTTTCAGGTGGCGGATCACGGCGGCCAGATCGTCCTGACCACGCCGCAGTTGCGGGCCGAGGTCAGTGTCGCCAGCGGCGCCGTCAACGTCTTCGACGCCAAGGGGCAGCCCCTGCTGACGGCGGTGGACGGCGGCGGCTTCGCGCCCGCCACCCTGCCCACGGGCGAGGCCGGCTTCTTCCAGGTGCGCCAGCAGTTCAACCGCGGCACGGATGAGGGCTTCTACGGCCTGGGCCAGCACCAGAACGCCCAGATGAACTACAACGGCGAGGACATCGAACTCGCCCAGCACAATATGGACATCGGCATCCCCTTCGTGGTGTCGACGCGCAATTACGGCGTGCTGTGGGACAATAACGGCATCACCCGCTTCGGCGACGCCCGCGAATATCCGCTGATGTCCAAGGAGCTGAAGCTCTATGACGCCGACGGGAAGGAGGGCGGCCTGACCGCCCGCTATTATCAGGACGGCAAGCTGAAGCTGACCCGCGTCGAAAGCGACATCAATTACCAGTACATCAAGGATCTGGCCGCCTGGCCGGAAGAGGTCGGTGGCAGCCGGGTGAATGCCAAGCAACGCGCCACCAAGGACAAGTCCGTGGTGTGGGAAGGCAAGATCGAGTCCCCGGTGGATGGCGTTCACCGCTTCCAGGTCTATGCCAGCGGCTATTTCAAGGTGACGCTGGACGGCAAGGTGGTGATGGACCGCTGGCGCCAGGACTGGAACCCCTGGTACCACAATTTCGATCTGCCCATGGTGGCGGGCCAGGCCCAGACGCTGAGGGTGGAATGGGTGCCGGAAGGGGGCTTCATCTCCCTGATGCATCAGAACCCGTTGCCGGATGGGGAGCGGCACGAGCTGTCGCTGACCTCGGACGTCGCGCGCGCCATCGACTATTACGTCGTGGCGGGCAAGGACATGGACGACGTCATCGCGGGATACCGCCAGCTGACGGGCAAGGCGGTGATGATGCCGCGCTGGGCCTACGGCCTGTGGCAGAGCCGCCAGCGCTACAAGACGGCGGACGAGCTGACCGGCACGGTGGCGGAGTTCCGCAAACGCAAGCTGCCGCTGGATAACATCGTCGAGGATTGGTTCTACTGGCGTGAGGACGACTGGGGCAGCCACAAGTTCGACCCCACCCGCTTCCCCGACCCGCAAGGCTTGGTCGATACCCTGCACGCCCAGAACGCCCACTTCATGATTTCCGTGTGGCCCAAATTCTACCCCACCACGGATAACTACAAGGAGCTGGACGCCAAGGGCCACATCTACCGCCGCAATGTCGAGGTGCATGAGCACGACTGGGTGGGCAAGGAAGGCTATGAGAACGCCTTCTACGACCCCTATTCGGCGGAGGCGCGGCAGATCTATTGGCGCCAGATCAATGAGAACCTGAACAAGCTGGGCATCGACGCCTGGTGGCTGGACGCATCGGAACCCGATACCCACTCCAACCTCGACATTCCGGAGCGCATGCTGCGCATGGGCCCCACGGCGATGGGCCCGTCGGCGGCGTTCTTCAATTCCTACCCGCTGATGCACACCAAGGCGGTGTATGAGGGCAATCGCGCCGCTAACCCCGACAAGCGCGCCTTCATCCTGACCCGCTCGGGCTTCGCCGGACAGCAGCGCAACGCCGCGGCCAGCTGGAGCGGCGACGTCGCCTCGCGCTGGACCGATCTGCGCAACCAGATCTCGGCCGGCGTCAACTTCTCCCTGTCCGGCGTGCCCAACTGGACGACGGACATCGGCGGCTTCGCGCTGGAAAAGCGTTATTCGACCAAGAATCCCAAGGCATCCGACGTGGCGGAGTGGCGGGAGCTGAACCTGCGCTGGTTCCAGTTCGGCGCCTTTTCCCCCCTGTTCCGCTCGCATGGGGAGTTCCCGTACCGCGAAATCTATAATCTCGCGCCCAAGGGGTCGGAGGTCTACGACAGCCTGGTCTGGTATGACGAGCTGCGCTACCGCCTGATGCCCTACATCTACACCCTGGCGGCCGACACCTATCACCGCGACGGCACCATCATGCGCGGCCTGGTGATGGACTTCCCGGCCGATCGCCAGGTATGGGACATCAATGACCAGTACCTGTTCGGCCATGCCTTCCTGGTGGCGCCGGTGACGGACTACAAGGCGCGCAGCCGGGCCGTGTATCTGCCTTCAGGCGCGCAATGGTATGATTTCCAGACCGGCAAGCTCTATGACGGCGGCCAGCGCATCGCCGCCGACGCGCCCCTGAGGCGCATGCCCCTGTTCGTCCGTGCCGGGTCCATCGTGCCCACGGCGCCGGTGACCCAGTACACGGGACAGATGCCGGACGCGCCACTGACCGTCGTCGTCTACACCGGCGCCGACGGCCACTTCGACCTCTATGAGGACGAGGGCACGACCTACGGCTATGAGCACGGCGCCTTCAGCCGCATCCCGCTGTCCTTCGACCAGGCGTCGGGCACGCTGACCATCGGCGCCCGCGCCGGCAGCTTCCCCGGCATGGTGCAGGATCGTGTGATCAATGTCCGCTTCGTCGGGCCCACTTCCAATGGCAGGGATGGCGGGGCGGCCCCGGCCGACTTCACCGCCAAGCCTGACCAGACGGTTCGCTACACCGGGCAGGCCGTCACGGTAACGCGGGCCAAGGTGTAAAAACGCGAGCACGGTCAAGTCCTTAAGCGGGAACGACCCCGCCGCTTTGCAGATTTGGCAAGGCGGCGGGGCCCCTTGCCGACTCGCCGGCAGGCCCCGAGGCCAAGTTGCGATTCCCATAGCCCTGTATTGGCGCCACTTTAACGCCGCCTACCCATGTAAAGCGGCATCAAACACCCCCGCAGGCCTGCATCCCTGCCAGTTTTTACACAAAATTGTGAGCAGGCGATTGCGCAAATCCCAATGGTACTGCTATCACCCATGCAAACCGGCAGTGGATGCGCGGATCCGATAAGCGGAGCAGGAAGCGTATGGAAAAGCGGCGTGGGCGGAGTTCGCAGGGGGTCACCATTCGTGAGGTGGCGGCACGCGCCGGTGTTTCCCCGATGACGGTGTCCCGCGTCATCAACAATGAGAACAACGTCACGCCGGCCACCTCCGCCGCCGTGATGGCCGCCATCCAGGAACTGAAGTACACGCCCAACCCGGCGGCCCGCCGCCTGGCCGGGTCTGAAACCTTCCGTATCGGCCTGCTGTACAGCAACCCCAGCGTCGCCTTCCTGAGCGAATTCCTGCTGGGCGCGCTCGACGAAAGCAGCAAGACCGGCCACCAGCTGGTGGTGGAGAAGTGCGGCGCCACCGCCGCCACGGAAAAGGCGGCCCTGCAGAAGCTGCTGCAGAGCGGCGTCGATGGCGTGGTCCTGCCGCCGCCGCTGTGCGAGGCCAAAAGCATCCTGGCGGAAATCGCCAAGTCAGGCGTGGCCGCCGTGGCCGTGGCCGCCGGCCAGCCGGGCCCTGATGTCGCCACCGTGCGCATCGACAATTACAAGGCGGCCCACCGCATGACCCAGCATCTGCTGTCACTGGGCCACCGTACCATCGGCTTCATCAAGGGCCACCCCAACCAGACCGTCAGCGACCAGCGTCTGCACGGTTTCCTGGACGCCCTCGGCGAGGCGGGGCTGGATCCCAAGGCGGCACCCGTTGAGCAGGGCTACTTCAACTACCGTTCCGGCTTGGCGGCGGCGGACAAGTTGCTGGCCCTGAAGGACCGGCCCACCGCCATCTTCGCCGCCAACGACGACATGGCCGCCGCCGTGCTGGCCACGGCCCACCGCCTGGGCCTGAACGTGCCGATCGACCTGTCCATCGCCGGCTTCGACGACACGCTGATCGCGGGCACCATCTGGCCGGCTCTGACCACCGTGCGCCAGCCCATCGCCGCCATGGGCCGCGCCGCCGTCAGCATGCTGCTGGACGAGGTCAAGCGCCGCCGCGGCGGCGGCACCGGCGCCCCGGCGCAGCAGCTGCTGCGCCACACGCTGGTGGAACGCGAGTCGACGGCGGCCCCCTCCGGAAAATAATTTCCGTCGGTCGGGAATAAGCCGGGGCACCGGCCGGTCTTGCCTCCTGGAACCACCTTTTCCAGGGGAGCGGCAGCATGGCCCACCAACCTTCATTGCCTGCGGATGAGATCGACGCGGGGCGCCGGGGCGCCCTGAAGTGCATGGCCTGGGCCGGCACCGGCCTGGTATGGAGCGTGGCGGGGGGCGTGCCGCTGACGGCCGGCCTGATTGGCGGCGGTGCCCAAGCGGCGCCGGCCGCCACAAAGACCACAGCGCCGGCCCAGGCCGGCCTGACCTTCGTCCAGATCAGCGACAGCCATGTCGGGTTCGACAAGCCGGCCAACCCCGACGCATTGGCGACCTTGCGCGAGGCGGTGGCCGGTGTCCGCAGCCTGCCCACCAAACCCGCCTTCGTCATCCATACCGGCGACATCAGCCACCTGTCGCGGGACGAACAGTTCGACGCCGCCGACCAGGCGCTGAAGGACCTGGGCGTGCCCGTCTTCTTTGTGCCCGGCGAGCATGACGTGCTGGACGACGGCATGGGCGCCGCCTACCTGGCGCGGTACGGCACGGGGCCCAATGGCAGGGCGCTCGGTGCCGGCTGGTACAGTTTCGACCACGGCGGCGTGCACTTCGTGGCCCTAGTCAATGTCGTGAACCTGAAGGGTGGCGGCCTGGGCAACCTGGGGGAGGATCAGCTGGCCTGGCTGGCCGGGGATCTGCGCGCCCTGTCGGCCAGCACGCCCGTGGTGGTCTTCGCCCACATCCCCCTATGGACGGTCTACCCGGAATGGGGCTGGGGCACCGACGACGGCGCCCGGGCGCTGGGCCTGTTGGCCCGCTTCGGCAGCGTCACCGTGCTGAACGGCCATATCCACCAGATCCTGCAGAAGGTGGAGGGCAGCGTGGCCTTCCACACCGCGCGTTCCACGGCCTTCCCCCAGCCATCGCCGGGCAGCGCCCCGTCGCCGGGGCCCATGAAGCTGCCGGCGGACAAGCTGCGTGGCGCCCTGGGCGTCACCACCGTCACCTACCGCCAGAAGGCCGGCCCCCTGGCCGTCGTCGACGCCACCCTCGGTTAATCAGCGACCCGAGACTTTGACTCGGGTCGCTGTAGGCCCCAAGCGGGGCCGCCGGAACGAGCACCGCAGGGCGCAGTGAGGAAGCCAGGCCGGCGGATGCCGGCGCCCGGCGATTGAGGGAACCCGGCGCTTGAAGAAACACTGAGAGGAAATAATGAGCCGTTTCATTTCCGCCGCGCGCGTCGCGGCCGTGCTGTTCTGCGCCTTGACGGGGCTGGCCCAGGCTGAAACCGTCGAGATCCGCATCGACAACTTCACCTTCAGCCCGGCGGAGGTGCACGTGGCGCCGGGCACCACCATCGTTTGGGTCAACGCCGACGACATTCCCCATGCCGTGGCCGCCAACGACAAATCCTTCCGGTCCAAGGTGCTGGACACGGAGGAGAAGTACAGCCGCACCGTGGCGGGGCCGGGGACGATCGATTACTTTTGTTCCCTGCACCCGCACATGACCGGCCGCATCATCGTTGACGCGGGTGGATCCCAGGGGAGTGGGACATCGGGGCCGGCGGGGCATTAGGAGGCGGGCGCCTTGAGGGGTGACGAGACGGCGGAGAAGACCCGCCGCTTCCAGGACCAGGTGCTGATCCACCTCGACGCCGCCTATGGCCTGGCGCGGTACATGACGCGCGACCCGGTGGCGGCCGAGGACATCGTCCAGGACGCCTTCCTGCGCGCCCACCGTGCCTTCGACGGCTTTCGCGGCGGCGACGCCCGGGCCTGGCTGTTGACCATTGTACGCAACAATGTCCGCAGCTGGGCCGCCGCCCGCCGTGACCGGGCCGAGCAGGCGCTGGAGTCGCTGCCCGGGCAAGGGGCGGAGATCGCCGACGACGCGGCGCCGACGCCGGAGGCCTGGCTGGCGGCGCAGGAGGATGCGGCGGACCTCCGCGCCCTGATCGAGGGATTGCCGCCCGCCTTTCGTGAAACCCTGCTGCTGCGGGAGATGGAAGAGATGTCCTATCGCGACATCGCCGCCGTGACGGGCGCCCCGGTGGGCACCGTCATGTCGCGCCTGGCCCGCGCGCGCGACCTGCTGGCCGCCGCCTGGCGGCGCCGAGAGGCTGGAGAGACGAGATGACGGCATGCCCGGACAAGGCGGAGCTGCTGCACGGCCTGCTGGACAATGAACTGGACGCCGCCCACGCCCGCGCGCTGGAGGCGCACATCGCCAGTTGCCCGGCCTGCGCCGAGGCGTTGGCGGAACTGCGGGCCCTGCGCGCGCTGCTGGCGGACCCCGCCCTGCGGCCCAAGGCCCCGGCGGCCCTGCGCTCCCGCATCCTGGCGGACATCGGCGCCGTCGATCCGCTGCATCCTGTCGGCAAGTCTCAAGGCCGGCCCTGGTCCCGGCAGTTGCGCCGCTGGGGCGGGGCGGGGATGGGTGTCGCCATCGCTGCCAGCCTGCTGCTGATGGTGGCCCCGTTCGGGGGCGACGCGGCGCTGGAGCGGGAATTGGTGGCCGGGCATGTCCGCTCCCTCCAGGCGCAGCACCTGCTGGACGTGCCGACCAGCGACCATCACACGGTGAAGCCCTGGTTCGCCGGCAAGCTGGACTATTCCCCGCCCGTGCCGGAACTGGCGGCGGCCGGCTTCCCCTTGCAGGGCGGGCGGCTGGACTATCTGGCCGGCCGGCCGGTGGCGGCCCTGGTCTATCGCCACGGCGCCCATATCCTGAACCTCTATGTCTGGCCTGGTGACGGTCCCCGCCAGCCCGCCTTCGAGGCCCGTGACGGCTACACCCTGATGCGGTGGCGGGACGGCGGCATGGCCTACTGGGCGGTGAGCGATGTGGGCGTGGAGGAGATGCACGCCTTTGCCGCAGCCCTGGCCGGGGCCGTCGCGACCCAGAATCCCGGCAAGCCCTGAGGCCAAACCTTAGCGCGAAACCTTCGTGCGTGCCGCGTCGAAATCCAGACTGGTATGGTAACGTCGCCTTGACAGCGCTTCTCCCTGGCCTCTAATGTTAGCGTTAACAAGGGCCGCCTGGCGATAACGCACCTTGGGAGGAGTTCAAGAGATGGGGTACCCGGTCGACACGCCGGTGCAGACTACGCACGACAGCATTTTTCCCGAGGACAGCGCGGACGCCGTTCTGTTGGGCCGTATCGACGCGGGCGAGGGGCCGACGCCCATCCTGATCCGCAACGGTGAGATTTTCGACCTGTCGGGCGTCGCCCCGACCGTCTCCGACTTGATGAACCGCCTGGAGCCCGGCCAGATCCCCGAGGGCAAGTCCATCGGCCGCGTGGCCGACTGGGACCTGAACCCCACCTGGAAGGGCGGCCAAACCGTCTCCCAGGGGGGCGCCAAGCTGCTGACCCCCATTGACCTGCAGTGCATCAAGGCCGCCGGCGTTACCTTCGCCGTCTCCGCCCTGGAGCGCGTGATCGAGGAACGGGCGCGCGGCGATGCTGGCAAGGCCCTGGAAATCCGGCAGGCCCTGTCGTCCCGCGTCGGCACCGACCTGCGCCTGGTGAAGCCGGGTTCCGAGAATGCCGCCCGCCTGAAAGAGGCGCTGATCGCCGACGGCCTGTGGTCGCAGTACCTGGAAGTGGCCATCGGCCCCGACGCCGAGGTGTTTACCAAGGGCCCGACCCTGTCCGCCATGGGCTGGGGCGTGGAGATCGGCGTGCGCGCCGACAGCCACTGGAACAACCCGGAGCCCGAGGTGGTGATCCTGTGCGACGGTCAGGGCCGTGCGCGCGGCGCCACGCTGGGCAACGACGTGAACCTGCGTGACTTTGAAGGCCGCAGCGCCCTGCTGTTGTCCAAGGCCAAGGACAACAACGCGTCCTGCGCCATCGGTCCCTTCGTCCGCCTGTTTGACGGCACCTTCACCATGGACCATGTCCGCGAGGCCGTGGTGCACCTGAACGTGACTGGCGAGGACGGCTTTGTCCTGGACGGCAAGAGCACCATGTCCGAGATCAGCCGCGATCCCCTGGACTTGGTCGGGCAGACCCTGAACAAGAACCACCAGTATCCCGACGGCTTCGCGCTGTTCCTGGGGACGCTGTTCGCGCCGGTCGAGGATCGCGACGCGCCGGGCCGTGGCTTCACCCACAAGACCGGCGACATCGTCAGCGTCTCCAGCCCGCGCCTGGGGACCCTGGTCAACAAGGTGGTGCCCTGCCATGAGGCGGCGCCGTGGACCTTCGGCCTGACCGAGCTGATGCGCAACCTGGCCCGCCGCGGCCTGCTGAACGGGTGATGCCCCTGGCGTCACCCACCCAAATCCGTTCTTTTGGGCAAACCCTTTCCTTTTGGGCCTGAATACATCATGACGCACGCCATCTATCCCAGCCTGCGGGGCAAGCGGGTCGTTGTTACCGGTGGCGGCTCCGGCATCGGCGCCGCCATCACCGAGGCGTTCGTCCGTCAGGGCGCCCAGGTCTCCTTCCTGGACATCGCGGAAACCGACAGCCGCGCCTTGGAGCAATCGCTGGCCGAGGGTGCCGCGCATGCGCCCAAGTTCTATAAGTGTGATCTGACCAACCTGGATCAACTGAAGGCGACGCTGGCGGAAATCCAGAACGCCGGCCCGGTCGATGTGCTGGTGAACAACGCCGCCAACGACGACCGGCACACGATCGAGCAGATCACGCCGGAATACTGGGACAATCGTATGGCGGTGAACCTGCGGCACATGTTCTTCGCCAGCCAGGCGGTGGTGGGTGGCATGAAGCAGCAGCGCAGCGGCGCCATCATCAACTTCGGTTCCATCTCCTGGCATGTGGCCCTGCCGGAGCTGCTGATGTACCAGACCGCCAAGGCCGGCATCGAGGGCATGACCCGCTCGCTGGCCCGTGACCTGGGTGAGCACAACATCCGCGTCACCTGCGTGGTGCCGGGTGGCGTGCGCACGGAGCGTCAGATGCGCCTGTGGCACAACCCGGAGGAAGAGGCCCGCATCCTGTCGCAGCAGTGCATCAAGGAACGCGTGGACCCGCCGCACGTCGCCGCCATGGTGCTGTTCCTGGCCTCTGACGATGGCCGCATGTGCACGAGCCACGAATACTTCGTCGACGCCGGCTGGCGCTAAGGGGTTGCGGTGACGATGGAGCCGCGCTGCATCTGGGCCTTGGGCGCCACCTTGGGGGAGGGACCGGTATGGTCCCCCCGCGACCGGGCCCTGTGGTTCGTGGACATCAAGAAGCGGCACATCCACCGCTTCCGCCCCGCGGATGGGGACACCCGCAGCTTCGACGCGCCGGACCAGCCGGGCTTCGCCCTGCCGCGCGCCGGGGGTGGCTTAATCGTGGGCCTGCCGGGCAAGCTGGCCCGTTTCGATGGCGAAACGGGTGTGTTCGAGCCCCTGGTGCCTTTGGAATGGGACCGGGCGGGCAACCGCCTGAACGACGGCTTCGTCGACGCCCAGGGCCGGCTGTGGTTCGGCTCCATGGATGACGCGGAAGAGGGGCCGACCGGCGCCCTTTATTCCTGGACCGGGACGCTGAAGCGCCACGTGGACGGTATCGTCATCACCAACGGACCCTGCACCAGTCCGGACGGCGGCACCTTCTACCACACCGACACCCTGGGCAAGACCATCACCGCCTACGACCTGTCGGCCGACGGTACGCTGGACAACGCCCGCCTGCTGATCACCATCGAGGACGGGGCCGGCTGGCCGGACGGAACGGTGGTGGATGCGGAGGGTTGCCTGTGGGTGGGCCTGTTCGGTGGCTGGGCCGCCCGGCGCTACTCCCCGGCGGGGGAGTTGGTGCAGGTGGTGCGCTTCCCCTGCGCCAACATCACCAAGCTTGCCTTCGGCGGCGATGACCGCTTGGATCTCTACGCCACCACCGCCGCCAAGGGCCTGAGCGACGACGACCGCGCCGCCCAGCCGCTGGCCGGTGGCTTGTTCCATTTCAGGGCCACGGTGCCGGGCCTGCCCCCGGCGGAGATCGCGTATGGTTGACCGTCCGAACGTTAGGTTCCGTTCCCGCGATTGGTTTGATGCGCCGGACCGGATCGACATGACTGCGCTCTATCTGGAGCGCTTCATGAACTACGGCATCACGCCGCAGGAGTTGCGCTCCGGCAAGCCCATCATCGGCATCGCCCAGACCGGCAGCGACATCTCCCCCTGCAATCGTATTCACCTGGATTTGGCCAAGCGCGTCCGCGACGGTATCCGCGACGCCGGTGGCATTCCCATGGAATTCCCGGTTCACCCCATCTTTGAAAACTGCCGTCGTCCGACGGCGGCCATGGACCGGAATCTCGCTTACATGGGCCTGGTGGAGATCCTGTACGGCTATCCCATCGACGCCGTGGTGCTGACCACCGGCTGTGACAAGACCACGCCCGCCGGCATCATGGCCGCGAGCACGGTCGACATTCCGGCCATCGTCCTGTCCGGCGGCCCCATGCTGGATGGGTGGCATGAGGGCGACCTGGTGGGGTCCGGCACCGTCATCTGGCGCAGCCGCCGCAAGCTGGCGGCCGGCCTGATCGATGAAGCGGAATTCCTGGACGCGGCCGCCTCCTCGGCGCCGTCGGCCGGTCATTGCAATACCATGGGCACGGCCAGCACCATGAACGCCGTGGCCGAGGGCCTGGGCCTGTCGCTCACCGGCTGCTCCGCCATTCCGGCACCCTACCGTGAGCGCGGGCAGATGGCGTACGAGACGGGCCGCCGCATCGTCGACATGGCCTATGAGGATCTGCGCCCGTCCAAGATCCTGTCGCGCGAAAGCTTCCTGAACGCCATCAAGCTGGTGGGTGCGCTCGGTGGCTCCAGCAACGCGCAGCCGCACATCAACGCCATGGCGCGCCACGCCGGCGTGGAACTGACGGCCGACGACTGGCGCATCCACGGCTATGACGTGCCGCTGCTGGTCAACATGCAGCCGGCCGGCAAATACCTGGGCGAACGCTTCCACCGCGCCGGCGGCGTGCCCGCCGTGATGTGGGAACTGCAGCAGGCGGGCAAGCTGTTCGACAAGGCGATGTCGGTCACCGGCCGCCCCATCGGCGAGAACCTGGCGGGCCGTGAGAGCCCGGACCGGGAGATGATCACGCCCTACAGCGCGCCCCTGAAGGAGCGTGCCGGCTTCCTGGTGCTGAAGGGCAACCTGTTCGACTTCGCCATCATGAAGACCAGCGTGATCTCGGAAGAGTTCCGCCAGCGTTACCTGAGCGAGCCGGGCCGCGAGGGCGTGTATGAGGGCCGGGCCATCGTCTTCGACGGGCCGGACGATTACCACGCGCGTATCAACGACCCGGCGCTGAACATCGACGAGCGCTGCATCCTGGTGGTGCGCGGCGCCGGCCCGCTGGGTTTCCCCGGCTCGGCCGAGGTGGTGAACATGCAGCCGCCCGACGCGCTGCTGAAGGCCGGCATCACCAGCCTGCCCACCATCGGCGATGGACGGCAATCCGGCACCTCGGACAGCCCGTCCATCCTGAACGCCTCGCCGGAGAGTGCCGTGGGCGGAGGGCTGGCATGGCTGCGCACCGGCGACACCATCCGCATCGACCTGAACCAGGGCACCTGCGACATGCTGGTGGACGATGCCGAGATCCAGAAGCGCAGGGCCGACGGCATTCCGGCCACCCCGCCCAGCTACACGCCGTGGCAGGAGATGTACCGCCAGACCGTGGGCCAGCTGGATAGCGGCGGTTGCATGGAACCGGCGTTGAAGTATCGGGGTGTCGTGGCCCATCCGCCGCGGCACAACCATTGATCTGACGGATACCGGTGCCTGGCGACGTCTTGTCCGGGGCGCCGGCGGCGATCTGAGGTGCAGAGGCGTCCCCGTTCCAGGTGGAGTGGGGGCGCCTCGCTTTAGGACAAATGGCGGGCGACGTGGCCCGTCGGGGAGGAATGAATGGGCAACAAGCAAGGCGCACTGTCGCTGACGACGGGCCTGACACTGATCGCCACCCTGGGTGGCTTGCTGTTCGGGTATGACACCGCCGTCATCTCTGGCGCGATGGACAGCATCGACATCAATTTCATCCAGCCGTTGAACCTGGCGGAAACGGCGCATGACAGCCTGAAGGGGCTGACCATCTCCAGCGCCCTGGCCGGTTGCGTGCTGGGCGGCCTGGTCGCCGGCAAGATGGCCGATCGTTTCGGCCGCAAGCCGACGCTGATCGTCGCCGCCCTGATGTTCCTTATCTGCTCCCTGGGGTCGGCTTGGCCCGAATTCGGCCTCGGCACCATCGGCCAGATGGGCCCGGATGCGCTGACGCCCTTCAACATCTACCGCATCATCGGTGGTATCGGCGTGGGCATCGCCTCGTTGGTTTCCCCCCTCTACATTGCGGAGATCGCGCCGGCCGAATCCCGTGGTCGTCTCATCTCCTTCAACCAGATCGCCATCGTCGGCGGCATGGTGGGCGTCTATTTCGTGAACTGGGCCATCGCGGGCCTCGGGGACGAAACCTGGCTGCATGGCACCGGCTGGCGCTGGATGTTCGCCTCTGAAGGGCTGCCCTCCATCCTGTTCGCCGTCCTGTTGCTGTTTGCCCCGGACACCCCCCGCTACCTGGTCATGCAGCGCCGCGACAATGAGGCGTTGGACGTGCTGAAGCGCCTGGGCGGCGCCACCGATCCCAAGGTCACGCTGGTCGAGATCGAGGAAAGCCTGGTCGTGACCAACGAACGCCTGTTCGCCTTCGGTGGCCTGGTGGTGTTCGTCGGCATCCTGCTGTCGGTTTTCCAGCAGTTCGTGGGCATCAACGCCGTGCTGTACTATGCTCCGCAGATGTTCAAGAACATGGGCATGGATACCAATGCCTCGCTGTGGCAGACGGTCATCGTCGGCATCGCCAACGTGGCTTTCACCCTGGTCGCGACCGTGTCGGTCGATCGCCTGGGCCGTAAGCCCCTGCTCATCGCCGGCGGCCTGGTGATGACTGTTTCCATGCTGGCGCTGGGCACGCTGTTCGCCACCAACCAGTTGGGATTGGTGGCGCTGGTCGCCATGCTGGTATACATCGCGGGCTTCGCCTTCTCCTGGGGCCCGGTGGTTTGGATCCTGCTGGCGGAGATGTTCCCGAACGCCATCAAGGGCAAGGCCCTGGGCATCGCGGTCGCGGCGCAGTGGATCGCCAACCTGGTGGTCACTTGGTCCTTTAACGTAATGGACGGCAATTCGGTGCTGAACGCCCATTTCCATCACGGTTTCGCCTATTGGGCCTACGGCGTGTTCAGCCTGTTGTCCGCCTTGTTCGTCTGGCGCTTCGTACCGGAAACCAAGGGCCGCAGCCTGGAAGCCATCCAGGAGCTGTGGACCCACAAGCCCCTGCACAGCGCCGCCCAGCAGGTGAGGGCCGCGCGGTCATGATCCGATCCTTCGGGACGACAAAGGACGGTGCGCCGGTCCGGGCGGTGACGCTCGGGCCGGCGGACGGCCTTCAGGCGGAGGTGCTGACCTTCGGCGGCATCCTGCGGCAGCTGTCGGTGCCCGGCCCCAAGGGCCGGCGCAACCTGGTCCTGGGCCTGCCGGACGTGGCGGCCTATGAGAACGACCCGGCCTACCTGGGTTGTCTTGTGGGCCGCTACGGCAACCGCATCGCCAACGCCCGCTACACCTATCAAGGCCGGACGGTGGAGCTGGTGCCCAATGAGGGCGTCAACCAGCTGCACGGCGGCCCCGGCGCCTATGGCCGCAAGGTCTGGCGCCTGCAGGACTTCCAGGGTGGGGCGGACTCCCGGCTGGTGTTGGGCCTGACCTCCCCGGATGGCGAGAACGGCTTCCCCGGCACCCTGGAGGTGACGGCGGAAATCACCATCAGCGGCGGTGACCTGACCCTGCGCTTCACCGCCATCGGTGACGCGGACACACCGGTCAGCCTGACCTGGCATCCCTATTTCAACCTGGCGGGCGATCCCCAGGTGGCGGCGGACCGGCAGATGTTGCGCCTGCGGTCCCAGCATTTCCTGCCCGTGGGCCCCGGCTTGATTCCCACCGGCGCGTTGGAGCCGGTGGCCGGCACGGCCTTCGACTTCCGCCGGCCGCGCCTGGCGACGCCGCGCCACAACCATCCCCAAATCTTTCAGGCGGGTGGTTACGACCATTGCTTCGTCCTGGACCGGGAAGACACCTGGGACGAGGCGGCGGACTGGGCCGCCACGCTGTCATCGCCCGACAGCGGCGTCAGCCTGCGCCTGCATACCGATCAGCCATCGGTGCAATTCTACGGCGGGCAGGGCCTGGCGTCCCAATACCCGGACTTGGGCACGGGTGTTTGCCTGGAGCCCCAGGCCTTCCCCGACGCGCCCAACCAGCCGTCCTTTCCGGACACCATGCTGAAGGCGGGTGACCGCTACAGCCGGATGATGCGGTTCAGCCTCAGCTGGTGAGCCGCCTGACGGCATGGATTGACAAAGGGTGCCCATCAAGGCGTCATCGCCCGCGATGGACACCCTTTTTCTTTGCGCCGCCGCGGCCGTGGCTGTTTTCGCCGCCACCAACATAGATGACCTTTTCATCCTGGTGGCGCTGTTCGCCGGGGGACGATGGCGCGCCCGCGACATCGCGGCGGGACAATTCCTGGGTATCGCCGTCCTGGTGGCCGCCGGATTGACGGGGGCCCTGGCCGCCCTGGTGGTGAACCCCGTTTGGCTGGGCTTCCTGGGGGTGGCGCCGATCCTGCTGGGCGCATGCCTGTTATGGCTGGGCGGTGGTGAGGGGGAAGGCGATGCGCCTTCCGCCCAGGGCGGTGCGTGGGCCGTCGCCGCTGTCACGGTGGCTGGGGGTGGGGACAATATCGGTGTCTACGTGCCGCTTTTCGCCGCCCAGGACGCCAGCCAGATCGTCGTGACCGTGACCGTGTTCGCCATTCTGACGGGTGCCTGGGTGGCCTTGGCCCACTGGCTTGCCACGCACCCGGCGGCGGGGCCACCGGTGCGGCGCTGGGGCGGCCGGCTGCTGCCCTGGGTGTTGATCGGCATCGGCGGCTGGGTGATCGCCGACGCGGGAACGCTCACGCTGGTCCGGTCCTGGCTGGGCTGAGACGCCGGCTTGCCCGCACCAGGCGGTGCGGCGCCCGACTTACGGGGAAGGGCCCAGGCGGTCCAAATTGGCGGCCGCCTTGTCATGGCCGGGATTGAGGCGCAGGGCGGTGCGCCAGGCATCCGCCGCCTCCGCGCGCCGCCCCAGGGCCAGCAGCACCGCCCCCAGGCTGTTCCACGCCTCGAAAAAACCAGGCTCCGCCGCCAGCACCTGGCGCAGCAGCGGTTCGGCTTCCGCCGGCCGGCCGGTTTGGTGCAGCAGCAGGCCCAGCAGGTGCAGGGTGTCGTCCCGTGCCTGGGTGTCCGCCGGCCCGTCCGCCAGCAGGCGGCGATAGGCGGCCTCCGCCTCATTCACCCGGCCGGCTTGGTGCAGGGCCAGCGCGTCGGCCAAGGTTGGGGGGGGGGGGCGCGGCCGATGGTGACGCCAGGGTCATCAGTGCGTGGACCATGCGCTGAATGACGTCCGCCAGGGTCTCTTCGTCCCTAGGCGCGGGGAAGATGCGCATGGCGGGGTACCAGGGGCGGACCATGGTGCCCAACCCACTCCAATCCTGGCTGGGTGTGGAGATGCGCCAGGTGGGCACGCCCAGGCCGGCGGCGATCTCCCCCACCGAGGTGGGGGCGGTCAGCACCAGGTCGAGGGTGGAGATAAGGGCGGCGGCGCCCTCCAGGTCATCGCGCTGGTCCAGGTCCGGCCAGTCGGCGATGTCCAGGCCCCGGGTCCGCGCCTGGGGTATCTCAACGGCGGCGATGTCGCGATTGTACTGCAGGCTGACCAGGTGGATGCCGGGCACCTGGGCCAGGGGAAGCCAGTCGGCCAGAGTGGTGTAGCTGATGGCGCGCTCCGCCGTCAGCAGGCCGCTGGTCCAGCACAGCCCCACCTTCAGTCCCGGCCCCAGGGCCGCCACTTGCCGCGCCCACAGGGCGGCACGCTCGGGATCTGGCTTCAGGAAGGGACGGGCGGCCTGGAAGCTGGCCAAGGTGGGACGGCAAAAGCGCGCCAGGCTGCCGGTGGGCAGTTGTGTCGTGGCGGTGGCGGTGCGCGGGTCGGCCGAGGTATCCTGCGACCCGCTACGGGCCACTGCCGCCGGGCGGCCCACCACCGTTATGGGGGCGAACGACCGGGCGAACAGGGACACCAGCCGCTCATCGCATTCCAGCAGGATGTCGGTGCCGGCGGCGCGCACGGCGTCGCTCAGGCCGGCGGCCAGGTCGGGCACTTGGCTGGCGAACAGGATTTCGTCGCCCAGGCCTTGCTCCCCCCACAGCAGCAGCCGGCGGCCCAACAGGCTGTCGCCTTGCCACACCGGTACGGGGAAGGAGCGGCGGACGGAAGGAAAGTGGCTGACCTTCCACCGGCCTTCATGCAGGGCCCAGGCCTCCGCCCCCGGCCCCCGCAGCAGCAGCAGGCGGGCCAGGTTATAGCGGGCGTCGTGGGCCAGCTGTTCGCTTGTCCCGGGCTGCGCCAGCAGGTGGCGCAATTCATCGACCGCCACGGCCTGCTGCTCCAGCGCCTTGTGCGCCAGCGCCAGGTTCATGCGGGCGCCGCCGTTGGCGGGATCCAGGGTGACCGCCTGGCGCAGGGCCGCGCGTGCCGCATGCATGGCTTGGCTGTCGAACAGCATCTTGCCCAGGTTGGCGTAGGCGCCGGCGAAGGTGGGATCCAGGGCGACGGCGCGGCGCCAGTGGGCCTCCGCCACCAGGGGCTGGCCATTGTGGCGGGCCACCAGGGCCAGTCCGTTCTCCGCATCGGCGGCGAGGTCGGCCGGCAGGCCGGGCAGGGCGGCCAGATGGGCATAGGCGGCACCGGCCTCCTCCATGCGGCCCGCCTGGCGCCGCTGCTCCGCCACGTTGGCCCAGGCGGGGGCGTATGCCGGCAACAGGGACGCCGCCCGCTCGGCGGCGGCCAGCGCGTCGTCCGCCTGGCCCAAAGCGGCTGCGGCCACGCTCAAGGCCAGCCAGCCGGCGCCATCGCGCGGCCAGTGCGCCACCACTTCCCGATACAGGGTGGCCGCATCCGCCATGCGGCCGGCGGCCAAGGCCGCCTGTGCCCGGCCCAGCAGGGACGTATTCATGCCCGGCCGTCCCGCTTGCGCAGCAGGACGCGCAACGCGACCAGGAAGCGCTCCGCCGCCACGTCGGCCGGCCAGGGCTCCCAGGGGACGCCGGCGTATTCCTGATGCAGCGGATCGTCGTCCAGGGGCTGATAGGGGATTTTCAGGGTGCGTCGGATTTCATCCCGCGACCAGCCGACCACGTGCAGCGCTTCGCTGGCGGCGGCGACGCGATCGGCCCGCTTGTGGTTTTTCTTGGTGGTCAGGTTCCAGGCTGGGATCTGGTACCGCAGGGTGATTGCCCCCTCCAGCCGGGCGGCCAGCGCCTTGTATTCCGGTCCCAGGAAGGGTTTCAGCGGCGAAATGGCGTCGAAACCCAGCAGGCCCTCATCCGCGTCGTGCAGCAGTTCCCGCAACTCCGCCGCCGGGCTCAGCGGCTTTTCGGTCTGGGCCCGCGACAGGGCCAGCACGGTCAGGGAATGCTGGGCCACCGACAGGGGCAGGGGCCAGCGGGAGTGTCCGCCCCAGCGGTAGGTGCGGGCCAGGCCCATCGCCAGGTCCTCGTCATCCCAGTCCAGGGGCGTGGGCGCCAGCAGGTTCAGATGGCGCCGTGATGGCAACCTGACCCAGGCCCGTGCCTCACCGCTCATGCCTGCCGCCTCCCTCCAACGCCATCCTGTAACAGATAGCGCGTCGGATGGGGTCAGGGCTAGGTCCGGATCAGGTCGTGCGCGGCGGCGGGGGTGCCACCGCCGGGGAAGACGGCCTTGTCCAGGGCGCCGGTGTCCAAGCCGAGATGGTCCCGCAGGATGCCTTTCATCACGGCGCGCAGATCCTGCGTGGGTGCCAGGTCGCGGCCCTGGTACAGGCGACCGTCGGCCAGGCCGGGCCAGTTCGCCAGCACGCGCCCACCCTGCACCGCGCCGCCCGCCAGGAAGGCGGCCGTGGCCGTGCCGTGGTCGGTGCCGCCGGTGCCGTTGGGCCGGGCGGTCCGCCCGAACTCCG
This sequence comes from Nitrospirillum amazonense, assembly GCF_007828045.1. Lineage (GTDB taxonomy): Bacteria > Pseudomonadota > Alphaproteobacteria > Azospirillales > Azospirillaceae > Nitrospirillum > Nitrospirillum amazonense_C. The sequence goes on along the minus strand of NZ_VITN01000002.1, from coordinate 49,068 downwards.
TCACCACCGCCACCGCCGTCTGCCGCCAGGCGGGGCCCAGGCTGGTGCGCAAGGCCACCAACACCTTGGAAAGATTGCCCAGCGCCCCGGCCAGCCGGCCGGCTGTCGTGCCCTGCTGGGCATGGGTGTCCCAGCCCTGCAAGTCCATGACGGCAACGCGCGGACCGTTCGCGTCGGCCAGCAGGCGGCCGGTGGCGGTACCCAGCTGCGCCGGATCCAGGCGCGCGGTCTTGGGCTTGGCGGCGCCGTCCATCATGGCGCCGTCCATGGCGCCATCGGCGTCGGTGTTCAGGGCATGGTCCGCCATGCTGGCCGAGTCCAGGCCGGCCTTCAGGGCGTTCGCCAGCAGGGGATCGTTGGCGTACAGCGCCGCCACGCGATCCAGGAAATCCTCGTCCGCCTCCTTCAGCGGCGATGGCGACCACGAGGCGATGGGGGCGGCCCCGCGCAGGACCAGGGGCACGCCTTGGCCAACGGCCAGGCCCAGGCGCCGCCCGCCGGTGTCGCCCCCCAGCTGCGCAAGGGCCCGGTTCAGCCAGCCGCTGGCGACACCGTGCGGTGTCACCGTTCCGTTCTCCAGCAGATCCTGGGCGTCGAAATGGCTGCGGTCGCGGTAGGGGGTGGCGACGGCGTGGGCCACCAGCAACTGGCCTTCCTTGTACCAGGGATGGATGTCGGCCAGCGCCGGGTTCAGGCCGAAGAAGCCATCCAAATCCAGCACGCCGCCTTGGGCGTTGGGATCCGGCAGGGCCAAGCGGCCGCGCACGGCCGCATAGTCGCGGTCGGCATAGGGGGCGACGGCGGCCAGGCCGTCCATGCCGCCGCGCAGTACGATCAGGATGAAGCGCTGCTCGCCCACCGTACGGGCGAAGCTCACCTGCGGCAGCAGCGACAGCGCCGCGGCACCGCCCAGGCCGGCCAGCAGGTGGCGGCGGTTCAGGGGAAGAAAGGCGGTCATGACGGGCACTCCTTCAGCGCCGCTGGAATTCGGGGGCGGAGATCAGCAGGGCCAGGCCCTCGGCGGCGCTGGGCGCGCGGGCCACGGCCTGGCGGGTGGCGTCACCCGCGAACGGGCCCAGTACCTGGTCCGCGATCTGGCGGGGGTCGATGCGGTCGCCCAGCTTTTCCCCCACGGTCAGGGCCCAGTCGACCCGCTGTACCATGGCTTCCGGTCCCACCCAGTCGGCGGCCTGGTCCGGCCAGCCGGCGGGCGAGGGGGCGGCGAAGGGCATCTGCCCCAGCAAGGCCAGGGAGCGCAGGGCGGGCTCGGCACGCGCCGCCTTCATGTCGGTGTCGCCGTCGTCCGCCACCGGGTGAATGTCCCCCCCCAAGGCGCGGCCGGTGGAAACCACCAGCTCCGTCGGCGTCTTCACCTTACGGGCCTCGGGTACCCAGGCGGCATCCTGGCGCAGCAGGGTGCGGGTGACTTCACCCAGATGGCCGTCGCTGTCGCGGTAGCTTTTCTCCAGCGCCGCCACCACGGCCGGCGGCGGATCGTCGGCGATGAAGTGCCGGGCCAGCTTGGTGGCGACATGACGGGCCGTGGCGGGGTGGCGGGCCAGCCGCTGCAGGGCCAGCAGGCCTTCGCCCATGCCATCCTCGCTGTAGCGCTGGCCCAGCAGGATCTTGTCGCCCGGCTCGTGCAGGTTGGGGCGGAACAGGAAGGTGCCGGTATCACGATCCCGCTCCGCCGCGACGCTCCAGCCCGTCAGGATGCGGGCCAGCTCGCGCACGTCGGCCTGGCTATAGCCCCCGTCAACGCCCAGGGTATGCAGCTCCAGCAATTCGCGGCCCAGGTTCTCATTCAGGCCGCGCTGCCGCCGGATGCCCACCATGCTGTCCGGCCCGGCGGACACGGCATTGTCCAGATAGGCCAGCATGACCGGGTGGCGGGTCACGGCCAGCAGCATGTCGGCAAACCGGCCGGTTACGTGCGGGCGGATGGCCTCGTTCTCGTAGGGAACCACGGCGGCGGCAACGATGGGCCGGCTGGTGGAAACGGTGAAGTGGTTGGACCAGAAATGCACCAGCCGTTCGCGCAGGGGCGCGTCGGTGGCGATGGCCGCCCGGGTCCGCCGCGCGGCGTCGTCGCGATAGGCGGCGCGCAGCGCCTCCCGCAGGGGTTTACGCGCCTCCTCGTCCTTTTCCTTGCGGGCGGCATAAGTCGCCGCCAGGCGGGTGGCGCTGTCCTCCACCCCATGCAGGTCTGGCGGCAAGCCGGGGTCCTGCGCCAGCTGCGCATCCAGCCAGCCACGGGGATCGGATTGGGCCGCCGCGATGTCGCCGGGGCGTGCGCCCAGGCCGAATCGATTGGTGGCGATGGCCGCTTGCAGGGTCATGCGGATGTCCTCGAACAGGCCGATTCCCGGATCGGCGTCCCGGTGTTTCCGCGCCGGTGGCTTCAGGGGCCCGTCCGGCGGCAGGGGAAACATCTCGTCTTGCCCCTGGTACGACCGGTGCCGACCAGACCCTGCAGTGCCCGCGATAAGCGAAGAATGGTGGGCCCGCCGGCGTCGTCAGCCTTTCATCGCCGCGCCGGGGGTGTCAGCATTGGGTGCAGGCAAGGCGGGGGCGGGCATGGCTTCGGGGCGGGGCCGGCATCGGCGGTGGGGGCTGGGGGGCCTTTTCGCCATGGCGGGCGTGGTTTTCGGACTGGGAATGGCGCGGGCGGGGGTGCCGCCGGGGACGGAGGCCGGCCAGGCGGCGCCCCCGTCGGCCCATCTGTCGCCCGCCAACCTGTCGCGGGACAACTGGTCACCGGTGTCGGTGTCGCGCGATGGGCGGGTGGGCCCCTATGTTCCCCTGGCGCGGGCGGTGCATCCCTGGCGGATTTGTGCCCTGCTGCCGGGCGCGCAGGACAAGTTCTGGTGGGGTGTGTCCTGGGGGTTGGTGCGCGAAGCTGAACGGCTGGGCGTGGTCATCGGCGTCTACCAAGCCGGCGGCTATGACAAGCTGGATGTGCAGAAGGCGCAGCTGGACGCCTGCCGCGCGTTGATGCCCGACGCCTACATTGTGGCCGCCATCACCAGCGATGGGCTGGACGCGCAGGTCGCCGCCATCGCCGATGGCGGCCGGCCGTTGATCGACCTTATCAACGGCATGGCGTCCCCCTACGTCACCGCGCACATCCTGGGGAATTTCCGCGAGAACGCCCGTTTCGGCGCCGACTATATCCTGGAACACCGCGTGGAGTGGGAGAGGGCGGCCGGCCGGCCGCTGAAGGTGGGATGGCTGCCGGGGCCCAAGGGGGCTGAGTGGGCGGACGCCATGGAGGCGTCAGCCCTGGCCGTCCTGCGCCGCCCGGGCGTGGAGGTCATCCACGGCGGCTATGGTGCCACCGGGATGACGACGCAGATGGATTTGGTGCGCGCCCTGTTCGACCGGGTGCCGGATGTCGACGTGGTCTTCGGCAACGCCGTGGCCATCCAGGCGGCGGCGAACTACCTGCGCTCCCGTCACGACGGCGGCACCCACCTGGTGGCGACCTATGCCACCGATGGCATCACCGATCTGGTCCGCGACGGCACCATCGAGCTGGCGGTGTCCGACTCTCCCATCGTGCAGGCGCGCATCGCGGTGGATTTGGCCGTGCGCGCGCTGGAGGGCCGGCCCCACGGCGTATGGAACGTCATGACGGTGGACCGGCTGGACCAGGCGCGCCTGGCCGGCTATGACCTGTCCCGCATCGCCGTGCCGGAGGGGGAGCGGTTTCAACTGCGGGCCTTGCCTCCGCTGGGGGCGCCCTTGGGGCCACCCCTGGGGCCAAGCATGTTGCCTGGCGGCCCATCGCCGGCCGGCGTGGGCGGCCCGCCGCCCGGCTGGGGGTCATGAAAAGGCGCTTCACGGTTAAGGTTGGGGTGTGAAGGCGCCCAAATGAAAAAGGCGGGCCCTGGCGCCCGCCTTCTCCATTACTGAGACACCAAGCGCAGTGCCTTACTCGGCGGCGGCGCTGCTGCTGCGGCGGCGCTTGCCGCTGGGCTTGCCCTCGGTACGGGAACGTTGGCCCAGCCCGATGGCCTTGGCCAGGCCCGACCGCTGCTCGGCATAGTTGGGGGCGACCATGGGGTAATCGGACGGCAGGCCCCACTTCACGCGGTATTCCTCCGGCGAGAGGCCGTAGGCGGTGCGCAGGTGGCGCTTCAGCATCTTCAGCTTGCGGCCATCTTCCAGGCACACGATGTAGTCGGGGGTGACCGACTTGCGGATCGGAACGGCCGGAGTCAAGGGTTCCGCCGGGGTGGCGACCACTTCCTCGGGCGTGACCAGTCGACGCAGGGTGTCGTGCACCTGCTTGATCAGATCGGGCAGGGCGGCCGGGGCCAGCGTATTACCGGCAACATAGCTCGTGACGATCTTTCCGGTCAGGGCGATGATCTGCAGGTCGTCATTGGAATCGGATATCGGTTGTGTCATGTCCAGCCCTGGCGTTGTTTGTCACTTGTTGCAGGTTTTGTTGGACGGACTATAACCGAATTTATCTTGTTTGTATTGAAAAGAAGTGGTTTCCCCCTTGGAATTGCAGAAATGGGGGAAAACTTGGGGGGATAGAGTAATGGGTGGTCCAGTTACCCGCCCCATTAAGGCGAAAACCCGAGAGAATCGGAAGCTGTAACGCGTTACATGCCCGGGAGGGGAAGTCGCCTTTATGGCGACTCCCAATCCGTTTGAAACGCTTCGCTGGGAGAAGTTGAATGGGTCGTTAACGGCGGTTCAACGGCTCAGGCGCCAGGCTTCAGGTCCTGCCCGGCGATATCTTGGATGAACTGCCAGGCGACACGGCCGGACCGGTTGCCGCGTGTCACCGCCCATTCCACGGCGCGGGCGTGCAATTCCTCGGCCGGTAGTGTCAGGCCCAATGCCGCGGCATAGCCGTCGACCATGGCGAAATAGGTGTCCTGGTCGCAATTGTGGAAGCCCAGCCACAGGCCGAAGCGATCCGACAGGCTGACCTTCTCCTCTACCGCTTCGGACGGGTTGATGGCTGTCGACCGCTCATTGTCGATCATATCCCGGGGCATCAGGTGGCGGCGGTTGGAGGTGGCGTAGAACACCACGTTGGCCGGACGACCCTCCACCCCGCCTTCCAGCACCGCCTTCAACGATTTGTAATGGGCGTCGTCGTTGGTGAAGGACAGGTCGTCGCAGAACAGGACAAAGCGGCGGCCGCTGTCGCGCACGGCGGCCAGCAGGCGGGGCAGGGAGGGAATGTCCTCGCGGTGGATTTCCACCAGCGCCAGGGGGCCGTGGCCAGAAGCGGCGCCAGCGGCCTCGTTCACCGCCGCGTGCACCGACTTCACCAGCGAGCTTTTGCCCATGCCGCGCGCGCCCCACAGCAGGGCGTTGTTGGCGGGCAGGCCCTGGGCGAAGCGGCGGGTGTTTTCCAACAGGGTGTCGCGCTGGCGCTGCACCCCCTGTAGCAGGCCGATGTCCACCTTGGAAACCTCGGGCACAGGCGACAGGAGATCCCCTTCCGCATGCCAGACGAAGGCGTCGGCGGCGTGGAAGTCGATGGGGGCCGGCGGGGGCGGCGCCAGACGGTCCAGCGCGTCGGCGATGCGGGTCAGCAGCGGTAGCAAGGCGGACTCGGCCGTCCCAGGGGCGCTCAAGGGGGTGGTCACGGGGCTTGTTTCCTTCTGTCCATTTCTTATCACGCCCATCCCTTTCCTCCCCGCCAGCAGCGGGGTTGGGCGGCGGCCTGCCTATTCAACCGGGGAACGGTACGGGGATGGCCGCCGGGCGACAACCCGCACCGATGGGGGGGCTGAGATTGGGTTGCAACATGGCCGGCGGTCGGTATAGTCGCGCCCAAACGTGGGCATGCCCGCCCCGTTGGCTTTTGTTATTCCCGCACGCTGGAGCAACCGTCCCATGTTCGTGTCCACCGCCCAGGCCCAGACCACCGGCGGCGCCGGCCCCGTCGATGCCGGCTCGCTGATGCAGATCCTGCCCTTCGTGGCGGTGTTCCTGGTCATGTACTTCTTCCTGATGCGCCCGCAGCAGAAGAAGATGAAGGAACACAAGAATATGCTGGAGTCGCTGCGCCGCGGCGACAAGGTTGTCACCGGCGGTGGCATCATCGGCACCGTGGTGAAGGTCGGCGACAACGACGAGGTCACCATCGACGCCGGCGAAGGCGTGAAGTTCCGTGTCCTGCGCAGCACCATCACTACCGTGCTGGCCAAGACCGAACCGGCCAAGACCGAGACCGACTCCAAGTGAGCCAGGGCGGGGCGGATTTGAAATCACCGCCGCCGCACGCCAGGTAAAAGGCCCGGCACCCGCATCCCCCAAGGGACGAGTGTCAGGCCTTTTTCATTGTGGGAGGGCTGGAAGCCCATGGACATCACCCCCCTGATCCCGGCCGACCGCCAGGTCATCGACGCCTACGGCCCCGGCCGCTTTCGCGTCAGCAACGTGGTCTATGAGACGCCCATCATCGTTTTTCCCGACCGCACCATCCCCTGGGCCGTCCCCTGGACCGTCGAGGGGTTCGCCGGCCTGCGCCCGGATGATTTCGCGGCCCTGATCGCCGAACAGCCGTCGCTGGAGATCGTACTGCTGGGCACCGGCCCCACCATGCAGCTGTTCACGTCCACCCTGCGCCGTGCCGTCAAGGAACGCGGCCTGGGCGGCATCGACGCTATGGACACGGGTGCCGCCTGCCGCACCTATAATGTGCTGCTGGCGGAAGGCCGCCGCGTCGCCGCGGCTTTGCTGCCCGCTTAAGCCCACCGCCGAAATTCAGGCGAACAAAAACCCCGGCCCTCGCAAGAAGGCCGGGGTTCGTATTTGGGCTTCAGCCCCGGACTGTTCAGCCCCGGACTGTTCAGCCTAGGGGCATCAGCCGAGGTTCTGGGCGGCGAATTCCCAGTTGGCCAGCGTGTCGACGAAGGCCTTCAGGAAGTCGGGGCGACGGTTGCGGTAGTCGATGTAGTAGGCGTGTTCCCATACGTCGGCGGTGATCAGCGGCTTCAGGCCATGGGCCAGCGGCGTGTCGGCGTTGGCCGACTTCGTGATCTTCAGCTTGCCTTCCTTGGTGTCTTCCACCAGCCAGGCCCAGCCGCTGCCGAACTGGCCGATGCCGGCGTCCACGAAGGCCTTCTTGAAGGCCTCGACGCTGCCGAAGTCGGAGATGATGCGCTTCTCCAGCTCACCCGGGATGGCCGAGGCCTTCGGCGTCAGGCTGTTCCAGAAGAAGGTGTGGTTCCAGTGCTGGCCGGCGTTGTTGAAGATGGCCTGGGACTCGGCCTTGCCGGCGGTCGCCTTGACGATGTCCTCCAGGCTCTGGCCCTCGAACGCGGTACCGGCGATCAGCTCGTTCAGCTTGGTCACGTAGGCGTTGTGGTGCTTACCGTGGTGGAAATCCAGCGTCTCGGACGACATGTAGGGCTGCAGGGCGTCCTTGGCGTAGGGCAGAGGGGCAAGTTCGAAAGCCATGGTTTTCCTCGTCTTCTACGGGGTTATTCGGGAGTGGGCCGACGCGGCCGTCATGCGGAGGCCGCCGGTCCACCGGGACCGTTATTCTTCGGGCGAAATCATGCCCTGGCGGGGACGCCCGGGCATGTGGGCGCGATCACATCAGGGCAGCCGCCCGCGCCCTGGTTTACGCACCCGGAGCAAGGGGGTAACACGAACATTCCCATCCCGGGAAGCGAATAGAACCGGTTTGGGGGCGGAAAGATTAACCTTATTGTTGCGGATGCCGTTCCGGGCCGGGGATGTCCTGATCACCCTCCGCGCCCGGGTCGATGGGCGGGCCGGAGGGTGGGGCAGGCGCCATGCCCGCCATGCTGCGGGCCAGGGCCAGCCGAGCCCGCACCATCACCCAGCCGCGGGCGAGCGGGCCCAGGCTGATGCCCTGGGCCAGGGGGTCGCGGCGTCGCAGGCGTCCCGCCATCAGCCGGGCGGCATGCAGCAGAACGGCCGTTTCCATGCGCAGGCCGGGATCGCGCAACGCGCCCGGCAGGGCGCGGGCGTGGTCCAGCTGGCGGTCGATGCGGTCCAGCATGCGATCCAGCACGATGCGCACCGCCGGGGTCGCCCGGTGCTCCACCAGATGTTCCGGGCTGGCACCCACGGCGTCGAACCAATCCAGGGGGAAATAGCAGCGGCCCAGCCTCACCCAATCGTCCCGGCATTCCTGCACCACCCGCAGCAGGCGGATGGCCGTGCACAGCGCGTCCGTGGCGGCCAGCGCGTCGGCGCTTTCGCCGTAGAGCTCCAGGATATGGTGCCCCACCGGGTTGGCCGCCAGCCGGCAGGCCATCAACACATCGCCCCAGGTTCGCGCCCTGTGCCCCTCCGCATCGCGGCGGAAGGCCTGCAGCAGTTGCCGGGCGTGGAGGGAGGACCCGCCGGTAACGGCCAGGCTGGCCTTCAGTTCCAAGGCCGGGCTGAGCCATGAGGGCACGCCGCCGCCGCTGACCAGCGCCCGTTCCAGCGCGTCCAACTGGGCGATCTTGGCCTCAGGCTCCAGGTTGGCGTCGCCGGTGATGTCGTGCGCCAGCTTCAGGAACGAGGCGAAGGCCGCCGCGTGGCGCCGCATGGCCTTGGGCACCCGGCGCAGGGCCGAGGCGTAGCCGCCCTGGACGGGCGGGCGGCGGGGGGCCGCGCGCGTGCGTCCGATATGGGCGGTCTTGATACGGAAGTCGGCCATGGGCGGTCTTCTGTCCGGGCAGCGGAAGGACGCGGGATGAATAGGGCACAGAGTGCCAGAGCTTGGCCGCCGGATGAAGCTTGCGTTTGGCAGAGGCCGAAGTGGGTGGAAGGTGCATGGGGCGCGGGGCCGCCTTGACGGACCCGGTCCGCTTGCCTAATATACGAACATCGAAGATATATTCGATATACGAAAATAAAAGAGGGGGGCGGGCATGACTGTCCAGGCTGGAACGGCGGGGGCCGGGTTGCCGCTGCGGCTGCACCACAACGCCTATGTCACGGCGGATATGGAGGCGACGCGCCGCTTTTATGAGGATCTGGTGGGCATGCCGCTGGTGGCCACATATTGCGAGACCGACCATCTGTTCGGCGCCGACCGGGTCTATTGCCACTGCTTCTTCGCGCTCAGCGATGGCGGCGCCCTGGCCTTCTTCCAGTTCGCCAGCCCCGAGGACCAGGCCCTGTTCGGCCCGGCCATGCCGCCCTCGCCCTTCCATCACATCGCGCTCAAGGTGGATGCCGCCACGCAAACCGCCGTTCACGGGCGCTTCCGCGCCGCCGGCGTGCCCGAGCCGTCGGACGACTGCTATTTCCTGGACCACGGCTATTGCCAGTCGCTGTACGTGTGCGACCCCAATGGCCTGATCGTGGAACTGACGGTGGACGCGCCTGGCATCGAGGACACGGATGAGGAGCGCAAGCGCAATGCGCATGCCGACCTCACCCGCTGGCTGGGCGGCGACCACCGTTCCAACAACCTGTACCGCCCGCAATAACCGGCGGCGCCCCAACCGCCGCCAGGGGGACGGCTGTCGCCGCCCTTCAAAGGAAAGTCATTGATGAAGATCGGACCTGACACGACGCCGACCACGGCCATTTCCGGCTCCAATGCCGAGACCATCATCGTCCGTGGCCATGACCTGGTTCAGGATCTGATGGGCACGATCAGCTTCACGGACCATGTGTGGCTGCTGGTTTGCGGCGCGCTGCCCAGCCCGGAGCAGCGGCGGGTGCTGGACGCCACCCTGGTCGCCATCGCCGAGCATGGCCTGGTGCCCAGCGTGCAGGCGGCGCGCATGACCCTGGCGGCCGCGCCGGAAGCCCTGCAAGGCGCTGTCGCCGCCGGCCTGCTGGGCTGCGGCTCCGTCATCCTGGGCAGTGCCGAGGCGGCGGGTCGCTTCCAGAGCCAGGTGCTGGACGTGGCGGGCGGCAATGACGGCGACCTGGACGCCGCCATCACCGCCACCGTGCGTGCCTATCGCGCGGAGAAGCGGGCCATCCCGGGCTATGGCCATCCCTTGCATAAGGACGGCGACCCCCGCGCCCTGCGCCTGTTTGCCCTGGCGGAGAAGGCGTCGCTGGCGGGCCCGCATATGGAGGTGGCGCGCCGGGCGGAACACCTGCTGCCCGACCTGGTGGGCAAGCCCCTGAAGATGAACGTGTCGGCCGCCATTCCGGCCGTGCTGCTGGACGCGGGCTTCCCGCTGCTGGCGGTCAAGGGCGTGCCCCTGCTGGCGCGCACCGCCAGCCTGGTGGCCCATTTGCTGGAGGAGCAGCGGCACCCCATCGGCTTCCGCATGTCGCACGCGGCCAGCGGCGCCATCCGGTACGACGGGCCGGCGCCGGACGGCTTCGTCGCCGATGAGAATTGAGTGGATGAGGACGGATAGTCGAAAGGTGGCAGGCTGATGGTTGAGGTGCTGAAAGGCATACGGGTGGTGGAGCAGGGGACGTTCATCACGGGCCCCTGTGCCGCCATGCTGCTGGCGGATCTGGGGGCGGACGTCATCAAGATCGAATCGCCCGAGGGCGGCGACCCCTACCGCACCTTCAAGGACGGACACTACAGTGCCCACTTCCAGGCCTACAACCATGCCAAGCGCAGCCTGTGCCTGGATCTGAAGAAGGCGGAGGACCGCACGCTGTTCCATGGGCTGGTCAGCAGCGCCGATGTCTACATCCAGAACTTCCGCCCCGGTGTCGCCGGCCGCATCGGTGCCGGCTGGGATGACCTGTCGGCGGTGAATCCCAAGCTGGTCTATTGCTCCATCAGCGGCTTCGGCCCAGACGGACCCTACAGCCGCCGGCCCAGCTATGACAGCGTGACCCAGGCGCTGAGCGGCTTCCTCAGTGTCGCTATCGACCCCGCCAACCCCCGCCTGCTGGGGCCCGCCCTGGCCGACGCCATCACCGGCCTGTACGCCGCCCTGGGCATCCTGGGCGCCCTGGTGGAACGGGGGCGGACGGGTACGGGCCGCCTGCTGGAAATCTCCATGCTGGAGGCGATGATGCACTTCGCCATCGAGCCCTTCGCCGGCTATTTCGCCCTGGGCGAGGTGCCGACGGGCATGGATCGGCCCCGCCTGGCCCAGGCCATGATCCTGACCTGCGGCGACGGCAAGCACGTGGCCGTGCACATGTCGTCGCTGGAGAAGTTCTGGGACGCGCTGGTGGCCGGCATCGGCGGACAAGCCCTGACCCAGGATCCGCGCTTCGCCACCCGCCTGGCCCGCATCGACCATTATCCACAATTGGTGGCGGCGCTGAACGCCATCTTCGCGACCCGGCCGCGGGCGGAGTGGGTGGCGCTGCTCAGCGACACCGACCTGCCCTTCGCCCCCGTGAATTCCATCGCCGACACCGCCGCAGATCCACAGGTGGAGCACCTGAAGATGCTGGTGCCCGTGGCCCGGCGGATCGAGGGGGCCAAGGGGGGCGCGGACCGCCTGGTGCGCTCGCCCTTCGCCTATGGTGGCGCCCGCGACGATGCGGTGGTGGCGGCCCCGCTGCTAGGCCAGCACAGCGCCGGCATCCGCGTGGCCCTGGCCGAGAACCCCGGCACCTGGCCCGGCTGATCGGCGCCGCCGCATCAGCGGCCCAGGGCCACCGTGTCGGCCACGGGCAGCAGCCCGTTACCCGAGGGCAGGCGCCGCAATTCGCGCGAGATCTGGTCGGCCACGCCGCGCAGATGGTCCAGGCGCTCGGCTACCAGCTGGTCCTTGGCGTAGCGCTTGGAATGGCTGGCGGAATTCAGGGTGGCGATGGTGCGCCCCCCCTGGTCCTTCAGCGGCACGGCCAGGGAGACGACGCCGTAGGCCAATTCATCCTCAACCGCGCAGTAGCCGTCCTTGCGCACCTGGGTGATCAGATCGAACAGTTGGTCACGGTCCACCACCGTTTTCTCAGTGATGGGCGCGATGGCCGCCTTGTCCAGGAAGGCGCGCAGCATGGGGTCGGGCAAGGCCGCCAGCAGCACCCGGCCCATGGCGGTGGCGAAGGCGGGGAAGCGGCTGCCGACATGCGCCTCAAGCCGCACCAGGGTGCGGACGGAGGCGCGGGCGACATAGATGATGTCCTCCCCGTCCAGCACGCTGATGGACGCGCTGTCCGACGTGGCGTTGGCCAGTTCCGTCAGCGGCACCGAGGCCAGGCGCTCGATATCCAGGGCCTCCAGATAGGCGGCCCCCAGGTCAAGCACCTTGGGCCGCAGGAAGAAGCGGCGCTTGACCGAGCCGACATAGCCCAGGGACTGCAGGGTCAGCAGGCAGCGGCGCGCGGTGGCTGGCGCCAGGCCGGTGATGGTGGCGATCTCGCTGAGCGACAGGCTGGGGTGGTCGTGGTTGAAGGCCAGCAGCACGCTGAGGCCCTTGGCCAGCCCGGCCATCTCTTCGCGGCGGCCCTCGCCCTCCGTGCCCGCGTCCTCATCCATGCCGCACATCCTTCGCTTCTTCAAACCATGCCAACCAGGCGGCGGGAGGGTCGGCTTGGCCGCTTGTCCTTGTCAAGCGACGGCAGGGGCCGCCGGCGATTGCGCCGCCTGATGGGCGCTGCTACCATACGATATTAGAAAAAGAATTCGATAAACGAATTTCCGATCGCAGGGAGAGCGATATCCATGGCATCCGATCCTGTCCCCCAGCCCACCCTGGTCCTGCTGCCCGGCTTGCTGTGCGACCGCACCGTCTGGGAACCGCAGATCGCGGCCCTATCTTCCCGCCGGATGATCCAGGTGGCGGACTTCTGGGGCCAGGACAGCTTCGACGCCATGGCCGACGGGGTGTTGGCCCACGCCCCGCCCCGGTTCGCGCTGGCCGGTCATTCCATGGGCGGCCGGGTGGCGCTGGAGATTATGCGCAAGGCGCCGGGACGGGTTGAGCGGCTGGCCCTGCTGAGCACGGGCGTGCATCCCGTGCTGCCCAGCGAGGCGGCGCAGCGGGAGGAACTGATCCGCTTCGCCTGGGAGCAGGGCATGACGGCGCTGGCCCGCCGCTGGCTGCCGCCGGTGCTGCATCCCGATCGCCGCGGAGATGCGGAGTTGGTGGGGCGGTTGGAGGCGATGTGGTGCCGGGCCACGCCCGCCATCCATGAGGGGCAGGTCCGGGCGGCGCTGAATCGCCGGGACGCACGTGATGTGCTTTCCACATTGACGTGTCCCCCCTTGGCCTGTCCCACCCTGGTCCTGGGTGGGGAGGATGACCCGTGGAGCCCGCCCGCGCAGCAGGCCGCCATCGCCGAGGCCATTCCCCAGGGCCGCCTGGCCATCATCCCCCGCTGCGGCCACATGGTGACGCTGGAGGCGCCCGAGGCCACCACCGCCCTATTGGCGGATTGGCTGTCGCGCTGACCGACCCAATCTTGATCCCATCCTCAACACCATGGAGAACACCGCCATGACCCAGGTCCTGGTCCTCTATTACAGCACCTACGGCCATGTGGAGACGCTGGCCTATGCCATTGCCGACGGGGCCCGCGAGGTCGCCGGCGCGGAGGTCACGGTCAAGCGCGTGCCGGAGCTCATGCCGCCGGACGTGGCGGCCAAGGCGCATGCCAAGCTGGACCAGAAGGCCCCCCTGGCCGATCCGGCGGAACTGGGCCAATACGACGCCGTGATCATTGGCGCGCCCACCCGCTTCGGCAACATGGCCGCGCAGATGCGCAATTTCCTGGATCAGACGGGGCCGTTGTGGGCGCAGGGGGCGCTGGTCGGCAAGGTGGGCGCCGCCTTCACCTCCACCGCCAGCCAGCATGGCGGCCAGGAAACCACCCTGACCTCCATCCACACCACGTTGCTGCATCACGGCATGGTGATCTGTGGCGTACCCTATTCCGAGCCGGGCATGACAGTGATGGATGAGGTCACGGGCGGCACACCCTACGGCGCCAGCACCATCGCCGGCCCCAAGGGCGAGCGCCAGCCCAGCGCCAACGAACTGGCCATCGCCCGTGCCCAGGGCCGTTTCGTGGCCGGCGTGGCCGCCAAGCAGGCGGCCCGATAAAAGGGGCCGCCCCGGGACGCGTCCGGGGCGGCCCCAATATCCCGGCCGGCGGTGGCGACGGCCGGGATGGAGGTGGGGTTTAAAACCAGAAGGTCGCCTCCGCCCCGAAGCGGCGGGGCAGGGCCTTGAAGACGAAGCCGCCGGCCGAATATTCAGCGTTGTAGCGCTTGTCGAAGACGTTCTTGGCCCATAGGGCCACGGACCAGTCGTCACGGGTGTAGGTGGTGCGCACGTCCACCACGTCGACGGGATTGCGCACGGTGGAGTTCTGCGGATCCCAATAGGTGTCGCCGATGCGCTGGTATTCCAGGCGGGAGACCAGCGACGAACTTTTGCCGAAGTCCCAGGTGTGCTGGAGGGCGGCGTTGATGGTGTACTTGGAAACGCCGGGCGCCTGGTTGCCGATGACTGTACGGTCGGTGGCTTCCGTGATGTTGCTGTCGGTGTAGCCCGCCCCGATGCTGGCCTGCAGGCTGTCCGTCAGGTGGGCGGTCAGGCCAGCGTCGGCGCCCTTGTATTCCACCAGGCCGAGGTTCCCTAGGTTCTGGGTGGAGTTGGCGGCCAGGAAAACGAAGAAATAGGGATTGTGGGAGCGGGTGTAGAAGCCGGCGCCCTCCACCTCCAGCCGGCGGTCGAACAGGGTCTTCTTGAAGCCCAGTTCATAGGTGTCCGCCCATTCCGCCTGGAACACGTCGGATACGCCCAGGATGCCGTTGGCCGAGGCCACGGCGCCCACGCCCGTCTGGTTGAAGCCGCCGCTGCGGAAGCCGCGCCCCCAGTCGGCATACAGGGTGGTGGTCGGGTCCGGCTTGTAGCGCAGCACGATCTTGGGCTGGGCCCGGTCGAAGGTGCGCTCGCGCACCTCGCCGCTGACCCCCTGGGGGAAGCCCGGGATGTTGGGCAGGAAGGCGGTGGGGGTCAGGGTGGTGTTGCGCCGGTTGTCGCTGTCGTAGCGCAGCGACAGCGCCAGTTCCAGCTGATCGGTCAGTTCCGCCGTCAGGTCGCCGTACAGCGCCCAGGCCATGTTGTCCTGGCTGTCGGCCAGGAAGGTCGCCTGCGGGTTCAGCGGGTTGGTGCTGGGGCTGCGGTAGACGGGAAAGACGCCGTTGCCGGTGTCCACCATGTTGCCGGTGGATATGTAGCGGTCAGTATGGATGAGATAGCCGCCGACGATCCAGCGCAGGAACCCCTCGTTGGGCGAGGTCAGGCGGAAGTCCTCGCTGACCGCCTTCACGTCCAGGAACTGGCTCTGGTTCATGTCGAAGCCCAGCAGTCCCTTGAAGAAGGATTCGTTGATGGGCAGGAAGTCGAAGGCGTCGCCGGTGACGATCTCGCGCACCACGTCGTAGGCCGTGACCGAGGTGGCGGTGGCGAAGCCCAGGTTCCAGTCGACCTTGACCGAGGCGTCCAGCAGACGGCGGTTGTCGATGCCGGCGTTGTTGACCCGCACCGGCAGGCTGGTGTCGTTCACGTCGCTGACGATGTTGTAGTAGAAGCCGCGCGTATCCAGTTCCGACATGGAAAAGCGCGTGTCCACGGTCAGATCCTCGGTGGGCGTGAACAGCAGCTTCAGCCGGCCTGAGGTCTGCTTGACCGGGTTGGCCTCGGTATCCAGGTAGGTGTTCTTGATGGTGCCGTCGTTGCTGGTGTGGCTGATGGAGCCGATGAACTTCAGCTTGCCCGGGACAATGGCGCCGCTGGCCGTGGCCTGCTCGGTATAGCCGGGGCCGTTCTCCACCCCCGCCTTGACCTTGAACTCATAGTTGTCGGTGGGTTCCTTGGTGGTGATCAGGATGGCGCCGCCGATGGCGTTGCGGCCGTAAAGGCCGCTCTGCGGACCCTTCAGCACCTCGATCCCTGAAATGTCGAACAGGTCCTGGTTGAACTGGGACGGGTTCACCTGCTGCACCCCGTCCACCACCACGGCGGTCGATGGCTCGCTGTTGCGCGCCTGGCCGATGCCGCGCACGACCACGAACGCCGTGCCCACGTTCTGGGTTTCCACCAGCGTGACGTTGGGTGTCATGGCGATGAAGTCGCGAGGCGCGGTGATGCCCGACGCCTCGATCTGCGCCTCGGTGAAGGCCGTCACCGCCGCCGGCACGTCCGTCAGCTTTTCCGCGCGCTTGCGGGCGATGACCAGGATGTCCTCCAGCTGGCCAACGGCGCTGTTGTCGCTCGCGGCGTTGGTCTGACCCAAGGCGCTGCCGCCGGAAAGCAGGGCGGCCGTCAGTGCCAGCTGCGAGGTCATCCGTGTGAAGGCGAGGCGCGCCTTGCGGCGGCGCAGGTGGTGGTCAGGTGTCAGGCGATCCCCGTGCACGGCCGCTGGCGGCATCGTTGTCCTCCCCGTTCTTTTTCGTATAACGAAAATATTTTCTATAAACGTATCTTAGCATTCTGGCGAAGATCGTCAAGGCGCCGGCCCCGGCACAGCGGCGGCCCGGCTATCGTCCTTTGGGAGGGGAGGCGGGGTGGTGAAGGTGGCGCTGGTCAGGGGCGGGGCGGGCGGTCCATAAAGGCGGCCTCTTTTCCGCCGGATGCGCAGCGCCATGGCCCCCTCAGCCCAGCCCCCCCTGTCCTATTGCCTGGAAACCGTCCGCCGCCAGGATCCGGACCGTTTCCTGACCCTGCTGTTCGCCCCGGCGGACAGGCGGGAGGATTTGGCCGCGCTGTACGCCTTCAACCATGAGGTGGCGAAGACGCGCGAGGTGGTGACCGAGCCCATGCTGGGCCAGATCCGCCTGCAGTGGTGGCGCGATAGCATCGCCGGTATCTATGAGGGCGAACCCCGCCGGCATGAGGTGGTGCAGCCCCTGGCCCAGGCGGCGCAGCGCCACGGCCTGGATCGCGCGCAGTTGGAATTGCTGGTGGATGCGCGCGAGGCCGACATGGACGACGCGGCGCCGGCGGATCTCGCCTGCCTGGTGAGCTATGCCGAGGTGACGTCCGCCCCGCTGGTGCGCCTGGCCTTGCAGGTCCTGGGCGTCGCGCCGGAAGGGGCCGCCGCCACGGTGGCCACCCATGTGGGGCGTGGCTGGGCCCTGGCCGGCATCCTGCGGGCCGTGCCCTTCCTGGCCCGCGCCCACCGCTCGCGCATGCCGATGGATTTGATGCAAAGGCACGGTGCCGATGAGGCCCAGCTGTTCGAGCTGAAGTCCCAGCCCGGCCTGGCCGTCGTGGCCAGGGAGATCGCGGACGCCGCGCGGGCGGAACTGGCCGCCGCCCGGCGTTTGCGCGGCGCGCTGTCCCGCGCCGCCGTGCCCGCCCTGCTGCCGGCCCGTTTGGCCAGCCTGTCGCTGGACCGGCTGGCCAAGGCCGGCCACGACCCCCTGGCCCCGGCGCTGCTGCGTCCCGACGGCCTGCGCGCCGCCCGCCTGGCCTGGGCCGCGTTCAGCGGCCGGTGGTAGTTTTTAGGGCGCCCTCAAGCGCCGGGCGCCAGCATCCGCTGGCTTGGCTATCCTCGATTTCCAGTCCGCCTTCGGCTCCCCAGAAATCTCCGGCGCCCGCAGTCGCGGGCTACAACGGCACGAGGGTACATCTCGTGCCGTTGTTTGGGTGGACGGTATCAGCTCCTCAACCCAGCCAAGCCGCCAGGTCGTTCAGCGCTCGGCGGGTATAGGCCAGCTTGCGTTCCTTGCCGCGCAGCTCGCGGCCGCGGGCGTCGCGCTCCTCGGGCGGGGGAAACAGGCCGAAGTTCACGTTCATGGGCTGGAAGGTCTCGGCCTCCGCCCCGCCGGTGATATGGCTCAGCAGGGCGCCCAGGGCGGTGGTGACGGGCGGTGTGGGCAGGGTGGTGCCCAGGCGTTCGGCGGCGGCGAAACGGCCGGCCATCAGGCCCACCGAGGCGCTTTCCACATAGCCTTCGCAGCCGGTGATCTGCCCGGCGAAGCGCAGGCGCGGGGCGGCCTTCAGCCTCAGGGTCGGATCCAGCAGGCGGGGGCTGTTCAGGAAGGTGTTGCGATGCAGGCCGCCCAGGCGCGCGAACTCGGCATTCTCCAGGCCGGGGATCATGCGGAACACCCGTGTCTGGTCGGCGTACTTCATCTTGGTCTGGAAGCCGACCAGATTGTACAGCGTGCCCAGGGCGTTGTCCTGGCGCAGTTGCACGACGGCATAGGGCCGGCGCTCGTCATGCGGGTTGGTCAAACCCACCGGCTTCATGGGGCCGTAGCGCAGGGTGTCCAGGCCCCGCTCCGCCATGACCTCGATGGGCAGGCAGCCCTCGAAATAGGGCGTGTCCTTCTCCCATTCCTTGAACTCGGTCTTGGGCGCCTCGATCAGGGCCTGGATGAAGGCCTCATACTGCGCCTTGTCCATGGCGCAGTTGATGTAGTCCTTGCCCGTGCCGCCGGGGCCGACCTTGTCGTAGCGCGACTGGAACCAGGCCTTGCTGAGGTCGATGCTGTCGAAATGGACGATGGGGGCGATGGCGTCGAAGAAGGACAGCTGCGCCTCCCCCGTCAGGTCCAGCACGGCCTGCGCCAGGGCGGGTGAGG
The DNA here is from genome assembly GCF_007828045.1 of Nitrospirillum amazonense. Lineage (GTDB taxonomy): Bacteria > Pseudomonadota > Alphaproteobacteria > Azospirillales > Azospirillaceae > Nitrospirillum > Nitrospirillum amazonense_C. Next base: position 30,638 of record NZ_VITN01000002.1, on the reverse strand, counting down.
TCAAGGGGCCGGTGGCGACGACGACGCTGTCCCACTCCTCGGGCGGCAGGCCCGCCACCTCGTCGCGCACCACGGTCACCAGCGGATGGGCGGTCAGCGTGGCGGTGACCGCCTGGGCGAAGGCGTCGCGGTCCACGGCCAGCGCGCCGCCGGCCGGCACCTTATGCTCATCCGCGCACGCCAGGATGAGGGAGCCGCAGCGCCGCATCTCCTCATGCAGCAGGCCCACCGCGTTGTACTCATGATCGTCGGAGCGGAAGGAGTTGGAGCAGACCAGCTCGGCGAAATGCTCGGTCTGGTGCGCCTCCGTCCCCCGCACCGGCCGCATCTCATGCAGCACCACGGGCACGCCCGCCTGGACCAGCTGCCAGGCGGCTTCGCTGCCGGCCATGCCGCCGCCGATGACGTGCACAGGGCCGTTGGCGCTCGTGGAGATGGGGGTGTCGCTCATGGCCGAACCTTGCTTTCAACAAAACTGAAACCGCGTGGGGCCAAAGACGCCAGGCGGCGCCGTCCGTCAAGCCCCGGCGACAGGGTGAAGGAACGCGGGCTGTGGCCGGGTCGAAAAAAGAGACTTGCAAAGTCCTGACACATGTAAGAATTTACTGACACATGTTTGACGAGGCTTGCGCTTGTCCATTTCCGGAGACGATCTGCTGACGATGCTGTCGGCGTTGGCCAGTCCACACCGGCTGCGGATCATGGCCACGCTGAAGGCGGAGGGTCGCAGCTATGTCAGCCAACTGGCGCGGCAGGTCGGCATCAGCCGACCTCTGCTGCACCTGCACCTGCAGAAGCTGGAGGAGGCGGGGCTGGTCACCAGCCAGATGGAGCTGTCGCCGGACGGCAAGGCGCTGAACTTTTTCGCGGTGGCGGATTTCGCGGTGGAACTCACGCCGGACCTGCTGGTCCAGGCGGCGGCGACGCTCAGCGCCAAGTCCGAATCATGATGTGAATCCGAAGGGATAAGAGAATGTCGCCCAGCATCTATCTGCTCACCCTGCTGCTGTTCTTCGGTACCTTCGTGCTGATCTTCGGCTTCAAGTACGTTTCGGCCGCCGTGACGGCCCGCGCCAAGCTGGAGACCGAGGCCGGCTACCGCGCCCTGGCCGAGCGGGCGATCGCCGCGCAGGCCGAAACCCAGGCCGCCTTGGCGGCGCTGAAGGGCGACATGGCCAAGATGGCCGCGAGCCTGGCGGCGGTGGAGCGCATCCTGCGCGACGTGGAATAAGGCCCGGTCGCCGGGCGTATCTGGAACGGGGGACGGGGAAATGACGGTATCGGTGTTCGCTGGGCGCGGCGCTGATGCGACGGCATGACCGGCGGGATGACCAGCGCCGGGTTAGGGGCTTACATCGGGCGCCGGTCGTTCCCATCTGTGGGGTGGCGGGCATTGCGGCGGGCGGCGCCGCCATGCCATAGTGCCGCGCCTTCACGGGCGTCGTTATCGACCTACACCTTTATTCAGGACACGGGACCCACCCATGGGCTCTTTTAGCATCTGGCATTGGCTGATTGTTCTTTTCATCGCCCTGCTGCTGTTCGGCAACCGTCTGCCCCGTATGATGGGCGACTTCGGCAAGGGCATTAAGAACTTCAAGGCCGGCCTGAACGAACAGGAAGAAGGCGGTGCCTCGGCACCCCGCTCGATCGACGGCCATACGGACGCCTCGACGACCTCCGCGCCCAAGGACACCGTTTCCAAGGGCTGAACCGGTTGGGGGCCAGGCGTACGCCGGCCCCGCTGGACGGATCCGTCGCGCCGGAACGGCCGGGGCGCAATCGCGCCCGCAGCCGTTGTGGGCCGACGTCGGGGAATCGTCGGGAATAAGGCACGCCGCCCATGTTCGATATCGCATGGTCCGAACTCGCGCTTATCGGTGTGGTGGCGCTGGTCGTCATTGGACCCAAGGACCTGCCGGTGGCGCTGTATACCGCGGGCAAGTGGATGCGCAAGGCGCGCCTGCTGGCCCGTGATTTCCAGTCACACCTGGATGACATGGTGCGCCAGGCCGAGCTGGAGGACCTGCGCAAGCAGGCCCAGAAGGTGGCGCAGTTCGATTTGACGGCCGAGGTCACCAAGATGGTGGACCCCACCGACAGCGTACGCCAGGCCTTGGAGATCAATCCAACGGCGTCGCTGACGGCGACCGAGGTCACGCCCGCGCCGACGTCCGCCCCGGACGGAACGGTCGAGGGATCGGCCGACGCCAAGCCGGCGGAGCCTGAGCTGCCGGCCATCGGCTCCCCCGCCATGCCCCTGATCCTGCCGGAATCGACGCCCGAGGCGGCGGCCGAGCCCGTGCCGGTGGCCCCGGCCGCGATGCCAGTCGCCACCCCGGCACCGCATGCCGAACACGCTGGCGCCGACGCGCCGGCCCCCGCCAAATCCTGAGAGGGCCAGCGCCCCCATGGCCGACCCCACCCAAGACGAAATCGACGCCTCGCGCATGCCGCTGCTGGATCATTTGATCGAGCTGCGCAACCGTCTGATCATTTCCCTGTCCGCCCTGCTGGTCGCCTTCCTGGTCTGCTACCAGTTCGCCGCCCGCATCTACGGCTGGCTGCTGGTCCCCATGGTCAAGGCCTGGGGTGAACATGCCCCGGAGCATAAGCTGATCTTCACCGCGCCCACCGAGGCCTTCTTCACCTATGTGAAGGTGTCTTTGTGGGCGGCGGCGCTGATCGCCTTTCCCATCATCGCCCAGCAGATCTGGAAGTTCGTGGCGCCCGGTCTGTACAAGCATGAGCGCAAGGCCTTCCTGCCCTTCCTATTGGCGACGCCGGTGCTGTTTTTGCTCGGCACCTGCATGGTTTATTTCTTCGTGATGCCCACGGCGCTCAGCTTCTTCCTGAGCTTTGAGCAGAAGGGCGGGGCAGGGGTTGTTCCCATCGTGGCCGAGACGCGGGTGGAGCAGTACCTGTCCTTCGCCATGTCGCTGATCTTCGCCTTCGGCATCGCTTTCCAGATGCCGGTGCTGCTCAGCCTGCTGGTGCGCGTCGGCATCCTGACAGCCGATCAGCTGGCGTCCAAGCGCCGCTACGCCATCGTGCTGATCTTCGTGCTGGCCGCCATCCTGACGCCGCCCGACCCCATCAGCCAGACCACGCTAGCTGCCCCCATGATCGTGCTGTACGAGGTGTCGGTGTTCGCCGCCCGGCGCATCGAACGCGGCCGGGCGCGGGAGCTGGCGAAGGCGGAGGCGGAAGAGAAGGCCGCGAACAGCGAGGGCACGCCCGGCTGATGCCGGGCCTGTGACTCCGGGGTGATGCCAAAATGGCGGGGCGGGCTGGACCCCGGTGGGGCTTCCCGCTTATAAGTCGGTGACCAACGTCTAACCGTCTTCCAAGAAGCCTGCCATGCATGACCTCCGCGTTCTCCGCGACAATCCCGAAGCCTTTGACGGCGGTCTGGCCCGCCGCGGGTTGCCGCCCCAGTCCGCCGTCGTGCTGGACCTGGACGCCCGTCGCCGCGCCGCGCAGACGGCGCTGCAGGATATGCAGGCCCGCAGGAACGAGGCGTCGAAGCTGATCGGCGCCTACAAGAAGGACGGCAAGGACGCCCAGCCGCTGATGGATGAGGTCGCCAGCCTGAAGGAAGGCATGGCGGAGGCCGAGGCCACCGAGAAGGCGCTGTCGGAAGAGCTGGACCGCCTGCTGTCGACCATCCCCAACCTGCCGGCCGCCGACGTGCCGCAGGGCAAGGACGAGCATGACAATGTGGAGCGCCACCGCGTCGGCACGCCGCCGGTGATCGCGAACGCCAAGGAACATTTCGATCTGGGTGAGGCCCTGGGGTTCATGGACTTCAGCGGGGCTGCCAAGCTGTCGGGCGCCCGCTTCACCGTGCTGAAGGGCCCGCTGGCCCGGCTGGAGCGCGCGCTGGGCGACTTCATGCTGGACACCCACACCCGGGAGTTCGGCTACACCGAGGTGTCGCCGCCCCTGATGGTGCGGGATGAGGCCGCGTACGGCACGGGCCAGTTGCCCAAGTTCGCCGAGGATCTGTTCCAGACCAACACCGGCCACTGGCTGATCCCCACGGCCGAGGTGCCGCTGACCAACCTGGTGGCCGATAGCATCCTGGATGCCGAGGAGTTGCCGCTGCGCATGACGGCGCGCACACCCTGCTTCCGTGCCGAGGCGGGGGCTGCCGGCCGCGACACCCGCGGCATGATTCGCCAGCACCAGTTCTACAAGGTCGAGATGGTCAGTGTGACCACGCCGGACCAGTCGGCCGCCGAGCATGAGCGCATGACCGAGGCCGCCGAGACGGTGCTGAAGCGTCTGGGCCTGCCCTTCCGTACTGTCACGCTGTGCACGGGCGACATGGGCTTCAGCGCCGCCAAGACCTACGACATCGAGGTCTGGCTGCCGGGCCAGAACATGTATCGCGAGATCAGCAGCTGCTCCAACTGCGGGGACTTCCAGGCCCGCCGCATGAAGGCCCGCTGGCGCAACAAGGGCGACAAGAACACCCAGTTCGTCCACACCCTGAACGGCTCGGGCGTGGCGGTGGGACGCGCCCTGCTGGCGGTGATGGAGAATTATCAGGAGGCCGACGGCTCTATCCGTGTGCCCGAGGTGCTGGTGCCCTATATGAACGGGCTGGAGCGCATCGTCCGTGGCTGACGGCACGCCGATGCGGGCCCCGGGGGAAGACCGCCCCCTGCGCATCCTGATCAGCAATGACGACGGCATCCATGCCCCCGGCTTGGCGGCGCTGGAGCGCATCGCGCGCCAGCTGACCGATGACGTCTGGGTGGTGGCGCCGGAGGCGGAGCAATCCGCCGCCAGCCATTCGCTGACCATCCACCGCCCACTGCGCATGAAGCGGGTGGCGGACCGGCGCTACACCGTCGATGGCACGCCGACCGACTGCGTGTTGCTGGCGGTGAACCAGGTGATGGCCGACCGGCGGCCGGACGTGGTGCTATCCGGCGTGAACCATGGCCAGAACCTGGGTGAGGACGTGACCTACTCCGGCACCGTCGCCGCCGCCATGGAGGCGACCCTGCTGGGCGTGCGCGCCTTCGCCTTCAGCCTGCGCCTGCGCGACGGTCGCGACCCCGACTGGGCCACGGCCGAGCGCTGGGGGCCGGAGGTGGTGCGCAAGGGCCTGGCCGTCGAATGGCCGCGCCATGTCCTGCTGAACGTGAACTTCCCGGCGGTGGATCCGGACAAGGTGGCCGGCATCCACGTCGTGCGCCATGCCAACCGCAAGGCCGGCGACGATTTGTTCGAGCGCATGGACCCCCGGGGCCGTCCGTACATCTGGATCGGTGCCGCGCGGGGGTTGAACGAGGTGCCGGAAGATACCGACGTTCACGTGGTGGAGGCGCTGGGCGGCATTTCCGTCACGCCCGTCCACCTGGACTTGACGCACTACGAGACCTTGAAGCGGCTGGAGGGGGTGTTCGGGTGAGCAGTGCTGCGCGCAAGATCCGTCTGTTGATGCTGTTGCGCCGCAATGGCGTGAACAGCACGGACGTTTTGCGCGCCATGGAGCTGATCCCGCGGGAGGTGTTCGTGCCCCCCACCTTCCACGACCAGGCCTATGAGGACACGGCGCTGCCCATCGGCCATGGGCAGACCATCAGCCAGCCCATGGTGGTGGGGCTGATGACCCAGGCCCTGCAGCTGACCGACCGTCTGAAGGTGCTGGAGATCGGCACCGGGTCCGGCTACCAGGCGGCGGTACTGGCCAAGATCGCCCGGCGTGTCTACACCATCGAGCGCCACCGCCCCCTGCTGGCGGAGGCAGAGGGCCGATTCCAGGCCCTGCGCCTGCATAACATCACCGCGCGCCATGGTGACGGCATGCGCGGCTGGCCCCAGGCGGCGCCCTTCGAGCGCATCCTGGTGACGGCCGGGGGCGGCATGGATCCGCCGCCTGATCTGATGGACCAGCTTGCGGTGGGGGGCATCATGGTCATACCTTTGGGCGCCGACCGCCGCAGCCTGCATGTCGTGCGCCTGCGTAAAACGGAGACGGGGGTTGAGCGTGAGCAGCTGTGGCCGGTACGGTTCGTGCCCCTGCTGCCCGAGGTCGCGGCCGAACCCGGACGGGGGCGGGCCGCATCGGGCCAGGGGGGGATGGAGCAGGGGGACGTGCCCCCGCCGGCCCTAATTCCGCCCGACTTTTCCGACGTAATCCATCAGCGGGCGTGATGCCTTTCCTCGAACGACAAAGCGCGATGGCCTTGAAGACTTTCCACCGGACGACCGGTGCCGCCGCCCTTCCGACCATGCCCCTCGATACCGCGAGCGGCCTGTCCCGGCTGCTGATGCACGGCGCCCTGGCGGGTGCCCTGGCATTCGGCCTGTCGGCCTGCGCCGGCCGGTCGGAACCGCCGGCGCCGGTGGTCACGCCGCCGCCCACGCCGGCCAACGTCATCTTCGTGTCCAAGGGGGAGACGATCTATGACGTGGCCAAGCGGTACAACATTCCGCTGCGCGACCTGATCGACGAGAATCGCCTGCAGCCGCCCTACACGGTCACGGCCGGGCAGCGCCTGGTGGTGCCCACGCCGCACACCTACCTTATCAAGCCGGGCGACACCCTGTATGGCATTGCCCGGACCTTCAACATCGACAGCAGCGAGCTGGCGCGCCTGAACAGCCTGGCGCCGCCCTACCTGCTGCGCGTGGGTCAGACCCTGAACCTGCCGCATGCGGGTCCAGCCCCGGCCTGGACGCCGCCGGGTGGCGCGCCTACGGTGGCGGAGGCGCCCCCACCGGCGACCGCGCCCCGGCCGGGCGTCACCAGCGCCGGCCGCGCGCCCGTTTCGGTCGCCCCCGCGCCCCAGGTGTCCGCCGCCCCGCCCCCCGTCACGGTGGCCCCCCGCCGCACGGTGGAGAGCCAGGAATTGGCGGCCCCGTCGGCCTCGGCGCCGGCGGCGGCCTCGTTGCCCACGGGCACCACCGGCGCCGCCATCCCGCCGGGCGCCACGGCCGCGCCCGCCGCGCGCTGGGCCCCCGTGACGCCCGGTTCCTCGTCCGAGCCCACCAGCGGGCCGCCTTCCGGCGCACCCGCCATTTCCTCAGCGCCAACCACGCGTACCCCCGGCTCCGCCACCCCGCCGGCCGTGGTCGCCGCCGGCCCGTCGGTACCGCCGCCGTCCGCCGTGCCCACCGCGCCGGCACCCGACGCTCCAGCACCCGCCCCGAAGGGCGGCGCGCGCTTCCTGTGGCCGGTGACGGGGCAGGTGATCTCCACCCACGGGGCCAAGCCCGGCGGTCAGTACAACGACGGCATCAACATCGCCGCCCCCACGGGCACACCGGTGGTGGCCGCCGACGCCGGCGTGGTGAAGTACGCCGGCAACCAGTTGCGCGGCTTCGGCAACCTGGTGCTGATCCAGCACGCCGACGGCATGGTGACGGCTTACGCCCAGCTGGACCAGATCATGGTGGACGCCAACGCCAAGGTGGCGCGCGGCCAGCGCATCGGTACCGTGGGCGCCACCGGCAACGTCACCAGCCCGCAACTGCACTTCGAGGTGCGGCAGGGCAATAAGGTCTTGGATCCCATGGATGTTTTGGATCCGGGTAAGGGTGTCCGCTAGCCCGGTCATCCCTGCCTAGCGGGACTCGGGAATAAAGGTGGGGCGGCAGATTTTGCCGCCCTTGCCTTTTCGGCAGTTTGCAAAAATACGAATAATTCCAATACCCTAACTTGCCGGACCAAGTGGCCCGGGGTTTGCGTGGTGGGGGACGGATCGACCATGGGGGTCGGTCCCCTGCGCGGAACTCCCCGCCACCGAGGCCCGGTCCCATGAGTTTGTTCAGCGCGCTGAATTCGGCCGCCAACAGCCTGAATGTCATTCAGGCCGGCATCCAGGTCGTTTCAGACAACATGAACAACGCCAACAGCCCGGATCGTACGAAACACACCGTTTCGCAAACGACCGATCCGTTGAGCGGCGTCACCATCTCGCAGTATTCGCGATCGGTGGACGTGGCCCTGCAGGCTCAGCTTCAGGGGACGACGTCGGAGAACGGGATGCAGCAGGTGCTGTCCCAGTACATGAGCCAGATCGGCGGCATGCTGGGCACCACCAACTCCAACAATTCCAGCGACAGCGCCACGCCCAAGCTGACCCAGGCGTTCCAGGACTTCACCTCCGCCCTGCAGGATCTGTCGGCCTCGCCCGAGAACGCCGTGGCGCAGAACCAGGTGGTGCAGAAGGCCCAGGCCCTGGTTCAGACCATCCACACCCTGTCGGCGGGCGTGGACCAGATGGAGACGCAGGCCAAGGGCGACATCACCCAGACGGTGAAGTCGATCAACACCGATCTGACCCAGATCGACCAGTTGAACGCCACCATCTCCCAGCTGAAGTCCAGCAATCAGCCCACCGCGGATTTCGAGGACCAGCGCGACGCCACGCTGCGCGACCTGTCCTCGATGATCAACATCCGCACCACGCTGCGTGACGACGGCTCCATCGCCGTCTTCACGCCCACGGGCTCCACGCTGGTGGACGGCACCGCCACCCAGCTGAGCTATGACGGCAAAGTGATCTCAGGCGCCGGCGGCGCCGACATCACCGCCGCCATCAGCGGCGGCAAGCTGGGCGGCCTGCTGGACATGGTGGCCGACAGCTCGCCGGCCCCGGCCAGCGGCGACGCCACCACCGAAGTCTTCCGCAAGCTGAAGTCGCAGCTGGACGCCGTGGCCGGCGCCCTGACCGGCACGACGCAGGCGGGTCAGCCCACCAGCATCACCGACGCCTATAACAAGGCCAGCCCCACCAACGACGGCGAACTGGCCAGCGGCCTGTTCTCGGGCAGCGACGCCGGCACCCTGGCGGTGAACAAGGACCTGCTGAACGGCACCAAGACCATCAAGCAGTCGGCCGTGAACGCCATGGTCAGCGCCATGACCGCGACCGGCCGCACCATGACGGCCGACGGCCTGACCCTCACCAACGTCAGCTACGGCGGCATGGCCGACCAGGTGTCCAGCAACTGGTCCACCATCCAGTCCAACGTCAACACCCAGGCCACCACCACCTCATCCTTCATGACCAGCCTGCAGACGCGCTACGCCAGCTCGACGGGCGTCAACATGGATGAGGAGGTCGCGAACCTGCAGGTGCTCCAGCGCAACTATTCGGCCACCGCCCGCGTGATCTCGGTCATCGGGCAGATGTTCGACACCCTGACGCAGGCCGTGACATGACCATCTCCCGTGTAAGCACCTACGGCAGCTACCTGTCGATGCTGAACGGCATCAATGGGACCTCCACGTCGCTGGCTGAGCTGCAGCAGCAGTTCAACACCGGCATCAAGTCGCAGGACTTGTCCGCCTACGGCACCCAGGCCAACCAGCTGCTGGCCCTGAAGGCCCAGTACGCCCAGCGCACCGGCTATTCCAACGCCATCACCGCGGCCACGACCCAGGTGAACGCGACGGAGAAGGCGCTGTCGTCGATGCAGACCGTCGTGGCCAACCTGCTGAGTTCGGCCAACATCCCGGCTGGCGCCGGCAATCCCACCATTTCGGCCGTCACATCGTCCAACAGCGGCAACCTGGGCCTGTCGGTCGACACGACCAAGTCCGTGTTCAACGCCGCCGCCACCTATACGGTCAGCGCGGTTCCCTCTAATTCCGGCAAGACCGGCAGCTATGACGTGACCGTCAGCGACGGCATGGGCGGCGTATCGACCAAGACGCTGAACCTCAGCACCATCCCGCCCGATGATGGCCAGCAGACCTTCGAAATGACGGGCGGGCCGGGTGATGGGTCCACCGTCGCGCTGGACATCAACCAGTTGAAGGGCACGGGCAGCGCCACGTTCAGCGTGGGCTACCCGGACCTAGCCGCGCCCAAGGCGCTGTTGCAGGGCGCCTTGACGCAGCTGTCCAGCCTGCTGAACACCAAGGCCGGCGACCGCTATATCTTCGCCGGCAGCCGCTACGACACGCAGCCGGTGGGTGACCTGTCGGCGACCAAGCAGGTCACCAAGATGACCTTCAAGGGCACGCTGGGCGTGGCGGGCGACACGTACGAGATGTATGTGGGCGACAAGCGCTATACCTATACCACCACGGGCAGCGAGACCAGCCCGTCCGACATCCTCAACGGCCTGGCGTCGCAGATCAACGGGCCCAACCAGACGGCCATCGCCAATGGCCAGAAAGCCAACCCGCCGGTGGTCGCTTCGGTGTCGGGCAACGTGATGACGCTGACCGGCATGGACGCGGGCTATACCTTCACCGCCCAGTCCAACGTCTACACCCAGCCCGGTTACAACAACACCGAGAGCGGCGCCGCCACGCCGGCCGCGGCCTATACGCCGGCCACGAACGACGGGCAGGACGCCGTCTACGCCCAGTTCATGACCCAGCCGGCCATCGCGGCCGATCCCACCGCCGTGCCGCCGGTCACGGGCCAGCAGCAGATCGACCAGGTGAACCTGAGCGGCGCCAGCGTGGACGTCGGCGACGTGTTCACCATCACCATGGGCAACCGCAATACCGTCAACGTCACCAGCGACGATGCCAATCCGGCCAACAACATCTCATACGACAAGGTGAGCGGACCGACGACGTACAGCTACGTCATGACGGCGGGCGACATCGCCGCGGCCAAGGCCGACCCGAACGGCCCCATGAACTACGTGGCCAACAAGCTGGCCGGCGTGATCAACACCGATCCGCAGCGCTCGGCCGATGCGGTGGTCACGGCAAACCCGCCGCTGGGCGCGCAGTTGACGCTGACCGGCACCGGGACGCAGCGCTTCGCCACCACGGCGACGGTGCAGAACAACACCAACCAGAACAGCTTCACCACCAATACGCTGGATCCTTTCCAGGACTCCAATTCGTTCAGCACCACCATCACCAGCCCGCCCAGCCTGGCGGTCTACGATACGCAGTACACCAGCGGCGCGCAAAACACGGCGGCCTTCGCCAGTAGCACGCTGAACGTGGACGACAACACGACCGCGACCTATGGCGTCAGTTCCAACGATCCCGCCATCCAGAACCTGATCATCGGCATCAAGCAGATGCTGTCCGCGGTCAGCAACCCCGGCAACTACACGGCGATGATGAGCACCGCGCGCTCCACCCTCGTGCAGGCCCAGGGGCAGATCCGCCAGCTGGACGCCAGCACGGTGAACGCGCAGAGCGTCCTGGGCACGGCGGCCACCAACCATAAGGACGCCCTGGCCGATATCGAAAACCAGATCGGCAACATCCAGAACGTCGATCCCACGACTGTGGCCGCACAATTGCAAGCGGCCCTGAACCAACAGCAGGGCGCCTACACGGTTGCCGGCAAAATCGCTTCCCTTTCCCTTGTCAACTTCCTGAGCTGAGGAGACCTTGCCATGAACGCCTACACGCCTGCAGAAGCCTTCGCCGTCGCCACCGTCGCCGCCGCTCCGGTGAACGACGAGGCCCAGCGCGCCCGCCTGTTCGACCAGTTCAATGCCTATTGGGTGAACGCCGCCAGCGAGGGCGTGCCCTACGACACCATCGGCACCATGTCCGTGATGGCCTCCATCTACGGCATCCTGGCCAAGTACGGTAAGACCACCACCGCCGAATACCTGGAAATCATGGCTGAGAGCGTGCGCTCCGGCGAGTTCTCGGTGAAGCAGGGCGCCTGATCCGACAGACGTTCTCCGACGCGTCAGGGTCCAAAAGGGACCCGCAGGAACGGACCAGGAAAAGGCCGGGCCGGTCTCCCCAAAAGGGGGAAGACCAGCCCGGCCTTCCTTGTTTTTAGGTTCCGGTCCGCCGGTCCGGATCCGAGGCGAAGCCTACCGGGAAGAAACGGCCGGGTTAGGGTAGCCGGTAGGAAAAAACGCCCTGGTGCCCCGCTGCCGCGGCACATCCTGCTAGGCGGTCCGACGGGCGACGTGATGGCGGTGGCCGGGGCCCTTTTCAAGAATAGCAAGCAATAACAGTGGTTTATTGAGCGCGACCCAGTGACGGATGCCCCCCGCGTGGAAAATGGTAGGTGCCACGCCAATCTTCGCAAACTGGCATCCATCTTGCTTTCCTTGATGTCCAGATACGCAACCGCTCTTCCTGGGAGCCAGCACCATGAGCATTTTCGGCTCGATGTCCGTCGGCATTTCCGGTTTGCAGGCGCAGTCCACCGCGCTCAGCAACATCTCCGACAACATCGCGAACGCCCAGACGACGGGCTTCAAGCGCATCGACACATCGTTCGAATCCCTGGTCATCTCGGCCAGCAACACGCAGTACCAGGCGGGCGGCGTCCAGGCCTCGCCCAACTACGTCAACAGCGTGTCGGGCACCATCTCGACCTCGGACACGCCGACCAACATCGCCATCCGGGGCAACGGCTTCTTCAGTGTCAGCAAGCTGACGACGGTGAACGGCCAGACTACCGCATCGACCGAGCGCTTCTACACCCGTGACGGCAGCTTCTCGCTGAACTCCAGCCGCACGCTGGTCAACAATTCCGGTTTCGCGCTGAACGGCTTCGCCTATGACAGCACCACGGGCCTGTTCGCCACCTCAGCCACGCCGGTGGCGGTGACGTCGGACATCGACAGCCCGGTGCCGACCAAGGAAATCGACCTTAAGGCGAACCTGCCGACCAATCCATCGGGCGGCATCACGCCCACCCAGATCCAGGTTTTCGACAGCGCCGGCACGGCCCACAATCTGAACCTGTCCTGGCGCCAGGGCAACACCGACGGCACCTGGCAGCTGGGCGTCACCGCCGACGGCAGCCAGGGCTCGCAGCCCATCCAGTCGCTGCTGAGCACCGGTTTCCCCGCTGCCATCACGGAAAGCAGCCTGCTGACCGGCAAGAACGACCGCGCCCAGATCGACGACGTGACCTTCGCCACGGCGGCGACGACCTTGCCTAGCGGTGGGCAGGCCTACGGCTTCAACGTCGGCGACAGCTATTCGGTGGTGGTCAACGGCACCACGTACAGCCAGAACATCACCACGGCCAACGCCGCGCAGTTCAGCGGCATGAAGGACATCGCGCAGGCCCTGGCTGACCAGATCAACGGCGCCGACACCTCCTCCGGTGTGCTGGCCTCGGTCACGTCAACGGGCGCGCTGCGCTTGTCGGCGAAGACGGCCGGCACGCCCTTCACCCTGGACCAGAGCGTGACGGCCGGCGCCATCACCACGCACACCTCGGCCGATACCCTGGTGCAGAGCGCGACGGCGACGACGCCTGAAATCCACACCTCGACCTTCGTCGGCAACACCATCAACATCGACGACGTTTACAGCATGGACGTCAACGGCACGACCTACTCGGTCACGGTGACGCCGCAGAACCTCGGCTCCCTGTCGAACATCAACGGCGTGGTGCAGAAACTGGCGTCGCTGATCAATGTCGACACCGGCACCACGGGCCTCACCGCCACGCCGTCCAACGGTACGGTGACCGTGAAGGGCGGCAACGGCGTCACCTTCACCCAATCCTCCACGGCCACAGACTCGGCCGGTCTGACCAACACGGCGACCCAGTCGACCTACGTCGGCAACAACACCGGTTCGAAAGAGGTGGAGAAGATCAGCATCACCGGGCAGCCCGGTGACGTGGGCACCAGCTACAGCTTCACCGTCCAGTCGCCGCAGGCCAAGTCGGTGCTGCCGGTCGAACAGCTGAACGCCGGTGCGCCCACCACCTACACCTACGACTTCGCAACGCCCTATGGCGCCACCACGGTGCCGCAGGTGGGCCAGCTGTACAGCGTCACGCTGGGGTCCTCCACCTACAACATCCAGATGACCAACTCCAACATCGCCAACTATCCGGACGTGCAGTCGGTGATCACCGACCTGGCGTCCAGGGTCACGGCCGACACCAACTCACCGTTCACGGTGCAGTCGGCGGCGGGTGGTGTCCTGACATTGCAGACCAAGGCCAACGACGCCACGCTGTCCACCACCCAGAACCTGCCGCCCAGCTTCTCGCAGGCCATCAGCTATACGACCGACGGTACCGAGACCAGCCTGGCCGACATCAGCGGCAAGATCGCGGCCAAGATCAACGCCATCTCCGGTATCCCGGTACAGGCGACCTCGTCCGGCGGCACCATCACCCTGACCGGCAACACCGACGCCGCCGCCTTCTACACCAGCATCCCGGGCGGCTCCAGCGCCTCCACGCCGGGCGTGGTCGTCGGTAAGACGCCGGGTCACATCAACCTGACCTTCGGCGGCACCTTGTCCGATGGCACCACGGCGCAAGCCGGCACGCTGAGCCACATGGACACCTCGTCCATCGGCACCGGCAACGCCACCGTCAGCGCCGACCAGAGCGCCGCCGCCGCGGCCCAGGTGGGCTTCGACTTCGACTTCGGCTACGGCCTGCAGCACATCGTGCTGAACCTGGGCAATTTCGGCCAGTCTTCCGGTCTGACCCAGTTCGACGGTACCAACATCAACGTTACCTCCAAGGTGCAGGACGGCAGCCCGGCCGGTACCTTCAAGGATGTGCAGATCAACGCCGACGGCACTGTGCTGGCCAACTACGACAACGGCCGCCAGCGTACCATCGCCAAGGTTCCGATCGTGCTGTTCAACAATCCGGACGCCCTGTCGCGCTCCACCGGCAACGTCTTCACCGAGACCGTGGACAGCGGCAAGGCCCGCTTCAATGACACGGGTGTGAACGGCGCCGGCGACATCGCTTCCAGCAGCCTTGAAGGCTCCAACGTCGACATCGCGTCGGAATTCACCCAGCTGATCGTGGCGCAGCGGTCCTACACCGCGAACACCAAGGTCATCACCACCGCCGACGATCTGCTGCAGGACACCATCAACCTGAAGCGGTAAGGCCTTAGCCACCTGACGGCCTGGGCGTGGCGGATTGCCGCTGTTCGGGGCCCGAAGGGCAGAGACATCAAGCGTTTAGGGCAGAGCCGTCCGCATCCTAGCCGGGATGCGGGCGGCTTTGTCTTGCGCCGGCGGGCGGTTGGTGCTGAAGTATTTGCATTATTAAGACTAACGCGACCGCTTCGGCATGTCCGTCCTTGGTGGCATTTCCGCGTCGCCCGTCTGGGCGCGCGCCCTGACGGGCCCAACCCCCACCGTCGCCGCGGTGGGGCAAGGGGCGGCTGTCACCGCCGCAAGCCCATCCGGGCAGGCGCCCAACCCTTACAGTGTTCGGAGCCAGACTCAGGCCCAGCAGTCCGGCGGCGCCAAGGCGGCCGGCAACGGCACGGCCAGCGACGGCACCAAGCTGAGCGATGCCCAGCAGCAGCAGGTTGACAAGCTCAAGACCGTGGACCGGGCGGTGCGGGCGCATGAGGCGGCGCACAAGGCGGCGGGCGGTCCCTATGCGGGGTCGGAGTCCTTCACCTTCAGCACCGGTCCTGATGGGCAGCACTACGCCACGGCGGGTGAGGTCGCCATCGACATCGGCTCGATCCAAGGCGACCCCCAGGCCACCATCACCAAGCTGGAAACGGTGCGTCGCGCCGCCTTGGCGCCGGCTGATCCCTCCGGTCAGGATCGCGCCGTGGCCGCGCAGGCCCAGGCCGGCATCGTCGCCGCCCAGGGGGAAGAGGCTAAGCAGAAAACGCAAGCCGATGGGGGCACGGCCAATAGCGGGACGGCCAATGGCGATGCGACTGGCAGCGGTGGCGCTTCGGATTCCGGCGGGGCAGGCGGTGTGGGAGCAGGACGGGTGGGGACCGGCGGCGTGACCATTCGGCAAGGGGCCGCCGCCTACCGGAAAAGCCAGGGGGCGCTGGACGCCAGCATCGTACAGGCCGCCCAGGCCGCCGCCGCCCAGCCCCTGGCGCTGATCGCCTGAAACGAGGACGGCCAGCGACGGATGTCGCTGGCCGAACGTCGGAAAAGAGCGGCCTTACTTGGCGTCGCTGTACCGCAGGGCGCAGATCTTGGTCGCCATGTCGGCCATGACGGCACCGCCCTCATTCTTGGCCAGCGCGGCGGCGTCGGCGCACTTGTGCTGGTCGATCAGGCCGTCCACCCGCTGAGCCACGTTGGTCAGGCGCGCCTTGGTCGCGGCGGTCATGCCCTTGGGCTCAACGGCATGCGGATGCCCATAAGGTAGCGAGGCGTCAAAACTCGGGATCCCACCCGCAGCGGAAGCGGCGCCGCCAGCGCCCCAGTACGCGGCGGCGCCTTGGGATGAGCCGCCGGTCGAGGCGCGAGCGGCGGCGAGGGGGGCGCTCACCAAAACCGCAACCATCAAAAGGGCACCGATGTCACGCATATGCACCTCCTCGGCAGGGCGCCTGGGCGCCGTTTCACAGTCGTATTGTGCCAGACATCATTTGCCGTATTCAACCTATAGGGTGTGTCGGCCGTCACACATTTGCCAAGATCCTCACCTGAGACGTCGTTGGCGGACGGTTGCCACAAGCCCAAATCAAAAAGCCGGCCATCCCGCGATGACCGGCTTCAGCCGAAAACCAAATTGCCGGGCGTTCAGGCAAACAGGTCCATCATGCTGCCCATCAGCTTCTGCGTGCCCGTCTGGCCGATGGTCCAATTCTTCATGGTGGTGATCTGATCGCTCAGGGCGCCGGAGATCGCGGCGGCGCTGGACGAGATCGCCGCGGTGGAGGACGCGGCGTTGATCGTCGTGGTGTAGTCCTTGGAATAGTCGCCGGCGGCGACCTGGACACCGTAGTTCACCTTCTGGGTCAGCTTGACGCCGGTGGCGCGCGATATCTTCAGCACATAGGTGCCGGAGTCCAGCGACTGCTGGCCGTTGACCATGGCGTTGTAGGCGTCATACGCCTTGCCGGACTTGCTGTCGCTATCCGCCATGACGACGCCGCTCTTGGTCATGACCTGAACCCGGGTCTGATCCAGATTCAATTGACCGAGGTTGATGGCGCCTTTGCGGGCCAGCTTGAAGCTGAGGTAATCGGCCTGGTCCCCGGCGGCAAGGCTGCCGAAGCCGTTCACGCGCGTCTGGCCTTTGGTCACCGTGCCGATGTCGGTGGCCGAGGCGACGGTGTTGTATTGCGACTTCGACACGGACTTGGTGAAGTCCTGCGGTGTGCCGATGGCATTGGAGGTTTGGGCCGAGCCCTGGGCGGCGATGGCATCGTTCTGGGCCGCCAACTGCGACTGGATTTGCGCCAGCTGCGCGAACACCGAGGCGTTCGAACTGGCGCCGGCCGAGGCTGCGGTTGTTGCGACGTTGCTCACGGGAACGATCCCCATTGCCGGTTCCCGCATCCACGCGGGAGAGAGTGGTCCTGATTACCTTGCAACAGTCTGCGGACTGAAAACATAAAATGCAAGATATTTCCGGTGATAACCGTCGCGGCGTCTTATTTTCCGCGCCCGTTTTGGCGCCGCCGCCCGTTTAGATCGATATGTTGAACTTGCCCACACCACCCGCTGCCACGCCTGGGGCCATGCCGGGGCGCTGCGCCCCAGGGCCGGCCGCCGGCGGTGTCATCATGGGCGCGCGCGAGGCCGTTCCGGCGTGTGCGGCGGCAGGTGCGGTCGCATCGACCGGACGCTGCGACAGGCCGGCGGCGATGTTGCGATTGATGTCGATCAGCGAGTGCAACTTGGTGACATCCAGGTCACCCAGCCGTTCGAAGGTCTGGCGATCGACGATCAGGGACAACACCAGGATCTTCTCACGCAAATCCTTGGGCAGGGGGCAGTCCGGCTCCGCCATCGAGGATTGGAAGATGGTCCACAGGCGCTGGTTCAGTGACAGCGCCTGGCGCAGGGGTTCGGGATTCTCAGGCGTCTGCGCCGCCAGCATCAGCCGGCGCGCAGCTTCCGTCAGGCCCCAGGCTTCGATATCGCGGGGATTGTCCGACGCGGGACGGTTGGTATATCCGGCCGAAGGCTTCATCAGATCACGTGATCCCTGGCTAACTCGTTTCCGGGCGGCGGGTCCGCGACACCGTCCGGCGTGCCGGCCCGGGGATGTTCCCGCAGGCAGGTCGACGACGGACGGGACGGTGCCGATGCCGCCCTCTACCTTCACCGGAGGGGTCCCATCCTCTAGGGGAACGCCTCCGGGCCTTCTCATTCCCGACCGCCCACCGGGGCGGTTCCGCATCACTGGCTACCTCTTTATGGCTACCCAAGGTGGGGTCCCATACACGAGGCGTATGCCAATAATGCCGACTTGCAAGTATCCCATACTCATTTGGGACCGGCAACCCGGCAACAAATGCCGGCCTGCGCCCATTCCCGGGCCCCGCACCTGCTAGTGTTGCAAGGGGTGGGCCAGGAATTGGGGGCAGTCGCTGCCGTCCTCGAGAGACGTGTTTAAGGTAAAAAGGTAAAGATATTTTGAAGCCCGCGCCGGGGACCGGGCGGCGGCTCAAGGTGTGCCGTAGGCCTCCACGATGGGAATGCGCGCCGCGCGCCAGGCCGGGAACACGCCGCCCACCAGGCCCACCACCAGGGCCAGGATGATGCCCTGCAGGGCGACCGCCGGTGTCAGGTGGAAGGTGAAGACGATCTGGGAAAAGCTGGCGCCCGACAAGGTGGAGCCTGTCAGCCCGTCGAACAATACCCAGGTGACCAGCGTGCCGACGATTCCGCCCATCAGCGCCAGCACCAGGCTTTCCAGCAGGGTCCCGATGAAGGAGGAGGTGCCGCTGAAGCCGATGCAGCGCAGGGTGGCGATCTCCTGCGCGCGGGCCGCCACTGAGCTGTACATGGTGTTCAGGGCGCCGGCCAGGGCGCCGAAGGCCATGGCGATGGCCAGCGGCCACCCCAGTTTCTGGATCAGGTCGGAGGTGCGGCTGGCCTGCTGCGCGTAATAGTCGGCCTCCGTCGTCACGTCCAGCTTCAGCTGCGGGTCGTTGGCGGCGTAGTCCGACAGGGTCTTCAGGGCGTCCGGGCCCGTCAGGCGGGCACGGATGGACTGGAAGACGTTCTGGCGGTGGAACAGGTCCTGCACCTCGGGCGTGTCGGCCCACAGTTCGGATTCGAAGACGCTGCCGCCCAATTCAAAGGCGCCGACCACCAGCCAATTGCTGTTGCCCAGCTTGACGGTGTTCCCCACGTTCAGGCCCGCGAAATCCTTCTGCAGGGCCCGGCCCACCATCAGCTCATTGGTGCCCGGCTTGAACGCGCGGCCTTCCACGATCTTCAGGTCAGGTCGCACGGCGATGCCGGCGGGCCCCAGGCCGCGCAGGGTGAGGTTGGAGCGGGGGGCCTTCTTCAGGTTGCCGTCAGCCGGCACGGCCGTCTTCTTGACGCCATCGACGATGACGTAGAGTTCGGGCGACACCAGAGGTTTGCCGTCCGCGTCCTTCATGACGCCCGGCGCCTCCTCGATCAGGCGCGCCTGGTCGCGGGTGACGCCGCTGTTCAGTTCCGCCTGCGACCCCGCCCGCATCAGGATGGCCATGTCCTTGGCACCCGTGCCGCGCAGGGTCTGCTGGAAGCCCGCCGCCATGGCCAGGAAGGCCAGCAGCACGGTCACCACCAGCCCGACCGCGACCACCGTGGAGAAGGAGGCCCAGAAGCGTTGCGGGATGCTTTTAATGCAGATGGTGGTGACCACCGCGATCTCGTTGAACACGCGCATGACGGTCGTTCCTTCAGAGCGGCGGGCGGGTCACAGGCGCCCGAGGGCGGTGACGATGTTCAGGCGCAGTGCGTTCCAGGCCGGCAAGAAGCCGGTGATCACCCCGAGAAGCAGCATGAAGGTCAGGCCCAGGCCGGCGACGGGCAGGGTCAGGGCCAACCCGGGAATGGCGCCCGACGCGGCCTTGGACAGCACCGTCACCAGCAGGCCGGCCACCAAAAGCCCGGGCACGCCGCCCAGCAGGGACAGCAGCACCGATTCCCCCAGCACTTGGCGCCAGATGCGCCAGGAGGGAAAGCCGAGGGTCTTCAGCACGGCGATCTCCTTGGTGCGCTCGCGCACCGCCATCACCATGGTGTTGCCCACGATCATCAGAATGGTGGCGAAGGCCGCCCCCACCACCAGGGTGATGATCAGGGCGATGTTGCCCAGCTGGGCCAGGAAGGCCTTGCCGAACGCCTTTTCCGACTGGGTGTTGGTTTCCGCGGTGGAGTTGGCGAACAGTTCGTCGATGGTGGCGGCCACCGTTTCATTCACCGCGGCGCTGTCCGTCTCCAGCGTGATCCAGCCGATGGTATCCTTGCCGAAGGTCTTGCTTTCGTTGAAGTTCTCATACTGGAAGATGATGAAGCTGGTGTTGAAGGATTTCCGGGCCGCGTAGGCGATGCCGGCCACGGTCAGTTGCCACGTGTGGCTGCCGTCCGCCTTGTTGGTGAAGATGTTGGAGTTGATTGGGATACGGTCGCCCACCTTCCAGCCGTACTTCGTGGCGATGGCCTCGCCCACCACCATGCTGGTGCGGTCGTGGATGAAGGCCTCGCGCTGGGCGGGATCGATGCGCAGGTCATCGCGATAGATCCGCAGATAGCTTTCGGGGTCGACGGCGAAGGTGCCGATCTGGTTGCGCGCGTCCTGGTAATAGCCGCCGAACCAGTTGGCGAAGGTGACGTTCTTCACGCCCTTGATGGCCGCGATCTTGCCGACATAGGCATAGGGCAGGGGCTGGATGAAGGTGATCTTGTTCACCACCACCAGCCGGTTGTCGGCCGATGAGTCCACGCCATGCTCGAAGGCGTAGTGGATGCTGCCCAGCACGCCGTAGATGACGAAGGCCACGAAGATGGCCAGCATCATCAGGAAGGTGCGTAGCTTGCGGCGGAACAGGTTGCGCCAAAGCAGATAGAGGTCGCTCATGCCACCAGCTCCCGCTCGGTGAAGCGGCCCTTGTCCAGGTGCAGGGTGCGGCGGGCGTACTTGGCCGCCTCCGGATCATGGGTCACCATGACGATGGTCTTGCCCATTTCCTGGTTCAGCAGCCGCAGCATGGCCAGGATCTCGTCCGCCGTGGTGCGGTCCAGGTCGCCGGTGGGCTCGTCGCACAGCAGCAGCTTGGGGTCGGAGATCAGGGCGCGGGCGATGGCCACGCGCTGCTGCTGGCCGCCCGACATCTCCCGCGGATAATGGTCCGCCCGCTCCGCCAGGCCCACCAGGCTCAGCGCCGCCTCTACCCGCCGCTTGCGCTCCGCCCGGCCGAAGGAGGTGAGCAGCAGGGGCAGTTCCACGTTCCGCGCCGCCGACAGGGTGGGCATCAGGTTGTAGAATTGGAAGATGAAGCCGACATTATGGGCGCGCCAGCGGGCCAGTTGCCCCTCCGTCAGCGTGTCCACCCGGCCGCCGTCGAAGGTGATGCTGCCCTCCGTGGGCTGGTCGATGCCGCCCAGCAGGTTTAGCAGGGTGGTCTTGCCCGAGCCGCTGGGCCCCATCACCGCCACGAAGTCGCCGGCGGGGATGCTGAGGCCCAGGTGGTCGAAGATGGTGATGGTGTCCTTGCCCTTCACGAACCGCTTGGAAACGTCCTGCAGGTGAATCAGCGTCTGGCCCGTCATGGCCTCAGGCTCCCGATTGTGGTCGTGGGACGATGGGATGGGGTGGGGAGGGGGCGGATCAGCCGCCCTTGCCCTCATTCAGAAAGGTCACCTTGGCCGCCATGTTGGGCAGGATGCGGGGATCCTTGACCGCGATGGCCACCCGCACCTTGATGGTGGCCTTCTCCCGGCTGGCGGTGGGGATGATGGCCAGGACCGAGGCCGGCACCTTCCAGTCGGGATAGGCGTCCAGCGTCGCCTCCACCTTCTGGCCGGCGCGGACGCGGGCGATGTTGGCCTCGTTCACCTCCACCTCGAATTCCAGGCTATCCATGTCCACCAGGGTGCACACGCCTGTGCGGGTGAAGCCGCCGGACGACATGGGGGAGATGATTTCACCCGGCTGGGCATTTTTTTCCGTGACCACGCCGGTGAAGGGGGCGCGGACCTGGTAGCGGTCCACCATCTCCGCGTCATAGGCGACGGTGGCGCGGGCGGCGTTCACGTCGGCCTTGGACTTCACCAACTGGGCACGCAGCGAGGCGGCGCGGGCGTCCGCCTTGATCAGGTCGGCCTCGCTGGAGAACTGGCGGCCGGTCAGGGCGCGCGTGCGCTCCAGCGTCTTTTCCGCGTCCACCAGATCCGCCTGGCTGGCCACCACGGCGGCCTCTGCCGAGGCCTGGCGGGCCCGGGCCAGATCCAGGTCGCTGCGGGCCAGCACGTCGTCCAGCGTGGCCAGCACCTGGCCCTTTTGCACCAGCATGCCTTCCTGCACCAGGACCTCACGCACCCGCCCGGTGACATCGGCGGAGACCGTGGCCACCCGCCGCGCCACGACATAGCCGGAGCCGATGAGGTTGCCGCTGCGCACCTCAGAAACCGGGGCGGCGGGCGTTGGCTGGGCCGGACCAGCGGAGGTGCTGGGCGCAGGCTTGGCGGAAACGGCCGCCGGTGCCGGATCGGCACCGCCGAAGTGATGGAGCAGGCCGGCAGACCAGGCGATCCCCGCCGCGACCGCCACAACGGCCACGCCGGCGCCTAGGCCCAGGATAAGGCCGCGCCCACCGCCGCCGCTGCCCTGTCGCGCCGGTGGCGGCGCCGTCCGGTCAATGGCGATGGAGCGCAAAAGCTCCGCTTTGTCCCGCTGCACCTTGGCCCCCGACTGCCACAATCCCCAACAGCATCATAGCGCGCGAGGCGCGCTGTCGCACCACAAATGGTTGATCTGGAAGGCAAGCTGCACGCGAGGGCCACTTCTGGAAGGGCGAAGGGGCCACAAATGGCGAAGGGCCGGCGGATCGCTCCGGCCGGCCCTTCATTCGGGAACTGGCGGTCGCCGTCAGATGGCGGCGCCGTCCACCAGGTCGGCATCCTCATCGAAGCGGGACAGCAGCGTGAAGATGTGGTTGGCCGCCTGCTCGGCGGTCATGGCCTGGGTGTCGATGCGCACATCGGGCGACTCTGGCGGCTCATAGGGGCTGTCGATGCCGGTGAAGTTCGGGATCTTGCCGGCGCGCGCCTTGGCGTACAGGCCCTTCACATCCCGCCCCTCGGCCACCGCCAGGGGCGTGTCCACGAACACCTCCAGGAACTCGCCCGGGCCCAGCAGCTCGCGGGCCATGCGCCGTTCCGCGCGGTAGGGGGAGATGAAGGAGACCAGGACGATCAGTCCGGCATCGATCATCAGCTTGGACACCTCGGCGACGCGGCGGATGTTCTCCACCCGATCGGCGTCGGTGAAGCTCAGGTCGCGGTTCAGGCCGTGGCGGACGTTGTCGCCGTCCAGCAGCATGGTGTGGCGGCCATGGGCGTGCAGCTTCTTTTCCACCAGGTTGGCGATGGTGGACTTGCCGGCGCCGGACAGGCCCGTGAACCACAGCACGCGCGGACGCTGGCCCTTCATCTGCGAGCGGGCGCGCTTGTCCACGTCCAGCACCTGCCAGGGCACGGTGCGCACGATGGCGGACCGGATGAGGCCGGCGGCCACCGTCTCATTGGTCAGGCGGTCGATCAGGATGAAACCGCCCGTGTCGCGATTGTTGCGATAGACGTCGAAAGCGATGGCCTGGTCCAGGCTCAAGGTCGCCAGCCCCACTTCGTTCAGGCTCAGCGTCTTGGTCGCCAGCTGTTCCAGGGTGTTGACGTTGATCTTGTGCTTCAGCGTCGCCACCGTGGCCGGCACCGACTTGGTGCCCAGCTTTAGGATATAGGGGCGACCGGGCAGCAGCGGCGCCTCCGACATCCATACCAGCGTCGCCTCCATCTGGTCGGCTGCCTCGGCGGCCTCATCCAGGGTGGAGAGGATGTCGCCGCGGCTGATGTCGATCTCGTCCGTCAGGGTGAGGGTGACGGATTGGCCGGCCACGGCCAAGGGTAGGTCGCCGTCATGGGTGACGATGCGGGCCACCCGGCTTTCCTGCCCCGACGGCAGGACGCGGATGCGGTCGCCCGGGCGCACCGTGCCGGCGGCGATGGTGCCGGCATAGCCGCGGAAGTCCAGGTTGGGGCGGTTCACCCATTGCACCGGCAGGCGGAAAGGCTGGCTCGCGCGCAGGTCCGCGACCTCGACCGTCTCCAGATGGCCGATCAGCGTGGGCCCCTGGTACCAGGGCATGGCGTCGGTCAGGGTGGTGACGTTGTCGCCCTTCAGCGCCGACAGCGGGATGGCCTGGATGTCGGTCAGGTCCAGCTGGCGGGCGAAGGCGCGGTATTCCGCGACGACGCGGTCGAAGACGGCCTGGTCATAGCCCATCAGGTCCATCTTGTTGACGGCCAGCACGATCTTGCGGATGCCGAGCAGGGAGACCAGGAAGCTGTGGCGCCGCGTCTGGGACAGCACACCCTTGCGCGCGTCGATCAGGATGATGGCGAGGTCGGCGGTGGATGCGCCGGTGACCATGTTGCGCGTGTACTGCTCATGGCCGGGCGTGTCGGCCACGATGAACTTGCGCCGGTCGGTGTTGAAGAAGCGATAGGCGACGTCGATGGTGATGCCCTGCTCCCGCTCCGCCGACAGGCCATCGACCAGCAGGGCGAAGTCCAGGTCGCCGCCCTGGGTGCCCACCTTGCGGCTGTCGGCCTCCAGGGTCGCCAACTGGTCCTCGAACAGCATCTTGCTGTCGTACAGCAGGCGGCCGATCAGGGTGCTCTTGCCGTCGTCGACGCTGCCGCAGGTGATGAAGCGCAGCAGGCTCTTGGACTGCTGGGCCGCGAGGTAGCGCTCAATCTCGGACACGCCCGCCTCCAGCGTCTCGGGCAGGGGGGTATCGGGGGCCATCAGAAGTACCCTTCCTGCTTCTTCTGTTCCATGGAGGCGCCGCCGTCGCGGTCGATCACGCGGCCCTGGCGCTCCGACGTGCGGGCCAGCAGCATTTCGCGGATGATGGCGGGCAGGCTGTCGGCGTCGCTGTCGATGGCGCCGGTCAGCGGGTAGCAGCCCAGGGTGCGGAAGCGCACGCGGCGCATCTGCGGCATCTCCCCGGGCTTCATGGGCAGGCGGTCGTCATCGACCATGATCAGGGCGCCGTCACGCTCCACCACCGGCCGTTCGGCGGCGAAGTACAGCGGCACGATGGGGATGTTTTCCAGATAGATGTATTCCCAGATGTCCAGCTCGGTCCAGTTGGACAGGGGGAAAACGCGGATGCTCTCGCCCTTGTTCTTGCGCGCGTTGTACAGCTGCCAGAGCTCGGGGCGCTGATTCTTGGGATCCCAGCGGTGTTGCTCGTTGCGGAAGCTGAAGATGCGCTCCTTGGCGCGGCTCTTCTCCTCGTCGCGGCGGGCGCCGCCGAACGCGGCGTCGAAGCCGTAACGGTCCAACGCCTGCTTCAGCGCTTCCGTCTTCATCACCTGGGTATGGATGGCGGAGCCGTGGGTGAAGGGGCCGATGCCCCGCGCCAAGCCTTCCGGGTTGGTGTGCACCAGCAGGTCCAGGCCCAGATCCGCCGCCCGTTGGTCGCGGAAGGCGATCATCTCGCGGAACTTCCAGGTGGTGTCCACGTGCAGCAGGGGGAAAGGCGGCTTGGCCGGGTAGAAGGCCTTCATCGCCAGGTGCAGCATCACCGCGCTGTCCTTGCCGATGGAATAAAGCATCACCGGGTTCTGCGTTTCGGCCACCACTTCCCGCAGGATGTGGATGCTTTCCGCCTCAAGCCGCTGGAGATGGGTCAGCCGGGGGGCCGAAAGGGGGCCGGCAAGCGATACGGGAAGGGGGGAGGGGGGCTGTATGATGCTGTCCAACACTGCCGCGTCTTTCACGTCAATCACTCTGTCCGTCACGCCTAGGCCGCCGTCTTATACGGCTAACAGTCTAATCCGCCTGCGGGTTGCACGCCAACGGACACGCTGCTGGTCGGCTATTTCCTCAATACCCTGTCAACAGACGTATAAAGGAAACTTTCACAGCGGGCATTGCGATTATGGAATTGCTGTGAGGGCGAAAAATACCTGGATGAATGCGTAATAAATAACACGCCAACGGTGTATTTTTTGTTAACGGTCGAAGATGGGCGCAATTCCTGGGAAAACCTAGGTTAAGGCAGTCCCGTTCAGTCCGCCGTTTCCAGGAAGCGTCGCCTCAGCGCCTGCCAAGATTGAGGCCCTATGGTGCCGATCAGGTCCCCTAGGGCCCGGGCGCGATCGGCGTCGCCGGCATCGCAGGCGAACTGAAGCTGGCGTGCGGCCTCCTCCAGCCGTCTTAATCCACAATTCCCCGCCGTGGAAATAAGGTCATGGGCCTGCTGTCCCAAGGTATGCAGGTCGGTCCTGTCATCTGCGGCCGCCAGACTCGCCACCCTGTCCACCCGGGTCGCGCCGTTGCCGATGAAATCACGCACCAGCCGGTCAAAGGCGCCGGGGCCCGCCACCGGTTGCAGGCGGCCCAGAATCGCCTCCTCCAGCAGCGGCAGATCAGTCATGGCGTTCGCTGCCGCTGGCATCGGTTCCGGCACCGCGACAGGTTCGGGGGCGGGGGCCTTCATCCCTGTGGCGGCCGCCTCTCCGGCGCGGGACCAGTCGTCGACCACCTGCAGGATCTGCTGTTGACGGAAGGGCTTATAGACGCAATCGTCCATGCCGGCGGCGGCGTAGTCGGCGCTCATCCCCGCCATGGCATTGGCGGTCATGGCCAGGATGGGGGTACGGGCCCGGCCTTCCGCCGCCTCTGCCGCCCGGATGCGGCGCGTGGCCTCCATGCCATCCATCACCGGCATCTGCACGTCCATGAGCACGATGTCGTAGCGGTCGCGGGCGCAGGCCGCCACCGCCTGCGCACCGTCCTCCACCACGGTGACCATGTAACCCGCCTTGCGCAGCATCAGGCTCGCCACCGCCTGGTTGGTGGGGTTGTCCTCCACCACCAGCACGCGGCGGCCCTGGCCGTCCGGCGCCGTTTCCGCCGCCGCCGGCTGGGGCGCGCAGGGCGGCATCAGGCAGCCAAAGGCGCGCGCCACCGCCTCGTTCAGGGACAGGCGGCGCACTGGCTTGGCCAGTAGGGCGTCATAGCGGGCATCGACCGTTGTCTGATCCGGTTCGATGGAACTGACCAGGATGACGCGCAGGTCCTGGAATCGGGCATCGGCGCGCACCCTGGCCACCACCTCGGGCCCGTTGAGGCCCGGCATGCGGTTGTCGATCAGCAGGATGTCATAGGGGTCGCCGCCGCCCGCCGCCGACCACAGCCGCGCCAGCGCGGTTTCACCGTCCGGCGCCTCATCCACACGCAGGCCCAGGTCGAAGCTGAGGTTGTGGGTGAGGATCAGGCGGTTCATGGCCAGGTCATCGACCACCAGAGCGTGGCGGCCGCGCACGCTTTCCAGCGAGGGCAGGGGCGCGGCGGCCGGTTCCGCCGGGGCCAGCGGCAATTCGAACCAGAACAGGGACCCTTGGCCCGGCGTGCTTTCCGCCCCGATGTCGCCCCCCATCAGCTCCACCAGCTGCTTGCAGATGGCCAGGCCCAGGCCCGTGCCGCCGAAGCGCCGGGTGACGCTGGCGTCCGCCTGGGTGAATTTCTGAAACAAGCGCCGGGCCTGCTCGTCGCTGAGGCCGATGCCGGTGTCCTGCACAGCGAAGCGCAGGCGCCGCGTGCCGGGCGCGGTGCCGGCCAGGCAGGTGACGACGATGCTGACCCAGCCGCGGTCGGTGAACTTGACGGCGTTGCCGGCCAGGTTCAGCAGCAGCTGCCGCAGGCGGGTGGGATCGCCGCGCCAGTGCCGCCGCGCTTCCTCCACCACCAGCACGCCCAGCTCGATACCCTTGTCGCGGGCACGGGGCGCCAGGATGGCGGCCACCCCCTCCACCAGATCGCCCAGATCGAAGGACAGGTTCTCCAGGTCGACCTTGCCCGCCTCAAGCTTGGAGATGTCCAGGATGTCGTTGATGACCCCCAGCAGGGCATCGGCGCTGTCGCGGATGGTCTCGGCGTAGCCGCGCTGCTCGGTGGTGAGGCCGCTGGTGTCCAGCAGCAGTTGCACCATGCCCACCACGCCGTTCATGGGCGTGCGCACCTCATGGCTCATATTGGCCAGGAACTCGTTCTTGGCCCGGTTGGCCTCCTCCGCCCGCCGCTTTTCCGCGGCCAGGGCGCGGGCGCTCTCGCGCGTTGCCGTAACGTCCCAGTTCACGCCCACGATCTTGATGGCCTGGCCCTTGGCGTCGCGCTCCACCAAGCCGTTGGTCTTGATGTGGCGGATGGTGCCATCGGGCAGGCGGATGCGGAACTCCGTATCCAGGGGCACCTCGCCGCGGACGGCCGCCTGCACTTCCGCCTGCATGCGGCCCAGATCCTCCGCATGGCAGCGGGACTGCCAGGTGGCGAAAGTCAGGGGGCGGGACGTGTCCGGGTCGACGCCGTACATCTGGAACATGCGCTCGTCCCAGACCAGCTCCTGCGTCGCCAGATCGTATTCCCATACGCCGATGCCGCCGGCCCGCGTCGCCAGGGTCAGGCGTTTGCCGGCGGCCATCAGCTTGGTGTTGATGGCGCTCAGTTCCCGCGTCATGCCCTCGGCGATGGCCGTGGCGCGGGCGCGAACCAGGTGCAAATTGGCGGTCAACGCCGCCAGCATGAGCGAAATGAAGGCCAGGCTGGCGGCGGCCATTGCTGCCCCCGCCTGGCCGGCGGTGGCGAAACTGGCCGCCCGCGACCACGCCAAGGTCAAGGCGTGACCGGCCTCATCCACGCGGCTCACCTGGTCCGGGGCGCCCAGGCCCGAGGCCTTGAGGCCCACGCGCGCGGCCAGCCGGCCCCCCAGGGTGTCGGGCGTGATCTTGCGGTACAGCAGGGCGTCGGGCCGCATCTCGCCGCCGTCGTACACGGCGACGTTGACCTCATCCACCCTGTCGCGCAGCGCCTCGCGGAAGAACACCTCGGAAATGAAGGGGGCATAGATCCAGCACTGCAGGGCGCGGCGGCGCTGCGCCACCGTGTCCAGCGGCTTGCCCGGCGTATAGACGGGAATGAAATAGAGGAAGCCCGCACGCCGCTGCGCGTCCTGCACCAGGATGATGCGCTTGGTCATGGCGGGCTGGCCGGTGTCACGGGCGCGTAAGGCCGCGTCGCGGCGGTTGGCTTCCGTCGCCACGTTCAGCCCCAGGGCGGCCGCGTTGGCGCCCGCCGGCTCAATATAGGTGATGACGTCGTATTCCAGCGCGTCGGCGAAGTCGTCCAGCACCGGTTCGGTGGAGGCGGCGCGCAGCTTGAAGTCAGGCGCGCCGTCGGCCCGGACACGCGCCAGGAAGGCCTCCAGCCCGTCGGTGGGCACGGGATAGACGACGCCGATGCCGTTGATGCCGGGATAGCGGCCATCGATGTTGATGGTGCTGGCGAACGCCCGCCACTGCTCGCGGCCCACGGGCAGGCCGGTGGCGTAGAGGGCGGCGCCGGACTCCAAGGCGTTGGAATAGACCAGCAGGCGTTCGTGGATGCGCGCCATGGCATTGTCCACGATCTTGCCCAGGTGGGCCTCATCGCGGGAGCGGGCGATGTCCGTCCGGTCCAGGAAGACGCCGGTGGCCACCAGGCAGCCCACCAGGAAGACAGCGGATCCCAAGCGCGCCGACTGCGGGGGAATGTCGGAGAAGACGATGGCCGTCAGGGCAAACGTCGCCAGCATGGCCTGCATGTTCAGCAGGCTTTCGTTCAGGGTGGCATCCATGAATGGGCCGATGCCGGCGATCGTGCCCAGCACATAGACCGTGGCCGCCGCCAGAACCACCAGGTGGGCCGCCGCCGGGCCGTAGCGGCGGGCGGCCAGCAGGATGGCGGGATATAGCAGGAAGATGCCCAGCGCCGCGGCCGAGCCCAACAGCGTCCGCGCCACGGGCAGGAAGGGTAGGGTCAGGGCCGCCACCGTCAGCCCCAGCACAGGCATCAGGCCGCTGAACAGCGTCGCCCACAAGTGGGCGGGGCGCCAGTCGGCGGCCTTGGCCTCCCGCAGGGCCACCAGCAGGGCGGTGATGATCAGGATGCCCAGCGCATCGCCCGTCCACCAGGTGATCCAGATGGCGCCCAGGTTCACGTCCCAGGACAGGTTGCCCGCCACCAGCAGGGCGCTGACCCCGATGGTGGCGCTGCAAACAGGCGCCAGGATGGCGGCCAGGCCATGGGCGGCGGCGCGGGAAACCTGCAGCCTTTCCTTGTCGATGCCATCGATGCGCGTGAACAGCAGGGCGCCCAGCACCGCCTCGCCCGTGTTGCCCAACGCGATGAAGGTCGCCGTCAGGGGGCCCACGCCGGGGGTGAGCAGGTTGGCGACGAAGGCGCCGATGAGGACGAAGGGCCAGGCGCCCCGGCCGAAGATCAGCAGGCCCGCCACAGCCAGGCCGGAGGCGGGCCACACCGGGCTGGCGCTGTCGCTCAGACTGGCCAGGGCCAGGCCCAGACGTGCCGTGCCCAGATATGCCGCCGCCAGGAGCAGGACCTTGAACGAAGTCGCCAGGGCGTGCCCCGGGAGTGGACGCATGACGCCGCCTGTCTTCACGTGCGCGCCTTCGCCCGCACCCCTTACGGCCGACAAGTCTACCGGCATGGGCCGGGTGATAGAAGCCGTGCAATCGGGGGGATCGGGTAGGGGGAAGGTTCACACCTCCCCCCTCCCACACCACCGTACGTACGGTTCCGTATACGGCGGTTCATGAAGCGTGGTTTAGGCGTTGATGGGTCGTCATGAGGGATGGCAGGCCGAGGGTGTCGAAGAAGGATTTGCGGTAGGCGTCGTTCATGTGGCTGGCCCCGGCATTCCACCAGGGGCCGCGTCCGTTG
>NZ_VITN01000001.1 GCF_007828045.1 Nitrospirillum amazonense | reverse complement strand
CCGCGCGGCCCGCACCGCCTGGTGGGCGCTCCGTCCGGGACGGAACCCGTAGGAGGACCCGGAGAAGTCCGGATCGAACAGCGGCATCAGCACCTGATGCAACGCCTGTTGGATCAGCCGGTCCACGACTGTCGGGATACCCAACAGCCGAACACCGCCACCGGGCTTGGGGATCTCCACCCCCCGCACCGGCGACGGCAGGTATCGGCCCGCCAGCAGGTCTTCCTTGAGGCGCGCCCAGTGCTCAACCAGGTACGGCTTCAGCGCCCCGACCGGCATCCCATCGATGCCCGCCGCGCCCTGGTTCGCCATCACCCGGTCGTAAGCCCGCCTCATGTTCTCACGGCTGAGGACTTCCTCCAGCAACCGCTCTTCCGCCTCCGGTTGGAGGGGCCGACCTGCCGTGGCGCTTGACGCATCCAGCTCCTGCTCTCGCGGCTGCCGGCCGCTACCCTCAGAGTGGATGCGGGTCTTCACAGACCCGCTGGCCGCGTCTCCTGTCACCATCGAAAGCCAGGTCTCCTTCCGGCACTCCATGTTCTGCCCTTCACCGGCCCGGTGCGCCAGCTACTACGGCTTCTGCTGACTTCTGCCGCCCCATCCCGGCGCCTCGCGACGCCAGTAGCACACCTGTCACCAGGGGCAGGTCGGCAGACCTCCCAGGGTAAGACGCCTGACCTTCGTGCCATATACCCGCCGCATCTACGGCCGCATCCTCCGGGTGATATCGGGCTTCGGGCTTTTCGGCTCCCTCGCCCGGATGCGGACGCCTCATGCGATTCCTGTTCGTCAGGCCGGCACTTTGCTTGCAGCTTCCTTCAAACCCCACCTCGCGGCGACCCTCTTGCTGTTCGGCTAACGGTTCCCATCACCAGGGTCCGTAGAGGACTTCCACCTCCAAGTCACAAGCCGGTTACCAACCCGGCTCTCGGTGCTTACGCACCTCGCGCCATGCCTGGCGCACCGAAGAAAAAGGCCGATCCCGACGGGACCGGCCTTCCTCAATCGTGCGCAGGCCTGGGGCCGGACGCCTTCCGGATCAGGTGAATTCCTGGAAGAAGTCGTTGCCCTTGTCATCGATGACGACGAAGGCGGGGAAGTCCTCGACCTCGATGCGCCAGATGGCTTCCATGCCCAGATCCTCAAAGGCGATGCATTCCACCTTCTTGATGCAGTCCTGGGCCAGGCGGGCGGCGGCGCCACCGATGCTGCCCAGGTAGAAGCCGCCATGCTTCTTGCACGCCTCACGCACCGCCGGGCTGCGGTTGCCCTTGGCCAGCATGACGAAGGAGCCGCCCGCCGCCTGGAACTGATCGACGAAGCTGTCCATGCGGCCGGCCGTGGTGGGCCCGAAGGAACCGGAGGCATAGCCCGTCGGCGTCTTGGCCGGACCGGCGTAGTAGATGGGGTGGTTCTTGAAGTAATCCGGCAGCGGCTGTCCCGCCTCCAGCCCCGCGCGCAGGCGGGCGTGGGCGCTGTCGCGGGCCACGATCAGCGGGCCGGTCAGCGAGACGCGGGTGCGGATGGGGTACCGCGACAGGGTCTCGCGGATTTCCGACATGGGGCGGTTGAGGTCGATCTTGACCACCTCGCCCGCCAATTGGCTGTCATCGATCTCCGGCAGGAAGCGGGCGGGATCGTGCTCCAGTTCCTCCAGGAAAATACCGTCGCGGGTGATCTTGGCCAGGGCCTGGCGATCGGCCGAGCACGACACGCCGATGCCGATGGGCAGCGAGGCGCCGTGGCGCGGCAGGCGGATGACCCGCACATCATGGCAGAAGTACTTGCCACCGAACTGCGCGCCGATGCCCATGGTCTGGCTCAGCTTGTGGACGGCAGCCTCCATCTCCAGGTCGCGGAAGGCGTGGCCGCTTTCCGAGCCCTGGGTGGGCAGGCCGTCGTAATAGCGGGCCGAGGCCAGCTTGACCGTCTTCAGGTTCATCTCGGCGCTGGTGCCGCCGATGACGATGGCCAGATGGTAGGGCGGGCAGGCCGAGGTGCCCAGCGACTTGATCTTCTCTTCCAGGAAGGGCAGCAACCGGTCGGGCGCCAGCACCGAGGGCGTGGCCTGGAACAGGAAGGTCTTGTTGGCCGACCCGCCGCCCTTGGCCATGAACAGGAACTTATAGGCGTCGTCGCCCTCGGCGTAGATGTCCACCTGCGCCGGCAGGTTGGTGCGGGTGTTCTTTTCCTCATACATGGACAGGGGCGCCACCTGGCTGTAGCGCAGGTTGCGCTTGGCATAGGCGTCCAGCACGCCGCTGCCCAGGGCGGTCTCGTCACCGCCCTTGGTCCAGACGCGGCGGCCCTTCTTGCCCATGATGATGGCGGTGCCGGTGTCCTGGCACATGGGCAGGACGCCCGAGGCGGCGATGGAGGCGTTCTTCAGCAGGTCCAGCGCCACGAAGCGGTCGTTAGGCGACGCCTCGGCATCGTCCAGAATGGCGCGCAGCTGGGCCAGGTGGCCGGGGCGCAGCAGGTGGTTGATGTCGATGAAGGCCTGTTCGGCCAGCAGGCGCAGGCCCTCGGGCTCGACCTTCAGGACCTCTTCCCCGTCGAAGGTCGTGGTCGACACGTAGTCGCTGGTCAGCTTGCGGTAGCTGGTGGCGTCCTTGGCCACGGGGAACAGCGTGAACTCCCGGCTTTCACCGCCGACGTCTGGCATTGGGGCTCTCCCGATAATCCGGCCCGGCCGGTGCGTTCCGGCGGGCCCTGGTCACGGGCGGCTCCCGTGGCCGGCGGGGACCTTACGCCACCCGTCCGCCCCTGTCATCTGCGCCGCGCGCAACACGTCCCCCTTATGTTGACACCCCAACCAGCGGGCGCGGCTTCGCCGCACCCGGAACCTTCCCGCCCCCCTCCGGCGTTATTGCCCCGTCCACAGAGGAGGAAGAGGCAATGAGCCGCAGCGTCGCCGACATTATCGTGGAAACCTTGTTCGACGCCGGCGCCCGGCGTTGCTATGGCGTGCCGGGTGACACCCTGAACCACGTCACCGACGCCATCCGCCGGAGCGAGATGCGCTGGATCCATGTGCGGCATGAGGAGGCGGGCGCCATGGCGGCCGGGGCCGATGCCCTGCTGACGGGCGAACTGGCCCTGTGCGCCGGGTCCTGCGGGCCGGGCGGCCTGCACTTCATCAACGGCCTGTATGAAAGCCACCGCAACCGCGCGCCCGTGGTGCTGATCGCCAGCCAGATCACGCGGGATGAGCTGGGCTTCGACTTCCCGCAGGAGGTGGACTTCAAGGCCGTGTACAAGTCCGCCAGCGTCTTCTGCGAGGAAATCCGCACACCCACCCAGGCGCGGCGCATGACGGCCATGGCGGCACAGGCGGCGCTGACCAAGCGCGGCGTGGCCGTGCTGATCGTGCCCGTCGACGTTTCCAGCGCCGACGCGCCGGAGGAGCCCGCCTTCACCGCCCATCGCACGCGGCCGGTGGTGCGTTCCAGCGATGGCGAGCTGGACCGCATGGCCGAGCTGCTGAACGCCGGCGGCAAGATCGCCATCTATGGCGGCGCCGGCTGCGAGGATGCCCATGACCAAGTCGTTGCGCTGGCGGAACGGCTGCAGGCGCCCGTGGCGCGCACCTCCCGCGCCAAGGACTTCCTGGAGCCGGCCAACCCCTACGATGTGGGCATGACCGGCATTTTCGGCACGGCCGGCGGCTACCAGGCGCTGATGGACTGCGACACCCTGCTGCTGCTGGGCTGCGACTTCGCCTGGCGGCAGTATTATCCGCAGAAGGCCACCATCATCCAGGTGGACATCGACGGCGCCCACCTGGGCCGTCGCCACCCCGTGGACCTGGGCGTGGTGGGCGACGTGGCGCCGACGCTGGAGGCGCTGCTGCCGCGCCTGGCCCCGCGTGAGGACCGCACCTTTCTGAACGCGGCGCTGGACCATGCCGCCAAGGCCGATGCCAAGCTGGAGAAGCGCGCCGTGGCCGGCGAGGGCGACACCATCCACCCGCAATACCTGACGGAGACGGTGGCCCGCCACGCCGCCGTCGACGCCGTCTATACCGCCGATGGCGGGTCGCCCATGGTGTGGTGCCTGCGCCATGTGCCGGCCACGGGCCAAAACCGCACCGTCGTCAGCCTCAGCCACGGCACCATGGCCAACGCCATGCCGCAGGCCCTGGGCGCCCAGGCCGCCTTCCCCAGCCGGCAGGTCATCTCCCTCTCCGGCGACGGCGGGTTGGCCATGCTGATGGGCGACCTGCTCACCACGGTGCAGGAAAACCTGCCCATCAAGGTGGTGGTCTACAACAACGGCTCGCTGGGCTTCGTGGAGTTGGAACAGAAGGTGGAGGGCCTGCTGGACGCCTATACCGACCTGAAGAATCCCGACTTCGCCCGGGTGGCGGAGGCTATCGGCCTCTGGGGCCGCCGCGTGGAACGGCCGCAGGACCTGGATAGCGCCGTGCGCGACTGGCTGTCCACCCCCGGCCCCGCCCTGCTGGATGTGAAGGTTGACCGCTATGAGCTGGTGATGCCGCCCAAGGTGGAAATGGCCCAGGTGGTGGGTACCGCCCTCTATTCCGCCAAGGGCATCCTGGCCGGCCGGGGAAGCGAGGTGTTCGAACTGCTCGAGGGGGCGGTGCGCCCTTGATTCTGGCCCGCATCCAAAGGTTGATTGCCACCGGTTGGTCACAGGCCGGCCGGTGGCGTCCCGCCTACAATCGCAGGCAGGGAGCCACGCCGTAAAAAGGCCATCGCCGCCAGCCGCGCACCCCCCGCGCCTTCTTAGAAAAGCGACCCGATTTCCGACCACGCAGGTTCAGCCAGCGCGGTCGTCGCACGCGCGCCTGTCCGGCCCCGCGCCCCTCGGCGTTCTCCCCCGCGTCAGCCCGCCGGCGGCATCAGGCGGGAGGGAACCCCGAGGGATTCACCATGAGGGACCTGCGTCTCCAGCCCACGCCTAAACGCCCGGCCCGCCTGCGCCTGTTGCTGCTGGCCTCCGCCGCCTTGTGGCCGGCGGCGGGCAATGCCGGCACCGCCCCCAACGCCCTGCCGACCGGTGGCAGCGTGGCGGCCGGCAGCGCCAGCATCAGCCAGTCCGGTGCCGCCATGACGGTCAACCAGACCAGTCCGCGCGCCGTCATCACCTGGCAGGACTTCAGCATCGGTGGCAACGCCGGCGTCACCTTCCACCAGCCGGGCCCGGCCTCGGCGGCGCTGAACCGGGTGCTAAGCGGCATTCCCTCGGAAATCCTGGGCAAGCTGACGGCCAACGGGCAGATCTTCATCGTCAACCCCGCCGGCATCACCTTCGGCCAGGGCGCCAGCGTCAACGTCGGCGGCCTGGTCGCCTCCACCCTGGATATCGCCAACCAGGACTTCATGGCCGGCACCTACACATTCCAACGCAACGGCAGCACCGCCACGGTCGCCAACCAGGGCGCGCTGACGGCGGCCGGCGGCGGCTATGTCGGCCTGCTGGCGCCGGAGGTGATCAACGACGGCGTCATCACCGCCAAGCTGGGCAGCGTGGTGCTGGCGGCCGGTGAGAAGGTGACCCTGACCTTTGATCCAAAGGGCGACAAGGGGGGCGTCAGCGTGGCGGTGGATCCGGCCGCCATCCGCACCCTGATCGTGAACCACCGGATGATCGCGGCACCCGACGGCCAGGTGATCCTGGCCGCCAAGTCGGCGGACGCCTTGCTGGGCGGCGTCATCAATAACACCGGCGTCATCGAGGCGAGCGCGCTGACCAGCCACGGCGGCGTGGTGACGCTGGAGGCCTCGACCGGGATCGACAGTAGCGGCACCATCGCCGCCGATGGCGCGGGTGACGGCGGCACCATCCGTCTGAAGTCGGACGGCGTGACCACTGTCGCCGGTACGCTGAGCGCCAAGGCGGGTGCGGCCGGCGGCGATGGCGGCACCGTCGAGACCTCAGGCGCCACCCTGTCCATCGCCGACATCCATGTCGACACCACCGCTCTGCACGGCCACACCGGCACCTGGCTGCTGGACCCGGCCGACCTGATCGTGGGCCCCAGCGGTCCCGGCGCCGTCAGCAGCGGCACGGTGGAAACAGCCCTGGCCACCACCAACGTCACCCTGCAGACCGGCGCCAGCGGCACGGGCAACGGCGACATCCTGGTGGCGGGCGCCATTGCCTGGACCGGGCCCAACAGCCTGACCCTGAACGCCTACCGCGACATCACCGTCAGCGCCGACATCCGCCACGGCGGCGCCACCGCCGCCAGCCTGGCCCTGAACCCGGCCCAGGGGGGCAGCGGCGGCCTGGACGTAAACCAGGGCGCCAAGGTCACGCTGGCCGCCCCCGGCGACGGCCTGTCCATCCAGGGCCAGGCCTACACCCTGGTCAACAATCCTGCGCAGTTGCAGGCCATGACCGGCGACCTGGGCGGCCACTACGCCCTGAACGCCGATCTGAACATGTCCGGCTTCGCCTACACCGCCGTGGGCGATGGCGCCACGCCCTTCTCCGGCGCCTTCCAGGGCCTGGGCCACGGCATCGCCAACCTGACCGTGGGTGGCGGCGGCTTCAGCTATGTCGGCCTGTTCGGCGGCAATTCCGGCACGCTGAACGACGTGTCGCTGACGGCGGTCAACGCCAGCGGCACCCAGAATGTGGGCGGCATCGCCGGCTGGAACGCCGGCACCATCACCAACAGCCAGGTCACGGGCACCATCGCGCTGACCAGCCTATGGTCGGAACGGGTGGGGGGGCTTGCCGGCACCAACGCGGGCACCATTGCCTCAAGCCACGCCGCCGTGGCGGTCAGTGCCGGTGACCACACCACCCGCATCGGCGGCCTGGTGGGCCAGAACGACGGCCTGATCAGCGCCAGCTATGCCCTGGGCAGCGTCACGGCCGGCAGCAAGACGGGCGGCGACATCGACCTGCCGGACGAGGGCACCAGCCTCGGCATCACTCCGCCGCCCCAGCCCGGCAATGGCATCGGTGGCCTGGCCGGCGGCAACAGCGGCACCATCATCGACAGCTACACCCTGAACCGGGTGACCACCGGCACCCTGTCCGCCAATATCGGCGGGCTGGTGGGCGACAACCAGGGCCGCATCTTCAGCAGCTTCTCGCTGGGCACGGTGGCGGCCGGTGCCAATGCCAGCCAGGTGGGCGGCCTGGTGGGCCAGAACGGCTTCGTCCGGCTGTTCGATCCGCATTGGCCCCCGCCCCTCTCCCTGGCCGGAACCATCATCGACAGCTATTCCGCGGCCACCGTCACCGTGGCGGATACCGCCTACAGCGGCGGCTGGGGCGGCCTGGTGGGACTGAACGAATTGGGCACCATCACCAATTCCTACGCCGCCGGCGGCATATTGGGCAACGGCGTCGCCGGCCTGGTGGGCGTGAACGACGCCCTGATCACCGGCAGCCATGCCAGCGACGCCGTCACCAACGCCGCCGGCCTGGTCAACACCAACGGCACATACGGCACCATCGCCGGCAGCTACGCCACCGGCGACGTCGGCGGCACCGGGAATCTGGGCGGCCTGGTGGCCTACAACTACGGCACCATCAGCGCAAGCCACGCCACCGGCAGCGTCATCGCCCGCTTCGCCGCCACCATCGCCGGGCCGCAGACGGTGGGCGGTTTGGTGGCCTACAACATGGGCGTGGTCACGGACAGCTACGCCACCGGCGGCGTGGAGGGCACCAGTTCGACCGGCGGCCTGGCCGGCGTGAATTACGGCACCATCACCACCAGCCACGCCAACGGCGCCGTCACCGCCCGCGACGACAGCGGCCTGGTGGCCGGCACTGACATCGGCGGACTGGTCGGCCTCAACAGCGGCGGGACGATCGGGCAGAGCTATGCCACCGGCCAGGTGACGGCCGGCAATCGGGGCCAGGCCCTGGGCGGCCTGGCGGGCGGCAACACCGGCACCATCACCGACGCCTATGCCACCGGCGCCGTGCAGGTGGGGAACAGCGTCAGCGGCGTCGGCGGGCTGGTGGGCCAGAATGGTGGCCTGGTCAACCACAGCTTCGCCTTGGGCGCCGTGACGGTGGGCAACAGCGTCACCGGGGTCGGCGGACTGGCCGGAACCAACGGTGGCACCATCACCAGCAGCTACGCCACCGGCCTGGTCAACACCGGCACCCTGGCCCAAGGGGTGGGCGGCCTGGTCGGCACCAACGGCGGCCTGTTGGGCGGCGATCAGGCCGGCGCCACCATCAGCGTGGCCGGCGGCACCGGCACCGGTGGTCTGATGGTGGGGGGCCTGGCAGGGTCGAACAACGGCACCATCACCGACAGTTCCGCCACCAGCGCCATCATTGCCCAGACGTCCGGTACCGTCGGCGGGCTGGTCGGATTGAACAGCGGCGAGATCCGGCGTGCCTGGGCCAGCGGCGATGTCAACGCCAACTATCGCGTCGGCGGCCTGGCGGGCGTCAACAGCGGCACCATCAGCGACAGCCACGCCACCGGCACCATCAGCGACACGGTCGCCGGCGTCACCACCTTCCCGGGCTATGCCGGCGTCTATGTCGGCGGGTTGGTGGGGCAGAACCTGGGCCTGGTCAGCAACAGCTACGCCACCGGCGCCATCAGGGACAGCGGCTACGGCAGCTATGGCCTGGGCGGCCTGGTGGGATCCAACAGCGGCACCGTCACCAACAGCTATGCCCTGGGCATCGTGGCGGGCAGCGCCCGGGGCGACGCCGTCGGCGGCCTGGTGGGGGAGAACCTGGGGATGATCGACACCAGCCATGCGGGCGGCACCGTCTCCTCCGGCGGGCGGGACGGCGAGGTGGGGGGGCTGGTCGGCAGCAATGACGGTACCATCACGAACAGCTATGCCACCGGCAATGTCTTCAACGCGCCGGAAAGCGGCGCCATCGGCGGCCTGGTGGGCACCAACAACGGCCTGATCAGCCACAGCTACGCCACCGGCGACGTCAACGCCCAGGCCGACAACGCCGTTGGCGGGCTGGTGGGCACCAACAACGGCACCGTCACCGACAGCCGCAGCAGCGGCACCATCTCGGGCCTGAGCATCGTCGGCGGCCTCATCGGCAACAACAGCGGCACGGTGGTGAACAGCGGCAGTGTCAGCGACATCCTGACCAGTGACCCGCCCTACTATGCCGGCCTGCTGATCGGCTACCAACACACCAGCGGCACCATCGTCAACAGCGCCGGCGCCGGCACCATCACCACCGGCGTGGTCGTCGGCGGCTCCACCGCCCAGATCGGGGGCACCGGGTTCTGACCCGGCGGGCCGGCGCCCCAGGCAAGGGGCGCCGGCCCGCCCATTTCCGACAAAACAGGCCGGCGCATCCCGGAAAGCGGCGGCCCTGTCAGCCGGAGGGCGGTGGCGCTGGTGCTGCGCCGTCAGCACGTCGGGATAGGCCGCCACCGGGCCCTGGAGCCTGCGGATCGCCCGGAAGATGTGGGCCTCGCCCAACAGGCACTCGTGGTAATCCTCACCGAACGTGCGGAACAAGGTCGCCGCCCGCTTCAGGGGCCCGCGTCGACAGCCCCGGAGTCGGTTGGCCCTCGTTCCCGCGCAGGCGCGCGGCGGTCTCCGTGTAGGCGAACAGGGCCCGGCGCAGCACGCCGTGCTCGCGCATCATATCCTCAACCGCGCCGACGCCCTTCCCGCTGCCCGCCCCCTTCCCGCGTCCCGCCAAGCCCGCGGCCGCGACGGCGCCGGCGGAACCGGTATGGAGGAACGACCGGCGCGGCATTAAGGCGCAAATTCACCACGCTTGAAAACACAGGGAATCCGGGCCGCGCTGCCCGCGACTGAACACCCTTCCTCTTGGTACCGGGCGCGTGGGGCCGGTACCCATTCTGAGACCGATCGGCAGATTCGGGCGAGCAGTTGGCATAACCGATTTCAAAGTCGTTTGACTATTCGATATTTGTCGAATTATCGTATCGGCATGATCGACCTCCCGAACATCGACGCTGCCCGGTTCGACTGCCCCGACCTGGACAAGCTCACCCCCAAGCGGATTTCCACCCATCCGCCGCGCATCCTGCTGCTCTACGGTTCGCTGCGGGAGCGGTCCTTCAGCCGTTTCCTGACGCAGGAGGCCGCCCGCCTGCTGGAGCGGTTCGGGTGCGAGACCCGCATCTTCGACCCCGCCGGCCTGCCGCTGCCCGACAGCGCGCCCCCAACCCATCCCAAGGTCGCGGAACTGCGCGAGTTGTCCATCTGGTCCGAGGGCCAGGTGTGGTGTTCGCCTGAGCGCCACGGGACCCTCACCGGCGTGTTCAAGAGCCAGATCGACTGGCTGCCGCTGGAGACGGGCAGCGTCCGGCCCACCCAGGGCCGCACCCTGGCGGTGATGCAGGTGTCCGGCGGCAGCCAATCCTTCAACGCCGTGAACGCCATGCGGGTGCTGGGCCGTTGGATGCGCATGGTGACCATTCCCAACCAGTCGTCGGTGGCCAAGGCCTACCAGGAGTTCGACGACGACGGCCGCATGAAGCCGTCCGCCTACTACGACCGCGTGGTCGACGTGATGGAGGAATTGGTGAAGTTCACCCTGCTGGTGCGCGATCGCTCCGACTACATGGTCGACCGCTACAGCGAGCGGAAGGAGGCCGCGGCCAAGGAACCCAAGCCCGACCTGGGTGCTGTGGCGATGAACCATGAAACACCGGCACCGGCGCCCGCGGAAGCGTGACGCCATGGAACCGAAAGCCGCCATCGACGCCTTCGCCGCCCTGGCCCAGGAGACTCGCCTGAGCGTCTTCCGCCTGCTGGTGCGGGCGGGCCTCAACGGCCTGACCGCCGGCGACGTCGCCGCCCGGGTCGGCGTGCCGTCCTCGACCCTGTCGCACCACCTCGGCCTGCTGGAGCGGGCGGGCCTACTGCGCTCCTGGCGGGTGCAACGGCAGATCTTCTACGCTACCGACTACGAGGGCACCCGGCGCCTGCTGGCCTTCCTCATGGAGGATTGCTGCCAGGGCCTGCCCGAACTGTGCGGCACCGGCATCGCCGACGCGATCGACTGCTGCCCCAAACCCACCGTCGATGCCTGACAACCCGAGCATCCCATGACCGCGATCACCATCTACCATAACCCCGGCTGCGGCACGTCACGCAACGTCCTGGCCATGATCCGCCAGGCCGGCGTCGAGCCCGAGGTGATCGAGTACCTGAAGGCCCCGCCCAGCCGTGCCGTGCTGGCCAACCTGATCCGGCGCATGGGCGTGCCCGTGCGCCAAGTGCTGCGCCGCAAGGGCACACCTTATGCGGAGCTTGGTCTGGACAAGCCTGAGTGGACCGACAACGAGTTGCTGGACTTCATGATGGTGCACCCCATCCTGATCAACCGGCCCATCGTGGTGACGCCCCGGGGCGTGAAGCTCTGCCGGCCGTCGGACGTCGTCCTGGACCTGTTGTCCGACCTGCCCCACGCGGATTTCGACAAGGAGGAAGGGGTGCCCTTCCTGAAGGACGAGCCGGTCCCGGCCACCGATCCCGGCTTGGCGGCGGCGCTGACGGCCGCCGGCCTGCCCGTGGCGGACCTGGCCGACGGCGGGGGCCGGTTCTTCGCCTACCGGACCCTGGGCGGCACGCCCGCGGGCTACGGCGGGTATGTGCCGTTGGGCGCCGACATCCTGGTCCGCTCCGTAGTGGTGCCGGCGACGGCGCAAGGCAAGGGCATCGGCCGCAACCTGGTGGCCCTGCTGCTGCGCCGCGCCTGGGAGGAAGGCCACCAGCGGGCCTGGCTGCTGACCACCTCCGCCGGCGGCTTCTTCGAGAAGGCCGGGTTCAAGCCCATTCCCCGCGACCAGGCGCCGGCATCCGTTCTGGCCACGCCCCAAGCCCAGAGCCTGTGCCCCTCCACCGCGACGCTGCTGTCGCGGACCATCACAGTCTGAGGACCATCCCCATGTCCCGCTTCGAACGCTACCTCAGCCTGTGGGTGGCGCTGTGCATCGTCGCCGGCATCGCCCTGGGACACCTGCTGCCGGGCATGTTCAGCACCATGGCGGCCGCCGAGGTGGCCAAGGTCAACCTGCCGGTCGCCCTGCTGATCTGGCTGATGATCATCCCCATGCTGCTGAAGATCGACTTCGGCGCCCTGGCGCAGGTGAAGGAGCATTGGCGGGGGGTGATGGTCACCCTGTTCATCAACTGGGCGGTCAAGCCCTTCTCCATGGCGCTGCTGGGCACGCTGTTCATCGGCACCCTGTTTGCCGGCCTGCTGCCGGCGGGCCAGGGCCCGTCCTACATCGCCGGCCTCATCCTGTTGGCGTCTGCCCCCTGCACGGCCATGGTGTTCGTCTGGTCCAACCTGTGTGAGGGCGAGCCGCATTACACCCTGAGCCAGGTGGCCCTGAACGACGTGATCATGGTGTTCGCCTTCGCGCCCCTGGTGGGGCTGCTGCTGGGCGTGGCCTCCATCACCGTGCCCTGGGCCACCCTGGCGCTGTCGGTCGCCCTCTACATCGTCGTGCCGGTGGTGGTGGCGCAGGCTTGGCGCCGCGCCCTGCTGGCCGGCGGCGAGGCCCGGCTGAAGCGCGCCCTGTCCATCCTGCAGCCCATGTCCCTGGTGGCGCTGCTGACCACCCTGGTGCTGCTGTTCGGCTTCCAAGGGGAGCAGATCCTGGCCCAGCCCCTGGTGATCGCTCTGTTGGCGGTGCCCATCCTCATCCAAGTCTACCTGAACGCCGGCCTGGCCTACCTGCTGAGCCGCCACTTCGGCGTTGCCTGGTGCGTCGCCGCACCGGCGGCCCTGATCGGCGCCAGCAACTTCTTCGAACTGGCCGTGGCCGCCGCCATCAGCCTGTTCGGCCTGAACTCCGGCGCCGCCCTGGCCACGGTGGTGGGCGTGCTGGTGGAGGTGCCAGTCATGTTGTCGGTGGTGCGCCTGGTGAAAGCCACCCGGCCTTGGTATGAGCGCGGCGCCGTCTGATGGATGCGCCGGGCGGACCTGTCCCCGGAGCGCGCGGCCCAGCGCATCACGGGTTCATCTCCGACCTCGGCGCAGCACAGATCGTCTCCTGGGGCACACTGATCTACGCCTTCCCCCTGCTCGCAGGATCTATGGGGCGGAGTTCGGCTGGTCGAAGACGCAAACCTACCTGCTGGCGTCGCTGGCCCTGGGGACGGCAGGCTTGGTGAATTTGCGCCCTAATAGCAGACCGGCGGCTCTGATCCATGATCCCACCCCACCATTTTGCCGCACCGCAACACTGCCATGCGGGCTCCCCCGCCAGATTTTGATAATCAGTCTCACCGGCCCGTTGACAGGGGGCAAATCGGCAAATAAGAGTCGATCGCAATCTTAACAAGGGGTATAACCGCGGAGCTCGATAGCCGGGATCCGCGCGGGGAGCCAACCACATAGCGTGGCATAAGGTGGGGACCGTCATGTCGAGCAACCGCAATTTCATCATCGCCAGCCGGGCCAAGCCGCCCCGCACGCTGGCGCGTACCGCCCTGGGCCTTGCGAGCATGAGCCTGGCCGTTTCCCTGGGCGCGCAGGCCCAGACGGCGACGGCGCCCGCCCCCCAGGGCGGCACGGGCCAGTTGCCCACCCTATCGGTGCAGGACCAGGACGCCGCCCCGGCGCAGGATTATCGGACCGAGCGGTCGTCCAACGTGAAGCTGACGGAAAAGCTGCTGGACACGCCGCAGTCCGTCACCGTCATCTCCGGCCAGGAGATGAAGGACCAGGGCGTCACCACCCTTCGCGACGCCCTGCGCAACGTCGCCGGCATCAGCCTGGCGGCCGGTGAAGGCGGCGCCCAGGGCGACAGCCTGACCCTGCGCGGCTTTAGCGCCCGGTCGGACATCTTCCTGGACGGCCTGCGCGACTTCGGCAGCTATTACCGCGACAGCTTCAACTACCAGTCGGCCGAGGTGCTGAAGGGCCCGGACAGCGCCATGTTCGGGCGCGGGTCCACCGGCGGCACCATCAACCAGGTGAGCAAGACGCCGACGCTGGAGGCCATCACCGCCGGCACCGCCGGCCTGGGCACCGACGGCATGAAGCGCCTGACGGCCGACGTGGACCGCGCCATCGACGCCACCACCGCCGTGCGCCTGAACGCCATGGGCACCAGCAGCTTCGTGGAGGGCCGCGACGGCGCCAAGAATGAGCGCTACGGCTTCGCGCCCTCGGTCGCCTTCGGCATCGGCACGCCCACCCGCGTCAC
The DNA here is from genome assembly GCF_007828045.1 of Nitrospirillum amazonense. Lineage (GTDB taxonomy): Bacteria > Pseudomonadota > Alphaproteobacteria > Azospirillales > Azospirillaceae > Nitrospirillum > Nitrospirillum amazonense_C. Next base: position 625,633 of record NZ_VITN01000001.1, on the reverse strand, counting down.
CATCAGCTACCTGCACCAGTCGGAGGATGACCGGCCGGACTACGGCATCCCCTTCCTGCTGGGCAAGCCGGCGCCGGTCGACTACCGCACCTACTACGGCTTCCACAGCGACTACCTGAAGACCGACGCCAACGTCGTGACCGCCGACGTGCAGCACGACCTGACGTCCGCCATCACCCTTGAAAACCAGTTCCGCTACGGCAACTACTACCGCAACGTGCGCATCACCGAGCCGCAGCTGGTGAATGCCAACGTGACGCCGGCCACCGTCGGCCCGCTGTCGGGCGTGGCCATCAAGCGCAACGCCATCACCGTGCGCAGCGTGGAAACCACCCTGGACGACCAGGCCACGGCGTCCGCCCGGTTCAACACCGGCTTCCTGGAACATCATCTGGTGGCGGGCGTGGAACTGTCGCGCGAGACGTCGGACCCGACGCGCACCGCCTGGACCGGGGTGCCCAACACCACGCTGCTGAACCCCAACGAGTACCAGGCTTTCGCCGGCGTGGGCACCATCTCGTCCCGCGTCAGCACCACGGTGGACACGGTGGCGGTGTTCGCCGTCGACACCATCAAGTTCAACGAGCAGTGGTCGCTGGTCGGCGGCTTCCGCTACGACCACCTGGACACGGACTACACGCAGACCGTGGCCCCGGCCGCCGCCTTCTCCCGCACCGACAGCCTGCCGTCCGGCCGCGCCTCGCTGGTGTTCAAGCCCACGCCGGAAAGCAGCCTCTACGCCAGCTTCGGCACCTCGTTCAACCCGTCGGCCGAGCAGCTGTCGCTGTCCGCCGCCACGGCCAACCTGGACCCGGAAAGCAATAAGACTTACGAGGTCGGTGGCAAGATCGACCTGCTGCACGACGCGCTGAGCGTGCGTACCGCCCTGTTCCAGACGGAAAAGGACAACGCCCGCGTCACCGACCCCAACAACTCCGCCCTGAACGTGCTGGGCGGCGACCAGAAGGTGCGGGGCGTGGAGCTGGAGGTGACGGGCCACATCACCGAGGACTGGCAGGTCAGCACCAGCTACGCCTACATGGACGGCCGGGTCATCAAGTCCACCACCTTCAGCCAGGTGGGCCGCGGTCTGCCCAACGTGCCGCACCACACCTTCAACCTGTGGACAACCTATCAGGTGACCCACCAGCTGCAGATCGGCGGCGGCGCCAACGCCGTGTCGCAGCGCATCGGCAGCTCCAGCCCCGTGGCGGCCACCAACCTGATCAACACCGTGCCCGGTTATGTCACCTTCAACGCCATGGCCAAGTACGACATCACGGAAAAGATCAGCATCCAGGCCAACATCATCAACCTGACCGACCGCGACTACGTCGACCAGATCCACCCGGCCCACCTGGTCCCGGGCGAGGGCCGCACGGTCCAGTTCACCGCCAACTTCGCCTTCTGATCCACCCATCAACCCCAGACCATCCAAGGCGGCACCCATGCTTCTTCACATTCCCGGCGTCCTGACCCAAGAGCAGGTCGCCTGGTGCCGCCAGCAGATGGAAACCGCCGATTGGGTGGACGGCCGCGTGACGGCCGGCCACCAGTCGGCCATGGCCAAGAACAACGCCCAGATCCCGGCCGACCATCCGGCGGCCCGCGCCATGGGCGACATGATCCTGGCGGCGCTGGAGAAGAACGCCCTGTTCCTGTCGGCGGCCCTGCCGCTGAAGGTGTTCCCGCCGCTGTTCAACCGCTATGCCGGCGGCCAGTCGTTCGGCATCCACGTCGATAACGCCATCCGCCAGATCCCCGGCACACCGCACCGCGTGCGCACCGACCTGTCCGCCACCCTGTTCCTGGCCGACCCCGACGAGTACGACGGCGGCGAGCTGCTGGTGGAGGACACCTATGGCGAGCATGAGGTGAAGCTGCCGGCCGGGGACATGGTGCTGTACCCGTCCACCAGCCTGCACCGCGTGGCGCCGGTGACCCGGGGCGCCCGCATCGCCTCGTTCTTCTGGATGCAGAGCATGGTGCGCGACGACGGCGAACGCACCCTGCTGTTCGAGCTGGACACGACCATCCAGGATCTGAACCGGGAGGCCGCCGGCCAGCCCGCCGTGGTGCGGCTGACCGGCATCTACCATAACCTGCTGCGCCGCTGGGCGGAGGCCTGACGCCATGGTGAAAACGCTGCGCTTCCTGCACCTGTGGGTGGGCCTGATCCTGGGCCTGCCCCTGTTGGCGCTGGGCCTGTCGGGTACCGTGCTGGTGATCGAGCCCGAGCTGCGCGCACTGTTCACACCATCATTGCCGGCCTCGCCCGCCGATGCAGCACCACATGGCGTGGCCGAGGTGGTGGCCGCCGCCGCCGCGGCCCTGGACACCGCTGGTGCCCCGCCGGGCGCCCGGCCCGCCAGCTACGCCGCGCCATCCGCGCCGGGCGGAACCGCCACCGTGCGCTTCCAGGCCCCCCGCCGCATGCCGCAGGGTGGGGAGCACGCCCACGGCCAGGGCGGCCCCCGCCCGCAGGGCGGCGGGCCAGGCGGCGGCATGCCGGGCATCAGCGTGCACATCGACCCGGTCACCCTGGCGGTGGTGAACACGCCCGGCCTGGACGCCACCATCGGCTGGATCCACCGCTTGCACGGCAACCTGCTGATCCAGGACCGCAGCGGCCGCGACCTGGTGGGGTACCTGGGCCTCATCATGACGGCGCTGGGCGTTACCGGCCTGGTGCTGTGGTGGCCCCGGCCCGGGCAGTGGCGCCAGTCCTTCATCGTGCGCAAGGCGGCCAAGGGTGCCCGCTTCCATCGCGAGTTGCATGGCGCCGCCGGCATCTGGGGCCTGGCCGTCTTCCTGGTAGTCAGCTTTACCGGCGTCGCCATCGCCTTCCCCCAGACCATCGCCGCCGGCATCGCATCGGGGTTGCCCATGGCGGCGCAGACCCAGGGCTTCGCCGTGCCCAAGGTGACGCCGCGCGACGGCGTGGACCCGGCCGGCGTGGATGAGGCCGTGGCGATCGCCCTGGCGGCATCGCCCCGCCCCGGCCTGGCCCTGCGCGGCGCCGGCCTGCCGCAAGGCCCCGACCAGGCCATTCGCGTGGTGCTGGCGCCCCCGGGCGGCGACGCTTCCAGCGCCGTTACCCTGATGGTGGACCCCTGGGCCCGCCAGGTGGTGGAGGTACGCGACCCCAACGCCCAGGCCGCCGGCAACAAGATCACCGGCTGGATGCGCCCCCTGCATGAAGGCGAGGGGCTGGGCCCCATTTACCGCGTCCTGGTGGCGCTGAGCGGCCTGCTGCCCACCCTGTTCGCCATCACCGGCATCTCCATGTGGTGGATCAAGCGCCGGAACCGCAAGGCCGGCGCCGCCCGCGCCGCCGCCATCCTGCAATCCGCCGCGGAATGACCGCCATCAACCGTCACACGACGCGTCAGGGCAGCGACGCGATGATTTCAAAGAGGGGCACGACAATCATGGCGACCATATTGTTGAAGCGGGCTGGGCTGAAGCGCACGGCCGCCGGCCTGACGGCGGCGCTGGGCTGGGGCGCGGCCGGCGGCGCCTGGGCGCAAGAGGGGACAACGCGCGCGGCCGCCGCAACCGTGCCGCACGACCTGTCGGCCATGGGCATGTTCCTGAACGCCGATGGCGTGGTGAAGGCCGTCATCCTGGGCCTGCTGGCGGCCTCCGTCGTCACCTGGACCATCCTGTTGGCCAAGGGCCTGGAACTGCGCGCCGCGCGCGGCCGCCTGCAGGGCTCGCTGGACAAGCTGGACGACGCCCCCAGCCTGGACGTGGCGGCCAGCCAGCTGACGAACGAGGCCGACGCCCTGGCCCTGGCCTTCGCCCGCGCCGCGACCGCCGAACGTGCCCAGTCCGACGGCCTGCCGGCCGAGGGCGTGAAGGAGCGCGTGGTGCTGCGGCTGGAACGGCTGGAGGCCAAGGCCCGCCGCGCCATCGTGCGCGGCACCGGCATCCTGGCCACCATCGGCGCCACCGCCCCCTTCGTCGGCCTGTTCGGCACGGTGTGGGGTATTATGAACAGCTTCATCGGCATCTCGAAGACCCAGACCACCAGCCTGGCGGTCGTGGCCCCGGGCATCGCCGAGGCGCTGCTGGCGACCGCCACCGGCCTGGTGGCGGCCATCCCGGCGGTGGTGGTCTACAACGTTTTCGCCCGCAAGGTGGACGGTTATCGCGTGCTGCTGGCCGACGTGTCGGCCGGCGTACTGCGCCTGGTCAGCCGTGACCTGGACCGCGCGCAGGCTGGCATCCAAGGGGCCGGCGTCACCCTCTCCCGCGGCCGCGCGGCGGAGTGACCGGGATGGCTGCCCGTCTTTCCCACGGCGGCGATGAGCTGGCCGAGACCCACGAGATCAACGTCACGCCCTTCATCGACGTGATGCTGGTGCTGCTGATCATCTTCATGGTGGCGGCCCCCTTGGCCACCGTGGACGTGCCGGTGGACCTGCCCTCCTCCAACGCGCCGCCCCGGCCGCACCCGGAAAAGCCGGTGACCCTGACCATCCGCGCCGACCTGACCCTGGCGGTCGACGGCGCCGACGTGGCGCGCGACGGCTTGGCCGCCGCCCTGGACCAGGCCGCCGGCGGCGACAAGGAACAGCGCATCACCCTCAGCGCCGACCGCGTCGTCTCCTACGGCGACCTGACGGCGGTGATGAACAGCCTGCGTAGCGCTGGCTACCTGAAGGTCTCGCTGGTGGGGCTGGATGGCGGCGGGGCCCCGTGACGCCATGGCGATGGCATCGATGAACAAGAACGGCGGCGACCTTCCTGGCGAGGACAGGCGCGGACGCTTGGTCTGGGGCGGCAGCTTGGCCTTGGTGCTGGCCGCCCATGCCCTGGCCCTGCCCTGGCTGATGGCGCGCTCCACCCTGGAGCCGCCGCCTCCTCCACCGCCGCTGCAGATCGACCTGCCGCCGCCCCCGGCGCCACCGCCACCCGCACCGCCCAAGCCCGAGCCCCCGAAGCCGGAGCCGCCCAAACCCACGCCCCAACCCACGCCCAAGCCCCCGCCGCCCAAGCCGGTGGCGGTGAAGCCCATCCCCCTGCCCCCGCCGCCGCCGGTGCCGCCACAGGCCGCCCCGGTTGCGACGCCGCAACCTGAGCCGCCGCCGCCCAGCACAGCGGTGCAGACGGCCACCCCGGCGCCGGAGGCCCCGCCCGCCCCGCCGGCACCGGCCAGCAAAGGCCCGGACAGCTATGAGGGCCGGCTGATGGCGCACCTCTACCGCTATCTGCGCTATCCCGCGCAGGCGCGGCAGCGTCACCAGGTGGGCACCGCCTTGGTGCACTTCACCCTCGACCGGACAGGCCACGTGCTGAGCGTGACGCTGGGGCGCAGCTCCGGTTCCGCCCTGCTGGATGAGGAGGCGGTGGCCACGGTGCGGCGGGCCGACCCGTTGCCCCCGGCCCCGGACGACAAGCCCCTGGACTGGACCCTGCCGGTGGACTTCAGCCTGCTGCGCTGAGGCCCCCAACCGTCATTTCCGTTGCGCCCCAAGGTGCTGCTGGTCAATTATTTTGACCGCGCCACCGCGCCGCCGTCACAAGCGGGCGACCGGGAACGGTGGGGCAGAGGAAACGCTGACGGGACCCCATGAAGGACAGCATCCGGCCGGCCAAGCTGGCCGACACCATCGCCGAGCATCTGGAACAGCTGATCGTGGAAGGCAGCCTGCGCCCCGGCGAGAAGCTGGTGCCGGAGCGGGAACTGGCCGTGCGCTTCAACGTCTCCCGCCCTTCGCTGCGCGAGGCATTGGAGAAGCTGGAGCAGCGCGGCCTGCTGCGCAGCGGCCGGGGTGGCGCCACCTTCGTCGCCCCCCTGCTGGGCCCCACCTTCACCGAGCCGCTGCACGCCGTGCTGGCCGCCCGGCCCGAGACCACCTTGGATTACCTGGAGTTCAGGACGGAGGTGGAGGGCGCAGCCGCCTACTACGCCGCCCTGCGCGCCACCGATGTCGACCGTGCCCAGATCCGGGCCCGGTTCGAGGCCATGGAGGCCGCCCACGGCCATGACGAGGCGAAGGAAGAGGCGGACGCCGACGCGGAATTCCACCTGGCGGTCTATGAGGCCACGCACAACGTCGTCATCCTGCACATCATGCGGGCCCTGGCCGAGATGCTGCGCCAGGACGTGTTCTTCAACCGCGCCAAGCTGTACCAGCGCACCGGCGTGCGCCAGCTGCTGCTGAGCCAACACCGCGCCCTCTATGAGGCGATCATGAAAGGCGACCCGGCGGCGGCGCGCGCGGCGGCCGAGGCGCACATCAATTTCATCCGCGACGCCCTGGTCGAAATCTCCCGCGCCGACGCCCGGCTGGAGGCCTCGCTGCGCCGCATCGCCGGCGGGGATATCGTGGCGGAGAAGTAAGTCCCCTTCCCTACGTCCGCACCCGCGACAGGCTGACCGAGGGCGGCGCGCCGAAGGTGCGGCGGAAGGGCACGCCCATCTCCCGCGTGAACAAGTACTGGAAGCGGGACGGCGACAGGCCGGCCAGCCGCGCCAGGGCGCCCCCCCGCGAGGCAGGCCACGGTCTGGTGATGCGATATGAAACTGAGTCCGGGACGGGGAGCGGCGGGCACTTCACCGACGTCGCCTACGGACGGGACACGGTGATGGATGAGCGCCCGATCTACAACAGGCCAAGCGGGGGGCCGTGATCGAGCGGCATTCTAAATGAAGGGAGCAACGGCGGGTCGGCGCTGAAAATCTGTCTCCCCCCTTCTGATCTGAGGTCGGGGGGAGCCACGGCAGTGACTATTGGAACTTTTTTCTTTTTTTGTTAGGGTGCCTCCCTGCAAAATTGCGACCGACAATAGCTTGTAGTCAGAAATGCCCCTAAGAAAAATTACAATATAGCAGCCAATTATCTATCCACCTTCCGGCAAGAGATTTCCATGTCTTTATCTTATAGAAGTCCCGCGTTCCGAAATGACATCGAGGGATTACGTGGCATCGCCGTTCTTTCCGTTCTCTTATTTCATTTGCAAATATCTGTCTTTTCTGGAGGATATATCGGCGTTGATATTTTTTATACGATTTCCGGGTATTTGATCACCAGGAATATAAGCTCAGAAATTGATGAGCAAAAGTTTACCTTTGCCAATTTCTATCTTCGCCGGCTGCACAGATTATTTCCAGCTGCGTTTTTCGTAACAGCCACAAGTTTTGTTGCGGCTTCCATAATATTTCCTCCAATTTATCTTACAAAAATGAGTGGCGAGGCCATTTATTCCATATCCGGGCTGGCGAACATTTATTATTGGCTGCAGTCTGGTTATTTTGATGTCAGTTCTATACAGAAACCACTTCTTCATATGTGGTCTCTTGGCGTTGAAGAGCAATTCTATCTTCTCTGGCCTGCATTCATGGTTTTAATTTCAAAGTTCAACGAAAATGCGCGCGCCCTGATCATTGGCGCGGTTGCTATCCTTAGCCTTCTGGCCTGCACAATCGTTATGGCGTCCCATCCAGTAACAGCGTTCTTTCTCACCCCATTTAGGATATATGAATTTGCCATCGGCGCAGGTCTTGCCGTCCTCAAAACGAAGTTGCCTCGCCTTATTCATTCACTTTCTTGTATCGTTGGCCTTCTTTTGATTGCCGTCTCCATCTTCCTCTATACAGAACATACGAGTTTTCCCGGCTTGCACGCACTTATCCCTACGATGGGTGCAGCCCTTATTATCTTTAGCCGAGGAGGGGGCCTGAGTGGCCGTGTCCTGGATAATGCCCCCATCCGTTGGATAGGCAGAATCAGTTATTCACTATATCTAGTGCATTGGCCACTGATTGTTTTTGCAAACTATGTTCATGGCGACATAGATTCTTTTTTCTGCAAATTTCTGCTTCTTGGTTTTTCGCTTCTTTCCGGCTATTTACTGCATCACTTTGTCGAAATTAGATTTTTCATAAGAAAATCCAAACCAACGAAGAACTCCAATGCGTTCGTGCTGTGCTGCATGTTTTGCATTATGGCTTTCACTCCTATCGCTGCCGATGCCTGGGCCAGCGGTGGGTGGAAATGGCGCATCAGCGAAAAATTGAGCGCGCTAAATCAGACAACGAAAGAGGAATATGATCGTTACTTATTCTCCCATAATGGACTCTATTCCAGAACCCAGTTCAACTCATCCCGGCCGAACGTTCTAATTGTTGGCGACTCTCAGGCTGCTGACTTTCTGAATATGATGGTCGAGTCCGGATTGGGAAATGCGGCCAATATCAGGATACTGCCCATCATCACGCAATGCGGTACCCTTATCGTCAACAAAGCTGAGAGAAAACACTTCCTGGAGTCCGTCAATCCGCCATCCGCCAGCTCTACGGCCTTGCGTGAAGAATGCGAAAAGAAACAAGAGGAATTTGAGAACGATCCTCACGTTCAAGAGGCCAATGTTGTTTTTGTTGTTGGCCTTTGGTCTGATTTCCAAATTCCATATTTAAAGGAAACTGTCGACACTTTAACAGCAAAGACCAAAGCTGATATCTTTGTAGTGGGGAGAAAGACACAAAAGGAAAGTTCTATCGATTTGGTCAACAAGATTGGTAGCTTCGATGGAATCGAAAAACAATCCGCGCTCTATAACCAATTGCCTTCTGTGCGAGCAATTAATCGGCAGCTTGAGAATTTCTGGCCTACGAAATTCATCGATATTATTGACTATATATGCCCAGCCGCCGATTATTGTCACGTTTTAACGGAAGACAAGAAGGCAATCTTTTACGACGCCACTCATCTTTCCAAGGATGGGGCTCAATTTCTTGGAAAGAAGATGGCAAACGATCTAACAAAGAAAATATTCTCCAACTCTATTTGTAGCCAGGGCATAATCTTCCAAAATGAAGAGGCCTGGCATGCTTGTGAGAGCGATGGACGATGGCTCAAGGACATGGGGACTGTTCTACAGATACCAGACGCTAAAGGAGCCCGCAGCATCTCCATGACGGGGCGTTTCTATGCCTATCCGCGCAAAATCATCATTTTCGCCAATGGCGACATCATTTATAGCAATACGATTGATGGCAGTGAAACGCATCCGGTCACCATAAATGCGGTTCTACCCTCTCCTTTGCAGCAAGATAAGCTTACGTTGAAGTTGGACTTCGAAGGCCCGGCCCCCACCAGTCCTGTTACGCTGCAGCAATCAGACGACGGCCGCACACTGAATTTCTTTTTGCAGGATCTGAAAATCCTACGCTGAGTCGTCGCGGTTCAGTCATTGTAAGCTCCTTGCGAATGTAGAAGGCCCCGGCGGTCGCTGGCCGGGGCCTTGTCACATATAAAGCCGGTGCCCTATTGCGGAATCATGCCGGTGAAGACATAGGCCTGCAGCAGGGTGATGACGCCGACGATGCAGACGAAGAAGAGGCTGTGCTTCAGCGTGAAGCGCAGCAGGTTGGACTCGCTGCCCACCAAGCCCACGGCGGCGCAGGCCACCGCGATGCTCTGCGGGGAGATCATCTTGCCGGTGACGCCGCCGCTGCTGTTGGCGGCCACCAGCAGAAGGTCGGAGACGCCCAGCTGTTGCGCCGTCGTGGCCTGCAGCGCGCCGAACAGGGCGTTGCTTGATGTGTCCGACCCGGTCAGGAACACGCCCAGCCAGCCCAGGATGGGCGAGAAGAAGGGGAAACCCTTGCCCGCCTCCGCCAGGGTCAGCGCCAGGGTGGAGGACAGGCCGGAATAGTTGGCGATATAGGCGAAGGCCAGGACGGCGCCGATGGTGTACATGGGCCACTTCAGCTCCGCCAACGTTTCCCCGAACGTGACCAGCGCCTTGCCCGGGGCATAGCGCAGCACCACCATGCTGAGGATGGCGGAGATGAGGATGGCGGTGCCGGTCGCGGCCAGCAGGTCCAGCTTGTACTGCGCGGCGTAGGGGGTGGCGGCCTTGACGATGGGGGCCACCTTGGTCACGGCGTTGTGCAGGCTGGGCACGTCGAAGAGGAACACTGTGTCCACCAGGGCGCCGCCCTTGGCGAACAGGGCCTTGAAGGGCTTCAGGCTCCAGATCGTCACGATGACGGTGAGGATGAGGAAGGGCGACCACGCCTTCAGCACCTGGCCGCCGGTGTAGGCCCGGGCCTCCCGCTCCGCCGCCAACGGCTGGTCCTTGAAGCGGAAGATGCTCTTGGGCTTCCAGAACTTCAGGAACACCGTCAGGCACAGCAGGCTGATGAGGGCGGAGATGATGTCCGGCAGCTCGGCCCCGATGTAGTTGGAGGTGAAGTACTGGCTGACGGCGAAGCTGACCCCCGTCACCAGGATAGCGGGCCACGTCTCCTGCACGCCCTTGGCCCCGTCCATGATGAAGACCAGCCAGAATGGCACGAACACCGACAGGGCCGGCAGTTGCCGCCCGGTCATGGCCGCCACCTTGTAGACGTCCAGGCCCGAGACCTGGGCACCGACGATGATGGGCGTGCCCATGGCGCCGAAGGCCACGGGCGCGGTGTTGGCGATGAGGCAGAGGCCGGCGGCGTAAAGGGGGTTGAAGCCCAGGCCCGCCAGGATGGCGGCGGTGATGGCCACCGGCGCGCCGAAGCCGGCCGCGCCCTCCAGGAAGGCGCCGAAGGCGAAGCCCACCATCAGCATCTGCAGGCGTTGATCCTCGGTGATGGAGATGACGCTGGCGCGGATGATGTCGAACTGCCCCGTCTTCACCGTGATCTTGTAGAGGAAGACGGCCGCCACGATGATCCAGGCGATGGGCCACAGGCCGTAGAAGAAGCCGTAGACCACGGCGGCGATGGCCGAGGACGCCGGCATGCCATAGGCCGCGATGGCGATGATCAGGGCGATCAACACGGTCAGCGTGCCGGCGACGTAGCCCTTCAGCCGCAGCACGGCCAGCGCCACGAAAAAGAAAACGATGGGCAGCACCGCGACCAGCGCGGACACCACCATGTTCCCAAACGGGTCGTAAACTTGGACCCAAGGCTGCATGGCCTTCCCCCCTATTTTGTTGTCATGTCGAAACCAGGCAGAACGCGTAAGGCGGCGCGGGGTCGGGGATGCCGCCGGTGCCCGCCGGCGTCCTGTCGTTCCTCCCCACGCGCTGGTATCGGTCAGGCGCGCTGATTCAAGCGTCCCGGGCAGGTGCCCCAGGCAGGTGCCCCGGGTATCGCCCGGGTTGGTGTCTCCTTGGTCAAATTACTGTACCATGGACACAATGATGGATAACCCGCGCGCCGGGCGGGTGCAAACGGAAAAGAAGGCCCTAATCCAAGGTCTTGGTTAACCCGGTTACGTTTCGGCCGATCCGCCTAGGGGATAAGGCCGGCCAGAGCCCTTGGGATTAAGCCGCTGAATAATTTGGCCTTCCGTCACAATGCGGAGGACGGGCCCGAGACAACCATTCTTGGTAAAATGATTTGACCAAAATTGCCCGTTGGTAAAATATGCCGCCGACAATTTCCCCAGCGCACAGGCGGGAACGCCGCGTCCAGGGGCAGCATCCTGGGAGGGACGGGCTTTTGACCACCACGAACCTGGCCGCAATGCATACCGCCGCCGCCGCCCCGGCGGCCCGGCCGGACACGGTCTATTTCTTCGGCACCTGCCTGGTGGACATGCTGTACCCCGAGGCCGGGCTGGCCGGCATGGACCTGCTGCGCCACGCCGGCGTGCGCGTGGTGTTCCCGGAGGGGCAGAGCTGCTGCGGCCAGCCGGCGCGCAACTCCGGTTACTTTGAAGAGGCGCGGGAGGTGGCGCGGGCGCAGCTGGACGCCTTCCCCGGCGACGTCCCCATCGTGGTGCCCTCGGGTTCCTGCGCCGGCATGATGAAGACCCACTACCCCCACCTGTTCGAAGGCGACCCCGACCAGCCGCGCGCCATCGCTTTCGCCGCCCGCATCCATGAACTGACCGCCTTCCTGGTCAACGTGCTGGGCGTCAAACTGGAGGACAAGGGGGAGCCGGTGACCGTCACCTGGCACCCCTCCTGCCATTCGATGCGCGAGATGGGCGTGGTGGACCAGCCCAAGGCCCTGCTGCGCCAACTGGCCAACGTCACCCTGGTGGAAAACAAACGGGAACGGGAGTGCTGCGGCTTCGGCGGCACCTTCGCCGTGCGCCAGACGGCCGTGTCCACCGCCATGGTGTCGGACAAGCTGGCCAGCGTGCGGGAGACCGGCGCCGGCACCCTGCTGTCCGGCGACTGCGGCTGCCTGATGAACATCGGCGGGCATGCCGAGAAGGTGGGTGACGGCACCCGCTGCCGCCATATCGCCGAATTCCTGATGGAGCGCTGTCATGCTCAGTGAGAAGGGGGGCGCTGATGGCGGACATCCCCCCGAGCATGCGCCCCGGTTCGCCGAGCGCGCGCCCGACGCGCTGAACAACCCGCAGCTGCGTCGCAACTTCCGCCGGGCCATGGACGGCCTGATGGCCAAGCGCGCCGCCCAGTTCCCCGACCCCGCCTATTGGGCGGAACTGCGGGAGCGGGGGGCCGCCGTGAAGGCCCGCGCCCTGGCCAAGCTGCCGGACCTGCTGGAGCGGCTGGAGGCCAGGCTGACCACCAACGGCGTCCAAGTGCACTGGGCGGAAACGACGGAGGAGGCCAACGCCATCGTCCTGGGCATCCTGCAACGGGCCGGCGCCCGCACCGTCATCAAGGGCAAGTCCATGGTGTCGGAGGAGATGCACCTGAACGCCCACCTGGAGCGGCACGGCATCGAGGCGGTGGAATCCGACCTGGGCGAATACATCATCCAGCTGGCGGGGGAGACGCCGTCCCACATCGTCATGCCCTGCATCCACAAGAACAAGGATGAGATTTCGGACCTGTTCGCGGAGAAGATCCCGGGCCTGGAACGCACCGGCGACGTGGATGAGCTGACGGCCGCCGCCCGCCGCGTCCTGCGCGAGCGCTTCGCCCAGGCCGACGCCGGCATCTCCGGCGTCAATTTCGCGGTGGCGGAGACGGGCACCCTGGTGCTGATCGAGAACGAGGGCAACGGCCGCCTGTCCACCACCATGCCACCCCTGCACATCGCCGTGACCGGCATCGAGAAGGTGGTGGAGCTCCTGGACGACATCCCGCCCCTGCTGGCCCTGCTGCCCCGCTCCGCCACCGGGCAGCCCATCACCACCTATGTCAACATGATCAGCGGCCCCCGGAAGAAAGGGGAAATGGGCAAGGCGGGGGAGAAGGACGGGCCCACCGCCGTGCACCTGGTGCTGCTGGATGCGGGGCGCAGCCGCGTCTACCAGGATGTGGAGCTGGCGGACACGCTGCGCTGCATCCGCTGCGCCGCCTGCATGAACCACTGCCCCGTCTACACCCGCGTGGGCGGCCATACCTACAACGCCATCTACCCTGGCCCCATCGGCAAGATCCTGACGCCGCAGTTGCAGGGCCTGGACGCCGCCGGCGACCAGCCGCACGCCTCCACCCTGTGCAACGCCTGCGCCGAGGTCTGCCCGGTCAAGATCCCCATCCCCGACCTGCTGGTGCGCCTGCGCCGCGAGGCGGTGCGGCCGACCGAGACGCCGGCCACCCACCTTCCCGTGGTCAAGGACGGCGGAGCGGAGCGGTCGTGGAATGAGGCCCTGGTCTGGGCCGGCTGGCGCCTGGTCTACACCCGGCCGCTGCTGTACCGCATGGTCACCCGCGCCCTGGCCTGGGGCGGCAACTGGGTGCCGGCCGGCGCCCCGCTGATGCGCGACTGGACCACGGCGCGGACCAAGCCCCGCTTCAAGCCCCGCACCCTGCATGATCTGGCGCGCGAGCGCGGTTACCCCAATCGCTTGGAATTGGACGAGGTGCCGAAATGAGCGCGCGCGCCAACATTCTGGGCCGGCTGAAGGCCGCCCCCGCCCGGCCCGGCCCCGACCTGCCGCCCTGGACGCCCCCCACCTACGCCGACAAGCTGGCCCGCTTCCGCCAGATGGCGGAAGCCAACCACGCCGAGATCCACGACGTGACGGCCGAGACCTGGCCGGAACGGCTGGCCACCCTGCTGAACAACCGGGGTGTGGGCCGCCTGATGGTCGCCCCCGGCACGCCGCGCGGCGATACCCTGCTGCGCGCGGCGGCCCAGGGCGTGGCGCTGCCCACCCTGGTGCCCTATGACCGCGCGGTGGAGGACCTCAAGGACACGCTGGTGCACCAGGTGGACGCCGGCCTGACCGGCACGCGCGGCGCCATCGCCGAGACGGGCACCCTGATCCTGTGGCCCACGGCGGAGGAGCCGCGCCTGTTGTCGCTGCTGCCACCCCTGCACATCGCCGTGCTGGAGGAGGACGCGCTGCACGACACGCTGGCGGCGGTGGTGCGGGACCAGGGCTGGGCGGCGGGCATGCCCACCAATGCCCTGTTGATTTCCGGCCCGTCCAAGACATCCGATATCGAGCAGACGCTGGCCTATGGCGTCCATGGGCCCAAGGAACTGATCATCCTGCTGATCAAGAAGGGGGAGTGAGCGGCCATGCTGGACACCACGCTGAACGCCGCGCCCATCCGCGATTACGACGCCCTGCGCGCCGAGCTGGCCGGCGTGGTGCCGGCGGATCGCCTGATCACCGACCCGCTGCGCCGCCTGGCCTATGGCACGGACGCCAGCTTCTACCGCCTAACCCCCAAGCTGGTGGTGCGGGTGGACGGCGAGGCGGAGGTGAGCCAGGTGCTGGCCGCCTGCCGCCGGCACAACACGCCCGTTACCTTCCGCGCCGCCGGCACCTCCCTCTCCGGCCAGGCCATCACCGACAGCCTGCTGATGGTGCTGGGCGACGGCTGGCACCGCTCCGTCATCAATGACGACGGCAGCGTCATCAAGGTGCAGCCCGGCATCATCGGGGCGGAGGTCAACCGCCGCCTGGCGCCCTATGGCCGCAAGATCGGGCCGGACCCGGCCTCTATCGAGAGCTGCAAGATCGGCGGCATCGCCGCCAACAACTCGTCGGGCATGTGCTGCGGCACGCACGAGAACACCTACAAGACCATGCTGTCGCTGCGCTTCATGCTGGCGGACGGCACCCTGGTCGATACCGGCGACGCCGCCAGCGTGGCCGCCTTCCGCGTCAGCCATGCCGACCTGCTGGCCCAGTTGGACGCCATGGGCCGGCGGGTGCGGGACGATGAGGCGCTGGCCAACCGCATCCGGCGCAAGTTCGCCATCAAGAACACCACCGGCTACAGCCTGAACGCCCTGGTCGACTATCAAGACCCGGTGGACATCCTGGCCCATCTGCTGATCGGGTCGGAAGGCACGCTGGGCTTCATCGCGGAGGTAACCTACCGCACCGTGCCGGAACTGGCGGACAAGGCCAGCGCCCTGCTGCTGTTCCCCGACATCGTGGAGGCCGGGCGCGCCGCCTGCCTGCTGAACGGCGGGCCGGTGGCGGCGGTGGAGCTGATGGACCGCGCCAGCCTGCGCAGCGCCAAGGGCCAGCCCGGATTGCCGCCCGAGATCGACAGCATGGGGGAGGACGTGGCCTCCCTGCTGGTGGAGACCCGCGCCGTCAGCCCGGAGGCCTTGCGCCAGAACATCGCCGCCATCGAGGGGCTGCTGGCCGGGGTCACCCTGCTGCGGCCCCCGGCCTTCACCACCGACGCGGCCGAGTACACCAAGCTGTGGAAGATCCGCAAAGGGCTGATCCCCACCATCGGCGCCATGCGCCAGACCGGCACCAGCGTCATCATCGAGGACGTGGCCTTCCGCATCGAGGACCTGGCCGACGCCTGCCACGACATGCGGGCGCTGTTCGACAAGCACGGCTATCCCGACGCCATCCTCATGGGCCACGCCCTGGCCGGCAACCTGCACTTCGTCTTCGCCCAGGATTTCAGCACCGAGGCGGAGATCGAGCGCCACGCCCGCTTCATGGACGAGATGGTCCACATCGTGGTGGAAAAGTACGATGGCTCGCTGAAGGCGGAGCACGGCACCGGCCGCAACATGGCCCCCTTCGTCGAGCTGGAATGGGGCAAGGCGGCCACGGCGCTGATGTGGGAGATCAAACGCCTGCTGGACCCGGCCAACCTGCTGAACCCCGGCGTGCTGCTGAACACCAACCCGCGCCTGCACCTGGAGAACCTGAAACCCCTCCCCCCGGCGCACACCCTGGTCGACACCTGCATGGAGTGCGGCTTCTGCGAGAAGATGTGCCCCTCGCACGGCATGACGCTCAGCCCCCGCCAGCGCATCACCGGCCTGCGGGAGATCGCGCGCCTGACCGCCCTAGGGGATGCAGGACGGGACCCGGCGACGGAGCTGCGGGAGCTCTACGATTACCACGCCATCGACACCTGTGCGGCCTGCGGCCTGTGCGCCACCGCCTGCCCCGTGGGCATCGAGACCGGACAGCTGACCAAGGCCCTGCGCGGCCGGCGCCACGGGCCGAGGGCGCGCACCGTGGCCGCCCTGATGGCCCGCCACTACGGCACCGTGCTGGCCGCCACGCGCGGCGCCCTGAGCCTGGCAGCCTTCGCCGCCCAGGCCATCGGCCCGAGGAAGGTGGCCAGCCTGGCCGCCTACGCCCGCACGCTGTCGGGTGACCGCCTGCCCCACGCCGGCCCCAACCTGCCGGAGGGGGCCAGCATGGCCTGGCTGAAGGACCTGCCCCCGGTCAGCGCCACCGGGGAGCCCGTGGTGTACCTGGCCGCCTGCGCCGGCCGCACCTTCGGCCCGGCGGTGGAGGATGGGGAGGCCGATCCCCTGCCCGCCGTCACCCTGCGCGTGCTGGCGCGCGCGGGCTTCCGCGCCATCGTGCCCGACAACCTGCCCAACCTGTGCTGCGGTCTGGCCTTCGAGTCCGAGGGCATGGCGGCGGCGGCGGACGCCAAGTCGGCGGAGATGGAGGCGGCGCTGAAGGCCGCCAGCGACAATGGCCGCATCCCCATCGTCATGGACGCCAGCGCCTGCACCCAGCGCCTGAAGACCTGGCTGGCCGGCCGCCTGCCGGTGAAGGATCTGGTGGAGTTCCTGGCGCAGGACGCCCTGCCCCGCCTGACGCCCACGCCCCAGGCGGCGCCGGTGCTGCTGCACCTGAACTGTGCCGCCCGCAAGATGGGCATCGACCCGCAGGCGGCCACGGTGGCCCGGGCCTGCGCCACCACCGTGGTGGTGCCAGAGCGGGTGGGCTGCTGCGGCTTCGCCGGTGACAAGGGCTTCGTCGAGCCGGAGCTGAACGACCACGCCCTGCGCTTCCTGGCGCCCCAGGTGCCGGCGGGGTGCGAGGCGGGGTATTCCAGCAACCGCACCTGTGAGATCGGCCTGGCCGACCATGCCGGCGTGCCCTATCGCCATCTGGTCTATCTGGTCGACAGGGCCACGCGCTGACGGACCTATGTCCCAGGGAGCCTTCCGCACCGTTGACGGCGACCCCGCCGCCGCCTACCCATATCGGGCGTCGAAAAACAGTGCGTCATAAATCCGCGATGGCCTGCCCAAGGCCACGCATGAGCGATAGAAATCAGGGGAGAGGACCATGACGGCACGGGTTACGGCCGGGCATCTTCAGGTGGCGCAGGAACTGTTCGACTTTGTCGAGAACGAGGTCCTGCCCGGCACCGGATTGTCGGTGGAGGCCTTCTGGCAGGGCGTGGATGTGCTGGCGCATGAACTGACGCCGCTGAACCGCGACCTGCTGGCCAAGCGCGACGCCATCCAACAGCAGATCGACGACTGGCACCGCGGCCAGAAGGGCCGGCCCTTCGATGGTGCGGCCTACCGCGCCTTCCTCTCCGCCATCGGCTACATCCAGCCCGAGGGGCCGGACTTCAGCGTCAGCACCGCCAACGTGGATGCGGAGATCGCCACCATCGCCGGCCCGCAGCTGGTGGTGCCGGTGATGAACGCCCGCTATGCCCTGAACGCCGCCAACGCCCGCTGGGGCAGCCTGTACGACGCCCTCTACGGCACCGACGCCCTGCCCGAGGATGACGGGGCGGAGCGGGGCCGCGGCTACAACCCCATCCGCGGCGCCAAGGTCATCGCCTTCGGCCGCACCTTCCTGGACCAGTCCTTCCCCCTGGCCGACGGCTCGCACCGCGACGCCACCGGCTATGCCATCGTGGACGGCGCCCTGGCGGTGGCGCTGGAGGGTGGGGCCCAGGGCGAACGGACCACCGGCCTGGCCGACCCCAGCCGCCTGGGCGGCTGGCAGGGCGACGCCGCCGCCCCCACGGTGATCCTGCTGTGCCGCCACGGCCTGTATGCCGAGATCCATATCGACGCCACCCACCGCATCGGGCGCGAGGACAAGGCCCACGTGGCCGACATCGTCCTGGAATCCGCCATCACCGCCATCATGGATTGCGAGGATTCGGTGGCGGCGGTGGACGCCGCCGACAAGGTGCTGGCCTACCGCAACTGGCTGGGCCTGATGAATGGCACCCTGGTGGCCCAGTTCGAGAAGGGCGGCCAGACGGTGGACCGCCACCTGAACCCGGACCGCGTCTACACCGCCCCGGGCGGCAAGACCCTGACCCTGCCGGGCCGCAGCCTGATGCTGGTGCGCAACGTCGGCCACCTGATGACCTCGGACGCCGTGCTGCTGGCCGACGGGAGCAACATCCCCGAGGGCATCCTGGACGCCGTCATGACCGGCACCATCGCCCTGCACGACCTGCGGCGCGACGGCGTGGGCGACACCCCGGCCGTGCGCAACAGCCGCGCCGGCAGCGTCTATATCGTGAAGCCCAAGATGCACGGGCCGGAGGAGGTGGCGTTCGCCAACCGCCTGTTCGGCGCGGTGGAACAGCTGCTGGGCCTGCCGCCCAACACCCTGAAGATGGGCATCATGGATGAGGAGCGGCGCACCACCGTCAACCTCAAGGAATGCATCCGCGCCGCCCAGCACCGGGTGGTGTTCATCAACACCGGCTTCCTGGACCGCACCGGCGACGAGATCCACACCTCGATGGAGGCCGGCCCCATGGTGCGCAAGAACGACATCAAGGGCACCGCCTGGATCAAGGCCTATGAGGACTGGAACGTCGACACGGGCCTCGCCTGCGGCCTGAAGGGCCGGGCGCAGATCGGCAAGGGCATGTGGGCCATGCCCGACCGGATGGCGGACATGCTGGCCACCAAGATCGCCCACCCCCAGGCCGGCGCCAACACCGCCTGGGTCCCGTCCCCCACCGCCGCCACGCTGCACGCCCTGCACTACCACACCGTGGACGTGGCCGCCCGCCAGGCCGTGCTGGCCGGCCACCGCCGCGCCAAGCTGGAGGATATCCTGACGCCGCCGCTGGCGCCCCTTGGCGTAAATGGCGCCGCCAATTGGTCGGAGGATGAAATCCAGCAGGAACTGGACAACAACGCCCAGGGCATCCTGGGCTATGTCGTCCGCTGGGTGGACCAGGGCGTGGGCTGTTCCAAGGTGCCGGACATCAACAACATCGGCCTGATGGAAGACCGCGCCACCCTGCGCATCAGCAGCCAGCACATCGCCAACTGGCTGCACCACGGCATCTGCACCAAGGACCAGGTGCGGGCGACCCTGGAGCGCATGGCCGCCGTGGTCGACCAGCAGAACGCCGGCGACCCCGCCTACACCCCCATGGCCCCCCACTACGCCCAGAGCATCGCCTTCCAGGCCGCCTGCGACCTGGTGTTCGACGGCGTGCGCCAGCCCAACGGCTACACCGAACCGGTGCTCCACCGCCGCCGGGCGGAGGCGAAGGCGCGGGAGGCGGGGACGTAGGCGCGAGGGTTGGGGTGAGGTTGAAGGGGCGGGACTGTGAGGTTCCGCCCCATTTTCCATGCTCGGAATCGAGGGCTCCTGAAGCGTCGGCGGCTTATATCTCTGCATATGTTCTCGCGATGATTCCGCTGGCGTGGCCATTTCGGTAGTTGACAAAAAATGGTAAATAATCAAGCATTATATCCAATAGGTAGTGTGCATTTTGTGAGGATATTACCACCTATAAACTATAGACGGAGGAAATTATGCAGAACACCCGCGCCTATCGCAATTTTATGGCGCAATTAATAAAAGAAAGAAAGATTGACAATGACCAAGGAAGTTCATTTGAAGCGAGTGTTGAAATTATAATAGGTGATGAGGTTAGATATTCGCCAAAATGCAGGGTTTATTTTCGACGCCATCATGAATCTGATGGAGACGTTATGCATATAGTACCAAGCGAACTTCTGCGCGAAGGAGAGGTATACGAGCAGGGAAAATATCCGTCAGAATTTAGAACAAATGTTTATTATAAATATCCACCCATGATATTTAAAGCAATAGGCCAATCCCTGCACATCTCAGGCGAGTATTTTGGAAAGAAATTTATCGCCGTCATAATCCCAATTTAGATCATAAAATTAAATAAACTTTCATGAAATTTACCAATACACGAACTTAAATATGAACCTGGTATTCTATGAACTATTTACTTATTAAACCCCTCTGAAAAACCCATATAGGATTATCTCTCATTAGAGCGAATTTTGGCGAGGCCGAAATGCTTGAGCGGAAGCCCTCACTTCCCCCATCGCGTCTTGCTCTAATCGCAACAACACGTGTCTCAAAGCCCCCCTGCTACTAGCCAGCCACTCGCAAATTGCATGCGCCCGCTTGTTCCCGTAACCCCGAGATGCAACCTTTAACTGCCAAACTTCTCGCCCCAAGAAGGCTGGCAAGTGTCCACTCATGTGACAGTAAGCTCCAGCCACCAGATCCGGCACAGCAGCAACATCTTCTGACCACGCAGGCACAAACGGTAACTCAGTAGTACTAAAATAATGACCGGCAGGTTTCTGCCATCGAGTGAGTCCATATGTAATATATGTCGCCAAACGAGCAAAACACTCGCGTTTATCATGACTGTCTAAAGCTTCATCATGATCACTTATCAAAATAGAATCCTGATCCTCATTTCGAAAACCAGACAAAATCAGAGCCAAAAGACTAGCCAAGCGAAGCATTTTTTCCACCGTACCGCGATTAGCCTGCAACGGAAAACAATCGGGGAAAGCTGCAATCGTCGCGTCCGGCCCGCCGTGCATAAAACTACCCACATTCCGATCAATCATTATAGTGACAAGATTTCCACTTAACTCGCTTACCGTTTCAAGAAAGGCCGGCAATGCCCTCCAGCGGACAGGCTCATTTAGTTTTTTAAACGAAATCCGTCGATCATCCGGCAGCCAACGTTGGCGAAAATCCCTCAATGACGGTAGCCACCCTCCTAGAGCCTGGTCAGTCGTTATTAAAAATGAATAAGACTCATGCGTTGCTCCCTTATGTTGGCCGGAATAGTCACTTGCAACGAACAAACTTCCATTGGCAACAGAAGCCAGAAGCCCGGTATTGTTATTTTCTAAAATTCTCAGAGAATCACTTAATCTAAATATAAACCCAGCACTTGGATCGGCTATAGGTTGCCAAATGCTCATCTTCCCGCACACTCTCATCATAGCTCAGCCGCTCGGCCAACATCGTTTCCAACAATGACCACGAAGTCAGTGGCATTACAATTGATATCGCAATTTGAAATCAAACACTTCCTGGATGAACCTAGCGGCCCAGATCGGGTGGCCATCCTCGCCACTGCTTTTGAATAGTGCAGCGCGCCCTTAAGGCTCAGTAGTTCTCTGTCCATAACCTACATTCGGAACCCAGGCGGGCACTGCTCCCCACGCCAAACCTTGTCCCCCAGACAATCCCGCCCTTGCCCCGACCGCCCGCCGCTCGTATCGAACCAGGAGCCCCTGTCCACGGAGAGCCCCATGGCCGAGATCGACACCCGCCCCATGACCGTCAGCGCCGTCACCCTGACGGGGGCCGTGGTGCGGTTGGAGCCGTTGAGCCAAGACCATCTGCCGGGGCTGATCGCGGTGGGGCTGGACCCGGTGTTGTGGCGCTGGGTACCGACGCAGCTGACGACGCCCGATGAGATGCGGGCCTATGTCCACACGGCGCTGGAGGAGCGGGACCGGCATGTCAGCCTGCCCTTCGCCATCGTGGACCGGGCCAGCGGCCAGGTCATCGGCAGCACGCGCTATGGCAACATCGACCGCGCCAACCGGCGGGTGGAGATTGGCTGGACCTGGGTGGCGCGGTCGCACCAGCGCACCGGCGCCAACACCGATGCCAAGCGCCTGCTGCTGACCCACGCCTTCGAGGTGCTGGGCGCCCACCGGGTGGAGTTGAAGACCGACGCGCTGAACCAGCAGTCCCGCGCCGCCATCGCCCGCATCGGCGCCACGCAGGAAGGCATCTTCCGAAACCACGTCGTGGTGCCGGCCCGCGTGGGGCCGGAGGGCGAGGCCCTTGCCGCCCGCCTGCGCGACAGCGTCTATTTCTCCGTCATCGCCGCCGAATGGCCGCAGGTGAAGGAACGGCTGGCCACCCTGGCACGGCGGGACTGAAGCACCACCCCCTATCGCGCCTGCGAACGCCGCCGGTCTGCAACCGATGCCAGGCTTGCGCGCCCGGCCCGTCCGGCCTTAAGGCTGTGACGGGGCGCATTGCCGTGAGCAGGTGCGGCATGACAGATATGCACCGACTATCCCCGTAATCATCGCCCGCCGGTAATTTACGCAATTGACCGGAGCGTTATTCCCCGTGCTAACTGTCGTTAGTGTGCTATTAATATTTTGCACAGCCATTGAACAGTACAATCCGGCGGCCGGCATCATCCGGTGAACAAGCCCAGCCAAGGGCCACGCCGGGGACCGATGGGGGCTGAGGATGAAGGGATCACGCATTAAAGCCTTGAAGGGCTGTGTGGCGGCCGGTGTCCTACTGCTGAGCGGCGGCGCCGTGGCGCAGGAGCAGGACGGCGGCGGCATTCCGGACATCATCGTCACCGCCCAGCGGCGCGAGCAGTCGGTGCAGGACGTGGGCCTGTCCGTCTCCGTCCTGTCGGCGGGGGATTTGGCCGCCCACCATGTCACCTCGGTCAACGATCTGCAGACCATGACCCCGGGGCTGGAGGTCACCAACGCCTTCGGCGGGGGGCAGCCGCAGTTCCGCATCCGGGGCGTGGGCTTCAACGACTATGCCTCGAACAACACGCCCACCGTGGGCGTGTATGTCGATGAGGTCGCCTACCCCCTGCCCATCATGACCCAGGGCCTGGTGTATGACGTGGACCGGGTGGAGGTGCTGCGCGGGCCGCAGGGCGTGCTGTACGGCCGCAACACCACCGGCGGCGCCATCAACATCCTGACCGCCAACCCCACCGACACGGCCGGCGCCGGCATCACCGCCGACTATGGCAGCTACGACGCCGCCAAGGTGGAGGCCTACGTCTCCGGCCCCATCGGCGACAATGTGAAGGTGCGCCTGTCGGCCATGACGCAGCAGGGCGGCGCCTGGCAGACCAACCGCGTGACGGGCCAGGACCTGGGCAACGCCAACCGCACCGCCGTGCGTGCCAAGATAGCCTGGGCCGCCACGCCGGATACGGATGTGAAGCTGAACCTGCATTACGGGCGCGACCTGTCGGACGGCACCGGCGGCTATGACTTCAACCCCACCGTCCAGCCGGGCGTGGGCACCCTGCCGGCCGACACCGACCCGTCGAAGACGGGGTGGGGCCTGTCGCCCGCCTTCGCCAAGGTCATCGGCGCCGACCCGAACGCCAAGCCCTTCCGCAACAACACCAGCGGCGGCGCCGACCTGACGGTGCTGCACCGCTTCGAGGATGTGACGCTGACCAGCATCACGGCGTGGGAGGCGCTGAACCGCAAGGAGTTCGACGACTGGGACGCCACCGCGTACCGCGACGCGGATGAGTATTTCAACAGCCGCGCCCAGGACGTATCGCAGGAGTTGCGCCTGGCCTCCACCGGGGCGGGGCGGCTGCAATGGGTGGGCGGGCTTTATTACTCGCACGAGACATTGCGCGAGGCCTTCCTGTCCGACTTCACCGACATCTACGGCTTCATCGCCAACACCCGCTATGCCCAGACGGCGGAATCCATCAGCGGCTTCGGCCAGGTCGACTATGCCGCCACCGACCGGCTGAAGCTGATCCTGGGCCTGCGGGAGGAGCATGAGGACCGCACGCTGCGCACCTTCCGCACCATTACCATCCCCGACACCGGCATCGGCGTGGCGGCCGACAGCGTGCCCACCGGCTTCACCCAGACCACGGGCAAGGCGGGGGTGGAGTTCAAGCTGGACGATGCGGCCCTGTTGTACGCCAACGTCAGCCGGGGGGTGAAGTCCGGCGGCTTCACCGCCTACAACACCCTGGCGCTGGGCGGCCTGGCCCCCTTCCGGCCGGAGGTGCTGTGGGCCTATGAGGCGGGGGTGAAGTCCGACCTGGCCGGCCACACCCTGCGCCTGAACGCCTCGGCCTATTATTACGACTATCATAACCAGCAGGTGCAGTCGGTCATCATCGACCCGGTGTTCGCCGCCATCGGCAAGATCGTGAACGCCCCCCGGTCGGAGATTTACGGCGCGGAGCTGGAGGCCCAGTGGGCGCCCCGCGCCGGCCTGCTGATCACCCAGGCGCTGGGCCTGTCGCATGGCGAGTTCACGGAATTCAACGCCGTGGACACGGCCGCCTCACTGGCCACCTGCTACCCCTGCCGGTCCATCACCACCAACCAGGCGGGGGAGGATCTGGGCTTCCCCCGCGTCACCTACAACGGCGGCGTCAGCTATGACTGGGCCCTGCCCGGCCACACGCTGAAGACGGAGGCCGACTACAGCTATCGCGGCAGCGAACGCTCGCTGCTGGGCAGCCGCTACAACGTCGCCGGCTATTGGCTGGTCAACGCCGCCGTGACCCTGACGCCGGAGCAGGGGCCGTGGACGGCCACGGTCTATGGCCAGAACATCCTCGACAGGCGCTACGACCTGCTGCGCAACTTCTTCACCAACGCCGACATCGCCATCCCCGGCCGGCCGGCGACCTGGGGCATCCGCCTGGGGTACCAGTACTAAGCGCCCGCAACAGCCAGGCCGAGAGCGTCATGGACGAAGACTTCCTGGGCAACCCCATCACCACGGACGGCGACCACAGCGCCGGGCTGATCGACGATTTCGTCGGCGGCCTGCTGGCCTATGAGACGCGGGCCGTGAACCTGCTGGCGGTGGCGGACGCGGCGGTGGACCTACCCCTGGTGCAAATCTACGCCGGCATGCTGTGGATGTTCCTGGAATCCACCGACGGCCCTGGCCGCGCCGCCCCCTATGTCGGCCGCGCCCTGACCGCCGCCCGCCACGGCACGCGGCGGGAGCGGCTGAACGCCGCGATGCTGGAGGCCTGGTGGCGGGACGACATCCCCGCCGCCCTGGCCCTGGGCGACCAGATCGCGGAGGAATTCCCCCGCGACCTGGTGGCGGTGAAGATCCACCAGTACCTGAACTTCAACCGGGGCCAGTCGCCGGACATGGTGCGCATCGCCCTGAAGGTGCTGCCCCGCGCCGGCGACGTCGCCTATCTGCATGGCATGCTGGCCTTCGGCTATGAGCAATGCCACCTGCTGGATGAGGCGGAGGCGGCGGCCCGCCGCGCCATCACCCTGAAGCGCAAGGAGCCCTGGGCCCACCACGCCCTGGCCCACGTGATGCTGACGCGGGGCGAGATCGACCAGGGTGCGGCCTTCCTGCGCGGCGTGCACGACAGCTGGACCGACCTCAATTCCTTCATGTCCACGCACCTGTGGTGGCACTACGCCCTGTTCCTGCTGAGCCAGGGGCGGGCGGCGGAGGCGCTGGCCACCTACGACGCCCGCGTCTGGGGCGTGGACAAGGGCTATTCCCAGGACCAGGCGGGGGCGGTGCAACTGCTGAGCCGGCTGGAGCTGGCGGGCGTGGACGTGGGCGGGCGCTGGACCGACCTGGCCGGCCACCTGGCGGCCCGCGCCACCGACACGGCCCAGCCCTTCCTGGCGCTGCTGTACCTCATGGGCCTGGCGCGCGCGGGCCGGGCGGAGGCCGACACCCTGCTGGACGCCATCCGCGCCCAGGCGGGCACGGCGCCGGACCACAGCCGGGAGACATGGGCGGACGTGGCCGTGCCGGCGGCCGAGGGGCTGGTGGCCTATCACCGGGGCGACTGGCGCGCGGCGGTGCGCCGCCTGGGCCCCGTGCTGCCCCGCCTGGTGGAGATCGGCGGCAGCCACGCCCAGCGCGACCTGTTCGAGCAGGTGGTGCTGGACGCCTATCTCAAGGACCGGCGCTGGGCGCCGGCGCAACAGATGCTGGAACTG
The DNA here is from genome assembly GCF_007828045.1 of Nitrospirillum amazonense. Classification (GTDB taxonomy): domain Bacteria; phylum Pseudomonadota; class Alphaproteobacteria; order Azospirillales; family Azospirillaceae; genus Nitrospirillum; species Nitrospirillum amazonense_C. Next base: position 599,520 of record NZ_VITN01000001.1, on the reverse strand, counting down.
CGCCGGGCCTTTGACCCCGGCGGCGTGCCCCTGAACCGCGCCCTGGCCCAGGTCTATGACGCGCTGGGCCTGCCCAGCCTGGCGCGCCAAGCGGCGGCACGCGCCCACGCCACGGTGGAGGCGCACCGCCACGCCCCCTCCCTGCTGGGGCGCTAGACCAATGGCTTGGGCGACCTTTCTCATGCGTCTTGTCAGGTCGGCGGCCGTGCTGGCCGTCCTGGCGGTAGCGCCCATGGCGGCCGCGCGCGACAGCCTGACCCTGGGCCTGCAGCTGGAGCCGCCGGGCCTGGACCCGACGGCGGAGGCCTCGGCCGCCATCCCCGCCGTCGTCTTTCCCACGGTGTTCGAGGGCCTGGTGCACCAGGGCGTGGGCGGCACGGTGCAGCCCCTGCTGGCCACCGACTGGACGGTGGCGCCCGACGGCCTGACCTACACCTTCCACCTGCGGGCGGGCGTGCGCTTCCAGGACGGAACTGGTTTCGATGCCGAAACGGTCAAGTTCTCGCTTGAGCGCGCCATCGCCCCGGGCAGCACCAACCCGCAGAAGGTGGCGCTGTCGCACATCGACCATGTCGATGTCATCGACCCGCTGACGGCCGCCATCCACCTGAAGGCGCCCTACGGCAGCCTGTTGCAGGTGCTGGGCTGGCCGGCGGCCGTCATGGTGTCCCCCGCCAGCGCCGCCGGCAACGTCACCCACCCGGTGGGCACCGGCCCCTATACCGTGGCCGACTGGCAACGGGGCAACGCCGTCACCCTGGCGCGCAACCCGGCCTATTGGGGGGTGCCCCCCCATCTGGCCAGCGTCACCTACCGCTTCATCGCCGACCCGGCGGCGGCCACGGCGGCGCTGAAGGCCGGCGACATCCAGGGCTTCCCCGCCTTCCCGGCGCCGGAGGCCATCGCCGCGCTGAAGGCCGACCCGCGCTATACCGTCGACATCGCCCCATCGGAGGGGGAAACGCTGCTGGCCCTGAACAACCGGCGCCCGCCCTTCGACAATGTGCTGGTGCGCCGCGCCCTGTCGCACGCCATCGACCGCCAGGCCATCATCCAGGGCGCCATGTTCGGCTATGGCGACCCCATCGGCAGCCACTACCCGCCGCAGAACGTCGGCTATGTCGATCTGACGGGCCTGTACCCACACGACGTGGCCAAGGCCAAGGCCCTGCTGGCGCAGGCCGGCTATCCGCACGGTTTCACCGCCACCCTGCGCGTGCTGCCCCTGCCCTATGCCAAGCGTGCCGCCGAGATCATCGCCGCCCAGCTGGCGGAGGCCGGGGTGCATGTGGTGCTGCAGGACGTGGAATGGGCCACCTGGATTTCCCAGGTGTATGGCGGCCATGACTTCGACATGACCATCGTCGCCCATGTCGAGCCCATGGATTACGACATTTACGGCCGCGACGATTACTATTTCGGCTATCGCAACCCGGCCTACAAGGCGCTGCTGGCCCAGCTGGACGCCACGGTGGACCCGGCGCGACGCCTGGCCCTGCTGGGCGACATCCAGCGCACCCTGGCCGACGATGCCGTCAACGTCTTCCTGTTCGAATACCCCTATTTCGGCGTGTGGGACGCACGCCTGCGCGACATCTGGCTGCCCACGCCGGTGCAGCTGGTGGACCTGGCCACGGCGCGCTTCGACGACGCCGGCGGAAACACCGGGACCGGTGGCGGCCTGTCCGGCGCCGGGGGGCTGGCCTGGCTGCTGGGCTTGGCCGTGCTGGGCGCCGTGGCCCTGGCCGCCGCCAAGGCGGGCCCGCGCTATGTCGCCGGGCGCCTAGTCGTGCTGCTGCTGACCCTGCTGGCCGCCAGCCTGGCCATCTTCCTGGTGTTGCAGGTCATCCCCGGCGACCCCGCCCGGGTGATGATGGGCCTGAGCGCCGACCCGGCCGCCCTGGCCGTGCTGCGCCACCAGATGGGCCTGGACGTGCCGGCGCCGCAGCGCTACCTCGCCTGGCTGGCCGGCCTGGCGCGGGGCGATTTCGGCCTCAGCTACACCTACCGCGTCGATGTCGGCCGCCTGATGGCGGAGCGGCTGGCCGTGACCCTGCCCCTGACGCTGTATGCCGTGCTGCTGTCCACCCTGCTGGCCGTCGCCCTGGGCACCCTGGCGGCGCTGGGGGCCGTGCGCGGGCGGCGGGGCGGCGTGGTGGACGCCCTGCTGAACGGCGTGGCGCAATTGCTGATCGCCGTGCCCAACTTCTGGGCCGGCACCGTGCTGGCCCTGGTCTTCGCCGCCGGCCTGCACTGGTTCGCCGCCGGCGGCTTCCCCGGCTGGGGCGGCGGCCTGCTGCCGGCATGCAAGGCCCTGACCCTGCCGGCCATCGCCCTGGCCGCCCCCCAGGCCGGCATCCTGGCGCGGGTGCTGCGGGGCGAGCTGGTGGCGCAGATGGGGCAGGATTACATCCGCACCGCGCGGGCCAAGGGCCTGAGCCTGGCCCAGGCCCTGCTGCGCCACGCCCTGCCTAATGCGTGCGTGCCGGCACTGACCATCCTGGGCATGCAGTTCTCCTTCCTGCTGGCGGGCGGCATCATCATCGAGAACGTGTTCTTCCTGCCTGGACTGGGGCGCCTGGTGTTCCAGGCCGTGGCCCAGCGCGACCTGATCGTGGTGCAGGGGGTCACCGTCGGCCTGGTGTTCGCCGTGGTGGTGGTCACCTTCCTGATCGATCTGGCCAACGCCGCGGTGGATCCGCGCCTGACACGGGGGCCGCGGCCATGACCGTCATGATCACGCTGGAGGCGACGGCCGACGGCAGCCGCCATTCCAAGGCCCTGGCCGCCGGCCTGTTCCTGACCGGCCTGGTGGTGGCCACCGCCCTGCTGTCGCTGGCGTGGACGCCCTATGACCCCACGGCCATCAACGTCGCCGGGCGGATGGCCGCACCCTCCGCCACCCATTGGTTCGGCACCGACGCCTATGGCCGCGACGTCTTCTCCCACGTGCTGGCGGGCGGGCGCAGCGCCTTGGGCGTGGCCCTGGCCGCCGTGGGCGTGGGCGCGGGATTCGGCGTGCCCCTGGGCCTGCTGGCGGCGGGGCGGCGCGGCTGGGTGGAGGAGGTGGCGATGCGCGGCAGCGACGTGGTCTTCGCCTTCCCCGCCCTGATCACCGCCGTGCTGATCGCGGCCCTGTGCGGCCCGGGGGCCGTGGACGCCATCGCCGCCATCGGCCTGTTCAACATTCCCGTCTTCGCCAAGGTGGCGCGGGGGGCGGCCCTGGGCGTGTGGGCGCGGGATTACACCCTGGCCGCCCGCCTGGCTGGCAAGGGCGGCGGCCGCATCTCAGCGGAACATGTGCTGCCCAACATCGCCGGCCTGCTGCTGGTCCAGGCCGCCATCCAGCTGTCGCTGGGCATCGTCGCCGACGCTGGCCTGTCCTTCGTCGGCCTGGGCACCCAGGCGCCGCAGCCCAGCTGGGGCCGCATGCTGGCGGACAGCCAGACCCTGGCGGGCCAGGCGCCCTGGCTGGTGCTGTTCCCCGGCCTGGCCGTGGTGGCCGCCGTGCTGGGCTTCAACCTGCTGGGCGAGGGCCTGCGCGGCCGCCTGGCCCCGAAGCGGGGGGCCTGAGCCATGGCACTGCTGGACATTCGCGATGTCAGCCTGACCATCGACGGCCGCACCATCCTGAGTGCCGTATCGCTGACGGTGGAACCGGGCCAGATCGTGGCCCTGGTGGGGGCGTCCGGCTCCGGCAAGTCCATGACCGCCCTGGCGGTGCTGGGCCTGACACCCCCCGGCGCCCGCACCCGGGGTAGCATCCGCCTGGACGGGCGGGAGCTGACCACCCTGACCGAACGGCAGATGAACGCCGTGCGCGGCCGCGACGTGGGCCTGGTGTTCCAGGAACCCATGACGGCGCTGAACCCCGTCCTGTCCATAGGATCGCAGGTGGCGGAGACGGTACGGGTGCACGGCATGGCCAGCCGGGCCGAAGCGGCGCGCATTGCCGACACCATGCTGACCCGTGTGGGCCTGCCCGCCGATCGCTTCCCCCGCAGCCGGCGCCCGCATGAGCTGTCGGGCGGGCAGCGCCAGCGGGTGGCCATTGCGGCGGCCCTGGCCCTGAAACCCAAGCTGCTGATCGCGGATGAGCCCACCACCGCCCTGGACGTGACCACCCAGGCCCGCGTCCTGGGCCTGCTGGTGGATCTGGTGCGGCAGGATGGCCTGGGCCTGCTGCTGATCAGCCACGATCTGGCCCTGGTGTCCCGCGTGGCCGACCGCGTGGTGGTGGTGCATGAAGGCGCGGTGGTGGAGGCGGGCGACCCCGCGACCGTCTTCGCGGCGCCGGCGCATCCCTATACCCGCCGCCTGCTGGCGGCCACGCAGCCGGCGCGGCAGCGGCCGGACGTTCTACCGGCCCCCGTACAGCCGCCCCTGTTGGCCGCCGAGGGCATCGTGCGCGACTATCCCCTGCCCCGTGCCGGCTGGTGGTCCAGGCCGGCGCACCTGCGCGCCGTGGACCAGGTCAGCCTGGCCGTGCACCGGGGGGAGAGCGTGGGCATCGTGGGCGAGTCCGGATCGGGCAAATCCACCCTGCTGCGCACCCTGCTGGCGGCGGACGCGCCGCAGGCGGGTGCCGTGCGCCTGCTTGACCGGCCCTGGTCGGCGGCCGGCGAGGCCGCCCGCCGCCCCCTGCGCCGCCACGTCCAGATGGTGTTCCAGGACCCGGTGGGCAGCTTCGACCCCCGCTGGCGGGTGGAGCGGGTGGTGGCCGAGCCCCTGGCCCTGCTGGACGCGCCGCTTCCCCCCGCGCTGCGGCGGGCGCGGGTGGAGGAACTGCTGGCCCAGGTGGGCCTGGCGCCGGCGGATGCCGACCGCCATCCGCACGAATTCTCCGGCGGCCAGCGCCAGCGCATCGCCATCGCCCGCGCCCTGGCGGTGCAGCCCGACCTGATCGCCCTGGATGAGGCGACCTCCGCCCTGGATGTGCTGACCCGCGCCCAGATCCTGGACCTGCTGGGCAGCCTGTCGCGCCGCCTGGGCCTGGCCTATCTGGTGGTGTCGCACGATCTGGCGGTGGTGCGGGCCCTGACCGACCGGCTGCTGGTCATGCGCGACGGCCGCATCGTCGAGGAAGGGCCGACCGCGCAGGTGTTGAGCCAGCCGCGGCATCCCTACACCGCCAGCCTGCTGGCGGCCACGCCCACCCTGGCAACTCAGGTCGCCTGATGGCCGTCCTCGCCCCCTTGTCCGTCCCCCGCATGATACACCGCGCGGGCGATGGCGCGGGCCAGGCAGTCGGCGGCGGCGGAGCCGATGCGCGCCACCTGGGCCCAGCGGCTGCCGGCGTCCATCGACAGGGCCGGTCCCCGCGCCACGGCGAACACGGTGTCGCCGTCGAAAGGGGTGTGGGCCGGGCGCGCGGCGCGGGCGATGCCGTCCTGCGCCATCATCGCCACCCGCTTGCACTCCGCCGTGCTGAGGTCAGCGGAGGCGGCCACCACCGCAATCGTGGTGTTGGCGCCCGCCGTGGGCTGGCGGTGCACGCCCAGCCGCGACAGCTCGGGCACCGGGTCGCTGGCATCCATGGGGCCCTGGGGTGTGCGGCCGCCGAACTCGCCATCGATCTCGAAGGGCCAGGCCCAGTAGGTGCGGCCGTCGGGCATGAAAACCGAGCCCAGGGGGTTGGCCGCCACCAGGGCGCCCACCACCAGGCCATCGCCCAGATCCAGCGAAGCGGTGCCGATCCCACCGGGGACCAGCCCGGCCATGGCGCCGCGCCCGGCGCCCAGGGCGCCTTGGGGCACATCCAGGCCGGCGGCCTCGACCGCGCGCATCCCCAGGTCACGGTAGGGCGGCGCCAGGCCCCAGTCCTTGTCGCCGCCATTGGCCAGGTCATAGAGCACGGCGGCCGGCACCAGGGGCACGGCGGGCGTACCGGGCCGCAGGGTCAGGCCCATCCCGCGCCGCGACAGCACGGCCACCACCCCGTCCGCCGCGGCGAGCCCGAAGACGGAACCACCGGTCAGGACCACGGCATGAGCCCGGCCCACCAGGTTCTCCGCCGCCAGCATCTCGGTCTCGCGGGTGCCGGGGCCGCCGCCGCGCACGTCCACGCCGCCGGCCCAGCCGGCGGCCCCCTTGGGGCCCCCGCACAGCAGGACGGTGACGCCACTGCGCACCCCCTCATCCGTGGCGTGGCCCACCGTCAGGCCGGGGACGTCGGTGATGGCGTTACGCGATCCGGGGCGCGGTCCGGTGGCAGGCATGATACGGTTTTCCAACGGCTTGGTTCACGGTCCGGGGACGGCCGATCCACGATCCCGGCCGCGACAGCGCGGATAGTCCGCCTTCATCCTCGTACCTTCAACGGGAAACACCATGCCGGATACCGCTGAGCCCCAGCCGATTGCCACCACCCGCCTGGTGGTCACGACCGACACGGTGACGGTGCGCGACGGCCGTCCGCCCTTGAGCCTGCTGGTGCATGAGGGCGGGACGCGTGCCGACACCACCGTCTTCCTGTGCCACGGCAGTGGCGGCAACAAGAACCAGTGGCGCCACCAATGGGCCGCCCTGGTGGAGGCGGGCGTGCGCATCGTCGCCTGGGATTTCGTCGGCCATGGGCAAAGCCCCCAGCCGCGCGACTGGGCGGCCTATGAGGGTAACCATCTGGTGGCCGACTACCGCCAGATCCTGGACAGCTATGGGCCGCCGGACAGTCAAGGCCGCGTCATCCTGGCCGGCCACTCCTATGGCTGCCGCCTGACCTTGAGCCTGCTGCAGGGCCTGGCGGCGGAGGGCCAGTTGCATCGCGTGGCGGCGGCCTTGTTGCTGGGCCCGCCCAGCCCCGTCGCCCTGTTGGGCGCCAACCCGCTGGGCTGGCTGCCACCCTTCGTCCTGGAATGGATCCGCCCCCTCATCTCCGCCAAGTTCCGTTCCCTGGCCTGGCATCCGGACACCGACGCCGCCCTGCTCGCGTTCGAGGAGCAGGCGACCAAGGGCAACAGCCTGTTCATGATGAAGGCGCTGATGAGCCAGGCGGCCCATCCCGACCCGGCGGCGCTCTCATCCCTGACCCTGCCCATCACCGTGGTGGCCGGCGCCAATGACGGCCTGACGCCGCCGGCCGGTGCCCGCGACCTGGCCAAGCGCCTGCCCAACGCCACCTACGTGGAACTGGAACGCTGCGGCCACCAGATCATGCTGGAGAAGCCGGCCGAGACCAACGCCCTGCTGCTGGGCCTGGTAAAGGGCTGACTGTCGCGCGGTCATTCGTACCGCAGCGCCGCCACCGGCGGGGCGCTGGCGACGCGGATGACGTGGACCGCCACCGTGGCCAGCGCCACGGCCAAGGCGACAGCGCCGGCGGCCAGGAAGGTCAGGGGCGCCTGGTCCACCCGCACGGTGAATTGCAGCAGCCACTGGTGCAGGGCCCACCAGGCGACAGGCCACGCCACCAGGTTCGCGAGCAGCACGGGCCGGGTGAATTGCCAGGCCATCAGCCCCATGATATCCGGCACCTTGGCCCCCACCACCCGGCGCACGCCAATCTCCTTGGTGCGCCGGGCCGCCGTCAGGGCGGTCAGGCCGAACAGGCCCATATTGGCCAGCGCCACGGCCAAGCCGCCGAAAGCAGCGAAGACGCGGGCCTGGCGCCGTTCCGACTGGTACAGGCTTTCGATCCGCTCATCCGCGAAGGCGCGACGCAGGTAGTCGGCGTCGGGGTACAGCTTGTCGACCACGGCGTTCACGGCCGCCATCGTGGCCCGCTGGTCGCCTGCGGCCAGGCGCACGGTCAGGTGCTCGCCGCTGGCCTTGATCGGGAACATCAGCGGCAGATCGGCCCGGCGGGCGGACTGGAACCGCATGTCCGCCACCACGCCGGCGACCTCGGTGGGGTCTTCGCTGTTGATGGACAGGCGTTCGCCCACCGCGTCCTCCGGCCTGGTGTATCCCATGCGCCGCGCCGCGGTTTCCGTCAGGATGAGGTAGCGCGGCTTTTCCTCGTCCCCCTCCGCCGGCTTCCAGCCGGGGGGCAGGTCCTTGCCGGCTACCAGGCGCGCGCCGTAGGTGGCGAAGAAATCCTGGTCCGCCGTGAAGGTGGCGATACCCCGCGCCTGGCGCAGGGTGCTGCGGGTATTTTCCGGCAGGTCGAAGCTGGACAGGCTTTCCGATTGGGCGGCCGGCACCAAGCTGGACAGACTGGCGGCACGCACGCCGGGCAGGCGTGTCACCTCCGCCTTCAAGGTGGCGGCCCGGGACAGGTCGGCGGGCAGGTTGCTGACCAGGTACAGGCTATCCGGCTGATAGCCCAGGCCGGCGGCCTGAACGTGGGCCACCTGGCGCTGCACCGTGAAGGTCGCCACCATCAGGGCGATAGATACCGCGAACTGCGCCACCACCAGCACGGCCCGCACGCGGCCGGCGCCCGGCGCCTGGGCGCGGCCCTTCAGTACTTCTCCCGGCCGGTAGCCCGACAACACCAGGGCGGGGTAGAAGCCGCCCAGCACGCCCACCAGGACAGGCGTGGCCAGCAGCAGGGGCAGCAGCCAGCCCCGGGTCAGGGGCGCCAGCGAGACATCCCGGCCCACCAGTCCCTGGAACGCCGGCCGGGCCAGTTCCATGAGCGCCAGGGCGGCCACCGTGCCGACGGCGGCCAGCAGCACCGCCTCGCCGGTGAACAGGGCGACCAGCTGCCGGCGGCGAGCGCCCACCAGCTTGCGGATGCCCACCTCGCGGGCCCGGGTGATGGCCTGGGCCGTCGCCATGTTGGTGTAGTTTGCGATGGCGATGCCCAGGATCAGCAGGGCGACGCCGCCCAGGACCTGCAAGGTGCCGACATCCCCTTCGGCGAGGGCGCCCAGCGCCTTGACCCGCAGATAGATGTCGGGCACGGGATCCAGCCGCAGGCTGACCATGTTGTCCATGCCGCCGCCCGCCTTGTCGGGGTTGGGCGGGTTGTGCCGGTTGACGAACGCGGGCAGGCCTGCGCCCACCGCCGCCGCCGACGCCCCCGGCGCCAAGCGGACGTAGGTGGTGACCCCCGAGATGTCGGACCAGGGTCGCGGTTTCGCATGCGCCCAGGACTTGTCCCCCCGTGCGGCCTCGGCGGCGATGGCGGTGAAGACCAGATGGCTTTGCCCCAGCGGCGCCAGGATGCCGGTAACGGTCAGGGCCGGCCCGTGCCGCACCTCGATCGTGCGGCCCATGGGGTCAGCGTCCCCGAACAGCGTGCGCGCCAGGTCCCGGGTCACCACCACGCCATCGGGCCGGGCCAGAGCCAGGGCGGGATCGCCCCGTTCCAGTGGATAATCCAGCAGCCGCAGGAAGTCCGGATCGGCCCACAGCACCCGCTGTTCGAAGTAGCGGGTGGCGGCGCCCAGCATCACCCGATCCTGCTCGATACGGGTGACGGCCTCGACCTCCGGCACCTCCTGCTTCACGGACCCGGCCAGGTCATCCGGGGCGAAGGTCAGCTTGATGGACTGGCCGCCCACGTTCAGTTGACTGCCCACGCGGTAGAGGCGGTCGGCGTGGGTGAAGCCCCGGTCCACCGTCCCCTCTTCCGCCACATAGAGGCTGACCAGCAGGAAGGCGGCGATACCGACGGCCAGACCCGTCAGGTTCAGCAAGGTGAACAGGATATGCCGGCGGAGGAAAACAGGCAGCGTGAACATCGGCATCGTACACCTCCCCCTCATTCATACCGCAGGGCGCCGGCGGGCGGCGCCTGGGTCACGCGGATGACGTGAACGGCCACGGTGGCCAGCGCCACGGCCAGGGCGGCGGCCCCGGCGGCCAGATAGGTGCCCGGCCCCTGGTCCACCCGCACGGTGAACTGCCCCAGCCAGCGATGCAGCCCCCACCAGGCCACGGGCCAGGCCACCAGGTTGGCCAGCAGCACCGGCCGCGCGAACTGCCACACCATCAGCCAGGCGATGTCGCGCGCCCGGGCGCCCACCACGCGGCGGATGCCGATCTCCTTGGTCCGCCGCGCCGCCGCCAGCGCCGTCAGGCCGAACAGGCCCAGGTTGGCCAGCACGATGGCCAGCGCGCTGAAGATGGCGAAGACCTTGGCCTGGCGCTCCTCCGTCCGGTACTGGGCCTCCAGCCTATCGTCGGCGAAGCCGCGCGGCGCGCGACGCGCCTCGGGGTACAGCTGATCCACCAGGGCGTTGATGGCGGCCAGGGCCGGGCGGGGATCGCCGGCGGCCAGACGGATGGTCAGGAAGCCACCGGTGGCGCCGATGGAGAACATCAGCGCCTCGTCCGCGTCGCGGGCGGTGCGGAAACGGACATTGCCCAGCACGCCCGCCACCTCGACCGGATGATCCTCCTCATCGGTGTAGCGGTCGCCCACGGCATCCGTGGGATGGGCATACCCCAAGCGTCGGGCCGCCGCCTCAGTCAGCCAGACATAGCGCCGCCCCCCGTCCGCCGCCGGGCGCCAGCCGGGCGGCAGGGCAGCGCCCGCCTTGAGGTCCAGGCCATAGGTCGCGATAAAGTCCGGATCCGCCGAGAAATCCGGCATGAAGGCCTTGCCCGGCGTGGCGCCATGAGTGTCCCCGGGCACCGTGAGCTGGGTCATGAACTGGCTGATGTCGGCGGGGACGAGGCTGCTAAAGGCCGCGCCCTGGATACCGGGCATCTTCGCCAACTCCGTCTTCATGGTGACCGCGCGCTGCGCGTCGTGGGGCAACTGGCTGACGACGTACAGGTTTTCCGGCAGGAAGCCCAAGGCGGCGGTGCGGGCGTGCGCCACCTGGCGCAGCACCGTCACCGTGGCGATGATCAGGGTGATGGAGATGGCGAACTGCGCCACCACCAGCACCGCGCCCAGGCGGCCGGCGGCTGGCGCCGCGCCACCCTTCAGCACCTCCGCCGGGCGGTAGCCGGAGAGCACCAGGGCGGGATAAAGGCCGCCCAGCACCCCTACCACCAGGGGCGTGGCCAGGACTAGGGCAAGGAAACCGCCGTCGCGCAGCAAGGAAAAGCCGAGCGGCCGGCCCACCAGCGCCAGGAAGGGGGGCAGCAGCACCTCCACCACCGCCAGGCCGGCCAGGGTGCCGGCGATGGCCAGCGCCACGGACTCGCCGGTGAACAGGGCCACCAGTTGCCAGCGCCGGGCGCCGGCCAGCTTGCGGATGCCGACCTCCCGCGCCCGGTGGATGGCTAGGGCCGTGGCCAGGTTGGTGTAGTTGGCGATGGCCACGCCCAGGATCAGCAAGGCGGCGACCGACAGGAGGCCCACGGTGCCGACGTCGCCGCCCGGCTTGGACTGGTTGAAGGTCTTGATGTGCAGATGGATGGAGGGCACCGGGTCCAGGCGCAGGGCCATGAAGCCCTGGCGCACATCGTCCGGCAATTGGCTCAGGACGGCCCGGCGCCGCACGAAATCCGGCAGCCGCGCGGCCACGGCCCCGGCGGAGGTGCCCGGGCGCAGCCGGACGTAGACGGCGGTTTCCCCGATGTGGCTCCACTGCTCCGCGGCCATATGGGCCCAGTTCTTGTCCCCCCGGCCACTGTCGGCGGCGATGCCGGTGAACTTCAGGTGGGTTTCGGCCAGCGGCCTCAGCACGCCGGTGACGGTCAGCATCTGGCCGCCCGCCACCCGGACGGTGCGGCCCATCGGATCGGCATCCCCGAACAGGGTGCGGGCCAGTTCCGGCGTCACCACCAGCCCATCGGGCCGGGCCAGCGCCGTGGCGGCGTCGCCCCGCGCCAGCGGATAGTCCAGCACCCGCAACAGGTTGGCGTCCGCCCACAGCAGCGGCGTGGTCAGGACGCGGTCCCCATCCTGCAGGTCGACATCCTCCTCGGAAGCGCGGGTGACCGCCTCCACCTCTGGGAAGTCCTGGGCCAGCGGCTCCACCAACAGCGGCGTGGTGGCGCCCAGCACGATCTCGTTGCCCCCCACCGACAGCCGGGTTCCCACGCGGTAGAGCCGGTCGACCCCCGTGAACCCCCGGTCCACCGTCAACTCCCCCGCCACATACAGGCTGACCATCAGGAAGCCGGCGATGCCCGCCGTCAGCCCGAACAGGTTCAACAGGGTGACCAGGGCGTGGCGGCGGAAGATGGACGGCAAGACGATCATTCAGCGGTTTCCCCCGGCTGCGGAATGAAGTGTGTGTGTCAAGCAAAAGACGGGCCGCGCCTAAGTGCTTGCTTTTATTGAAGTGGTGGGGGGATACCCCTGTCCGTTCTCGAACAGCTGTCCGGGAACGGACAATCCGCGCACAGGGGCCGCCCGACCATCAACACGCGCCGCCGGCTCCCCCCTTCACGCCGGCCGCACCGATCCGCGTTCCACCAGGGTGAAGTCCAGCACGACGTCGCGTGGCGTGGGGGCGATGCCGGCCACCATCCCACCTGCCGCCGCCCCGCTTGCCGCCGCCGACCTGCCCAGTGCCTCGACCAGCAGGTCGATGGCGCGGACGGCCATGTCCTTTATGGGTTGGCGCACGGTGGTCAGCGCCGGCCACACCCGGGTGGCGACCAGCGTGTCGTCAAAGCCGGTGACGGCGAGGTCACGGGGCGGCACCAGACCCCGCCGGTGCGCGGCCCACAAGGCGGCGGCCGCCATGTCGTCATTGGCGGCCATGATGGCATCCGGCGGCTGGGGGAGGTTCAGCAGGATGTCGGTAGCGATCAGCCCCGTTTCAAAACTGAAAAGCCCCTCCGCGCACAGCTCCGGCCGGAAGGGGATGCCGTGCGCCGCCAGCGCCGACTTGTAGCCGTCCAGCCGGGCCACGCTGTCGGAATGGCCGCCCGGACCGGTGATGATGGCGATGCGGCGATAGCCCCGCGCGATCAGCAGGTCGGCGACCGCCCGCCCTGCCGCATGGTTGTCGATGCGTACCGTCGCCATGTCGGGCAAGGGGCCGGCCGTGGCGATGGCCACTGCCGGCACGCCCAGGGTGCGCAGCGCCGGCGTCCCGGTCAGCAATTCGGCGAAGGGGGGAATGAGCAGCAGGGCGTCCGCGCCCGACCGTACCAGGGACAACGCCACGGCCGCCGCCTTGTCGGGCGTGGCGGCGCCGGCGCGGCGTACCATGAGCTGCAGCCCCTTCTCCGCCGCCGCGGCCGATACCTCGCCATGCGCCAGGCTGAGGAACATGCTTTCGATATCGAGGTAGATCAGTCCGATGCGCGCCGGGGCCGCCCCCACCAGGTGGCGGGCCGCCTGGCTGGGCACATAGCCCATTTCCTCGATGATGGCGCGGACCCGGGCGCGGGTGGATTCCCCCACCTTGCCGGTGCGGTTGACGACGTTGGATACGGTCATGGCGGACACGCCGGCGCGCTGGGCCACGTCCTGGATGGTCACCCTGTCCCGCTGCTGCCGCGACCGCCGCATCCGTCCGCTGATCCGTCATCCTGGTCGCCGCGCCGGCATGGCGACGGCGCCCCGCCGGGCTGGCGGGGCGCCGATATTCCCTTGCCCGGGGAGGGCGACGCAAGCGGCATCACGCCCTGTCGATCCGCGCGGCATAGCAGCCGTATTTGGCGTAATGGGCGTGGATGTAGGCCACATCCGGCCGGTCCAGCAGGCGGTGGATGACGGGGATGGCGTCCGTACCGTCCACCAGGTCGGCCGTCACGATCATATGGCCCGCGTCAAAGCATCGTAGCGATAGGATGCGCCGTTCCAAGGCCGGCGGCAGGATGTCCGCCGTCCGACATGCTTCACCCACGCCCTCGCGCACATAGATCGCATGGGCGGAGCGATACGGGGTGAAGGCGGGTTGATGCTGATGGTTCACCAGCACCACGCGCTCCCCCGGGCGGGCATCATCCAGGCTGACGCGGCAGGGGAAGGCGCCCGGGGCGTCCACCACCTGGCGGCAGGCGCCGGCGGCCAGCAGGCCGGCCTCATCCAGGGCGAACAAGGGGGCGAAGGGGGCCGGATCGAGGCCGGTGACGGTGAAGGACAGGGTCATGATGGCAACCGATTGTCAGGTGTCGATGTCCCACCCTGCCCCGCGCCGACGCGGCGGCCATCCCGTTTCCTGCGGTCGAAAATACTCAGTCGCCGTAGGCATCCGGGCCGAAAGAGGGCGGGCCAGGCTTCGCCACCTGCGTCGGCGGCATCTCATCCGCATCCGGCACCACCCGCACCAAGGTGCAGGGGTGGCCCTGGCTGTCGAGCGCCACCGGCAATGCCGGGCGCAGCATCAGCAAGAGGATGAAGGCGAGCAGGAGCAGCCCCAGCAGCGCGCGCGACAACGCGCCGCCGGCGCCGCCGGAAAGGCGGCCGGTCATGATGGTGTCCTTCATGGTTTCAAGGAGCCGCCGGCGATGCGGAGCCCCGGGCGGAGGAGCGTCCGTTCAGGCATTCGCTCCGTCACAGGCGAAGTATCGGTCACCGAACACTTGGCAACAATGTGTATTGCGCGCAGTGTGCCTTCGCCGATGACGAAGGGTGGTCCGCGAAGGGGGGCTTCCATGCAATTCGACCTGACCGACCTGGCGCTGTTCCGCGACGTGGTGGAGGCGGGCAGCATCACCTGGGGGGCCGAGCGGGCGCACCTGGCCCTGGCGGCGGCCAGCACGCGCATCCGCAATATGGAGGTGTCGCTGGGCGCCACCCTGCTGGACCGGGGACGGCACGGGGTGACACCCACCCCCGCCGGCCGCGCCCTGCTGGCCCATGCCCGCGCCATCCTGGAGCAGACGGAACGCCTGCGCGAGGATTTGAGCGTCTATGCCGGCGGGGCGGCCGGCAACGTCCGCATCCTGTCCAACACCAACGCGCTGACGGAATTCCTGCCCGAGCTGCTGAGCAGCTTCCTGAACGCCCACCCCCTGGTGTCGGTGGATGTGGAAGAGCGGCTGAGCGATGAGATCGTGGCCGCCATCGCCGACGGCACCGGCGACATCGGCATCGTCGCCGGCACGGTGGAGACGGGCGAGCTGGAAACCTACCCTTTCCGCCAGGACCGCTTCGTCCTGGTGGCCGCCCCCGCCCACCCGCTGGGCGGGCGTGAGACGGTGACCTTCGCCGAGGTGATGGACCACGACCTCGTGGGCCTGGACCGCGCGGCGGCGCTGCAGCGCTTCCTGTCCGACCGGGCCGCCCGGGCCGGCCGGCGCCTGCGCCTGCGCGTGCAGTTGCGCAGCTTCGACGGTATTTGCCGCCTGGTGGAGGGCAACGTCGGCATCGGCATCGTGCCGGAAACGACGGCGCGGCGCGCCGCCCGGACCATGGACATCCGCTGCATTGCCCTGACCGACAGCTGGGCGGTACGCGACCTGAAGGTCTGCACCCGCGGCCGCGCCCGCCTGCCCCGTTTCGCCAAATTGCTGGCCGACCATCTGCTGAGCACACCCTCCGCAGGGCCGCTTCACGACGGGGGCATGGAACCACCGGCGGCGGCCCCATAGCGCCAATAGGCGCTTTTCCCGTACACTTCCCCGCTCATGACGACGGGCCGGCATAACGGCCCCCCAGATGGCCCACAAGCCCCGAGGAAGAATCCCCATGCGTCTGCGGCCCTTGCTTCGCCTGGCCGTCCTGGCCGGCGCCACCGTATTGAGCCTGCCCACCCTGGGCGCCGAAGAAGCCAAGCCCGATCCCGTCCTGTCGCAGATGGTGGCCTCACCCGCGCGGTCACCCCAGTTTCAGGCGCGCGACGCCGCCCGCCATCCCCTGCAGGAACTGGCCTTCTTCGGCCTGGCGCCCAACCAGACGGTGGTCGAGATCTCGCCCAGCGGCGGTTATTGGACAGAGATCCTGGCGCCCTACCTGCATGACCGGGGCACCTACTACGCCGCCGCCAACCCCCGGGGCACGGACAGCGCCTACGCCAACCGCGAGAACGCCGCCTTCGACGCCAAGCTGGCCGCCGACCCGGCGCGCTACGGTAAGGTCAAGGTGACGGAGTTCGGCCGGGGGCACTTTGACATCGCCCCCGCCGGTAGCGCCGACCTGATCGTCACCTTCCGGAACCTGCACAACTGGATGGGCGGCGGTTACGCGGACGAGGCCATGGCCGCCTTCTACCGTGCGCTGAAGCCCGGCGGCATCCTGGGCATCGAGGATCACCGCGGCAGCGATGCGCAGCCGCAAGATCCGAAGGCAACCAGCGGTTACGTAAGGCAGGATTACGCCATCGCGCTGGCCAAGAAGGCCGGCTTCGAGCTGGTAGGCAGTTCCGAGATCAACGCCAACCCCAAGGACAGCAAGGATTGGCCGGAAGGCGTATGGACCCTGCCCCCAACCTTAGCGCTTAAGGATAAGGACCGGGACCGTTATCTGGCCGTGGGCGAAGCCGATAATTTCGTGCTGAAATTCCGGAAGCCGCTGCAATAAGCTGATTAGTTTATACAATATTCAGATAACAAACGAGTCTCGCGCCGCGCCGCCCCCGGTTGCGGCGCGTTTTCGTTTCCGGAGGTGATGGATGCGGCGATCCGCCACGGCATAGGCCTTAGGTAATAACATTTCCATTTTTGATACCTTAGCATTTCTGCCGTTATCAAAAATGTGACAAAATTCGCACACCCACCGGTTGATACCAACTGTTACAAAATCCGCCGTTTACTCGGTCGCACTTCTGCAAAAGAAATTGGTCGCAATCCTGCCCCGATATGGGCGCGGGGCTGGCTGGGCGCCGTCGGCGCCGGCCAACGATCAAGACAGAAGAGAGATTGAGGAGAGGCATGAGGGAGATTTCCGTCGCCGCCCGCCGTAAGGTGTGGCGCCATGGCATCGCTGCGGGCGCCCTGATGGCGCTGGCCGCGACCACCGCCCAGGCCCAGCAGAAGCAGCAGGCCGCCGCCGATGATTCCCTCGAGGAAATCGTCGTCACCGGTTCGCGCATCGCGCGCCCCAACCTGACCCAGCCCACCCCCGTCCAGGTCATCAATTCCGAGGCCATCCAGGCCACCGGCCTGACCTCGACCGTCGATGTGCTGAGCCAGCTGCCGCAGACCCAGAACGACATGGGTCCGTCGACCAACGCCCGCTTCATCAACGGCGCCGGCGTGAACTTCGCCAACCTGCGCGGCCTGGGTGAATACCGCACCCTGACCCTG
Organism: Nitrospirillum amazonense; assembly: GCF_007828045.1. Lineage (GTDB taxonomy): Bacteria > Pseudomonadota > Alphaproteobacteria > Azospirillales > Azospirillaceae > Nitrospirillum > Nitrospirillum amazonense_C. Next base: position 582,528 of record NZ_VITN01000001.1, on the reverse strand, counting down.
GTGGACGGCAAGCGCCACGTCGGTTCGCTGTCCGGCCGTAACGGTTCCGGCGGCACCTCGCTGGTCGACCTGAACAGCATCCCGCCGGCGCTGGTCGAGCGCATCGAAGTGGTGACGGGCGGTACGTCGGCCGTGTATGGCGCTGACGCCGTGGCCGGTGTGGTCAACGTCATCACCAAGAAGAACTACGAAGGCGCTGAAGCCACCATCCAGTACAACTGGTCGGACGGGGACGGCTACCAGTCCACCGATATCAGCGCCATCGTCGGCCACAACTTCGACGGCGGCCGCGGCAACATCACCCTGGCGGTCGACTACAACCACGACCTGGGCCTGTACGGCCGCGACCGGCCGGAAGCGCTGTACAACTACACCCTGGTGGCCAACCCGGCCAGCAAGAGCGCCAGCGACGGCATCCCCGACCGCATCACCATCTCCCCCACCGTGTCGTCGGTGCTGGCGGCCAGCGGCGCCCCCGTCATCCGCACCTGGCTGGACGCGGCACACCCGCAGTACAGCTACACCTTCAAGCCCGACGGCTCGGGCCTGATCCCGTTCAACCGCGGCACGCTGATCAACGGCATCCCCGCCGGCAACAAGACCAGCGCCGGTGACGCCAACTCGATCGGTGGGGATGGCTACAACCCGTCCAAGTACCTGACCCTGCGCACGCCCAACATCCGCGAAGTGGCCGACACCCTGGTCAACTATCGCCTGGCGCAGGATCTGGGCCCCATCGACACGGTGAACTTCTTCGCCGACCTGAAGTATTCCGACAGCCGCGGCACCAGCCGGTCCACGCCCATGACCAACGGCACGGGCACCCCGGGCACCGGCAGCAACGGCCAGCTGGGCTCCGGCGCGCTGACCATCCAGGCCGACAACGCCTACCTGCCGTCCGACCTGAAGGCGCTGCTGGCGACCGACAAGGTGTCCAGCTTCACCATCACCCGCGTGAACGACGACTGGTATGGCCCGCGCGAATACGCCTATGAGTATGAGGTGATGCGCGGCGTGTTCGGCCTGAACGGTGACCTCACCAACGGCTGGCACTACGAGGCCTATTACGACTACGGCCGCAACCGCACCAGCTTCGTGAACACCGACAAGGTCGTCAGCCTGTTCAACCAGCAGCTGGACGCCGTGAACGTCGGCGGCAACATCGTCTGCCGCGACGCCACCGCCCAGGCCAACGGCTGCGTCCCCATCAACCCGTTCGTCGTCGGCCCGCTGACCGCCGCGCAGAAGGCCTACGCCTACACCTACACCAAGGAAATGGCGACGCTGCAGCAGCACGACGCCGCTTTCAACCTGAACGGCGACCTGTTCAAGTTCCCGGCGCTGTTCAGCGGCACCGTGGCCCCGGTCAGCTTCGCCGCCGGCGTCGAGTACCGCAAGGAAGAGTCGGTGGACAAGACCGACTTCCTGCAGAACCAGCCCACCGGCACCATCTACGGCAACCAGAACGGTTCCGTCTCCGGCTCCTACGACACCACCGAAGTGTACGGTGAGCTGAGCGTCCCCGTGCTGCGCGACCTGCCGTTCGCCAAGGCCGTGGACCTGGACCTGGCCTATCGCTATTCCGACTACTCGCTGGCCGGTCCCGCCAGCACCTGGAACGTCCAGGCCGGCTGGGCCGTCAACGACGACGTGAAGCTGCGCGGCGGCATCGCCCGCGCGGTGCGCGCGCCCAACATCGACGACCTGTTCACCCCGGCCGGCGATAACTTCCTGGGCGTCAGCGATCCCTGCTCGGTCGAGAACATCGGCGCCAACGCCACCCGCGCCGCCAACTGCGCCAAGGTGGTCCCGGCCGGCTACAAGTCGAGCGACTTCGGCAACCCGTCCACCCGTACGGGCGGCAACATCAACCTGAAGCCGGAAATCGGCCGCACCCTGACGGCCGGCGCCGTATTCACGCCGACCTTCATCCCTGGCCTGAACGTCACCGCCGACTACTGGCTGGTCAAGATCACCCAGGGCCAGGCGGCGCTTACCTCCAACTCCATCCTGACCAACTGCTATGATCTGAGCGCCGCCGCGCAGTGCGGCCTGATCAACCGCCGTGCGGACGGTTCCATCGCCACCATCTATGGCAACACCGTCAACATCGGTAAGGAAGTGGTGCGCGGTCTGGACTTCCAGGTCGACTATGCCTTCGAACTGGACAAGGTTGGCCTGGAGAACATGGGCGGCCTGAACCTGGGCTTCACCGGCTCCTGGGTTCCGGAAAGCATCATCATCCAGGACCCGGCCCACGCCGAGAACAAGCTGTACCGCGCCGGCACCGTCGGTTATCCGCACCTGAAGGGCCGCTTCACCGGCACCTGGGACTGGAACAACCTGACGGTCACCTGGTCCAGCCGCTTCATCGGCGAGTCCGAGACCTTCCCGAACTCCACTGCTGAAATCGCTGATTTCAACAAGATCCCGACCTACTGGTACCATGACATCTCCGCCCGCTACCGCTGGAAGAACATCACGGTGTTCGGCGGTATCAACAACCTGGCGGACAAGATGCCCCCGGCCGTGCCCTTCCTGTACCAGGGCTCGTACCAGGGCGGTTCGTACGCCACGTTCCCGGTCACCACGGGTGGCGGCGGCTCGTACGACATCGTCGGCCGTACCTTCTTCGTCGGCACGACGGTGAAGTTCTGATGAGTGCGGGGGCCGGGCGGCGACGCCGGGCCCCCATCCTTCGAGAAATCGGGGCCGCGATCGGGAAACCGGTCCGGCCCCTTTCGCGTTCAGCCCCCGCGCGCCCATGTCCGCCGGGGTTTTGGGAGAGATGGATGAGGCATGCCCACATTGCCGCCCTCCTCGCGGCGGCCCTCTTGGCCCTGGCCGCACCGGCCCAGGCGGCGACCGCCCCCAGCGCCGCCGGCGAGGTGGTGGCCTGCAAGAAAATCGCCGACCGGGACCAGCGCCTGGCCTGCTTCGATAAGAGCAGCGACGGCTTGGAAGCAGAGATGAAGAAGGCGGTGGCGGCCACCTTCGGCAGCCCGCCCGGCGTCAAGGCCGACCAGACCGAGGCCACGTTCGGCAAGCATGAGCCGCCCCCGCCGCCGGTGGCGGCGGAACTGGACAACATCCAGTCCCGCATCGTCTCCATGCGCCCAGACCCCGCCGGCCGGCCCATCTTCGTCCTGGAAAACGGCCAGGTCTGGCGCTCACAGGAAAACGCCCACATCCATTTGAAGGGTGGTGAGGTCGCCACCGTGTCCCGTTCCATGCTGGGCATGGGCTATCAGCTGCAGGTGGGCGACATGTCCTACAGCCTGAGCGTGGTGCGCGACCGCTAAAAAGGCGGCGGCTTGAAAGAGGGGCGGGGACGCGTTCCCCCGCCCACACCTTTTCCGACTGCGCGTCAGTTCTGCGCCGGGCTGCCGGTGACGATGAACTTGCGGATGTCCTGGGTCAGCTTTTCGATGGCCTGGGGCTGCACGTACATCATATGCCCGCCGGGATAGTAGTTGAACGACACCCGGTTGGTGGGCACGCCCGCGTCGTTGAAGCTGTTCTCCGTATGAAAAAACGGCGTCGCCAGATCGTAATAGCCCATGGCGACGAAGGCCCGCATACCCTTGTTCTGACGCATGGCGTCGCCCACGAAGGGGCCGACGTCGGTGCCGCGATAGGGCTCGCTGCCGCCGCCGTCCACCTGGGCGTAGTTCCAGCGGCGATAGAGGGACCCCAGCACCTTGTACTCCCGCCCGCCCATGTCCAGGCCCAAATCGTTGCGGAAATAGGTGTTCACCACGGCGCTGAACGCCCCGCTCATGCCGTTCAGCGAGGGGTCGTTGTCCGGCCGGTCGCCTGAGGCGTCGTAGTCGTCGCCCAGATAGCGGCCGTCGATGCGGCCGATGCTCTTGCCCTGGTCGCGCAGCAGTTCCTTCATGAAGCGGTGGTCCTGGATCTTCAGGTGCGACTGCTCGATGAAGGCTGGGGACAGGCCGGTGAAATGGGCCAGCTTGGCCACCACCGCCTTGTGCTGCTCCGGCGACAGCCGGTTGCCCAGGATGAGGGCGGAGGCGTACTCGGTTGCCGCGAACTGGCGGGCATCGGCCAGGAACTTGTCGAAGCCCATGGAGGTGTCGGCCACCTTCTTATGGTACCAGGCCGTGGCGGCATAGCTGGGCAGGAAGGACCAGTAGGGCACCAGGTTGCCCCGCGCGAAGGTCAGCGAGGTATAGTCCATGGCCGGCGAAATCAGGATGATGCCGTTCAGGGACACGGTGGAGGTGGTGCCGCTCAATTCCGGCAGCATGGCGCCGGTACGAATGCCGCCATAGCTTTCGCCGCCCAGGAACTTGGGGCTGTTCCAGCGCTTGTTGTCGCCCAGCCAGACGCGCACGAACTGCGCGACGGACTTCGCGTCCTCCTTCACGCCCAGGAAGTCCTTCTCCTCTCCCTTGCCGAGGGCGTGGCTGTAGCCGGTGGCGACCGGGTCGATGAACACCAGGTCGGTCACGTCCAGGATGGAATAGGCGTTGTCCACCAACGGGAAGGGCGGCGGGCCGGGGTTCTCGGCGTCCGCCGGGATCTGCACGCGCTTAGGGCCAAAGACGCCCATGTGCAGCCACAGGCTGGCGGAGCCGGGGCCGCCGTTGTAGAGGAAGGTCACCGGCCGCGTCGCGGGATTGGCGCCCTTCTTGGTGTAGGCGACCGCGAAGATGCTGGCAACGGGTTCGCCCTTCTCGTCACGCAGATAGGTCTCCCCCGCCGAAACGGTGTAGTCGATCCGCTTGCCGTTGAAGGTGCCTGACCGGTCGACGGTGACGCGCTTGGGCGCGTCCGCCTTTGAGGCATCCGGGGCGGCCTTCGGCGCGCCATCCTTACGATCCTGCTTGTCGTCTTTTTTCTCCTGCGCGACGCCCATCACGGCAGGAGCCATGACCGCCGGCAGCGTCACGGCCAACACGGCCGCCACCAGCAGTCCCCAACGCCTGTTCTTCACTGGAACCCCCATTCTTCTTCAACGCCCCACGCCTGGCCGCCCCTGTCGAAACGGCCTAGCGGGCACAGCGTAACAAAAGCATCCGCAATAGGACGCCCGGATAAAAGTTTTAAGCGGGGGCATAGCTGGCGCCATGCCGGCCTGCGGCCAGCCGGTCGAAGCGGATGGCCCGATTGCTGAGGCAAGGTCGCCGTCTGGCTGAATCGAAAAAGTCGCATCAACCAGGCACCGTGCCATCCATGATCCATCCCCATGGCACGGGAACCTTTGAAATCCTTGGGTGTTCTCAGGTCACCCGTTTTTCTTTGGTCCCAGAAGCCTATCCTCTCCTCAGGAGGCAAAAACAATCATGGACGTTTCCGGCCCATCATCCCCGCGGCGAACCATCCGTCGCCCCGCGCTGATCAGCCTGATGCTCGGCCTGACGCTCTGCCTGTTCTGCCTGATACCCGGCAAGGCCCAAGCACAGACACCCTCCCCCCTCAGTGAATGGCAATATTCGGCCGGCGTGCTGCTGCGGTCGAAGTTCGAAAATCCACTGCCCACCTGGGATGTCAGCGTCGGGGCGGCAACGTCGTTGCAGCCGCGCTACGTCGGCTCGTCCGAATATCATGTGCAGCCAGGCATCAACCTGGATGTGCGCTACAAGGATATCGCCTTCTTCTCCATGGGTGAGGGCCTGGGCGTCAACCTGCTGCGCGGGGAAAATTTCCGCGCCGGCGTGGCCTTGGGCTTCGATGTCGGCCGCGACCAGGACGACAGTTCCCAGCTGCGCGGCCTGGGCGACATCTCGCCGGCGCCGGAGGCCAAGGTGTTCGCGGAGTATACCATCTTCCCCGTCGTGCTGCGCACCGCCGTGCGGCGCGGCTTCGGCGGCAACAACGGCTGGGTGGGGGACATCAGCGCCTATCTGCCCGTCGCCGGGTCGGAGCGCTTCTTCGTCTTCGTCGGCCCGACCGCGACCTACGCCGATTCCTCCTACATGCGGCGCTATTTCGGCATCAACCCCAACCAGTCCATCCGCAGCGGGTACCGGCAATTTACGCCGGGAAGCGGTTTCAGCAGCGCCGGCTTCGGCTCCAGTGCCGTATGGTTCTGGACGGAACACTGGTTCATGACGGCGGACGGCGCCTACCAGAGGCTGCTGGGCGACGCGGCCGACAGCCCCATCACCCGCGCCCATTCGCAGTTGACCCTGAACCTGAGCGTCGCCTACCGGTTCTGACCGCATAATGTTCACGCCAATGCGGTTGGCGGCACGCCCCAACCACCTTAAGATGGTGGCGCCATAGGAAATACAGCCCTGGCGGAGGTCGGCGCACGCCGAACTCCGCCGGGGCCTTGGGGGAACCGCACCATGCCGCGCGTGATCAAGGTTTTTGATGCGTCGGCGCAGGCCCTGGCGGTCCTGCCCGGAGTCCGCCTGGTGCGGGACTACCCCGCCTTCCGCATCGTGGAGGTGGACGGGGACGCCGCCGCCGCCGCCGTGCTGGCCACCGGCCTGACGGAAGACATCAGCACCCTCTACACGCTGAGCATGGCCAACACGGGTGCCGCCCCCATCGACACCGCCATTCCGCGCGTGGCCCCCGACGGCAGCCATGAGGCCCATCCGGCCTATAAGGACCAGGCCCCCCTGCCGCCGGGCGCCCACCACTACATCGTCCAGTTCGTGGGCCCCGTCCAGGATGGCTGGCTGGCCGCCGTGGCGGCGACGGGGGCGGAGGTGGTGGAGCCCTATCAGCACTTCGCCATCATCGTCCGCGCCACGGCCGACGAGGCGGGCGTGCTGAGCCAGTTGGACATCGTCCGATGGGTGGGCCACCTGCCCTATTCCGCCCGCCTGATCCATGAGATCGACGTGCTGGCGGCACCGCCGGTGGCGGGCGCGCAGCATGGCCACGCCCTGCCGGACGCCTACACGGTGGAATTCTTCGGCGCCGCCCAGGCCCGCCATCACCAGGCCGATGTCGCCGCCGCCGGCTTCACCATCCTGGAGGAGGCGCCCGGCAGTTCCCTGCTGGTGGTGGAAACGACGGCGCCGGGCGAGGGCAGCCTGCGCGACAAGCTGCTGGCCCTGGCCCGGGTGCACGGGGTGAAGCGCATCGGCCGCCATGTGCTGCCCATGCCGTCCACCGACCAGGCCACCCGCATCATCGGCTCGGCCGGTGTGCCGGCCGACGCCACGGGCCTGGGACTGACCGGTGCCGGCGAGGTGGTGGCGATGTGCGACACCGGGCTGGATTCAGGCGATCCCGCCACCATCCACCCGGACTTCGCCGGCCGCGTCCTGGCCCTGGAAAGCTATCCCATCAGCCCCAGCTACGCCACGCGCATCAACAACCCAGGCGCCGACGACGGCCCCGCCGACGTCAACCGCGGTCACGGCACCCATACCGCCGGGGCCCTGCTGGGGGATGGCACCGCCAGCGCCGAGTTGCCCAACCTGGCCGGCCCGGTGCGCGGCTTGGCCTATAAGGCGCAGGTGATCATGCAGGCGGTGGAACAGTTCTTGGACTGGAAGCCCGTCGACGGACAAACCCCGCCACCGCCCTATTCCCTGGCCGGCCTGCCCAGCGACCTGAAGGTGCTGTACGGCGCGGCCTACGGCAAGGGCGCCCGTATCCATTCCAATTCCTGGGGCGGTGGCACCAAGCAGGCCTATAATTCCTACTGCACGGACATCGACACCTTCATCTGGAACAACCCGGACTTCTGCATCGTCTTCTCCGCCGGCAATGACGGCGCCGACAATGACGGCGACGGCCGGATCGATCCCGGCAGCGTCACCCCGCCCGGCACCGCCAAGAACTGCATCACCGTGGGCGCCTGCGCCAACAACAGGCAGAACATCGCCATCACCAACGGTGCCAAATGGGGCGCCAAGGCCGCCCCGGTCGACGCCTTGGTGGCGGGCGGCCCGGACCAGATGGCCCCCTTCAGCAGCCGGGGCCCCACCCAGGACGGGCGGATAAAGCCCGACGTGGTGGCCCCGGGCACCTTCATCCTATCGACCCGGTCGCAGCGGCTGGCCAGCTACAACGGCCAGACGCCCTATTACACCCCCGCCACGCCTTTCTACATGTATGAGAGCGGCACCAGCACGGCGGCACCGCTGGTCGCCGGCGCCATCGCCCTGATCCGTGAATACCTGCGCACCCGGGCCGGCTTCCCGGCGCCTTCCGCCGCCCTACTGAAGGCCGCGCTCATCGCCGGCGCGGTGCCCTTGAGCGGAACGGATGGTAGCGGAACGGATGGTCCGGTGCCCGACGTCAACCAGGGCTTCGGTCGCGTCCACCTGGATACCATCCTGGCGCCGGCGGCCCCCCTGCGCGCCACCTTCCTGGACGGCGACAGCGTCGCTACTGGCGACCTTTACCAACACAGCCTGCAGGTGGTGGTGGACGGCAGCCCCTTACGGGTGGTGATGGCCTACAGCGATTATCCCGGCGCCAGCCTGGTGAACAACCTGAACCTGGTGCTGCGCGGGCCTGACGGCTCCACCATCACCGGCAACACCGGACCTGGCGGCCAAGCCCCCAATGGTCAACCCCCCAATGGTCAGGCCCCAAGTGGCCAGACGATGGACAGCGCCAACAACGTCGAGGCCATCGCCGTGCCGGCGGCGGCGGCCGGCACCTGGATCGTGCAGGTGATCGGCGCCAACGTGCCCCAGGGGCCGCAGCCTTTCGCCCTGGCCCTGCTGGCCGCCAGTTGAATGGAAAAGGGCGGCGCCCCCAAGGCCGCCGCCCCTCTCTTTCAACGTGTCCGGGCAACACCGTTCCCAACACCAGCCCGGGGTCTGATCGCCGGGCTGGCCGGTGCCGTTGCGTCCCTTGACCGGCGGCCTTACAGCGCGTCGGTGTCGGTCTCGCCCGTGCGGATGCGGACGGCTTGCGCCAGTTCCAGCACGAAGATCTTGCCGTCGCCGATCTTGCCGGTGTTGGCGGCCGCCTGAATGGCCTCCACCGCCTTGTCGGCCAAATCGTCGGGCACGGCCACTTCGATCTTCATCTTGGGCAGGAAGCTGACGGCGTACTCGGCGCCCCGGTAAATCTCGGTCTGGCCCTTTTGACGGCCATAACCCTTGACTTCGGTGACGGTCAGGCCCTGGACCCCCAGACCGGTCAGGGCGTCGCGCACCTCATCCAGCTTGAAGGGTTTGATCACCGCGATAATGAACTTCATCAGACCACTCCCTGATTGGACATTCGTGATCGCCGGGGGCGGGGTCGGCCGGGTCAGTCTAACATCACCGGCCGATGTCCGTTCCCACGGAACCGCTTGGACTTCAGTCCCTTAGGGATAGCTTGGCCATCCCCCTTGGGATACGCAACCAAGGCTTAGTGGATGGACTCGCCATGCAGGGCGATGTCCAGGCCGTCGCGCTCGACTTCCTCATCGACGCGCAGACCGATCACCAGGTCAATCACCTTCAGCAGCACGAAGGTGATGACGCCGCACCACACGATGGTGAAGGCCACACCTTCCAACTGGGTGATGACCTGGGCGGCATTGCCCTCGATCAGGCCCAGCTTCGTGTCCGGCGCGTCCTTCAACGTGGTGGCGAAGGCACCCTCGCTGTTGGCCACTGCCATCTTGGCGAACACACCGGTCAGGATGGCGCCGACGATACCACCGATGCCGTGCACGCCGAAGGCGTCCAGGCTGTCGTCATAGCCCAGGGCCTTCTTCAGCGAGGTGGCCGAGAAGAAGCAGATGATGCCGACGGCGATGCCGATGGCGAAGGCGCCGACGGTATCGACGAAGCCGGCGGCCGGGGTGATGGCCACCAGGCCGGCCACGGCGCCCGAGATGATGCCCAGGACCGAGGGCTTGCCCTTAACCGCCCACTCGACGAACACCCAGGCCAGCGCCGCCGCGGCGGTGGCGACCTGGGTCACGGTCATGGCCATGCCGGCGCGCGGACCGGCCGTCAGGGCCGAACCGGCGTTGAAGCCGAACCAGCCCACCCACAGCAGCGAGGCGCCGATGAGGCTCAGCACCAGGTTGTGCGGGCTGAAGTCGGCGTTGGGGTAGCCCTTGCGCTTGCCGATCACCAGGCAGGCCACCAGGCCGGCGATGCCGGCGTTGATGTGCACGACGGTGCCGCCGGCGAAGTCCAGCACGCCCAGCTTGGCCAGGTAGCCATTGGGATGCCAGACGGTGTGGGCGATGGGGGCGTAGACGACCAGCGACCACAGCGTGATGAAGATCAGCATGGCCGAGAACTTCATGCGGTCGGCGAAGGCGCCGGTGATGAGGGCCGGCGTGATGATCGCGAAGGTCATCTGGTACATCATGAACACCGGCTCCGGGATCGTCGGGGCCAGGGCGTGGGTGCCGGTCGGGTCCATGCCCGCCAGCAGCACGCGGCTGAAGCCGCCGATGAATTCCTTGGCGTCGGTGGCGTCGCTGGCCGCGGAGAAGGCCAGGCTGTATTCGACCAGCGCCCACAGCACGGTCACCAGGCAGGTGATGGCAAAGCTCTGCATCACCATGGCCAGCACGTTGAACTTCCGGACCATGCCGCCGTAGAACAGCGCCAGGCCGGGGATGGTCATCATCAGCACCAGGGCGGTGGACGTCAGCATCCACGCCGTGTCGCCCCCACTGATGGTGGGCGCGGCGGGCGCCGCAGCGGCGGCCGCAGCCGCGGCGGGTGCCGCGGCATCCTGAGCGAAGGCCAGCGCCGGCGCCATGCCGGCCAGCGCCATCACCATCAATCCAAGTAAACGGTTCCCAAGCAAACGGTTCATCTGGCTCCCCATTCCCGTTCGTTTAAGCCGGTTCCGACACCCCCAGGTCTGCCCCCGGGAACCGGTCCGGCCATCAGCCAACCGTCCACCCCTTTCAAAGTTCGTGCCGCAGTGCGAACAAGGGCCCGGGATGGCGGGAACGCTGGGCCCCATACCCCCGCAGGCCACCCCCATTTGTTGCCAAAAGGTTAAAAAATCCGCACGCTTTTCGGGCTGACCGCCCGGCACCACAGGTCATTGCCCGTATTTTAGGCATTTCTCACTTTGCTGCAGCTTGTGGTTTCAGCTTATTTTTGAAGCTGTTTCAAGCGGCTGGGCCTAATGGTTGCGGTAACCGGTTCCAGGCGAAACGTACAATTTCGTTCCACGCCTAAAAATCGTGCATATTTTTTCAAATTTCCCTGCACCGGCACAACTTATGGAAACCAGTTTCACTCTCTACATGGTTTCTTACAACTTCTTAGCGTAAAAACGGCCTCAACAGGCCGGGGCCTGGCAAATCAACCTTTTGTGGCTGCCTCCATTGAACTGCGGCCAACCGTCTCAGGCGCCCGCGACCAGGACACCGCCTTATTTTCAGGCAGCGGGTGCGGTTGGCATCGATCTTGCTGCGACGCAATACGCAGTCATCGCCTACATAAAACAATCAACAAGCCTCACGGAGAATAAACAATGGCCTCAGTTCGGGAGATTGAAGTCGACTGTCCGCTTGCCACCCGCGCGCCGGCCCCGCGCGGGCGCGCCACCAAGACCGTCCTGCTGGCGGCCACCGCCGCCGCGGCCATCAGCCTGATGGTGGGTCTGTCCGCCATCGCCACGCCCGCGCTGGCGCAGGAGGCGGCCCCCGCCGCCGCCGCCCCCACCGAACCGCCGGGCATCAAGTGGTTCGCCTATGTCGAGGCCGGCGCCACCTTCAATAGCAACGGCCCCACCGGCGGCACCAACTACGGCCACCTGTTCACGGACAAGACCAACCAGCTGGTCCTGAACCAGCTGTCGGGCACCGTTTCCAAGGATCTGGACCCCAAGGCCGAAGGCTTCGACTGGGGATTCAAGGTGCAAGGCTTCTACGGCACCGACGCGCGCTACACCCATTTCCTGGGTATCCTGGACACCGGCATCAAGGAACGCACCCAGTTCGACCTGGTGGAAGCCAACGTCCTGCTGCACTTCCCCAGCCCCGGTGCCGGTGGCCTGGATCTGAAGGTGGGCGCGTTCTCCACGCCGCTGGGCGCGGAGGTGATCGCCGCCCCGTCCAACCTGCTGTACAGCCACAGCTACATCTTCAACTTCGGCCTGCCGCTGAAGCACACCGGCGCCCTGGCCACCCTGCACCTGACGCCGGACATCGACCTGTACGGCGGCATCGACAGCGGCGTGAACACGACGCTGAGCGATGGCGACAACAACGGCGCCGCGGCCGGCATCTTCGGTATCGGCCTGAACAACCTGGTGGACGGCAAGCTGACCGTGCTGGCCCTGACCCACGTGGGCCCGGAGAACCCCAGCCTGAAGGCGCCGCTGGGCTATGCCGACGCCAACAACGAGAACCGCTGGATCAGCGACATCACCGCCACCTTCAAGGCGACGGATGAACTGACGCTGATCACCGAGCTGAACTACATCAAGGACGACTTGTTCAACGTCGACGGCGGCGGCATCGCCCAGTACGTCAGCTACACCCTGTCGCCGGAACTGACGGCCACCCTGCGCGCCGAATGGTGGCGGGACGGCCACGGCTTCTTCGTGGCGGCCTTCCCCGGCAACCGCGATTTCGTCTTCCTGGAGAAGGGGGAGCCGCTGGAGAAGGGCGCCATCGGTCCCGGGGTGGGCACCAGCTATGGCGAGCTGACCCTGGGCCTCACCTGGAAGCCGGCAGACCTGGGCCTGTTGGACGGCCTGACCCTGCGGCCGGAGGTGCGCTACGACAAGGCCAACCACGCCGCCTACGACAACCTGACCAAGGACGATCAGTTCACGTTCGGTGTTGATTTGATCCTGCCTTTCGGCGGTTGATCCGCTAGTATGGGCGCGGGCGGGCGGTTCCCTGGGGCCGCCCGCCCCTCATGATTAAAAGCGAATGGGGTCCGACGCTGGCAAAAGCCGGCGTCCGTATTGTTTTCGTATTTCTGATCTGGCCGCTTGTGGACGTGGATACCACCCCGTGCGCCTCTGCTCCCTGTGCATCCCGCGGGATGCCCAAGGACACCGGATGGGAACATCGCGTCTTGAATGTCCGTATTGGGGTCGCGCGGAGGCGTGTTTGCTGACAGGTTTGCCGGTATCCTTGGCTATCGAGCCCCCACCCGCCATGACGGTTCCCACCCCGGCCGCGCTGGATGCGCCCGTCCTCCCCGAACCGCCCATCCAGGTGGTCGCCGCGGTTCAAGGGTCGGCGCCTGCGGAGGCCGACGCCGCCAATCCCGAGGACCGCTACCGCCGCCTGTTCGAGCAGGCGCCCTGGGGCCTGTTCCAGACCACCGTCGACGGCCGCTATCTGGATGCCAACCCGGCGCTGGCCCGGCTGTACGGCTATGACAGCCGCGAGGACATGCTGGGTACCTTGACCGATATCGGCGTGCAGCTTTATGTCGATGCCGGCCGGCGCGAGGCCTTCGTGGCGGAGATGCGGGCGCGCGGCGTGGTCCAGGGCTTTGAGTCCCGCATCCGGCGCCGCGACGGCACCATCATCTGGATTTCCGAGACCTGCCGCGAAGTGCGCGATGCCAACGGCCAGCCCCTTTATTACGAAGGCACGGTAGAGGAAATCACCACTCGCAAGGAGGCGGAGCAGGCCCTGCGCGCCGCCAATGAGAAGGCCCAGCGCGCCAACGAGGCGAAGGAGCGCTTCCTGGGCCTGGTGACCCATGAGTTGCGCACGCCGCTGCACGCCATCCTCGGCTTTGGCGACCTGATCGGCCAGCTGGACCAGGAGGAAGTGGCGGAGCGCGACGACTATCTGCGAGAAATCACCAGCGCCGGCAACCGGCTGCTGCGCACCATCAACCGCCTGCTGGACTATACCCGCCTGGCGTCGGGGTCCATCGAGAGCGAGTTGCAGTTGATCGAGCTGGAACCCTTCGTCACCCGTCTGGTCCGTCAGGTCGGCGGTGGGCGGGACAAGCGCGTGCGCGTCCGGCACGACGCGGAAACCACGGCGCCCTGCGTGCTGGAGATCGACGGCAATCTGCTGAACCGCGCCCTGACCGAGTTGCTGACCAACGCGCTCACCTACTCCCCGCCCGACCAGGCGGTGGTGGTGGAGATCGGCCAGCGGCGGGAGGGTGTCATCCTGCGCGTCATCGACCAGGGCCGCGGCATGTCGCCGGAGGAGTTGCAGGCCGCCGCCGTGCCTTTCGGCAGCGTCATCCTGCAGGCGCGCGCGCGTCAGCAGGGCCTGGGGCTGGGCCTGCCCATCGCGCAGAGCATCGCCAGCATGCTGGGCGGCCACCTGGATCTGGCCAGTTCCCTGCTGAACGGCACCGTCGCCACCCTGCACCTGCCGACGCCGGCGGCGCGTTAGACTTCATGCGCCCCTTGATGCCGCCCCTGGGGACCTAGACCGACACCCCCGACCGGGTGGCGCACAGTGCCTCCACCTTCGCGGCCAGGCGCTCCACCACCACCGGCTTCAGGAAGAAGGCGTCGGCGCCGCCGGCCAGCACCGCCTTCTCGTCCGACCGCTCGCTGTAACCGGTGTAGAGCACGCAGGGCAGATCAGGCCGGCGGGTCTTCAGCAGGGCGATGAGGGCCATGCCGGTCATGCCGGGCATGGTCTGGTCGCTGACAACGGCGTCGAAGGCCAGCGGGTTCTCCTCGAACACCTCCAGCGCCTCGGCCGGGGTTTCGCAGATGGCGACCTCATGCCCCCGGCGGGACAGGCCTTCCAGCAGCATGTCGCCCATCTCCGCCGCGTCGTCCACCACCAGGATGCGCAAGCGGCGGTGCGGCACCGCCTTCACGGAAGCGGGCGCCAGCATGGGGGCCGTCATGGCGCCCGGCCCACCCACCGGCAGCAGGACGCGCAGAAGGGACCCCTCACCTTCAGACGACATCACCGTCATGCCACCGCCATGCGCGCGAACGATACCGTAGACCACGGGCATGCCCAGCCCGGTGCCATGCCCCTTGCCCTTGGTGGTGAAGAAGGGTTCGAACAGGCGGGTCATGACCTCCATGGTCATGCCATGCCCTTCATCCTCCACCTCCAGCACCACGTGCGGGCGGCCCTTGTCGAAGGGCAGGGCCTCATGCTCCACCCAGCGCCCCTCCCTCACCCGCGCATCCTCCGGCGCGGGGCCCGGGAACAGGCGGACACGGATGCGCCCGCCCTCGCCCCGGCGGGCGTCGTGGGCGTTGATCACGAGGTTCATCAGCACCTGGACCAGCTGGGTGGGACTGGCGCGCACATTGGGCACCGAGCCCGCGATCTGGAAGCTCATCTCCGTCGTGGCCGGCACGGCCGAGCGCAGGATGCCCCGCGCATCCTCCAGCACCGCCACGGGCGACACGGCCTGCAGTTCCCCCTTGTCCGAGCGCGCGAAAGTCAGGATCTGCCCCACCAGTTCCTTGGCGCGCTTGCCCACGGCGTTGATGCGGGCGACATAGCTGTGGGCCTTGTCCTGCGGATCCAGGTCGTCCAACAGGAACTCGACATAGCCCAGCATGGCGCCCAGCAGATTGTTGAAGTCGTGCGCCACCCCGCCGGCCAGCCGGCCGATGGCCTCCATCTTGTCCTGCTGCAGGACCTGGCGCTGTAATTCCTCACGCTCGCGCGCCACACGGCGGGCGGCGGAGACGTCGCGCAGCACCATCACGATGTCGCCGTTGGGCCGCAGGCTCAGCGTCGTCTCGTACGCCTCCATGGTGCGGCCCCAGATGCTCTCCCACGTCTCGCTCACCATGTGGGCGTAGCCGGTGGACATGAGGTCGACGCGGCAGCGCTGGTGCCCCTCTTCCGACCGGGCCGCCGTCTCCGGCGTCAGCAGGTCGCGCCAGCATCGGCCCACCACCGCCACCCCGTCCGGCGCGCCCAGCAGGGATATGGCGGCGGGGTTGGCGTACAGCACGGTGTAGTCCCGGTCGAACAGCACGATGGCGTCCTTGGCGGCGCCCACGCCGGCCAGCATGCGCTCCAGCGCCGTCGTCCGCTCCTCCACCTGGGCGCGCAGGCGGTCACGCTCCGCCAAGGTGCCGCGGAAACGGTCCAGCGCCCGGGCGATGCCGCCGATCTGGTCGTCGCGCCCGGTGTCGGGCACGGCCACCGCCCCCCCCTTGTCCAGCAGGTCTATGGTCCGCGCCATGCGCGCGAGCGGCACGCCGATGATGGCGCGCACGGCCGCCACCAGCACCAGGCTGATCAGCAGCCCCGCCGCCAGGGCCGCCAGCATGATGGCGGTGCCGATGCCGGCGAAGGGCGCGCTCAGGCCATGCACCGGCACGTCCAGCAGCAACAGGCGGCGGCTGTCGCCGTCGAAGAACACCATGGGTACGGCATAGCGGCGGATGCGCAAGCCGTTCTTGTCCAGCCGTTCCACCTCATAGGGCTGAACCTTCAGCACCTGCGCCAGTTCATCCGCGCTCAACTGGAACTGCGCCCCCTCGCCCACCGTGGCCTTGGTGGCCAGCAGGGCGTGGTCGGGATGGTAGGTCCAGTTGCCCTCGCGGTTGATCATGTAGATGCTGCCGCCCAGGGGCCGGCGGCTGTCCAATTCCTGCGCCCGCGCCTCCAGCGACACATCGGTGCCGGCCACGCCGATCAGGCGCCCGTCCACGATCACCGGAATGGTGTAGGAGATCATCCAGACCGCCCGGCCCAGCACCGTATAGAGGTAGGGCGGGATGGCCTGGCGCACCCGGGACTGGGCCGGGCGGGTGTAATACTCATCGTGATAGAAGTCGGGCCGGACCTCGCCGGCCTTCACGCCACCCTGGCCATCGGCCACGTAATAGGTGGCGAAACGCCCGCTTTCCGGCAGGCCCAGGGTGGGGTCGCCGTCCTTGAACGTCTGGTCCGGGCCCATGAAGTCCGGCTCCGCCAGGAACCAGAAGCCCACCATGTTGGGGTGGGCCAGCGCCGTGCGCTCGATATACTTGGCCACCAGCCGCCGGTCGCTGGTGCCGGTGGCGGCCATGCTTTCCACCTGGCGGGCCAGGCCTTCGACGAAGGCGATTTTTTCCCGGGTGATGGCGGCGATCTCGCCCGCCTGCCTGTTGGCCAGATCCTGGCCGTAATCCACCGCGAACCGTTCCACCACCGCGCGGCTGGTGCGGACCGCCACGAAGGCGGTGCCGGCCGCCGCCAACAGCACCAGCGGCACCAGGATAGACAACAGGCGGGTGGTGATGCTGCCCTGCGCGAGCGGGGCCCGCGCGGAATGGGCGTCAGGCGGCAGGCTCACACGCCTCCTTCCCCGGCTGGGCCAGGAAGTCGGCCAGCATCGTGCCGAGGCCGCCACTGGCCTTTTCGGAAACGGCGGCCCCATAGATCAGCTGCGCCGCGCGCAGGCAGGGCGCGGAGATGGCCTCCGGCCCGTCGCTGAGGATCAGCAGGGGCATGCGGGGGTGCAGCGACCGGATCGCCCGGGCCAATTCCAATCCATCCATCTGCGGCATCAGCAGATCCGAAACAACGGCACGCACCGGTTGGGAGGCCAGCACGGACAGGCCCTCGCGGGCCGAGGCGGCCATGATGGGGGCGTATCCCAGGCGCCGAACCGCCTCGCACAGATAGTCGCGGAAATACGGGTTGTCGTCGACGATCAGGATGGCGCTCATTGGGATAGGCTTTCGGGCGATGAACAGGAATGGGTGGTCCAGGTTGCGGATCGCATATGATCGCAACCGTTCCCCATCCGCACCTGTCGCGAAGGCTATCGGTCCGGGGAATAGGGATAGTGAGGGATAGCGCGCCGCTATCCCACAACCTTGCATGGTCGCCATGCCCCGCGTCCGGCGCCAGCCGTCCCTGCGTTTCCTTCATTCCCAAGGCCTTAGCCCCCGCTCAACAGGCCAAGGTCGCGCGCCCGCGTCACCGCCTCCACCCGGTTCTTGGCGCCCAGCTTGCGCAGGATGCGGCGGGTGTGCAGCTTGATCGTCACCTCCTGCAGGTCCAGCAGCCGACCGATCTCCTTGTTGGTGGCGCCGCCGGCCAGATGCTCCAGAACCTGGCACTCCCGTTCGGTCAGCAGGCCGCCGCTGTCGGGTGCCGCGCTGGCACCGCCCAGGGGGGCCGTCAGGGGGGCTGGCAAAGCGCCAGCCATGCGCAGGGCCACGTCCGCCGGCACCACGCTGCCGCCCACCGCCACCACCTTCAGCATCTGCACCAGGGCCACGCTGGACAGCGTCTTGGGCAGGAAGGCGCAGGCGCCCCGGGTCAGCGCCTCACGCGCGATGGCGGCGTCATCGTGCCCCGTGACCACGGCCACCGGCGCGTCGATGCCGGCGGCGTCCAGGCGGTCCATCCCGGCGCCGCCCTCGCCCCCCGGCAACTGCCAATCCATGACCACCAGGTCGAAGTCCGGCGTTCCCGGCTGCTGCGCCAGGACGTCCAGTTCCTCCAGCGAGCCGACAGCGGTCAGGCTGGCCTGGGGCCAGTCGCGCATCAGGTACAGTTCCAGCGCGTCGCGATACATGGGGTGGTCGTCGGCGACCAGCACCCGCATCGGCCTATTCGCGGCACGTTCCACGGCATCCCCCTCCGGCCCCACGATCCCCCAGACGGTGGCGTCCGTTGCGCGGCGCCGTTCTTGGGCGCCATCATCCGCCCGCGCCCCGCCCAAAACAACAATTTCAAAACAACGCTTTGGCACAGGGTGCCGGCCACAGGCACCGCCGCCGGCCACAGGCGTCCCGTTTACATTTATCCGCCGCATCAGATACGGTGCCGGGCAGCTTGGGTCTAAAACCAGCGGCGCCGGCCTCAACGGCGCGCCGCCTTGGGAGGTCGATATGGGAATGGTGGGGCGCGCCGGCCGCGACGGCGCGGCGATGGGGGCTTGGCGTCGTATCCTGGCGGGAACGGTTTTGGCGGGCGCGTTGATGACGATGCCGGCCCTGGCGGCCGACGCCCCGGCGGGATCAGGTCCCGCCCTGACGGTGGAGCGCATGCTGGGTAGCCCGGCGCTGAACGGCCCCCGGGCGCGCGGCGTGAAATTCTCCCCCGACGGCACCCTGGTCACCTACCTGAAGGCCAAGGCCGACGACGCCAACAAGACCGACCTGTGGGCCTATGACATCAAGGCCGGCACCGACCGCCTGCTGGTCGATAGCAACCAGTTCAGCGCCAAGGAGAGCGAGGAGGAGCGCGGCCGCCGCGAGCGCCAGCGCATCCGCGACACCGGCATCGTCGATTACGGCTGGGATGACGAGGGGCGCACCCTGCTGTTCCCCATGGCGGGCGACGTCTTCATCATGCCCCAGGGCGGCAGCCCGAAGCGCATCACCGACAGCGCCACCACCAAGGACGCGGCCATCGACGCCCGCTTCGCCCCCGGCGGCACGCTGGTGAGCTACGTGCGCGGCAACAACCTCTATGTCTATGACCTGGCCAAGGGCCAGGAGCGCGCCCTGACCCACGACGGCGCGGGCACCCTGTCCTACGGCACGGCGGAGTTCGTGGCGCAGGAGGAGTTGAAGCGCAACACCGGTTATTGGTGGTCGCCCGGCGCCCGCTACATCGCCTATACCCGCGTGGACGAGTCCGACGTGCCGCTGGTCAGCCGCTACGACTATGGCGCGGAAGGCGTGACGGTGGTGCCGCAGCGCTATCCCTTCGCCGGCGGCCCCAACGCCAAGGTGACGCTGCAGATCATGGACGCCGCCAGCGGCAAGGTGGCCAGCGTCAACCTGGGCGACCCGGCCAATTACTACCTGGCCCGGGTGGACTGGCGCCGCGACGGCACGGAAGCGCTGGTGCAGCGCCTGAGCCGGGACCAGAAGCGGCTGGACCTCTTGGCCGTCAACCCCGCGACCGGCGCCGTGCGCACCCTGCTGACGGAGGAGAGCAAGACCTTCCTGAACCTGCATGAGGACCTGCGGGCGCTGGCCAACGGCAAGATCCTGTGGGCGTCGGAGCGCACGGGCTTCAAGCACCTCTACCTCTGCGACCATGAGGCCGCCCGCTGCCGCGCCCTGACCAAGGGCGACTGGATGGTGGACGCCGTGGCGGGGGTGGACGAGGCCGCCGGCCGCGTCTTCTTCACCGGCTTCCGCGAGGGGCCGCTGGACCACCACGTCTATTCCGTGGGCCTGGCCAAGGGCGATGTGAGAGCCCTGACCACCGAGGACGGCTGGCACGGCGCCGTCATGGCGGCCAAGGGCGGCAGCTGGCTGCACAGCTATTCCGGCCCGCGCCAGCCGCCGCAGCTGTCGGTGGAGGACGCCAAGGGCAACCGCGTGACCTGGCTGATCGAGAACAAGCTGGATGAGACGCACCCCTTCGCCCCCTATCTGGCCGGGGAGATCCAGCCGGAATACGGCGTGCTGAAGGCCGACGACGGCAGCGACCTGCACTACATGATGCTGGTGCCCCCCGGGGCGCGTGAGGCCGCGAAAACCAGCGGCAGGAAGTATCCCGCCATCGTCAACGCCTATGGCGGCCCGGCGGCGGCCCTGGTGACCCACGCCTGGGGCGACGCCCAGACGGGCTTCACCCAGGTGCTGGCGCGCAACGGCTACGTCGTCATGGTGCTGGACAACCGGGGCACGCCGCATCGGGGCCAGGCCTTCCTGTCGGCGACGTACCATCATTTCGGCTCGGTGGAGGTGGCGGACCAGGTGAAGGGGGCGACTTACCTGAAGTCCCTGCCCTTCGTGGACGGGCAGCACCTGGGCTTCTTTGGCCACAGCCACGGCGGCTTCATGACCATCATCATGCTGACCCGTGCCCCGGGCGTCTTCGCCGCCGGCGCCGCCGGCGCCCCGGTGACCGACTGGCGCCTGTACGACACCGCCTATACCGAGCGCTACCTGGGCATGCCTCAGGATGGCACAGCGTATGAGGACTCCAGCGTCTTCAAGGATTTGAGGAACATCAAGGGCCGGCTGATGGTCGTCCACGGCATGGCCGACGACAACGTCTTCTTTGACAACACCACCAAACTGCTGCGCGCCCTGCAACAGCAGGAGACGCAGTTCAACCTGATGACCTATCCGGGCCAGCGCCACGGCTTCTACGACACCTACGCCAACATCCACCGCTACAACACCATGCTGGACTTCTTCGACCGCACCCTGCGGCCGGCCGGCGGCGCTGGCGCGGTGACGGCGGGCGGCGCCCCGCAGGCCGGGACGCCGTAAGACATGGGCCGGGCATGGCCAATTGAGAGGAAGCGCCGCATGAGACAAGGCTGGTTCGGCCCCCGCGATGGCTGGTGGGGCGTGGGCTTCGGCCCAACGGGCTGGAAGGGCTGGCTGTTCATGCTGGCCTATGCCGGCGGCGTGCTGGCGCTGGTGGGCCTGTCCAAGATCCTGAACATCCAGCCCCTGCTGTGGGCCTGCCCCGTCTGGATCATCGCCGGCTCCGCCCTGATGCACCGCCTGCGGGATGTGCCCGGGGCGTAAGCCGGAACGATGAGGGAGGGGAAGCTCAGCCGCCGGCCCCAGCGCCCCAAAACAACAAAGCCACCGATCCGGCCGGGTCGGTGGCTTTTCTTTTGAAGCAAATGAAAGCGGAGAACCGGCCCGCTTACTCCGCCGCGCGGAGCACGGGCTCGGAGATATTGGCCGGCTGCCCTTCCTGGATCATCTCACGCATGGTGTCGAAGCACTTGCCGCAACGAGGCGAGCATCCCTGGGCCTTGAACACCGCCCCCACGCTCTGCGCCCCGGCCCCGACATGGGTGCGAACGGCGCGGCAATTGATGGCGTTACAGACGCAGACGTACATGGAGCAGGTACCCACCCAAGGACTGATCTGGCGCCTAAGATAGTGAGAGGCATTCGCAGAGGCAAGGATGATTCTGCGAGGCATTCGCGTATGGGTGGGGTGCGTTTCCGGGTGCCTTCTGACTTGACCGGTCCCGCGGATCGGCCGCATCCACTCACGCGTAAGTTGATAAGAACAAAATAAGAACATATGTTGCCTTTCCATCAACCCGGAGTATGATCATGGACGGTTGGCAACGTCGGTATGGTCTGAGCAACGGGAATGTTCCGCCGGTAATAAGAGGCCGGCCTTCGATGATTCCAATATGGCCGCTGCGGACGCGGATTTCCTTGAACTGCATGGAAAGACAGGAAAGGCGGCACGCAAGCGGGATCGGCTTTTGTGGAGCGCGTTCTCAGATTGCATGGGCGCCTTTTTAGGGCGCGACGAATGGTGACAAAGTACTTGTGGCGGAACGCCTGGTGACGGCCTGAACAAAGAGCGGTCGGAAGACAACTATTCCGGCCGCCTGAACTTTCCCCGCGCCCGCTCCACCTCCGCCCTCACCACGCAGCCCTCGGCGTGGTCATTGATCAGCCCCATGGCCTGCATGAAGGCGAAGACGGTGGTGGGGCCGACGAATTTCCAGCCGCGTTTCTTCAGGTCCTTGGACAGGGCGATGGAGGCGGGGGAGGTGGAGACGGTCTGGGGCGGGGTGCAGTCCTGCGGCCGGGGCTCGAAGCGCCAGAGGTAGACGGCCAGCGAGCCTTCCTGGCGCATCAGTTCCCGCGCGCGGGCGGCGTTGTTGATGACGGCCTCGATCTTGCCGCGGTGGCGGATGATGCCCTCGTCCTGCAGCAGGCGGGCCACGTCGGCCCCGGTGAAGGTGGCCACGCGGTTGAAATCGAAGTCATGGAAGGCGGCGCGGAAGTTCTCGCGCTTGGCCAGGATGGTGCGCCAACTCAAGCCCGACTGGAAGCCTTCCAGGCACAGCTTCTCAAACAGCCGGCGGTCATCGCTCACGGGGAAGCCCCATTCGTGGTCGTGGTAATGCAGGAACTCCGGCGCCGCGTCGCACCAGCGGCAGCGCGGCCGGCCGTCGGGGGCCGAGGTCGTCAGGGTCATGGGGGATCTCCTCAGCCCAGCAGGAAGGCCAGGCGGTCGTCGGCCCTGGACGGCGTGATCTCCGCGATCTCGGCCGCGACCACGCCCTGGGCCATGAAGGGATCGGCATCCACCCGGGCCTGCAGGTCGGGCAGCGTGGTGTTGTGCGCCAGGATGGCGCCACCCTGCTGGGGTTGCAGGCTGCCGGACAGCAGGAACACACCGTCCTCGAAACCCTGGCGCAGCCAGCTGTTGTGGCCGTCCATGTACTGGCCAGCCTCGGCGCGGTTGGTGGCGAAGGTGAGCGACACGACGAACATGACCTTCCCCCTATTATTGATGATGGTCAGCCTGGACCGGGCGCGCCGGCGGCCTGGGCGGCCAGCCAAGCGCACATCTGCTCCACCTCTTGCCGGATGAAGCCTTCGTCGCGGAAGGCCTGGGCCAGCGTGGCCACCCCCTGGCTGCGCGCCAGCAGGTGCAGGGCCAGCGCGTCGGCCTGCGCCCCCCGGCCCAGCAGCGTGAACTGTTGGCGCAGCCAATCACGGAACAGGGTGAACAGCTGGGTCGCCCCGCCCTGCGCGCCATGGCCCAGCTTGGCCAGCTCCATGGACAGCGTACCCACGGGGCAGCCGTACAGCATGATCTTGGCCTGGTTGGCGATCAGGATGTGGATGAAGCTGCGGATGCGGTCCACCGGCGTGGCGCCGCCCGCCGACCACCGCGCCAGAAGGGCGCGGGTGGCGTCCAGGCGGTGGGCGATCACCGCGTCCAGGATCTCGTCCTTGGTCTTGAAGTGATAGTAGAAGTTGCCGCGCGATATCCCCACCGCCGCCGCGATGTCCGAGAACGACGTGTGCTCAAAACCGTTCTGGTAGAACAGCTGGTCGGCGCACTGGATGATCTGATCGCGCGTCGCCTGGCCACCCACGCTTCCGCCCCCCTGGTTCATCCCGGCCCTCGGCCGCCTTCGCGGCCGGCGAATGGTGGACCGCCTGCGCGGCCGGCCCCTTAGGACAATTGTCCCAAAAAGGAGATTAGGACAATCATCCTAAACGGTCAAGTCCGGCCGCAACCCGCCTTTCAGCGGCGCGCGCGTCACTGCGCCCCGCATAGCGGCAGCGGCCTCGGTGGCGGTGGGGGATGGTCGCGGCGGTACTGGGCGATCAGCGGCGCCAGCGCCCCCTGGGGCCAGTAGGCGGGGGAGCCGATGGCGCGCAGGCAGGCGGCGTTCCAGTAGGCGCCCGCGTCCCCGTGGGCGACGGCGGCGATGTCGGCGGCCTCGGGATAGAGGTACAGCGTGGTGGGCGCGTCCTTCACCGCCGCCATGAGGGCGGCGGCGTCGGTGGGCGACCAGCTGGTGCAGCCGTTGCTGCGCCCGCCGGTATAGTCCACCAGCGTGCCCTGGAGGACATAGCCGTCGGCGTCGGCATGGGGGTTGCGCGGGTCGCGGCGGCGGCAGAGGCCCTTCAGGGTCAGGGCGGCATGGCCGCCGATGGCGCGCGGGCGGGCGTTGGCGGTATCGCCCTCCCCCTCGAACTGCACGAAGGACCGCACCAGGGGCACGTCGCCGCCGCCGGCCGCGCGGTAATAGCCCTTGAAGCTGTCCTTGATCTCGGCCGTGACATAGGCGCCGCCGGCGGTCAGTTCCGAATCCTGGGCGTTACCGAAGTTCCGCGCGCACTCCCGCCCATTGGCGAAGTCGGCCAGACCGTCGAGGCGGCGGCCGGCGCCGTGACCGGCGGAAATGGCCTGGAAGGTCCGCGCGGCCTCGCAAATCACATAGAACCGGCGGCCTGGCCCGCCATCCTCGGCGGTGTTGGGCCGCGTCGCGTCCATGGCGAAGTAGCAGGGGTTGCGCACCGCGCCCTCCGCCACCTTACGCCGATAAAGCGCCTGCGCCCGGGCCAGGACCAGCGGCGCGATCTGGCCCTCCCCCTCCCCGACATGGACGGCCAGCCAGGCCGGAACATCCGGCGCCCGCTGGGCACGCGCCGGCGTCGCCAGGGTCAGGGCGCCGATCAAGAGTGCCAATCCCATCCGCATCAGGCCCACCACGCCCTGCCTCCACCCATTGTCCGGGTGGCGAGTATAGCGGCATCGCCCCTACAGGCGCACGCTGGTGCGCAGGCCCAGCACCAGGCCATCGCCCACCGGCGTGGTGCGGCCGGGCACCAGGACGTTGCCGCCGGGGTGCACGACATACTGCACATTGGGTTGCAGCGTGGCCCAGCCGGCCACCACGGCCTGGTAGCTGAGTTCCACCAGCAACTCATGGTCCCGCACCGGATAATAGGGCCGGCCGTAGTGGCGGTAGTCCTGGTCCAGGCCGGCGGCGGCGGAGCCGATCTGGGCATAGGCCACGGCCAGGCCGGCGGTGTCGTCGGACCGCGTGGGCAGCGGGCCCTTCCAGGTCAGGCCACCATCGGCGTAGAAGGCGATGAGGTTGCGGTCGGCGGGCGCGCCCGCCAGGCGCAGGAAGGCGGCCAGGCCGCCGTCCGGCTTGTCGCCCGCGTGCCACAGCGGCACGTCGGCCACGCCATAGACGCCCCAATCGTTCCACCGGGTGGCCGGCACGCCGCCAGAGCTGGGGTCGGCCAGGGTCTGGCCGCCGACGGCGTGGTGCTCATCGCTGAAGGGGCCGCCGTGGAACCAGGCGCCCAGCTTGAACAGCGGGGCCTGGCCGCCGGCGCCCCACGGGCCGCCCTCGTCCACCGCCGGCTGGTACTGCGCCTCCACGATGGTGAAGACGTCGCCGGAGAAGCTGAAGGTGGTGCCGCTGGGGTCCTGGGCCTGGGCCTCACCGATCGCGCTGCCCGCCGGGTTGCCGGAGAAGACGGCGCCCAGGACGGTCAGTTCCGGCGTGGCGGAGACCTGGACGCGGGCGCCCGGCGTGGCCAGGGGATAGGCGGGGCCGCCGCCGGGCAGGTCCGCGCCGGTGATGGCCTGCCAGCCGAAGGTGCCGTTGACGAACAAGGCGGCCCCCCGGCTGGTCACGAACTCATCATCCGCCGCCAGCTGGCCGACGCGCACGGAGACCTGGCCGTCCCACAGGGTCTGCTGCGCCCACAGGGTGAACAGGCGGGCGCCGGGCAACGCCTCGATATTGCTGACGGTGGCGATGTTCTGCAGGCAACAGCGGCTGAGCCCGTGGCCATGGATGCCGTAGGCGGTGGCGTGGAACAGCAGGCCGTGCCAGTCGAAGGCCGTCTGGGCATCCAGCTCCACCGTCGCCTCGAACCGGCCATCGCCCACCGTGTCGCGCTTCACCCCACCCTGGGTCAGGCCGAACACCTCCCCCACATAGACCAGATTCAGGGACAGGCCGTTATCCGCCAGCCGGCCGCGCAGGCCGCCCCAGTTGCCCGTCAGGCCGTCGCGATCCCAGAAACCGGGCGGGGCATCCGGCCCCGGCGCGTCGGCGGGTCCATCGGCGCCCGGCTGCGCCCCCGCTGGTTGGGGCGAAACTGGCTGGGTGGAGGTCGGTTGGGTCGCCGGCGCCTGGAGCGAGCCGGGCTGGTCCGCCGCCTGCTGACCCCAGGCGGGCACGGAGAAGACGGGCACGGCGGCCAGCGCCAGGGCCAGCGTGGTCCGGAACAGGGCGTGGCCTTCCTTCCGCATCCCCGTGCCCCTATTGCGCCGCGGCGTCGAGGATGCGCCGCGTCATGTCGCTGATGAAGGTCTGCAGGTCGGCGTCCCGCCGCCCGCCCTGCACCTCCACCTGGCCGAAGACCTGGGCCTGGTAGCGGCCGCCGCGATAGAGCCGCAGTTCCACCGACATCAGGCGGTGCGTGCCGAACAGCCGGCCGCCGGCGGACCGGGGCGGCCCCACGCTGCGCGAGGCGCCGGCCGCATAGGGGTTGAGGCGGAAGGTCCATTCCACCCGGTCGGACGCCGGCCCGTCCGGCCCCTCCGGCATGGACACGGCGGCAACGAACGATTGCCCGCCGCCGGGCGTGTTCTTGCCGGCGGTGTTCATCACGATGGCCAGGAAGGGCGCCACCTCGCGCGGCAGGAAGCCCGGTAGGTCGCCCTTGGCCGTCACCGCCAGCACGCCGCCCTCGGCCAAGGCGGGGGCCAGGATGGGAGATGCCAGGCCGGCCAGCGCCACGGCCCCCAAGCCCAGCACCACGCCCCGGCGGGACGGCGGCGGCATGGGGACGGACGGCGGGCGGCACGGCATCACGGCATCTCGGAAAGCATCCTGGGTGACGATTGAGATAGCAGACGCCGGGGGCCGGTGCCGCCGCAACCCATCGTTGTCACAAAACAACAACGAAGCCGGCCATAAGAAAAGGCCGGCGCATGACGCGTCCGACCTTCCCTCCACATTCCGAGACGAAACGGCGTCTTACGACTCCGAGCCCATCTGCTCCTGCTGGTAGTTCTGCAGGCCCACGCGCTGGATCAGGTCCTGCTGGGTTTCCAGCCAGTCGATGTGCTCCTCGGTGTCTTCCAGGATTTCCCGCAGGATCTCCTTGCTCTGGAAGTCGCGCACCGACTCGGCATAGGTCATGGCGTCCTGCAGGCAGGTGCGGTTGTGCCGCTCGATGGACAGGTCGCCCTCGAACATTTCCGGCACGTCTTCACCGATCTTCAGCTTCAGCAGGTCCTGCAGGTTGGGCAGGCCTTCCAGGAACAGGATGCGCTCAATCAGCTTGTCGGCGTGCTTCATCTCGCCGATGGATTCCTCATAGACCTTCTTGGCCAGGCGCATCAGGCCCCAGTTCTTCAGCATGCGGGCATGCAGGAAGTACTGGTTGATGGCGGTCAGTTCGTTGGTGAGGATCTTGTTCAGGTGAACGATGACCTGCGGATCGCCCTTCATCACTAATTCTCCTTATAGGCGGGGCCCATCCCGAAACCGGACCACGACACCGTCTGCCGCGCGGCGCTTGCAAAAGCGTTCCAGTGGCGCGCGGCGGACGGTACCAGGGACGGATTAAACTTCGACTTGGGTCCCCAATTCCACCACGCGATTGGGCGGAATGTCGAAAAATGTCGTTGCGGACAAGGCCGTGGCCGACAGGGCGATGAACACCTGCTCCTGCCAGCGGGTGAGGTCGGAGCGGGAGGACGGCACCAGGGTCTCGCGCCCCAGGAAAAACGAAGTCTCCGCCAAATCGATGGCCAGGCCCAGCGGGCGGCACTCGGCCAGGGCGCGCGGCACGTTGGGCTGCTCCATGAAGCCGAAATGGGCGGTGACGGAGAAGAAGCCCTTGCCCAGCTTTTCCATCGACACGCGGCGCTCCCGCGTCACCCAGGGCACCTCTTCCGTCAGCACCCGCATCAGCACCACGCGCTCGTGCAGCACCTTGTTGTGCTTCAGGTTGTGCAGCAGGGCGTGGGGCACCTTATCGACGCTACCGGTCATGAACACGGCGGTGCCGGCCACGCGCACCGGCGTGCGGTCCGCCCGTTCCAGGAACAGCGACATGGGCAGGGCGTCGCGATAGATGCGATCGTACAACACCTTGCGCCCCAGCCGCCAGGTGGAGACCAGCACGAACACCGCCAGACCCACCGTCAGGGGCAGCCAGCCGCCCTGGGGGATCTTCAGGCAGTTGGCGGTGAGGAAGCTGAAATCAATGAACAGGAAGAAGCCGAAGACGACGGCGGCGCGCGGCCGGCTCCACCCCCATACGTCGCGGGCGGTGAACAGCGCCATGATGGTGGTGATGGCCATGCTGCCCGTCACCGCCAAGCCATAGGCGTCGGTCAGCTTGGCGGAACTGCCGAACATGATCACCAGCGCCGCCACGGCCACCAGCAGGGCCCAGTTGATGCGCGGCACATAGACCTGGCCGATCTCGCTTTCCGAGGTGTGGCGGATTTCCATGCGAGGCATATAGCCCAGCTGCACCGCCTGGCGGGTCAGCGAGAACACGCCGGAGATGACGGCCTGGCTGGCGATGATGGTCGCCGCCGTGGACAGCACCACCAGGGGCAGCAGCAGGAATTCGGGCACCAGCAGGAAGAAGGGGTTGTCGATGGCCTCGGGCTTGCTGAGCAGCAGGGCGCCCTGGCCAAAATAGTTCAGCACCAGCGCCGGGAAGACCAGGCCCACCCAGGCGTGGCGGATGGGCTGGCGGCCGAAATGGCCCATGTCGGCGTACAGCGCCTCGCCACCGGTGAAGGACAGAACGGCGGCGCCCAGGATGTAGAACACCGACCAGCCGTGGTTGAAGGCGAGGTCCAGGGCGTAGCGCGGGTCCAGCGCCTTCAGCACATGGGGAACCTGCAGGATGTGGACGAGGCCCATGGCGCCCAGGCAGGCGAACCAGAAGCACATCACCGGCCCGAACAGCCGGCCGACCGTGTTGGTGCCGCCACTCTGGATCAGGAACAGCCCCACCAGGATGACCACCGTGATGGGCACCACCCAATGCTGGACGTCGGGGGCGGAAATCTCCAGCCCCTCCACCGCCGACAGCACGGACACGGCCGGGGTGATCATGCCGTCGCCGTAGAACAGCGCCAGGCCCAGCATGGCCAGCACGGTCATCAGCCGGCGTTGCGAGCGCGACCGGTCCTTGCCGCTGAGCGCCAGGGTGGAGAGGGAGAGGATGCCGCCCTCGCCCTTGTTGTCGGCGCGCAGGATGAGGACGACGTACTTCAGCGTCACCACCAGCACCAGCGACCACACCACCATCGACAGGAAGCCGAAGATGTTGGCCTCGTTCAACGGCATGCCCGTGATGGCCGGGTCGAACGCCGTGTGCATGGTGTACAGGGGGCTGGTGCCGATGTCGCCGTAGACGACACCCAAAGCCCCGAGGGTCAGGGCCCAGTGGCGGCGACCGGCGTCGTGCTGGTCGCTAGAGTGGCTGGATTGCATCTGTGCGGAGGGGATCGGCGTGGACTGCGTTAGGATGGCGTGTTCGGGATACGGTCGGGTGGTATGGCTAAAAGAGATAG
The DNA here is from genome assembly GCF_007828045.1 of Nitrospirillum amazonense. Taxonomy (GTDB): domain Bacteria; phylum Pseudomonadota; class Alphaproteobacteria; order Azospirillales; family Azospirillaceae; genus Nitrospirillum; species Nitrospirillum amazonense_C. The sequence goes on along the minus strand of NZ_VITN01000001.1, from coordinate 552,923 downwards.
AGGTCCAATAGCAACGAAACGACAGTTGAAACACGACATCGGTGGCAAAGCGGCCGGATCGACCACGCCACCACCCTGGGACGGATTACGACCGCAGTCAACCATGACATCGCAGGTGCAGCATCGGGCGGGCTTGTCCAACGCTTGAAAAAACGACATTTCGCACCGCTTGGGCTATGGTGGCGGAAGCCCCGCAACCCCCGCTGAACAAACGGTTTTTCGCCCGTGCCACCCCATCGCCGACTGGCCCGCCTACACCAACGCCGCATCACCGTCGACGGCCGCCCCTTCGCCACCCTGAAGGGGGTGCCAGCCCTGCGCTGGCAGGACCCCTACCACTTTCTGCTCAGCATCTCCTGGGGCGGATTCTTCGGCCTGGCGCTGGCCATCTACTTGATCGCGAACCTGGTTTTCGCCGGCCTGTACCTGATGGAGCCGGGCGGCGTCACCAACGCCCGCATCGGGTCCTTCACCGACGCCTTCTTCTTCAGCGTGCAGACGCTGGGCACCATGGGCTATGGCGTCATGGCGCCCAACACCGTCTACGCCAACAGCGTGGCGGCCGCCGAGTCCTTCACCGGCATGCTGGGCGTGGCCCAGATCACCGGCCTGATCTTCGCCCGCTTCTCCCGTCCCAAGGCGCTGATCCTGTTCAGCCGCAACATCCTGTTCACCCAGCATGACGGGCACCCGGTGCTGATGCTGCGGGCGGGCAACACGCGCGGCAACCAGATCCTGGAGGCCGAGGCCAGCGTATCGTTCAGCACCATGCGCATCACGGAGGAGGGCACCATGATGCGCGGGTTCGAGGAGCTGAGGCTGGTGCGGGCCAAGTCGCCCCTGTTCGCCCTGTCCTGGACCATCGTCCACCGCATCGATGAGACCAGCCCGCTGTACGGTCAGACGGAATGGACCCTGCGGCAAAGCCACGCGACCTTCATCGTCCTGCTGAGCGGCACGGACGAAAACTATTCGCAGAAGGTCTACAGCCGCAAAACCTACGAGGCCGGCGACATCCTGTGGGGCCAGCGCTTCGTCGATATCATCAAGGTGCACGATGACGGCCACCGCCTGCTGGATTTCGGCCGCTTCCATGACACCGAGCCGCAGCGCCTGCCCAAGCCGCGGCCGGATGGGGGGCCAAGTCAACCGACCGCATAAACCGGACGTTAACGACTAGCCGATATACATAGACCGGAAGGCGTAAAGGCCGGGGCGGAATCCCTTCGCACCGGATCGCCGCAATCCTCCCCCCGCTGGAGTATCCGGTGCCCCGGCAACCGATCGTGACCCTGGCCCATCTTCTCACCAGCGGCGACGACATGCGCCCGCTGCTGACGCCGGCCGGGCACAGCCATGCCGTCACCCGGGAACGCCATGGCCTGATCATTGGCCGGGTGCGCATGCTGGCCCTGCTGCTGGCGGCCCTGACGGTGGGCTGGGTGGGGGTGGACGCGATGAGTTTCCGCTGGCCCGTCTGGGGTGCCCTGGCCGCCGACCGGCTGGTCAGCGCCGGCTGCTTCCTGGCCCTGGCCTGCCATCCCCGCTGGCGCCGGGGCCGCCTGGGCATCGCCCCGGCGCTGGGCCTGCTGGTGGGCGTCAGCCTGGCCTTCTACCTGGCCGCGCAGCTCATGTTGAGCCTCATGGGCGCCAGCGCCCCGGGCTTTTTAGGCGAAGGCGCCGCCAACACCGCCTACAACGACCTGCCCTACATCACGGCCGCCGGCCTGGCCCTCTTCCCCCTGACGGCGCTGGAAACCGGCTCGGCCGGCTTGGCCATCCTGGGGGTCACCGCTCTGTCCATGACCCTCTGGCCCGAGATCCTGGAGGGTGAGTCGCTGGCCAACGCCCTGTGGCACGTGCTGGTCACCGCCGGCATCGCCGGGATCGCGGGCGTTTGCCAGCTGCGACTGCTGATCACCCTGACAGACCAGGCCAGCCGCGACGGCCTGACCCAGGCCCTTACCCGGCAGGCGGGGGCCGAGCTTCTGGCCGTGCGCTTCGCCAAGGCCGAGCGCCTGGCCCAGCCGCTGACGCTGGCCTTCTTCGACCTGGACCAGTTCAAGGACGTCAACGACCGCTACGGCCACGAGGCCGGCGACACCGTCCTGCGCGAGGCGGCCCGCCGCATCCGCGCCAACGTGCGCGACAGCGACACACTGGTGCGCTGGGGTGGGGAAGAGTTCCTGCTGATCCTGCCGTCCACCACCCTGGCCGACGCCCTGCCCATCATCGACCGCCTGGCGGACGGCGGCCTGGGCCTGCGCCCCAACGGCACCCCCCAGACGGCCAGCATCGGCCTGGCGGAGCGGCTGTCCGACGGCAGCCGCGACTGGAACGACCTGGTGGCCATGTCGGACGTGCGCATGTATGCCGCCAAGCGCGCCGGCCGCAACCGTTACACCGCCGTCGCCGGCTGCCTGATCCCCTTCATCCGCCCCGACATCGCCGGGGCGGCTTAGTTCAGTTGTTCCCTCACGCGCCGGGCCGCCACATCAGTTTCCAGTCCGCTCCCCGGCAACTTCCGGCGGATGCGGTCGCATCCTAACAGCGGCATGGGGGATCCATGCCGCTGTGGTAGGTGACGGATTACTGAACGGAGGCTGGGCAAGTGTCGCCGGGGCCGCCGTCCAGGTCGACGCAGCGACCGTCGACCTCGCCAGGGGCCAGCTTGAAGCCCACCAGGGCGGCCAGCGTGGGCATGATATCGACCGTCTCGACGGACAGCGGCTGCTCGAAGGCGGTGATGCCCTTGCGCCAGAACAGGATGGGCACGCGCCGGTCATAGTCCCAAGGGCTGCCGTGGGTGGCGATATAGCTGGCCGGCTTGGACGGGATGGCAGTGATGCGCGGCTTCAGGAACACCACCAGGTCACCCGACCGGCTGGGGTCGAACGAGGCCCGCGCGCGGTCCAGCAGGGACCACGCGTCCGGGGCGCCGGTCGGCGCCGGCGCGGCCGCAACCTCCGCCGCGGTGTAGACGGCGGCAACCTGCGGGTCGGCGCGATAGAGGGCCAGCGCCTCGTTCAGCACCTTGGTCCGCCAGGTGCCGGCGACCGTCGGGCCCACCCAGACGTCGCCGTTGCCGCCGCCGAACAGCAGTTCCGCGCCGTCCACGCCCAGGGGCGCCACCTTCTTGCCCAGGTTCTCGGACACCAGGCCGTCGTCCACGCGGGCCGCCATCGGCATGCCGCGCAGGCGCTCACGCTCGGGGATGTCATTGCCGCCGTGGTCGGCCGACAGGGCCAGAACATAGTCCACCCCGGTGGCGTCCAGCGCGGCGACCAGCTTGCCCAGCGTGCGGTCCAGGTTGGCCACCTGGATGCACATCTCGGACCCTTCGGTGCCGTAGCTGTGGCCGATATAGTCGGTGGCCGAGGCGCCGACGGTCAGCACATCGACGGACTTGCCGTGGCCCAGCTTCATGTCCTTGATCAGGCGGACGGCCAGATCGACGATGGCGGCGTCGAACGCGGGGGATGCCCGCCACTGCGCCTCCGCCTTGGGGCCCGGCTGGCGGGCGAAGCGGCCGTTGCCCACCGTCAGGACGTCGTCCTTCCTCTCCACCGCCACCGGCATGTCGATGGCCTTGCACCATTCCGGCTCGGCATATTCCTTGGCGGGCTTGGCGATCTCGGCCATGGCGGCCTCGTTCACGGCGGCCACGGCGGCCGGCGCGGTGCGCCCCTCGTAGGAGATGAAGCCCTGGCCGTCCTTCCAGAACCACAGCTCGTCCACGGCGTGGCCGCCCATCATGATGGCGGCGCGGTCCTTGCCGGCAACGGAAACGGTGCGCACGTCCGGGTCGGCCGCCTTCATGCGCTCGCCCAGCGTCGGCACCTTCAGGTGCACGTCGGAGGGAACGTAGGCCTTGTAGCTGCCCTTGCTCTCATCCTCGGCACAATAAATCTTGCCCGGCCGGGGACCTTTGAAGCTGTACCAGTCGTTGGCGATGATGCCGGTGCGGGCCGGATGGTCGCCGGTCATCAGCGTGGAATGGCCGGGGCAGGTTTCCGTCGCCGCATGGCTTTGATAGCCGTTGGGGAACACCGCCCCGTCCGTCAGCCGGCGCAGGCCACCGGTGAAATGGCTGCGGTACTGCTGGAACAGGTCCGTGGAGAACTGATCGACCGAGACCAGCACGATCAGCTTGGGGGCCGGCGCCTCGGCATCTGCCGCGACGGCGGGCACGGCCAACAGGGTGGCCACGGCGCACACCGGCCCCATCAGGGGCGCCACCATCCTGGAATACCAACGCGTCATCATATCCCCCACTCACCCCTTGCGATCGGCGGGCCCTGGCGACCGGCTCCCATGCGACCGGGCGACGCAGGCCCGCACCCTTGTTTTCCATCGGCGGCCGGATCGCAACAGATGTCTGGCGTTGTCGTTGAAATGTCATGTGTTTCGCCCGGCTTGTCGCCAGGGGGCGCGTGACTTAAGGTGGAAATGCTGGGATGGCGTCATCTTGGGGGATGCATGACGGCGTTGGAAGTGCGGGGACTGGCCAAGGCGTTCAGCCGGCCGGCGGTGCGGGGTCTGGATCTGACCATCGCGCCCGGTGAGTTCTACGGCCTGCTGGGCCCCAACGGCGCGGGCAAGACCACCACGCTGCGCATGATCGTGGGCCTGCTGCGCCCGGACGCCGGCAGCGTCCGCGTTTTCGGCGTCGACGCCCTGGCCGATCCCATCGCGGCCAAGCGCCAGGTGGCCTGGCTGCCGGATGAACCGCTGATCTACGACAAGCTGACACCGTTGGAGTTCCTGGAGTTCGTGGCCGGCCTGTGGGGCGTGCCCGCGGCCGACGCCAGCGCGCGGGCGGAGGAACTGCTGCACCGCCTGGACCTGTGGGACCACAGGGCGGAACGGTGCGAGGGCTTCTCACGCGGCATGAAGCAAAAGGCGGCCCTGGCCGGCGCCCTGATCCACGACCCGCGCCTGCTGATCCTGGATGAGCCGCTGACCGGCCTGGACGCCGCCATCGCCCGCGAAGTGAAAGACATCCTGGTGGAACGGGTGCGGGCGGGTGCGACGATCATCCTGACTACCCACATCCTGGACGTGGCGGAGCGGCTGGTCGGCCGCATCGGCATCATCCAGGACGGCCGGCTGCTGGCCGAGGGCACGCTGGCGGAATTGCGCGGCAGGGTGGGCCGCGACGACAGCACCCTGGAAGACGTGTTCCTGGACCTGGTGGCCGCGCCCGCCGGCCAGACCGCGGTCGAACAGGCGCCGGCATGACCGCCGGGACCCTGCGCCCGGGAACCTTGGCCTGGCTGCTGCGGCATGAGCTGCGCCTGGCCGCGCGGGCCATCAAACTGTCATCCCCCGGCGTCTGGATCACCCTGCTGGCCATGGTGATCCTGTTCCACGTCCTGGGCGCCTTCCTGGCCCTGGGCGCCAGCCGGGGCGGCACCGACATGCAGCCGGCGATCGGCGCCATGGTGGCGGCGCTGGCCTCCTGCTTCATGATGGGCACAGCCATCTACCGCGCCATGGACACGATCTATGCCCGGGGCGACTACGACCTGCTGCTGTCATCCCCCTTGTCGCCCGCCGTCATCCTGCCGGCCCGCGCCCTGGCGGTGACGGCCGGGACCCTGCTGTTTCCCGCTGCCCTGATCCTGCCCATCGCCAACATGGGCGCCATCTTCGGCCACCCCAACTGGCTGGCCGCCTACCTGGCCCTGCCCGCCCTGGCCCTGGCCGTGACGGGGATCGCCCTGCTGGTGGCGCTGTTGCTGGTGCGCTGGGTGGGCGTGCGGCGTGCCCGCGTCGTGGGCCAGGGCATCGCCGCCTTCACCGGCATGCTGATGGGCCTGGCGGGGCAGATCCCCCGGCTGCTGGGCCCGCATGTCGACTGGATGGCGCGTACTGATGGGCTGCGGCATGGGCCGCTGGCGGCCTTCGTGCTGCTGCCGGGCCACGCGCTGCTGGGCGATCCCCTGTCCCTGGCGGCCCTGGTCATCGCCTGCGTCACACTCTTCGCGGTCGTCACGGCGCGCTGGGGCGCCACCTTCATCGCCACGGCCACCGCAGCAGCCGGTGCCACCACATCCGGGGCCAAGGCCCCGACCAAGGCCCATCGCTTCCAGGACCGACTGGGGCCGCTGCTGCGCCGCAAGGAATGGCGCCTGATGCGCCGCCACCCGCAACTGCCCCTGCTGCTGTTCCAGCAGATGAGCGGCGCCATCATCCTGGTCATTTCCATGCAGGACCAGTGGCGGACCGACCCGCTGACCCTGGCCGCCCTGGTGGTGCCCATGGCCGCGCTGACGGCCGGCACCCTGGCCAAGCTGGCCCTGGCGGACGGTGCCGCCGACCTGATCAACGCCGCCCCGGTTCCGCCCAAGCGCCTGCGCCAAGCCAAGGTGGAGGCCGCCGGCCTGCCGCCCCTGGCGGCGGTGGCCGTGGTGGCCGCGCTGGCCGGCGGCGTCAGCCTGTGGGGTACGCTGACCATTCTCAGCTGCGGCATCGCCGCCACCTTCTGCGCCGTGGTGGCCAGCCTGTGGGTGCAGCCGGTCAGCGGAAGCGAGGTGGACCAGGTGCTGAAACCGCGCAAGGGCGCCACCGGCAAGGTGGTGGGCCGCACCCTGCTGGAAATGATGATGAGTTACGGCTGGATGGGCGCCACCGTCCTGATGCTGCACCACAACCCCTTCGCCCTGCTGGTGGCGGGCGGGCTGCTGGGCCTGGTCGCCATACTGCGGGCGCCTCTTTAGGTCTCCCCTCAAGCGACGGGCGCGGCCATCCGCCCCTCGGCTATCCTCGCTGCGCCCCCCTTTACGTAAACTGGGTGTCTCGCTCCGGCGGCCCCGGTCGCGGCCTAAGTATCTTTGATAAACTGCTTCAGGCGCCAGCGGGGCATCCGCCCCTCGGCTATCCTCGCTGCGCCCTGCGGTGCTCGCTCCGGCGGCCGCGGTCGCGGCCTACAGTCTTTATCGGACAGCGTTCACTCCGCCGCCGCCAGCGTGGCGCTGTTGCGGCGGCGGTTGATGAACAGCACCATGATGGCGGTCAGCACGCAAGCCAGGCCGGCGACCTGGAAGGCGGGGAAATAGCTGCCCCACTCGGTGCGGATGATGCCGGTGCCGTAGGCGGCCAGGGCCGCGCCCATCTGATGGCCCGCCCCCACCCAGCCGAAGACCACGGGCGCGTCGCGGCGGCCGAAGCGGTCGGTGACCAGGCGCACGGTGGGCGGCACGGTGGCGATCCAATCCAGGCCGTAGAAGGCGGCGAAGACCGACAGGCCGTACAGGCTGAAGCCCGACAGGGGCAGGTAGAACAAGGACAGGCCGCGCAGGCCGTAATACCAGAACAGCAGCTTGCGGCTGTCCACCCGATCGGACAGCCAGCCGGACCCGGTGGTGCCCACCAGGTCGAACAGGCCCATCAGGGCCAGCAGGCTGGCGGCCGCCACCTCGGGGATGCCCTGGTCGAAACAGGCGGAGATGAGGTGGGTGCCGATCAGGCCGTTGGTTGACAAGCCGCATACGAAGAAGCTGCCGAACAACAGCCAGAAATCCACCGACCTGGACGCCCGGCCCAGGGTGGTGAAGGCGATGACGATGGGGTTGCTGCTGGCCCCCCGTGCACCAATTGGCGGCAGTTCATCCTCCAGGGTGCCGCCCAGGGGCGCCAGGCCCACGGCGCGGGGGCTGTCGGGCAGCAATAGGGCCACCAGCGGCACCAGCGCCAGGGCAGCACCCCCCACCGTCAGACCCACCGCCTGCCAGCCGAAATGGGTGGCCAAGGCCGCCATGCCCGGCAGGAACACCAGCTGGCCCGTGGCCGAGCTGGCGGTCAGCAGGCCCATGACCAGGCCGCGCTGCTTGATGAACCAGCGGTTCACCACGGTGGCCGCCAGGGTCATGGAGGTCAGGCCCGTGCCCAGGCCCACCAGCAGGCCCCAGAACAGCATCATCTGCCAGGGCCGGGTCATCAGGGTACTGGTGATGGTCGTCACCGCCAGCAGGCCCAGGCCTGTCAGGATCGTGCGCCGGACGCCGACAGCCTGCATCAGGGCGGCCGCGAACGGACCCATGAAGCCATAGAGGAAGATGTTCAGCGACACCGCCGCCGCGATGGTGGCGCGGTCCCAGCCCAGCGCCTGTTCCAAGGGCACGAACAACACGCCCGGGGCTGCCCGCACCCCCGCCCCCACCAGCAGCGTGGTGAAGGCCAGGGCGGCCGCCACCCAGCCATAATGGATGCGACCATCCACCCGCCGGGCCAGGTGCCGCGCCAACGGGGGAGCGGATCCATAGGAGTTCTTGGGGGCGATCACATCGGTCATGGCGGCGCTTATCCGATCGGGGTACGGGTCGGCCCTTATAATACGGGCAATTACCCATATTTCAAGAAGCCTTGAAACCCAGCGCTTTTCGGGTGTCATATGGCTGTCACGGTGCTGTCATAGGCGGCTGGACCGGGGGTTGGCGCCCCTGCCCTTCGTCTAGCACTATCCTATTTTGTTGAAGACTTCGGCCTATGAGGGGCGTAAGCTTTTGAAACGCGGCATGACCGCATCAAGGCGCCGATTGTCGCCCGATGACGGATGCGTCAATAAAAGAAAATATACGTTGGCGCCAGTCTTGCTGCGCCGGCGGCCAACGGGATGGAACTACTGCCAGAACCGGACCATCGTCTAAGGCACTCAGGGCGATCACGCCTTTATCCCTTGAACAGATAGCTGGAGGGAACTATGGCCACTGACAATTTCGTCGAAAGCCTGCGCCAGAAGCATGCCAGTTTGGAAGACCGTATCCATAGCGAGCTGGCACGCCCCTATCATGACAGCGCCCTTGTGCAGCGCATGAAATTCGAAAAGCTCAGGCTGAAAGAGAAGATCGACGAACACACGCGGCATTGATCCGTCGCGGGCCACTGGCCATTTAGGACCGCCGTCCATCCGAACCGGGTGCCGGGGTCCTGAAAGTGAAAGACCGGGTGGGGGGTCCCATCCGGTCTTTTTTATGCCGACTTCACCGCGCGGCGGACGAGGGGCTATTTCCTGTAAAGCCCCTGGTATTCCTGGCGCAGCAGGTTCTTCTGCACCTTGCCCATGGTGTTGCGCGGCAGGTCGTCCACGAACAGCACGCGCTTGGGCTGCTTGAACTTGGCCAGGCGGCCGTCCAGGGCGGCCAGCACGGCGGCCTCATCCACGGCCGCCCCCTTTTCGCGCACCACCACGGCCGTCACCCCTTCACCGAAATCCGGATGCGGCACGCCGATGACGGCACTTTCCACCACCCCGGGCAGGCCGTCGATCTCTGTCTCGATCTCCTTGGGATAGACGTTGTAGCCGCCGGAGATGACCAGGTCCTTGCCCCGTCCGACGATGTGGACATACCCCCGGGCGTCGATCTTGCCCAGGTCGCCGGTGATGAAGAAGCCATCCGGCCGGAACTCGGCCGCCGTTTTTTCCGGCATCTGCCAATAGCCCTTGAAGACGTTGGGGCCGCGCACCTCGATCATGCCGATCTCGCCCTGGGGAATGGCGGCCCCTGTTTCCGGATCCACCACGCGCAGGGCCACGCCCGGCAGGGGGAAGCCCACGGTGCCGGCCACCCGGTCACCGTCATAGGGGTTGGACGTGTTCATGTTGGTCTCGGTCATGCCGTACCGTTCCAGGATGGCCAGGCCGGTGCGGGCGCGCCAGCTGTCATGGGTCTCGGCCAGCAAGGGGGCGGAGCCGGAGATGAACAGCCGCATATGGGCCGTCGCCTCCTTGGTCAGGCCCGGATGCTGCAGCAGGCGGACATAGAAGGTGGGGACGCCCATCATGGTGGTGGCGCGCGGCAACTGGCGCATGACCTCGTCGGCATCGAAGCGGCCCAAGAAGATCATGGTGCCGCCGGCCAGCAGCAGGGTGTTGGTGGCCACGAACAGGCCGTGGGTGTGGAAGATGGGCAGGGCGTGCAGCAGCACGTCGCGGCCCGTGAACTGCCAATAGTCCACCAGGGTCAGGGCGTTGGAGGCCAGGTTGTCATGGCTGAGCATGGCGCCCTTGGACCGGCCGGTGGTGCCTGAGGTGTAGAGGATGGCGGCCAGGTCGTCGGCGCCACGGTCGATGTCCGCGAAGGTGCTGGACTGTTCCAGCGCCGCCGCCAGCAGGGTGCCGGCATCGGCCGCGCCCTGGCCCCCCAGCGTTTCCACCGCCGCCACGCCCTTGGCGTGGGCCAGTTCCGTCATGGGGCCCGCCTTGGCGGGATCGCACACCACCAGGTGGGGCGTGGCGTCGCCGATGAAATAGTCAAGTTCCGCCAGGGTGTAGCCGGTGTTCAGCGGGAGGTAGATGGCGCCCGCCCGCACGCAGGCGAGATAGAGCATGATGGCCTCGGCGCTCTTTTCCACCTGCACCGCCACGCGGTCGCCCGGCTTCACCCCCCGGGCCACCAGCAGATTGGCTATGCGCGCCGACAACGCCGTCATGTCGCCGTAGGTCAAGGTCCGCTCGGGCTGGCCCTTGGCGTCCGGAATGATGATGAACGGCGTCTCCGGCGCCGGCATGCGGCTCAGGATCAGGGAAAAGAGATGGTTGGCCATGGTGGTCTTCACTCTCCGGCGTCTTCTTGGGGCGTTGTTATTATTGAGACTTAAACGACAGGCGGCGGGGCGGTATCGGCGGCGGGGCGGGCGCGCTTGGGCGCCCCGTCCTTGCCAGGCCTGGGGTCAGGCTTGGACGGCTTGGGTTCGTCCGCGCCGCTCTCAGCCTTCAGGTGGCGGCGGACGGCCGCCGCGGCCACCACCTCCCCCTTGTCGGCGTAGCGCTCGTGGTTGGTTTCGATGTCGTCCAGCTTATAGAGGTAATTGACCATCAGGCCATGCGATTGGGTCAGGCCCTTGGGCGACAAATCGCCCAGGAAGTTCAGGCGTTCCAGCCGGGCGCCATTGCCCAGGTGGAAGCGGGCGACCGGATCCACCGGCTTGTTGCCGCGGGACTTGGCCTTCAGGAAATAGTGCGCCGCCGCCTGCAGCAGCACAGGCGACACGGTGGCGGCGGTGCCCGGATCGCGCTGCCAGTCCGGCTGGTCCAGCGCCGCCAGGATGGCCTTGTCCGCCGGCGCCAGCACGGCAGACGCCTCGTCCCCGCGCTCCCGCGCCAGCCATTTGGCGAAGGCCGGCACGGGCGACAGCGTGACGAAGGTGCGCAGGTTGGGCAGTTCTCCCCGCAAATCCTCCACCACCTGCTTGATCAGGAAGTTGCCGAAGGAAACGCCGCGCAGCCCCTCCTGGCAGTTGGAGATGGAATAGAATACGGCGGTGGTCGCGTCTTCCTCCGCCATGGGCGCGCGGCCTTCCGCCAGCAGGGCGTCGATACTGGCCGGGATGTCCGGCGCCAGCGCCACCTCCACGAAGATCAGCGGGTCGTCGGGCAGCTGGGGATGGAAGAAGGAGAAGCAGCGGCGGTCGGCCGGCGCCAGGCGGCGTCGCAGGTCGTCCCAGTCGCGGATGGTGTGCACCGCCTCATACCGGATGATCTTTTCCAGGATGTTGGCCGGCGTCGTCCAGTCGATGTGGCGCAGCACCAGGAAACCGCGGTTGAACCAGCTGGCCAGCAGGTGGCTAAAGTCGGCGTCCACCGCCTCCAGCGCCTGCTTTTCCACGCCCTGCGCGTCGGCCATCACCCGGAACAGGGCCTCGCGCATGCGCACCACCGCCTCGGTCCCACCGGGGGCCAGGTTCAGACGGCGGAACAGCTCCTGCCGCCGCGCCTCGGCCGCGTTGTGCAGGGCCAGCGCCGTGTCGGCGCCCGGCGCCGCGCGATAGGCGTCAATCGCCTTGTCCAGCTTGATTGGATCGGGCCCGAAACGATAGGCCAAGTCCAGCAGGAAGGCGCGCTGGCCCGTGGTGTCCAGCCGCGCCCACTGGTCCAGAATCTGGCCCGCCAGCGCCACGCCAGAGGCCTCACCCCGGCCGGACAGCAGGGTGTCGCACAGGGTGGGCAGGTCGCGCTTGGGCTGCCCCTTGGCGGACAGCGGCATCAGCTTGGCCGCGTCCTCCAGTAAATCCTCCACCATGGGGCCGTGACGGCGCACCAGGGCGCGGCCACGATCGGCGATGGTCGTCAACAGGGACCGGAAGAAGGTGCTGCTGCTCATGGGCTGGACCTCATGGCCTTGCAAACTGGAATGGGCAAACTGGAATGGGCGAACCGGGGTGGGCGAACCACGGAGTGAGATAGCGGCGAGCGGTCACCGCACAATGGTAGGCCGGCCGAGCGTACCCGCCAAGGCCGGCGGAGGGCTGGACACGGCCTGCGGTGTCGACATGTTGGACACGAAGTCGGACAGGCTGTCGCCCTGGATGCCGATGTGGCGCCGCATCAGGCTTTCCGCCCGATCGGGGTCGCCCTCCAGCAAGGCGCGCACCACGTCGTCATGCTCCTGCACCGACTTCGCGACACGCCCCAGTTGGTGCAACTGGTTGCGGCGATAGGGGGACAGCCGGTTGCGCACCCGCCGCGTCTCTTCCTCCAGCTGGCGGTTGTGGCTGCCGGCGTAGATCACCTCGTGAAAGCGGGTGTTCATGGCATAGTAGACGTCGGGGTCGCCGGCCGCCGCCAGGCGCTGGCACTCGGCGTGGACGGCCATCAGATCCGCCCGTTCCGCCGGCGTCATGCGGCGGGCGGCCAGGCGGGCGCACAAGCCCTCCAGCACGGCCATGATCTCGAACAGCTCAAGCACCTGGCGCACGTCCAGGCCCACCACCACGGCGCCCTGACGCGGGCGGATTTCCACGAAGCCCTGGGCCGCCAGCATCTTCAACGCCTCCCGCACCGGGGTGCGCGAGGTGCCGAAACGCTGGGCCAGCACCTGTTCGTCCAGCCGCATGCCCGGCAGGGCGCGGCCGGCGCAGATATCATCTTCCAGCGCGCGGGCCAATTGCTCGGAACGGGTTTCGGGAAGGGCCATGGGTCACCTCATCCGGGGCAGGGCAGGCGTTATCGGCGGCCGACGACCGACATCCCCTTGCCTGATTTTACGCATACACCAGTCATCTTCATGCATGCAAGACACACAATCTTGCGTTTCAGAGATTGACGCCTCCGGGTCGCTCTGACATGCTTCCGTTACCCAAGCATCTGCAAATAAACACATATTTCGCCATTGCAGCATTTACTGAGCAATTGCGGAAGCCGGGAGGATGGCGCGCCGGAGTTGGCGCCCAAGTGCTGGAGCGGACCGCCACATCCGGCCCCGTCTTTATCTGTTTCCTTGTCAGAACCGACGCTTCAGGCCCAACCCCACGCCGGACCAGAAGAAGACCGGCGCCTGCCCACGGTGAGGAACACGCCCCCATGCCGACCGATCAGACTTCGACCGATCAGACTTCGACCGATCAGACCTCGACCGATCAAAGGTCCAACATCGCCTTGTCGCGCCGCGCCCTGCTGGGGGGCATGGCGGCCAGCCCCGTCGCCCTGACCCTGGGCGGCACGGTGCTGAGCGCCGGCGGCTTGCTCCCCACCCTGGCCCAGGCCCAAACCACCTTGAAAATCTCCCACCAGTTCCCGGGCGGCACGCTGACGGAGGGCGATTTCCGTGACCGGCTGTGCCGCAAGTTCGCGGCGCAGGTGGAGGCGGAGACCAAGGGCGCCCTGAAGTTCGAGGTCTACCCCGCCTCCTCCCTCATGAAGACGGTGGCGCAGTTGCAGGCCCTGCGGAAGGGTGCCTTGGACTTCACCCTTTATCCCATGCCCTACGGCGGCGGCGAGGTCCCGGAGATGAACCTGGGCCTGATGCCCTGCCTGGTGACCACGTATGAGCAGGGCCTGGCCTGGAAGAAGAAGCCCATCGGCGAGGCGCTGACCAAGGCGCTGGAGGCCAAGGGCGTGAAAATCCTGACCTGGGTGTGGCAGGCGGGCGGCGTCGCCGCGCGCGGCACGCCGGTGCTGCATCCCGCCGACGTGAAGGGCATCAAGATCCGGGGCGGGTCACGGGAAATGGACATGATGTTCAAGGCGGCCGGCGCCGCCGTCTCCTCCATTCCGTCCAACGAGATTTATGCCGGTATGCAGACCGGCAACCTGGACGCCGCCGTGACCAGTTCCACCAGCCTGATCTCCTTCAAGCTGGAAGAGCAAAGCAAGAGCCTGACCGCCGCCCGGCAGAAAAGCTTCTGGTACATGCTGGAACCCTTGATGATGTCCAAGATCGTGTTCGACGGCCTGCCCGCCGCCCAGCAGAAGGCCCTGCTGACGGTGGGTGAGTCGCTGGAGCCCTTCGGCCTGGAAGAAGCCAGGAAGGACGACCAGCGCGTGGCTGAGATCTACGCCAAGGCGGGCTTGAAAGTCGTCGACATGGACGACAAGGTGATGGGCGAGTGGCGCGCCATCGCCCGCGACACCGCCTGGAAGGATTTCGCCGACCGTTCCGCCGAGGCCGCGGCGCTGTTGAAGCTGGCCGAGGATGTGGCATGAGGGCTGCCGAGCTTGACAAGGGGCCAGGGGCTGCGCGCCTGCCCCGGGGAGCGTCGGCCCCCATCCGCTGGACGGGCATGGCCTTGGCCTGGACCAACCGCATCATCGCCACCGTCGCGGCGGTGGCGGTGGTGGCCGCCGGCATCGTCATGACCGAAGAGGCCTTGGCACGGTACTTCCTGCACCAATCGTCCGACTGGCAGGACGAGACCGCCATTTTCCTTCTGGTCGGCGCCACCTTCCTGTCCGCTGCCTATGTCCAGTCGCGCCGGGGCCATGTCGCCATCGAGGCGGTGGGCGGGCTGCTGCCCGCAGGCGTGGAGCGCATGCGCCGCTGGGTGGCGGATCTCATCTCCTTCCTGTTCTGCGGCTTTTTCTCCTGGAAATCCTGGGTGCTGTGCCATGAGGCTTGGGTGGAGGGGTACGCCACCTTTTCCTCCTGGGCGCCGCCCCTGTGGATTCCCTACCTCGCCATGTCGGCGGGCATGACCCTGCTGACCCTGCAGATCGCCCTGCAATTGCTGGCGCCCCATCCGGTGGATGCTTCGAACCAAGGACATGCCCATGGGCACGGTTGAGATCGGCCTGCTCTACGGCGGCGCCACCCTGGTGGCCCTGTTCGCCGGCCTGCCCATCGCCTTCGCGCTGGGCGCCGTCGCCGTGGTCTTCATGTACTTCTTTATGCCGGCGGCATCGCTGGATACCGTCACCCAAAATGTGTACGAGGAGATGGCCAGCATCACCATGCTGACCATCCCCCTGTTCATCCTGAAGGGTGCCGCCATCGGCCGGTCACGCGCCGGTTCCGACCTTTATTCCGCCCTGCATGTATGGATGGGCCGGGTGCCGGGCGGCCTGGGCGTGGCCAACGTCTTCGCCTGCGCCCTGTTCGCCGCCATGGCCGGCAGCAGCCCCGCCACCTGTTCCGCCATCGGCAGCGCCGGCATTCCCGAGATGCGCCGCCGCGGCTATTCCCCCGGCTTCGCCGCCGGCATCATCGCCGCCGGCGGCACCCTGGGCATCCTGCTGCCGCCCTCAATCACCCTGATCCTCTATGCCGTCGCGGCGGAACAGTCGCTGGGCCGCCTGTTCCTGGCCGGGATCGGGCCGGGCGTGCTGATGGTGGTGCTGTTCGCCATCTACGCCGTGGCGCGCTATCGCCAGGAAAAGGCGGCGGCCACGGCGGCCTACGCCCAGGGCGGGACGTGGTCGGAGCTGCTGCGCACCGACACCTTCACGGCGCGCGAACGCTTCGCCGCCATTCCGCGCGTGCTGCCCTTCGTCATCCTGCTGATCGGCGTCATGTTCGCGCTGTACGGTGGCATCGCCACCCCCTCGGAAACGGCGGGCCTGGGCGCTGTCCTGGCGCTGGTGATGGTGGCCGGCATCTACCGTATCTGGCGACCGGGGCAGATGGGCCCCATCCTGATGTCCACCCTGCGGGAGTCCACCATGCTGATGATGATCATCGGCATGTCGCTGCTGTATTCCTACGTGATGAGCTACCTGCACATCAGCCAGGGCGCGGCGGAGTGGATCGTGGGCATGCACCTGTCGAAGTGGGTGCTGCTGGCCGCCATCCTGGCGCTGGTGGTGGTGCTGGGCTTTTTCCTGCCGCCGGTCAGCATCATCCTGATGACGGCGCCCGTCATCCTGCCGCCGCTGAAGGCCGCCGGGTTCGACCTGATCTGGTTCGGCATCATCATGTCCATCGTCATGGAGATGGGCCTGATCCACCCGCCGGTGGGCCTGAACATCTTCGTCATCAAGAACATCGCGCCGGACATTCCCCTGCGCGACGTGGTGATGGGCGTGCTGCCCTTCGTGGGCCTGATGCTGGTGTCCATCCTGGCGCTGTGCGTCGTGCCGGGCCTCGCCACCTGGCTGCCCGCCGCCGTTTACGCCGGGTGAACCAGCCGCCAGGAGGAAGGGGGCGGTCCCGCCAGGGCCACCCCCTGCCTCTTTTCCGGATCTGGCCTCCGTATCAGGCCGCGTCGGTGCGAATCTCGGCGACCACGCCGTCCACGACGGTCTGCAGCTTTTCCACCCGGCCGGACAGCAGCTTGGACAGGTCGGCGATGCCGTCGGCGGAGCCGTTGGTGTCGGTCCAGGCCGACAGCGTCTCCTCACAGCCCCGGGCGGCGGCACCGGCGCTCTGCACCGCCTCGGCGGCGCTGCGGGCGATCTCCTTCGTGGCGGCATCCTGTTCCTCCACCGCCGCCGCGATGGCAGAGGTGGCGGCGTCCACGTCGAAGATGACGGTGGCGATGGATTCGATGGCCTCCGCCGCCTCATGCGTGCTGTCGCGGATGGCGGCCACCTTCTGCGCCACCTCCGAGGTCGCCAGGCCGGTCTGGCCGGCCAGGTTCTTCACCTCCGATGCCACGACGGCAAAGCCCTTGCCCGCCACGCCGGCGCGCGCCGCCTCGATGGTGGCGTTCAACGCCAGCAGGTTGGTGCGTTCCGCGATCTCGCTGATGGTGGCCAGCACGCTGCCGATGCTGGAGGCCGCTTCCGACAAGCCGTTGATGATGGCCTGGGCGGAGCGCGCCCGCTCCGCCGCCTCGCGCGTCACGCCGGACGAGCGGGTGACCTGGCTGCTGATTTCGGCGATGGCCTCGGACAACTGCGAGGCCGCGTCCGCCACCTGCGCAGCGCTGTCCAGCGCGTCCCCGCCCGAGGCGGCGATGGCGCCGGCGTTGTCCGACCCGCGCCGCACCAGGGCGCGCAGATCGTCGGCACAGCCGCGGGCGTCGGTGGCCGCCCCCGCCACCTCGCCGGCCAGGCCGCCGACATCGCTTTCCAGGCGCCGGGCCAGGGCCAGCATCAGGCGGTTGCGTTCGTCCCGCGCCTGGGCGGCCATGGCCTCGCGCGCGGATGTCGCCTGGGCCAGTTCCTCATGCGCCTGGCGGGCGTCGGCCAGGGCCTCGTCCGACCGCTGGAAGGACCGGGCCATGGTCTGGGCCAGCCAGGCCAGCAGGGCACCCTCGAACACCACCAGCCAGACGTACATCAGAATGCGCAGGTATTCCCCACCGCGGACACCCGCCGACTCCGGAACCGTCAGCCCGCCGACAATGAAGAACATCGCCACGGCCGCCGCGGATGCCGCCAGCGTGCGCCCGTCGCAAAAGCCGGCGGACACGGCGACCAGGATGTAGACATAGACCTGCATGCCCGTCTGCCACGCGTTGCCGGCGAAGGCCCAAATGGACAGGGCGCCGGCCAGGGGCAGGCAGGCGGCCAGCACCAGGCGGCTGGCCGGGGGCGGCAAGGTCGCCCAGGCGCCCGCCGCCGCCACCACGACCAGCAGCGTCGCCGCCGGCTGGCGCCAGTCGAACCCGCCCAGAACCACCAGTTGGGCAGCCAGAAGAAC
This sequence comes from Nitrospirillum amazonense, assembly GCF_007828045.1. Classification (GTDB taxonomy): domain Bacteria; phylum Pseudomonadota; class Alphaproteobacteria; order Azospirillales; family Azospirillaceae; genus Nitrospirillum; species Nitrospirillum amazonense_C. Next base: position 535,122 of record NZ_VITN01000001.1, on the reverse strand, counting down.
GAAAATCTGCGCCACCAGCAACGTCAGCACCAACAGCGTGGTGGTGCGGCGGACACGGTCCAAGGGCGACAGATTTGCAGCAGAGGCAAGCGATGCGGCAGGCATGAGGCCAATCTCCCGGAAAAGGTTTTCTCAGATAATCGTTCCCGGTATGCCTCGCCTTGACTTGGATCACTAATGTGCAATGAAGCGGGGCCCCACTGAGGCCCCCTCATTGGGGGCGCCCATTGGGGCCCGATGGCCTGGCATCAACCCATGGCGCGGGAAGCGGCGATCAGAAGAACGCCTGGCTCAGGTTCTGCTGCGGCGCCTGCACGGGGGTCGCCAAGGTCTCCACCGACGCCAGCCACTGGAAATAGCTGACCACGACCACGCGCACGGCGCTGGACAGGCTGGTCTCGGCATCACGCGAGCGGTCGATCACGTCCAGCAGCTCGGCGATCTGGCAGCCTTCCTGGCGGGCCAGCAGGTCCAGGCCGGTCCAGAACTGCGGTTCCAGCCGCATGGAGGTGCGGCGGCTGCCCACGCGGACGCTGCGCGGCACCAGGGACCGCGGCGCCGTCGCCTGATGCACGGCGGCCAGAACCGGAAACGGAAGGCGATGGCTGGTCAGAACGGTCATGTCCATGCTCCGAGACAAGGATCCGGAAGCGCTACCGGAGCGCATTATCCGGGGGTGTGATGGCGGTCCTTATCAAAGCGGGGGAAATGTAGTTACATAACTGTAGACTCATACAGGGTTAGGCGCCTTTGACGCGAAAGAGGTGCCCCAACCCGTCAATCGCGCGCCCCTCCCGGGCCCCTTGGACGCTTTCCCATGATCCTGGACGAAGCCCTGAACCGGTTGGGCCAGCCCGACAATCCTGATGATTTATTCAATACATTCAGTCAGTTGGCCCGGGACCTCGGCTACGCCGCTGTCAGCTACATCGACAGCCGCCCGGGCCCGGCGCCGGGCGAACCGGACCTTTTCGTGCGCACGACGGTGCGGGAGGATTTTCTCCACACCTATCTGTCCGAAGGGTATATGAGCCACGATCCGCTGATGGCGATGGCGAAGCGACAGGCCGCCCCCCTGACTTGGGCCGACGTGCCGGAGTTCCATGCCAGCCTGCAAGCGCCCTCCAAGCTGGATCTGCCGGCGCGCGGCCGGGCCAAGCAGGATGCCCAGCGCGCCATCGCCGTCATGACCTCAGCCGCCGATCACGGCTACACCCAGGGTTATGTCATTCCCACCCACACGGTCGACCCGCAGGGCCGGCTGGCCTCGGCGGTGGTCAGCCTGTTCTGGACGCAAAAGCCGGAGGGGCTGATCAGCCCGGATTCCGCGCCGGCGTGGCTGCGCCTCAGTGCCCTTTATTTCCATGAACGGGTGGTCAGCATGCGCCTGACACCCGTCGCCCCGCCGCCGACACTGACCCAGCGTGAACAGGAGGCCCTGGTATGGGCCAGCCGGGGCAAGACGGTGGAGGAAACGGGCGAGATCATCGGCGTCTCTGGCCGCACCGTGACCTTCCACCTGCAGAACGCACTGGAAAAGCTGGGCTGCTACTCCAAGATCCACGCCGTGGCCAAGGCCATTCAGATGGGCCTGATTTATCCTTAACTTGGCTTCAGGCGCCAGCGGCCGCATCCGCGGCCTCGGCTATCCTCGCTCCGCCCTACGGTGCTCGCTGCGGGGCTCGCGGTCGCGAGCCTAGTGGCCTTAATTCGGCTTCAGGCGCCAGCGGCCGCATCCGCGGCCTCGGCTATCCTCGCTCCGCCCTACGGTGCTCGCTGCGGGGCTCGCGGTCGCGAGCCCGGAAAAGGGCGCCGGGGGACAGCCGGCACCCTTCACACTGAGGGACCTCAGAACTGCGACGCGCGGCGACGGCTGACCAGGCGCTGCAGGTACTGGCCGTAGGGGCTGTTCTTGTAGGCCCGGGCCTGGGACAGCACGGCCTCTTCATCCACGAAGCCGAGTTCGAGGGCGATTTCCTCGGGACAGCCGATCTTCAGTCCCTGGCGGTGCTCGATGGTGCGCACGAACTCCGCCGCCTCCAGCAGCGAATCATGGGTGCCGGTGTCCAGCCACGCGGTGCCGCGGCCTAGGCGTTCCACCAGCAGGTCGCCTTGCTGCAGATAGACGTTGTTGACGTCGGTGATCTCCAGTTCGCCGCGGGGCGAGGGCTTGATCTCGCGGGCGATGTCCACCACTCGGTTGTCGTAGAAGTACAGGCCGGTCACAGCCCAGTTGGACTTGGGCTCCTTCGGCTTTTCCACGATGCTGATGGCGCGACCCTGCTCGTCGAATTCCACCACGCCATAGCGGTGAGGATCCTCGACCCAATAGGCGAAAACGGTGGCGCCATCCCTCACCGAGGCGGCCTTCTGGGCCTGGGCGCTCAAGCCCTGGCCGTAGAAGATGTTGTCGCCCAGCACCAGGGCGCAGGGGTCGTTGCCAATGAAGTCCCGGCCGATGATGAAGGCCTCCGCCAGGCCGTTGGGCGCCGCCTGCTCGGCGTAGGACAGGCTGATGCCCCAGGGCGCGCCATCGCCCAGCAAATCCTGGAACAGGGGCAGGTGGTCCGGCGTGCTGATCAGCAGGATGTCGCGGATGCCGGCCAGCATCAGGACCGACAGCGGGTAATAGACCATCGGCTTGTCATAGATGGGCAGCAACTGCTTGCTGACACTCTTGGTCAGGGGGTGCAACCGGGTGCCGGAACCGCCCGCGAGGATGATGCCCTTCATTTGAATAAGCCTTGCATCTTATAAGGTTAAAGGAAAATCCGCAGTTGCGGCGCCAGGATCAGGCCGGCAGCAGGACGTCCAGGCTGCGGGCCAGGCTGTCCTGCCAGGCCGGCGCCCGCCAGCCGAAGACCTGTTCCAGCAGTGCGCAGTCCAACACCGAATTGGCCGGCCGCCTGGCCGGGGTGGGATAGTCCGCCGTGCCGATCGCCACCAAGCGCGGCACCTTGGCGCCCCGCGCCTGGGCCTGGGCGAAAATCTCCGCCGCGAAGCCGTGCCAGGTGGTGGCGCCGGTGCCGCACAGGTGATAGGTGCCGAAACCGTCGCGCTGGCCGTCCAGGATGCGGTTGCCCACCGCCACCAGGGCGTCGGCGATGTCCGCCGCCGCCGTGGGACAGCCGTGCTGATCCGCCACCACGCGCAGTTCTTCCCGCTCCGCGCCCAGGCGCAACATGGTCCTCAGGAAATTGGCGCGGTCGGGGCCGTACACCCAGGCCGTGCGCAGGATGACATGGGCCGGCAAAGTTGCCCGCACCGCCTCCTCGCCCGCCTCTTTCGAGGCGCCGTAGACGCTGACGGGACCGACGGGGTCGGTTTCCACGTACGGGCCCACCTTGGTGCCGTCGAAGACGTAATCCGTCGACAGGTGCAGCAGGGGGGTGTCGCGCACGGCGCAGGCGCGGGCCAGCGCCGCCGGGCCGTCACGGTTGGCGGCATAGGCCGCATCGACCTCGCCCTCGGCCTTGTCCACGGCCGTGTAGGCGGCGCAGTTCACCACCAGATCGGCGGCCGACACCGCCCCCTGGACAGCATCGGCGTTGGCGATGTCCAACGCCTCGCGGCCCGGGGCCGAGACTTGCCAATGGGCAGGCACCGCGCGCTGGAAGGCCAAGCCCACCTGGCCGGCCCCGCCCAGCAGCAATACCCGAACGGTCCCCACGCTCTCTCCCGTCATGAACGGTCCCCTCAGCCGACGGCAGCGGCGGCGGGGGCGGTCACGCCCAGGCGCTGGCCGGAATACTTGGCCTCGCGGATGGGTTCCCACCACCAGCGGTTCGCCAGGTACCAATCGACCGTGCGGCGGATGCCTTCCTCGAACGTCACCGACGGTTCCCACCCCAGCTCGCGCTTGATCTTAGAGGCATCGATGGCGTAGCGCTGGTCGTGGCCCGGACGATCGGTCACGAAGGTGATGAGATCGCGGCGCTTGGTGCTGCTGGGCAGGCGCTCGTCCAGCAGGTCGCAGATGGTTTCCACCACGTACAGGTTGCGCTGTTCGGCGTTGCCGCCGACGTTGTAGCGCTCACCCGGCACACCCTTGCGCATGATCAGCACCAGGGCGCGGGCATGGTCCTCCACGAACAGCCAGTCGCGGACGTTGTCGCCCTTGCCATAGACCGGCAGCTTCTTGCCCTCCATCCCGTTCAGGATCATCAGCGGGATGAGCTTTTCCGGGAAGTGGAAAGGGCCGTAGTTGTTGGAGCAATTGCTGAGCAGCGTCGGCAGGCCATAGGTGTGGTACCAGGCGTTGACCAGATGGTCCGACGCCGCCTTGCTGGCGGAATAGGGCGAGTTGGGCGAATAGGCCGTGTCCTCACGGAACAGCCCCTCCTCACCCAGCGAGCCATAGACCTCGTCGGTGGAGATGTGGTGGAAGCGGAAGGCGGCCTTGCGCTCCTCCGGCAGGGCCTGCCAGTACTCGCGCGCCGTTTCCAGCATCACGTGAGTGCCGTTGATGTTGGTGCGGATGAAGACGCCCGACCCTTCGATCGAGCGGTCGACATGACTTTCCGCCGCCAGGTGCATCACGGCGTCCGGCTGGTGGCGCTTGAAGATGTCGCGCATGGCCTCGACATCGGCGACGTCGGCCTTTTCCAGGACGGCACGGCCGCCGGCCAGAACCTCACCGATGGCTTCCAGGCTGGCCGCGTAGGTCAGCTTGTCCACGCACACCAGATCGTCCTGCCCTTCGGACGCCAACAGGCGGCACACCGCGGACCCAATAAAACCGGCCGCACCCGTCACCATTATCTTCACGCGCCAAACTCCTTGAAGACCCTCGTCCTGCCATCCCCGGGCGGCAGGTCTGAACAATGCGCCCGAAAATACAACTCCGTCCCGGCCAAAAGCAAACCCGGTGACGTATGTCTTTATCGTTCCGGCACGGCGAGCCGACAGAGCATCCGCGACGTCCCGCCAAAAGTAGGGTCGTCCGGCCGCAGGTCGTACACCCCTTCGCTATTAACCTAGGGCAACGCGAATAAACAACTGCTCGCAAGCCTACGCTATAGGTCTGCGTCATAAATCAGAGACAGCCGCGGCCAGGATATTGATGTACGACCAAAGCAACCGTGACGAATGCGCCGGATACGATACTGTTGAGGACGAAAAAACGCCCGTCAATACAGGGCATCATATGATCAAGCGGACCTGAGAACGGAGAGAGAAATGGCTGGCAAGAGCGGACTATTGATCACCGGCGCCGTTATCGTGGTTCTGGGCGTGCTGGCCCTGGCCGTGCCCATGTTCACCACCAAGGACACCAAGGAACTGGCCAAGATCGGCGACCTGAAGGTCACCGCGAAGGAAGAGAACACCCACGTCGTCCCCCCCTTCGTCGGCCCCGCCGCGCTGATCCTGGGCGTGGTGCTGATGGGTGCCGCCCTGGTGCGCCGCTAACGCGGCCGTCACCGCTCAGCGCTTTCCCACACGCCGCCCGGTGAAGGGGTTCCAGCCCGTCTCCGCCAGGGCGGCCCAGGCCGTGGCGCCCAGATGGGGCTGGTGGTAATAGCGGAAGTCGTCCGTGGTTGAGCTTGGGCCCACCGCCAGGCCGGTGCTGACCGTGCCGGCGGCGGTGGCGTAGAGCAGCCCGCCCGGGTCCCTGGCCGCCTGGACGGTGGCCAGGGCCGCCGCCGCCTTGTCCGGCTGGCCCAGCATCTTGTAGGTAAGGGCCGCCTGCGCCGTACCTTCGATCCAGACGCCGTCGCGGTCGTCATTGAAGTCGAAGCCGCCGGCGGTGGCGTGGTGCGCCTCCGCCCAGGCCAGCGACCGGCGCCAATCGGCCGGCGCATCCCCGATGCCCAGATGCGCCCACAACTGTATGTCCAGCGCCGCCCCGGGTGCCCAAGTGCGGCCATCCGGCTTGGTGCCGATGCGGAAACGCCCTTCCGTCCCGTCCCAGGCCGCCGCCACGAAGCCGCGCGCCAGGGCGGCGTGACGGGTCCAGTCGGCGTCGCCCGTCAAGCGCGCCAGCCAGGTGAAGGCCGCCGCCGCGTCAATGTTGTGTTCCGTCGCCTTGTAATTCAGGCGCTGTTGGGCGGGATCGAAGCCATCCAGCCCGCCGATGAACCCGCCCGGCTGGGCGGGATCCGCCATCAAGTCCGCCACCCAGCGCATCAGGCCGGCGGCGCGGTCACGATAGCCCTCCTCGCCTGTCGCCTCGTGCAGCGTCAGCAGGGCCAGCGCCGCCCAAATCACGTTTCCCGTGGCGCTGCCGTCCTGATAGCCGTCCTCCGCCCACTGGCCGGCCTTGTCATCCCACCAGCCTGGCGGCAGGGGGGGGCTGGCGGCGGCACCGGCGCGGTAGGCATTGCGGACCCGCCCGTCCTTGAAGGTCCGGTCAGTGGTGGCCGCCCGCGCCAGGGCGTCGCCAACAAGGCGGGCGTCCTCGACATGGCCGCATGCCACCAAGGCGATGGTGGTCAGGGCGTTGTCATAGGTGAACGCGCTGTGCGCCAGGGCGGGATGGGTGTCGCCGGGGTAGCTGCCCACGAAACGGGGGGCCGATCCGGGCGCAGCGCCCCGTACGGCATGCTGCAATGCAACACAGGTCTGCGCAGCAGCCGGCCCCAAGGGGCTTGCCAAGCAAAAATAGATCGTCGCCAGGGCAATTTTCCTAAAATGCATGATAATTTCCCAAAACAAACGACAGATATATTCTCATAGTTTGTCGGAATGATGGTGGCGGGGCAGTAGGTGGTCCAAATATACACCTCACCGGTTCCACAACCCCGCGTGCAACGCAGCCCAACGATGCATGCGGGACTTGTTTTCATCTTGGTAAGGTTTTGCTAATAAACCGCCCGTAAACAATTGGCCGCCGTCGCAGGTGCAGCATAAGGCATTGGGTCCAACACCCCCTTGTGCTACGCGGCAAAGAATGGCGGACCACCGGGGCAGCAGAGAAGAGAGATCAGCGATGAACACGAAGTTCCTGGGCATTTTGGCCACCGTTTCCCTTTTTGTCGCCGGCCCCGCGCTGGCCGAGTGCAGCACGCACGCCAACCCGCCGTCCATCCCCGATGGCGCCGGCGCCACCACCGAGCAGATGACCAGCGCCAGCGCCTCGGTGAAGGGCTACATGGCGGACATGCAGGACTTCCTGAAGTGCCTGGAGAATGACAAGGCCGCCGGCTCCGCCAAGTACAACGCCGCCGTCGATCAGATGCAGACCATCGCGAACGAGTTCAACAAGCAGCTGCGTGCTTTCAAGGCCAAGGGCTGATTGTCCGCGCGCTCAGCACTTGATTTCAGAAAAGGAAGGATGGACCCGCTGCCATCCTTCCTTTTTTATTGGCTTCTTTTATTGGCCTTTTTTTAGGCCCCGCAGTCAGGTGGCGGTGGACCAGTCCAGCTTGTCCGCCCGCCGCAGGGCCGGGAACAGCACGCACCACAGCGCCACCACCGCCACCGTGCCGATGCCGCCCACCACCACCGCCAATTCCGTTCCCAGCCAGGACGCCGTCAGGCCGGACTCGAATTCGCCCAGCTGGTTGGACGCGCCGATGAACAGGCCGCTGACGGCACTGACCCGGCCGCGCATCTCATCAGGCGTGCCCAGCTGCACCAGGGTCTGGCGCACGAAGACGCTGACCATGTCGACCGCCCCCATGACCAGCAGGCTGAGCAAGGCGATGGCCGGGGAACGGGTGAGGCCGAAGACGATGGTGGCCAGGCCGAACACGCCGACGCAGGCCAGCATGATGGGCCCCACCCGGCGCTTCAACGGCCAGGCGGCCAAGGTCAGGCCCACCAGGATGGCGCCTGCCCCCGGCGCACCGCGCATGACGCCCAGCAGCATGGGCCCCGTGAGGCCCAAGAGACCGGCGTCGGCGGAGAACTGGTCCCGCGCCAGGGCCGGCAGCAGGGCGGTGGCGCCGCCCAGCAGCACCGCGAACAGGTCCAGCGAGATGGCGCCCAGCACGATGGGCTGCCGGCGGATATAGCGGACGCCGCCCAGGATGCCATCCCAGCTGACCGGGGCGCGGGTCACGGCGCGCGATGGCGCGGATATGCCGATCACGATCAGGCCGGCCAGCACCAGGAAGCCGGCGCCCACGCCGAACACCCAGTCATGCAGGCCGGCATAGAGCACACCGCCCAGCGCCGGCCCCAGCACGCCCGCCACCTGCATGGCGGATGAGCTGATGGCCACCGCGTTGGGGAAGTCGGCCTTGGGCACCAGGTTGGGCAGCAGGGCGGAGGAGGCCGGCGCCTCGAACGCACGGGCGGCGCCGAACAGCATGACGGCGGCATAGACCAGCCATACCGGCAGGTCGGGTGATGCCAGCACCACCCCGGTCATGGCCATGGCCGCGGCCTCCACGCCCACGCAGATGGTGATGATCAGGCGGCGGTCCAGCCGGTCGGCGGCATGGCCGGTGACCAGCACCAGGCCGACGGAGGGCAGGAACTGCGCCAGGCCGATCAGGCCCAGGTTCATGGTGCTGCCGGTGCGGTCGTAGATGGCCCAGCCGGCGGCCACCGCCTGGATCTGCAGGGCGCCCATGGACAGGATGCGGGCCAGCCAATAGCGCAGGAAGGCCGGGTGGCGCAGAGCGCCGCCCCAGCCCTTGCGGGCCGGCCCATCCTGGGGCGTGGGGTTGGGGGCGGTGGCGTTGGAAGGGGGGCTGCTCATTACGTCTCTGCTGCTTACGGGCCGGCGGGGTCGGGCACGGCGGCGAAGGATCCGGCGGGGCCGGGATAGACAACCGGGCTGGCATAGCCATCTTTGGAGACGGCGGCGACACCGAAGAACCAGTCGTCGATGACGACATTGGGCAGGGCCACGGTGGTGGCGTCCCCGGCCCAGCGGTCATGCTGCCAGGTGGGCGCCAGGGTGTCGCGCCACCAGGCCCGGTAGCCCACGGCGCCCGGAACCTTGCTCCAGCTCAGCGTGGTATCGTGCTTCAGGGCGCCCTCGACCTTCACGTCGCCGGGTGGGGCCGGGGCCCAGGCCAGGCTGGCCATGGTCAGGGCGTTCAGGCGGGTCACCTGGGCCAAATAGGGGAAGTCGACACCATCGATGGTGTCGCCATAACGCACGCCGCCCTCGGTGCGCAGGTCCTGATGCTGGCGGGTGTAGTTCTCATGCGCCTCAGTCACCCGCACGGCGGGGAAGCCGGCCTCGAGGAACGGCACCTGGTCGCCGCCGCGGCCAAAGCGGTCAGTGCGATAGACCATGCGCACGCTGAAATTATCCAGGTAGCGGGAGGATATGCCGGCCATGTAGCGCGCCAGGTTGCGCGAGGGGCTGTCGACCTCGCCCCCGGAATAGCGGCGCTGGTTGGCCTGCTTCACCGTCTCCACCGCCTTGGTGCCTTCGGAAAAGACGCGGACATGGGTGTTGTCCACCACGCCGTCCTCGCCCTGGGTGTTGCCGACGATGTCGTTGTTGAGGTCGGCCTCCACCAGCCAGCCCTGCTCCTTGGCGTAGTCGGCCAGCACCTTGCCGCCCAGCAGGCCCTGTTCCTCACCCGACAGGGCCGAGAACACCAAGGTGGCGCGGAACTTGTGATGGGACAGCACACGGGCCGCCTCGATGGCCGCCGCCACGCCGGAGGCGTCGTCGTTGGCCCCCGGCGCGTCGGCGGTCGCGTTCATGACATCCGTCACGCGGCTGTCCAGGTGGCCGGCAATGACGATGACCCGTTGCGGTTCCTCCGTGCCCTTCAGCACGGCCACCACGTCCATCACCTCCGTCGGGTTGGGCACGCGCTTGCCCGACACGGTCTGCGCCGGCGTCACCACGGTCAGGCAGCCGCCACAGTCCTTGGAGATGGCCTCGAACCGGCTTTTGACCCAGGCGCGGGCGGCGCCGATGCCCCGGTCAGGCGACATGGTGTCGGACAGGGTGTGGCGGGTGCCGAAGGACACCAGCTTTTCGATCGTGGCGTGCAGCTGTGCCGGGTCGACCTGGGCCGCGATCTCCCGCAGCACCGGGTGGTCGTCAACGGGCCCGACGGCGGCCGCCTCGGCCATGGGGGCGTCGGGTTTGGCGGGCTTGGCCCAAGCCCCGGCACCATGGAGCGCCGCCCCGGCCAGCAGCAGGACGGACAGCGAACGCACGGACCGAGGGCGTTGGGGCATGGGGCCTCCCTATGATTTGGTGACTGAACTGCCGGAATCTTATGGCGCCACGATGCTGTAGCGTCCCGCCCCAGGCAAGGGCCGGTACACAGCTCGCGCCGTCGCAAGCGGCAGTCCTGCCATGCCTTGCCCGGTTGACTTGTGCTACTGTACTGCAGAGCAACGCCAAAGGGGCAGGACCGCGATGGGCGGATGGATACGGAAAGCCACCTTGTTCATTGTCATGGTGGTGATGATAGGGGGTGGGGGGTACATCGTCGACCGGCAGATTCTGTCCCACCACGCCATTTTCTGGCGTGGTTTTTTCATGGGCGGCTTCTTGTTGGCCTTCGGCCTGTATGTGCTGATCGACGACTTCATCGCCCCCCTTGTCCGGCGGCTGCGGACCACCGGGCGACGCGCTTAATCCTCCCCCGCCAGGTATCCCGCCGCCGCCTGGGCGATGGCCAGCAGGCGGGCGTCAGCGCCGCGCGGGGCCAGCAATTGCAGGCCCACAGGGCAACCGGCATCGTCCGTGCCGACCGGCAGGGTGACGGCCGCCATGTCCCCCAGGTTGGCGACGCAGCAGTTGCGCAGGGCCATCAGGTTGGCGCGGCCATAGGCGGGCGGCTCCGCCAGGTCGGCCAGCAGCGGCGGGGTGATGGCCACCGTAGGCAGGGCCACCACATCGACATCGTGGAACAGGGCCTGCACGCCATTGGCGAAACGGTCGAGGAAGGCGACGCGCGCGTCACAATCCAGCACGTCGGCCGATGCGCGGATGCGGGGGCCGACATAGGCGTCCAGGCTGGGCAGCCAGGCCGGCAGTTCCTGGCTGAGGAAGCCATAAATCTCCGCCCCCGCCAGGCCGCCCCGGCGGAACAGGGCCAGGGCCTCGTCCAATTCCGGGATGGTCACGCTGTCGACCGGTCGGAACAGGCCGGTCAGTCGCTCCAGCGCGGTGTCCACCGCCGCGACCACGCCGGGGCTGCAGTCCTGCCACAGCGTGTCCGGCGCGCGGCCGATACGGATGACGCCAGGGTCCATCAGCGGATCGATGGGGGTGCCGGTCAACAGGCGATAGCCCTGGGCCAGGTCATCTGCCGTCAGCGCCAGGATGCCCACGGTGTCCAGGCGGGGCGACAGCGGCACGATGCCATCGGTCGCCAGGTGTCCCCGCGCGCTTTTGTAGCCATAAAGGCCGTTCCAGGCCGCCGGGATGCGTACCGACCCTGCCGTGTCGGTGCCCAGCGCCAGCAGGGCGGACCCCTCATGCAGGCTGAGCGGCGCGCCGGTGCTGGACCCACCGGGCACGCGGTGGTGATCACGGTCCCAGGGGTTGCGCGGCGTGCCCCAGTGGCCGTTGGCCCCCAGGCCGCCGAAGGCGAATTCCACCATGCGGGTCTTGCCGGTGACGACCGCGCCCTGGGCCAGCAGGCGGCCGACCACGCCGCCCGGCTGGTTCCACATCGGCGGCAGGCGGCGGGGGGAGCCGGCAAATACCGGCCACGTGCCGCCACACACCGTTCCGGTACCGTAATTATCCTTCAGCGACAGGGGAATGCCGTCGAAATCGCCCAGGGGGTGGCCCGCCCGGCGGCGGGCGTCGGCGGCATCCGCCTGGGCGCGCAGCAGGCCGGCGCTGAAGGCGACATAGGGATTGTCGCGGGCGTCGGGCCGCTCCGCCCGGGCGGCGATGCAGGCCTCGGCCAGGTCACGGGCGGTCAGGGTGCCGTCCTTCAGGGCGGCGAGGGCGGTGGTGAGATCCATGGGACGGCGCCTTCGGAAGGGGCGTTTTTCGGGGCCGGCCGGATCCTGGCACGGGGACGGTCCCAGCCACAACCTGGCAAGAGGGCAACCCGGCAAGAGGTGCGACAACCGGACGCCATATCCGGCCGCTATCGAATTCATATCCCCCCTGCATTTCACAACGCCAGGGGTGCGGGGTTAGCGTCAGCCCATCGCAACCACCCACCAAACCTGAGGGGATTTCAAAATGCAGACCACCACCGTTTCCCGCCGCCTGGGCCTGGGCCTGATCGTCGCCACCGCCGTCGCCGGTGCCACCCTGGCCGCCGCCCCGGCCAAGGCCGCCGACATGGAGAAGTGCTACGGCGTCGTGAAGGCCGGCCACAACGACTGCAAGACCGACAGCAACTCCTGCGCCGGCCATGCCACCAAGGATCGCGACCCCGGCGCCTTCATCGCCGTGCCGGCCGGCACCTGCGCCAAGATCTCGGGCGGCAGCACCGAACCCGCCAAGAAGTAAGCCTTAATACCAGAAGCCAGGGAGGGAGCCGTCATGGGCATCACCGGTATCGGCCTGAAGGCCCGCCATACGGCCGAGCTGTTGGCCCGCCGCCCCTCCCTGCGCTTTCTTGAAGTGCACGCCGAGAACTACATGGGGGCCGGCGGCCCGGCGCACCGCTGGCTGGCCGCGTTGCGCGAGACGTATCCGGTGTCCATCCACGGCGTCGGCCTGTCCCTGGGCGGGGCGGAGCCGCTGGACACCGATCACCTGGCCGATTTGGCGGCCCTGGTGGATCGCTATCAGCCGGAATTGGTGTCGGAGCATCTGGCCTGGTGCCGCATCGACAGCACCTATCTCAACGACCTGCTGCCCATTCCCTATACCGACGCCAGCCTGTCCCTGGTGGCCGATCACATCGACCAGACGCAAACGGCCCTGCGCCGCCGCATCCTGGTCGAGAACCCGTCCAGCTACATGGCCTTCCCGGAAAGCGATTGGGACGAGGCCGCCTTCCTGGCGGAACTGGCCCGCCGTACCGGCTGCGGCATCCTGCTGGATGTGAACAACATCCACGTCAGCGCCCACAATGTCGGGCTGGACGCGGGGGCCTACCTGGCCGCCCTGCCCACCGGCGCCGTGGGCGAAATCCACGTGGCGGGGCATGAACCCGTCGAGCATGAGGGCCGCGCCGTGCTGCTGGACACCCACGGCGCCCCCGTCGCGGCCGCCGTCTGGGACCTGTACCGCCAGGCGCTGAACCGCTTCGGTCCCGTCCCCACCCTGGTGGAGCGGGACGCCAACATCCCGCCCCTGGCCGAATTGCTGGCCGAGGCCGCCATCGCGGACGGCATCGCCGCAGGCCTGTCGGACGCCGTTTTAGACAAGGAAGCGGCCCATGCCCACGCTGCTTGAGCGCCAGCGCGACATGCGCGACTGGGTGCTGGCCGCCGCCGGCACCCCACCCCTGCCCAACGCCGGCCTGCACCGCGACAACACCCTGGGCGGCCTGGCGGCGGTCCTGGCCGCCGGCTTCCCCGTCAGCCACCGCCTGGTGGGCGAAGCCTGTTTCATCGGCCTGGCCCAGGCCTATATCCGCCATGAACCGCCTTACGAGGCGCCGTTGCTTCGATACGGCACGGGCTTCCCCGCGTGGCTGACCGGGCAGGAGGTGGCGCGGCAGCTGCCCTACCTGGCCGATGTCGCCCGGCTGGAGGCCGCCTGGACCCATGCCTACCACGCGGCGGAGGCGGCCCCCCTGGACGCGAGCACCCTGGCCACCCTGGCCACCCTGGGCGACGCGGTGGAGGACGCCGTCTGGCGCCTGCACCCCAGTCATCGCTTCGTCACCAGCCCCTGGCCGGTGGACCGCATCTGGCGGGCCAACCAGCCGGACGCCGCCGACGCGGCGGTGGACCTGGACACCGACGGCGACACCCACCTGCTGGTGGTGCGACCGGCGGCCGAGGTGCTGCTGATCCGCCTCGGGCCCGGCGCCTTCGCCCTGCTGATGGCCCTGGGCGCCGGTTTGCCTCTGGGCAGCGCCTGGGACAACGCACTGGCCCTGGACGCGGGCTTCAATCTGGAACACGAATTAACCGGCCTGCTGGCGGCGCAGGTCTTCACCGGAGTGGAACTGCCATGACCCTGCCCCCGACGCCCACCACCGCGCCCGGCAAGCCCGCGCCCATCGTCCTGGCGCTGGCCCTCATCCACCGGCTGGAGCGGTTTCCCCGGGGGCTGGACGCCCTGCTGTGGCGCCTGGCGGCCGCCACCGTCTTCTGGCGGTCCGGTCAGACCAAGGTGACGGGCTTCCACATCAACGACACCACGTTCGACCTGTTCCGGGATGAGTACAAGGTGCCCCTGGTCCCGCCGGAGGTGGCGGCCGTGCTGGCCAGCATCACGGAAAACCTGTGCGCCGTGTTGCTGGTCGTCGGCCTGGCGTCGCGCCTGTCGGCCGGCGCCCTGTTCGGCATGACGATGGTGATCGAGATCTTCGTCTATCCCGAAAGCTGGCCCGACCATCTGCTGTGGTCGGCGGTGCTGGTGCCCATCATCCTGCGCGGCCCCGGCGCCCTGTCGCTGGACCATCTGATCCGCCGCCGGTTCGAGTAGCCAGCACCCCTGCCCATGGGCGACACTGTACGTTCCCAATGTCGGGATTGTGATACGGCCGCCCCTCCCATGGAAATGAACCAGGTGCGCTACTTCGTGGCGCTGTGCGAGACCCTGAACTTCACCAAGGCGGCGGAGGCCTGCGGCGTGGCCCAGCCCTCGCTGACCAAGGCCATCCAGAAGCTGGAGGAGGAACTGGGCGGGCCGCTGTTCGTGCGCGAACGCACCCTGACCCATCTGTCCGACCTGGGCCGCCTGATGCGCCCGCACCTGGAGGCGGTGTTCCATGCCAGCGAGTCCGCCAAGCTGGAGGCGCGCAGCTTCGGCAAGCTGGAACGCGGCCGGGTGCGCCTGGGCGTCATGTGCACCATCGGCCCCACCCGCCTGGTGGGCTTCCTGAAGCGTTTCCGCGCCGCCCTGCCCTCGGTGGAGGTCGCCTTGCGCGACGCGCCGGGGCGCGAGGTGCTGGCCCTTCTGATGGAGGGGGAGCTGGACTGCGCCTTGCTGGGCCTGCCCGACCTGCCGGAACGGGTGGAGGTGCAGCCCCTGTACCGGGAGCGTTACACCGTCGCCTTCGCCCCCGGCCACCGCTTCGAGGCCATGGACGTGGTGCCCCTGGCCGAACTGGACCAGGAGGACTACCTGAACCGGGTGAACTGCGAATATCCCCAGCATTTCAACAGCCTGGGCATCCCCGACCCCGCCGACGTCCGCGTCTGTTACGAGAGCGAGCGGGAGGATTGGATCCAGGCCATGATCCTGGCCGGCCTGGGCTGCGCCGTGATGCCGGAATTCCTGCCCATGCTGCCCGGCATCGCCACCCGCCCCCTGATCGAACCGGAACTGTCGCGCACCGTCAGCCTGGCCAGCGTAGCAGGCCGCCGCCACTCGCCCGCCCTGCGTGAGTTCATGGCCCTGGCCCGCCGGTACGACTGGGGTGGCACGGCCCAGACGGCCGCCGCTTAAGCCCTTCCCGCATCGGCCCGTTTTGCATATTGTATCCAATGTTGGTCCCAATAAGAGGGCCATGGGGACAGGCGGAAGGGTCTCGCGTGATGAAGCAGTTGATAAAACCGGCCGTGGACACATCCGCCGGCGGCCCGCGCCGCCGTGACATCATGCTGGCCGCCGGGGGCGTGGCGGCCGGGGCCGTACTGGCGGGCCCCGCCGCGGCGATGGCCGGCACGGCCAAACCAGCCGCGCACGCCTTCGCCCTGACCTTCGACGGTTCCGGCCTGACCAGCCTGCGCGCCGCCGGCGACACCTTCGACACCGACTATCTGGAGCCTGGGCAGGCGCTGGGCCACGCCGTCCTGGCCTGGCGCCGCGACGCCGCCGCGCCCTGGCGCACCATCGACACGGCCAACCTGCCGCCCACCCGCCTGGCCCAGCCGGACGGCCAGGCCCGCGTGGCCGACTATGACATCGCGGATGAGGCCGGGCCGGCCCTGGGCCTGACCCTGCGGCTGGGCGTGACGGACGGCGATCTCGCCTGGCAGGTCACGCTGACCAACCGCGCCGGCACGGCGCTGGAGATCGGCGACCTCGCCCTGCCCCTACCCTTCCATACCGAGTTCAAGGCCAAGCAGCCGGCCACGGCCACCGTGCTGAAGCACAGCTTCGTCTCCGGCCATGGCTCCTTCCTGTTCTGGATGCGGTCCAACAGCGTCGGCCCCTATCTGGTGATGACGCCGGAGCGGGGAACCCATTTCGAATATTGGCAACCGCGCCAAGGCGCCCGGCAGGACAGCGACAGCCCCGTCCGGCCTTACCGCGCCTATCAAGTGTTCATCCACGCCGCCGCCACGGGCGAAGCCATGAGGGCGGAGGGCGGCCGCTGGCGCCAGCCGCTGACCAGCCTGACCCTCAAACCGGGCGAAACCCACCGCTTCGGCGCCCGCTTCACCTGGGCCCCGGACTATGCCGGCGTGCGCGACGCCCTGGTCGCCCAGGGCGGCATCGATGTGGAGGTGGCGCAGGGCATGACCCTGCCCACCGACCTGCCCGGCCGCATCGCGCTGCGCACCCTGGACACCATCGACGCCGTCGAGGCGGAATATCCCGACCACACCACCATCCTGGATCTGGGCACCCTCAGCGGCCGCCGCGTCTATGAGCTGCGCTTCCGCCGCCTGGGCGAGAACCTGATCACCATCCGCCACGGACAAGGCCGCGCCACCCATCTGGAGTTCTTCGCCACCGAGCCGGTGGAAACCCTGGTCAAGAAGCGCGCGGCCTTCATCGCCGCCCACCAGCACCGCGATCCGGCCAAGTGGTACGACGGCCTGTTGGCGGAATGGAATATGGAAACCCAGACCCTGCTGGGCCCCGACAATTACGACCGCATCAAGGGCTGGCGCATCTATGAGGTGACCTGCGATGACCCGGGCCTGAGCAAACCGGCCTATCTCGCCAGCAAAAACGCCGAGCACCCGGTGCAGGCGGAGGTGGCGGCGCTTGATTACTATGTCGAGCACTTCGTCTGGGGCGGCCTGCAGCGCACGACGGAGGAAGAAGACAGCTACGCCCTCTATGGCATTCCCGACTGGAAGAAGAACCGGGACAGCGCCGATCCCGGCCCCAAGGGGCGCCAGCATTACTGGCGGCCCTACGACTACCCGCACATCATCACGATGTATCTGGGCCTCTATCGCGTCGCCACCCGCTATCCGGCCATCACCACCCGGCTGGATGCCGCCACCTACCTGGAGCGGGCCTACGGCACCACCCGCGCCCTGTTCACCATCCCCATGAAGATCGAGCAGTGGAGCGCCTATGAGACCGGCTTCTATAACGAGGTGGTTATTCCCGAGTTGATCGACGCCCTGGACGCGGCCGGGGAGACCGCCAAGGCGGCGGAGCTGCGCGGCCACTGGGTGCGCAAGGTCGATTTCTTCGTGAACGGCAAGCCCGACCTGTTCGGGTCGGAATATCCCTTCGATTCCACCGGCTTTGAATCGACGGAAGCCCTGGCCCGCTATGCCCTGGACCACGCCGGCCAGCCGGGCTTTCCCATCGGCCGCGCCGACGCCCGGCGCTTCGCCGACGCGCAGATCGCCGCCAACCTGTTCTGCCGCGGCACCATCGAGCCCGCCTATTATTATCTGGGCAGCGACTACCGCGCCGCCGGCGGCGACGCCTTCACCCTGACCTACATGGCGCAGATGGGCGGCTGGGCCCTGCTGGACCATGCCCTGAACGATGCCGAGGACGGGCGGCCCCATCTGCGCCTGGCCTGGACCTCATTCCTAAGCGCCTGGGCCCTGGTGAACAGCGGCATGGCGGAAAGCGGCTATGGCTATTGGTATCCCGGCCAGGCCAACGACGGCGCCTCCGGCGGCGGGTTCGAGCCCGCGTCCCACGGCACCACCTGGCTGGGCCAGCCCCACCACCGGGGCAGCTGGTATTATTCCAGCGAAAGCGACCTGGGCTTCTGCGGCGCCCTGCGCATGGCCGCCACCCTGGTCAGCGACGACCCCGTGTTCGGCCGCTTCTGCTTCGGCGGCACGCTGGCGGAAAAGGACGGTTGGCTGAGGATCACCCCGCGCGACGGCGTCCGCCGCCGCCTGCACGCCCGCCTGACCCGCCAGCACCTGGACCTGGAGGTACAGGGCGCCCGCCTCGCTCCCACCGAAAGCATCGCCTGGCACCCGGGGAACGCCCACCTGCGCCTGACCCTGGACGGCGAGGCGCAGCGCCAACCCCCCGCCCTGCGCCTGCGCGGCCTGCCCAAGGGGCGCTACCGGGTGACGGGGGGCGGTGCGGTCGAGGTGGTTGCCGAGGCGGCCTGGGTGACGGTGGCGCTGCCGGCTGGAACGCGGGAGGTGGCGGTGGGGCGGGTGTAACGACGCCTACCCTCTCGGCTAAGCCGTTGCTTTCGACTATGGCCCGTTGGCATATGCCCCTTTCCCGTGCAGGCGATCACCTTAATTCATCCCCCGGGCCGTATGGCGGCCCGGCTTGAACGCAGGGGAAGGGACGGTGCCCGACAGTTTCATCAGCGGCGGCGGCCCGGCCGGCCTGTCCATGGCCGACTGGATGGATGCCGAGATTCCCGAGGGCCGCCTGCTGATCGGCCCCACGCACGGCATCCCGGCCGGCATGCGGCGCTATGCCCTGGGCGGCGGCGCCAGCGGCCCCATCTGGCGGGATGCCCGTGTCATCCGGTATTTGCAGGGCCTGGACGCGATCGGCCGCCTGCGCCTGCGCCATGTGGTGCAGGGCGTGGACTTCCGCGTCAGCGACACCCAACTCATCGACCAGGCGATGCGCGACCTGGCCATGGGCAGCCTCAGCGCCTTCCTCATCCCCCGCGCCGTCGCCCCGCTCTCGCCCCCGCCCGTGGACCCGCCCCGGCACGACCAGGGGGACGAGGATCCGCCGGGCCAGCCGGCGCAGTGGTCGGTGACCGACCGCGTGGTCGCCACGCTGCGCCGCTGCGTGCCCCTGCTGCCGCGCGACATGCAGCAGGCGGCCAAAAGCGTGTTCACGCGTGAGACGCTGTACTGGCTGGCCGGCTTCCTGGTGGTGTGGGCCGGCGGGCACCTGGCCGGCTATGGCGAGGCCATCGACCTCATTCTGCTGGGCGTGGGCTACGCCATGGTGGGCTGGTCGGTGTTCCAGGGCCTGAACGACCTGGGCCACGGCATCGCCCTGGCCACCACCGCCAAGACCCAGCACGACCTGGACGAGGCCGCCCGCCGCACCGCCGCCGGCCTCACCATCCTGACCATCAACGCCATCATTGCCCTGATCGCCAAGGTGAAGCCGGCCTCCGGCGGGCGCAAGTCTATGGTTGCTGAGGAGCCGCAGCCGACGGTTTCGTCCTTTGACTCGCTCAGTGCGCAGCCCAAGTCTGCGGCGCCCGAGCCCAAGCCGCCGCCAGAGCCGGAAGTCGGACCTCCGCCCAAGGCCCCGATTCCTGATCCGGGTCGCCGTGCATATCTGAATGAGAAATTTGGCCGAACGGGCGACCTTAATCAGGACATCAATATTCGTGGCCGGCAGGAAACCGCCACTAATTTCTTCAAGGCACAAGGAGTGCCGGAGCAAAACATTTCCTCATATATGACTGGTATTGACTTCACCAAGCCAGTAGATGTGCAAACGCTGAATTCTGGCAAAACGCTCTATCAGTATCAAACCCCCGGAGCTCCACAGGGAAATTGGTATTCCCCGAATCCGTCTGTTCAACCGACGGAATTAGGCATTAGCCCGCTAGGCTTCAACCGAGCGACACAAACCATCGAGCCGAAGGTCCTAAACACCTACACCACGACTCAGCCAGTGTCGGTCCTGCGGAGCACCTCGGCCGCCGTGGATGACTTCTGGTCGGTCAAAGGGCAATCATTCCCGACAGAGGGCGGAGCAACCCAGCTTTTCTCGACACAGAAATCGGCGTTCAACTCGACGCCGCAGTAATCAGGAAATGAAGACCATGACGGCCATAGAAACTGTAGAGTATGCGCTGAATCTCGCGCGCCAAAGACTGAGCGAGATGCCGGCGTTCGAGATATTTGCGTCGGCGGTCGCTCAGCTAGAGTATCTGTTGTCGGTGCTGCAGGGGAACCCCGACCGGACCCGCCTTAAGAACATCATCGTTGGTCATTACGGCGCTCGGGAATTCGCCGAGAGCGATCCCGAATTCGCCCAGGCATTAATGTCCGCGCAAAACATAGCAACCAAGATCAGCAAGGGACTGAAAGTTTAACGCTTGGGCGGAGAGGGCCTCGTTTGGGTGACCTGCGCCACCTCCGCCACCGGACCGGGTACGTCTTTTATCGTCGCAGCCTGCTGTACCGTGAAGGCCCCCAGGTCGAAACGAATTGAGCGGGGGCAGGATAGCCCACTTATCGGCCCCCTTCCCGAATGGGCCGTTGGATGCCATAGAGGACGGAGCCCGCCTCAACCACCGTTCCGACCTTCCCTCATGACCCGCTTCGACAAATTCTGCAGAATCGCCCTATGGGTGCTCGGCTTCCTGCTGATCGTGGGCGGGTGCATGGCCATCTTCCCCGCCCTGTTCCTGACGGTGGTGGCGGCCAACGATAGCGCGCAGGGTGGGAGCACCCCCGGCATGGTGTGGCTGCTGATGCCGCTGGTGGTCGCCGGCGTGCCCGTGCTGATCCTGCTGTCGGCGCGCAAGTTCCCGGCCCACGTCAAGCTGCACGCCCTGGCCATGCTGCTGGCCTGGGCGGGTGCCCTGTATCTGCTCGACCGGTTCTGGCTGCACCGCTGAAGCGGCAGCTCCCACGATTGGCCTTGCCTTCACCGGGCGTGCAAAAATAAATTGTTCCGCAATTAAAGGCCCATGGATCGGTGACGCAGGAAGTGCGGCGGCGGATCGGTGGGGGGATGGGGGATAACGTGGGGTCCACGCCAACGGCGCCGGGCGCGCATGACGGCCTAATTGATTTTTCCCAATATTCAGACGCCCAGCTACGCGATTTGCAGCAAATCGTCACCCCCAGCGCGTCTCCCCAAAATCATGCCAACCTCATGGCGGAAATCACGCGACGCGCGGCGATTGGCGAACACGCATTGGCCATCGATGCTGTCAACCAGCGCGCTTCGTGTTGGTCTGTGCGCTTAAGCCGCCATAACGGCCTGCTGGGCTGGCTAGAGTCTGTCCGCGACCGCCAACCCCTGTATGGCGCAGGATTGGTGGAAATTGATGACGCGGGCATCACCTTCCATGGCTGGCGGCGCACCTGGCTTGGCGTGCCCTTGAGGGCGACCCATGCCATTCCGCGCGCTTCCGTCCGCAACGTCGGCGTCGATGATACGCTTGTACAATTCGACCAGCGCGGCCTTTCAGGTTGGCTGGCGGCTATCGGCTTGGGTAAGGGGCGGCTTTCCTTTCGGGCCGACTCGGTGACGGACGCCCAGGCCATCACCCGTGCTCTGCCCACCACCCGTACGGATGGTTTCGACGATAACTGGGCAGCAGTCCGTCAGTTCGACCGGTCAATGGCGGCTGCCGGAGGGGCCTGGATCACGATCGCGTTGGTTCTGGTCAATATCGTTATATTTTCGGTAATGGCCTGGGCAGGCCAACGCTTCACCGCTTTCGACATTCAGTCCTTGCTCAGTTGGGGCGGCAACTTCGGCGTTCTCACCATCAACGGACAATGGTGGCGTCTATTGACCGCCATGTTCCTGCACCTGGACCCTGCCCACCTGCTCGTCAACATGTGGGCACTATGGAGCGTCGGGCGGCTTACGGAACGCTTGTACGGCCGCTGGGTGTTCCTGGCCCTTTATTTGGCTATAGGTCTACTGAGCGGCTTGACCAGCGTGGTCTGGGATCCAGCACGGGTGAGCGCCGGTGCCTCGGGCGCCATTTTCGGACTGTTCGGTTTGTTGCTGGCTTACCTTTCACTGCGTCGTACCCAGGTGCCCCGGGCCGTTTTCCGCGCTCATTGGCTAAGCACGGCTGTGTTCGTCGTCTTCAGCCTAACCAACGGCATGCTGCAGACCGGCATCGACAATGCCGCTCACGTAGGCGGCCTGGTCGCCGGATTGGTGCTGGGTCGCATCCTGGCCCAGCCACTCGTGGATAAAGGCAGCCAGCGTCCGCGCCCACTGGCGGTGGGTCTTGCCACAGCCGTACTCACCATCGCCTCAATCGCCGGCATCCTCCGGGCCCGCAACGAAGGGGTGCAACTGAGCCCCTGGGAGCAATACTGGCAGTCGCGTCAGGATCTGGCACGGGACAGCGGCGCGGCGGAGCGCCGTTGGGCCCAGCTGGGAGCACAGGTTAGCGGCGGGTCGATGAGCGTGGCTGACGCAGCCGCGGCCTTTGAAACGGAAATGATTCCCACTTGGCAAAAAATGTACGATCGGCTGCGCCGAGAGAAACCTCTCCTGCCCGCAAGCCAAGCTCGCGCGGGGGCCGAGGCCTTGACCTATGCCGAAAATCGCCTCAACTGGGCCAAGGAACTGGTCGCCTTACTGAAGAGGAATGACAATTCCGAAGCTGACAAATTGTTAACGTTCAGTAAGAAAAACGATCGTGTCGTTGCATATATGCAGTGGCAAAACCTACGCGCGGCCTCAACCCACCGCCCCACTGCGCTTTCCAACAGCACCTTTGTAACCTATGCCCGCGCACTGCTGCGGCACGGTGGCACCGATTGCGTTCATGGGCCTGCCGTTTTCGGCCGAAGCCCTACCACTAGCGACGCACAGGGCGACGGCCCGGCCTTGCGAGAAGCCGCCGGATGCGGCGCGCAACAAGCCCTCCGCAAGGGCGACTATGCGGCCCTGGAGGCCGCGTTAGCCGAAGGACTGCGAACCATCGGCGAGATGCCTGATGGTGGATCGCGCTTGCAGGGAATCGTTGGCGGCCTGAACGACCTATTCGATTATGAAGGCCTAAGCGTCGATGATCAATTCGCCCGCATTGCCAGTTGGCGCCGCGCCTACCCACAGTCCGTCTATCCTGACTTGATGGAAGTTCAGGTTCTTTACACCTGGGCCTGGTGGGCACGGGGACACGGCGGAGCCAATACCGTCAGCGGCCAAGCGCAGGCCATTTACAGCTTCCGCCTCGCCATGGCGGCGGCGGCGCTGAATGAAATCGGGGGGCGGGCAAATAGCACGCCGCTTTGGTACCTCATGTCCATGGCAATCGGTATTAGCGAGGGCTCGGAGTTGAAGGAATTGCGGGCGACCTTCGATGAGGGGCACGCCAAGTTCCCGCGTTATTATGCCCTACATAGACAAATGCTGCGCGCCCTTATGCCCCGCTGGTACGGGTCGGCTGACGATCTCATAGAGTTCTTTTCCGATATACGGAACCGGGCACCGGAAGCCGAGCGCGAGGAAATATTCGCACGCCTCGCCTGGGACTATTCGGCGATGGAAGGCGACGATTACGACATCACCGTGGAAAACAATTTTGGCTGGCCTGCGCTGATGACCGGATATCAAGGCCTTATGAAGCGTTATCCCGCGAGCGATTTCTGGATTAACGTCTACGCCAACATGGCCTGTCGCGTCGGTAGTGATTTGGAATACATAAAGCTGCGGCCTGACCTCAACACACGGATGTCATCGATTGTGTGGTCGGACAAGATTTCGGTCGCCACCTGCGACAAGAAATTCGAGCGGCCCATCAAGCGCTACCGGCAGGATCATCCCGACTGGCATGGCCCGGCCCTATGAGCCGCGCCCCGCGGCATCAATCCCGCCCGCCCTCGTAATCCCCCCGCTTCACCAGCATCTGGCACAGTTGCTTGCCAAACGTGCTCATGAATTCGTTGATCAGCGCCTCGTCGCGCCGATAGAAGGTCCATTGCCCCACGCGGTGGGAGGTCAGCAGGCCGGCGCGTTGCAGCATGGCCAGGTAGGTCGAGACGGTGGACTGCGACAGATCCGTCTTTTCCAGGATGCGGGTGACGCACACGCCCTTTTCGACGGGGTAGCCATCGGGCTGGGGGCCGAAGTGGGTGGCCGGGTCCTTCAGCCACATCAGGATGTCGCGCCGGACCGGGTTGGCCAGGGCCTTCAGGATCGCTTCCACATCCATCGCGTCGACATCCACACCCGTGAAACCGGGGAAGGCTGGCCACCCTCCCCGGCCTGACAATCAAACCACCAGCCGGTCCAGCGCGGCGCGGTCGAAGGGGATCACCTCACCCACGCGGCCATCGCGGACCTTGATGGCCCAATCGGGATCGCTGAGCAAGGCCCGGCCTACGCCCAGCAGGTCGAAATCACCCCGCGCCAGGGCCTGGGCCGCCTGGTCCACGTCGGTGGGCTTCACCTCGAAGGCGTCGCGGTTGGCGAACATGCCGACCTTGAAGGCGCCATCCAGCCCCACGCTGCCCACGGCGATGACGGGCTTGCCCGTCAGGCGCTTGGTCCAGGCGGCCAGCGTGTCGGGCGAACCCCCGTCCGCATCCGGGAAGGCGGGTTCCCAATACCGCCGGGTGCTGACGTGGAAGACGTCCACGCCGGCCCCGGCCAGGGGGGTCAGGATGCGGCCCAGTTCTTCCGGCGTCTGGGCGATCCGGGCGTTGTAGTCGACGCCCTTCCACTGTGAGAAGCGGAAGACGATGGGGAAGTCCGGGCTGACGGCGGCGCGCACCGCCCGCACGATCTCCACCGCGAAGCGCGTGCGGTTCTCCAGGCTGCCGCCATAGGCGTCGGTGCGCCGGTTGGTCTGTTCCCAGAAAAAGTCATCGATGATGTAGCCGTGGGCGCCGTGCAGCTCCGCCCCGTCGAAGCCCAGGCGTTCCGCATCCGCGGCGGCCTGGGCGAAGGCGGCGATGACGGCGTCGATGTCGGCCTGGGTCATGGCCCGCACCACCTCGACCCCGTCGGCCACGATGGCGGAGGGGCCGTAGCCCGGGACGCCGGGGTCCGGTTCCACCCCCGGGCGGCGGGCGATGCCCACGTGCCACAGCTGCGGGATGATGCGCCCGCCCTCGGCATGCACGGCGTCCACCACCCGCTTCCAGCCGGCCAACGCTGCCTCGCCATGGAAGGCCGGGACCTGGGGATAGCCGTTGGCGGCCGGGTGGTTGATGGTTGTGCCCTCGGTGATCAGCAGGCCGACGCCGCCCCGCACCCGGCGGCGGTAATAGGCCACGACATCATCGGTGGGCACGCCGCCCGGCGACTTGTTGCGGGTCATGGGCGCCATCACCAGACGGTTGGCCAGGGTGTGCCGGCCAAAGGCGAAGGGCTGGAACAAGGGCGCCACCGCCGCGTTGACTGGATGGGCGCCGGTACCCGGCTGGGCGGCAGGGGTGGTGACCGGAGTCGCACCGGAATTGGCGGCCGGGGCGGGGGTGGCGGTGTCCATCGGAGGGCCTTGGCTGGTTGATGCAGAGAGGGCGTTTCGGTATATCGCGTTTTCTCGATATATCAAGTCCCTGGTTTGGCGACATTTTCGCGCGGATGAAATGTTGCGCCGCAAACCAACCAATCATTAACGAATGATCGCCTATGGTATGTATTGGGAAATGCGCTACGCTTTGATGACAGGCTTTGAAGAGGCCAGCAAAACAGCAGACGCAGATTGGGTTTATGCGCGCCAGACGGCGCCGTGACAGCAGGAGGACAGCAGGATGGCGGCACCCGTGTCAGCCCGTGCAAGCCTATTGGAAACCGGGCGTAATGATGCGCTGCAGCGGAGCCTGATCCCCTGTTTCGATGCCTTCTATGGCGCGGCGCTGACCCTGATCGACGACTGGGGCGCCCCAACCCGGCCCCGGGTGCTGGACCTGGGCGCCAATGGCGGCCTGTTCGCCTCGCTGGTGCGCGCCCGCCTGCCCCACGCCCATCTGCACCTGGTGGAAGAGACGCCCCAGGCGATGGAGCAGAGCCGCCGCCGTTTCGCCGGCGACGCCCGCGTCAGCTTCGCCCTGGCGGAGCTGGAGGAGGCGGACCTGACCGGCCCCTGGGACCTGGTCGTCTCCTCCCTCGCCATTCACCACCTGGACCATAACGCCAAGCGCGACCTGTACGGCCGCATCAACCAGGCGCTGGCCCCCGGCGGCCTGTTCATCAGCGCCGAGCAGGTGCTGGGCCCCACCGCCGAGGTGGAAAGCCAGTACGACCGGCTGTGGCAGTCCGAGGCCAGCGACCTGGGCGCGCCGGCGGTGGAGCTGTCGCGCGCCCGCGACCGCCTGCGCCAGGACCATTGCGCCACCCTGGGCGAACAGCTGATGTGGATGGCGGAGGCCGGCTTGGCTGACGTGGACTGCGCCTTCAAATCCTGGCGCTTCGCCGTCATGAGCGCGCGCCACCACTGACCTTTATCGTCCGGCATGGCGGCTTTGGGTGGCAATCGGCGGCCCCGTCCGTAAAGTGGGACGGGTATCCGCCCTTAAGCCGTAGGCCTGCCCCCCATGATCCAGTCCCTGGTCCGCCGCATCCATTATCGTGTGGAGCACTTCCTGGCTCTGGATAACTGGGGCGAGATCCTGCTGCTGGCCCTGTCGCTGGCGGGGTTGGCCGTGGCCAACTCCAGCCTGGCGTCAGCCTATTTCCACGCGCTGCACGCACCGCTGGGCATTGGCCCCGCCACCCTGTCGGTGGAGCAATGGGTCAACGACCTGCTGATGGCGCTGTTCTTCCTGCTGGTGGGCCTGGAGATCAAGCGGGAGATGGTGGGCGGCGACCTGTCCAGCCCGTCGCAGATCGCCCTGCCCGGCATCGCCGCCCTGGGCGGCGTGCTGTTCCCGGTGTTGATCTACGTCGCGCTGAACCGAGGGCACGCCGATGCGCTGGCCGGCTGGGCCACGCCGGCCGCCACCGACATCGCCTTCGCCCTGGCGGCGTTGTCGGCCTTCGGACGCGGCCTGCCCCGCTCCGCCTTCCTGTTCCTGTCGTCGCTGGCCATCTTCGATGATTTGGCGGCCATCCTGATCATCGCCCTGTTTTACAGCGGCGGCCTGTCCTGGCCTGACCTGGGCCTGGCCACCCTGGCCCTGGCGGCGCTGGTCGGCATGAACCGCCTGCGCGTGCGCCGGCTGACGCCGTACCTGGTGGTGGGCCTGGCGCTGTGGGTGGCGGTGCTGCGCTCCGGCATCCACGCCACCATGGCCGGCGTGCTGCTGGCCCTGACAATCCCCCTGGGCAGCGAGGAGGAGGAGGCCGCCGGCCGGTCGCCGCTGCACCGGCTGGAGTCGGCGTTGCACCCTCTCGTCTATTTCGGCGTGCTGCCTCTGTTCGGTTTCGCCAACGCCGGCGTCAGCTTCCAGGGCCTGGACTGGTCCAGCCTGCTGGATTCCGTGCCGCTGGGCATCGCGCTGGGCCTGTTCCTGGGCAAGCAGCTGGGCGTCTTCGCCTTCACGCTGGGCGCCGTGCGTCTGGGCCTGGCCCAGCTGCCGGCGCAGGTGGATTGGGGCACCCTCTACGGCATCGCCATGCTGTGCGGCATCGGCTTCACCATGAGCCTGTTCATCGCCGGCCTGGCCTTCCCCGACACGGGACTGACGGGGGAGGCCAAGCTGGGCGTGTTCAGCGGGTCGCTGATCTCCGCCCTAGGGGGTGGGCTGTGGTTGGCCGTGGCGCGGCGGAAGGCTTACACCAGCGGCACGAGATAGTGACTCATGCCGCTTAGGCCGCGACCGCGGGCGCCGGAGCGAGACACCGCCCAGCTGACATGAAGGGGGCACAGCGAGGAAGCCAAGCCAGCGGATGCTGGCGCCCGGCGACTGAGGGGCGTTTGAGCGGCACGATCAAACGCCACGTGTATTAGAGTCTGGCGCCGGCCAGCGCCCCCTGGGCCAGCAGCGTATGCAGCATGGCCTGCAAATCCAGCTCCGGTTCCACCAGCAGGCCGGCCTCGGCCGCCTGTGTCAGCATGTCGCCATTCAGCAGCGACTGGATGGCGGCGGCGGCCCCGGGCGGCAGCGAGACGCAGACGATGCCGTCGGCCGGGCGCAGCACCAGCACCTCGCCATCCAGCGCGTCCGGTGCCGGCGGTACCCAGGTCTCATCCTCCTGCGCCTGGCGCCACAGGGGCAGCACGTCATGCCCCAGCCACAGCACCCGGGCGGCGGGATGGGGGACGAAGCGCAGTTGGGCATAGTCGCCGGGCGGAAAAGCCGCCAGTCGCTCCACCGTCAGGACGGGGGCATCGGCGGCGAAATAGGCCTCCATCACCGCCCATTCCAGGCGCGCCATGTCAGCGGCACCGGTGTCGAGCGGCGCCAGCGCCGCGGGGAAGTCGCCACCGTAGGCCGCCAGTTGCGGCCGCGTGGGCGGGTGGGCGCGCACGAAATCCAGAGCCGCCGAGCGGAAGGCCGGCACGCCCATCAGCCGCAAGGTGACGGGGAAGGCGGCGGCCAGCGCTTCCGCCAAGGATTGCTGAACGTTGGCGCGATAGATCTTCAGCCGCGCCTCGGCCACCGCGCCAAGGGCGAGGTCTACGCCGACCCCGCCTTCACCGCCGCCGGCGGCCAGCAACGCCCGCCGCATCTGTTGCTGAAAGGCCTCAAGCATGCGGGGCCGCCCCATCCAGCAAGGACTGGGCGTGGGCCGCCTCCCCCAGCAGCACCTCCAGCGGCGGTACGTCCATGTCCCATTCCACCAGCACCGGCAGCGGCCCGGTGCGGGCGAGCACGCCGGCCAGCAAATCCCAGACGGTGTCCGATACCCGGCTGCCATGGTCGTCGATCAGCACCACGCCGCCGGTTCCCGCGTCCGGGCCCACCCAGGGGTCGAAGGCCTCGCGCCGGTGGCCGGCCACATGGATCTCGCCTACCGCCTCCAGCGGGAAATCCGCCAGGTAGCCGGCGGCGTCAAAGCCCAGGTTATGGGCGCAGACCACCACGTTGTTCACGTCCAGCAACAGGCCGCAGCCGGTGCGGGCCACCAGGTCCGCCAGGAACCGCGGCTCGGGAATGGCCTCCACCCCCGGCGGCAGGGTCAGCGGCATGTAGAGGGAGGGGTTTTCCACCAGCAGGCGGCGGCCCAGCGCGTCCTGGGCATGGGCGATATTGACCGCCACCACGTCCCGCGTCTCCGCCGTCAGCGGCAGGGGCAGCAAATCGTTGAGGTAGGCGCCGCCGGCCCCGGTCCAGGCCAGGTGATCGGAGATCTGGTCGGGCCGCAGCCGGTCATACAACTGGCGCAGGTTGGCCAGGTGGTTGGCATCCAGCCCGGTGGCGCTGCCCAGGGACAACCCCACCCCGTGGCAGGACAGGGCGTAGTCGCGGCGGATGGCTTCCAGTGCCGCCAGGCGCGGCCCGCCCGCCACCAGGTAGGTCTCGCTGTGCACCTCCACCCAGGCCACGTCCGGCCGCCCGTCGCCCAGGAAGGCCGGGACGTGGGGATGGCGCAGGCCGATACCGGCGCGGCGCGGCAGGGCGACGGCGGGGGTGGCGCCCGGGGCCGGCGCGGCGGTGTCCATGGGCGCCCTTCTGTCCACGGGGGCCGGCCGGTCAGTCTTGCGCCGGCTTTTGCGCGGCCGCCTTGGGCGGCTTGCCCACGCCCTTGAACGGCTTCAGCTTGCCGCCCAGGGTCTTGCACTCGCCCTTGGCCACGTCGAGGTATTCCTGGCCGTCGTAGTCCACCTTGGACATGGCGCCGCAATCGTGGATGCCGGCGGCCGATGAGCACGAATTCTCACCCGCCTTGGCGATGCCGTAGCACTTTTCCCGGCCCGGGGGCGTGGGGGCGTCGTGCGCCGCGGCGCTGAGCGCCGTCAGGGCGCCGGCCAGGGCCAGGGCCGCGGTCAGGGCGGTGGTTCGGTCGGTCATCAGGCCATCCTTCGGCAAAGACGGGCGCCATCGCGCGCCCCCAGGGGCCGCCCCACCGGGCAGGCCCGCAGACCCTACGCCCTTTGACGCCGCGACAAAACCCCCGGCTTGCGTGTGAAATCGACGCGGCGAGGGCATGATTGGTGCGACGAATGGAACAATGAATTCCAGGTGACCTTGATTGTGGGCAAGGGCGGCGCGACTTAGATTAGGCCCGTACCGCCGGCTCACCACCCGTCCCATGGGTGGCGGCCGGCGCCCCCCTCCCTCCGGCCGTTCGGCCAGCTTTCTCCCCAAGGCTTTCTCAAGGAACATTCCCATGAAGTGCATTCCCGCCCTGATGTTGGCCGCCGCCTTGCTGGCCGCCCCCGCCACGGCCCTGGCCCAGGCGACCACCGACCTCAGCAAGGTCGAGGGTGGCCACTTCACCCTGGACAAGAGCCACGCCAAGGTGGTGTTCGCCATCACCCACTTCGGCTTCTCCACCTATTACGGCGCCTTCCCGGACCTGGAGGGCACGCTGGACTTCGACCCCAAGGCGCCGGCCAAGAGCAAGCTGGATGTGACCATCAACGTGAAGGGCCTGGCCACCGCCAACCCTAAGCTGGATGAACACCTGAACAGCCCGGACTTCTTCGACACCGCCAAGTTCCCGACCGCCACCTTCAAGACCACCAAGATCGAGGTGACCGGCGCCACCACCGGCAAGATCACCGGCGACCTGACCCTGCACGGCGTGACCAAGCCGGTGACCCTGAACGCCAGCTTCCACGGTGGCGGCAGCAACCCGATGACCAAGGCCTACGTTGTCGGCTTCGACGCCAAGGCCGAGGTGAAGCGGTCCGAATTCGGCATCGACAAGTACGTGCCCTACGTCAGCGACGAGGTTGAGCTGCTGATCAGCGGCGAGTTCGACCGCGCCCAGTAATAGCGTTAGTATCATCGCGTTATCGGACTGAAGGGGGAGCCGGGCCATGACCGTCGCGGCGCGTTACAACAGCGTGGCCATCCTGGTCCATTGGCTGACCGTTATCGCCATCCTGGCCCTGTTGATCATGGGCTGGACGATGACGTCGCTGCCACCCGGCTCCCCCGACCAGTTCAAGCTGTTCCAGTTGCACAAGTCGGTGGGCATCACCGTGCTGGCCCTGACCCTGTTCCGGGCGGCCTGGCGCCTGGCCCACCAGCCTCCGCCCCTGCCGGCCCATATGCCGGCGTGGGAGAAGTGGGCCGCCCACCTGGGCCATGCCGGCCTGTACGCCCTGCTGCTGGGCATGCCGCTGACGGGCTGGGCGGTCGTCTCCACTTCGAAATTCAACATCCCGACCGTGTTGTACGGCCTCATCCCCTTCCCGCACATGCCCGTCCTGGCCGACCTGGAGAACAAGGCGCCGATCAACGACGTGGTGTCGGAGGCGCACGAGCTGGCCGCCTGGATCCTGGTGGCCCTGGTGGTGGTCCACGCTTTGGCGGCGCTGCGTCACCATTTCCTGGTCAAGGATGACGTGCTGCTGCGCATGGTTCCCCGTTTCGGCCGCCGGGCCTAAGTCCCCGGCCGCCCTCACAGACTGAGGATATCCATCATGAAGTTCCTCGCCCCCATCGTCAGCGCCGCCCTGGGCGCGCTGCTGCTGGCCGGCCCTGCCGCCGCCGCCGGCTGGACCGTGGACACCGCCCATAGCAAGCTGGGCTTCACCGGCAGCCAGAGCGGCGCCGCCTTCAGCGGCCAGTTCACCCGTTGGGACGCTACCATCGATTTCGACCCGGCCAACCCGTCCACCGGCCACGCCACCGTCACGATCGACATGGCCAGCGCCAAGACCGGCGACGTGCAGAAGGACCAGTCCCTGCCCGAGGCCGACTGGTTCAGCACCAAAGCCTTCCCCAAGGCGGTGTTCGAAGCCACCAGCTTCAAATCCAAGGGCGGCAACCAGTATGACGCGGTGGGCACCCTGACCATCCGCGGCATCAAGAAGGACGTGACCCTGCCCTTCACCCTGGACGTGGCCGGCGGCAAGGCCCACGCCGTGGGCAAGCTGGATCTGGTGCGCACCGATTACGGCGTGGGGCAAGGCGCCTGGGGCGACGGCAAGATGGTGGCCCTGGCCGTCAGCGTCACCATCGACCTGAACGCCACGGCCAAGTAAGCCGTAACACAGTAAACGCCAAGACAAGGAAGCCCCGGACGCCACAGCGTCCGGGGCTTTTCTTACAGTGTATGCTACGCAAGGTCGCAGACGGCGCAGCCGGCCCGTCGATTATTATCGGCAACCACCCCGCCGCATAGGCCTGTCCTGGAGGTTTTGCCCGTGACCCTGCGCCCATCTTTTCTGATACCCGCCCTGGCCGTCCTGTTGCTGTCGCCCCTGTTGCTGGCCGCCCCGGCGGGCGCCGCGTCCTGGGTCGTGGACAAGGCTCAGAGCCAGCTGGGCTTCATCGGCCACCAAAGCGACAAGGAGTTCACTGGCCGCTTCGGCCGCTGGGACGCCGCCGTCGACTTCGACCCAGCCGACCCCACCGCCGGCCATGCCAAGGTGACCATCGCCATGGGCAGCGCCGTCATCGGCGACGCCGAGAAGGACCAGGCCCTGCCCGGCGAGGACTGGTTCAACATCCAGGCCTTCCCCGACGCGGTGTTCGAGGCCACGACCTTCCGCGCCAAGGGCGGCAACCAGTACGACGCGGTGGGCACCCTGACCATTCGCGGTATCAAGAAGGACGTGACCCTGCCCTTCACCCTGGACATCACCGAGGGCAAGGCCCACGCCGTGGGCCGGCTGGACCTGGTGCGCACCGACTATGACGTCGGCGGCCACGGGCTGTTCAGCAAGGGCCGGACGGTGGACCTGAACGTGGCGGTGGTCGTCGATCTTATGGCCACGGCGCAGCCCTGACGAGTATGGCGCGCGGCGCGGTCTTACCAAAGGGTAGGCGCCCGGCTCATTGGGGGAAGTGCTCCCGTGGCTATGATGCAGCGCAAAGACGGCCGTCCTTTCATCGGGTTATCTTTTCCGGCACGGACCCATCGTGACAGGAAAGCCGCCCCATGCGCGCCCATGACGTAATGACCGAGGATGTCCTGACCCTGGCGCCCGATACGCCCGTCAGCCGCATCGCCGCCTTGCTGTTGGACCGGGGCGTCAGCGCCGCACCGGTGGTGGACAGCCACGGCGGCGTCATCGGCATGGTCAGCGAAGGCGACCTGATCGACCGGGAGAAGGCGGGTACAGCCCATGAGGCGCGGCGCGACTGGTGGCTGGCCCTGGTGGCGGAAGGCGAGCAATTGCCCCCCTATTGGGCCGACGCCCAGAATCGCGAGCGCACCGCCCGCGATGTCATGGCCGCCCCGGTCATCACCGTCGACATCAACACCGACACGGCCGACATCGCGCGCCTGCTGATGACCCATGGCATCAAGCGCGTGCCCGTGGTGCTGGACGGGTCGCTGGTGGGCATCGTGTCACGCGCCGACCTGTTGAAGGTGCTGGCGGCCGAGCCCGCCGAGAAGACGGAGCCGGCACACCGTTCCGGCCTGTTCCAGCGGTGGGAGAGGAAGGCGCCCGCGCTGGCGCCCGTGCGCGAGCCGGCGCATGAACCCTTGTTCCGCGCCGCCGACTTCCGCCACCTGGTGGGTAATTTCCACGACGAGAACGCCCGCCACCTGGCCGAGCAACGCAAGGAGGCGCTGGTCCGCCGGCAGGAGAAGGTGCAGGAACTGATCGACCATCATGTGGCCGACCATGGCTGGCACAAACTGCTGGAGGGCGCGCACGACGCCGCCGCGCGGGGTGAGAAGGAATTCCTGCTGCTGCGCTTCCCTGCGGAATTGTGCAGCGACGGCGCCCGCGCCATCA
The DNA here is from genome assembly GCF_007828045.1 of Nitrospirillum amazonense. Lineage (GTDB taxonomy): Bacteria > Pseudomonadota > Alphaproteobacteria > Azospirillales > Azospirillaceae > Nitrospirillum > Nitrospirillum amazonense_C. The sequence goes on along the minus strand of NZ_VITN01000001.1, from coordinate 501,604 downwards.
ACGCCCCGGAACCGGACTGGCCCCGCACCCTGCGCGGCGAGGCGGCCGAGATCTACCAGCGCTGGCACCATGAGCTGCAGCCGGCGGGCTTCAGCCTGACCGCCCGCGTCCTGGACTTCCCCAACGGCTTCCCCGGCGACGTCGGCCTGTTCCTGGTGTGGGGCGACGCGGAAGGGTAAGGGCGCCGCCGTGTCCCGCAGCGGCATGGGGGGCGTCCCATGCCGCTGACATGGCCCCGGATCAAATCCCCGACGTGTCCCGCACCGCACCGCGCGAGGCGGAGGTGGCGAAGTAGGCGTAGGCCTTGAGCGCGCCGGAGACCTGGCGGTTACGGGTGGCGGGCTTCCAGGCCTTGGCGCCCTTGGCCTTCATGGCGTCGCGGCGGCGCTCCAGCTCACTGTCCTCAACCTCCAGCCGGATGCTGCGGTTGGGGATGTCGATGACGATGCGGTCGCCCTCCTCCACCAGGCCGATGGTGCCGCCCTCCGCCGCCTCGGGCGAGATGTGGCCGATGGACAGGCCGGAGCTGCCGCCGGAGAACCGGCCGTCCGTCACCAGGGCGCAGACCTTGCCCAGGCCCTTGGACTTCAGATAGCTGGTCGGGTACAGCATCTCCTGCATGCCGGGGCCGCCGCGCGGGCCCTCATAGCGGATCAGCACCACGTCGCCGGCCACCACCCGGTTGCCCAGGATGGCGGAGACGGCGTCATCCTGGCTTTCGAACACGCGGGCCTTGCCGGTGAAGGTCAGGGCCGCCGGATCCACGCCCGCCGTCTTCACGATGCAGCCATCAACCGCCAGGTTGCCGTACAGCACGGCCAAGCCGCCGTCCTGGCTGAAGGCGTTTTCCTTGTTGCGGATGATGCCGTTCACCCGGTCACGGTCCAGGCTGGTGTAGCGCGAGGCCTGGCTGAAGGCCTGGGTGGTGCGCACGCCGCCAGGCGCGGCCGCGTAGAACTCGCTGATGTCGGCGTCGTTGGCGCGGGTAATGTCCCAGCGGTCCACGGCGGCGCCGATGGTGGGGGCGTGCACGGTGGGCACATCGCGGTGCAACAGGCCGGCGCGGTCCAACTCGCCCAGGATGCCCATGATGCCGCCGGCGCGGTGCACGTCCTCGATATGCACGGTGGCGGAGGACGGCGCCACCTTGCACAGGTGGGGCACGCGGCGCGACATGCGGTCGATGTCGGCCATGGTGAAGTCCACCCCACCCTCATAGGCGGCCGCCAACAGGTGCAGCACCGTGTTGGTGGACCCGCCCATGGCGATGTCCAGGGCGATGGCGTTCTCAAACCCCTCGAACGTGGCGATGGAACGCGGCAGGACGCTGGCGTCATCCTGTTCGTACCAGCGCTTGGCGATCTCCACCGCCGTGCGACCGGCCCGCAGGAACAGGGCCTTGCGGTCGGCGTGGGTGGCCAGCACGGTGCCGTTGCCGGGCAGGCCCAGGCCCAGCGCCTCCACCAGGCAGTTCATGGAATTGGCGGTGAACATGCCGGAGCAGGAGCCGCAGGTGGGGCAGGCGTTCTGTTCCAGCGCCTGGACCTCGGCATCGCTGACGCTGTCGTCCGCCGCCGCCACCATGGCGTCGATCAGGTCGACGGAGCGGATCTCGCCATGCACCGGGGCCTTGCCGGCCTCCATGGGCCCGCCGGAGACGAACACGGTGGGGATGTTGAGGCGCAGGGCGGCCATCAGCATGCCGGGTGTGATCTTATCGCAGTTGGAGATGCAGACCAGGGCGTCGGCGCAATGCGCGTTGACCATATACTCCACGGCATCGGCGATGACCTCACGCGAGGGCAGGCTGTACAGCATGCCCGCGTGGCCCATGGCGATGCCGTCGTCCACCGCGATGGTGTTGAATTCCTTGGCCACACCGCCGGCCGCCACCACCTCGCCCGCCACCAGCTGGCCCAGATCCTTCAGGTGCACGTGGCCGGGCACGAACTGGGTGAAGGAATTGGCGATGGCCACGATGGGCTTGCCGAAATCGGCATCCGTCATACCGGTGGCGCGCCACAGGCCGCGGGCGCCGGCCATGTTGCGGCCATGGGTGGTGGTACGGGAACGAAGCTGGGGCACGGAACCAGATCCTGAAAGATTGTTACCTGACTAGGCCAATTTCTAAAACTATCTGGCCGCAGAGGCAACCTTTCCGGCACGCGCGTCGCAATCATCCGGCATGCCGCTGGCGCGGGTCGAGCCATGGGGAAGGAAGCAGCGCCTGCAAGCCACTGTCGAAATCACGCGGATTGCCGAAGGATATACCCCCAAGGGTAGAAGAATCGCATTTATGCCCTTGAACGACCTACCGCGCATGGGATACGGTTTCACTCAATAGGTGCATTTCCAACAAAATATGCCGACGTAAAGGAAGTTTCCCGGCGTATTTCTTCTTATTACGCGAACTACATATGTAATCCACCCTATATTTGGCGGCCCCCGTGACGTTCCATCGTTTCTCGCTCGTTGCCCTGCTCCGCGGCGGACTTCTGTCGACGATGCTTGCAGCTTGCGCCCCAACGCAGCCATCCCCCTCATGGCTGGCGCCCCCACCCAGCGCTGCCGCCCGTCCCACCACGCCGCCACCAGCCACGGGAATCGGCTACGTCAACCTGCAATCCCTGCCCCAAACCATCGGCTTGGAACATCAGGATCGCGTCAACCGCTTCAACCGGCTTGCGCAATTGAACGGGATTGCCCCGCCGCGAATTGACCAGCTGCAGGTGCCTCCGGGCATGCTGCCTGGCTTCACCTACCCGGTGCCCGTGGTGCGCGTCACTTTCGATGAGAAGGTGTTCTTCGATTTCAACAAGGACATCTTGCGACCGGAAGCAGAGCCAGTGCTGGACGTTATCGCCCAGAACATGCGGCGCGACGTGCCTGACGCAAGCCTGCTGGTGCTGGGGCACACGGACGCCATCGGTTCCGACGCCTATAATATTGAACTGTCCAAACGAAGAGCCCAGACAGTGCTGGAAGGACTGATCCGACGGGGCGTCGACCCGCGACAGTTGTCGACTGTCGCCATTGGCAAAAACCAGCCGACCGCCCCCAATAGCACGGAGGAGGGGCGGGCCCGCAACCGCCGCGTGGAATTCATGATCTCCGCCAGCGCGCCAGCCAACCTGCGCCTGGTGCAGCAGCGGCGCATCAATAAGGATTTCCTGGCGGTAAAGCCGGAGACGGCCGCTGAACCGCAAGTTCCCAAACAGGTCAGGGTTTTTAGTCCAGCAGACCTGGGAATAGTCCCGGCCACAGCCAAAGGCGCGCCTGAAGCGGCCAAACCAGCGGCCCCCGTGGCGGCCGCAGCACCCGCAATGATCGCCCTGCAAGTCCCGTCGACCCCTCCGGCGTTCGAGCTGAATCGTCCGCGCGCCGTGGAGCAAGCGGACCTGAACAGCGAATTCCAGATGTGACGCCTCCGACTTTCCCTTCAATCAAATTTTTAGAGAGACACTATGGCTGAAGCAAAATCCGCGAGCGCCATCATCAGTCCCCAGGCGACCTCAGAGATCGAAGCAGCCTATCAAGCGGCGACCGCTTTCTCGGTGCATGAGGCCGAGCGCCTAGTCCTGTCGGAGGAGACGTTGCGCGGGCTCGCGCAGGACGAAGCCTTGTTCGGCCGGGTGGCCTTGGACGAACAAGGGCTGACAGCCTGCATGCAGATCAATCTGCTGCACCCGGCGCGCGAGTTGCGTAACCGCTGGAAGCAGCTTGAGAACAATTTTCTTACGGCGTTTCAGCCTTTCCGTTCGGCCGTTGACGCCGTCGACAATCTTTATGCAGAGATTGAAGAGATAAAAGAAAAAGGTCGCGAAGCGGTCGAAATGATCGAGGAACGTGCCCGGACTAACCGCGATTACATTGACGCGGAAACCAACTTCAAGTCGGTCGAGCAGCGTTTCAAGCAAATTTCGATGCGCGAAGGAATGCGCGAACCCAATATGATGGCCTATAGCCCCATCTATTGGCTCTTGCTGCTGGCCATCGGCATTGCCGAATGGCTTATCAATTATGAAACTTTCTTCCAGTTTTTCCATGTTCCCGCCATGGCGGCGGGTACCACCATTATCCTCGGCTTGCTTTTGGCATTTTCGGCGCATGGCCACGGGACCATCCTGCGGCAGTGGACCGTCCGCTTCGGGCCTGACCGCGACATTGGTGACCGATGGGGCGAATATCGCATGCTCTGCCTGTCGTCCTTGGCGCTTATCATCGTCATCGGCGCCGCCGGCGGCTCTCGTTATGTCTGGGCGCTCAACGCGATCGCCGCCTTGCCGACCGAGAACATCATTCCCGGCGTCATCGTACTAGAGATCAATCCGCTGCGCGATGTGATGCTGAGCCTGCTGGGCAATGTGGGCGCATGGATCGTGGGTGTCTTCATCGCCTACCTGTTCCATGACAAGAATCCAGACCTTATGTCCTGGACCCGCCAGTTCCGCCAAGCCCACAAGCGCTTCCACACCCTGCGTCGTGGTGTGGAAGAGGAGATCAAGATAGCAAAGGCGCGCACCGAGAAGGCGGTCCAAGCGCAAATCAACTCGGCCGATGTGCAGTCCAAGGCTGTCGAAAATCAACGTAACCAGCGGGCGCAGATTGCAAACCATGGCGCTGGCGTGATGATGGGAATCACCCGGTCCATAGAACACAATATCAAGCTATATCAGAATATACTGGCGCAAATTGTACTGTCCGAGAAAGGAAATGTTGGGATCTACATGGCAGACAAGGCCGTGACTCCCTTCGAGTACAAGGCGATGAAAATAAAAATCGACCTTGAGGCGATCTGAGGGACGTCGCAAATGAAAAAGATGAATATGGGCCTAGCCGGGTTGGCCGGATTTCTAGCCCTGTGTCTTCACTGTCCCGCGCAGGCTCAAATCGGCGTCGGCCCCACCCTCAATCCCGCCTTCTGCAATCAGCCAACCCAACGCGAGACCGTTGCCTACATTGACGACATGTCCTTGGTGGAGGGCAAGACGGAATGGGCGCAAAAGCTGGTCACCAAGCTGATCAGTTCGCTGACGCCGGGCGAGCGCGTTGCCGTGGTTCAAATTTCACCCGCGTCCGGGCAGTCTAAAGCGATTTGGAGCGGGTGCTGGCCGGATTACAACGCCGAACAGCGCAGCCAGATCGGCAGCCAGCATTATATTTTTTCGAAGAACCCTCTGGATGGACTGAAAGAACAGCAAGCCTTGTTTCAGGGATACATCGGGCAAGCCCTGACCAAGATTTATACTGAAAGCAAACGTCCGCAAGGCCAGGTGCGCTTCACTCCGGACAATGCCCCCAAGAAGCAGATCCTGCGCGCCCTGGCCTCAGATGAGGGCCGATATTCGTCCACCCAAAAAACCATTCGGGCCGTCATCTATTCCGACATGATGGAAAACTCCGATCTCGGATCGGTCTATGCGCCGCTGCCAGAAAAATTCCCCAACTATGGCGAGCGCCTTGGCAGCCGTTTCCGTCACGGGGTCTTCTATGCGTTCGGTGTCGCCGGAAACGTCGATAACAGCACGAACCTTCCTGAAAAAGCCCGGACGTTCTGGACGCATGCTCTGGAAATGATGAGCGCATCGGCCGCTGGATTCGGCTCGGACCTGGTGATTGAAAACCGCGTACCCGTGGCCAGCTATGTCTTCGATCTGAAAACCGCCCTGGGCGACGACAAACTGGAGGGGAAGATGTCCCTCCTGGTCGATCGGGATGGCGCCTTGATCGACAGTTGGATCGGATTCGACCGCCTCTCCATCGTCGGCCTGACCGGCAAATTCAAATGTGATGGCGAGAATTGCCTGTTGGATGGGTCAACCGCCCGCGGCTTGGTCACTAAAAGCGATACTGACACCGTGCAGCTTTCTGGGAAACAAACCGACCTATCCGGGCAAATCGGGGTGAGGTCCACGAAGCAGTTGTTCGAATTAAGGGCGGTACTGCCACGCACCTAAGCTGACGCCATTTAGCCACAATAATATTGGAAGGAATAAGAACATGCACTGTAAGAGCTCCCGCGCCATAGCAACTTCCATCATTACGGTCGGCCTTGCCTTTGGCGGATTACCGGGCTGTGCCCAAGGCCCACAAACTGCGCAACAGCAGGCTGAGAATAGCTGCCGCGCCTTCGGCCCCAAAACAGCGGGCGGCGCTCTGGCGGGCGCCCTGGTCGGCGCGCTCTTGGGCGCAGCTCTTGGCGGCGGCAAAGGCGGCAATATCGCCGCCGGCGCGGCGGCGGGTGCGGTCGCCGGTGGTTTGATCGGCAAGGGCCTGGACAGTAAGGATTGCAACGCTGCTACCGTCGCCCTCCGCCAAATGGATACGGCTCGCACCGGCACGCAGATCGCGTGGGCCAATCCGGATTCCGGCAACTCGGGCACCTTCATGCCTACATCGGATGTCCGACTGCAGGACGGCCGACAGTGCCGCAGCTATACCCGGCAGACCGTAGTCAACGGCAAACCCTCCAACGTTGAAAACGGCGTGACTTGCCGTACGCCTGAGGGCGATTGGGAAGCCATCAACTAAACCCGCCTGCGCGAGAAGGCACACGCCGCGAGATTCAAAGGCCGCAGGAGAACCCCTTCTGCGGCCTTCGTTTTTTCGCCGTCCTCAGTGCGCGCCGCCGGCGTCCGCCCCGGATGCGGCTTTCTTCAGGAACAGGATGGCAATGGCCGACAGGGCCATGGCGCTGCCCAGGAAGAAGAAGGCGTCGCTGTAGGCCATCAGCCAGGCCTGGGCGCGGATCCCGGCGTCCACCTCCGCCACCGCCTGCCGCCACGCGGTGAGGGCGTCGGGCACGCCGTGTTCCATGAACTTTCGCTGCAGTATGGCCAGATGCTGGCGGGTGCTTTCGCCGAATAGGCTGACCTGGCCCGTCATGACGTTGGAATGGAACTGTTCACGCTTGGTCAGCCAGGTCTGGGTCAGCGCGATACCGACGGCGCCGCCCAGGTTGCGCATCATGTTGAACAGGCCGGAGGCGGAGCCCGCATTCTCCTTCTCGATGCCGCCGGTGGCCAGCACCGACAGGGGCGTCATGACCAGGGCCTGGCCGAAGGCGCGCACGATGTTGGGCCAGAACAGCTGGTCCGACGCGCTGCCCAGCCACAGATGGATGTTCATGAAGTTGCTGCCGGCGAAGACCGCCGCCCCCACCAGGGCCAGCCAGCGGGCGTCGAAGCGCTTCATCAGCAGGGGCACCAGCGGGATCAGCACCAGCTGCGGCAGGCCCACCCAGGCCATGACCGACCCGATCTGCTGCGCATTGTAGCCCTGGATTTGGCCCAGGTAGCGCGGCAGCAGGTAGGACGAGGCGTAGAGCACCACCCCCAGCAACACGTTGGCGACGATGCCCAGGCCGAAATTGCGCCGCGCCAGCAGGCGCAGGTTCAGCAGCGGCTTGGCCACCTTAAGCTCGATCACCAGGAAGGCCGCCAGCGCCACGGCGGCGATGACCGCCAGCCGCACGATATAGGCGGAACCGAACCAGTCGTCCTTGTTCCCCTCCTCCAGCACCGTCTGCAGGCTGGCCAGGCCCACCGCCATGGTGGCGATGCCCCACCAGTCGCCCTGGCGCAGCAGGTTCAGGCGCAAGGGCGCCCGCTCCAGCGAGGCCCACAGCGCCGCGACCATGAACACGCCCGGCACCAGGTTGATGTAGAAGATGTATTTCCAGCCGTAGGTCTCGGTCAGGTAGCCACCGATGGTGGGGCCGATGGCGGGCGCAAAGGTGGCGGTCAGGGCGAACAGGGCCAGGCCCAGCGGGTGCCGCGACTTGGGCAGCAGGGTGATGATGAGGGTGAAGGCCATGGGGATGAGCACGCCGCCGCAGAAGCCCTGGATGGCGCGCAGCACGATCATCTGCTGCAGGTTCTGCGCGAAGGCGCAGGCGACGGAAAACAGCAGGAACAGCACCGTGTTGGTGATCAGGTAGCGGCGTACGCTGAACACCTGGCTCATGAAGCCGGACAGTGGGATGACGATGATCTCGCCGATCAGGTAGGCGGTGGCGACCCAGCCGCCATCGTCCACGCCGGCGCCGATGCCGCCCTGGATGTCGGCCAGCGAGGCGTTGACGATCTGGATGTTCAGCACCGCCATGAAGGCGCCCAGCACCGAGCCCAGCACGGCCAGCCAGGTCTTGAACGGCACGTGGTCGGCGGTCGGGGTGGAGGGCGCGGCCCGGCCCCCGTCGTGAGGGGCCGGGCCGCTGGCCGGCGGCAGGGTGCGGGGGAAGGTGCCGCCGGCGGTCAGGATGGTGCTGCTGTCGAGGGGTGCCATGGCTTGGGGCCTTCAGCGATCCGGTGCGGCCCTCAGCGGGCCATGGGGTAGAGGCCGGAGGTGGACGTCGCCAGCTGCGGCGCCTGGGCCGCGTGGGCGGGCTGCACCCGGGTATCGATCACCGGCTCGGCCGACATGCCGGGGCGTAACAGGCCCGCCAGGGGCTGGCCTTCATCCAGCACGATCTTGATGGGGATGCGCTGCACGATCTTGGTGAAGTTGCCGGTGGCGTTGTCCGGCGGCAGCAGGGCGAAACTGGTGCCGCTGGCAGGCGACAGGCTGTCCACCCGGCCCTTCAGGGTGGTGCCCGGGAAGCTGTCCACCGTCACCTGCACCGGCTGGCCGGGACGCACCTCGGTCAACTGGGTCTCCTTGAAATTGGCCAGGACGTAGACCTGGGACAGGGGCACCACGGCCATCAGCTGCGTGCCGGCCTGGACCAGTTGGCCCACGCGCAGGGTGCGGGCACCCACCGTGCCGTCGATGGGGGCGGCGATGGTGGTGTAGGACAGGTTCAGCGCCGCCTGGCGGGCGATGGCCTGGGCGCGGTCCAGCACGGTCGCGGCCTTGGCCTCGGCCGTGGCCAGCACGTCCACCTGCTTCTGCGCCGCCACCAGGGCCGCCTGGTCGCGCTGCAGGGTCGACGCCTTGTCCGTCACCGCCGCCTCGGTCTGCTGGGCGCGTTGCACCGTGCCGAATCCGGTCTTCATCAGGTCGCGATAGCGGTCGCGGTCCTGGCGGGCGAAGGTCAGGTTGGCCTGATCAGCGGCCAGCGCCGCCTGGGCCTGGGCCACCACCGCCTGCTGCTGCGTGCGCTGGGCCTGGATGTTGCGAATATCGGCCTCGGCCGTGGCCACGTCGGCCTTGGCCTGGTCCAGCGCCGTGCGGAAGTCGCGGTCGTCGATGCGGGCCAGCACCTGGCCGGCCTTCACCGGCTGGTTGTCCTCCACCAGCACTTCCGCGATATAGCCCGACACCTTGGGTGCCACCGTCGTGTAATCGGCCTGGACGTAGGCGTCGTCGGTCGATTCGAGGAAGCGTCCCGTCTTCCAATAGTAATTCCCGCCGACGGCGGCCCCACCCAAAAGCGCTACGGCCGCGACGGCGCCGGCCAATACTTTAACGGAAGACTTCTTTACAACCCCGCTCACCGCTACTCTCCTTGCATCTGATGCCCGCAGGGACGACCGGGGGCGTTCCGGCCCAAGGAAGGATGGGCCGGGAATGGAACCGGAGGTCGGCGGGAAGGACCATTTCGCTATGGTCCGTTTCGTAACGGTAAGGTAGTGTGAAACCGGTGTGAGGAGCACTGCGACAAACGAAACGCTGTGTAGCGTTTCATGTCCGTGACCGTGCGACGCGCATCACAGACCGGCCCCGGTCAACCAGGGGCCGGCTTAATAACCGGGGCTTCATTTTGAGCGAGGAGAGAGGGTGACGGATAAAGCCATGCGGGGGCCTGGGCGGCCCCGATCAGACCAGGCCCGGGACGCCATCCTGGACGCCGCCTTCCAGTTGCTGGAAGAAAACGGCCTGGAACGCTTCACCATCGAGGGAGTGGCCGCCCGTTCGGGCACGGCGAAGACAACCATTTACCGCTGGTGGCCGGGCAAGGGGGCCCTGGCCATGGAGGCGCTGCTGGCGCATGCGGAACTGACGGTACCGATTCCCTACACGGCGTCGGCCGTGTCCGACCTGCGCACCGTGCTGGACGGCATCGCCCGCAGCTTCGCCGGCGCCACCGGCCGGGTGGTGGCCAGCATCGTGCTGGCGGGGCAGAACGACCCGCCCACGCTGAAGGTCTATCATGACAAGGTGGTGGAGCCGCGGCGCCAACGCCTGCGCGACATTATCGAGCGGGGCAAGCGCAATGGCGAGTTCCGCCCCGACCTGCACGTGGAAACCCTGGTGGAGGCAATGTACGGCGCCCTCTACACCCGCCTGCTGATTCGTTTCAGCCCACTGGACGAGCCGGGCTGGATGGACCGCCACATCAACCAGCTGCTGGAAGGCGCCCTGCCCCGGCCGCTGTGCGGCCAGGCGGCCAAATAGGAAAAGGCCCGGGAGTCGGGGGACTCCCGGGCCTTTTCAATATCTTTCGGAACCTTGGTCTTTCGGAACCTGGCCGGCCTCAGGCGGCCAGCACCGTGGGCTTGCTTTGCAGGGCACGGACCGGGCGGCGGCCCCGCTGCTTCGCCTGGTCGCGCAAAGCCATCAGGGCGCGGGCCCAGTCGCCCAGTTCATCCTCCCGGGCGGCGGCGGCCATGACCGCGCGCAGGTCGTCATTGCCGGCCCCGACCCAGCGGGCCAGGGGGCGGCGCAGCAGCGCCAGCAGGAACAGGGCGCTCATCATCATGGCCGCGGCCGTGCCCAGCACGCCGCCCCAGGCCGTCAGGCGGCTGGTGCGCGCCTGCAGTCGGCCGGCGTCGGCCGCCAGACTGTCCAGGACCTGGCCCTGGGTATCGATGAAGGCCTGGGCCAAGCCGGCGGCCTGGGCATCCAGCGGGCCGACGGTGGTGCGCAGGCGGGCCAGGGCGCCAGCCTCGTCACCACCGCGCACGGCCGTCACCATGGCCGTCATTTCCGTCAGGGCCTGGGCCTGCGGCGCCAGAAAGGCCGCGTCGGCGGCCCGGTCGCGCAGGCCGGCGACCAGCAGCCCCATCTCCGTCAGCCGCGCGGACGCGCGCTCGACAAAGGTGCCGCGATCGGCCGCCGGTTCCAGCAGGGTGTTCAGCGCGTCGCGCTGCACGGCGCGGCTGATGGCCCGCACGTCCGTGGCCTGCACCAGCGTGGTCCGCGCCTGGTCCAGCGACTGGGCAACCCGCGCCGCCCGGTCCTGGCCCATCTGGCCAGCGGCCACCAGCACGCCGCCCAGGGCGGCAACACCAATGACAGGCAACAAAAACTGGACCTTCACGCGCATCTCTAAAATCCCCCGGATCGTTTCAAGGTCCCGCAGGCGCGACGCCTCGGGACAACCCACCTCGCTTGCTGGAAATTCGACTGATGGCATCACCTTGATTCCACCAGCCCCTCCTACAACCATGAGCACAATGCATCTTGACCGGCTGGTCAATCAGTATTGGACGCACATAACCGAATGGTCAGACGATCTTGTAGATGACACGGGATGGCGAGTACGGGTGGGCACCCGTTTGCGATGCAACATTTACCGGAAATCCCGCATCATCAGCGTGCCCGACAGTAGTTAACATACCGTTAAATACTTGACCGTCCGGCGGCGATTGGCGGCCTTGGCGGCGGCGGCGCACCTGTGGCATCGGCGCCGCAGCAGGCCAGCCATCCGCCGGGCGCCGATGCCCAACCCTTTCCCCTCCGCACCAGGGAAGTGATATGGTCCGCGCCGATCGATGGGTGCCGACCAAGGCATTGATGGGGACCGTAAGGCCGATGGCCGATAAGCAGCGACTGTTCATCACCGGGGCGACGGGATTCGTCGGCGCGGCCGTGGCCCGTGTGGCCTTGGCGCGTGGCCACGACGTCACTGTGCTGAAGCGCGCCGCGACGCCGCCGACCAACCTGGCCGGTCTGGACGTGCGGGTGGTGAAAGGCGACCTGAACGACCCGGACAGCCTGGCGCGCGGCATGGACGGGGTGGACGCCCTGCTGCATGTGGCGGCCGACTACCGCCTGTGGGCGCCCAACCCGGAAGAGATTGTCCAGAACAACCTGCGCGGCACCCGCGCCATCATGGAACTGGCGGTACGCCATCGCCTGAAGCGCGTGGTCTACACCAGCAGCGTGGCCGTGCTGGCCCCCCGCACCGATGGCGTCGCGGTCGATGAGCACGCGGTGATGGCCCCGGACGCCGCCATCGGCGCCTACAAGCGCAGCAAGATTCTGGCGGAACAGGCGGTGCTGGACATGGTGGCCAAGGATGGTTTGCCGGCCGTCATCGTCAACCCATCGACCCCCATCGGCCCCCGTGACCTGCGCCCCACCCCCACCGGCCGCATCATCGTCGAGGCCGCGACCGGCAAGATGCCGGCCTTCGTCGATACCGGCCTGAACCTGGTGCATGTGGACGACGTGGCCGAGGGCCATCTGCTGGCCTTCGAGAAAGGCCGGGTGGGCGAACGCTACATCCTGGGCGGCCAGGACGTCTCCTTGCAGCAAATGCTGGCGGACATCGCGCGCCTGGTGGGCCGCAAGCCGCCCACGGTGGCGGTGCCGCGCGGCCTGATTCTGCCCATCGCCGTGGTGGCGGAGGCGGTGGCCAAGGTGACGAAGCGCGAGCCCTTCGTGACCGTGGACGGCCTGCGCATGTCCAAATACCGCATGTTCTTCTCCTCGGCCAAGGCCGAGGCCGAGTTGGGCTATACCGCCCGCCCCTATGGCCAGGCCCTGGCCGACGCCCTCACCTGGTTCAAGACCGCGGGGTACCTTGCATGAGCCTGATCTTCCTCATTGGCCTCATCAGCCTGGCGATCTGGGTGGTCCTGGTCTTCGCCCGCGGCCTGTTCTGGCTGGGGCTGGAGCGGGACGACATGGCGGTGGTGCCGGCCAACAGGCCGGGGGACCTGCCCAGCGGCCCGGCCCCTGGAGGCATGACTGGCAGCCATGGCGGGCTGGAGGGTGGCTGGCCCTCCGTCACCGCCATCATCCCCGCCCGCAACGAGGCTGACGGCATCGCCCAGGTGATCGCGTCCCTGGGCGCGCAGGACTATCCCGGCGCCCTGAACATCGTGCTGGTGGACGACGGCAGCGACGACGGCACGGCCGACCTGGCCCGCCACGCCGCCGAGTCCTCAGGTTCCACCGCCGCGCTGACGGTGCTGGCGGGGGCGGAACTGGCGCCGGGCTGGACGGGCAAGCTGTGGGCCGTGCGCCAGGGCATCGCGCATGCGCAGGAGGGCGACTTCCCGCCCGACTACCTGTGGCTGACCGACGCCGACATCGCCTACGCCCCCGACACGCTGACCCGCCTGGTCACCCGCGCCCAGACGGAGAAGCGCGTGCTGGTCAGTCTGATGGCCAAGCTGCGCTGCCAGAGCTGGGCGGAAAGGGCCTTCATCCCCGCCTTCATCTATTTCTTCCAGATGCTGTACCCCTTCGGCCGGGTGAACGACAGCGGATCCACCGTGGTGGCGGCGGCCGGCGGCTGCATGCTGGTGGACCGCCAGGCCCTGGCACGCGCCGGCGGCATCGACAGCATCCGCGACGCCCTGATCGATGATTGCGCCCTGGGCCGCCGCCTGAAGACGCAAGGGTCCGTCTGGCTGGGCCTGAGCGACCGTGCCGTGAGCCTGCGCGCCTATGACAAGGTGGACGACATCCGCCGCATGGTCATCCGTAGCGCCTACGCGCAGCTGAACTATTCCCCGGCGCTGCTGGCGGGCACCGTGCTGGGCATGCTGCTGACCTATGTGGCGCCCGTGCTGCTGGCCCTGTTCAACCGGGAGGCGGCGGGCATCTTCGGCGCGCTCGCCGTTGGCCTCATGCTGGCCAGCTTCGCCCCCATCCAGGTGTTCTATCGCCTGTCGCCTATGCGGGCCGTCACCTTGCCGCTGATCGGCATCGTCTATACCGTGTGGACCGTGGACAGCGCGGTTCAGCATTGGATGGGCCGCGGCGGCATGTGGAAGGGGCGCGCCCAGGCCCAGCATGTGCATCCGGTCCAGGCCAGCCAAGGCCAAGCGGTGACGGGTCAGCAGACGGGCCAGGACGGAACCCCTACCCCATGACGGCAGCCAACCACCGCACCGGCAAAGGCCACACGGACGAGAACTTCCCCGTCGCCTCGCTGATCATCCGCCGGGACGCCCGGGCGCCGGTGATGGCCTATTACGCCTTCGCCCGCGTGGCCGACGACGTGTCGGACAGCCCCATCCTGGCGCCGGACATGAAGCTGAAGCTGCTGGACGCCATGGGCGCCAGCCTGCGCGGTGAGCGCCAGAACGAGCCAGAGGCCGTGGCGCTGCGCGAGGTCCTGCGCGAGCGCGGCCTGTCCGACCAGCACGCCCACGACCTGCTGACCGCCTTCCGCCGCGACGTCACCCAGCTGCGCTACACCGACTGGGACGATTTGATGGACTATTGCCGGTATTCCGCCATGCCGGTGGGCCGCTACGTCCTGGACGTGCATGGGGAGAGCCGCGATACATGGCCGGCGTCGGACGCCTTGTGCGCCGCCCTGCAGGTCATCAACCATCTGCAGGACTGCGGCAAGGACAAGCGGGTGCTGGACCGTGTCTACATTCCCCTGCCCCTGCTGATCGCGGGTGACCTGACGCCCGACGTGCTGCTGGAACCGGCGGCGCCGCCGGCCTTGCTGGACATCATCCACCACCTGGCCAAGCGCACCGACGCCCTGCTGGACCAGGCGGAACCGCTGGCCGCCCAGGTGAAGGATCTGCGGCTGGCCATCGAGGTCGCCATCATCCAGCGCCTGGCCCGCCGCCTGGTGCGCCTGCTGTTGATCCGCGACCCGCTGTCCGACCGGGTGCACCTGACCAAGACGGAAACCCTGTGCACCGCTGCCGGTGCCGCCCTGGCCACCCTGTGGCAGCGCCTGACCAAGGGCAGCGCCCGCGCCGTGCCGGCGGGGAAGAAGCCATGAGTGCTGCCGCCGAGATGACCGAAGCCACAGCTCAGAACGAAACCGCCGCCAAGTCGGCCAGCGGCAGCTCGTTCTACACCGCCATGCGCGTCCTGCCCCCGGCGGAACGCGACGCCATGTTCCACATCTACGCCTTCTGCCGAGCGGTGGACGACATCGCCGATGGCGACGACCCGACCATCGCCGCCACCAAGGCGGCGCGGCGCGAGGCGCTGGACGCGTGGCGGCGCGACATCGCCGCCGTGTGTGAGGGCAAGGGACCCGCCCGCCTGGCCGGCCTGCAGGCCGCCACCCTGCGCTTCGGCCTGCGCCACGACGATTTCATCGCCGTCATCGACGGCATGCAGATGGACCTGGACGCCGACATCCAGGCGCCGGACATGGCCACCCTGGATCTGTACTGCGATCGCGTGGCCAGCGCCGTGGGCCGCCTGTCCGTCCGTGTCTTCGGCATGCCGGAGGACAGCGGCATCGCCCTGTCGCACCATCTGGGCCGCGCCCTGCAGCTGACCAACGTGCTGCGCGACGTGGACGAGGATGCGGCGATCAACCGGCTGTACCTGCCGGCTGAACTGCTGCGCAAGCAGGGCATCACCGCCACCGACCCCAACACGGTGGTGGCCGACCCGCGCATCGATGGCGTGGCGCGCGACCTGGCGGTGCGGGCCGCCGAGCATTTCCGCGAGGCCGACCGCCTGCTGGCGGCCGCCCCCCGCCGCGCCGCCCGGGCCCCGCGCCTGATGCGGGACGTCTATAAGGTGTACCTGGACCGTCTGTTGGTGCGCGGCTGGGCCGGGGCCCGCCCCAAGGTCCGCATCGCCAAGCCCCACCTGCTGTGGATCGTGCTGAAGGCCTTCCTGTTCTGATGACCACCACTGTTCCTTCCCCGGGAGCCGCTTCCCCCGGGCCGACCGTGCACGTCGTCGGCGCCGGCCTGGCCGGCCTGGCTGCCGCCGTGCGCCTGACCCAGGCCGGGCGGCGCGTGCGCCTGTATGAGGCCGCCGCCCAGGCCGGCGGCCGCTGCCGCTCGTATGATGAGCCCAACCTGGGCATCCGCATCGACAACGGCAGCCACCTGATGGTCAGCGGCAATCACGC
The DNA here is from genome assembly GCF_007828045.1 of Nitrospirillum amazonense. GTDB lineage: Bacteria > Pseudomonadota > Alphaproteobacteria > Azospirillales > Azospirillaceae > Nitrospirillum > Nitrospirillum amazonense_C. The sequence goes on along the minus strand of NZ_VITN01000001.1, from coordinate 485,640 downwards.
CGCCATGGCCTATCTGCGCGCGACGCACGGCCCCGGCCGGAAACCGGCGCTGGAGAAGGTGGAATACCGGTTCTGGGACGGTGCCACCGGCCGGCGCTGGCAGGTGCGGCCCAACCACGGCAAGCTGCCATGGTGGGCCTTAGTGCCCTCGCGCCGCGTGCCCGGCACCAAGGCCAGCGACTACCTGGCCGGGTGGAAGCTGATGCGGGCCGACCCGCTGGCCCCCATCGGTGAGGTGCTGGCCTGTTCCGGCCCCGCCTGGGACACCTTCTTCCGCCCGGTCCTGCTGGCGGCGCTGAATACCGAGCCGGAGCAGTCGGCCGCCGGTCTGGCCGGCGCCATCATCCGCGAAACCCTGGCCCAGGGGGGGGCGGCCTACCAGCCCTTGCTGGCCAGCGGCGGCCTGTCGCCCGTCTTCGTCGACCCGGCGTTGGAGTGGCTGGCGGCGCATGGGGCAGAGATCGTGTGGCGCCGCCGCCTGCGCGCCCTCCGCCGTGTGGACCAGTTGATCACAGCCCTTGATTTCGGTACCGAAACGATAGAGTTGAAACCTGACGACCGGGTGGTGCTGGCGGTGCCGGCCTGGGTAGCGGCCGATCTGCTGCCCGGCCTGACGACGCCGACGGAACACCGCTCCATCCTGAACGTTCATTTCCGCCTGGACCGGCCGGCGGGCATGCCCCGGATGACGGGCATGATCAACACCGTGGGCGAATGGGCCTTCGCCTATGACGACCATGTGTCGGTGACCGTCAGCGGCGCCGACCGCCTGATGGAGTCGGACCGGGAAGAGACCGCAGGCACCATTTGGGGTGAGATCGCGGCCCTCGCCAACCTCGATCGCGCCACGCCCCTGCCCCGGTGGCAGGTGGTGAAGGAGAAGCGGGCCACCTTTGCCGCACTGCCAGAACAGGTAAACCGTCGCCCGAATGCAACGGCCGCCGGAAAAAACCTTGTATTGGCAGGGGATTGGACCGCTACCGGATTGCCATCCACCATCGAAGGCGCCATACGTTCAGGATTCACTGCTGCGGATGCGATCCTGACCGCACGGTGAGTCGCCTGAGCATTTCAGGCATGAGCGAGGGGTGTGCGCTGGCGCACAGCCTGGGCTGGCGTTTGTTGAATCATCCCGCTTCAGGTTAAGTCGCGTTCGTAGAGGTCGCTTGGTCATGGATGTTCGTATGGAAGCCGATTTCGTTGGCACCGGTGCCGCGTCGGCCCGCGTCAACGAAGGGGTGCTGCAGCAGTCGATCGACCGCGCGGCCCGCGTCCTGATGGACCGCCAGGCGGCCGACGGCCACTGGGTATTCGACCTTGAGGCGGACGCCACCATTCCCGCCGAATACATCCTGTTGAAGCACCACCTGGGTGAGGAGCCGGATCCGGAGATCGCGCGCCGCATCGGCAACTACCTGCGCCGCATCCAGGGCGACCACGGCGGCTGGCCGCTGTTCCACAACGGCGCCTTCAACATCAGCGCCAGCGTGAAAGCCTACTTCGCGCTGAAGGCCATCGGCGACGACATCGACGCCCCACACATGGCCCGGGCCCGCCAGGCCATCCGCGACAACGGCGGGGCGGCGGCCAGCAACGTCTTCACCCGCATCATGCTGGCGCAGTTCGGCGCCGTGCCGTGGACCGCCGTGCCGGTCATGCCGGTGGAAATCATGCTGCTGCCCAAGTGGTTTCCCTTCCACCTGACCAAGATCAGCTATTGGGCGCGCACCGTCATCGTGCCGCTGCTGATCCTGATGGCGCTGAAGTCCAAGGCCAAGAACCCGCGCAACCTGCGCATCGATGAGCTGTTCCTGGTCCCCGCCGACCAGGTCAAGTCCTGGCCCAAGGCGCCGCACGTCAAGAAGCCCTGGGGCGAAATCTTCGGCGTCATCGATCGCGTGCTGCGCCTGGTCCAGCCCTACTTCCCCAAGAAGAGTCGCGACAAGGCCATCGAGAAGGCCGTGGCCTTCGTGCGGGAGCGCCTGAACGGCGAGGATGGCCTGGGCGCCATCTACCCCGCCATGGCCAACACCGTCATGATGTTCGACCTGCTGGGCTGGTCGCCCAAGCATCCCGAGGTCGCGACCGCCCGCTATGCCATCGAAAAGCTGCTGATCGTTGACGAGGCGCGGGACGAGGCCTTCTGCCAGCCCTGCGTCAGCCCCGTGTGGGACACCAGCCTGCTGTGCCACGCCATGCTGGAAGTGGGCACGGAAGAGGCGCTGGCCCGCACCGGCCAGGCCCTGGAATGGCTGAAGGGTGAGCAGGTGCTGGACGTGAAGGGCGACTGGGCCGACCAGCGGCCGGATGTCCGCCCCGGCGGCTGGGCCTTCCAGTATGGCAACGACCACTACCCCGATCTGGACGACACCGCCGTGGTGGTGATGGCCTTCCAGCGTGCCCAGCCGCAGTTGGCCGCGGCCGGCTTGCCCGCCGACTACGACATGACGGTGGCCCGCGGCGCGGAGTGGGTGGAAGGCCTGCAAAGCCGCAACGGCGGCTGGGGGGCGTTCGACGCCGACAACACCCATTACTACCTGAACTACATCCCCTTCTCCGACCATGGCGCCCTGCTGGACCCGCCGACCTCCGACGTCACCGGCCGCTGTCTGGGCATGATGGCCCAGCTGGGCGCCGACAAGGACGGCAAGGCCATGCGGGACGGCGTCGACTATCTGCTGAAGGAGCAGGAGAAGGACGGCAGCTGGTTCGGCCGCTGGGGCGTCAATTACATCTATGGCACCTGGTCGGCCCTGAACGGCCTGAACGCCGCCGGCCTGTCGCCCGACCACCCCGCCATGAAGCGGGCGGTGGACTGGCTGGTGCAGATCCAGAACCCCGACGGGGGCTGGGGCGAGGATTGCGAGAGCTACGCCCTGGATTACAGCGGCTATCAGCCCTTCCCCTCCACCGCCTCGCAGACCGCGTGGGCCCTGCTGGGCCTGATGGCCGCCGGCGCCGTGGACCATCCGGCCGTGGCGCGCGGCATCGACTGGCTGACCAGCCACCAGGGCGCGGACGGCCTGTGGACAGAAGAGTATTACAGCGGTGGCGGCTTCCCCCGCATCTTCTACCTGCGCTATCACGGCTATTCGAAGTATTTTCCGCTGTGGGCCATGGCGCGCTACCGCAACCTGTCCAACAGCAACAGCAAGCTGGTCAGCGTCGGCCTGTAAGGCGGGCGGCATGAGGTTTTGACTCATGCCGTAGGCCGTGACTGCGGCCGCCGCAGCGAGCACCGCAGGGCGGAGCGAGGAAGCCAAGGCCACGGATGTGGCCGCCCGGCGTTTGAGGGTGGCGTAACCAAGAGATCGCCTGTAAAAGGCCCTTTTTAAAACTGTAAATCGCCGCGACTGCGGGTAATAAAGACGCCTGGAAGGTCAGCCTTCCAGGCGTTTTGTTTTTGGCGTTCGGGAAATGGTCATGGTCCAGGCTCAGCGGCGCGTCATGGCGCGCCCCATCATCGTCGTCACCGGCCTAAGGCGTGAGGCGGCCATCGCCCAGGGGCGCGGCTGGCTGCCGCTGGTCAGCGCCGGCGATCTTGAGCGGACGGAGCGGGAACTGACGGCCCATGCCCCCGGCGCCTGCGGCTTCCTCAGCTTCGGCCTGGCCGGCGGCCTGCGGCCCGGGCTGGAGCCCGGCACTCTGGTCATCGCCAACCGCATCGTCACCGACGGCGGCGATTTCCTGCCCGATCCCGACTGGACGGCGGGACTGGCCGACGCCCTGCCCCGGGCCATGGTGGCGCCGGTGGCGGGGCAGGAGCGCATCATCAACACGGTGGCGGGCAAGCAGGCCCTGTTCGCGGCCACGGGGGCGGCGGTGGTCGATACCGAATCCCAGATCGCGGCCCGGGTGGGCGCCCGCTTCGGCGTGCCGGTGGCGGTGCTGCGCGCCGTGTGCGACCCGGCCCACATGACCCTGCCGCCGGCGGCGACTGCCCCCCTGAAACACAACGGGACGCCGGACCCGTTGCGGATCCTGGCGTCCCTGTGGCGTCAACCAGGCCAGATCCCGCAACTGCTGCGGCTGGCCCGGGATTCCGAGGCGGCGTTTAAGGCCTTACTCGGCGGCTTTGCTGGCGTCGCGCGCGCGGATGTCAGCCAACGCCTTCTCGACATGGCGTGAGAAGACGAACTCGGCCGGGCGCTGGTTGGCCAGGCTGATCTCCGGCGCCATGTCGCCGCTGGTCTTCACGCCGCGCAGGCCGACCCAGGCGGCCTTCAGCGGGTTGGCCAGGGTGTCGGTGACGGCGGTCGCCTCATACCCGCAATGGACCATGCAGTCGGCGCACTTCTCGTAGTTGCCGGTGCCGTACTTGTCCCACTCCGTCTCCTCCATCAGTTCCTTGAAGGTCTTGGCATAGCCTTCGCCGAGGAGGTAGCAGGGACGCTGCCAGCCGAAGTAGGTGCGGCAGGGATTGCCCCACGGGGTGCAGTGGTATTCCTGGTTGCCGGCCAGGAAGTCCAGGAACATGGTCGACTGGTTGAACCGCCAGTTCTTGCCACCGTTGCCGCGCTTGAAGACCTCGCGGAACAGGTTCTTGGTGGCCGTGCGATTCAGGAAGTGCTGCTGGTCGGGCGCGCGCTCATAGGCGTAGCCCGGCGAGACGGTGATGCCCTCAACGCCCATCTCCATGACGCTGTCGAAGAAGCGCGCCACGCGCTCGGGATCGGCGTCGTTGAAGAAGGTGCAGTTGATGCTGACGCGGAAGCCGCGATCCTTCGCCGCCTTGATGGCCGCGACCGCCCGGTCGTAGGTGCCCTTCTGGCAGACCGACTTGTCGTGCGCCTCGCGGTCGCCGTCCAGGTGCACCGACCAGGTGAAGTAGGGGCTGGGCTTGAACAGGTCCAGCTTCTTTTCCATCAGCAGCGCGTTGGTGCAGAGGATGGCGTACTTCTTCTTCGCGATGATGCCTTCGACCATCTGGTCGATTTCTTTGTGCAGCAACGGCTCACCGCCGGCGATCACCACCACGGGCGCACCGCACTCGTCCACCGCCGACAGGCAATCCTCCAGCGGCAGGCGCTGGTTCAGGATCTCGTCCGGGTAGTCGATCTTGCCGCAGCCGGCACAGGCGAGGTTGCACCGGAACAGCGGTTCCAGCATGAGGACCAAGGGATAGCGCTTCACGCCCGTCAGCCGCTTCTTGAGAAGATACGAGCCGATACGGACGACCTGATGCAGCGGAATACCCATGCCTTCAATCTCCTTGAACCCCAGCGCCATTAACCGCGGCGGCGCGGGTTGAAACATTTTGTCTACCGAATTGGCGGGCAAAAGACCACCAACCGGCGTGCGCGTCAGGCCAGCGTTTCCGGCAGGCGGAATTGAACGTCTTCCACGATGCCCGGCAATGTCGACAATTCGATGGGCCCCAGGCGCCGCAGCGCCGCGATCACACCGTCCACCAGTACTTCCGGCGCCGAGGCGCCGGCTGTGACGCCCACCACACCGCATCCCGCCAGCCAGGCGGGGTCGATGGCGCGCTCGTCAGGGACAAGGTAACTGGGCACGCCCAGTTCCTCACCAATTTCCCGCAGGCGATTGGAATTCGAACTGTTTGCCGACCCAACCACCAGGATAAGATCCGCCACCTTGGCCAGTTCCCGCACCGCGGCCTGCCGATTCTGCGTGGCGTAGCAGATATCCTTGGTCTCAGGACCCAGAATATCCACGAATCGGCGCTTCAGCGCCGCGATCACCGACCGCGTGTCATCCACGCTGAGCGTCGTCTGCGTCACATAGGCGACCGGCGTCTCCGCCGCCAGGGGCAAGGCCTCCACGTCATCGACACTGGACACCAGATGTGTACGGCCCGGTACCTGGCCAAGGGTGCCTTCCACCTCGGCGTGGCCGGCATGGCCAATGAGGATGACGGTCCGGCCCAGCGCCACGTAGCGCTTGCCCTCCGCATGTACCTTGGACACCAGCGGGCAGGTGGCGTCGATGACGCGCAATTCACGCGCCTCCGCCTCCGCCTCCACGGCGCGCGACACGCCGTGGGCGCTGAATATGGTCAGGGCGCCGGCCGGCACTTCCGACAAATCCTCAACGAACCGGGCGCCCTTGGCCCGCAACCCTTCGACCACGTGCTGGTTATGGACGATCTCATGCCGCACATAAACGGGTGCGCCGTGGCGTTCCAGCGCGCGTTCGACGATGTCGATGGCGCGGATCACTCCGGCGCAGAAGCCCCGCGGCTGGGCGAGAACTACCTGCATTGCGGAAAACCCCTGGAAGGCTACCCCAAGTCCATCGTCCTTAACGGACCCGCCGGGGCACCCCACTTGAACATGTTAGCGATACCAACTGTCCCCCGCCGGACAGGGTCCGCCAGGTCCATATTGGCTACGGATGGTAAAACCGACCCCCCGCCTCGATCGAACACCGGCGATAGATACCCGTGCCAATCGAATCCGCCACCGCCCTATGGTCAGGCCAGACTTGCACAAAATTTAACGCGTGCCAATGCGTGGCGATTGCTTGAGCGATCTGCGCTTCACGTGTGGCATCGCGGCAACGGGGGGCCTAGACCTTAGCTAACGGCATCTTTAGTAGACAGAAAACGCAAACATCTTCCGGTGGGAAAGCTATACGGGGTGATGCAGCCCTTTCCCCAGTGATAGCGTATGGGCCGACAACGCATATGCAACAAAACGTCACGCGCAGCGCAACCTTCACAGCCCCAAATGCGACCCAGATGCGCTATGCATGATGCTTGATCTCCGTCGCCGCAGCCGGAACGATGGCGGAAAGAATTGACATAGACCCTGTCGCGTCCGACGCCGACCCCGTAGAACGTCGCCTGACGCAAGCGGACCGGCCCCGGCAGTGGCCAACCCGCCCCAGCCCGACGGCCCCGCCCCTTTCGAACGCGGGCGACCGCCGGACGCGCCCCTGTTTTCGTGGTTCCCAGAGGAGAACACCCCCCGTGTCGACCGTACGGCCCCCCGTTTCCCGCCCCACCCGCCGCCCCTTCCTGTTCCTGGGCCTGGCGGCCCTGGCGGGCGCCGCGCTGGCGCCCCTGCTGGTCCCGGCGGCAGCCCAGGCCCACGCCATCGTCATTGACAGCAATCCCAAGGTGAACGACACGCTGGGCGTGGGCGGCAACGTCCTGAAGGTGCATTTCAACAGCCGAATCGACCGCGCGCGGTCCAAGCTGACCGTCATCGCCGCCGACAAGACCGAGGTGCCGGTGACCCTGTCCGAAAGCCCGGATGACGAAACGCTGGTGGGCCAGGTCACCCTACCCTTCACCGGCAGCTACAAGCTGCGCTGGCAGGTGCTGGCCGTGGACGGGCATACCACCCGCGGCGACATCCCGTTCACCGTAACCCAGCCGTAATCGGGGCCTGCCGCACGTGGATACCCTTGTCGACATTTTCGGTTACCTGACCGTCGTCCTGAACGGCATCAACCTGGTGGCCATGACCATGGCCTTCGGCAGCGTGCTGTTCCTGACCTGCCTGGCCCTGCCGCTGGCGCCCCAGCTGAAGCTGTCCGCCGACGCGGTGGCCGAGGCGGGCGCCCGCTACGCCCGCTGGGGCGGCATCGCCACGGTCATCGCCACCCTGTCCTCGCTGACGCTGAACGCCCTGGTGCTGTCCGGCACGCTGGAAATGCCGGTGCTGCAGGTCGCGGGCGCCTTCTTCATCGAGGCCGGCATCGTCCAGGTCCTGGCGGCCATCGCCATCGTGGTGGTGGCGCGCGGCCACATGACCCGCCCGCGCGTCGCCGTGCTGACGGCCCTGGCCCTGGTGATGCTGGTCGCCTCATTGGCCACCAGCCACGCCGCCGCCCGGCCGGGTGAGCGGGTGTGGATGCTGCTGGCCACCTTCTCGCACATCCTGGGCGCCGGCCTGTGGCTGGGCGGCCTGCCGGCCTTCCTGTCGTCGCTGGGCCAGGCCCAGTCGCGCGACGAGGGGGCGGCCATCGGCCAGCGCTACAGCCTGATGTCCATCACCGGCGTCATCCTGATCGTGCTGGGCGCCATCGGCATCAGCATCGGCTTCATCGGCGGCCTGCAGGGCTTCTACGGCACGGCCTACGGCGCCATGGCGGTGACCAAGGGCGTCATGCTGGGCATCCTGCTGCTGCTGGGCCTGGGCAACTTCCGCACCATCCGCCGCTTCGCCGCCGGCCAGGGCGAAAGCCTGACCCGCGTGCGCCGCTTCGTGGAGGTTGAGATCGCCTTCGCCATCGCCATCCTGCTGGCGGCCGGTTCCATCACCTCGCAGCCGCCGGCCAGCGACCTGACGGACGACCGCGCCACCTGGGCCGAGGTGGTGGAGCGCATGACCCCCGTCATCCCGCCGCGCCTGGAAAGCCCCAGCCACGACAGCTTGGCCATTCCGGCCCTGCAGGAGAAGCTGGACAAGGAATGGCGCGACCAGCAAGCCAGCAACCGGCCGCAGGCCTTCGTGCCCGGCGCCGGCGAGCTGCCGCCCCGCAACGCCGACGACATCGCCTGGTCGGAATACAACCACCACTGGGCGGGCCTGGTGGTGTTGCTGGTGGGCCTGTTCGCCCTGCTGGAGCGGGCGGGCGTGCGCTGGGCCAAGCACTGGCCGCTGTTGTTCCTGATCCTGGCGGGCTTCCTGTTCCTGCGGTCGGATCCGGAAACCTGGCCCATGGGCAATGTCGGCTTCTGGGACAGCTTCCGTGATCCGGAGGTGGTGCAGCACCGCACCTTCGTCGTGCTGATCGTCGCCTTCACCGTTTTCGAATGGGGCGTGCGCACCGGACGGTGGAAGAACCAGGCCCTGGCCCTGGTCTTCCCCGTGCTAACCACCGTGGGTGGCGACCTGCTGCTGACCCACAACCACGCCATCAGCAACATCAAGGAACAGCTGCTGATCGAGCTTAGCCACCTGTTCCTGGCGGTGCTGGGCGTGGCGGCGGGTGCGGCCCGCTGGATGCAGATCCGGGGCAGCGGCCGCGACGCCCGCTGGGCCGGCTGGATATGGCCCACCTGCTTCGTCCTGGTCGGCCTGTTGTTGCTGGCCTACCGCGAGGCCTGATATCAAGGCCTTGGCGTTGATGATCTGGGAACGGGCGCCGGGAGACCGGCGCCCGTTTTCACATAGGGAGCGAGGAAGCGAACATGGCGCGCGCCGACGGAAAAATGGGCCTTAACGACCGGGTGGCCGCCCTGGTGGGTGCCTGCTGCCGGCGCTGGCAGCTGACCCTGCTGGCCGGCCTGGTGCTGGGGGGGGCGGCCGCCTTCCACGTCGCCACCCACTTCGCCATCGACACCGACGCCGTGAAGCTGCTGTCGCCGCAGCTGATCTGGCGCCAGCGCGAAATCGCCTTCGACAAGCTGTATCCCCAGAAGGTGCAGCAGACCGCCATCGTCGTGGACGGGGTGACACCGGAACTGGCGGAGCGCGCCACCCGCCTGCTGGCCGACGCCCTGCGCAAGCGCACCGACGTGGTGCGCAACGTCTTCCGCCCCGATGGCGGCCCCTATTTCGACCGCGAAGGCCTGATGCTGCTGCCCGCGGAGGAGGTGCAGTCCACCATGCAGTCGCTGATCCAGGCGCAGCCCCTGTTGGGCCCGCTGGCGGCCGACCCGTCGGCGCGTGGCCTGCTGGACACCCTGGGCACTTACCTGCAGGGCGTCAGCTATGGCCAGGCCAAGCTGGAGGATCTTCAGCGCCCCTTCGACGCCCTGTCCGGCACCCTGGAGGCGGCGACGCAAGGGAAGATGGTGCCCCTGAACTGGCGCGGCCTGGTGTCCGGCCAGCCCCCCAACCCCATGGAACTGCGCCGTTTCATCCTGGTGCAGCCGGTCCTGGACTTCAATGACCTGCAGCCGGGCGCCATGGCGTCCGACGCCATCCGCGCCACCGCCAAGGATTTGGGCCTGACGCCGGAAAACGGCATCCGGGTCCGCCTGACGGGCGAGGTGCCTATGGCGGATGAGGAGTTCGGCACCCTGGGCGAAGGAGCGGCCTTCAACGGCGGCCTGACGGGCATCGCCGTGCTGGTGCTGCTGTGGCTGGCGGTGAAGTCCTTCCGCATGGTGGGCGCCATCCTGCTAACCGTGGTCATCGGCCTGGCCGCCACCGCCGCCTTCGGCCTGATCGCCACCGGCCCCTTTAACCTGCTGTCCATCGCCTTTACCGTGCTGTTCGTGGGCCTGGGCGTGGACTTCGGCATCCAGTTCTCCGTCCGCTATCGCGCCGACCGGCTGGCCCATGACGACCTGGCCGAGGCCCTGACCGCCGCAGGGCGCGGCGTCGGCCGGGGCCTGACCATCGCGGCGGCTGCCACCGCCGCCGGCTTCCTGGCCTTCCTGCCCACCGATTACCGCGGCGTGTCGCAGCTGGGCATCATCGCCGGCGTGGGCATGGGTGTCGCCTTCCTGCTGTCCGTCACCTTCCTGCCAGCCCTGCTGATGCTGCTGCGCCCCAAGGGAGAGCAAGTGGAGGTGGGATACAAGGCGTTGGCGCCCCTGGACCGCCTGGTGCTGACCCGCCGCCGCTGGGTGCTGGGTGCCGGTGCCGTGCTGGCCGTGGCCTGCGCCGCCCTGCTGCCGCGCCTGTCCTTCGACTTCAACCCGCTGAACCTGCGCAGCCCCAAGACGGAGGCGGTGTCGGTGGTGCTGGAGCTGATGAAGGACCCGCTGTTCACACCCAACACCATCGACGTGCTGGCCAAGTCGGAGGATGAGGCGCGGGCCCTGGCCGACAAGCTGTCCAAGCTGCCGGAGGTGGCGCAGGCCATCACCCTTAGCGACTACATCCCCACCGACCAGGACGCCAAGATGGCGGCCATCTCCGACGCCGCGTCGCTGATCGGCCCCAGCCTGGCGCCCACCGACGTGCGCCCCGCCCCCAGCATCGAGGACGTGCGCCAGTCCATGACCGGCATCGTCGCCGCCCTGGACAAGCTTAACCCCGACGCCGCCAGCCCGGCCGGCGCCTCCGCCCTGCGGTTCAAGAAGGCGCTGGAAGGGGCCCTGGCCGCCCCGGCGGAAAAGGTGGTGCCCCTGTTCCAGAAGGCGGTGGAGCCTGGGCTTCAGACCATGCTGGCACAGGTGAACGACAGTCTGCAGGCCGCGCCCGTGACCTTCAAGGACCTGCCGGAGGATCTGAAGCGCGACTGGGTGGCGGCGGACGGCCACGCCCGCATCTCCGTCTTCCCCAAGGGCGACAGCAACGACAACCGGGTGCTGAAGCGCTTCGTGAAGGCGGTGCGCACCATCGCCCCCGACGCCACCGGCACGCCCATCAGCATCCAGGAAAGCAGCGCCACCATCATCCACGCCTTCCTTCAGGCGGGCATCCTGGCGGTGATCCTGGTGACCATCCTGCTGGCCGTTACCCTGCGCAACGCGGGCGACGTGCTGAAGACCCTGGCGCCCCTGGCCCTGGCGTCGCTGCTGACCCTGGCCGCAGCCATCCTGGCGGGCAAGCCCATCAACTTCGCCAACATCATCGCCCTGCCCCTGCTGTTCGGCATCGGCACTGCCTTCAACATCTATTACGTCATGGCCTGGCGGCAGGGGCAGACCAACCCGCTGACCTCCAGCCTAACCCGCGCCACCATCCTGTCGGCCCTGACCACCGGCACCGCCTTCGGCAGCCTGTGGACCAGCCACCACCCCGGCACGGCCAGCATGGGCGAGCTGCTGGTGTTCTCGCTGGCCAGCATCCTGGCCACGGCGCTGCTGTTCCTGCCGGCCCTGCTGGGCCCGCCCAAGACGCCGGCGGAATAATTCGGGCGGCGGTGTCGGGCATCACCCAGCCTGGCCGTCCTTGGGGGACAGGCGCATAGTCGGTTCGCGCCTTTCCCCAGAAAAAGGACGAGGACATGCCCACCATCACGCCCTTCCTGTGGTTCGACACCCAGGCGGAAGACGCCGCCCGCTTTTACGTCAGCGTCTTCCCCAATTCACGCATCACCACCATCAGCCATTACGGCGAGGCAGGCCCCCGCCCCGCCGGCCTGGTCATGAGCGTGGCGTTCGAGCTGGATGGGAAGCCCTTCATCGCCCTGAACGGCGGCCCCCACTGGAAGATCAACGAAGCCATCTCTTTCGTCATCGACTGCGCCGATCAGGCGGAGGTCGACCGCTATTGGGAGGTGCTGACCGCCGACGGCGGCAAAACCCACGCCTGCGGCTGGCTGACGGACCAGTTCGGCGTCACCTGGCAGGTGGTGCCGTCCGGATTCATCGAGCTGGTCACCAGCCCCGATCCCATCATCGCCCGCCGGGCGATGACCGCCATGCAGGAGATGATCAAGCTGGACATCAATGTGTTGCGCCGCGCCGTCCAGGGCTGAGCCAAAAGCGAAGGGGCGGCCCTGATGGACCGCCCCGGCGCTTGGGTGGCTGGGTCGTCCCCCTACCAGCGGCACAAGAGTGCGTCTCGTGCCGCTGTAGCCCGCGACTGCGGGCGCCGGAGATTTCTGGGGAGCCGAAGGCGGACTGGAAATCGAGGACAAGTACGCGGATGCGTACTCTCTAAAACAAGTGCCGGAACAGCCAGAACAGGCTGCCGGCCAGGACGATGGAGGCCGGCAGAGTCAGCACCCAAGCCATGGCCATGTTGCGCACCGTGGACCACTGCAGCCCCGAGCCGTTGGCCGCCATGGTGCCGGCCACGCCGGACGACAGGACGTGGGTGGTGCTGACCGGCAGGCCGAAGGCGTCTGCGGCGCCGATGGTGGCCATGGCCACCAACTCGGCGGAGGCGCCCTGGCCGTAGGTCAGGTGTTCCTTGCCGATCTTCTCGCCCACCGTCACCACGATGCGCTTCCAGCCCACCATAGTGCCCAGGCCCAGGGCGATGGCCACGCCCACCTTGACCCAGGTGGGGATGAAGCGGGTGGCGTGGTCGTAGCGGCCCAGCAGTTCCTTCAGCACCGGCTGGTCGGCGGCGTCGATGGCTGGCGCGCCCGACTTCTGGATGATGCGCAGGGCCTCGGCCGACAGGTAGATGTCGTTGCGGACGTTGCGCACCTTTTCCTGCGGCACCTGATCGACCGAGCCATAAGCGCGGATCTGGTCGGCGACGCTGGCGGTCAGGTCATGGATGCCGCCCATGGTGCTGTCGGTCACCTGGCGGCTGCGGACGAAGTCCTCGACCGCGGCGCGGGGATCGGCCGGGGTTTCCTTTACATAGTGGCTCAGCACATCGCCAGCGCGATCGAAGGTGGCGATGTAGGCCGGGGTGTCATGGATGGTGACGGCGCGGTTCAGGGCGTAGGCGGTGGGCACCGTGCCGATCAGGATCAGCATGATCAGGCCCATGCCCTTCTGCCCGTCGTTGGAGCCGTGGGCGAAGCTGACGCCGGAGCAGGTGAGCACCAGCAGGCCGCGGATCCAGGACGGCGGGGCCTTGTTGCCCTCCGGCGCCGTGAACAGCTTCTTGTCCTTGATCAGCGTGCGCATGATGACCAGCAGCGCGGCGGAGCAGAGGAAGCCCACCAGCGGCGACAGAATCAGCGACCAGCCGATCTTGGTGGCCTGGCCCCAGTCGACGCCGCTGGTCGCGGTGCCGGAGGTGGCCATCAGCTGGTTCATCAGGCCGACGCCGATGATGGACCCGATCAGGGTGTGGGAGCTGGAGGAGGGCAGGCCCAGGTACCAGGTGCCCAGGTTCCAGATGATGGCCGCGATCAGCAGCGAGAACACCATGGCGAAGCCGGCGTCGCTGCCCACCTGCAGGATCAATTCCACGGGCAGCAGCGAGACGATGCCGAAGGCCACCGCCCCGGTGGAGAACAGCACGCCGGCGAAGTTGCACAGGCCGGACCACACCACCGCCACGTTGGCCGGCAGGGAGTGGGTGTAGATCACCGTGGCCACGGCGTTGGCCGTGTCGTGGAAGCCGTTCACGAACTCGAAGCCCAGCGCGATCAGCAGCGCCACGCCCAGAAGGACGAAGGGCAGGACGGAGCGGGTGTCGACCCCGCTGAGGTCGCTGACCAGGTTGACCGCCATGTAGCCCAGGCCCACGGCCATCAGGGCCAGGAACAACAGAGTCCCATAGCGCGCGGCCGGGCCGCCGGAGGTTGCGACAGGTGAATTCACGGCTTCCGTATGCGCCATGGCGCCAGTCCTTCTTGAAAAAGCAGGTCCGGCACCCTACGGCGTGAGTCATGACAACTTTATGTCGCAGGCCCCACCATTTGGTTAATAAATGGCCGATTCACCTTAACCATAAGGGGGTGGCTCCAGCGACAGGGTAACCAAAAAATGTGTCAGATCAAATCCTTAATGCCAAGAGGGCATATAAATCCTTTAATCGTTTTGCGCGCTCAAAAGGAACTTGAGGTCGCGCAAATCGCGAATGTGGAACCGCGCCCGGTCATCCCAGACGACGCCGGGGCGCAGACTCTGGACCGTGGGCATGCCCAGGCTGTTGCCGGCGGCGATTTCGGATTCCGGATTGTCCCCCACCACCAGGGCGTGGGCTGCCGGCAGGTCGGACTGGTCCAGCAGCATCCGGAACAGCGCGGCCTTGCCCGGGTGTCCCGCCTCATCGATGGCGTCGATATGCACGCCCCGGAAATAGCGTGCCAGGCCCAGCGCCCGCACCTTGCTTTCCTGCAAGCGGCGAAAGCCGGAGGTGACAAGGTAAAGCGGCAGGCCCAGCCCGGCCAACAAGGGCAGGTCGCCATAGTCGGCCATGGCGCCCGTCACCTCCAACCCCGCCGTCGCCGCCCAGGCGGCCTGGTGCATGGCGGGGCTGAAGCCGTGCATCCGGCTGACCCAATCCAGGGGATGGCGCCAGATATCGGCGAAGGCGGCGTCCAGGGCGTCCTGGCCCAGGGTTCCGGCATTGGCCGCTGTGATGGCGTCGAACACCGGCCGCATGAAGGTCACGCCGACGCCATCGGCCGGGGCCAGGCAATTATCCAGGTCGAAGATGATTGTGCGAATCATGCGGGCAACGCTCCCCTGCCGGCACGGCGGGTCAGAACAGGTGGCGGAACAGCCAGAACAGGCCGCCGGCCAGGATGATGGAGGCCGGCAGGGTCAGCACCCAGGCCGTGGCCATGTTGCGCACCGTGGACCATTGCAGGCCGGAGCCATTAGCCGCCATGGTGCCGGCCACGCCGGACGACAGCACATGGGTGGTGCTGACCGGCAAGCCGAAGACGTCGGCGGCGCCGATGGTCCCCATGGCCACCAGCTGGGCGGAGGCGCCCTGGCCGTAGGTCAGGTGCTCCTTGCCGATCTTCTCACCCACGGTCACCACGGTGCGTTTCCAGCCCACCATGGTGCCCAGGCCCAGGGCGATGGCGACGCCCACCTTCACCCAGGTGGGAATGTAGCGGGTGGCGTGATCGTACCGGCCCAGCAATTCCTTCATCACCGCGCGGTCGTCATCGTCAAGCAGGGGGAAGCCCTGCTTCTGCAGGCGGCGCAGCGCCTCGGCCGACAGGTACATGTCGTTGCGCATCTGGCCCTGCGCCACGCCGGACAGGGCGCCGGAGAAGCGCAGCTGGTCGGCGATGCTGGCCGTCAACTCATGCAGCCCGCCCAGGGTGGCGCTGGTCAAGGTACCGCTGCGGACGTAATCCTCCACCACCGCGCGGGGGTCGGCCGGCATGCGCTGGGCATGACGGCCCAGCGCATCGCCGGCCCGGTCGAAGGTGGCGACATAGGCGGGCGTGTCCGCGGCGGTGATGCCCCGGTTCAAGCCGTAGGCGGCCGGCATGGTGCCGATCAGAATCAGCATGATCAGGCCCATGCCCTTCTGCCCGTCATTGGAACCATGGGCGAAACTGACGCCGGAGCAGGTGAGGACCAGCAGGGCGCGTATCCAGGCGGGCGGCGGCTTCCGGCCCTTGGGCGCCTGGAACAGCGCCTTGTCCTTGATCAGGCCCCGCATCAGCATCAGCAGCGCCGCGGCGCAGACGAAGCCCACGATGGGGGAGATCAGCAGCGTCTGGATGATCTTCAGGGCCTGCCCCCAGTCCACGCCGCTGGCGGCCGCGCCGGGGGCGGCCATCAGCTGGTTCATCAGGCCGACGCCGATGATGGACCCGATCAGGGTGTGGGAGCTGGAGGACGGCAAGCCAAGGGCCCAAGTGCCCAGGTTCCACAGCACAGCGGAAATCAGCAGGGCGAAGACCATGGCGAAGCCGGCCTCGCTGCCCACCCGCAGGATCAGTTCCACCGGCAGCAGGGACACGATGCCATAGGCCACGGCCCCGGTGGACAGCAGCACGCCGACGAAGTTGCACAGGCCAGACAGCACCACGGCGGCGTGCGCCGGCAAGGAATGGGTGTAGATCACCGTGGCCACGGCGTTGGCGGTATCGTGGAAACCGTTCACGAATTCGAAGCCCAAGGCGATCAGCAGCGCCACGCCCAGCAGCACGAAGGGTAGGGCGGATGCCGTACCCATCCCGCGCAGGTCGGCCGCCACATTGACCGCCACATAGCCCAAACCCAGGGCCAGCACCGCCAGCAGCGCCACCGTCCCCAGCCGTGCCGCCAACCCGCCGGATACGGCGGGCAGGGGCGTCAGGGGGGATTCATCCAGTGACGGCTGAAGGGCCTCAAGGTGCGCCATGGATTCAGGCTCCGGTGCGTTAGCCGTTGGCAGCGCGCAACGGCGCCGGAAGATGGCGCAAGGCGGCGCGCGTGGCCTTGATCGTGATCATCACGCCGCCTTGACTTTGCGAATGGTGGTCCAGGCGACCAGGCCCGGCAGGAAGACCACCAGGTCGCGCAGGCGGCGGGCGGCCGCCAGGGCCAGCGCGGCGGGCGCGTCCAGGCCAAGCGCGCCGCCCAGCAGCAGGAAGGCGCCCTCCTGCACCCCCAGGGCGCCGGGCACGACGAAGGCGGCGCTGCTGACGGCCTGGATCAGGCCCTCGATCACCAGCGCCTCGACCAGGCCCATGGGATGGCCCAGCGCCCACAGCGCCAGCCAGATCTCACCCGCCCCCAGGGCCCAGCCCAGCAGTTGCCACAGGAAGCAGCCGGTGATGGCGCCGGTGCGGCGGTACATGGCCTTGGACGCGCGGTCGATGCGGGCGCTGTGCGCCATGATGCCGGCCAGGCGGCCGGACGCCGCCTTGTCCAACAGGCCGGTGACCTTGGCGAACAGGCCGGCGCGCTGCACCAGGATGAACAGCGCCACCAGCGGCACCATGGCCAAAAGCCCCAGGGTCACCTGGCCGGCGATGCCCACGGGGCCCTTCAGCGCCACCAGCAGACCCACCGCCAGCAGGGAGAAGCCCAGTTGGCTGAGGATGGAAATGGCCATGTCCACCACCAGGCTGGCGGCGGCGGGTGCCACGCGTACCCCATCCAGGCGCAGGATGCGGAAGGACACGATCTCTCCCCCGATGCGCGCTACGGGCAGCAGGCCGTTGACCGACTCGCGGATCCAGACGTTGCGGGCCATGGCGCCCAATGAGGGGCGCGTGGCCCCGGGCAGCAGGACCTGCCAGGCCCGGGCGTTGGCCACCATGGGCACGGCATGGAACAGGCCTGCCGCCACCAAGCCCGCGCCGGCCGTCTTCAGCAGGGCCCACAGGGCGCCGGTGTCCTCGCGGGCGACCAGCACCACGGCCAGGACCAGCCCCAACAGGGCGAACAGGCGGGCTGCCTTTTCCATCGGGTGCGGGCCTATTCCAGGGTGATGGGCAGATCGCGGAAGCCGCCGCGGGGAAAGGCGGCGGCCAAGGCGTTGACCTCGGGATCCAGCAGGGCGGCCAGCTCATCACGGTAGCGATAGCCGGGCGCGCCGCCCGGCACGTCGTCGCTGACGGCGGGGTGCAGGTAGATTTCCGTGACGCCGGCCGGCAGGCGGGCCAAGGCGCCGCGCAGCTTCTCCGCCGTGACGGCACCGGTCCAGGCCAGGCCCAGCACCTGGTCGGGGGCGGCCAGGCCGGCGCGGCGCACCTTGGCGCGCAGCAGCTTGGCCCAGGGGCCGGTGATGTGGTGCAGACCCAGGTCGGCCTGGGGCGTCACTGACCGGATGACGTCGGCGGGCTCCACCGGCACCCGCATGGCACGGGCCCCGTGGCGCCGCGCCGCGTCCAGCAGGATGCGCCCCACGGTGGGATGCAGATGATAGTGTTTGTGGGCGTTGACATGGTCCAGCGGCAGCCGGGTGGCGCGGAAGGCCTGGAACTGCGCCTCCACCTCGGCCGCGACCTGGGCCGCGACCTTGGGCCGGAAGAAGATGGACGCCCCAACCTTGGCCAGATCGTTGCGGAACAGGCCGTCGGGCCCCACCAGGTCGGGAATTCGTTCAGGTGGCAGGAAGGGCTTGCCGTCCACCAGCACGACATGCAGGCCCACCGCCAGGCTGGGCTGGGCATGGGCCAGCGCCACCGCCGCGTCGGCGGCGGCCCCCGCCACCATCAGGCTGGCAGCAGTCAGGATGCCATTAAGGTGAGCGTCGATGACGGCGGCGTTGACGGCGGCCGACAGGCCGAAGTCATCCGCCGTAACGATCAGGCGCCGCCCCGATCCCCCATTGCTGGAGGTCGCGGCGGCGCCCGGCGTGGATACGGACATGAGAAGGTGTTCCGAACCCGGATGACGTGCTTAGGCGGCGGTGCGGCGTTCACGCAGGAACTGCCAGAACTCCACGCCCTCGCGCAGGCGGCGCTTCATCATGTCCCGATCACGAACCATCTCGCCGACGATGGAGGCGATCTTGCCACTGCGGAAATAGAACTTCTTGTAGAAGGTCTCAACCGAGCCGAAGATCTCGGAGTGGCTCAGGTGGTCGTAATGCAGCGGGGCGATCTGCACGCCGTGCTCGTCCACCAGCTCGGCGTTCGCGTCGTCCAGCCAGCCGTTCTCGATGGCCTGCTGGTACAGGAAGGTGCCGGGGTACGGGGCGGCCAGCGAAACCTGGATGGTGTGCGGGTTGATCTTCGCCGCCCACTTGATGGTTTCCTGGATGGTTTCCTTCGTCTCGCCGGGCAGGCCCAGGATGAAGGTGCCGTGGATCTGGATCCCCAGCTCATGGCAGTCCTTGGTGAACTTCTCAGCCACCTCGACGCGCATGCCCTTCTTGATGTTGTGCAGGATCTGCTGGTTGCCGGATTCATAGCCGACCAGCAGCAGCCTCAGGCCGTTGTCGCGCAGCACCTTCAGCGTCTCACGCGGCACGTTGGCCTTGGCGTTGCACGACCAGGTGATGCCCAGCTTGCCCAGTTCCTTGGCGATGGCCTCGGCGCGCGGCAGGTTGTCGGTGAAGGTGTCGTCGTCGAAGAAGAATTCCTTCACCTGTGGGAAGTTCTTCTGCGCCCACGCGATCTCCTCCACCACATGGCCGACGCTGCGGGTGCGGTAGCGATGACCGCCCACGGTCTGCGGCCACAGGCAGAAGGTGCAGCGCGACTTGCAGCCGCGGCCGGTGTAGATGCTGAGGTAGGGGGCCTTCAGGTAACCGATGAAGTAGTTCTCGATCACCAGGTCGCGCTTGTAGACCGGGGTCACCCAGGGCAGGGCGTCCATGTTCTCGAGGATCTCGCGGTCCTCGTTATGGACGATCACGCCCTCGGAATTGCGGAAGGACAGGCCCTTGATGTCCGACCACTTCTTGCCGTCGGCCACGTCCTTGATGGTGAAGTCGAATTCGTTGCGGGCGACGAAGTCGACGATGGGGGCCTGGGCCAGGCTCTTGTCCGCCTCGACCGCCACCTTGGCCCCGATCAGGCCAGCCTTCAGGTTGGGGTTGACGGCCTTCAGCGCCTCGATCGTCGCCACGTCCGACTTGAACGACGGGGTGGAGGTGTGCAGCACCACCATGTCGAAGTCTTTGATCTGCGAGGTGATTTCGGACAGCTTGGTCTTGTGCGGCGGGGCGTCGATCAGCTTGCTGTTCTCGATCAGCGCCGCCGGCTGGGCCAGCCACGTCGGATACCAGAAAGACTTGATCTCGCGGCGCGCCTGGTAGCGCGAGCCGGCGCCGCCGTCAAAACCATCGAAGGAAGGCGCCTGAAGAAATAGCGTCCGCATCATGACCCACCATTTTCGCCGACCGGCACCATTGTGCCGTCGGATTTGACCGAAAAGCGCTGTCCGCGCCAACTCACACGTCGAATGCCAAAGCTGGCAACGAACACCAAAAATGACAAGACGTCTCTGATCAATCCAGGCCATCGCGGCCGGGACCGTGTGATCCGTGCATCAATCGTCACCTGAAGCACGAGACGGGCGGCGACCGCAAGCCCCAGCAGCAGCAGGGACCACGCATGCCAGCCCGCGAAAATTGCGCCGAGGAGCGCCAGGGGCACCGGATGGGTGACGATGGAGCCGGCGTAGCCCCCGGGGTCCAGGCCCCGGATGGTGCGGGCCCAGCGCAACTCATGATCCAGCACGGCGCCCAGACTGGACTCGGGCGCCAGGTGTCCCACCACGAAGGGCGGCACCGCCACGGCCAGCCCCAGCGCCCGCACCGCCATGCCCATGGCATGGTCGTCCGCCAGGATGTCGCGGAACGCGGCGAAGCCGCCGATGCGCCCCAGCGTCTCATCCGTCAAGGCGATGGTGGAGCCGAAACATGGCTTGGCCAGCCCGAGGCGCAGCCCGACCAGCACGTTGGGCAGGAAATGATGATCCACCGCGCGGGCCGCCTGGTCCTGCCAGAAGGAGCCGGCATCCACCGGATCACCCCGGTAGAGACAGGTGACCAGTCCCACGCCCGGGCGCGACAAGGCGCCCACCACCCGCGCCAGGTAATCGGCGCCCACGGCGATATCGCTGTCGGCCAGCACCAGCACCTCATGCCGGGCGACCGCCATCAGGTTGATGACATTGGAAATCTTGGCGTTGGCGCCATGGCGGGTGGTATCGACCACCAGATCCAGCCGCACCGGGCTGCCCCCCGCCTCAAGCTCGGCGATCAGGTCCTTCACGATGGCGATGGCGGGGTCGTCATGGGCCTGGACGCCGCACACCACCTGCACCGGCCCCGCGTATTCCTGGATGGTCAGCGCCCGAAGACGGGCCGCCAGCCCCGGTTCCGCCCCGTGCAGGGGCCGCAGCACCGTCACCGCCGGCGCGGGCCCGCCTATTCTTTCCCCACCCTCGCCTTCCCCACCGCCCCGCGCGGCGAAGAAGCGACGGGCGCTGTCCGCCGCCGCCAGGGTATAGAGCGCGCCGACCGCGGACATCGCCCCAAACCCCCAGCCCAGGGCGTCGGTCAACAGGGTGACAGGAAGCGGCATGCCGTGCGGAACTCTCAAATAGAAGCGGCCCGGCGACCCGGTCCGATGATGTCTCTGTGCCTGTGGTCTTAACGTAAGCGCGCCGCACACACCAGCGGACGTCACCGCAGTGCGGATCACCGCTGCATTGCGATACACCGAATGCGAATGCGCATCCTGTGACGGCGGGCATAGCCCCACCCGTCACACGCGTTAGTGCCTTTGCCGGTCATCCGTCGACCGGCATATTGCGCCGCACGCTCCGATATTACACTTCGGGAGTGCATTTCCAATCATGGTAGTCGACACCATCCTTTGTTATCCAAAGTATCGCACTCAGGCGTCGCGGCCCCACCGGGCAGGCGGCGCGGTTCCCGGTCCCGCATTCCGCAGGAAAGTATGGCCAGCATGATCAGACAGTCCCGTGCGGCCCTGGCCGCCTGCCTCTTGATGGGCTTCATGCTCGCCGGCTGCGCCATGCCGCCCAACGGCGGCCGTGACGAGCTGGGCGTGGTGGAGCCCTGGGATCCGCTGGAGAATGTGAACCGGGTCACCTTCGACGCCAACATGTGGCTGAACGACAACGCCATCGGCCCGGCGGCCCAGGCCTATCGCTGGGCGGTACCGGACTATGTGCAGCTGCGCCTGCGTCACGGAATTGAGAACCTGGGCGAGCCGCTGATCTTCGGCAACGATCTGGCCCAGGCGCGCATCAAGGCGGCCTTCACCACCTTCTGGCGATTCGTCTTCAACAGCACCATCGGCCTGGCGGGCATGTACGACGTGGCGACGGACATGGGGCTGACGCGGCAGACGGGCGACTTCGGCCAGACCCTCTATGCTTGGGGCGTGCGGCAAAGTCCTTATTTCGTGCTGCCCCTGCTCGGGCCGTCCACCGTGCGTGACGGCGTGGGCGTGGGCGTGGAGTTGTGGGCCGACCCCACCGGCCGCGTGTTCGACCACGCCGACGGCGGCGACGCCAACTACGCCATCGGCGTGGTGGGTGGCCTGGACAAGGCGCGCAACCTGGAAACCCTGGACGAGTTGCGCAAGGGCACCATCGATTTCTACGCCCTGCTGCGCAGCGTGTGGCTGCAGAATCGCCAGGCCGCGCTGGATGAGGCCATCGGCGTGACCACCAACAACATGCCGGCGATTCCTTAAAGTCCGCCCTCGGATGGCGGGCGGCCCATCCGGGCCCTTGCCTTCCTCGGCTCGCGCCCCGCGGTGCTCAGGTGCCCGGCAGATTAAATCTGGCGTATGCGCAGGAAAAAAGCCCGGCCCCTCCCTACGGAGAGACCGGGCCTGATTCCTGACGGCAGCGTGAGAGGCTTAAGCGCCAGCCAGCAGTTTTTCCGCCTGCTGCTGCAGGCCCTGGATCAGGGCGTCGGCGCCGCCCTGCTGAATGGCGGCGGAGAACTCCGAGCGCCGCGTGGCCAGCTGGCTGATGGTGCCATTGAGATAGACATCGACGATGCGCGCCTGGTCGCCCTGGCCGCGCATCAGGTAGTTCAGCGGAACCGCCGGCTGACCGCTGGGGGTCAGCTTGGTCTCGACGATCTTGTCGGCGCCCCGCGCCTTGGGCGTGGGATCGACGTCGAAGACCTCGCCATTGAAGCCGTCAAACTGGTTGGCGTAGGTCGCCACCGTCACCCTGGTGAAGGCGTCGATGGCGCCCTTCTGCTGGTCCGGCGTGAACTTCTCCCACGCCGGGCCGACGGCCAGGCGGGTCATGGTCGCCAGGTCGAACGTCGACTTGATCACCGGGTCCAGCTTTTCCGCGCGGCCCTTCACGCCCAACTGCTTCGCCTGCTTCATGCCGCTCAGCAGCGTGTCGTAGAAGCCCTTGACCTTGGCCACCGCCGGATCAGCGGCTTCCGCCGTGGCGGCGGCCTGCTGGGCTAGGGCCGGCAGCGCCGTGCCGGTCAGGGCCAGGGCCGCGAAGGCCGCGGCGATGGCTTTACCCTTGAACGCGGTGACCTTGGTCGTCATGCGGTCCTCACCTGAGCGTTGGCCCCCAACGCCTTGAGCACGGTATCGACGATGCCGGTGGCGTTGAGGCCGGCCTCGTCATACTGCTTGGCCGGGTTGTCGTGTTCCTGATAGCGGTCGGGCAGCACCATGGGGCGGAACTTCAGGCCGCTGTCGAACAGCCCCTCCTCCGCCAGGAACTGCATGACCTGCGCGCCGAAGCCGCCCACCGAGCCTTCCTCGATGGTGATCAGCACCTCGTGCTCAACCGCCAGCCGGCGCACCAGTTCCCGGTCAATCGGCTTGGCGAAGCGCGCGTCCGCCACCGTCGTCGATAGGCCCCGCGCCGCCAGGTCCTCCGCCGCCTTGCACGCCTCGCCCAGGCGGGTGCCCAGGCTCAGGATGGCCACCGTGTTGCCCTCGCGGACAATCCGGCCCTTGCCGATGGGCAGAACCTCGCCCTTCTCCGGCATCTCCACGCCCACGCCCTCGCCGCGCGGATAGCGCAGCGCGATGGGGCCGGCGTCATAGGCCACGCTGGTCGCCACCATGTGCACCAGCTCCGCCTCGTCCGCCGCCGCCATCACCACCATGTTGGGCAGGCAGCACAGGTAAGCCAGGTCGAAGGCGCCCGCGTGCGTGGCGCCGTCCGCCCCCACCAGGCCCGCCCGGTCCATGGCGAAGCGCACGGGCAGGTTCTGGATCGACACGTCGTGCACCAGCTGGTCGTAGCCGCGCTGCAGGAAGGTCGAGTAGATGGCCACGAAGGGCTTGTAGCCTTCCGTCGCCATGCCCGCCGCGAACGTCACCGCGTGCTGCTCCGCGATGCCCACGTCGAAGGTGCGCGTGGGGAAGGCCTGGCCGAACAGGTCCAGCCCCGTGCCCGACGGCATCGCCGCCGTGATCGCCACCACCTTGTCGTCCGCCTTGGCCTCCTTCATCAGGGCGTCGGCGAAGACACGGGTGTAGGTCGGCGCGTTCGCCTTGGCCTTGGCCTGGGCGCCCGTCACCACGTCGAAGCGGCCCACCGCGTGCAGCTTGTCCGCCGACGCCTCGGCCGGGGCATAGCCCTTGCCCTTCTGCGTCACCGCGTGGATCAGCACCGGCCGGCCGTTCGGCTCGTCCCGGATGTTCTCCAGGATGGGCACCAGCTGGTCCAAATCGTGCCCGTCGATGGGGCCGACATAGTAGAAGCCCAGTTCCTCGAACAGCGTCCCGCCCATGACCATGCCGCGGGCGTATTCCTCAACCCGCCGCGCCGCATTCTGCAGCGGCCGCGGCAGGTGTTCCGCCACCTGGCGGCCGATGTCCCGCAGGTTGCGGTACTGGCTGCTGCTGACCAGCTTGGCCAGGTAGCCCGACACGGCACCCACCGGCGGGGCGATCGACATGTCGTTGTCGTTCAGGATCACCACCAGGCGCGAGCCCAGGGCCCCGGCGTTGTTCATGGCCTCATACGCCATGCCGGCCGAGATCGACCCGTCGCCGATCACGGCGATGACGTGGTTGTTCCCGCCCGCCAGGTCGCGCGCCACCGCCATGCCCAGCCCGGCCGAGATGGAGGTGGAGCTGTGCGCGGCACCGAAGGGGTCGTACGCGCTCTCCGACCGCCGGGTGAAGCCCGACAGGCCCCCACCCTGGCGCAGCGTGCGGATACGGTCGCGCCGGCCCGTCAGGATCTTGTGCGGGTAGGCCTGGTGCCCGACGTCCCAGATGATGCGGTCCGCCGGCGTGTCGAACACGTAGTGCAGCGCCACCGTCAGCTCCACCACACCCAGGCCGGCACCCAGGTGCCCACCCGTCACCGACACCGCGTCGATGGTCTCGGACCGCAGCTCGTCCGCCACCTGCCGCAGCTGCTCAGGACGCAGCGCGCGCAGGCAATCAGGCGTCGGACACTGGTCCAACAACGGGGTCTTCGTCGCCATTCATCGGCTCCCAAATAATTATAACCGACCTCTTACGGGCCGGTGACAGACAAACATTTTTGCATAGATCGTGATAAATCACGACTCTCGGTCGATAAGCATAAAGGGCAGGCCGCGCAACGAATCCGCCGCCGAACCGAAACCATCCAGACGGGCCGCCGCTTGCTCGGCCAGTTCCACCACCTTGGCACGGGCGGCGTCCAGGCCCAGCAAGGAGATCAGGGTCGCCTTGCCCTGGGCCTCATCCTTGCCGACGGTCTTGCCCGCCTTGCCGGCATCGCCGGTGGCGTCAATAAGATCGTCGGAGATCTGGAAGACAAGGCCGAAATCCGCGGCGTAGTCACGCAGCAGGGCGCGTTCCGCTTCGCTGGCGCCGCCCAGGATGGGGCCGGCCTCGCAGCAGAATTCGAACAGCGCGCCCGTCTTCAACTTTTGCAGGGTCAGGATTTCGTCGTAGCCGAAGTCGGAATTCGGCGCTTCCATGTCCATCATCTGGCCGCCGATCATGCCCAGCGTGCCGCCGGCCTGGGCCAGCTTGGCGATCAGGGCGCAGCGGACGCCCGCGTCGGCGTGGGCCGCCGGCTGGGACAGCACCTCGAACGCCAGGGTCAGCAGGGCGTCACCGGCCAGCAGGGCCGTCGCCTCGTCGAACTGGACATGGGTGGTGGGCTTGCCCCGGCGCAGGGTGTCGTCATCCATGCAGGGCAGGTCATCATGCACCAGGCTGTAGGTGTGCACCATCTCCACCGCCGCGGCGGCCTGCAGCCAGTTGTCCTCGGACACGCCGAACAAGGCGGACGACGACTTCACCAGGAAGGGGCGCAAACGCTTGCCGCCGGCGAATACGGCGTAGCGGGCGGCTTCCTGCACCCGGCCGATGTAGCGGGCGGGGGTGGGCAGCAGTGCTTCCATGCGCTGCTCGGTCTGGCGCGATGCGAGGCCCATGGCCTCCAGCAATTCACGACCCGAGGGGTAACGGCCCGAGGAAGAGGGTGCGGCGGAAGAAACTAGGCCGGTCACTTGAAGAAACCTCGAAGATGATGACGCGTCGTATAAGCTGGGCACACTCTGCCAGCCATCTGCCAGTGTCAATTACTGGCGACCGCAGGGCGCCGTTGCGTCGCACGTAACAAGAGGTTGGTCAGGAATGAACACGCCGGCGATGGTTCCGGGAAATTATTCGACCAGACTGCGCTTGGCGGTGTCGGCCGACACAGACGAAACCGATGGAGACTCGGCGGCCTCATCATATGGCAGATCGTCCGGCGCGGTCCGGGCCGGCCAGCGTTCGGGCCAAGGACCGGTCAGCAGGGCGGCCACGCTGTCCGCCTCCAGCATGCCGCCCCGACGGATCCACAGGTCCCGCTCAGGACCCGAGGGCACGCTGGCGGCAACGCGATAGCATTGCTCGGCGGCGCGCAGCAGCGTCCATTGCTTCGCCTGACCCATCGATGACACCCCGATGACCCAGCCTTGGCACCGGTGCGGCCGGCGGACTGGTTCCTTTGGTGCCGTCCCGTCCAGGCCGGCGACCTTTTTCGCAAAGGGGGGAGCGTAAACAACCGGGCCGTCTGCGGCAATGCCCTTCATGCCACCGGGAGCTGAAATCCGTACATGATGGCGCACATACCCGCCAGGAATCGAGGCGGCACGCATCGTATTGCTATAAAATTAATGAAAAATTAGAATGCGCCTGAGAATAGTTCCAGCGGCAGGGCCGATCTGGGGACATGGCCCAAAAAATTTGTAACCGAACCATCGCTAAAACCTTTTAATAGAAAAGATTTTCTATGGCAGACCTGGATGCGAGCGTTGGAGTCGTCGCCCCGCGCGTGGTTTTGGTGGAAGACGATGTCGATCTTCGGGAATTACTGGCCCACTGCCTGAGCAGCCAAGGCCTGGCGGTCACCACGGCGGGCTCGGGTCTGGAATTGTACCAGCAGATCGCCAAGGAGCCGGCGGACATCGTCATCCTGGACATCGGCCTGCCCGACCAGGATGGCTACGCCATCGCCAGCTTCCTGCGCGCCAACACCAACATGGGCCTGATCATTCTGACGGCCCGGTCGCGGGTGGACGACAGGCTGAAAGGCTTCACCAGCGGCGCCGACCTGTACTTCGTGAAGCCGGTGGATTGCCGGGAGCTGGCCATCGCCGCCACCAACCTGGCGCGCCGCCTGGCCGCCGGGCCGGACGTCAACGATCTTCCCAGCCTGCAGGCCTCATCCTCCAGCGAACCCTGGGTACTGGACAATGCGCGCTGGTCCGTGCTGTCGCCGCGCGGCCTGCCCGTGCGCCTGACCGCCAAGGAATTCGACCTGGTGGTAGCCCTGACCCAGGACCCGGGCCGGGCGGTGGACCGCACCGCCCTGCTGGAAATGCTGGACTACGCCAACACGGTGCAGGGCAGCCGGGGCCTGGATGCCCTGGTCAGCCGCCTGCGCCGGAAAATCGAGGCCGCGGTGGGCGAGGCCTTCCCTATCCAGACCGTCCATGCCAAGGGTTACCTGTTCTCCGCCCCCATCAAGCAGCTGTAGTCCCCCGCCGCACCATGACCGCCACCGCCCCGCCCCCCGTAGCGCCCGCTTGGCGGCGACCCAGCGGATGGCCTCGGGGCGGATGGCTATGGCTGTGCATTGTCGCCTTGGCGCTGCTGTGCGCCCCGCCCGCGCGGGCCGCAGCGGGCCCCGATGGCTGGACGGCGCCGCCGTTGCGCCTGGGGGTCGAGACACGGACGCTGCCCATTGCCGGCCACCTTGAATTCCTGGTCGATCCTGACGGGTCGCTGACCCTGGCCGACGTGACGGCCGGCGAGGCCAGCCGCCGGTTCCAGCCCCTGGCCGGCAACCTCAACCGCGGCTTCACCCTGACCGACACGTGGGTCAGGATGCGCATCGCGCGGCCCCTGGACAGCGACGACACCTGGTATTTGGAACTGCTGCCCAGCTTCCTCGACACGGTGGAAACCAATGTTGCCTACACGGCGGCCGACGCGCCGCCGCCGCCGGCCGAGGCCTATGCCAGGACGGTACAGGGCGATAGCGAGCCCTCGGCCAACCGCATGCTGCGCTTCCGCAGCTTCACCCAGCCGCTGGTGTTCGACGGCGCCGGCCAGGCCTGGATCTATGTCCATGTCCACACCACCAGCGCCACCATCCTCAGCGGCCAAATCTACCGCCTGATCCCGCTGATGAACCATATCAGCATGCAGTCCATCTGGTTGGGCTTCGTGCTGGGTATGGCGGTGGCGGTGCTGATCTCCAATCTCATCCATAGTTATTGGCTGCAGGAGCGGGTTTACTTCTACTACGCCCTATATTTGATCAGTCTGATCGGACTGGCGTTCGGGTCTTTCGGCGCGCTGGCGCAGATTCTTCCCGGGCCAGCGCCCAAGCTGGCCAACCTCATCACCGGCACCAGCGTCTGCGGCGGCATCCTGGCCGGCGCCCTGCTGACGGAGGAGTTCCTGAACCTGCGGCGCACCCTGCCGCTGATCAGCCTGCTGAACCGCATCCCCATCATCCTGGGCGCCCTGGGCATCGTCGCCACCGTCGCCGGCTATTACACGATGGCCGGCGCCACGCTGGCCACGGTCACGTCGGCCTATATGTTCATCTATATCGGCAGCGCAATCTGGCTGGCGCGGCGGGGGCACCCGGGCGCCTTGATGTACAGCCTGGCCTTCGGCTCCACCTGCATGGCGGCCTTGATGGGCTTCATGCGTACCCTGGGCGTCATTCCCGAGATCAGCCTGACCGAGGCGGCGTCGCAAGCGGCGTCGCTGGTGCACATGATCCTGATGAACATCGCCATCGCATCGCGCGTGCGCCGGTCGGAAAAGGAGCGGAAGGAGGCGCAGGCCGCCGCCCTGTCGGCCTCCGTCCACGCCGAGCAGCGGGCCCTGGACATGGTGGCGCTGCGCACCCGGGAGCTGTCGGCCGCCAAGGAAAGCCTGGAGGAGGCCCTGGCCGCCGAGCGCCAGGCGGTGCGCGAGCAGATCCAGTTCATCGACATGGTGTCGCACGAATACCGCACGCCGGTGTCCATCATCCGCACCGGCATCGACATCCTGCAGATCAAGGGCTCCGCCGCCTTGGCGGAGGGTGCCAAGGGCCATGACCTGCTGAAGCGCATGGGCCGGGCCGTGGATCGCCTGGTGGAGATCATCGAGGTCGGCCTGCGTCGCGAGACCAACCGCTCACCCGGCCTGCACCTGGAAACCCAGTCGCTGATCCTGGAAGAGGTGGTGGCCGAAGCCGTCCGGTCCCTGCGCGCCTCGCACCCCGAGCAGGCGGTGCGGTTGGAGGGCGTGGTGCCGAACGAGATTCAGGGCGACCCGGCCCTCCTCAAGACATCCATCCTCAACCTGCTGGAAAACGCCGCCAAGTACGGCCCGCCCGGCCAGCCCATCCGGGTAGAACTGGCCCAAACGGGCACGCGCAGCACCGTGCGGGTGATCGACGCCGGCGCCGGCGTGCCGCCCGCCGACCGGGAGCGCATCTTCGGCAAGTTCGTGCGCCTGTCGTCGGCCGAGCGTGTGCCCGGCATTGGCGTCGGCCTCTACCTGGTGCGGCGCATCGCGGAACTGCACGACGGGCGCGCCTATTACGACCACACCCGCCTGGACGGCTGCTGCCTGGTGGTGGAACTGGCGAACGCCCCGCTGCCCCGGGGATAAGGCCCCCGGGACCGGATGTCAGCCGCGGCCGGCGCCCACCACCACCTCGCTCACCTGGATGGTGGGCGACAGGGTGGTGTAGTTGGCGATGTCGGCCACAATCTCCTCGGCCACAGGCCCGAAAGCGGCCCAGAAACTGTCGGCGGACTCGGCGAAGATGTGGCACATGGCGACATAGGCCGGCGCTTCGCTGGGCGGGGCACCGGTCAGGCCCTTGTCCACCGTATAGAACAGGCAGGCGGCGCCCAGCTTTGCCTGGACCAGCGGCATGTGGCGGTCCCTGTAGTAATCGTGGTCGAAGCGGGCGCCGGGTTCGTTGGCATACAGCACGCTGACTTTGATCATGGCGTCGTCCTGGGGCTGGTTCAGGCTGAGGGGGTTCAGGCTATGGGATGCGCCAAGGTACGCCGGCGGCCGAAGCCGGCGTATTGTCCTATGGTTGTATGGCCCCTTCACATGTTTTCGGCGCGGGGCTCAGCCCTTCAGGAAATCGCGCTCCACCAAATCCACCGGCATGGGCCGGGCGAACAGGAAGCCCTGGACCTCGGCGCAGCCCTGCTGGGCCAGCCAGTGCCATTGCTCCTCCGTCTCCACGCCCTCGGCCACCGTCTTGAGGCCGAAGCTGCGTGACAGGTCCAGCACCGCCGTGGCGATGGCGGTTTCGGCGGGGATGTCGTTCACGAAGGAGCGGTCCAGCTTCAGCGCCGTCACCGGCAGGCGGCGCAGGTAGGCCAGCGACGAATAACCCGTGCCGAAATCATCGACGCTGATGCCCACACCCAGATCGCGCAGGCGCGCCAGCAGCGCCTCGCTGTGGTCCAGGTCGCGCATCATGCTGGTCTCGGTGATCTCGATGTTCAGCAGTTCGGGTGGCAGATAGGACTTGGCCAGGCAGTCCGCCACCAGGTCGACCAGTCCCGCCTCTTGCAACTGGCGGGCGGAGACGTTGACGGAGACGGGCACGGCGTGCCCCGCCGCCAGCCAGCGGGCCGCCTGTTCGCAGGCCGTGCGCAGCACCCAGGCGCCGATGGGCACGATCAACCCGGTTTCTTCCGCAAGCGGAATGAAATCGCCCGGCATGACCAGCCGGTCCGGCTTCTGCCAGCGCAGCAGCGCCTCCACCCCGCTGAGCTTGCGGGTCAGCGTCTCCAGCTTGGGCTGGTAGTAGAGGACGAACTGGTTTTCCTCGATGGCGCGGCGCAGCGCCGTCTCGTTGTGCAGGCGGGCCACGGCCCGGTCCATCATCTCCCGCGCGAAGAAGCGATAGCGCCCGCCGCCGGCCGCCTTGGCCGTGCACATGGCGACGTCGGCGCCGCGCAGCAGCGGCTCGGGGTCGCGCCCGTCGCCAGGGAACAGCGCCATGCCCACGCTGGCGGTCAGCGTCACGGAATGGCCGTCGATGGCATAGGGGGCGGCCAGGGTGTCCAGGATGCGTTCCGCCAGGCGGGCCGCCATCTCCGGCTGGGCGATGTCCTCGGCCACCACGGCGAATTCGTCGGCGCCCAGGCGCGCCACGCTGTCACCTGCGCGCAGAACGCTGGTCAGGCGGGCCCCCACCTCGCGCAGCACGCGGTCGCCCACATCCAGGCCATAGCTTTCGTTGACGGTCTTGAACCGGTCCAGATCCAGGTGGAAGACGGCGACGTGAAAGCCCGCCCGCTCCGCCTTGGGCAGGGAGCGGCCCAGCTCCTCCGTCAGCAGCACACGGTTGGGCAGCCCGGTCAGCAGGTCGCGCGTGGCCATGCGGCGCTGCGCCTCCTGGCTGGAGGCCAGGCGGGCCAGCAGCTCATTGGTGCGCGCGGCGATATAGCCCAGCTCATCCCGCTCATGCCCCGCGGGTAGCGGGAGGGCCGTTTCCATGGGCCGGTCGGGATTGATGTGGGAAATGGACCGGCCCAGGCTGAACAGCGGCCGGGTCACGTAGCGGTGCAGCACCGCCACCAGGGCCAGGCCCAGCAGCAGGTTGCGCAGCACGCCGCTGACCAGGCCGGTGCCCGCCAGGATCAGCAGGTCACGGGCCAGGACCACCGGGTCCAGGTCCAGGCGCAGCTCGCCGATGATCTCGCCATTGGGGCTGTTGGGCTGGCGCAAGGGGCGGCGGATGGTGGACAGGTCGCCGAACACCAGGCGCGATAGCGGCCCCGTCAGCCAGCCGTCCTGCGCCGGCTTGCGCCGCACGCCGGCCAGCCGCTCGTTATCCTTCAGCAGGATTTCCACGCCGGAGACGGCGTGGAGCTTCAGGTTGTCCATGATGACCTGGTTGGCCAGCTGGGCATCCAGATTCCACGCGGCGATGGCGGCGCTGCCCTCGACCTGGGCGGCGATGTCATCGATGATGGTCAGGACCTTTTCGCGCTCACGGCTGGCGGCCCAGCCGATCTCCACCGCGGAAAAGGCGAAGCCGATCAGCAGGGCGGCCAGGGCGCCGCGCACGCCTTCCTTGAACGACAGGGAGGACCAGAACGACCAATGGAAGCGGGACCCGGCCACGTGGGGGTCGTCGGCGCCCCCACCATCGCCGGGCGCCCGCCCGGGGAAAACACCCGCCAGCGAATCGTCAGGGGTGTCGGCACCGTCCGTCGGAGCGCCGCCCATGCCCGCCGCAGCCCCGCCGGGGCCGGCCGGATCACCCGCCGAGTGGTGGAAAGAGTACCTGACCAACGAGAATAGCGCCCCAAATGTCTTATGTTCCGGCCGGCGCCCCAATACATCCGGGGCCGGCCGGCTGACGACCGCATCCGTCATCCCGCCACCAGGAACAGGTTGTCGGGCGCCGCCTTCGCCGCAGTTTTATGGACGGCGATCAGTTCCACAAGTGTTTCCAGACCCGGACGGGCTGTGCCAGCCACAAGCTGCACCATGACGGCGCTGACCCGCAACAAGGGGTACCGCCGCACACGCCCCTCGCGGTCCTTGGCCTCGAACCATCCGCGTTCGCGTGTTTCCACGTCGTAAAGGCTTTCGGCGTCAGAGCGGAAGCGGCCCAGGAAGGCCACCAGCCGTTCCCGCATGCGGTCGGCGGTCAGGCCGCTGCACGAGAGAAAGAAGTCATCACCGCCGATGTGGCCGGCGAACCCGCCGAGGGCGGAGGCCTGGACCTTCAACTGCTCACTGAACATCAGGATGGCGCGATCGCCCTGGCGGAAACCGAAGTAGTCGTTGAACGGCTTGAAGTTGTCGAAGTCCAGGTAGACCAGCACATGGTCCCGCTCACCATCCGCCACCAGCGCCTCCACCTGGGCGGTGATGGCGTTGTTGCCGGGCAGGCGGGTCAGCGGGTTCTGGTCCACCGCCGTGGCCAGGCGGTGTTCGTGCAGCAGGCGCACCAGCGACTGGCTGCTGAGGAAGCCGACATACTCGCCGCCCTCGACGATGATGACGCCGTCGCTGTCCGCCGCCTCGGCGAACAGCTCGATCACGCGTTCCAGGGGCGTCCCGATGTCGCAGACGGGGCAGGGGATGACGAAATCCTTCAGCGTGTTGCCGAAGGCGCGGTTGCGCAGGATTTCCGTACCGTACCGCGAATAGACGAAGGGCTTCAGGTGGCGTTCGCGAATCAGGCCGCGCGGCACGCCCGCCCGGTCCACCACCGGCACCACCGGCGGGGCGGCCAGGTTGCCGAAATACTCCAGCAGCTTGGCCTTGGGCGCCTCCAGCGGCAGGGGCGCGATGCGTTCGATCAGCTCGAACAGGCGCTGGCGGGCGTCGGACGGGCGGCGGCGGTCGCTGCGGGTCAGGGACTCGGCGATCTCGCTGGCCTCAGCCAGCAGACCGCCGCCGGGGCGGCCCAACAGGAAGCCCTGGGCATGGTCGCAGCCCAGATCCCGGCAGACATAGAATTCGCGCGAGGTCTCCACGCCCACGGCGATGGTGGCCAGGCCCAGGGCGTGGGCGCTGCCGATCAATTGGCCCAGCAGGGCGCGCTTGGCCTGGTCGCCGTCCACGCCGCTGATGAAGGCGCGATCGATCTTCACATAGCTGGGCGGGCTGGCCAGCAAGCGCTGGAAATCCGCCACGCCCACGCCGAAGCGATCGAAGGCGATATCGACACGGCCCCGCCGGTCGCCACCGTCACGGCCGGCACGGGTGGGAACGGGGCTCGTGCCCGTCGTCTCATAGACCAGGTGCACCTGTTCCCCCTGCGCCGGGGGCGACACCTGGCCCTGGGCCAGGGGATGGATGTTCAGGAACAGGCGCACCTCGGCCGTGCCGCCCGCCGCCAGGAAGGCGGCCACGGCGGCCGCCTGGATGTGCGCCTCGAGCGCCGGCAGCGCGCCCTCATCCACGGCCGCCTGGAACAAGGCGGCCAGGCTGGCGAAGCCCGCGGCCTCCCACCCGCGCAATAGGGCCTCATGTCCATGCACGCGCGCCGTGCGCATCTGGACGATGGGTTGGAAGACGGGATGCAGGTGCGCCACAACGTCGCGCCAGCGGGCCGGCAAGGCGACGGGTCCCTCCCCCGCCGGCGGGGCGGCAAGCGGCGGCGCTGAGGATCCGGCGGCCGGACGCCCCTGGGTTCCCTGCCGGGGGATGCCGGTCTCTCGCTCTTCAGGCATCAAGATCAAGGAGGGATCGGACCTTCAGGCCGCAATAAAGAGTGTGTTCTTCAGTAATATCCGTAGACGGTGACAGTTATGTGATGACCCGGCAACCGTTGATGCGCGGGCGCCGCATGCCAGGACGCCGGTGCACCAGAACCGGATGCCGCGATTTGTAGATTCCAGCGGCAATCGGCCTATGACAACGGCTTAGGCCGTGGGCGGGGCTTTCGGCGGCGCACACATGGCCTTATATCAGGGCGGCACACCAGGCACATGGGGCGCCCGCCACGGTCGTCCGCGCGATGCCAACGGAATCGAGATTCACCGAACGTCCTCAACTTATAGGGGTAGTCAT
The DNA here is from genome assembly GCF_007828045.1 of Nitrospirillum amazonense. Lineage (GTDB taxonomy): Bacteria > Pseudomonadota > Alphaproteobacteria > Azospirillales > Azospirillaceae > Nitrospirillum > Nitrospirillum amazonense_C. The sequence goes on along the minus strand of NZ_VITN01000001.1, from coordinate 451,023 downwards.
GCTGAAGGGTAAATCCGCCGTCATCACCGGTTCCACCAGCGGGATCGGCCTGGGCATCGCCCGCGTCCTGGCCTCCAAGGGCGCCAACATCATGCTGAACGGCTTCGGCGACGCGGCGGAGATCGAGAAGATCCGCAGCGGCCTGGAAAGCGAGTTCGGCGTGCGGGCCGCCTACAACGCCGCCGACATCTCCAAGCCGTCCTCCATCAAGGAGATGATCGACACCACGGTGGAGACCTTCGGGTCCATCGACGTGCTGGTGAGCAACGCCGGCATCCAGTACACGGCCGCCATCGAGGATTTCCCCGAGGACAAGTGGAACGCCATCATCGCCATCAACCTGTCCGGCGTGTTCTGGGGCATGCACTACGCCCTGCCCTACATGAAGAAGCAGGGCTGGGGCCGGCTGATCAACATCGCCTCCGCCCACGGCCTGGTGGCCAGCCCGCACAAGGCGGCCTATGTCGCGGCCAAGCACGGCGTCGTCGGCCTGACCAAGGTGGCGGCCCTGGAAACGGCCGAGATCGACATCACCGCCAACGCCATCTGCCCCGGCTGGGTGCTGACGCCGCTGGTGGAAAAGCAGATCAAGGACATGGCGGCCAAGGACGGCATCAGCGAGAAGGATGCCGAATTGAAGCTGCTGTCGGAAAAGCAGCCGTCCAAGAAGTTCACCACGCCGGAAGAGCTGGGCGAACTGGCCGCCTTCCTCTGCACCGACGCCGCCGCCCAGATGACCGGCGTGCCCCTGCCCATGGATGGCGGCTGGACCGCGCAGTAAGCGCACAAACATCCCGTGCCACAAAGGGCGCTTCCCGCAAGGGAGGCGCCCTTAACTTTTGCCTCTCACCGTGAGGAAATTAGACGCCAACCGAATATCAGGAAAAACCAAATCACTGTGGCGGTGATGGTCTTGGCTTTATAGTGAACTCGACTAAAAACAGTAAATGGCAACGCCGCGATCGTAATAAGAATAAATGGGAAGATTAAGAGCACACATCTCACAATCCACGCCTCACGACCCCCATTCCCGCCATCGAAAGACATCACGAAAGCTATAAATACAGGAAAAATGAGAATTACCCCTAGGGCACCAAGCGCGGCAAAGCCTGCAGTGGCCATCCATTTCCAGATTCCATCCATGCGTCACTACTAAATCTAAATCAAGACACCGTCCGCCAGATTATACGATGAGAGCGTACCTGGCATCCAGACACGCTCTCATCATCGGACCCCGATCGCGCGCTGCTCAGTTGAACAGCGGCGTGGCCTTTTGCAGGGTGGTCCACACGCCCCACAGGATGGGCAGGCCCACCGCCAGCCAGGCCAGCATGGCCGGGCCGTTCAGGCCGCCCCGGCCGATGCCGAAGGAACCACCGGCGGCATTGGCGTTCGCGGTCTTGGCCTGCAAGGCCGCCACCTGCGCGTCGCTCATGAACCATTTGGCCGGCAGCTGCTTGATGGCCAGGTTGCAGAGCAGACCGATGATCAGGAACACGGCCAGGACATAGAAGGTGACGTCGTAGACGTGATCCTTCGGCACCTTCAGCGCCAGTTCCGCCTCACGGATGTAGCCGACCAGGATGGGGCCGACGATGCCGGCCACCGACCAGGCGGTCAGCAGCCGGCCATGGATGGCGCCCACGAACTGGGTGCCGAAGATGTCGGCCAGGTAGGCCGGCACGGTGGCGAAACCGCCGCCATACATGGACAGGATGACGCCGACGGCCAGCACGAACAGCGCCACGCTGCCGGCGCGGGCCAGGCTGGGCGCCGCCGCGTACAGCACCAGTCCCAGGACGAAGAAGACGCAGTAGGTCATCTTGCGGCCCAGCTTGTCCGACATGGAGGCCCAGAAGAAGCGGCCACCGATGTTGAACAGCGAGATCAAGCCGGCAAAGGCCGCGCCGATGGTGGCGATGGCCGTCTTCTGCCCCGGATCCAGCTGGTCGAAGCCCAGCTCGGGATGGCCGATCAGCTTGCCGGCGAAGATTTCCTGCAGCATGGGCGAGGCCATGCCGATGACGCCGATGCCGGCGCTGACGTTCAGGCACAGCACCGCCCAGATCAGCCAGAACTGCGGCGTCTTGTGGGCGTTGTCCAGGTGCACGTGGCCGTGGGTGATCATGGCCCGCTGCGCCGCCGCCGGCGGCATCCAGCCGTCCGGCCGCCAGCCGGCGGGCGGAATGCGATAGCCGAAAGAGCCGGCCAGCATGAAGACGAAATAGATCGCGGCCATGACCAGGAAGGTCTGCCACACGCCCGGGCCGTCCGGCCCCTTGAACTGGTTGATCAGGATGTTGGCCAGGGGCGACCCGATCATGGCGCCGCCGCCGAAGCCCATGATGGCCATGCCGGTGGCCATGCCGCGCCGGTCGGGGAACCATTTGATGAGGGTGGAGACCGGTGAGATGTAGCCCAGCCCCAAGCCCACGCCGCCGACGATGCCGCCCAGCCACACCAGCCAGAGCTGATGGACCATGATGCCCATCGCCGACACCACCATGCCGCCGCACCAGCAGAAGGTGGCGACGACACCGGCGCGCCGGGGGCCGACCCGTTCCAGCCAGCCGCCCCACAGGGCCGCCGCCGAGCCCAGGACGACGAAGAACAGGGTGTACATGATCTGGATGTCCGCAACCCGCCAGTTGCAGTCGGTGGTGGTCAGCGCCGCCATCAGCGAGATGTTCTTGCACGCCGCCTCATCCGTGCCCGTCAGGGCCTTGGACAGCGGCAGCCAGAACACGCTGAAGCCATAGGCCATGCCAATGCAAAGATGAACGGCAAGCGCCGCCGGCGGCACCAGCCACCGGTTAAAACCCGCCTTTGCGACTATCCTTTCGCGATCCAGGATCGAGCCGGACGAGCTTCCACCCGTGGGGCCCGAAGTTGCCACACTCATTGACGTCTCCCACTTTATTTTAAGACAGCAAAAAGCAGACGGACGCTCCTTTCAGGAACGCCATCCATCCCCCCGGTGTACTGTTTTTATTCTACACAGATAGTCTAATTTACTTTGGGCAGACTTTCCACCGCCTTCAGCACCTCTGGGTCCAATCCGCCGCCGCCCTGGGCCACATGCGCCTGGATCGCCTGGCGCATCCGGGGTTCCCAGAACTTGGCGATGTGGTTGGCGATGCCGGCCGCCGCCTTGTCGCCCGGCTGGGAGGTGAAGAACTTGCCGATTTGATTGGCCATGTAGACCAGCTTGTCAGGCGACATGCCGTGTATTCCCTTGCTTCGCTTCCGCCCCATCGCCCGGCACGATCCGGCCGGCATGGGTGAAAACCTCGAATCCGTCGCGGCGGGCCACCGCCACCAGCGTGATGCCGGCGGCCTCGGCCGTGCGGATGGCCAGGGCGGAGGGGGCGGAGACCGCCACCAGCACCGGCACGCCCATGGCGGCCGCCTTCTGCACCAGTTCCACCGACACCCGGCTGCTCATCACCACCAGGCCGGACGCGGCATCGACGCCGCCCCGGATCAGGGCGCCCGCCAGCTTGTCCAGCGCGTTGTGGCGGCCCACGTCCTCACGCACCGCCATCATGCCCGTGCCCGGACGCCAGAAGCCGGCGGCGTGGACGGCACGCGTCTGCTCGAACAGCGGCTGATGGTTGGCCAGGTCGTCGCGCGCGGCGGCCACCTGGGCCGCATCGATGGTGAAGCCCTGCGGCACCACCGGCAGGGCCCGTGTCGCCTCCGCCAGGCTTTCCAGGCCGCACAGGCCGCAGCCCATGGGCCCGGCCAGGCGGCGGCGGCGGCGTTCCAGCGCCTCCCCCGGGGTCTTGGCCAGCCACAGGCGGACGTTCACCCCTTCCGGCACCACCACCAGGTCCAGGTCGGCAATGTCCGCGCGGCCTGTGATGATGCCCTCGGTCACGCTGAAGCCCAGGGCGAAGTCTTCCAGGTCGCGCGGGGTCGCCATCAGCACGGAGTAGGCCGCGCTGTCGTAGCTGATGGCCACGGCCGTCTCCTCCGCCACCACGCGCGTCCCTTCCAGCGGGACGCCGTCGCGCCAGGCGACGCGGGTCGCCGGGCGGCTGGCATCCGGCAGGGCCTGCGGCACCGGCGTCACCCGGTCCGTCATTCAGCGGCATCCGTGCCGACGATGCGGCGGCTGAGGTCGCTGTGGGTCTTGTACTTCTCCTGCCAGTCGGACGGGCCGTTGCTGGGGCTGACCTGCACCGCCGTCACCTTGTATTCGGGGCAGTTGGTGGCCCAGTCGGAATAGTCGGTGGTGATCACGTTGGCCTGGGTCATGGGGTGGTGGAAGGTGGTGTAGACCACGCCGGGCGACACCCGGTCGGTGATCAGAGCACGCAGCGTGGTCTCGCCCGCGCGGCTTTGCAGCTTTACCCAGTCGCCGTCGCGCACGCCACGATTCTCCGCGTCGTGCGGGTGGATTTCCAGCCTGTCCTCCTTGTGCCATTCGCTGTTGGCCGTGCGCCGGGTCTGGGCACCGACATTGTACTGGCTGAGGATGCGGCCGGTGGTCAGCAGCAAGGGGAAGCGGGCGCCCGTGCGCTCATCCGTGGGGATGTATTCCGTCAGCACGAACTTGCCCTTGCCGCGGGCGAAGCCGTTGATGTGCATGATGGGCGTGCCCTCGGGCGCATCGTCGTTGCAGGGCCATTGGACGGAGCCGCGTTCATCCAGCATCTGGTACGTCACGTTGCGGAAGCCGGGGGTGGTGGCCGCGATCTCCGCCATGATCTCCGCCGGGTGGCTGTAGGTCATGGAATAGCCCAGGGCGTTGGACAGGATTTGGGTGATTTCCCAATCAGCATAGCCGTTGCGCGGCGGCATCACCCGGCGCACGCGGTTGATGCGCCGTTCGGCGTTGGTGAAGGTGCCGTCCTTCTCCAGGAAGGTGGAGCCGGGCAGGAAGACATGGGCATAGTTGGCCGTCTCGTTCAGGAACAGGTCCTGCACCACCACGCACTCCATGGCCTCAAGGCCGGCGGTGACGTGATGGGTGTCGGGGTCGGACTGCACGATGTCCTCGCCCTGGACGTACAGGCCCTTGAAGGTGCCATCGACGGCCGCGTCCAGCATGTTGGGAATGCGCAGGCCCGGCTCCTTCTCCAGGGTAACGCCCCACATGTCCTCGAAGATGGCGCGGGTGGCATCGTCATGGACATGGCGATAGCCCGGCAGCTCATGGGGGAAGGAGCCCATGTCGCAGCTGCCCTGGACGTTGTTCTGGCCGCGCAGCGGGTTCACGCCCACGCCGCGCCGGCCCAGGTTGCCCGTGGCCATGGCCAAGTTGGCGATGGCCATGACGGTGGTGGAGCCCTGGCTGTGCTCCGTCACGCCCAGGCCGTAGTAGATGGCGGCGTTGCCGCCGGTGGCGTAGAGGCGGGCGGCGGCGCGCAGCTCGGCCGCCGGCACGCCGGTATACTCGGCGATGGCCTCGGGACTGTGGCGCTCCTCCGCGACGAAGGCCGCCCAGTCCTGGAACTCGTCCCAGTCGCAGCGTTCGCGCACGAAGGCCTCGTTCACCAGGCCCTCGGTGACGATGACGTGGGCGATGGCGGTGACCACGGCGACATTGGTGCCGGGACGCAGCGGCAGGTGGTGGGCTGCCTGCACGTGCGGGGTCTTCACCAGGTCGATGCGGCGCGGATCGACGACGATCAGCTTGGCGCCCTGGCGCAGCCGCTTCTTCAGGCGGGAGCCGAACACCGGATGGCCGTCGGTGGGGTTGGCCCCGATGATCATGACGACATCGGTATCCTCGACACTGTCGAAGTCCTGGGTCCCGGCGGAGGTGCCATAGGCCGTGCCCAGGCCATAGCCGGTGGGGGAGTGGCAGACCCGGGCGCAGGTATCGACGTTGTTGTTGCCGAAGCCGGCGCGCACCAGCTTCTGCACCAGATACGTCTCTTCATTGGTGCAGCGGGAGGAGGTGATGCCGCCGACCGAGGCGCGGCCGTATTTCTCCTGAATGCGCTTGAACTCACCGGCGGTGTAGCTGATGGCCTCTTCCCACGAGACCTCGCGCCACGGGTCGGTGATCCGGGATCGGATCATGGGCTTCAGGATGCGCTCGCGGTGGGTGGCGTAGCCCCAGGCGAAGCGGCCCTTCACGCAGGAATGGCCCCGGTTGGCGGCGCCGTCCTTGTAGGGGACCATGCGCACCAGCTCGGTCCCGCGCATCTCCGCCTTGAAGCTGCAGCCCACGCCGCAATAGGCGCAGGTGGTCACGACGGAATGCTCCGGCTGGCCGATCTCGATGACCGACTTTTCCATCAGGGTGGCGGTGGGACAGGCCTGGACGCAGGCGCCGCAGCTGACGCACTCGCTGTCCATGAAATCCTCGTCCATGCCGGCCGAAACCTTGCTGGCGAAGCCCCGGTCCTGGATGGTCAGCGCGAAGGTGCCCTGCACTTCCTGGCAGGCCCGCACGCAACGGGAGCAGACGATGCACTTCGATGGGTCGAAGGTGAAATAGGGGTTGGAGGTGTCCTTGGCCTGGCCCAGGTGGTTGGCCCCCTCCATGCCGTAGCGCACCTCGCGCAGGCCCACGGCGCCCGCCATGTCCTGCAACTCGCAGTCGCCGTTGGCGGCACAGGTCAGGCAGTCCAGCGGGTGGTCGGAAATGTACAGCTCCATCACCCCCTTGCGCAGGCGCTTCAGCCGTTCCGTCTGCGTGGACACCACCATGCCCGGGGCCACCGGCGTGGTGCAGGACGCGGGGGTGCCCGCCCGGCCCTGGATTTCCACCAGGCACAGCCGGCAGGAGCCGAAGGCGTCCAGCGTGTCGGTGGCGCACAGCTTGGGGATGGTGACGCCGCTATCCATGGCGGCGCGCATGATGGAGGTGCCCTCCGCCACCGTCACCGTCTCGCCGTCGATGGTCAGGGTGACCATCCTGGCGTCGGTGTCGCCCTTCAGGCCGCGGGGATGCGGGGTGCCGTAGTCGATCTCAGGAACCAAGCCCATGGCCGGACCCTCCTTCACTCTGCCGCAGCCGGCAGGGGCCGGCCCGGGGAATTGCGGGTATGAAAGTCTTCGGGGAAGTGGCGGATGGCGCTCAACACCGGATAGGGCGTGAAGCCCCCCAGCGCGCACAGCGATCCGAACTTCATGGTGTTGCACAGGTCTTCCAGCAGCGCGATGTTGGCCGCCACGTCCCGGCCCGCCAGGATGCGGTCCACCACCTCCGCCCCCCGGGTGGACCCGATGCGGCAGGGCGTGCACTTGCCGCAGGATTCCTCGGCGCAGAACTCCATGGCGAAGCGCGCCATGTGCGCCATGTCCACCGTGTCGTCGAACACCACCAGGCCGCCGTGGCCGATCAGGGCGTCGCGCGCGGCGAAGGCCTCGTAATCATACGGGGTGTCGAACTGGCTGGGCGGCAGGTAGGCGCCCAGAGGACCGCCCGCCTGCACCGCGCGGACCGGACGGCGGCTGGCGGTACCGCCGCCCACCTCCATCACGATCTCACCCAGGGTCAGGCCGAAGGCCGTCTCGAACAGGCCGCCATGCAGGACGTTGCCGGCCAGCTGGATGGGCATGGTGCCGCGCGACCGGCCCATGCCGAAGTCGGCGTAGTATTGCGCGCCCAAATCCATGATGACGGGAATGGTGGCCAGGGACAGCAGGTTGTTGACCACGGTGGGCCGGCCGAACAGGCCCTTCAGTGCCGGCAGCGGCGGCTTGGCCCGCACGACGCCGCGCTTGCCCTCCAGGCTTTCCAGCAGCGCCGTTTCCTCGCCACAGACATAGGCGCCGGCCCCCACGCGCAGTTCCAGGTGGAACTCCAGGCCGGAGCCCAGGATGTCGCGGCCCAGCAGGCCGGCGGCGCGCGCGATGTCCAGCGCCGCCCGCATGGTGGCGTTGGCGTGCGGGTATTCGGAGCGGGAGTAGATGTAGCCCCGGGTGGCGCCCACCGCCAGACCGGCGATGGTCATGCCCTCGATCAGGCAGAAGGGGTCGCCCTCCAGGATCATGCGGTCGGCGAAGGTGCCGCTGTCGCCCTCGTCGGCGTTGCAGACGATGTACTTCTGATCCGCAACTGCGTCGCGCACCGTCTTCCACTTGATGCCGGTGGGGAAGCCGGCGCCGCCGCGTCCTCGCAGACCGGACTTGGTCACCGCCTCCACCGTGGCGGCCCCGCCCGCCTCGATGGCCTTGGCCAGGCCGCGATAGCCGCCGGCGGCCTTGTAATCCTCCACCGACAGGGGATCGACAATGCCGCAGCGGGCGAAGGTCAGCCGCGTTTGCCGGGCCAGGAAGGGGTGGTCTTCCGGCCGGCCGACGCGCAGGGGATGCGTGGCGCCGGTCAGCCAGCCGGCGGCGAACAGGGCGGCCACGTCGCCGGCCTGCACCGGGCCGTAGGCGATGCGGCCCAAGGGCGTTTCCACCTCCACCATCGGTTCCAGCCAGAACAGACCGCGCGAGCCGGTGCGCACGATGGTGACGGCGACGCCCAGGGCGGCGGCCTGCGCCTCGACGGCGCGCGCGACCTGGTCGGCGCCCACCGCCAGGGCGGCCACGTCGCGGGGAATGAAGATGCGGGTGCTCATGGCGTCGACCAATCGTTGCGGGCCTCGTTCACGGCGGCGTCCAGGCGTTCGCGGTTCAGGCGGCCCAGGGGACGGCCGTCGATCAGGGCCGCCGGGGCGCAGGCGCACAGGCCCAGGCAATAGACAGGTTCAATCGTCACCTGACCGTCGCCGGTGGTGCCGCCCCAGTCCAGACCCAGGCGATGCAACAATCCTTCAGCCAGCGCATGGCCGCCCATGGACTGGCACGCCTCGGCCCGGCACAGCTTCACCACGTGGCGGCCACCGGGCGCCTCTTTAAAGTCGTGGTAAAAGCTTACAATTCCATGAACATCGGCGCGGGAAAGGTTCAGCGCCTCCGCCAGAAGGGGTATCGCGTCCTGGGGGACGTGGCCGAAGGTCTCCTGCAAGGCATGCAGTATCGGCAATGCAGGCCCTTCGAGATTTTGGTGCGCCGCAATGACTTCAGCGGCCTTTTCACGGTCCCACGGGGTACTAGTTGTGGCAGACGTCACAGCAGCGGCCTCACTTCTCAGGCAATCTCCCTGTCATTAGAAGTTGGCTATCGCCGGAACTTAATCAACGAAGCTGTTCCATGTTGCGATAGAAAACCTCTATCACGCCGCCCGGCCCGCTTTCGCCCGCCCGCGGCACATTGAAACCATATAGGACGCCCAAATTAGGACGCCCGTCACTGGGACGTGGATCATGCGTGCGCGTATTTTAGTTGCGACCTCAACCTTGCTGAGCCTGATGCTGGCGGCCCCGATCGCGGTGCAGGCCGCCTCGGTCGATAGCCCGGCTTCGGTCATGGCGGCGGCCCCGGTGGCCGCCCAGCCCACCGACCCGGCGATGACGCAGGACGTGACGCAGCTGCTGCGCGATTGGTCGGTCATCAAGTACCAGATGCACGACGACAAGGCCCAGGCCCTGAAGATGCGGGACCTGCTGGTCCGCGCCAACGAGCTGCAGAGCCGCTACCCCGGCCGGGCCGAGCCAATGATCAGCACCGCCCTGATCCTGGGCAGCATCGCCGGCTATGAGCAGAATGCCGGTTCGCTGGACCTGGTGCGCAAGGCCCGCGACCTGTTCGAACAGGCCGATAGGATCGATCCCACCGCCCTGGACGGCGCGTCGGCCGTCAACCTGGGCTCGCTCTACTATCTGATGCCGGGCTTCCCCATCGGCTTCGGCAGCGACAGCAAGGCCCGCAAGTATCTGGAGCGCGGCATCGCGTTGAGCCCTAACGGGCTGGAATCCAACTATTTCTACGGTGAGTTCCTGTCACAGCAGGGTGAGTACGAGCGCTCGGCCAAGGTGCTGGCCCACGCGCTGGAGGCGCCGGTGTCGGTGACGCAGCCCGTGTGGGACGCCGGCCGCCGCGCCGAGGCCCGGGCCCTGCTGGCCGATGTCCGCCAGAAGCTGGTGGCGTCGAACTAAGCGCCGGCCTAAGCGCCGCCACGTCAAATCAGCCCCCGGAGCGGCCCTAGCCCCGGGGGTTTCTTTTTGGTCGCCAGACCGGTGTCATCGCGCCCCATCGACGGGGGCCATGGGCTCGCCAAAGGTGCGGGCCACCTTCTTGGCCTCGGCCACCAAGGCGGCGGTCAGGGGGGTCATGGGGTCGCGATAAGGCACCACCAGGCCGATGTCATGCACCGCCGCCGGGTCGACGATGGGGATGGCCCGGATCTCTTCCGGGAAGTTGAAGGCGGTGGTCAGCACCTCGGGCATGATGCTGGCCCACTTGCCCGTGCGCACGTGCGAGAACAGCACGATCATGGAATTGGATTCCAGGGTCGGCGCCGACGTGGCGCCGGCGATGGCCAGCAGCCGGTCGATGATGCGCCGGTTCTGCATGTCCGGCGTCAGCAGGCACAGCGGTATCTCCCCCACCTCGGCCCAGCTGACCTGGGCGCGGGCCCCCAGCGGGCTGTCGCGGGAGATCAGCAGCCGGTACTGTTCGCGGTACAGGGGCACGGTGCGCACCCGGCCCAGGGGTTCGTTGTCCAGGTAGGTGAGGCCGGCGTCGATCTCCAGCCCCTCCAGCAGATGCAGGATCTCGATGGAGGTGCGCGACAGCACGGTGAACTTCACGCCCGGGTGCCGCTCGCGATAGGGCGTGGTCAGAATGGGCACCATGGCCAGCGCCGTGGGGATGACGGCGATGCGCAGATGGCCGCTGAGGCCGTGGCGCAGGGCGCGCACCTCCTGCCGCATGGCGCGGGCGTCGCCCACGATGCGGCGGGCCCAGTCCAGCACCCGCTCCCCCTCCTGAGTGAGACCCATATAGCGCGCGCCGCGGTTGACCAGCAGCACGCCCAGCTGCTCCTCCAACTGTTTCAGGCCGGCCGACAGGGTGGGCTGGGTGACACCGCAGGCCTCCGCCGCGCGGCCGAAATGCTGTTCCCGGGCCAGCGCGATGAAGAATTCCAGCTTGTCGATCATGCCGTGCGGCGCCCCCCCTTCCCTTGATCGGGAACCCCGTTCCCGGTCCCCCGCGTCCCGCGCATGATCCGCGAACAGGGTCTGCGGATACAAGACCGCGCATGAGAGAGGGTGCCAAATTGGTGGCAAGCGGCCCCGGACCGCTTTCTCATGGAACAGGGACCATACCATGTTCGATCCAAGCAGTTACGTGGGCTTCCACACCGACCTCAGCCTGCTGGCCCTTGCCGCCGGGCTGGTTCTGATCGCCGGCCTGTTCAGCGGCCGGGTGCCACCGGCGCTGACGGCCTGCTACCTGGCGGCGGCCGTCCTGACCGACGTCACCGGCTTCGGCTTTCCCTTCACCGGCTTCCTGCCCTCGCACGGCTTGGGGTGCTGTCTCTGCTGATCCTGGTGGCGGCGGGCGCCGCCCTTTACGCCTTCGGCTTGCGCGGGGCGTGGCGCTGGATCTACGCCGCCGGCCTGACCGCCAGCGTCTTCCTGCTGGCCTTCGTCGCCGTCGCCCAGTCCTTCCTGAAGGTGCCGGCCCTGCACGCGCTGGCGCCCACGGGCAGCGAGCCGCCCTTCGGCGCCGCGGAAGGCGTCCTGCTGCTGCTGTTCGTGGTGGCCGGCATTCTGGCGACCCGCCGCTTCCACCCCGGCGTCCGGCGGGCCGCCGTCACCGCCTGACCCTTGCGGCTGCCCCCCATCCCCGCCGCCACACCACCTCTTACCCCCTGGACAGCGCCGGCCGGCGACCCCACGCTCATGTCGGGGCGACCGGTTGGCGAAGGGCTGTGGACGGTGCGACGGCGGGCTTGGATGCGGATGACGGTGCTGCTGTGGGCCGCCTGCGCCGGCGGCCCCCCGCCTGGTGCCGCCCGGACGGCACCGTCGCCATCCCAGGCGACAGCGGCGGCACCCGCCGCCGCCCTGACCGGCGACTGGCGGGGCACCCTGGACACCGGGCTGACCCGCCTGCGGCTGGAGTTTCATGTAACCGCCGCCCCCGGGCCCGGCGGCGCCCCCGCCCTGGCCGGCACGCTGGACAGCGTCGACCAGCAGGTCCAGGGCTTGCCCATCCCCAGCATCAGCCGCGAGGGCGACACGGTCACCTTCGACATCCCGGCCGTGCTGGGCGGCTATACCGGCACGCTGTCGGCCGACGGGCAGACCCTGACCGGCACCTGGCGACAGGCCCGCCAGTCCCGCCCGCTGTCCCTGACGCGCCTGACTACGGCGCAGATCCAGGCGGAACAGGCGCGGCCCCAGGTACCCCGGCCGCCCTTCCCCTATCGCACGGTCAGCGTGGCCTACGACAACCCGGCCGCATTCGGCGTCCGGCTGGCCGGCACCCTGACCCTGCCGCCGGGCAAGGGCCCGTTTCCGGCCGCGCTGCTGATCACCGGGTCGGGCCCCCAGGACCGCGATGAAACCATCGAAGGCCACAAGCCCTTCCTGGTGCTGGCCGACGCGCTGACCCGGCGCGGCATCGCCGTGCTGCGGGTGGATGACCGGGGCGTCGGCCAATCCACCGGCGATTTCGACGCCGCCACCACGCCCGACTTCGCCACCGACGCCGCCGCCGGCGTGGCCTATCTGCGCGGCCGCGCCGACATCGACGCGCGCCGCATCGGCCTGATCGGCCACAGCGAGGGCGGACTGATCGCCCCCATGGTGGCCAGCCGCGACCGCAACATCGCCTGGCTGGTGCTGATGGCCGGCCCAGGGGTGGACGGGGAAAGCATCCTGCTGAGCCAGAAGCGCCTGATCGCCGGCGCCACCGGCGTGGGTGCCGCCGGGGCCGAGCGCCTGGTGGACATGGACCGCCGCGAATACGCCATCGTGAAGGACGAACCGGATCCGGAACGCGCCCGCGCCCGCCTGCGCATCTTGCTGCAGGGCGGCATGATGGGCGGCGACAACCGCATCGCCACCTCCGAAGCGGTGATCGAGGCGGTGACCAAGCCCTGGTACCGCTGGTTCCTGACCTACGACCCCGCCCCCGCCCTGCGCACCCTGCGCCTGCCCGTTCTGGCCCTGGTGGGGTCCAAGGATCTGCAGGTCTCAGCCTCCGAAAACCTGCCGGCCCTGCGCGCGGCCCTGGCCGACGACCCCAAGGCCGAGGTGCGCGAGGTGCCGGGCCTGAACCACATGTTCCAGACCGCCGACACCGGCGCCCCCACCGAATACGCCCGCATCCCCGAAACGATCGCGCCCGTGGCCCTGGACCTGATCACCGACTGGGTGGCGGCGCGCAGCGGGGCCACCAAGCCGTGAGCGTGCGTCTGCGTGCGACCCGGCCTGACGAGTTGCCGACCCTTCAGGCGCTGGAAGCCGCCGCCCGCCGCCGCTACGCCGCCTGGCCGGACCTGGCCTTCATCGCCACCCGGCCACCCATCGCTCTGGAGCGCCTGGCGGCCGGCACGGTGTGGGTGGCCGAGCATGCGGGACGGCCAGCCGGCTTCATCCTGCTGCAACCGCAGGACGGCCAGCTTTACCTCGCCAATATTTCGGTGGTACCCGAGGCCGGCAGCCGGGGTATCGGCCGCGCCCTGCTGGCCCAGGCATTGAGTGACGCCCGCGCCCTGGGCGCCGAGGCCCTGACGCTGACCACCTTCAAGGCGCCGCCTTGGAATGGCCCGTGGTTCCGCCGCCACGGTTATACGCCCATGCCGGCGGAGCGTGTGGGGCCAGCCTTGCGCGCGACAATGGAGCGTCAGACCATCACCGTGGATCCGGCGACACGGGAAGTGTTGTGGCGCCCGGTCAGTTAGAATATCGTTGCAATATCACCGCATTATTGATGTCTGATTAACACAGGTGCGCGATTGTCTTTATTCAATAAACACCGACCTTTCCACCGTCTTTGCCTTCTTGTCATACTGCTGTGGGGTTCCGTGGGATTGCCCCCATCCGCCTTGGCCAAGGCGGATGATGACAGCGAAGTCAAATGGTTCATGGGCCTGCTGAAGACGAACAATGGCAAAACATTCTGCCTGCCGGCCAGCGCCACGCCCGGCGGCACCTTGCAGGCCCTGATACGGTACAATCAGGAGCATCGCCTGCCCGATGCCCCGACGGAACCGCAGGTCCTGGCCGCCTTGGCACAAATGTACCCCTGCGCCAAGGCCAGTGCCCCGGCACCGGCAGCCGCCGATGAATATGCCACCATCGACAACAGCGCGGTGATGGCGACCATGCAGACCCTGGTCAAGACGACTGGGCGCGAAAGCGACCCGTTGATCGACACCATCAAGAACAATGCCGGAAATTACGCCCCCGTCGTCTTCTTCCCCATGGCCAAGATCCTGTTCCAGGAAGGTGATGTTGACGGCGCCATCTTCTGGCTGAATGCTGGCCTGCTGCGTGGCACCTTCGACGGACGGCTATGCACGGACCCGTCGGCCGGGGCCGGCATAGGCGCCTTGATGGCGATGGTGCCGCCCGAATTGCGCAAAGCGCAATTCGACGACATGGCGAAGCTGAGCGCCATCATCGACCGAGTCATCCAGTGGGATGAAACCACGCCCTATAACTACGACCACCGCTGGATCGCCCTGCACGGCCTGGGCGCGATGCGCCGCCACCTGGGGGCGGACGCCACCAGCCCGCCCCAGCCACTGACCATCCCGAAGGATCAGTGGGATGCCGTGGCCCAAAAAGACCGCAAGGAATTGCGCGAAGGCATCGCGAAAGCCATCGCCACCGTGGAGAAAAGCCGTCAGGCGCCGCCATCCGGCGCGCCACAGGCGGACAGGCCGGCCCAATGACGGCGCGGGGATGACCGTGACCGATATGCTCACACCCACGATACCCTTCCCGGCCCTGGCCATGGCGCTCGAGCCGAGCGAAAGGCTGTTGTGGCAGGGCGTGCCGGCACAGGGGCCGCGACTGCGCAAGCGGGATACGCTACTGATCCCGTTTTCGCTGTTGTGGACGGGATTTGCGATCTTCTGGGAAGCCGGCGTGACCACGACGGGCGCACCGCTGTTTTTCAGACTGTGGGGCCTGCCCTTCGTGCTGTTCGGCCTCTATTTCGTCATTGGGCGCTTTTTCCATGACGCGTATCGCCGGGCGCGTACGGTGTACGCCCTCACCGACCAGCGCATCCTGATCCTGTCCCCCAAAAGCAGGCAGAGCCTGGAGTTGACGTCGCTGGGGGAGATACGGCTGGACCTGGCGGACGATGGCAGCGGCTCCGTCGCCTTCGGACCGGAGGTCAGCCTGTTCGGCCGCCACGACATGGGCATGACCCTGTGGACCGGAAAGCCCGCCGTGCCCACCTTCGAACTGATCCCGGCGGCGGAGCAGGTCTATGCCCGCGTACGCGAGGCCAAGCGCCGGGCGCGGGGGGACTGACGCCCGAGCCCTGCATAGATTCTGCACGATAAGTGCCGGTTTCTGCGGGAAAAATGCCCGCCATCCCGGGGCCGGCGGCGGGTAGCGTGGCGGCTGTTCGACCACCGCCGGGGAACCCCATGACCATCGCCATTCCCGCCGCTGACCGCCCCGCCCTGTGGCCAGTGCTGGCCATGGCCACCGTCTCCGCCGGTCTGGTCATGGTCGACGCGGCGCTGGAGTGGGAGCCGCCGTTCGATGCCCTGGCCCTCCTGCTGGTTCTCGCCCTGTGGTGCGCGGCGGCGATGCGGGCGGCAAGCCTGGCGGTACGGGCCCGGCGGCAGGGGCAGCCCCGGCGCGCCGTGTCCCTGGCGCTGCTGCCCCTGGCCTTTCTGGTGACGGTGGTGCAACCCCGCCTGGTCATGGGCGGCGCGCAGACCCTGGGGGATCGCCTGCACTTCATGATCGAATACCAAGAGTATCTGGCCCTGATCCGCGCCACGCCCGATATGGGCCAGCCCAAGCTGATGCTCTGGGGCTGGGGCGGCTTCATCGTCGCCTTGACCAGCCTGGTCTATGACGAGAGCGATGAAGTCACCCTGCCGCCGGAGCGCCAGTCCGCGAGTTGGAAGGCCCGCGCCGAGCATACCGACCTCGCCTGCCCCTATGGCTATTGGGTTCGCACGGCCCTGGGCGCGCATTTCTATGCCGTGGGCGTCGGGTGCTGAGCGCCCGGACATGCGGCCCGCAGCGCCCCGATGGCCGCTTCCAAGCCGGCCGTCGCCCTCTCGGATGTCAGCGTCCTGCCAACACGCAGCCGCAAGTGATGCGCCTTGGCCAGGCGATCAATCGCCCTGGCGCGGCCCTCCATCGGCACCAGGATGCCGCCCATGCCATCAGGCTGGTAACGGCCCAGGCCCAAGGGAACGGACCGTCCATCCACGATCAGCGCTACCGGGCACGTGTCCGCGCCGCCGCAGTCAGCCTCCAGCCACAGGGTCAGGGGACCTTCTTCGCAGGTCAGGGCCATGTCCGAGAACTCCCCCGCCCCGTCGTAGGCGATGCCGGCCTTGTCCCCGTTGGCGATCCATTGGGGAGATGCGGCCGCCATCGCCGGGGTGGCGGTGAGGAGCGCCAGGACGGCAAGCGGCACGCGCATCCTCACACCACCAGCAACAGCGGCGCCAGGGCCGCCAGGCCCAGGCCGGCCAGGCGCGGGGCCAGGGCCAAGCCGGCGCGCTCCGCCAGGCGCGACAGGGCGACGCCGGCCAGGTGCAGGGCGGCGGAGGCGGTGACGAAGCCCAGGCCGTAGGCCAGGCCATCGGCATCCGCCGGCATCTCCACCCCATGGGCGGCACCGTGGCAGAGGGCGAAGACACCGATGAGGGCGGCGCCGGCGGCCAGGGGCAAGCGGGCGCCGAAGGCGGTCAGCCAGCCCAGGGCGGCCACCGACAGGACGATGCCCCATTCCACGCCGGGCAGGGCCAAACCGTTGGCCCCGGCGATGGCGCCGGCCACCAGCAGCGCCAGGAAGGCCAGCGGCCACAGCCAGACGGCGCGGGCACCCTGCCCGCCTCGGGCCTGCTGGCCGGCCCACAGGCCCACCGCCGTCATGGCGGCCAGGTGGTCCAACCCGCCGAAGGGATGGGCGAAGCCATCGGTGAAGCCGTGGGTGTGGCCCGGCATGCCCGGATGGGCCATGGCCATGGCGGGCATGAATGCGGCGGCGGCGGTCAGGGCGATCAACAGGCGGCGGTGCATCATGGTCGGGTTCCCTTGATTGGCTGGTTCTGTTAGGCGGCCAAGCCGCCCAATGCGCACTAGGCGGCTAGGCCGCCGGCGCGTTCGATGAAGCGGGTGACGACGTCCAGTCCCTGCGCCGTCTTCAGGTTGGTGAAGACGTAGGGGCGCTGCCCCCGCATGCGCTTGGTATCGCTGTCCATCACCTCCAGGCTGGCACCCACCAGGGGGGCCAGGTCGATCTTGTTGATGACCAGCAGGTCGGACCGGGTGATGCCGGGACCGCCCTTGCGCGGGATCTTCTCCCCCGCCGCCACGTCGATGACGTAGATGGTGATGTCGGCCAGCTCCGGGCTGAAGGTGGCGGCCAGGTTGTCGCCGCCGGATTCGATGAGGATGATGTCCAGGCCCGGGAACTTGGCGTTCATCTGGTCCACGGCCGCCAGGTTGATGGACGCGTCCTCGCGGATGGCGGTGTGGGGGCAGCCGCCCGTTTCCACCCCCAGGATGCGGTCAGGATCCAGGGCGCCGACGCGCGTCAGGATCAGCGCGTCCTCCTTGGTGTAGATGTCGTTGGTGATGGCAACGATGTTGTAGATGTCGCGGAACCGCTTGCACAGCGCCTCCATCAACGCGGTCTTGCCGGAGCCGACGGGGCCGCCGATGCCCACCCGCAGGGGCCCATGGGGAGAAGACGTGCTCATGAGCGGAACAACCTCGTGTATTGCGTCTCGTGGTTCATGGAGGCGATGTCGGCCACCCAGGCCGCCCCGCCCAGATCATCCAGCGTGCTGGGCGCCGCCCGGCCGGCGGTGGCCAGCACCAGCGGTTCCAGCCGCGCCAGCGCCCGCTGGCCGTCCGTCTGCCCCAGCGGCACCAGGCGCAGGGCCGCCGACACCAGGTTGCCGACGAAGCCGTGCAGGTAACCCAGCAGGGTGGCGGGCAGGCCGAGGCCATGGCCGGCCGCCACCGCCCCCACCGCCACGGGATAGGCGAGATCGCCGCCCATGGCCTTCAGCCGATCGACGGCCTCACAAGGCCAGGCCGAGGCGATGGCGGCGGCGAAGGCGCGGCCCTGGGACAGGGTTTCCAGCCGCCGCTCCGCCGTGGGCGTCAGGGCGGCCGCCAGGTCCGCCACCTCGGCCAGGCCCGACCAGTCGCCGGCCGCCGAGGCGCGCCAGGCCGCCGCCGCCAGCACGGCATCGTTCCAGCCGGACCCCAGCGTCAGCAGGTCATCCACCCAGGCCACCAGCGCATCCACCGTGCGAATGGTGCCGTCCTCCACCCCCCATTCCAGGCCATGGCTGTAGGAAAAGGCGCCCACCGGGAAGGACGCCGTCAGCCAGGTCATGAGGCGGTAGACGCCGGCAGCGTCGGCCACGGTTTCAGCCATGGCCGTGCGCATGGTGATCGTGATGATGGTGACCGTGGTCATGGTCGTGATCATGCCCGTGGCCATGCGAATGGCCATGGCCGTGCCCATGGCCGCCGCCGGCCGGGCTGTCGCCATAGGCGCCGCCCTCGGGATCGAAGGGGGCGGAGACGGGGGTGACGATGGCGCCCAGGCCGGTCAGCATGTCGGCCAGCACATGGTCGGCGCGGATGCGCAGGCGGTCGCCGCGCAGTTCGGCCGGGATGTGGCGGTTGCCGATGTGCCAGGCCATCCGCAACAGGTCGCCGATGGCCTCGCACCGCACCTCCATCAGGTCCTCCGGCGCCGCCTTGACCGCCACAATGCCCACGCCGGTCAGCACCAGCCCATCGCCATGGCGGATATGCCGGGGGCTGGGCAGGTCCAGCATCAAGGGGCCATCCCCGCCGTCCCGCTCCAGCCGCAGGCGCCGGCGGCAGCGGTGGTCGAAATCCAGCGTCACGGTGCCGGCGGCCTTGGCGGCATCCCAATAGCCGGCGGGCAGGACGGTGTGCGCCCTGGGCAGATCGGTCGCGGGGGAAAGGTCTTCACTCAAGGCGGGGATCCTCAGAACAGGAAATAGCGCTGCGCCATGGGCAGCACGTCGGCGGGCTCGCAGGTGACGATCTGGCCGTCCACCCGCACCTCATAGGTTTCCGGATCCACCTCGACATGCGGCGTGGCGTTGTTGTGCACCATGGCGGCCTTGCCGATGCCGCCCCGGGTGTTGCTGACCGCCAGCAGGGTCTTCTCCAGCCCCAGGCGCTGGCCCAGGCCATCGTCCAGGGCCGCCTGCGAGACGAAGGTGACGGCGCTGCGCCGCACCGCGCGGCCATAGGCGCCGAACATGGGACGGTAGTGCACGGGCTGCGGCGTGGGAATGCTGGCGTTGGGGTCGCCCATGGGGGCGGCCACGATGGTGCCCATCTTCAACACCAAATCCGGCTTCACCCCGAAGAAGGCCGGCGACCACAGCACCAGATCGGCCAGCTTGCCGGCGGCGATGGATCCGACATGCGCGCTCATGCCATGGGCGATGGCGGGGTTGATGGTAACCTTGGCGATGTAGCGCTTCACCCGCGCGTTGTCGTTCTCCCCCGTCTCCTGCGCCAGCCGGCCGCGCTGCACCTTCATCTTGTGCGCCGTCTGCCAGGTGCGGATCAGCACCTCCCCCACCCGCCCCATGGCCTGGCTGTCGGAAGAGATGATGGACAGGGCGCCCAGGTCGTGCAGCACGTCCTCCGCCGCGATGGTCTCGCGCCGGATGCGGCTTTCGGCGAAGGCCACGTCCTCGGGAATGTTGGGGTCCAGGTGATGGCAGACCATGAGCATGTCCAGATGCTCGTCCACCGTGTTGCGGGTGTAGGGCCGCGTCGGATTGGTGGAGGACGGGATGACATTGGCCAGGCCGCAGACCTTGATGATGTCCGGCGCGTGGCCGCCGCCCGCCCCCTCGGTATGGTAGGCGTGGATGGTGCGGCCCTTGAAGGCGGCGATGGTGTCCTCCACAAAGCCGGACTCGTTCAGCGTGTCGGAATGGATCATCACCTGCACGTCGAAACGGTCACCCACATCCAGGCAGGTGTCGATGGCGGCCGGGGTGGTGCCCCAGTCCTCATGCAGTTTCAAGGCGGCGGCACCGGCGCGCACCTGTTCCTCCAGCGCCGCCGGCAAGGCGGCGTTGCCCTTGCCGGCGAAGGCCAGGTTCATGGGAAAGGCCTCCGCCGCCTCCAGCATGCGGGCCAGGTGCCAGGGCCCCGGCGTGCAGGTGGTGGCGTTGGTGCCGGTGGCGGGGCCGGTGCCACCGCCCAGCATGGTGGTGACGCCGGACATCAGCGCCTCTTCGATCTGCTGCGGGCAGATGAAGTGGATGTGGGTGTCGATGCCGCCGGCCGTCAGGATCTTGCCCTCACCCGCGATGACCTCCGTCCCCGGGCCGACGATGATGTCCACCCCCGGCTGCACGTCGGGATTGCCGGCCTTGCCGATGTGGTGGATGCGGCCGTCGCGCAGGCCCACGTCGGCCTTGACGATGCCCCAATGGTCGATGATCAGGGCGTTGGTGATGACGGTGTCCACCGCCCCTTGCGCGCGGGTCGCCTGCGACTGGCCCATGCCGTCGCGGATGACCTTGCCGCCGCCGAACTTCACCTCCTCGCCATAGGTGGTGTAGTCCTTCTCCACCTCCACGATCAGGTCGGTGTCGGCCAGGCGCACGCGGTCGCCCACGGTGGGACCGAACATGTCCGCATACGCGGCGCGGCTGATCTTCACGGCCATCAGTTGCCCCCTTTCAGCGCACCCGAGACCTGGGCGTTGAAGCCGTACACAGTCCGGGCGCCGCGATAGGGCACCAAGGTGACGGTGCGGGTCTGTCCCGGCTCGAACCGCACCGCCGTGCCGGCGGGGATGTCCAGCCGATGGCCGTAGGCCTGGGCGCGGTCGAAGCTCAGGCCGGCATTGGTCTCGAAGAAATGAAAGTGGGAACCGACCTGGATGGGCCGGTCGCCGGTGTTGGCCACGTCCAGCGTCACCGTGGGCAGGCCGGCGTTCAGCTCGATCTCCCCCTCGGCGGTGAAGACTTGTCCCGGGATCATCGTCATCACGGCACCTCAGCGGATCGGGTTATGGACGGTGACCAGCTTCACCCCATCGGGGAATGTCGCCTCCACCTGCACGTCCGGGATCATCTCGGCGATGCCCTCCATCACCTGGTGGCGGCCCACCACATGGGCGCCCTGGTCCATCAGCTCCGCCACCGGGCGGCCGTCGCGCGCGCCCTCGACCACGAAGTCGGTGATCAGGGCGATGGCCTCGGGATGGTTCAGCTTCACGCCCCGTTCCAGGCGGCGGCGCGCCACCATGGCCGCCATGGCGATCAGCAGCTTGTCCTTCTCACGCGGGGTCAGATTCACCGCATATCCTCCCTCAGCAACGCCAGACGCGCGGGACGGCCATCCCGCGCAGATGTTCAATCAGCGGCGCCCAGGCCCGCAGCAGGGCTTGCCCGTCGGCGGCCACCAGGCGCAGGGCCAGCAGGCCGTTCCAGGCGCTGGCCCCGGCCCTCACGCCCTCGACGCGCAGCAAGTCGCGCACCGCGTCCACCCGGGCCTCGGCGTCCGCCGCCATGTAGAGACAGGACGCCACCGCCCGCCCGCCGCCGGCCACCGCCGCGCAGGACAACTGGGCATCGATGTCGCCGCTCAAGCGCACGGCGTCGGCATAGACCAGGCGCCCGCCCCGGCGGATGCGCCAGTCATCGCGGAACAGGCCGTGGGTCACCCGCTCCCCCCGGGCGGTGCGGCCGAACACCGTGGCCTCCGCCGCCAGCAGGGTGGCGTCCGGTTCCATCTCCACCTCCAGCCGGCGGCAGAGGCGGGCGCCGTCGAATAGGATGGTTTCCTGCGGCAGCCAGTCCAGCCGGCCGGCCACCGTCAGCCGGTTCACCACCCCCGCCTCGCCCGCGCTGGCGCGGTACACCTTCTCGGCGGCTTGCGTGGTGACGGTGGCATGGGCGCCCGCCGCCACAATCACCTCCGTCTCCAGCACGTCGCCGCCGGTCAGGCCGCCACCGGTGTTGATCAGCACGCCCTCCAGCCCAGGCCCTTTGGGCAGGCGCAGGCGGGCGGAGCCAGATTGATAAAGGCGGTCCAGGCGGGTGACGCCCTCGGCATCCGCCTTCACGGCGAAGACGACGCGGCCCTCCAGGCGCTGCAAACGGGTAGCCGACGGCAGGGCGGCGTCAGGCATGACGTCCCCTGTTCTCCCTTGGCATATCCCCCCGCCGCATCATTCCAGGCCACCCCATTGTTTCCCGGCCGTTGGTTCGCAACCGCCGTGCCAAGACTTGACCATGCGGTCAGCATGGCACGAGCGCCCGCGCGGGCAAAGACCATCGCCCATAAATTGGGCGCCTGGCGATGTGCGCCTAAAAGATTGGCAGCCCCCATACGTCATTTGACGTACCGGCCGCCCCTTCTCACATCACCGCATCCGGGTGGCTGGCGGCCAGCAGGCTGCGCACGCGCGGCACCAGGAAGTCGGACAGCGACTGCACCTTGGCCGGCAGCAGCGCCCGGTGCGGGTAGACGATGGCCAGTTGCACCGGCTCCGGCGGATGCTCGGGCATCACGATCTCCAGCGCGCCGGACTTCACCTCGTCCGCCACCTCCCACAGGGGTTTCAGGGCGATGCCGTGGCCGTCCACCGCCCAGCGGGTCAACACATCACCATCGTCAGCGTCCATGGGACCGGCGATGGACAGCTTGGTGCTCTTGCTCTCATCCTTACCGGGGCTGGTGAGTGTCCAGCGGTACTGCTGCGTGCCGGGGAAGCGCAGCAGCAGGCAGTCATGTTCCAGCAGGTCGGACGGCGCCTTGGGCCGGCCGCGCGCCTCCAGGTACCGGGGTGCCGCCACCAGCACACGCCGCAGGTCGGCGATCTTGCGCACGACGAAGCTGCTGTCCTTCAGCGTGGCCATGCGGATGGCCATGTCCACGGACTCGCGCAGCAGGTCCAGCAGATGGTCGGACAGGCGCAGGCGCACATCCACCATGGGGTTGGCGGCGCGGAATTCCGGCACCAGCGGGCTCAGCACACGGCGGCCGAAGCCCAGCGGTGCCGTCACCCGCACGCTGCCGGACGGCGCGCCGCCCTCCGCCGCGATGCTGCTGTGCGCCCGCTCCACCGCCTCCAGCACCTCCAGGCAGTGCTGGTAGAAGACCTGGCCGGTTTCGGTGGCCTGCAGCTGGCGGGTGGTGCGGTTCAGCAGGCGGGCGCCCAGGTGCGCCTCCAACTGCTGGATGCGGTGGCTGACCAGGGCCGGCGACATGCGCAGGTTCCGCCCGGCCGCCGACAGGCTGCCCAGGTCCACCACGCGCACGAACACCTGCATGTTCTCCAGCAGGGCCATCACCCCATCCCCCAAACACTAGGCTTATGTCCGGACTTCCCCTGCAAAACCGGGGCCTAACTAAAATTTCTTCAGTTCGCCGGCCATGCATCCGGCGGCCAATCACGGGTCATGTGCACAATGCGCAGGATCACCAGAGCTTCGCCGCCAGTTGGTTTGGCAATGAACTTGTAGGCGATAATATAAGGCAGGTCCGCCACCACCTTTTCATAGGTACCGGTAACGCGCCCTTTACGCCCCAAGGCGCGCTGCCCCAAGGCGCTGCCCGTTGCGCGGATGGCCACAGCCACCTTGCGGGCAGCTTCCGGATTGTCTTTGGCAATGTGACGCGCGATGCCTATCAGCTCGTCCAACGCATCGCGGGACCAGATGACGGACCGCTTCACCCCCGGCTCCGCGCAACTTCCTCAATCGCCGCGTCCAGTTCATCCATCGCCTGATCGTGTGGTATCAACCGGCCAGCCTCAATATCGGCCAAGCCGCGTTGGACTCCTTCAACCAAGGCGATTTCCCGTGCCACATAGTCAGCAATGGCCTCCGCCGCCAAATAGGAGCGGGTTCGGTTGGTCTGCACCGACAACGCAGCGAGCTGGTCCTTAACCTCGGGCTTGAGCCTGACGGTCAGAGTGGTGCTGTTAGACATGGCGCTTCTCTTCATATTAGCGGCCGGTATTCAGATGTACACATCTTCGCACAGGCGCACCTCAGATGCCATCTTAATCCCGGTCATGCACCCGTTGTCCCTGGATGTAGGTCGCCCGCACCGCCCGGTCGTCGCCCAGGGTCATCAGCAGGAACAGCTCCTCCTCCAGGTCGCCCTGGATGGCCTCGCGCCGGTGGGCCATGGCGGGGGTGGCGGAGGCGTCCAGCACCACCAGGTCGGCGTAGCGGCCGGGGGCGATCTGGCCAATCTCCTCCATCAGGCCCAGGGCGGCGGCGTTGCCCCGGGTCATGAGGTCGAAGGCGGCCAGCGCCGGCCAGCTCTGGCCGCGCAGTTGCAGCACCTTGTACCCCTCCCCCGCCGTGCGCAGCAGGGAATAGCTGGTGCCGCCGCCCACGTCGGTGGCCAGGCCCAGGCGCACCGGCCGGGCCGGGTTTTCCAGGGCGGCGCGGTCGAACAGGCCGCTGCCGATGAACAGGTTGCTGGTGGGGCAGAAGACGGCGGCGGACGCCGTCTCATGCATCCGGGCCATTTCCCGCTCGCTCACATGGATGCAGTGGCCGAACAGCGAGCGGCCGCCCAGCAGGCCGAAGCGGTCGTAGACATCCAGGTAGTCCGCCGCCTCGGGATACAGGCGCGCCACCTGGCGGATCTCCTCATGGTTCTCCGACAGGTGGGTCTGCATGTAGACGCCGGGATGCTCACGCAGCAAGGCACCCGCCGCCTCCAGCTGTTCCGGCGTTGAGGTGATGGCGAAGCGCGGCGTGACGGCGTAGCGCTGGCGGCCCACGCCGTGCCAGGCGCCGATCAGCGCCTTGGAATGATCGTAGCTGGTCTGAGCCGTGTCGGTCAGGGCGGTGGGGGCGTGGCGGTCCATCATGACCTTGCCCGCCACCAGGCCCACGCCGCGCGCCTCGGCCTCGGTGAACAGGGCCTTGACCGAGCCGGGGTGCACGCTGCCATAGACCACGGCCGACGTCGTGCCGTTGCGCGCCAGTTCATCCAGGAAGAAGCGGGCGTTGCGGCTGGCGTGCGCGTGGTCGGCGTAGCGCTGTTCCTCAATGAAGGTGTACTTCTCCAGCCACTCCATCAGCTGCGTCCCGTAGGAGGCGATGACCTGGGTCTGGGGGAAGTGGATGTGGGTGTCGATGAAGCCCGGCAGGATCAGGCCGTCGGGATAATGCGCCACCGCCATCCCCGCCGGCAGCGTGGGCAGCAGGTCCGCCGCCTCCCCCACCGCCGTGATGCGGCCGGCGGTCACCACCACAAGGCCGTCGGCGATGTAGCGATAGCTGTCGCGGTCGCCCGGCCCCTGGGGCGCGCGCAGGAAGGTCAAAAGCCGGCCGCGCAAGGCGGTGGTTCCGGGGGTGAACGCCATGACGAATATCCAGGTTACGGGACGCTTGCGGATGCCATGTGGGGCGATGCCGCACCGGCGGACCAGGCGGCCAGGATGGCCCGTTCCTCCGGCGTGATCAGGGTGACATTGCCGGGCGGCATGGCGCTGCTGAGCGCGGCCTGGCGCCGGATGTCGTCGGCATGGCGCAGGATATCGCCCGGATTGTCAAGGATGACGCCATGCGGCGGGGCGCTGATGCCGTCCCAGGCCGGGGCCGCCGTGTGGCACATGCTGCACCGGTTCATCACCACCTCCTGCGCCTGGGCGAAGGGGACGGTGAGTGCTGCGGCGCTGGCGGCCGGGCCGCCATCGGCCGACCCTTGTGCACTCAGCCACGCGGTCAGCAGGATGCCGGCGGCGGCCACGCCCCAGGTCCACCAGGGCGCCGGCTTGCCCGCGTGCTTGGTGTTGAAGAAGTGGCGGACGCTGGCGCCCACCACCAGGATGACGGCGAAGATCACCCAGTTGTAGCGGGTGGCGTAGGTCAGCGGATAATGGTTGCCGATCATCAGGAAGACGACCGGCAGGGTCAGGTAGTTGTTGTGCATGGACCGCTGCTTCGCGGCCTTGCCCAGGCTGGCGTCCGGTGTGCCGCCGGCCAGCAGCGTCGCCACCACCTTGCGCTGGTTGGGGATGATCAGCAGGAAGACGTTGGCCACCATCATGGTGCCGATCAGCGCCCCCATCTGCAGCAGGGCGCCGCGCGGGCTGAAGACATGGGTCGTGCCCCAGCAGGCCGCCACCAGGAAGACAAAGCCCACCGCCGCCAGCGCCCCGTTGTGCCGGCCCAGGGGGGATCGGCACAGCAGGTCATAGACGACCCAGCCGGCGGCCAGCAGGCCGATGCTGAGGGCGATAGCCTGCCCTTGCGTCAGGGCCATGACCGACTGATCGATCAGCAGCAGGTCCGCCCCCCGGTAGTAGAGGACGCACAGCAGGAA
Source organism: Nitrospirillum amazonense (assembly GCF_007828045.1). Classification (GTDB taxonomy): domain Bacteria; phylum Pseudomonadota; class Alphaproteobacteria; order Azospirillales; family Azospirillaceae; genus Nitrospirillum; species Nitrospirillum amazonense_C. The sequence goes on along the minus strand of NZ_VITN01000001.1, from coordinate 424,684 downwards.
AAAGCCGCTGAGCCAGGTGGTATACGCCTCCCACTTGAACCAGGTGAGTTCAGCCGGCATCTGACTGGGCGCCACCAGATACTTCACCATGTTGTAGAAGCCGCCGCCGTGGACCTGCCACGCCTCCCCCTGCACGCCCTGCGGCAGGTGCGGCCGCTTGCGCAGGCTGGCGTCCAAGGCCATGAAGTAGAAGGAGGATCCGATCCACGCCACCGCCGCCACGATGTGCAGCCAGCGCGCCAGCGTATTGACCCATTCCCAGAAAATGAACGCCATCGCCCCGCCGCCCCGCTTTTATGCCGCAACCGCACAACGCTACGGGCGCTGGCGGCGCGGCGCCAGGGTCCGCGTATCCACAACAGCTTCAAAAATCATGAAAAGGCGGCAGCGTCCCACCACTTCAACACCCGCAGCGCCCGCAGGGTGACCCAGGGCGACGGCTTGCCCGGCCCGTCGTTGACCTTGAACCACACCCGCCCGCGCAAGTCCCAGTCCAGCGGCCAGGTGCCGTCCGCCTGGCGGCGGGACCGTAAATGGGCGATGGCCTCGGCCAGGCGCGCATCGGGCTGGGCGCCGGTGAGTTGGCCGGCGGCGCGGAAATAGTCCAGGGCGCGCAGGACGTCATAGCGCCAGCGGTTGGGGTGCAGTAGGTCCAGGAACTGCGGATCGGCCGGTTCCCCCGTCGTCAGGCGGCGGAACAGGTGGCGGGACAGCAGGTATTCCTCCCCCGTCCGCCGCGCCGCCCGGGAGCGGTCGGTGCCGCCGGTGGCACGCTCATACTCCAGCAGGCCTTCCAGCACGTTGAGGGTGCTGGCGAAGGAGGAACAGGCGGAACCGGCAGCGCGCTCGCAGTTCCAGCCCCCGTCCGGCTGGCGGTCATCCACCAGGCGGTCGACCAGGGCGGAAACGTCGGCGCCGAAATAGGCGCCGTTGGCCACCGTGCGGCCGTTGATGCACTCCTCCACCTCGCCCTGCCAGTAGGGCTGACCGCCCTGGTCCCAGCGGGAATGGGCGCCCACTAGGGCCACGGTGCGCCGGGCACGCTCGGTGGCGGGGTCCAAGCCGAATTCGCGCAACTGATCCAATGCGAAGGCGGTGGCGGTCCACGGCTGGCCGCTGCGGTGCCATTCATCCGGGGTGAAATCGGCGGGGAAGAAGGCCCCGCCGGCCCATTGCCCGTCCGCATCCTGGCAGGCCAGCAGGCGGGCACCCCACCCTTCCGTTTCGACCTTGGCGCGTTCCCCCGCCCAGTCCGCCTCCGGCAAGTCCAGCAGGTCGCACATCACCTGCCAGCGGATGGCCGGGTCCGTGCGTACCAGCCAGAGGATCACCGCGTCTTGCTCAGGCATGGGGCGCTCCCTGTGTGCGCCTGGATACTAGCGCGCCCGCAACGCTGCGGCGATATGGGCCACCGCCCGGTCCACCGCCGCCTCGGTGGTACCCCGGCCCAGGCCGAAGCGCAGGCTGCCGAAGGCCGCCGCCGCATCCAGGCCCATCGCCGTCAGCACATGCGAGGGCTGACCGGTGGCGGAGCGGCAGGCGGAACCGGTGGACAAGGCGAGGTCGGGCAAATCCAGCAGCAGGTCGGCGGCGTCCACGCCCGGCAGCGTGACATTGAGGCAGCCAGGCAGGCCGTCGGCGGGGCCGTTGCGCGTGACGCCGGGAACGGCGGCGCTCAGGCCCGCCCACAGCCGCGCCGTCAGCGCCGCCAAATGATCGCGATCCGCCTCGCGCCGCCCCAGGACCAGCCGCGCCGCCTCAGCGAAGCCGACGATCAGGGCGACGGGCGGCGTACCCCAGGACCAGGGGACGGCCGGCGCCAGCCCCGGCCGCGCCACCAGGGCACCCACCCCCTGCGGACCATAGAGCTTATGCGCCGACAGGGTAATCATATCGGGTCCGGAACGACCCTTGCCCCCCAGGGCCAGCGGCCCGGTGGCTACGTACTGCACGCCGTCGCAGTGCCACAGGGCGCCATGGCGGCGGCAGAGGTCGGCCACGGCCGCCAGCGGTTGCAGGCTGCCGACCTCATTGTTGGCGGCCATGAGCGACAGCACGGGCCGGGAGCCGGCCACGCTCAAGGCGGCCTCAAGCGCATCCAGGCGGATGACGCCCTGGCCATCCACCGGCAGCAGGGTCACGGCATGGCCGGCGGCCCGCAGTCCATCCAACTGGCGCAGCACGCTGTCATGCTCGATGGCGGAGACCAGCAGCAGGGCGCCGGCCGGCGCCAAACCCTGGAGCGCCAGACGGTTGGCCTCACTGGCGCTGGGGGTGAAGGTCACCGCCGCATCCGCCGGCGCCGCCACCAGCGCCGCCACGGCGCGGGCGGCCTGGGCGATGGCCCGCGCGGCTTGGCGGCCGGGAGTGTGATGGACGGATTGCGCGTTGCCGGCATGGTCCGGCTGGAACCAGGGCAGCATGGCGGCCAGCACGGCGGGGTCCAGGGGCGTGCTGGCCAGGTGGTCCAGGTAGATCACGCCGGTGTCGGCGCCGGCCACCGGATGGCCCCCCACTAGATGGCCCCGTAAATGTCGCCCATCATCACCGTGGTCTGCGGCGGTCGGCGCAACAGGGCCGTCAGCACCTCCGCCGCCGTCAGGGCGGCGATGACCTCCGGCCGCTTGTCGCCCGACAGGCCCGCGCCGATGGGACAGATCAGGCGCCGCAAATGGTTGGGATCATACCCCTGCGCCTGGTACCAGCGCGAGAAGCGCTGGCGCTTGGTGTGCGACCCGATGAGGCCGACATAGGCCGTGTCGGTGCGCTGCACCGCCTCCGCCGTGATGGCGAAGTCCAGGTCGTGGTTGTGGGTCATGATCAGGTAGCCGGCGCCGGGTGGGGCCAGGGCCACCTGGCTGGGCAGCTCCGTCGCCACGCGGATGTCGGCGTCCACCGGCGGGTCGGGTGGGAATTCCGAGGCGCGGCTGTCCACCCACACCAGGCGCAGCGGCAGGGGCGCCATGGCGCGGGCCACCGCCTTGCCGACATGCCCGGCGCCGAACAGCATCAGCCAGGGCTGGCCGGCCAGGGCCGTCGCCTCCGCCGCGCGCAGGCGGTACAGCACCGCCTCATCCACCCGTTCCACCGTCAGCACGACATGGCCGCCGCAGCATTGGCCCACCGCCGGGCCCAAGGGCACGTCCAGGCGTACCGGTTCGCCCCCCTCCGCCAGCAGGCGGCGGGCGGTTTCCAGGCCCAGATGTTCCAGCCGGCCGCCACCCACCGTGCCGGTCTGCCAGTCGGCACCCACCGCCATGCAGGCGCCGACCTCACGCGGGGTGGATCCCCGCGCCTCCGTCACCGTGACCAGCACCACGGCCTCACCCCGGGCCAGGCAGGCGGCCAGCCCCGCGGATTGCGGGCCGGGGGCGGAGAGCGGAACCCTGGACGCCATCATGCCGTCCGCCCCCGCAAGCGGTCGATGGTGGCCAGCACCCGTTCCGGCGTGGCCGGCGCGTCCAGTTGCGGGCACATCTTATGGTCCGCCACGCTGGCCACGGCGTCGGACAGGGCGTGCAGCACGCTGATGCCCAGCATCAGCGGCGGCTCGCCCACCGCCTTGGACCGGTGGATGGTGTCCTCGACATTCGGGCTGTTCCGTACCAGGCGGACGTTGAACTGGCGCGGGCGGTCGCCGCAGGCCGGGATCTTGTAGGTGCTGGGGGCGTGGGTGCGCAGGCGGCCCTGGGCGTCCCACCACAGCTCCTCCGTCGTCAGCCAGCCCATGCCCTGGATGAAACCGCCCTCGACCTGGCCCTTGTCCAGGGCCGGGTTCAGGCTGTCGCCACAGTCGTGCAGGATGTCCACGCGGTCCACCACATACTCGCCCGTCAACGTGTCCACCGTCACCTCCGCCACCGCCGCGCCATAGGCGTAATAGAGGAAGGGACGGCCCTGGCCCTTGGCCCGGTCCCAGTGGATCTTGGGCGTCTTGTAATAGCCGGTGGCCGACAAGGAAATGCGGCCCATGTACGCGGCCTTCACCACTTCCCTGAAGGTCAGCAGCCGGTCGCCCACCCGCACCCCATCGGCGGTGAAAACCACGGCGTCCCCGGAAACGTTCCAATGGCCGGCGGCGAATTCCACCAAGCGGGCCTTCAGCACGCGGGCGGCGTTCTGCGCCGCCTTGCCGTTGATGTCGGCGCCGGAGGAGGCGGCGGTGGCGGAGGTGTTGGGCACCTTTCCCGTGGTGGTGGCGGTGATGCGGATGCGGCCGATGTCCACCTGGAACTCATCGGCCACCACCTGGGCGACCTTGGTGTTCAGGCCCTGCCCCATCTCCGTCCCGCCATGGTTCAGGTGGATGGAGCCGTCGGTGTAGATGTGGATCAGCGCCCCGCCCTGGTTGTAGGGCGTGAAGGTGAAGGAGATGCCGAACTTCACCGGCGTCAGGGCCAGGCCCTTCTTCAGGCAGGGGTTGGCGGCGTTGAAGGCGCGGATGGCCTGCCGCCGCGCACGATAGTCCGACCACGCCTCCAGCTCATCGACCAGGGGGCCGATGATGTTGTCCTCGATGGTCTGGTGATAGGGCGTCACGTTGCGGTCGGTGGTGCCGTAGAAGTTCACCTTCCGCACGTCCAGCGGATCCAGGCCGGTGGCGAAGGCCACCTCCTCCACCATCCGCTCGGCCGCCACCATGCCCTGGGGCCCGCCGAAGCCGCGGAAGGCGGTGTTGGACACCGTGTTGGTCTTCAGCGGCAGCGAGGACATGCGCGCGTTGCCGTAGAAATAGCAGTTGTCGGCATGGAACAGGGCGCGGTCCGTCACCGGGCCCGAGAGATCCGCCGCGAAGCCGCAGCGCGCGGCGAACACCATGTCGGCGGCCAGGATGCGGCCCTGGTCATCAAAGCCGACCTGATAGTCCACCTCGAAATCATGGCGCTTGCCGGTGATGCGGAAGTCGTCGTCGCGGTCGGGGCGCAGCTTGGCGGCGCGGCCCGTCTTCTTGGCCACCAGGGCGACACAGGCGGCGAACAGGTTGGCCTGCGTTTCCTTGCCGCCGAAGCCGCCGCCCATGCGCCGCACCTCCACCGTCACCGCCGCATCGGGAATGTCCAGGACATGGGCGACGATGTGCTGCACCTCGCTGGGGTGCTGGGTGGAGACGTGGACCAGCACGTCCTCATCCTCTCCCGGCACGGCCATGGCGATCTGGCTTTCCAGGTAGAAATGTTCCTGCCCGCCGATCTTGATGCGGCCGGAAAGCGTGCGGGGGGCCGTCTTCAGCGCCGCCTCGGCATCGCCCAGGCGCAGGGTCATGGGCGGGGTGACCAGGGCGCCGGGATCGCGCGCCGCCGCGATGTCCAGCACCGCCGGCAGGTCCTCGTACTCGACCTTGGCCAGGCCCGCCGCGCGGCGGGCCTGGTTGCGCGTCTCCGCCGCCACGGCGAACAGCGGGTGGCCGTGGTACTGCACCACATCCTCGGCGAACAGCGGCTCGTCATGGCGCAGGCCGGCGCCGATGTCGTTGTCGCCCGGGATGTCGGCGGCGGTGAACACCGCCACCACGCCGGGGGCCTGGCGCACGGCGTCCAGGTCCAGGGATAGCACGCGGGCGTGGGCGCGGCTGGCCAGGCCCAGCTGCACATGCAGCAGGCCGGCGGGTTCCGCGATGTCATCGACGTACAGCGCCTCGCCGCTCACATGCTTGTGCGCGCTTTCATGGTGACGGCTGTCGTGCACCGCCCCGTCGATGCGGCGCGGGGTGACGGCGGGGATGTCGATGGGGGTCTTGTCAGGCATGGGACACCCCCTGGCTTGCGATATCGCAACCCGCCGAACGCGTCTGGGCACGCAGCGCCAACACGCGGGTGGCGGGGGCGTCGGCCATGCTTTCCGCCTGGAACTTCAGCAGCAGGTTACCGGCCACCGTCAAACGATAGGCGGCACTGGCGCGCCAGTCGCTGAGCGGCGTGAAGTCCCGGGCCAAGGCCGCCTTGGCATCGCGCGCGGCGGCGGCGTCCCAGGGCCGGCCCAGCAGCGCCGCCTCCGCCGCGTCCGCCCGCTTGGGCGTGCCCGCCATGCCGCCATAGGCCAGGCGGGCGCGGGTGATCCGGCCATCATCGCCCACCGTGATCAGGAAGCAGGCGCACAGGGCGGAGATGTCCTGGTCGAAGCGTTTGGAGATCTTGTAGGCGGCGAACAAGTCGCCCTGGCCAGGCTTGGGCACGGTCACGCTTTCCACGAATTCGCCCGGCTGGCGGTCCTGTTTGCCATAGGCTAGGAAGTAATCCTGCAGCGGCAGCGTGCGGCGCGTCGGGCCCCGGCGCAGGGTCAGGCTGGCGCCCAGGGCGATCAGGGCCGGCGGGGTGTCGCCGATGGGGGAACCGTTGGCGATGTTGCCGCCGATGGTGCCGGCGTTGCGCACCTGCTCCGCCCCCACCCGGCGCAGCAGTTCGTCCAGATCGGGATGCAGTGCGCCCAAGGCCGCCTTCGCCGCGGTGAAGGTGACGCCGGCGCCCAGTTCCAGGGCATCGCCCCGGTCGCGGATTTGGGCCAGCCCGGCCACGCGGCCGGTGTAGATCACGGTGGACAGCACCTTCTGATGCTTGGTCACCCACAGGCCCACGTCGGTGGCGCCGGAGACGATGGTGGCGTCGGGATTGGCCAATACCAGGTCGGCCAGCTGGTCCACCGTCGCCGGCGCCAGGAAGCGGCGGCCGTCACGCCCCGTCTCCACCACCGCGTCATCGGCCAGGGCGGCCAGCGCCCGGGTCACCGCAGGCAGGGTGTCGTCGATATGGTCCGGCGTCCGGTCGCGCAGCTGTTGGGCCGCCGCGACGATGGGGGCGTAGCCGGTGCAGCGGCACAGGTTGCCGGCCAAGGCGTCGTCGATGCGCTGTTCATCCAGCGCACTCCCTGGCGGTTCCGCCCGGTTCAGGGCGTACAGCGACATGACGAAACCGGGGGTGCAGAAGCCGCATTGCGAGCCGTGGCAATCCACCATGGCCTGCTGCACCGGGTGCAGGGCGCCGTCCGGCTGCTTCAGGTGTTCCACCGTCAGCAGCTGGCAGCCATCCAGGGTGGCGAGGAAGCGGATGCAGGCGTTGATGGCCTCATACCGGACCACCCCATCGACCAGGCGCCCCACCATCACGGTGCAGGCGCCGCAGTCGCCCTCGGCGCATCCCTCCTTGGTGCCCAGCCGGCGTTCCGTGCCGCGCAGCCAGTCCAGCACCGTCAGCGTCGGGTCCAGATCGGTCAGCTCACGCGGTTCATTGCCCAGCAGGAAGCGGACGGTTCGGCGATGCTGCATCTCAACTGCCCCGATACGTGGAATAGGCATAGGGGCTGATCAGCAGGGGCACGTGGTAGTGCTGACCGGCATCGGATATCGCAAAGCGGATGGGCACCTCATCCAGGAAGGGCGGGTCGGTCAGGGCCACGCCGCCCCCTTGATCGATGCGCGCGCGGAAATAGGCGCCGACGGCAAAGGTCAGCTCATAACGGCCGACCGTCAAGTCGGCACCCGCCAGCAGCGGCGCGTCGCAGCGGCCGTCGGCGTTGGTGCGGGCCTCCGCCACCCGGGTGCGGCCACCATGGTCGCCCAGCCGGTCCAGCACGACGGTGATGCCCGCCCCCGGCTTGCCCGCCGTCGTGTCCAGCACGTGGGTTGTCAGGCGCCCCGCGCCCCGGCCTGCATTCATATGGCCTGCACTCATCTTCGCCGCCCGTTCGTCGCCCTGACCTCGCTTATGCACAAAAGGTACATGGGGTGGCATCGCCCCGTCAGCCAGCCACCCCTGGAAAGTCTTTCAAAACAATCAGGAAGGCGCCCATGCCGGGGCGCGCGATATGCTGCCCTTCGCCATGCTGGACCTTTCGGGGTCGCGGCGGCAACCCTGTCGGGCGATAATGCGCCTTAAGGGCTGGGGAAACAGGGGGCGAGCAGCGGCATGATGACGGTGGACTACCCACGCGACCTGATCGGCTATGGCGCCAACCCGCCCCAGGCGGATTGGCCCAACGCCGCCCGCATCGCGGTTCAGCTGGTGCTGAACTATGAGGAGGGCGGGGAGAACTGCGTGCTGCACGGCGACGCGGCGTCGGAGGCCTTCCTGTCGGAGATGGTGGCGGCGCAGGCCCTGCCCGGCGTGCGTCACATGTCCATGGAATCGCTGTACGAATACGGCTCACGCGTCGGCGTCTGGCGCCTGCTGAAACTGTTCGAGAAAAAGAAAATCCCCCTCACCATCTTTGCCGTGGCCATGGCCGCCGAGCGCCATCCGGATGTCATCCGCGCCATGGTCGACCAGGGGCATGAGATCGCCAGCCATGGTTATCGCTGGATCAATTACCAGTACATGGACCCCGCTGAAGAGGCGGCGCACATGGCCAAGGCCATGACCATCCTGGGGCAGGTCAGCGGCACCCGGCCCGTGGGCTGGTACACCGGCCGCACCAGCCCCAACACCCGCCGCCTGGTGGCCGAGCATGGCGGGTTCCTTTATGACGCCGACGCCTATGACGACGATTTGCCTTACTGGCAGCTGGTCGGCGACCGGCCACAGCTGATCGTGCCCTACACCCTGGACTGCAACGACATGCGCTTCGTCCAGGTCCAGGGCTTCCACTCCGGCGACCAGTTCTTCACCTACCTCAAGGACAGCTTCGACGCCCTGTACGCCGAGGGGGCGGAGACGCCGCGCATGATGTCGGTCGGCCTGCATTGCCGCCTGGTGGGCAAGCCCGGCCGCATCCAGGCGCTGGAACGCTTCCTGGACTATGCCGCGGCCCATGAGGGCGTGTGGTTCGCCCGCCGCGCCGACATCGCCCGCCACTGGCACCAGCGTCATCCCTATCGCGGGGCCACGCTATGAGCGGCCGCGACGCCTTCATCGCCCGCTTCGGCGGCGTGTTCGAGCATTCGCCCTGGATCGCGGGGGCCGCGTGGGATGCCGGCCTGCCGCCCGATGCCAACACCGCAGAAGGGCTGCACGCCGCCCTGGTGACGCAGTTCCGGGCGGCCGGACGGGAGAAGCGGCTGGGCGTGCTGCTGGCCCACCCCGACCTGGCCGGCCGCCTGGCCGTGCGGGGGGAGTTGACGGCGGATTCCACCGCCGAGCAGGCGTCCGCCGGCCTGGACAAGTGCACGCCCCAGGAATACGCGCGCTTCCAGGAATTGAACGACACCTACAAGGCGCGCTTCGGCTTTCCCTTCATCCTGGCCGTGCGCGGCCTGACCCGCGCCGCCATCCTGGACAATTTCGAGGCCCGGGTGGGCAATGACGCGGAGACGGAGTTCGCCACCGCGACCGCGCAGGTGGAACGCATCGCCCTGCTGCGGCTGAAGGAAATGCTGCCGTGATCTTCGGCCCCGCCCTGATGGCGCGCCTGGACGATTTCGCCCGGTACAGCGCCGACCCGGACGCCCTGACCCGCCTGTACCTGACGCGGGAGCATCGCGCCGCCGCCGACCAGCTGCTGGCGTGGATGCGTGAGGCGGGAATGGCGGCGCACCTGGACGCCGCCGGCACCGTGGTCGGCCGGTACGAGGGAAGCACGCCCGGTCTACCCGCCCTGTTGCTGGGCTCGCACATCGACACGGTGCGCAACGCCGGCAAATACGACGGCAACCTGGGCGTGCTGGCGGCCGTCGCCGCCGTCGCCGAGCTGAACCGCCGGGGGGAGCGCCTGCCCTACGCCATCGAGGTGCTGGGCTTCGGCGATGAGGAGGGTGTGCGCTTCCCCGTCACCCTGACGGGCAGCCGGGCCGTGGCCGGCACCATCGCCCCCGACGCCATGACGGCGCGCGACCGTGACGGCATCGCCCTGGGCGACGCCCTGAGGGAGTTCGGCGGCGACCCCGCCGGCCTGGGGGCCGTGGCGCGCGATCCGTCCCAGGTGCTGGGCTTCGTCGAGGTGCACATCGAGCAGGGACCGGTGCTGGAATGCCGGGGCCTGCCCCTGGGTATCGTCACCGCCATCAACGGCGCCAGCCGTTACGCCGTCACCGTCACCGGCCAGGCGGGCCATGCCGGTACCGTGCCCATGGCCCTGCGCCACGACCCCCTGGCGGCAGCGGCGGAAATGGTGCTGGCGGTGGAGACGGCCGGCGGCGCGGAACCCGACCTGGTCGCCACCGTGGGCCGGATGGAGGCCAAGCCGGGTGCGGTGAACGTCATTCCCGGCCAGGCCACCTTCACCATCGACCTGCGCAGCCCGCGTGACGACAGCCGCAAAGCGGCCGCCGCCGGCCTGCTGGACACCCTGGCCGCCATCGCGGCGCGCCGGGGCGTGGCGCTGGACATCCAGCCGACCCACGACGCCGCAGCCGCCCACTGCCACCCCGGCCTGATGCGCCAGTTGGGCCAGGCGGTGGCGCGGGCCGGCATCGTGCCCCACCATCTGCCCAGCGGCGCCGGCCACGACGCCATGGCGCTCGCGGCGCTATGCCCCATGGCCATGCTGTTCGTGCGCTGCGCCGGCGGCATCAGCCACAACCCGCTTGAGGCCATCACGGTGGCGGACGCCGACCTGGCCGTCGCCGTGCTGCTGGACTTCCTGCGCCGTTTCGAACCCGTCTCCCTTGCTGAAGGACCCCGCTCATGACCGACACCGCCACCGCCATCCAGGGGGCCGTCCACACCTTCCTGGCGGCCAAGCGGGAGGAGCAGGTGCGCTTCCTGGCGGAGCTGATCAAGGTGCCGTCCGACAACCCGCCGGGCGACTGCGCCCCCCACGCCGCCCGCGCCGCCGAACTGCTGGAAGGCCTGGGCTATACGGTGGAGCGCCATGTGGTGCCGGATGAGCTGGTCAAGGCCAACGGCATGATCAGCGCCACCAACCTGATCGTGCGCCGCAGCTTCGGCACCGGCGGCCCCACCATCGCGCTGAACGCCCATGGCGACGTGGTGGCGCCGGGCGAGGGCTGGACGGTCGATCCCTATGCCGCCACCGTCAAGGACGGCTGGATGTACGGGCGCGGCGTCGCCGTGTCCAAATCCGACTTCGCCTCCTACACCTACGCCCTGATGGCGTTGGATGAGCTGGCGCGCCAGGGCGTGGCGCTCAACGGCACGGTGGAACTGCACCTGACCTATGATGAGGAGGCGGGTGGGGAGATCGGGCCGCGCTGGCTGTTGGAACAAGGGCTGACCAAGCCCGACTACGCCGTGTCCGCCGGCTTCAGCTATGGCATCGTCACCGCCCACAACGGCTGCCTGCATCTGGAGGTGGAGGTGCGGGGCAAGTCCGCCCACGCCGCCTTGCCCGCCACCGGCATCGACGCGCTGGAGGCGGCCACCGTCATCCTCAGCTGGCTGTACCGGCACCGCGCCGGCTACGCCGCCACCGTGTCGGCCGTGCCCGGCATCGGCAGCCCGCAACTGACCGTGGGCCTGATTTCCGGCGGCATCAACACCAACGTCGTGCCCGACCGCATCACCTTCCGCCTGGATCGCCGCATGATCCCGGAGGAGCAGGGTGCGACCGTGGAGGCCACCCTGCGCGAGGTCATCGCCGCGGCCGCCGCCGAACGGCCGGAGGCGACCGTGACCGTACGCCGCATCCTGCTGGCCGAACCGCTGAAGCCCATCGCCGGCACCGACCGCCTGACCGACGCCCTCAGCCGCCACGCCACCCGCATCCTGGGTGAGCCGGTGGCCGCCAAGGGCGTGCCCATCTACACCGACGCCCGCCATTACGCCGCCGCCGGCATCCCCACCGTGCTCTACGGCGCCGGCCCCCACACCATCGAGGAAGCCAACGCCCATCGCGCGGATGAGCGCCTGCCGCTGAGCGACCTGTACAAGGCGACGGAGGTCATGGCCCTGACGCTGGTCGATTTCCTGACCACCTGACGGCCGGCCCCCGCCTCACCGCCCCGGGCGGCGGGGGTTCCAGGGCTTGCCGCTGACGATCTGCGCCAGGACCAGCGCGCCGTTGACCAAGCCCATCACGCCCAGGATCACGGCGCCGAAGCGCGCGCCGTGCACCAGGCCGATGGTCACGACATTGTCGGCCACCAGCACCCCGACCGCCAGCAGGGTCACGGCGGCCATGAGCAGGAAGCCTGTGCGCTTTCGCGGAGTGCGCATGCCATGGACACAGATGGCAAGGATAGCCAGCAGGCCCAGGGCGGCGATGATGTCGAGGATCATGACGGAAACGGCACCGGAAATTTAAAAGTCGAGGGACAATAGGGTAGCGTAGTCGCGAGCGCCATGCAGGACGCGCAGCACCTCAACCCTCGACGCCCGGATGCGATAAAAAATAAGGTGGTCGCGAAATACGCGCCGGCGAATGCCATGCGCCTCAAAGCGCGGCACCAACGGATAGGCCAGCGGAAACTTGCCTAGGGCCGTACACCGCTCGTGTAGCGCGTCAATAAAGCCCGGGGCGCGGTCGGGCTGCTCCGCGTCGATCCAGTCCGCGATGGCCACCAGGTCGGTGAAAGCGGCACGGGTGATGACGACCCTCATAGGTTGCGTTACGCGCCTGCGGCGCTCTTAGCCTTGCCGAGCCTGGCCTTCAGCGCGTCAAACACCTCGTCAGCGGGCAGGACGTCACCTGCGTCCGCATCCTCCAGCCCCCGCTTCAGCGCCGCATCCAGCGCCGCAAGCCGGACCTCCCGTTCATGCAACAGGCGCACACCATCCCGAAGCACTTCACTACGGGAATTATAGCGGCCAGATTGAACGAGCTGATCCACGACGCCCTCCAGTTGAGGGCCAAGATTGACGCTGCTGGGCATATTCACAAACTCCTTCCGGTTCCGTAGCGTATGCCAGCCGGATAACTGTTATCAATACCGCTCAGAAGCGCTCTGGGAATCTGGGGCCGCCATGACGTACTGAACAATAACCCAGGCTGGTGTCTGCTTGGACGAAATCATCACCCTGGCTGCTGCCGGGCAGCCTCAGTTCATCACCAAGGACAACCGTGCGGTTGCGGTGGTGAGGCCGCCCAACCCTGTCCGGCCACCGTCACCGCGCCGGGCAGTCTCGCGGACTTTTTCACCACCTCGCCCCTACGGAATTCAGGACTGGTCGTTGATCGGTATCTTGACTCATCCGTTCGCCGTAGCTTACCGTAAGCCATGTCTTACGAACAAGCGCTGACCGCCCTGGCCGATCCCACCCGGCGGGCGGTGTTTGAGCGGTTGCGGGCTGGGCCGCAGCCGGTGGGGGAGTTGGCGCGGCATCTGCCCATCAGCCGGCCGGCGGTGTCGCAGCACCTGAAGGTGCTGAAGGACGCCGGGCTGGTGAGCGACCGGGCGGAGGGGACGCGGCGCATCTATCACATCGACCCGCACGGCCTGGGCGCCCTGCGCCGCTGGCTGGACCAGTTCTGGGAGACCGCGCTCGACGCCTTTGCCGCCGAGGCGGAGAGGACGAGCGACAAACCATAAACGGGAGAGGCCACCGCCATGACGCTTGCCGAACGCACCATCGCCGTAGCACCTGTGGTGAAGACCGTGACGGTGAAGGCCAGCCAGGCCCATGCCTTTCACGTCTTCACCACCCGCTTCAGCAGCTGGTGGCCCGCCACCCATCACATCGGCAAGGCGCCCCTGGCCAACGCCATCATCGAGCCCAAGGTGGACGGCCGCTGGTACGAGGTGGGCGACGACGGGTCGGAGTGCGACTGGGGCCGCGTGCTGGCGTGGGAGCCGCCGGCCCGCCTGGTGCTGAGCTGGCATCTGGACGGCGATTTCCAGATCCGCACCGATACCTATTCGGAGGTGGAGGTGACCTTCACCGTCCTGGATGAGACCCTGACCCGGGTGACGCTGGAACACCGCCACCTGGACCGCTTCGGCGCCGAGAACGGCGAGCGCCTGCGGGGCAAGGTGGACAGCGACGGTGGCTGGGGCGGCATCCTGGACCTGTACGCCGGCGCGGCAAGCGGCTGAAAACAGAACGGGGGGAACCGATGGGAAAGGTTGTCGACCGCGCGCTGGCGGTGCTGCTGATCCTGGGTGCCGCGCAGCGCACCGTCGCCCAAGCCCGCTGACCGCTATGAACAGCTGACCGATGCGAACAACGGAGGAACCGTCATGATCCCAACCGCTGGCACCCCCACCGCCCGGTAGCGGGCGGGAGGCGGTGGACCGGTCCTTCGACCGGTTCCTGGCGCGGCTAGAGGTCTAGAGGCTTGGGCAGCGCCTCGAACGCCGGCCGGCCGAACAGGTAGCCCTGGATCAGGGTGATGCCGAGATCGCGAAGGGTGGCCAGTTCCTCCGCCGTCTCCACCCCCTCCGCCACCACGGTGATGCCCAAGGTTTGGCAGACCTGCAGGATGGCGGCGATGATGGTGCGGCTGACCGGCCGGATATGCACGTCGCGGGTCAGTTCCATGTCGATCTTCAGCACGTCGGGCTGGAACTTGGCCAGCAAGCTGAGGCCGGCGTAGCCGGCGCCGAAATCGTCGATGGCCGAGAGGAAGCCGTGGCGGCGGTATTCCTGGAAGATGTCCAGCAAGTGGGCCGGGTCCTGGATGGGCTCGTTCTCCGTCGCCTCGAACATCAGGCGGTCCAGCGGCAGGCCCATCGCCCTGCTGGCCTTGAAGGTGGCGCGCAGGCAATGCTCCGGCCGGTGGATCGCCGCCGGCAGAAAGTTGATGGACAGGCGCGCACCCGTCTGCGCCAGACCCAGCTTGGCCGCTAGCTCGATGGCTTTCACCCGGCAGGCCTGGTCGAAGGCGTAGCGGTTGGCCGCGTCCACCCGCGCCAGAACGGTGCCCGCCCCCTCGCCCGCCGGGCCGCGCACCAGGGCCTCATAGGCGAAGACGGTGCCGGCGGCGGCATCGACAATGGGCTGGAACGCCATGGTGAAGTCGAAGGGAAGCACCGTCCCCTCACGGCAAGCCTGGCAATCCATCACAGGGGCACTCTTCCTTAACAAGGGACATATTCCGCCCACCGGCATGGAGGGGAACGGTCACGGAAGCCCTACATAAGGATCATGACGCCACCGTGGACAAGGGATGCGCCAAGGAATGGAAGGGTCGCGTCAGGCCTCCACCGCCACCTTGGCATGGCGGTCGATGTAGGCGCCGATGTGCTGGGCCAGGGTGGCGGCCTGCATGCGGATGTCGGGCACGGCCGTCATTTCCCAAAAGGTGCCACGCGTGACCGGGCCGATGGCGTACAGCCCGGAAACCGGCCGGCCGCCGGCATCCAGCACCCGCGCCTCGGTGTCCACGTCCAGGCCCAGGTGCAGGGGGTCGGGGCGGATGGTGCCCTGGGCCAACAGGTCGCGCACCAGCGGATCGGTCACCCGCAGGATGTCGCAGGCCGGGCCGGAGCAGTTGATGACCTGGTCGACCGGGAAGGTGATGTCGCCGTCCTCGTTCCGGGGGCGGTAGGTCACGCGCACCCGACCCTGCAGGGCGTCAGGCACCTCCTCGATGGACTGCAGTCGGCCAGCGGTGACGATCAGCGCGCCCGTGGCCTGCAAGGCGGTCAGTTGGGTGGCGACGGCCGGCGCCAGGCGGTGGCGGTGCACGTCCCACCAGGGGCGCAGATGACGCAAGAAGCGCTTCCTCTCACCTAGGGGCAGGGCCTGCCAATAGGCCACCGTGCGCGGGCGCAGGCTGTCGATCACCGGCTGCCAGGCGCGTCCGGCCGCCTGTTCCTGCCGCACCAGGCGGCGCACATGGGCCAGTGCGCGGGAGAGGGAAGTGGGCATGTCCGGCGGTGGCGGCACCACGTGGGGCACGGCGTCGGTGTGCCGGCGGGGCAGCAGGCCACGGCGCGACAGCGCCACGATCTGCCCCTGGTGGCCGCGCGCCCGCAGGGACAGCACCGTGTCGACCATGGTGAGGCCGGTGCCCACCACGAGCACGCTGTCGCGCACGCCGATGTCTCGCGCCACGCTGGGTGCCCAGGGATCGGGATGGAAGCGGGGGGAACGGAAAAAGGCGCCGTCGAACAGGTGCGGCGGCTGTGGCGGGAAATTGCCGATGGCCAGGACGGCCGCGTCCAGCTTGTATTCCCGGCCCACGTCCAGGCGCACCACCATGCGCCCGCCCTCATGCCGCAGGGCCACGGCCGTGTCCGGCACCAGGATGAGGCGGCCGGCGGAGCGTGACTGCTTGGCGGCGTCCGAGATCAGCTTTTGCAGGTAATGGCCGTAGGTCTGGCGCGCGACGAAGCTGGCGGGGCCGGCCCCGGCGGCCCCCGGCACCGCATCGCCCTGCTGGCGCAGCCAGGCCAGGAAATGTTCCGGCTGGTCGGGGAACGCGCTCATGTTCCCGGCCCGAACGTTCAGCAGGTGGGCGGGATTGCCGGTGGCGTAGGCCAGCCCCCGGCCGAAGTCGGAGGCGCGTTCGATCAACAGGATGCGGGGACAGTCGGCCCCGCGGGACAGGAGGTGCAAGGCCAGCAAAGAACCGCTGAAGCCCGCGCCGATGATGGCGATGGTCGGCCGTGTCGTCATGGGTGTTCCTACCCGGCGCCGGTGGGGTGCGCCCAAGGGGGCCGCAAATTGATCCCCATGCTCAATGGCGCCCACCCCCGCTGTCAAGCGACGTTTGGCTTACATACCACATTTGAGGTAACGTTAAATTTGCCAGACCATAGATCAGCCAAACGCCACGTGATCTATACAATTCTGGCATGGCACCTCCGCCGCGCGCCGTTCCAGGTCGACGCCTGCGGGACTGCGACGATCTGCGCCATGCTCAATCAATATGTTGAATAAAAATATGAACATAAAAAAAACGTTGTTCCTGCCCGCCTTCCTGATACCGCATCGAGAAGGGGCAGCCCCAAGAACAAGCTGAACTTGGCGGCGACCTGTGACTGGGACAAGCTGTCGCCCACGGTACGCCCCCGCCCCCCGCTAAGGCAGCACCACCTCGCTGGACAGCAGCAACCCGGCGCCGGGCCAGACCTATGGCGCCAGGTGGATCGCCGACGTCACCATCAGCTATCAGGTGATCGACGCCAACAGCACCAGCGGCGTCTATCCCTACAGCAACGACTCACCCTTCGGCTTAAACGGGGCGTTCTATTACGCCGCGTCAGCTACAAGTTCTGAGGCGGTCATTAGGATGACGGCCGCCCCGGCGGGTGCACGGGGGGCGGCCTCATCGTTTTTCTCAAGCCTTGGGTGCGGGCTTGGGCTTATGCGCATCGAGGAAGGCGCGGAACTGGTCCTGGTCCAGGAAGTACAGCTCCAGGCACTTCTCGTAATCGGCCTTTTCCTTGATGACGCGGCAGAGGGTTTCCGCGTCCTCATTTTCTTTCTGCTGCTGAATCACCGCCTTCTTGTCGGCGTCGGCCGGCGGGGAGCTCTGAGCCGCCGCCGGCAGAGACAGCAGCAGCGAGGCGGCAAGGGGGGCGCAAAGGGTGAGGGCGGAAAGGGCGCGCACCTGGGATTCTCCTGACGGCTGGAAGGACGGCCCCGGAACGGAGCGCCGTGAACAGCCGGAAGTTTAACGGCCAATGGTTAAGGTTCAACATCCCGTTTCGATAGCCGGCGGCTATGGCGGGACACCCATGCCCGGCTTGAAAGTCTTCCCGGATTTGGGCGGTGGCACCACTGGCCGCCAACCCCCATAATGCCCTGGACTGGCAACGGCGTATCCGCCCCGTGGCCCCCGCCCCTGGACGCGTCGATGGCCCGACCCTGACCCATCCCGGTGGCGGGCCATCCGTGGGCGGGTGAAATGACAAGGGGCGAGGGGCATGAGTATGGGGGCACTGCGTACCCAGATGGGGCGTACCCAGATGGGGCGTACCCAGATGGGGCGCACCCAGGCGGGGCGCACCGGGGCGACGCGTATTCGCACCATTCTGGCGGCGGGTGGCCTGCTGCTTTTGGCCGCCTGTGCCGCCGATGGGGGCCACGGCGACGCACCGGCGGCCGCTCCCCCCGCCCCGGCCGAAGCCCCCCAGACGCCGGAGTTGCGAACGGCCACGCTGTTCCGCCATCTGCGCGCCGACCCGGTGCGGCTGGCCATGTTCCTGCGCCGCATGCCCAAGGGCGCCGACCTGCACAACCACATGAGCGGCGGCATCTATGCGGAGAACATGGTGGACTGGGCGGCGGCGGAATCGGCGTGCATCGACCCCAAGGCGCTGGTGCTGAAGCCCGCCCCCTGTACGGGCGGCCTGGTGCCGGCTGCCGACGCGCGGCGCGATGTCGGCCTGTACAACCGGCTGATCAACGCCCTGTCCATGCGCAACTTCGTGGCGGGTGCGGAATCCGGGCACGACCATTTCTTTGATAGCTTCGCCAAGTTCGAGCCGGCGCTGAAGGCCCGCGTGCCCGAGATGCTGGCGGAGGCGGCGAACCGCGCCGCCGCCAGCCACGTGCTGTACCTGGAACTGATGTGGTCCAACGGCATGTCCAAGGCGGCGGCCCTGGCCGCCCCGCTGGGCACGCCGGCCCCCGGCACCATCCCCGGCAACGACGCCACGTTCGAGGCCTGGCGCGCGAAGGTGGAACCCGGCCTGCCCGCCGTCATCGCCGCCGCGAAGGCCGATACCGATGCGGCGGAGGCCCGCATGCGCCAGATCCTGCGCTGTGGGACGGCGGACGCCCAGCCGGGCTGCGCCGTCAGCATCCGCTATCTGGCCCAGGTCATCCGCGTGCTGCCCGCCCCGCAGGTGTTCGCGCAAAGCCTGTACGGCTACGCCCTGACAGCCGCCGACCCGCGCTTCGTCGGCGTCAATCTGGTGGCGCCGGAGGACAACCCGGTGACGCTGAAGGACTATGGCCTGCAGATGCGCCTGCTGGGTTATCTGGGCCGGCGCATGCCAGCGGCCAACCTGTCGCTGCATGCCGGTGAGCTGGCCTTGGGCCTGGTGCCGCCGGAGGACCTGCGCGATCACATCCGCCTGGCGGTCGAGGTGGCGGGCGCCAAGCGCATCGGGCACGGCGTGGACATCGGGCAGGAGACGGACGCCCAGCATGTGCTGAAGACCATGGCCGACCGGGGCGTGCTGGTGGAGATCAACCTGACCAGCAACGACGTCATCCTGGGCGTGACGGGCCGCGACCATCCCATCACCGCCTACCGTGCCTTCGGCGTGCCCTTGGCCCTGTCCACCGATGACGAGGGCGTGTCGCGCATCGACCTGACGCATGAGTATGTGCGCGCGGCGGAGACCTACGGCCTGGATTACGCCACGCTGAAGACCTTCTCCCGCAACGGGCTGGAACATGCCTTCCTGCCCGGCGCCAGCCTGTGGGGGGCGCCGGGGCAGCTCGTGGCATCCTGCGCCGCCGATCATCCCGGCACGAGCCCGTCCGCCGCCTGCCAGGCCTTCCTGGACCAGAGCCAAAAGGCCACCCTGCAATGGCGGCTGGAGGCGGACTTCCACGATTTCGAGATGGCCGTGGCCGCCGAGGCCGAAAGCGGCTTGTGGGGTCAGGGCCACGGCCCTAAAACCACCGCCGAGTCCCTTGGCAAATCCCCCAATTGAGTTTTGAAGCGAGACCGCGCCCATGCGCCTTCTGATCGACACCGATACCGCCGGCGATGACGCCTTTTCCCTGCTGCTGGCCCTGCGTAATCCCAAGGTGACGCTGGACGCCATCACCATCTGCCATGGCAACGTGACCTTCGACCAGTGCGTGGAGAACGCGCTGTACACCGTCGAGGCCGCCGGCCGCGGCGGCGAGGTGCCGGTCTACCCGGGCGCCCGCCTGCCCATGATGCGCAAGCCGCTGGACGCGGCCTATGTCTTCGGCAAAGACGGCATGAGCGACGCCAACTATCCGCCGGCCAAGCAGCGGCCGGAGGCCAAGCACGCCGTCGACGCCATCATCGACACCGTCCTGGCCCACCCCGGCGAGGTCACCATCATCGCCCAGGCGCCCCTGACCAACCTGGCGCTGGCGGTGATGAAGGAACCGGCCATCGTCCAGGCCACCAAGCATTTGTGGATCATGGGCGGCACCGACAACGCCGTGGGCAACGTCACCAGCGCGGCCGAGTTCAATTTCTATGTCGATCCTGAGGCCGCCAAGATCGTGGTCAACGCCGGCTTCAAGGCCAGCCTGCTGACCTGGACCCGGTCGATGGTCGAGGGCGTCATCACCAGCGCCGAGCTGGACGCCATCGCGGCCCTGGGCACGCCGGTGTCGCGGTTCTTCACCCGCGTGAACCGCGACAGCCTGGCCTTCTCACGCGATCGCCAGCGCATCGACGGCAGCATCCATCCCGACGCGCTGACCTGCGCCTGCGCCCTGAATGAGGCCCTGGTGCTGGAAGCGGAGGAGTGCGTGGTGGACGTGGAAACGGCCGGCACGCTGACGCGCGGCTATTCCAGCGTGTCGTCCGCCATCCTGCCGGACGCGGCCGATGCCGATCCGGACTTGGCGCCCCAGATGCCCAACATGCGCGTCATCAAGCGCGCCGACCGCGAAGGCTTCGTCCGCATGATGACGGACGCCGTCCGCTGATCCGAGGTGGCGCCACCACTACTACTACTGATGGTGGCGCTTTCTCCCGCAGCCCCTCTGGTGTAGCCTGTCTGGATTAGGAAGACGAACCGACCCGTTTCCAGGCTTAGTTAACGCACGTCCCGACACCTTCGATCATCCAGGACCGAACACGCGGGGGCTAGATGAGGGGCACCATCATGGACCGCCGCGCCCTGTTGCGGGGGGCCGGTTCCGCTGGCTTGGGCCTGGCCCTGGGCCCCTGGGCCGCCCGCGCGGCGGTGGCGCCCTTGCGTTTCGTCTATGCCGACAACGTGGTGCCCTTCAGCTATGCCGACGCGGACGGCAACGCCACCGGCCTACTGAAAGACGATGTGGACGTCGTCACCTCGGCCGCCGGTTATAGCCAAACCACCAGCCTGATGCCTTGGGGTCGCGCCCAAGCCACGGTGCGGGCCGGCCAAGCGGACGGCTTCTGCACCGTGCCCTCCGCTGACCGCGCCGTTTATGTCCAGTTCTGTCTGCAGCCGGTGATGACCAGCGACATCG
Organism: Nitrospirillum amazonense; assembly: GCF_007828045.1. Classification (GTDB taxonomy): domain Bacteria; phylum Pseudomonadota; class Alphaproteobacteria; order Azospirillales; family Azospirillaceae; genus Nitrospirillum; species Nitrospirillum amazonense_C. The sequence goes on along the minus strand of NZ_VITN01000001.1, from coordinate 403,793 downwards.
GCATCTGGCACCGCCGCGACGACGACCGTTTCAAGGCGGTTGGCGGCCTGGAGGAACTGGCGGCCTTCCGTCTGGGCAGCTACGTCGGCAACGGCTGGGCGACGGAGCACATGGGCGCCATCCCCACCCTGGCGGTGGTGCCGGATCCGGTCAGCGTGTTGAAGATGCTGGCCGCCGGCCGCATCGACGCCTGGGCCGCGCACAGCGACACCAACCTGCGCAAGCTGATGAGCGGCAGGGGCCGCTTCTTCATCTTCCGCAACCCCGGCCTGACGGAGGTCATCCAGAACAACGGCTGGGACGGGCGGATTCGCATCCTGCCCCATCCGCTGGCGGTGGAGGACCAATATATGGTCTTCTCCCGCCACCTGGACCCTGAGGTGCGGGAACGGCTGGATGCCGGTCTTGAGCGCTTGGCTGCGGACGGCACGCTGGAACGTATCGCCCTGCGGCACGCGGGCCACGCCCCAGGACTTTGATCTTCAGCCCGCATCCTTCACGCAGCGGAAGCCCACCAAGGCGGAGCGATCGCGGGAGGGGGCCATCAGCAGCAGCTTGCCGTGCTGGTCGTTGCGGTAGGCCTGCGGGAAGTACCAGATGGAGCCCTGGGGCTGGTACAGGCTGCCGCCGCGCAGGATGGCGGCACGGGTATGGTCGTCCTGGTACTCATCCGTCCACTGCCAGACGTTGCCCACCAGATCCTCGACCCCGAAGGGACTGGCCCCCGCCGGATGGGCGCCCACGGCATCGGGCGGCCGCACGGCGCGGCCCCGTTCCGGCACGGGCGCGGCGTCATTCCGCCAAGTGTCACCCCAGGGGTAGCGGCGGCCGTCCCGCCCCTGCGCCGCGTATTGCCATTCCCATTCATGCGGCAGGCGCTTGCCCGCCCAGCCGGCGTAGGCGCGCGCGTCCTCCTGCGACACCCAGGTGACGGGCCGGTCGTCCCACCCGGCGGGATAGGTGCCGCCCTTCCAATCCTTCAGGAAGTTGCGGTCGTCCCGGGGGTGATAGCCGCTGGCGTCCAGGAAGCGCTTGAACTGCGCGTTGGTGACGGGAAAGCGGTCCATGAAGAAACGCGGCAATGACAGGCGATGCTCATGATAGCGCCGCGCCTCCCCCTCCCAGGGATAGGCGACATCGACGCCGGCGTTGGTGCCGCCCTCGATCTCCAACCCCTGGACGCGGAAGGTGAAGTCGCCGGCCGGGATTTCCACCATGCCCTCGGGCGCGGCGGCGGCGGGTGCCGTGGCTGGGATATCGACCAGGCGCTGCGGCAGCGGCGCCCACACGCGCGGCAGGCTGGCCAGATCCGTGGCCGTCAGCGCCTTCATGCGCGCCATCAGGTCGCGCGTGGCGGCGTCCGGCGCGCCGGGTAGCGCCAGCACGGCGCCGAAGCCCTGGGCCTCCAGCGGGAAGGACAGCAGCAGCTGGCCCCCTTCCCGGCGCGGCGCCAGTTCCACGCCGTGATAGAGGTCGAAATAGCGCAAGGCCGCCCCGTCCGCCGGCACGGCCAGCACCGCCTGATCCAACGGGTGGTCGTTGCGGTTGACGATGGTCCAGGCCACGCGGCCGTCGGCACCGGGCCAGCGGCTGGCGTATATGCCGGCGGCGCGGGTGGGATAAAAGGGCTGCCAGTCCGGGCTGGACAGCAGGCTTCCCAAGCCCCGTTCCAGGGTCGCCACCCGGCGCATCGCCTCGCCATCACGGGCACTGATACCGTTCCAGATGCCCCAGACGTTCTCCCACGCCTCCCAGCCGATGCCGTTGAAAAAGGCGTAGTGCAGGTCGTCGGTCTTATCCCGGGCCCAGCGGTCCGAAATGTTGACCATGTGCCGGGGCTCCAGCCACTTGTAGCGATCGACCTTGGGCACGGGCGCGAAGGTGTATTGACCCCAGGACATCAGGTCCCAAGCCACGGCCTCATCCGCCAGCACCCCTTCCGGCTGGAAGGCCAGCGGATGGCCCGTCTTGTCGGCCGCCAGCGAAAAGGCCAGCGGCACGCCGTCCTGGGTATCGCCGTTGATGCCGTCGATGCCGATCTCCCTGGCCATCTCGGCGATGGCTTGCGGCCAGGGGCGGTCCAGCGCGCGGCTGCCCTGGTCCCACATCATCATGGGCAGCAGCACGCGCACGCCCCGGCGGTGGAAGTCCGCCACCATGGCCTTCACCGCCGGCAGCCCGCCCGGCAGGTTGGCCACCTGGTCCAGCTGGTTGCGGTCGTCGATGCCCATGTTGGGGTAATCGGGCCACAGCAGGACGGCGTCGATGCCACCGAAGCGGGCCGTCAGATCATCCAGGTAGCGATCGACGGTGTAGCGCCCGGCCACGGGGTCATAGAAATAGCGATCCTCCACCATCATCTGCGTCTGGACGAAGCTGGTGCGCGTCCAGGCCAGCCGGGGATCGTCATAGCGGGCGGGGTCGTAGCCGATGCGGATGCGGCGTTCCTGGCGCCAATGGCGGACATCCGCCAGCCAGGCCTCGTAGTCGGCGCCCGCGCACTCCCGCGTCCCGCCTTCCCACGCCTCCCGCCAGGTGAGGCAGGCGGGGCCGTTGATCATCAGCTGCTTCCAGCTGCCGTAGGGCACAGCCTGGGTATCCTGCGCCCCGGCGGTGCCGGTTAAAAGCATGCCTAGAAAAGCGGCAACCAGCAGGCGGCGCATGGGCTGTCCCTCCTACTGCCGCGCCAGCAGGCCGGTCATCAATAGATCCAGGATGCCCTCCTTATCCTCCTTCAGGCAGACCTGCGCATTGGCGGGACCTGGCGCCGGCGTCGTCTCCCCCTTGTCGCCCACGACCAGGCGCAGGGGCGTCGTGGGGCACAGCCTGGGATCCAGGACATAGGCCACGGGCACCAGGTCGAACAGCGTGGGCGTGATCTGGCCCCAGCCGTTGAGGTGGCGCCACTGGTGATACATCAGGGCCAGGGCATCGGTCATGGGCGTGCCGGCGGCGAACAGCAGGTCGCGCTTCACCTCATCCAGCTTCAGCCGGGTGCTGTCGAGCGGCATCACCACCAGAGGCACGCCGCTGGCGAAAAGCTTCCTGGCCGAGCCGATGTCTGAATAGATGTTGTATTCCGGCGTGGGGCCCTTGAGCGGGCCATAGCCGGTGTCATCATAACCTGCATAAACCGAGCCACCCATCATGACCACGCGCTTCAGCTTGGCGAAGCCGGCGGGATCGCGGTCGATCAAGGCGCCCAGGGTGCTGGGCGGCGCCAGGGAGATGAGCGTGACCTGCCCGGGGTAACGGCGCGCCTGGTCCAGGATGAAGTCCACCGAGGACGGCACGGGCGCGGCCGGCACCGGCTGCCCTTCCGCCCACCGCTTCTGGGTGTAGGGCGTGGTGTTGGGCGTGGCGGGCCCTTGCGTCACGGGCACGTCGGCGCGTCCGGCGATGGCCAGCAGGCGCTGCAGCTGACGCACACGCAGGCCCGTGTCGCCCCAGGCCGCCGCCACGCCCAGAATGTCGAGGTGCTGATCATTCAGCGCCGCCGCCAGGGCGAAGGCGTCGTCGATATCATCGCCGATGTCGGTGTCGATGATGACCTTTTCCCGCATCGCCGGGGTGACCGCCCCCGGGGCCGCAACACCGGGACCGGCCGGCAGGGCGGCACAAAGGACACCCGCGCACAGCAACGGGAACAGAAAGGCGATCCGGAGTGTGGACCGGGTCATGGGTATCCCCCAAGGCACGGGACGGCCGCCCGCGATGGGGCGCGCATAGGAACAAGGACCCGCCGCTGCCACGGCCGGGCCCTTGCCAAAACAGCTCGCATCACGATCGCCCGGCGGCGGGCCGGCCGCCACCGGGATCACGCGGATACGTCTTAGAACGAGTACTTGGCCTGAACGCCGATGATGCGGGGCTCGTTGACCATGCCCGTCAGGTTGTTGAAGTCGATGGCGCCGATGACGCGCACCTGGTCCAGCACGTTGCGGACGAAGGCCGCGACCTCATAGCCGTCGTCGTTCTTGTAACCCAGGCGCAGGCCGCCATCCAGCAGCCACTTGCCGGTGAACTCCGTCGACTTGTACAGGAAGAAGTTCACGTCGCTGCGGTAGGCCCAGTCGGTGTAGAAGAACACCTCGCCCTTGTCGCCCACCGGCACGCCATAGCGGAAGGTGGCGTTCAGCACCCATTCCGGCGCCTCGGGCAAGGGGTTGCCGTCCAGCAGGGCGTTGCCCTGGGCGTTCAGCGCGTTGGTCACGGTGCAGCCGCCGCCGCAGGTGGCGACCGACACGTTCGGGTCCTGGATTTCAGTGTGGTTGTAGCTGCCGCCAAAGGTGACCAGCATGTGCTCCACCGGCTTGGCCTCCAGCTCCACCTCCACGCCGTAGCCGACGGCGTGGTCGGCGTTCAGCAGGCGGGCGGTGTTGGTGGCGCCGCCCACGGCGGTCAGCTGCATGTCGCTGGTGTCGTAGTAGTAGCCGGTCAGGTTGAAGCTGGCACGCTTGTCGAACAGCGACGACTTGACGCCCGCTTCATACGAGATGGTGGTCTCGGCCTTGGCGGACGACGTGGCGTTGGCGAAGGCGATGCGATCCTGGATGGACGGGGCCAGGTAGCCGGTGGCAACGCGGGCGAAGACGTTCACGTCGCTGTTGACGGCATAGTCGGCCGACACGTCCCAGGAGGCGTTGCCGCCGTTGACGCTGGTGCGCAGATAGATCGGGCCGGTGAAGCCGAAGTCGCGGATGGACTCGACCGACTTGTTGTCATGGGAATAGCGCACGCCGCCGCCCAGGGTCAGGGCGTCGGTGACCTTGTACTTCACCGAACCGAAGGCGCCGTCGGTCTCGCTGCGGTCCTTGTGCCGAACCTGGTTGTCGATGGAGCCATCGGCGGTGACGTAGTCGTAGTCCTTACCGGCCAGGTAGGAGTTGAAATAGTACAGGCCGCCCTGCAACAGCCAGGGGCCCAGGTCGTTGGAGGCGAAGCGCAGTTCCTGGCTCAGCTCGCGCGGGGAGTTGTAGCCGCCGGTCTCCACCGAGAACGGCACGTCCGAGGGCACGCCGCCGTCGATGTCGCCGCGGCTGAACACGTTGGCGCGCTCATAGCCGCTGACCGAGGTGACGGTCACGGGGCCGGCGTCGTAGACGACGTGCAGGTTGGAGCCGAAGGAGTTCAGCTTCTGCGGGTTGGCGCCGTCCTGGTTGGCCTTCTCGATGTCGAAGCCCGGAACCAGGTCATTGGTGCCCTTCTGGATGATGTTGGCGCGGAACAGGCGGGCGGAGCCGTCCAGCTGGCGGCCATGGACGTTCAGCAGGACGTCCAGGTTCTCGTTCGGCGTGTATTCCAGCTGGAACCGGCCGGCCAGATCGCGATAGCCCTCGAAATCCGTGTCGTTCTTCGTGGAGATGTCCTGGTTCTGGACCCAGTCGTTGCGGCGCTGCAGGCTGACCGAGGCGCGGTACTTCAGCACGTCCTTGACGATGGGGCCGCCCACGGCGCCGGTGAAGTTCACCGTGTCATAGCTGCCGTAGGTCAGATCGGCGAAGCCGCCGAAGGTGTCGCTGGGCTTGGCGCTGTCGATCTTGACCACGCCGGCCGGGGTGTTCTTGCCGAACAACGTGCCCTGCGGGCCGCGCAGCACTTCCACCGCACCCACGTCGAAGACCGGGAAGGCCTTCAGCATGGGGTTCTCCATGGCGACGTCGTCGAACACCACCGACACCGGCTGGGAGGCGTTGGGGTCGAAGTCGGCGTTGCCCAGGCCGCGGATGTAGAAACGGGGATAGGTGCGGCCGAACGACGACTCAGCCTGCAGGCTGGGGGCGCGACCCGCCAGGAAGCGGATGTCCTGGCCGCCGGAATTCAGCACGTCCAGCTTTTCCCCGCTGATGGAGGTGACGGCGATCGGCACCTCACGCTCCAGCGCCGGGCGGCGTTCAGCCGACACGATGATCTCGTCCAGCTTGTCGGAATTGTCGTCGGCGGCGTGCGCCACGCTGGTCAGACCCAGCAGGCTCAAAGCCGACATACCCAGCAGCGCGGACTTCAGCCCGCGGCCCTTCTCAACCCTCATCATGCTCGATCCCTTCACTTTTTCCAGGCCCTTGCCGGACCTGCTTTTGCGTTGCCCGTCGCACCGGTCCCCGCGCCAAAAGGCTAGGCTGGGAACAGCCGGGGGAGGGTACATGGCAGATTTTGTTTGCGGCAGCCCCACTACTACTGAAGGTCTTTCAAATCCAACAAGAAAGCGAGGACCAGACCGGAATTTTGCCGCAATGCACATATTTCAGGCGCGAGTGTTGCCGCGATGCGGCACCCGAACCCCTGCCCTCGCCTGCCGCTAGCAAAAAAGGCGCCAGTTTCAAATTGACGCAGAGGCGCGGGGGAGGGCGAAGAAAAAGGGGTGCGGCGCAGCCAGCCATGCCCATAATCCGGGCAACAGCGCCGGCATTTTGCCTAACTTATAAGCTCTCTTGGGGCTGGACAGGTTGACCGCCCGCGCCGGGCTCCCCGCTCCCAGCGATACGTCGGCCAAGCGCCCTAGAATAGCCACACTATAAAAGCGCAGTCGGCCGCCGCTCCTTCCGGTGGCTTTGGCGGGCCGGTGGCTTTGGTGGGGCTTCGGCCATTGCCACCGGCCATTGGCCGATAGCTCGGCCCCGCAATCCGCGGCGAGGAGGCCTGAGGTTTTAAGATGGAACAGGGGGACGGGGTTATGGTACCCCGTCAGCGACAAGGATGCTCATGGCCAGGCCTTCGGCTTTGTATTGTTTTGGCAAGGTGCCCCGGGCTGCCCCACGGCGCGTCCGGCCATGGCCATGGCGCCTTCAAGGCCGACAAACGGACGTCCCGTCGCGACCGGCGAGCAAAAGAAGTCTGGTGAACCCGCAGTTGGGTGCTGAGAGCATGGTGAGATTTGTTTTGGAGCCGCGTTCCCCATGATAGTCGCCGGTAAGCCGCTTTCCGCCCAGACGGATCCCATTCAGACCGCCAGGCCCGCGACGCCCAATCGGGGGCGCTTGGCGTTGCGCGACTTGGCCAGTGGCATGAGCCAGCATTGGCTTTGGCGCGCCATGGCCATGCAGGACATCGTGCTGCGCTATCGCGGCTCCGTGCTGGGCCCGCTGTGGCTGACATTCAGCACCGCCATCATGATCGCGGCCATGGGCTTCGTTTATTCCCAGATCTTCCATCTGGATCCGGAACGCTATGTTCCCTTCCTGACCCTGGGCCTGCTGATTTGGCAGTTCATCTCGTCGGTGATCACCGACGGCTGCTCCGCCTTCATGTCGGTGCAACACGCCATCCAGCAGGTTCGCCTGCCTTATACCGTGCACGTGCTGCGCAGCGTCTTCCGCAACCTGCTGATCCTGGGCCATAACGCCGTCTTGATCCCTATCGTCTTCCTGATGATGGGGCACGGCATCGGCTGGGATGCGCTGATGGCCATTCCGGGCCTCGTCCTCTTATGTATCAACGGCTTCTGGATCAGCATCCTGCTGGGCATGCTGAGTGCCCGGTTCCGTGACGTGCCGCCGATCGTGGCGGCGCTGCTGCAGGTCGTCTTTTTCGTGACGCCCGTGTTCTGGACCGTGGAAACACTGGGCAAGTATCGACATATAGGCGACTTCAATCCCCTGTTCGCCGCCATCGATGTCGTCCGTGCGCCTTTGCTGGGCGAACCGTTCGCCCCCTACTCCTGGCAGATCGTCGGCATCATGACCGTGGGCGGGCTGTTGGTGACCGCCGTTTTCTTCAGCCGCTTCCGGTCCCGGATCGCTTACTGGGTGTGATTTATGGCCTCCCTGCATTTGCAAGACCTCACGGTTGAATTCCCCATCTATCAGGCCAACGGCCGCTCACTGAAGAAGGCGCTGTTTTCAGCGCCCATGGGCACCAACCTGGCGCGTGACGCCGCCAATCGTATCCTGGTTCGCGCGCTGAACCATCTGACCCTGACGATCGACAAGGGCGACCGCGTCGGGCTGATCGGCCCCAATGGGTCGGGCAAGACGACGCTGCTCAAGACCCTGGCCGGGATTTATGAGCCCACCAGCGGCGCCCTTCACACCCAAGGCCGCGTTTCCGCGCTGCTGGATGTGCAGATGGGCATGAACCCGGATGCCACTGGCCGCGAAAACATCATGCTGCGCGGCATGTACATGGGCATCCATCCCAAGGATATGCAGGTCCATGTCGAGGAGGTGGTCGACTTCACCGAACTGGGTCCGTACATCGATATGCCGGTGCGCACCTATTCCGCCGGCATGATGTTGCGCCTGGCCTTCGCGGCGTCCACCTGTGTCGAGCCCGAGATCCTGCTGATGGACGAATGGCTGGCGGCGGGCGACAGCCATTTCTTGGCCAAGGCCCAGAAGCGCATGGAAGATTTCGTGCAGCGGTCCAGCCTGATGGTGCTGGCCTCCCACTCCTTGGAGCTGCTGGAGAAGTGGTGCAACAAGGGGCTGTACTTGCGTAACGGCAACGTGATCGCTTACGGTCCGCTGAAAGAGGTGGCGGACATCTACCAGCAGTCGCTGGCAGAGGCCTGAACCCGCCGCCTGCCCCATCCCATTTCCCCGGGCATGCCCAGGGACACTCCGGAACCAGCCATCGATCATGGTCAGAAAATACGTCTGGGCAGGCATCTCCGTCGTGCTTGCCATCCTCGTGTTCAGGCTTAGCCAGGGTGGGGATTCTTCGTCCTTTTTCCTGACCATTCGGGAACTGGCCAAACCACTGGCCACGGTTTACCTGGCCTTGTTCGGACAGCCGGAATTCGCCCTGGTCCTGGCGGCCGGCATGATGATGGCCTGCGTCGCCCTGCTGGGCGGCTTCTGGGCGGGCCAGGTCCGCCGCACGCTGGACACGCTGAAGACCATCACCGGCTCCGCCATGCTGATCATGGGGGAACCGAACGACCGCCGGGTCGGATCGATGAAGCGTCTGATGGAATCCAGTCCGCTGCTGATGGACGAATGGCGGATGTTCGAATCCACATTGTTGGATGCCGGGCAGGGTACCCAGCGGCGCGCCTATTCCACCATCCGTCCCCAGGAATATTTTTCCATGGAGGCCATGGAAAGCCGGGGCCTGGATTTCCGCTTTTACGTCGCCTTGCCCAACTACTTCGTGGGTGTGGGCCTGATGTTCACCTTCCTTGGCTTGGTGGCCGGCTTGTATTTCGCCAGCAAGGGTCTGCAGATGGGTGACCTGGCGCAGGCCCGGCAGGCGCTGGGCCAACTGCTGGCCGCCTCCACCATGAAGTTCGTCAGTTCCGTCGTCGGCATCGGCGCGTCACTGGTAACGTCGATGGTTGTCCGCCATTGGCAACGCAAGGTCCAGGCGGCGCTGGACGACCTGTGCCGCGCCATCGAACTCTGCTTCCCCCTGATCTCCGCCCATCGCCTGATGGGTGATTGGACGCAGGACGGGATGGCCGCTGCGGTATCCGCGCCCCGTTCCCCGCTCTCCCACGCACCCCAGCCGGATATCGCCGGCCAAGCGCCGTAAGACGGGAAGACTGCCATGCGACGGGGAACCAGGGCCCATGGGGACGACCAGGAGAGCTACTTCGCTTCCATGTCGGACCTGATGGCCGGCATCGTCTTCATCTTCCTGATCATGCTTATGGCCCTGTCGATGTACAACATCGACGAGGCGCCCAAGCCGCAGGATCAGCAGTCGGAGCAAGACTACCAGGAGACCATCGCCAAGATCATGGCTGAGCGTGCCCGCCTGGTGGAAGCGCTGCGCCAGGATTTGGAATCCCGGCATATCGAGGTGATGGCCGACACCGCCAAAGGCATCCTGACGCTGCCCTCCGCGCAGTTCTTCGCGCCCGGGGCAGCCGCGCTAAAGCCCGAGGGCCGTGAAAAAATGGCCGAGGCGGCCACCCTGCTGGCCCGCTACCTTACCTGCACCGGCGACACCCCAGGGATACCGGCGGGTGCCTGCCCCACCACCGCCCCGGTGGACCATGTGGACACCGCGATCAGCAAGGTTGCGCCCGCCGCCAACGTCCCGGGAGGCCCGGCACCGGAAACGGTCGCCCGCATCCAGGCGCTGGAGGCCAGCGCCGCGCTGACGTCCACCCAACCGGTGCTGTATGAATTGCTGAGCCGCGCGGGACGGCCGGTGCTGACGGTGCGGGGCGTGGCGCAAGTGCCACCGGCCCCCTCCGCGCCAGTGGGCGGGCACGGGCGTCATCCGGCCCCGGCGGCCCCGGCGACGGCGCCCAGCGCGGTCGATCAGGTGACCCTGACCTTCACCATGGCGATCCCTCCCCGCCAGTAAGGGAACCGCCCGAGCCAGAGGCCGCCATGTCGTCTTCCGCCGCCTTCGTCCGCCACGCCTTTGATCGCCTGCTGCCCTTATGCCGTGACCGGTTCGCTGACACGGTCCATGGCGGCTTCCATGAACGATTGGACTCGGCGGAACAGCCCCTGCCGCTAGGCTACAAGCGGTCCATGGTGCAGGCCCGCCAACTTTACGTTCTGGCCCATGGCGCACTGTTGGGAGACCGCAGCGGCCAAGCCGCCGCCGAGCGCGGCTACGACTTCCTGGTCCGCCATTTCTGGGATGACCGTAACGGCGGATGGTTCTTCAAGGCACAGCCCGACGGCCAGCCGTTGGATGATTCCAAGGACTTCTACGGCCACGCCTTCGTCCTGTTTGGCCTGGCCTACGTACATGCCGCTTTCGCCGCCCCCCGCGCCCTGACGCTGGCGCAAGAGACCTGGGCGCTGATGCGCGACCGCCTGGCCATGCCGGCGCTGGCGGACGGCGGCTGGGGCGGCTTGGCGGAAGGGGCCAGTGCCGAATGGATCCGTAATGGCGCGACGCGCCGCCAGAACCCGCACATGCATCTGCTGGAAGCCCTGTTGGCCTTGCATGAGGTCACAGGCGACAGCGCCTGGCTATCGGAGGCGACCGCCGTCATCCACCTGTTCCAGGCCCGCTTTTTTGACCGCACGACCAATACGCTGGGAGAGTTCTTCACCCAGGATTGGCGGCCTGATCCCGCCACCGGACACATCGTCGAGCCCGGCCACCATTTCGAGTGGGCTTGGCTGCTGGACCGGTACGCCGGACAGGGCGGCGACACGTCCGTGTTGCCCCTGGCCGACGCCTTGTTCGACAAGGCGGTGGCACATGGCTTCCTGCCCGACGGCGGTATCATGGACCAGATGGATCCCCAAGGTGCGCCCGTCCTGCGTACCCGGCGCATCTGGCCGGTGGCGGAGGCCATCAAGGCCGCCTTGTCGCAGGCCCGCCGGCACCACAGCACGAGCGCCGGCGATGCCGCAGGGGCGCTGGCCCAGCGGCTGATGGTCCACCTGCAGGCCGCGTTTCTCAACCCGGCCGGCGGGCGCTGGATTGAAACACAGGACGAGACTGGCGTGCCCACCATGCGCGATTTGCCAGGCAGCACGCCCTACCACCTGTTCTTGGCGGCTATGGAAGCCGCCCGCGCGGATACCTGACCTACGGGATCCGCGGCGGGCCGGCCCTATCCGGCCTGCCACGGATGCCGGCTGGCCGTCCACGGATCGAAATCCGCCTGCGCCCGCAAATCCTCGGCAAACGATGCCGGCCGGTCCAGCAGCTGCACCAGCGGCCAGGCCATTTCCAGCGCCGGCGGCCGGACAGCCCCAGCGGTCAGACCTGCGGCGTAATCCCGGACGAACGCCATGGCCCCATCGACCATAGCCGAGATCGCGGCGCCGGTGGCGGCATCGGCGTGCCACCGCACATCTTCAACCCCCCGCACGCCGTTGCCTGTCGCCTCCAGACCTATGGCGACCTGGCTCCGTGCATCGAACAGCAGCCCGACCGAAGCCCGGTTTGCGTGCAGGCGCCGCAGAATAGCTGGTGCCACGTCGGTGTCGGTGAACAGGGCCGTCATCCGGCGCGCACGCTGCCGCCGCCGGCTGTCTTCGTCGCCCGTCAGGCCGAAGGAATAGCCGTGGACGCTCAGGTCCACCATGCCGCTCAAGGCAGTCTCGAACGCTTCCTGCGTGGCACCGTCCCACCCCATATCGACCAGAGCCACGGGTGTCCCTGCCGCAAGCCGTAGATTCCTCATGAAGGTGAAGAGAGCCCGGCGGTTGCGCCGGCAAACCTTCAGAATCTCAAATCGATACTCAAACAAGAATCCGCGCAGACGCGGATGCACCGCCGGTGACAGCCTGATCTCATCCCCCAGTTCATACTTCTTCATCACCTCCGGCGCCGGCGCCGGAACGCCGATGCGCTCCAGCACCTCAAACGGCGCCAGGCCGTCCGATCTGGAGATCAGGAATGGCAGGTAGTCGGCGAAGTTCAGGTCATCCATTGCCGCCAGGTCGAAGGCCGTCCGGGATCCGGGGAGGAAACTGCAGGGTGGCAGGGACCAGAGGCCCGGGCTTTCCTGCACCAGGCGCTCCAGCAGATCGCCGCCCCGAGAGCAAAACAGCAGGTGCCTGATGTCGTCCAGCTTGGCCTGGCGTTCGATCCAGTTCAGGAAACCGACGGCGGCGGGACCAGCAACGCGGTACCCTAGATCGCGGGGCGGCAATGTCCCGGCGGGCAGGGCCGCCGACACGGGAATCACCGGGCCAAGGGACTTGCCGTTACCCTGGTCGTGACCCTGATGATGAGCAGTTGCGAGCCCCTTCGCCCGTGCTTGGGCCACGTCACCCTGCAGGTCGCAGCCGACATGCAGCACGCGCTCACGCGGCAATTGCAGATAGTCGATGGCCAGATCGAACAGGTCGCCGTCCCGGGCTGTGAGGTTGCAATCACTGGAGATGAACAGGGCGATGGAGTCGAGCCCGTGGCGGCCCAACGCGTCACGCACGAAGGCGCGACCCATATAGCTGTCGGCGATGATCAGCACCCGCCGGCCCAACGCCAGGGCCTGCCGTAGCGCGGCGATCGCGATGGGATCGGGACACAGCAGATCCAATTCCAGCGACACCTCAGCCGCCTTTATGGAAGCGGCCAGCGTCGGCTCCAGGGCCAGGCAATCGTAGATGCCGGCCAGCGTGATTTCCCGGCGGCCCGCCTTGTGCGCCCGGTCCAAGGCCTCCGCCTGGGCGGCTTTACGCTGGGCGGAAAAGCCCGACATGGAGTAGCGCCGCCCCAGCATATCGAAAACGGCATCCGGCGACGGGGTGGCGCGATGGAACAGCGTGCCATAAAAACCGAACGATACAGCCCCCGCAGCCATGATGGCCTCATGCAGGGCCTGGTCCCCAAGCGACGGACCGCCCGAAATGGCGGCGGGGTCAAGGCTGTCAATCATGGCCGTCATCACGCGATCTCGAAATTGCCGCCATTGGGATGCAGGTTGGGATTGCCAAAGGGATCGTGCAGGAACAAGCCGGGATGCCGGTCATAAAGCCGGCCCCGCTCCTGCTCCAACCGCGCCATCTTTTCCGGCGACACGAAATCAAGGCCCCTGCTGATGGATTCGTGGTGGATCAACTCGGCCGCCTGGCACATGACGTTGTAATAGCCAACCTCATGCAGGCGCATGCACAAATCCACGTCGTTGTAGGCGACGGGCAAGGTCTCATCGAATCCGCCCACCGCTTCGAACTTGCGCCGTTCCACCATCAAGCAGGCGCCGGTCACGGCCAGCCAGTTATATTCCAGCAAGTTACGCAGGAAATAGCCGTAGTGGTTCCGATCCTGGCGCAGGAAGGCATGGCTTGGCCCGTTGAACAAGTTCAGCACGCCGGCATGCTGTATCTTCTCTCCACCCGGGTACAGCAGCTTGGCCCCCACGGCGCCCACGTGGCCCAGCTGCACGTAGCCCGCCATGCGCTCCAGCCAATCGGTCGTCAGCACCTCGGTATCATCATTCAGGAACAACAGGATGTCCCCCGTGGCGGCGGCGACGCCCAGGTTGTTGAGTTCCGAGTAGTTGAATGGGGCGTCATGGCGGATGACCTTGACCCCGGGCCAGGCCCGGATACGGTTCAGGTAACCCAGCGTGGCCGGTTCCCGGCTGCCGTTGTCCAGCACCACGATCTCATATCGGTCATAGCTGGACCGGGCGCGGATGCTGTCAAGGCAGGCCGACAGCACCGGCTGGTTGTCGCGCGAGGGGATGATGATGGAGATGGTGGGCGTGCCCCGGATGTCGTAGCGCACCCGGTGATAGCTGGGCAGCTGGGGCAGAGGCTCCAGCGTGCCCTTCAGACCGCGGCGGGCCAAGGTGTCGGCGCGCAAGCGTTCAGACACGGACACGACGTAAGGCTTGGCGTTGAGGTCGGCCGCCGTGGATTGCGGAATGATGCGCCAGTGATAGAGCACCTTGGTCACGTGCTGGATGCGCGTCGTCCTCTCCGCCAGGCGCAGGACCAGGTCCCAATCCTGGCAGCCATCATATTCCGGTCGGAGGCCCCCCAGCTCATTCACCAGGCTGCGCCGGACGCAGCTGACGTGGCACGTGTACATCGTGCTCATCATCGTGTCGGGCGACCAGTCCGGCTTGAAGAACGGCTGCGTGAACCGGCCGTCCTCGGTGATCTTGTCCTCGTCGCTATAGACGAAGTCCGGGTCGTGCGCCGCGATGCACAATGCCAGCTCATACAGGCAGTCGGCCGTCAGTTCATCGTCGTGATCAAGGAAGACGACGAAATCGCCCGTGGCGGCGGCCAGGCCGGTGTTGGTGGCGCCGGAGATGCCCTGATTGGCCGCCTGTCGCAGGATGGTGACGCGCGGATCGCGCGGCTGCTCCAACGCCGCCCGTGTCGCCGGGTTGGGGCTGGCGTCATCCACCAGCACCAGCTGCCAATTCGGATACCACTGCTGCTCAACCGAGCGGATCGCAGCCTCAAGCAGGGCCGGCGATGTGTTGTAGACGGGCACCACGATGGAGAAGGTGGTGGACAGCTCCTTGAGCCGCGCCTCCAGATCCGCAGGCCGGCGGGGCGCGCGATAGACATAGCCGTCGGGTCCGCGCACATCCGCCAAGGCCCCCTTGGTCGAGGCCAAATCGGTGCCTGGTTCGCCCTGTGCCGCCCCGCCCGGCGCCACGCCGTTCAGCAGCCAGAACTTGATTCCGGTAATGCCGTGGTCGTGCCTAATCCGGCGAACGTCGGCGAGAGTCGCCCTCGGGCCCCGGCGTCTGAAGGCCCATAGCAGCGTGGCTATCGAGGCGCGCCCCTGGAACGTCCGGCGCAACAGCCAGCGCAAGGGGCTGGTCAGCCGCCAGCTGCGCGACTGATAGGTTTGTGTCAGCTCAGCCCGTAACGCGACGTTCGCAGCTTCCGTATTTTGCAAGGAACGCCCGCGCTCCCCAGCGAGCTGGTTGAGATACGCAATGGTGCGATCACGATCCGCCAGGGTTCGCGTCAGGCTTGCGATTTCGCCGTCCCGCTCCGCCAGAATACGCGCCGCGTCGCCCTCATCGTGCGGAGCTGGCTTACTAGAGAGTGTCATCGTCAGCACAGACCATTATTTCAATTTTTCGGCAGATCAAGGAAAAGATGCCATCTATTACTTGACATCGGCCAGGGGAGATGCTCCGCAGAACGCTATATGGATCAGGTAGTGCTGTCAACAAACGGCCCCCGCCGCCCTGTACGGCACAGTAATACGTGCCCTTCAATCCCGCCCACCCGCCACCGCGGTGACCGGGCCCGGTCCGCCGAACCGCCGGGCAACCACGGCCCAGCCCTCCCGCCCCGCCGCGACCGCGGCGTCGGCCAGCGACAGCACCCGGTCGCGTTGCCGGTCCGGGGCGGTGCAGGCGGCGTGCAGGGCCTCGCCCAGAGCCTGCAGTTGCTTAAGGCCGGCATTTCCGGCGGTGGAGATGAGGTCGTGCGCCTCGGCGCGCAGCCCATCCATGTCACCGCGGGCGCGCAGCGCCGCCACCCGGTCCAGGCGTTCGCCCCCATGCGTCACCAGGCTGCCGATGAGGTTCTGGAACTGCTGGCGGCCGGCGATGACCTCCAGCCGCTGCAACACGCTTTCATCCAGGACCGTGGCAGCCGGCAGTGGAGTGGCCGCCATGGCCGGCGCCGCTTCGTGGGGCGAGGCTTTGGTCCATCGCGCCACGGCGCCCAGGAACTTGCGCTGGTCGAAGGGCTTGGCCACCACGTCATCCATGCCGGCGTCCAGATATTCCTCACGCATGCCGGCCATGGCATTGGCCGTCAGGGCGACGATGGGCACGCGCACGCCGGCCTGGCGCGCGCGGATGACGCGCGTGGCCTCCAGCCCGTCCATGCGCGGCATCTGTACGTCCATCAGGATCAGGTCGAAGACGGCGCCTGGCGCGGTCGCCGCACGCACGCCATCCTCGCCATCCTCGGCCAGGGTGACCTCGTACCCTTCCTTGCGCAGCATCAGCAGCGCCACCTGCTGGTTGATGTGGTTGTCTTCCACCAGCAGCACGCGGCGGCCGGCGCCGGTGCCCACCTTGGCCGGGTCGGGCTTGACCGGGGACGCCGCCACCTGGCTCAGGAACAGGCGGCTCAACACGTCCAGCAAGGTCTGCCGGCGCACCGGCTTGGCCAGCACGGCGGCGAAGACATCGACAGCGGCGTTGCCCCGGTCCATGACCCCGAAGGATGAGATGAGCACCAGCTTGGTTTCGGCGAAACGGCTGTCGTCGCGGATGCGCTGGCCCAGCTCATCACCCCGGACATCCGCCATGGAAAAGTCCACCAACACCAGATCAGGCGGCCGGCTCGCTTTCCAGCTTTTTTCCAGCGCCGCCAGGGCGGACGCGGCGCCATCGGCCAAGCTGACCACCAGGCCCAGGTCGCTGAGCGCACGGCTCAGGATCTTCTGGTGCAGGGGGATGTCGTCCACCACCAGCACCCGCAGGCCCTTGATGCCGTCCACCAAGGTGTCCTGGTCCACCAGGGTGGCGGCCACTGGTCGCAGGGGCACGGTGAACCAGAAGGTGCTGCCCTGGCCGGGAACACTGTTCACGCCGATCTCGCCCCCCATCAGGTCCACCAGCTGGCGGCAGATGGACAGGCCCAGGCCCGTGCCGCCGAAGCGGCGGGTGATGGAGCTGTCGGCCTGGCTGAACTTCTGGAACAGGCGGGCGCGCTGTTCCTCGGGAATGCCCATGCCCGTGTCGCTGACGGCGATGCGCAGCCGCCGGCGGCCGTCCGCCCCAGTGGCCGCCCCAGTGGCCGCCCCGGTGGCCGCCCCGGTGGCGCCGTGGGGCTCCTGGCCGACCTCGATGGCGACACTGCCGGTGGTGGTAAATTTGATGGCGTTGGACACCAGGTTGGCCAGGATTTGGCGCAGGCGGGTGGGATCGCCGCGATAGGCGCCGCGCGCCGCGTCCTCCACATAGCAGACCAGGTCCAGATCCTTTTCCGCCGCCTTGGGCGACAGCAGCATGGCGACGCTATCCGCCAGCTCATCCATGGAGAAGTCGATCTCCTCCAGCTCGACCTTGCCGGCTTCGAGCTTGGAGACATCCAGGATGTCGTTGATGATGGACAGCAGCATTTCGCCGCTATCATGGATGGCGGCGGCCAGCACCCGCCGCTCCGCATCCAGCGGCGTATCCAGGATCAGCTGCGCCATGCCCAGCACGCCGTTCATGGGCGTGCGGATCTCGTGGCTCATGTTGGCCAGGAATTCCGACTTGGCGCGGCTGGCCGCCTCGGCCGCCAGACGGGCCTGGTCACGCTGCTCCGCCAGGGTGGCCATCTCCAGCGCCTGGTCCTGCAGGGCTGCCTCGGCCCGGCGCCGCTCCGCCACCTCGACCTCCAGCCGGGCGACGGTGGCCGTCCGTTCCTCCAGCAGCATCTGCTTCTCATGGAAGCTGAGTTGCTTGCCCAGGGCGCCGCCCAAGGCCTTGGCCATCATCTGCAGCAGGGCCACGTCCTCAGCCGTGAAGGCGTCAGGCTCCGTGCCCATGACCTTCAGCACGCCGACCACACGGCCCGCCTCGGACAGCGGCGCGCAGATCATGGAGCGCACCCCCACCATGCGGCAGGCGTTGCGGTCCACGCGGTCATCGGTCTCGCTGTCCCGGCACATCAGGACCTTCCCGGTCTCGACGCAATAGCCGGACAGGCTGCCCTTGCGTTTCAGGCGCACACCGACGAACTGCGACACAGCCCCGCTGGCGGCGCGGTAGACCATGTCTTCGCCCTCGGCCAATTCGACGACGGCGCCCTTGGCGTGCATCAGGCGTTGCAGACGGTCCACCACCGTCTGCATGAAGGCATCCAGGTCCAGGTCGGAATCGGCCAGCAATGACTGGGTGAGCACCACTTCGCTCAGGCGCTCCACCTGATGCTCCAACGCACGGATGCGGTCCACCTCGGACTCCGACCGGGTCACGCCTGCCTCTTCCACGCTCAAGCCATCGAACCTAGCCATACCCAGGCGCCACTATACGTCCACCTCGGCCCGCGGACAGCGGTCAAGTTGGGACGCAAGGACTATCTTTGGCAGTAAATTGCTGGCGTAGCCAACCACCGGCCTGACCGCCGTTAGGCGGAAGCAACAGCACCCGCAGCTTCGCGGATGGCCGATGCAATCTCGTCTTCGCTGCGTCCCCCGTTGATGGCGATGCGCCCGCCGAAAACGAAGTGAGGAACCGACCTGACCCCGGCCGCCATCGATTGGGCCGCCTCCCGCTCGACACGGCCGTGTTGCTGGGGATCGAGCGCTATCGCGCGGGCTTCCTCGCGTTCGAACCCATAGGCCACGGCGATATCCGCAAGGACATCGGCGTCTGAAATGTTCTTCGCTTTCAGAAAATGGGCATGGGTGATCGCGACCGCGAGTTGATGCTGCGTCCCCCGTGCGCGCGCCGCAAGGATTAGCCCGTGCGCCGCCTGCGTCCTGTAAGTCCAGGGCTGGCGGCTCAGGTCAAGGTCAAGGCCGGACGCCCGTGCTTCCGCCTCTGGCCGGGCGAACGATGCCTTTGGATCAGTCACGCCATAGCGTGCCAGGAGGAGATCGGGAATGTAGAGGCCCTCCGCCGGCGCATCGGGAAGCAGAAGCACCGGATGTTGACGGATATCCACGTCCAACCCAGGGAAGCGCTCCGCCAGGACCTTATCGAGACGGTGATGCCCGACGATGCACCAGGGACAGGTGATTTCGGTGTAAAGGTCGATTTGCAGCATTATGCCATCCTTGTGGTCATTGAGCCGACAGCACTGGGATTAATCCGAGCCCACACTCATCGGATCTCGGTTCTGCCTACCGAGCTGGCTGAAATGTCGGTGAAGCTATCCACGCCATGAATGGTTATGACGGCGGTGGCGTGGGCGGGACCTTTCCGGCTCCATTGCGCTCGACGACAGGGTTCCAGAGCGGCAAGCCGGGGTCGATGCCGGTCATCTTGACGGACACATCCCAGAGTCGTTTGGCGACCTGCGGGCTCCTCGCCTCCTCAGAGGGAACACCTTCACCGGAAGGACCTCGCAGCCCGGAGAATCCCGTTGGCCCGTAGTAACCGCCAGGCTTTATACGCCCGGTCGCTGCGTGCAGCGCGCCCCAGGCGCCCATCGCGGGCTTGGCGAATAGCAAGCCGATCAGCGACATCGCTATGTTGCCCCACCAGCTGCCGCGGGCGAGGTTCGTTCCGACAAGACCCGGATGGCAGGCTACCGCCGTTACCGGCGCTCCTGCCGCCCTCAGCCGCCGGTCCAGTTCGAAGACGAAGAGCAGGTTCGCGAGCTTGCTGGCGCCATAGCGCGGGAGCCATTTGTAGTTCTTCTGCGCGTTAAGGTCTTCCCATTCGATCTTCGCGCCCCTGTGCTGCCCGCTGCTCGTGACAACGACGCGCGATCCGGGCATTTCCATGAGCTTGGGTAGCAGCAGCGCCGTGACCGCGAAGCAACCAAGGTGATTGACGCCGAACGTCTGCTCGAAGCCCTGCGCTGTGTGCTTCAACGTCGGCCCCTGCACGCCGGCATTGTTGATCAGCACGTCAACACGCGGCTCCTTGGCGGCCAGTTCAGCCGCCCGTCGCACACTCGCCAAGTCTGCCAGATCGAGGGGTAGGAAAGCGAGGTCAGCGCCCGGGGTCTTCCGCCGGATTTTGTCCATCCCGGCTCTCGCCTTCGCTTCGTCGCGGCACGCGAGCAGCACTCGCGCGCGCCGCGCCGCCAGCGCACTCGCCACTTCGAAGCCTATGCCCGTATTGGCCCCCGTGACGAT
Source organism: Nitrospirillum amazonense (assembly GCF_007828045.1). Taxonomy (GTDB): domain Bacteria; phylum Pseudomonadota; class Alphaproteobacteria; order Azospirillales; family Azospirillaceae; genus Nitrospirillum; species Nitrospirillum amazonense_C. The sequence goes on along the minus strand of NZ_VITN01000001.1, from coordinate 383,690 downwards.
GAAGCATTTACCTGATTGGTCGGGCACATCGGCCGTCGTAAATCCCTCGGATGGCACGAATATCTCCTCGTTCTGAACGCACGCGCTTTGAGTCTGCCGATCCTGAACGCCACGCCGAACCGCACTCGACGTTACGAGCCGCCACGCCGATCGAGTGGTGCACCGGCGGCGGCGCAGCGCGCATGCCCGCAAATTGACGATCCATCTATCCTCAGATGTGATCGGCTATCCCCGGCGCAGCGCGCACGAACTCCTTGGCCGCGACCTGATCGATCAGGAATTTCGCAAGATTCCCGCGGAACAGCTTCATGCCGAGCTTCGTCTTGCCGTACCAGCCGACGTCCACTTGGCCTGTTGCGGACCCATCCTTGAGGTTGGGAATCCGGACCAGCGTCCAGTCGAGATGCGATTTGCTCACCAGTTCAGCGGTCGCCTTGATGTCGTCATAGGCGTTGTGAACGATCAGCTTGAACAGCATGACGAATGCCTGTGACTTGAAGTCGAAACCGTCCTTCGGATCACGATAGGCGGCCGTCGAAATCTGGATGAATCGACGAACGTTCAGCTCTTCCATGACAGAGATGATCGTGCCGACGCCGCGCATGATCGGCCGCTTCTCGCGCGCTTTCAGACTGTTGGGCCCCAGGGCGCTGATCGCCGCGTCCGCGCCCGCGACGCATGCTTTGATCGCTTCCCGATTGTTCAGGTCACCGACGACGACATCGACCTTGCCGCCAAAGGCCGAGAGCTTTCCGGCATCGCGCGTGTAGACGGACAGCTCATATCCTTGCCGGAGCGCCTCTTCGATAATGTATCTTCCGGTTGGTCCGGTCCCTCCGAAGAGAGCGATCTTCATCTCATCTTCCTTGTGGTTTTTTGGCTTGGATCGACCGCTCCAGCCGCTGACAGGCAGGGTCGCGCGCACGGCCCGAGCGGTCGGCCGGCCCGCCTTCAGGCGGCTTTTTCCAAGACCGCGCGAACCTGGGCTTCGGTGGCGGCGATAGCGGCCTTGGCCGCCTCGGGCCCGAAGACGGTGCCTTCCACGCGGACGATTTCGATGTCGGTCAGGCCGATGAAGCCCAAGAGGTGGCGCAGATAGCCGGTCTGGAAATCAAAGGCCGCCCAGTCGCCTTCCGAGAAGACGCCGCCCGTGGCAGTGACCAGATAGACCTTGTTGCCGGTCAGCAGTCCCTGCGGCCTGCCGGCTCCGCTATAGCCAAAGGTCACGCCCGGCCAAGTGATATGATCGAACCAGGCCTTGAGCTGCGACGGCGGGCCGAAATTGATCATGCCCGAACCCAGGACAATGACATCAGCAGCCTTCACCTCATCGACGAGCGCCTGTGCAAGGTCGACCGCCTCGACCTGCTCGGGCGTGCGCGCCCCGGGGGCCGTGACGCGGCCGTGAATGTAGGCCTGCGCGATATGCGGCAGGGGGTTGGCCGCGAGATCGCGGGTCAAAAGGGTGCCGCCCAAGCGACCCTTGAGGCCTTCGGCGATCTCAGTCGCGAAACGGGTGGACAGGCTCTCGGCGCCACGAGGGCTCGATGTGACGAGGAGGATGTTGGTCATGGTTGCTCCGACGTGAATAGGGCAGTAAATTTTTGTTACCAGCACTATTAGGGTGACTGCCCTGTCCCTCGCAAGAAGGCACTCCCATGACACTCAGTGACATTGATTTTCCTACCCCCGGCGAAGGTGCCGACTGCGGGATGGTTCGGGAAATCCTCGATCTCATCGGCGACAAATGGACTCTGTACATCATCGCAACGCTCAAAGATGGACCTGTTCGGTTCAATGAACTGCGGCGTCGGATCGACGGCATCTCACAACGGATGCTGACGATCAACTTGCGCGGACTGGAACGTAACGGGTTGGTGAAGCGGACATTGTTCCCAACTATTCCGCCGCGCGTGGATTATGAGTTGACGAGTGTTGGACGGACGCTTCTTGCACCAGTAATGGCCCTCGTCACGTGGGCGAACATCAATCAGGAGACCATCCAAGACGCGCGCGTTCGATACGACGCCAGCTAGGCGGGCGGGCGTTATGGTTCACGCAACCTTAACCTGGACGTTATATCGCTTATTTAACGGAAAGCGCCCCTGTCCACCCCCGGCCAGCCAGGAAATGCCCTATGAACATCAGCAAGACCGTCTTGTCGGGTATCGGCGGCGTCGCCGCCCTGGCCGTCGCCCTGTCGGGCATCATCGCCTTCGTCGCCGCCCGTGATTTGGCGGCGCAAGCCGCCGCCGGGCGCACCCTGGCGGCCTATGGCGACACCTTGCGGCTGGGGGCGCTGCTGGCGTCGGAACGGGCCGCCTGGAACGGCGCCTTCAGCGCCGACGGCCCGGTGGATATCGGCACCGGCGGTGGGCCGGGCAAGGCCATGGCGGCCACGGACGCCGCCCTGGCCGCCGCCCGGAGCAGCACCACGGTCGCCGGCCTGGACGCCGCCGGTCTGGCGCAGGCGGAAAAGCTGCTGACCGACATGCGCGCGGGCGCCAAGGCCGAGACATCCAAGGCCAAGGCCGACCGGGTGGCGGACGGCGCCGGACGGATGCAGGACGGCATCGCCGCCGCGGCCGGCGCGGTGGACCACGCCGCCGACCTGGCGTTCCGCCGTACCGCCGCCTCATCCGCCGACCTGACGGTACCCCTGCAGATCGCCACCATGGCGCAGGACCTGCGCGCCGCCGCCGGCACCCGCTCCGCCATCCTCAGCCTGTTCCAGGCGGGCCAGGCGCTGGACGCCAAGCGCCTGCAGACCGCCACCCGGCTGACCGGCCAGGTGGCCACCCTGTGGCAGCTGCAGACCCAGGCGGTGGCCAACCTGGGCAGCCCGGCCAAGCTGGCCGAAGCGCTGGCGACCGAGGAGGCCACCCTGATGAAGGAGGGGGAACCGCGCTACCAGGCCATCCTGGAGGCGGCGCGCACCGGGGCCGCCAGCCCGATGGACAACGCCGCCTGGCGCGCCTGGACCAGCCCCATGCTGGATAATGCGCTGATCCTGCGCGACCGCGCGCTGGAGACGGCGCGCGACATGAACCGCGATGCCCTGGCGGAGGCGCGCTGGCGCCTGGTGGTGGGCGGTCTCACCCTGGCCTTCGTCGTCGCCATCACCGCCCTGGTGGCCTGGGTGCTGCGCCGCCGCGTGACCCATCCCATCAAGGACCTGACCCAGGCCATCACCCGCCTGGCGGAAGGCGACCTGGAGGTGGCCATCGCCGCGCCCCGCGTGCGGGACGAAGTGGGCGCCATGGCGATCGCCCTGACCGTGCTGCGCGACAACGCCGCCCAGGCCCGCGCGGCCGAGCGCGAGGCCGCCGCCGCCCGCCAGGCGGCGTTGGACCGCGCCCGGGCGGTGGACGGGCTGTGCCGCGACTTCGACAGCCGTGCCACCGTCGGCTTGAACGCCATGGAGGAGGCGGCGGACCACCTGGCCGCCACCTCCGCCGCCATGACGGAGACGGCGCAGCAGTCCAGCCGCCAGGCCGCCACCGTGGCCAGCGCCGCCCAGACCGCGTCCAGCGGCATCAACACCGTGGCCGCGGCGGCGGAAGAACTGTCGGCCTCCATCTCCGAGATCAGCCGGCAGATGGCCCAATCCACCACCATCGCCAACGACGCCATGGCCAAGGCGGAGGAAACGGACCAGTCCATCGCCGTGCTGGCCACCGCCAGCGCCAAAATCGGGGAGATCGTGGGCCTGATCACGGCCATCGCCAGCCAGACCAACCTGCTGGCGCTGAACGCCACCATCGAGGCGGCGCGGGCCGGCGAGGCGGGCAAGGGCTTCGCCGTCGTGGCGGCGGAGGTCAAGAACCTGGCCAACCAGACGGCCCAGGCGACGGACGAGATCACCCGCCAGATCGGGGAGATCCAAATGGTGACGCGCAGCGCCGTGGCCGGGGTGCGCGCCATCTCCGACGTCATCCACACCATGGGCGGCATCACCGCCGGCATCGCGGCGGCTGTGGAGGAACAGGGGGCGGCGACGCAGGAGATCGCCCGCAACGTGCAGGAGGTGGCCATGTCCACCCACCAGATCACCGCCAGCATCGATGACGTGCGCAGTGCCGTGGAACAATCCACCACCGTGGCGGGCGACCTGCGCCAGGCGGCCACCTCCATGACCGACCGGGCGGAACGGCTGAAGGGCGACGTGGCGGGCTTCCTGGGCGGCGTGCGCACGGCCTGAGCTGGCCAGGCGCGTACAAGGGTTTCCCGATGCCAAAGGGGGAAATCGCATGGACCTGACCCACCGCTTGGGCCATCGGCCGCTGACACCCGATGACCTGGACCTGGTGTGCCGGCACCGCGCCGCCATGTTCCACGAGTCCGGCCGGCCGGAAGACGCCATCGCGTCCATGGCCGCGCCCTTTCGTGACTGGCTGGCGCCCCGCCTGGCGGATGGGCGCTACTTCGGTTTCGTCCTGGAGGATGCGGACGATGCGGCCGTAGCCGGCATCGGCCTGATGGAGATCGACTGGCCGCCCCATCCCGCGCATCCCGGGGAAAGCAGGCGCGGCTATGTCCTGAACGTCTATGTCGAACCCACCCACCGCCGCCGGGGCCTGGCGCGCCGGCTGATGGATCTGGCGGAGGCGGAGTTCCGGCGGCGCGGCGTCGCGTACGCCATCCTGCACGCCACGGCGGCCGGCCGCCCGCTGTATGAGCAAGCGGGCTGGGCCCCGACCACCGAAATGGCCAAGGCCCTCACCTGACCGGATCATACACCGGGCCGATCAGCGTTCCAGGCCCAGGCCCTCATCGATCCAGCCTGTCAGGCCGCCGATCATCTCCTTCACCGGACGGCCCATCTTGGCCAGCTTCAACGCCGCCTTGGTGGAGCCGTTGCAATGCGGCCCGGCGCAGTAGACGACGAACAGCGTGTCGGCGGGGTAGTCGGCCAGCCGCGCCTCGCTCAGCTGCCGGGTGGGGATGTTGACGGCGCCCGGCACGTGGCCGGCGGCGTACATCGCCGGGGTACGCACGTCCACCAGCACGAAATCCTTGCTCTCATGGTTGGTGGCGTACCAGACGTCGGCGCAGTCGGTCTCGAACGCCAGCTTGGCCTCCAAATGGGCCGCGGCGGCCTGGGACGGGGCGGCCGGCGTCTTGGCGACGACGGACGGGCCGGCGGGGGTGGGCGCAACGGGGGCCATGATCGGTATTCCTATCGGGCGATGGTGACGCGCCCTTTGTCACCCGGCGCCCGATTTCCCGCCAGTGGCGCGCCTGCCAATATGCAGGCAGTTCCGGCCAACGTGCTGCTGACAGCCGCTGTCATCAAACCGCGCTACAGTTCCGGCCGACAACAATCGCGCACGGAAGGCATCGTCCCATGGCCCGCCCCAACTACATCGAACTGCCCACCCGCGACATCGCGGCATCCCAGAGCTTTTACGAGCAGGCCTTCGGCTGGTCGCTGACCGGCTTCGGCCCCACCTACGCCTGCACCATGACCGGCGACGTGGACATCGGCCTGCAGGCCGACGCGACCGAAGCCGCCAAGGCCCCCCTGCCCGTGATCCAGGTGGACGATCTGGAGGCGGCGCTGGCCGCCGTCACCGCCGCCGGCGGCACCATCGTCCGCCCCACCTTCAGCTTCCCCGGGGGCCGCCGCTTCCAGTTCACCGACCCCTCGGGCAATGAATTGGCGGTGATGCAGCCGGACGCCCACCACGGCTGACACCCGCGTTGTTCGCAGTGCTGCGACGGCGGAAATCCGCATCATCCGGTAGAGCCTCAAGCTTAAAATGCGCCCATCACGGGTGGTTCTCGCGCAACCGCGCATGGATCACCCGGATGGAAGGTTCCGATGAGTTCCCTATCGACGCCGAATGACGGCGGCCTGCCCCTGCTGGTCCTGCTGGGCGCGACCTTGGTACTGGCGGGCATCGGCTGTGTTCTGCACTTCGTTCCCGGTGACCCCGCCCTGCGTCGGCGCGTCCTGCCCTGGTACTACGCCGGCGCCGCCGGCTTCACCTTCCTCGTCATCGGGCTAGGCACCCATTGGTCCCAGCTTGTGCTGGCCCTGGTGCTGGCCGCCGTGGCGGCGGGCAAGCTGGCGTTGACCTCCGGCTTTTGCGAGCGGTGCGGCGTCATCACCAGCACGCGCGGCTTTTCCATACCGGACCGCTGCGCCCGGTGCGGACATGCCTTTCCCGATGGGCGGAGGGACACCCCATGACCTCGTGGGGAATGGTCATTCCGTCCATCCTGCTGGGCCTGGTGGTGGCCCCACTGACAGGCGCCATCGCCTGGTGCCACCTGGTGCCGGGCGACGCGGCGCGGCGCAACCGCGTCTATCACTGGCTGTACGTCGGCATCGGCATGGCCGTCTTCATTTATGCCTGGGCGCTGTTGGGCTGGGATGAGGTCTGGCCACTGGCGCCGGCGGGCCCTGTCATGGTCACCGCCGCCCTGGCGCGAAGCCGCTTATGCCCCGCCTGCGGCATCGTCAGCGCCCGCATCGTGCGGCACTGCCCGCACTGCGGCGCCGCCATCGAACCGACCTGATACAGCGTCTGAGTCGGGAAAGATCGTGAGTCTAGGGCAAGTCTTCCGGCCAAAGCTGCGCCGCATGTAAAACACGCAGGATGAGAACCACGCCGCCCTCAAAATGATAGGCTGCGATATAGGGCGTATCAGCCATCACCAACTCCCGTGTCGGCGGCACCCGGCCTGGACGGCCCTTTTCCGGAAATGCCTTGAGGCTTCGGACAGCGGCTTGAATCCGGTCATCCATGGCCAAGGCGGCCTGGGGGTTCCGCTCAGCCAAATAGTCGAAGATCCTTTCACGGTCCGCAACCGCCCAAGGGGACCAGCGCAGCCTCACGTGCCACTCTTATCGGCATCATCCGCCCGACGCTGAACGGCGGCCCGCCGTCGCGCGAAGTGGGCCTCGACATCCTCTTCAGCCACGCTGGGCCGTGGGTCCTCCAACGCCTGGCGCACCTTGGCGCGGAACCACGCATCGTGGGCGGGGCCATCCGCCAGCAAAAAGGGCAAGGCCCCCTCGTTCGCTGTACGGGTCAGCAGGATACGAACGGCATCCGACACGGTCAGCCCCATGCCTTCCAGCACGGCGGCGGCCCGCTCTTTGACATCGGCATCAATGCGCGTCTGCACCAGGGCATTGCTGGCCACGGCATCCTCCTTGATCATTTGCATGACAATGTAATGCAAATGACGGATCGAAACCATGGCCGCCTATTGGTGTTCTGCCTTTTACGCCAATAGGCGGGCATTTTCGGCCACGCGGGTGATGTTCCCTTGGCGGCCCTTTCGCGCCGGTGTTTCATGGGCCCCATGACCCTGCGCCGCCCCGCCCAACCCGCCCCGCCGCCCCCGCGCAACCGCACCGTGGCCGTGCTGGCCTATGACGGGCTGTGCACCTTCGAGTTCGGGGTGGCGGTGGAGGTGTTCGGCCTGCCGCGTCCGGAGATGGTGGACTGGTATGAGTTCCGGGTCTGCGCCGCCGATGCTGGCCCTATGCGGGCCATGGGCGGCATCCAGGTGCTGGCCGATGGTGGGCTGGAGGATCTGGCCGAGGCCGGCACCATCATCATCCCCGGCTGGCGCGGCAAGGACGCCCCGGCGCCGCCGGCCCTGCTGGACGCCCTGCGCCGGGCGCACGCGGGCGGGGCGCGGCTGGTGTCCATCTGTTCGGGGGTCTTCGTCCTGGCGGCGGCCGGCGTGCTGGCGGGCAAGCGGGCCACCACTCATTGGCGCTATGCCCAGGCCCTGGCGGAGCGGTTCCCCGACATCCGCGTGGAACCGGACGTGCTGTACGTGGACGAGGGATCGGTGCTGACCTCGGCCGGCAGCGCCGCCGGCCTGGATTTATGCCTGCACATCGTACGCCGCGACCACGGCGCCCGCATCGCCAACCAGGTGGCCCGCCGCCTGGTCATCCCACCCCACCGCGATGGCGGCCAGGCCCAGTTCGTGGAGGCGCCGCTGGCCGACGAGGCCGCGCCCTTGTCCGCCCTGTTCGACTGGATCCGCCACAACCTGGACCAGGATTTGCCTCTGGCCCGCCTGGCATCCCAGGCGCGCATGAGCGAGCGCACCCTGGTGCGTCGCTTCCGCGAGACCGCCGGCACCAGCCCCAAGGACTGGATCCTGACCGAGCGGCTGAACCGCGCCCGCACCCTGCTGGAGGCCACGTCCCGGCCGCTGGAGCAGGTGGCGGCCGACTGCGGCTTCGGCAGCGCCGATACCCTGCGCCACCATTTCCGCACCCGCCTGCGCACCAGCCCCGCCGCCTATCGCAACCGTTTCGCCGACGCGGCGGAGTGACCGGCTACAACCGTCCGCCAGCGGCATTCACAGCGGCCAGCACGGCGGCGATGTCCTCCGCCACCGTCTGGTGGGCGCCGCCGACCAGCAACGTGGCCTTGCCCGTGCCACCCGGCGGGGTTTCCGTGGGCAGGGGCTGGCGCAGCAGCGACACGGCCGCCCCCCGCACCCACAGCGCCGACCCGTCCGGCCGCGTCAGGCGGGCGAAGTCCGGGGTCAGGCCCAGACGGGCCAGCAGCGCGTCCGGCGCCTCCGCCGTCGTCACCCCTTCGGCCAGGCCGTCCAACGCCGTGGCGCCCGACGCCGTACCGCCCGACGCCGTACCAGGGGGACCACCAACCAGGGTGGTGATGCCGCCGGCATCGATGTGAATGGTGGTGCCAGCGGATGTCTTGATCTCGGCCATCGTCTTCCTCCTGACAGGGGTTTTGCTCCAGCCAAACCCGGGGCTGCACCGGCGGCCTAGACGCGCATTCGGCCATCAGCCATCCGGCCTCGCCGTAAAGCTGCACAAAACCGGTTGCGCCCGCCCAGGCCAAACCCTAGAGTGCCCGCCATATGACAAGGTTGTCATATACTCCGCCGGACCCTTTCCGGCGGCAATAAAACTAGGGAGTAGACGTTCGTGCCCCATGCGCCGTTTGGGTCCTGCCTGCCTTCCACGCCCCGTACCTTCACCCGCCGCCTCGCCGCTGGCGCCGCCCTCAGCGCGCTGATGATTGGGGGCGCGCTGACTTCGCCGGCCCACGCCCAGATCGCGCTGGAGGCCGAGATGTCGGCGCGGGCGACCGCCGCCGCCGTGCCGCCCACCCCGTCGGTGCCGGGCCCGTGGATGAACACCAAGCTGTCGCCGGATGAACGGGCGCGCCTGCTGGAAAGCCAGCTGACCCTGGATGAGCGCATCGGCATGCTGCACGGCATCATGGCCCTGCCCTACAAGATCGAAGGCTTGCCGGACGGCGTCGTCTGGTCCGCCGGCTACATCCCCGGCGTGCCGCGCCTGGGCATCCCCGCGCTGCGCGAGACGGACGCCAGCCTGGGCGTGGCCACCCCCCACCGCCTGCGCCCCGACGGCGCCACCGGCCTGCCCGCCGGCCTGGCCATCGCCGCGACGTGGAGCCCGGAGCTGGCCTACCAGGGCGGCGCCATGGTGGGTGACGAGGCGACGCGCAAAGGCTTCAACGTCCTGCTGGGCGGTGGGGTGAACCTGACGCGCGAGGCGCGCAACGGCCGCAATTTCGAATATCTGGGCGAGGATCCCCTGCTGGCCGGCACGCTGGCGGGCCAGGCCATCCGCGGCACCCAGGACCAGCATATCGTGGCGACGGTGAAGCACTTCGCCATCAACAGCCAGGAATCGAGCCGCCGCGCCGTGAGCGCCGTGATCGACGAGGCGCCGCTGCGCGAAAGCGACCTGCTGGCCTTCCAGTTCGCCATCGAGGCGGGCAAGCCCGGCTCGGTCATGTGTTCCTACAACCGCGTCAACGGTCCCTGGGCTTGCGACAGTGACTTCCTGCTGAACAAGGTGCTGAAGGGCGACTGGGCCTATCCCGGCTGGGTCATGTCCGACTGGGGCGCCACCCCGGCGCTGAGCGCCGTCATGAACGGCCTGGACCAGCAGTCGGGTGAGCAGATCGACAAGGAGGTGTTCTTCGACAAGCCGCTGAAGGCGGCGGTCGAGGGCGGCCAGATCCCGGCGGCCCGCGTGTCGGACATGGTGCGGCGCATCCTGCGCTCCCTGTTCGCCACCGGCGTGTTCGACGTGAAGGCCCCCACCGGCCCCATCGACTTCCAGGCCCACGCCGCCATCACCCGCACGGTCGCCGAACAGGGCATCGTGCTGCTGAAGAACCGGGGTGATGTCCTGCCCCTGGCTAAAGGCAAGCGCATCGCCGTCATCGGCGGGCTGGCGGACGTGGGCGTGCTGTCGGGCGGCGGCTCGTCCCAGGTGCTGGCGGCCGACGGGCCCAACCATGACTACAAGAACGGCGCCTTCGTCCACATCGGCGGGACCGGTGAGTTGGTCCACATCTCCGACGCCGTGTACCAACCCGACGCGCCCCTGAAGGCCATCGAGGACAAGGCCGGCAAGGACGCCGTGTTCTTCGCCGACGGGCGTTACGTCAGCGAAAGCGTGGCCGCCGCCAAGGACGCGGACATCGCCATCGTCTTCGCCACGCAATGGAACATCGAGGGCCAGGACGTGCCCGACCTCAGCCTGCCCCAGGGCCAGGACGCGGTGATCGCCGCCGTGGCCGCCGCGAACCCCAACACCATCGTGGTGCTGGAGACGGGCGGCCCCGTCGCCATGCCCTGGCTGGACAAGGTGGCCGGCGTGGTCGAGGCCTGGTACCCCGGCACGCGCGGCGGCCAGGCCATCGCCAACGTGCTGTTCGGCGACGTCAACCCCTCGGGCCACCTGCCCATCACCTTCCCCAAGGATGAAAGCCAGCTGCCCAGCCCGGTGCTGGCCGGCTTCTATGAGCGCGACCGAACCAAGCTGATCGACGCCCATTATCCGGAGAAGTCGGACGTGGGCTATCGCTGGTACGCGGCCAAGGGCCTGACGCCCCTGTTCCCCTTCGGCTATGGCCTCAGCTACACCACCTTCGCGCAAGGCGGGCTGAAGGCCGCCGCCGGCACCAAGACGGGCGAGGCGATGAAGATCAGCTTCACCGTCACCAACACCGGCAAGCGCGCCGGCCAGGACGTGGGGCAGGTCTATCTATTGTCAGGCCCCCAGGGCAACCGCACCCGCCTGCTGGGCTTTGGCCGCGTGGACCTGAAGCCGGGCGAGAAGAAGACGGTCAGCATCAGCGTCGATCCGCGCCTGCTGGCCGATTTCGACACCCAGGCCCATGAGTGGAAGGTGGCGGCCGGCAGCTACACCGTGGCCCTGGGCAGCGACGCCTTGAGCCTGGGGGAGAAGCAGGCCGTGACGCTGAAGGCCCAAGCCCTGAAGCCGTGATGACAGTCCCGCGGCGCCGGGGATGACACCCCGGCGCTTGCCAGGCACCCCGTGGGCGGCCGACACTGGCGGAAACAACCGCCTGGGAGGGCCGCCCGCATGACCACCGCCGCCGCCGACACCGATATCTTCGACTACGTCGTCGTGGGCGCGGGCTCGGCCGGGTGCGTGCTGGCCAACCGGCTGTCCGCCGATCCGGGCGTGCGCGTGGCCCTGGTGGAGGCCGGCGGCAAGGACGACTGGATCTGGTTCCATATCCCCGTCGGCTATCTGTTCGCCATCGGCAATCCCCGCGCCGACTGGATGTTCAGGACCGAGGCGGTGCCAGGACTGAACGGCCGCAGCCTGGCCTATCCGCGCGGCAAGGTGCTGGGCGGCTGCTCCGCCATCAACGCCATGATCTATATGCGCGGCCAGGCCGCCGACTATGACGGCTGGCGCCAGATGGGGCTGGAGGGCTGGGGCTGGGCGGATGTGCTGCCCACCTTCCTGGCGCAGGAGGACCATGTGGCGGGCGCCAGCCTGTTCCACGGGGCCGGCGGCGAGTGGCATGTCGATCACCCCCGCATCCGCTGGGCCCTGCTGGACGCGTTCATCGACGCCGCCGGGCAATGCGGCATTCCCCGGACGGAGGATTTCAACCGCGGCGACAACGAGGGCTGCGGCTATTTCCAGGTGAACCAGAAGGGCGGCCGGCGGTGGAGTGCCGCCCGAGCCTTCCTCGACCCCGTGCGCCACCGCCCCAACCTGACCGTCATCACCGGCGCCCTGGCCGACCGCCTGACGGTCGAGGGCCAGCGTGCCACCGGCGTGCGCTTGCACATGCCGGGCGGCGTCCGCACCCTGGCGGCGCGGCGAGAGGTGGTGGTGGCCACCGGCGCCGTGGCGACGCCGGCCCTGCTGGAACGCTCCGGCATCGGCGCCGGGAAGCGGGTGCGCGACCTGGGCGTGGCGGTGGTCGCCGACCGCCCGGGGGTGGGGGAGAATTTGCAGGACCACCTGCAGCTGCGCCCCATCTTCAAGGTGACGGGCGTGCCCACCCTGAACCTGCTGCACCAGTCCCTGCCCCGCCGGGCGTGGATGGGGCTGGACTATGCCCTGCGCCGGCGCGGGCCGCTGACCATGGCGCCGTCACAGCTGGGCGCCTTCACCCGCAGCGGGCCGGAATACGCCACCCCCAACCTGCAATTCCACATCCAGCCCCTGTCGCTGGACAAGTTCGGCGACGCCCTGCACCCCTTCGGCGCCTTCACCGCCAGCGTCTGCAACCTGCGGCCCACCAGCCGGGGCGGCATCCACGCGCGCAGCCCCGACCCCACCGACGCCCCCCTGATCCAGCCCAACTACCTGGCGACGGAGGAGGACCGGCGGGTGGCGGTGGACAGCCTGCGCCTGGCCCGCCGCATCGCCCAGGCACCGGCGCTGGCCGCCTTCAAACCCGAGGAATACAAGCCCGGCATCCATCTGCAGAGCGACGCCGACATCGCGCAGGCCGCCGGCGACGTGGGCACCACCATCTTCCACCCCGTGGGCACCGCCCGCATGGGCGACCCCGGCGACCCCCACGCCGTCACCGACGCCCGCCTGCGGGTCATCGGTGTGCAGGGCCTGCGCGTGGCCGACGCCTCGGTCATGCCGCGCATCACCTCGGGCAACACCGCCTCGCCCACCATGATGATCGCGGAACGGGCGGCCGCCATGATCCTGGAGGATGCGCGGTAGCGGGGAGCGGCGCCGATGGGGGCGCCGATGGAGGGCGATGTTTCCTTACACCCCGACCAGGGCGTAGGCGCCCAGGATCGCCGCGATAAGGCCCGGGAAGCGCTGATCCACCTCGGAACAGCGCGAATGGTTGCGCATTTCCACGCCGTGCCGCTCGCACCGGATCAGGCCGGCCTCGCGCAGCACCTTGATGTGGTGGGACAGCGAGGATTTGGGGATGGCCCTGTCGCCCACCATCGCGACCTCCGAGCACGCCTGCACACAGCCCTGCCCAGAAATCTGGGTGAAGATCGCCGCGCGCACGGGATCGGACAGGGCGTGAAGGATGGCTTCCGGTCGCATGTCCGCGACCGCGGGGTGGGATAAGGGCCTCATGATTTTTTTAATATGAGGGGGCTTGTTGCCCGCTTCAATAGTTCCGATATTCCGAACTATGGGACAAAGCCGGCATCCTCCGGCTACCCGAGTCAAAAGGGAACGGAAAACATGGGAAAGCTTACCGGTAAGGTCGCCGTGGTGACGGGCGCCTCCAAGGGTATCGGCGCCGGCATCGCCAAGGCGCTGGCGGCGGAGGGCGCCGCCGTGGTGGTCAACTACGCATCGAGCAAGGCCGGCGCGGACGTGGTGGTCCAGGCGGTCGCGGCGGCCGGCGGCAAGGCCCTCGCCGTGCAGGGCGATGTCACCAAGGCGGACCAGGCGCAGGGCCTGATCGACGCGGCGGTCAAGGAATTCGGCCGCCTGGACATCCTGGTCAACAACTCCGGCGTTTATGAATTCGCCGCCATCGAGGAGGTGACCGAGGAACACTACCGCCGCATCTTCGACGTCAACGTGCTGGGCCTGCTGCTGACCACCCAAGCGGCCGCGAAGCACCTGGGCGAGGGTGGCAGCATCATCAACATCTCGTCCGCCGTCACCAGCGTGCTGATGCCGACCTCGGCCGTCTACACCGGAACCAAGGGCGCGGTGGACGTCATCACCGGCGTGCTGGCCAAAGAACTGGGCCCGCGCAAGATCCGGGTCAACGCCATCAACCCGGGCCTGGTGGAGACCGAGGGCACGCACACCGCCGGGGTCGTCGGTTCCGACATCGAACACGGCTTCGTGGCGCAAACCCCGCTGGGCCGTATCGGCCGGCCGGACGACATCGCCGCCGTGGCCGTCTTCCTCGCCTCCGACGACGCGCGCTGGCTGACCGGTGAACGGTTGACCGCCAGCGGCGGCCTGCGCTGAGCGGCACGTCCCGCCCGTGTGCTCCCCTTCGGGGGGCACACGTCAGGCCGGGTGCTTGAGGGTTGGGTGCTTGAGGGCCGGGCGCAGCCAGGCCAGGGCGGCGACGGTGATCACCACCAGCGAGATCAGCGAGCCCTCGACCCCGAAGGCGCCGCCGGTCAGCCACGGCGCCCCGGCCAGCTCCCCGCGCACCAGGCCGGCAGTGACCGCGTGGCCCGACACCGTGGTGGAGAACACCTGGCCCACCGTGTAATTCCAGCCGATATGGCTGCCCACGCACAGCCACAGGCGGCGCGTCTTCATATAGATCGCGGCCTGCAGCACGCCGTAGGCGCAACCGGCGGCCACCGCCAGAACGGAGATGCCTTCGTTGGGCAGGTGCATCAGGCCGAACAGCAGGGCGGAGAGGGCGAGGGCGGCACGGCTGCCCAGCGCCCGCTCGGTCACGCCGAACACGATGCCGCGAAACACCACCTCCTCCGCCAGGGCGACCAGCACCAATTCGGCCAGGGGCGGCAGCAGGGCCAGGCTCACGCCATTGACCCCATCGACCCGGTACACGCCGAGCGCGGCCAGCAGCCCGAAAACGGCGGACACCAGGGCGACCCCCAGCAGCAGGCCCAGGCCCAGTTCGCGCGGCGCCTGCGGCAGCGCCAGCTCCGCCATCGGGCGCCCCTCGATCCGCCGCACATAAAAGCGATAGCCCAGCCAGACGAAGGCGGCCGCCAGCAGCTGCGGCCACACCACGCGATAGGGCTTATCCACCAGCTTGGCGGTGAGGATCATGATCAGCGGCACCGGCGCGAAGGTAAGCAGCGTGCCGATGAGGATGCGCGTCACCGGGTGGGCCATCACCCGCAGGGCGAAGCTGGGGCGGGGGGCGGCCAGGGCCAAAGTGTGATCCATCATTCGCTTTCCAAGTGGGGGGATGGGGCCAGGTCAGGGGCGGTGTCGGGCCGCGAGTGAGCATCGGCCTGCCCGCGCCGCGCGGCGCGGATGCGGTCGCCGAACGACTGCCGCCGCAGGGCCTCGATGGCTTCGTGCAGGCAAAGGGACAAGGGATAGGGCAGCTCGGCGTCCAGGCTGTCGGCGGCCTGGCGGGTGGCGTCCCAACAGTCCCGCAGGCGGTCCAGCAGCGACACGCCATGCGCGCTCAGCCGCACCACGCGCTGGCGCGCGTCGCTGTCGCTGGCGGTGATGGACACCAGCTTGTCGGCCTTCATCAGCGCCAGGGTCTGCGTCACGGCCGGCTGGGTGATGCCGGCCAGTTCCGCGATACGCCCCACCGTCAGGCTGCCGTGCGCCGCCAGCACCCGCATGACGGGCGTGTAGCGCGGCCGGTAAGCCAGCCCCGCCTCGCCATAGGCGGCATCGACCGCCCCGTCCAGCAGTTCGATCAGATGGCGCAGTTGAGTTCCCAATCCCTGTTTCATGCGGTGACCATATCACCACTTATATAAGCGATGATATAATTTTCTTTGGCTTAATACCGAGCCACCCCCGGGACCGTCCCCGGCCAGAATTCTCGTCGCTATTTCAGATTTCCAGCGCGTCGACAGACGCCGAAGGGCTTTAGTCAAGCCCCGTCAGGTACCGCTTGACGATGGATCGGGCGATGTCCTTGGGGTCAATGTCCCGGGCCAGAAACTCGTAATTGCCCCCACTTGCAAGCGACGCGACCCCCTGCAAAGCAGCCCAGAGGGCAACGACCGCCCTCTGCCTTGCCACGATGTCGGTGACCAGCGGGGCGATCGCCGTGGCGACGATCTCGATCAGACGCGCACGCGGCCGGGAATAGGAATCGGGAACGGCTTCTCCCGGCTGGGGTGGCCGATTCAGCAGGGCCGTCCAGAGGTTCGGGTTCTTCAGGACGAAGTCGACATAGCTTTCGGCGATCGCCAAGGCGTTCTCGATTGTACCCGGCCCATGAGTGGCCACGACGGCGTCAAGTTGATCGGCCATCTGCTTCAGCGTCATCGCGTTGACCTGGCGCAGCACCGCGTCGAGATCGCCGACGGCGTTGTAGATGCTGCCGGGCGCATAGCCGATCAAGGCGCCCATCTTGCGCATGGTCACGGCCTCGGCGCCCTCTTCCACCACGATTTTGCGCGCCGCCTGCAGCACAAGCGCCGCCAACTCTTCGCGGGAATGATCGGATCGTCTGGCCATAGGGACTCCAAGAAATATATTGAACGGCGTTCATAATGAGGATATCTATCTGAACGTTGTTCAATTTTAACGCTGGAGCAGCGGATGTCAAAAATCAAAATCACCGGCCTAACGGGCCTTGGGCTGATCGCCGCCGTCACCGTCACGGGTTGCGCGGGTGATAATTCGAATACCGCCGTCGCCCTTAAACAAGCCTCGCAGGCGGGTGCATTGGCAAGTAGCAGCGCCGCGCACGCCGTCGCCGCCTCTGGCCAGGCGGCGTTGGGCGCGTCCTCCGTCCCCCTGGCAGTGGGGGGCGCGGTATCGGGCGGCGTGGGCAACGCCAGCGCGGCCATGGCCAAAACGTCGATGGCCGCCGCATCGGCCCCGTCGGGAAAGGCGCTGCCCGTCACGGACCAGACGATCACCGTCGTCCCGCCCAACGCCGCGCTGGAAAAATAACCCCGCACGTCAGGTGAATTGGTTGTCGGATGCGTTGGCTATGGAGCAGGAAATGAGGGGCTTTTCCGCGCGGATCCTTTTCCTCTTTTTTCTTTTGACATCAACCGCCTCTGCAGCCAGTCCGGGCCACAGCTCAAGTGGCCGTGGCACCGCTGATGAGACCCCGTTCAGCTCGGATGAAATCGCGACATTTGCGAAAAAGGTCGAGAAAACGCTCGCGGCAACGGGAGCCCGCGTGGCGATCGTCGGTAGGGTCGGGGTACCGCTCGACCAGGTTCCCGATGGCTTCCATTACTCCCACGTCGGATTTGCCGTTTATTCGCAGATCACGACATCCGACGGGCAGACCGTTCCAGGCTATGCCATGTACAACTTGTATCAGGAGGACGCCCATCCAGAGCGCAGCGACCTCGTGCAAGATTACCCAAGCGATTTCTTCTCGGGCGTGCACGCGCTAGAGGCCGGAATCCTCATACCATCGGAAAAACTGCAGGACCGGATCCTGGACGTCATCCGGTCCTCGACCTACGCCCGCCTGCACGATCCCCATTATTCGGTTATCGCCAACCCCTATACACTTGGGCGACAGAACTGCACGGAGTTC
The DNA here is from genome assembly GCF_007828045.1 of Nitrospirillum amazonense. GTDB lineage: Bacteria > Pseudomonadota > Alphaproteobacteria > Azospirillales > Azospirillaceae > Nitrospirillum > Nitrospirillum amazonense_C. The sequence continues at coordinate 366,243 of NZ_VITN01000001.1, read as the reverse complement.
GTGCTCGATGTCATAACCGCGGCGATTTACCGGACCGGCGACATCGCAAAGATCAAAGCGGCGGAAAACGCCTATTTCACCGCCCAGCCGGTCACCGTCAGCCCGCTCAAGCTTTTGGTCGGGTCTATGTTCATGGCCGGCGTATCCACCTCGGATCAGGCCGGCACGCCCGTCACCGCGACCTTCGAGCGGATTTCCGACTTCGTACGCGAATATGACGCCGGTTCCCAAGCGTTCACCGTTCAGCCCGATTGAGTTTGGTCCACCACCAGACATGAACGCCGCGCGCCCGCAAAGACCACGGACCCAAAGACCGCGTCATCACCAGAAAAGTCGCCCTCGACGTCCGCAAGGCCCGAACCTCTATCCGGAGAAAGGTAAACGCTCCGGATGGTCCGACGCCTTCGCAAGATCCGTCATCGGACACAATGCAATAGCCCTGACGCCGCCACCCTCGCAATTCATGGAAAATTGTGGGATCGGGGGTAGCAATGGCCCCTTTTGCATCCCATGGCACCGTTCAAGCGGTTACGCCTCTTAAGCATATAGTCAAAATAAATATGGGAATAAATATTATAGCGTGTGGATTTACTCACTTATTCCCGCTCTTATTAAGCTCGCGCATAGCCTATCATCCTGCCCGAATGCAAGGCAGCCCCTATCCATTCGGAAAGAGAAGCCATGCAATCCCTTTCGCAGATTTCGAATATGGGAAAACTGTCCGTTGGAGGACTACCATGGCTGGAATAAAGGGCATTCCGTTAATTCATTTAAAATCGGATGTGTGGAAGCGAGGCTCCAAGATGACTGCGAGGCGCCTTGCAACGATTGTTACATTGGCCACGACTCTCACCACAATTTCAGTGACAGCAGCCACCGCCGGTAATGAATGCAGAAAATTCCAACCGAGGGTGTCTTGGGCCAACGGCCCTGGCGTGAACCCTGGAAAGATACATTTGCAGATTGCGTGGGAGTTCTTGGGCCCGGCCTCTTGCAGGGACGCTGTCCACATCCGCTTCGGTGAAGCGGGTAAAACACCCTTTATTATAAAGGAAATCGATTTCGGTAAAAATTGTGGATACTACACCAATGAAGGCCGTCCTTTGCCGCGCTGCGCCTATAACGTGGAGGTCGATTACGGCATCAGCTACGAAGCGAGCGTTCAAGCCTGCCACAAACATGCTTTATCCGGCGACGCTTGTTCATCCTGGGGAAGCAATAAGATAATTTTTCCACGCCCCGGATGATAAATCCCGCATCCGCCGGGGCGTCTTCCTGCTTCACTTCTTGGCTATACTGTCGAGAAAGGTCGACCCGCCGCGCAATTGAACTTGGCGAGCGATTTGTCGGCGCCGCGCCAAGGCCGCCGCTACCGCCGTCAGAACCTCCCACACCACCCCCGACCAACGCCCCTTCCCAACGTCCCGTCTGCCCGCTATAAGAGTTGCGAGTGATTTGCAATATCGGGCGGTGGGACGTCGCCCGGGGGACGTGACCGTGACCAGCGTGACCAGAAATCAGGCCGGCGGCGACGCCGTGGCCAGCCAGAGCATTCGTGCGCCCGGTGAGGCGCGCCGGTTGCCGGCGGGCCTCACCGGGCGGTGGGTGGTCTACCAGCTGCACTGGCTGCTGGGCATCACGCTGGGCTTCGTCTTGGCCCTGATGGGCATCACCGGCGCCACCATGAGCTTTGAGGACCAGATCATGCGGGCGCTGAGCCCCGGCGTGATTACGGTGGCGCCGCGCGCGGTGCCGGTGCTGACGCCCGACGCCCTGCTGGCCCGGGTGCGCGAGCAGCGGCCCGACACACGGGTGGAGGGCGTGTTCCTGTCCGCCCGCAAGGATGAGGCGGCGCGCGTGCTGTTCGCCGGCGGGATGGGCGGCAACCGGGGGGAGCGCGCCTATATCGACCCCTATGACGGCACGGTGCTGGGCCGCGCCACGGGGGAGGAGTTCTTCGCCTTCGTCCGGCGGCTGCACCGCTGGCTGGCCCTGCCCGGCAACGGCGACGGCTTGGGCCGGCAGATCACGGGCGCCGCCGTGATGGCCCTGCTGTTCTTCTGCGTCTCGGGCCTATACCTGCGCTGGCCCCGCCGGCCGCTGGACTGGCGGGCCTGGCTGGCGCTGGACACGGGGGCCAGGGGCCGCGCCTTCCTGTGGTCGCTGCATGCCGTCATCGGCACCTGGGTGCTGCTGGTCTACCTGGTCATCGGCCTGACCGGCCTGTGGTGGTCGTACGACTGGTACCGCGACGGCGCCACCCGGCTGCTGACCGGCCAGCCGCTGCCGGCGCGCGAGGAAGGCCCGAAAGGCGGGAAGGGCGGGCGGGAGCGGGGCAAGGGCGACGCCGGCCCCATCCTGGTCGATACCGCCTGGGCCGCCTTCCTGGCGCGCGAGGGCGATCACTACGCCATGGCGCTGCTGACCCCGCCGGGCAAGGCGGGCGGCCCCACCCGCGTGCGCTATCGCCCCCAGGGCGCGCCGGCGGACCAGGCCTATGACGAGATGGTGCTGGACACCGCCACGGGCCAGGTGACGTCCGAGAGCCATTACGCCGACAAGGCGCTGGGCGCCCAGCTGCTGGCCGGGGTGCTGACCGTGCACCGGGGCACCTATTTCGGCACCGGGGGGGCCGTGGTGTTCATGGCCGCGGCCGGGGCCATGCCCCTGTTCACCATCACCGGCCTGCTGATGTACCTGGACCGCCGCCGCAAGAAGAAGGCGGTGCGCCTGGCCCGGGATGGCGCCCAAGATGGGGCCATCCTGGACGGGGCTTCCGCGATCCCCTCCACCGCCAGCACCACCCTGACCATCGCCTACGCCAGCCAGACCGGCACGGCGGAACAGCTGGCCTGGCGCACGGCGGGCGCGCTGCGCGACGGTGGCCTGGCGCCCCAGGTGCTGCCGCTGGCCAAGCTGGACCCCAGGACCTTGTGCGGCCGGTTGCTGGTGGTGGCCAGCACCTATGGCGAGGGGGAGCCGCCGGACGACGCCCGCGCCTTCGCCCGCAAGCGCATGGCGGCCCCCGCCGACCTGACCGGCGTGGCGTTCGCCGTGCTGGCCCTGGGTGACCGGCAGTATGAGACCTTCTGCGGCTTCGGCCGCGCGCTGGACCGCTGGCTGGGCGACAGCGGCGCCACCCGCCTGTTCGACCCCGTGGTGGTGGACGCCAACGCCCCGGGGGATGGCGCCGAGGCCCTGCACCAGTGGCAAGAGCAGTTGCGCGGCATTGGCGCCGGCGCCGCCCCCGACTGGACGCCGGAAGCCTATGGCCGCTGGCGCCTGGTGGAGCGCCGCCTGCTGAACCCGGGAAGCCCGGGCGGCCCCGCCTATCACCTGTCGCTGGAGCCGCTGGACCAGCCCCCGCCCGACTGGGCCCCCGGCGACATCGCCCAGATCCTGCCCGGCAACGACACCGGCGCCCACCACCGCGACTATTCCATCGCCAGCCTGCCGGCCGAGGGCCGCGTGGATCTGCTGGTGCGCCAGCAGACGCGGCCCGACGGCACCCTGGGCCTGGGTTCCGGCTGGCTGACGGCCGGCGCGGCGGTGGGGGGCGAAGTGCGGATGCGCCTGCGCGCCAACCCCGGCTTCCACGCCCCGGCGGCGGCGGTGCCCATGATCCTGATCGGCGCCGGCACCGGCCTGGCCGGCCTGCGCGGCCACCTGAAGCACCGCCGGGCCCTGGGCCTGGGCGACGCTTGGCTGCTGTTCGGGGAGCGGAGTGCCGCCACCGACGCCTGGCATGCCGAGGAGATCGCGGCCTGGCAGGCCGACGGCACCCTGGCCCGCGTGGACCTGGTCTATTCCCGCGACGGCGAGGGCTATGTCCAGGATCGCCTGGCGGCCCAGGGCGACACGGTGCGGGACTGGGTGGACCGGGGCGCCGCGCTGTATGTCTGCGGCAGCCTGGAGGGCATGGCGCCCGGCGTCGACCAGGCGCTGGAAGCCATCCTGGGCCGCGACCGCCTGGACGCGTTGATGGCCGAGGGCCGCTATCGCCGGGATGTTTACTGAGGTCCTACCGCACCAAATAAACCTTCCACAGGCGATGAGCATTGCCCATCGCCTGTTAGGCCCCGACCGGGGCCGCCGCAGGTTTCCGGGGAGCATCAGCGGACTGGAAACCGAGGACAGCCAAAGGCGCGGACGCGCCTGCCGGCGCCTGAGGAACACGCATCAAGTCGCGCGTACGACTAGCCTAGTCGGCAGGATCAGCGAGTCCGGGTGCTCGCCATTGATGAGCGCCAGCACGGCCTGCGCCAGGCGCACCCCGCCCTCCGTCCAGTTCTGGTGGACGGAGGTCAGGGCCGGCGTGTGGAAGGCGGCCATGGGGGTGTCGTCGTAGCCAATGACGGAGACATCGTCCGGCACGGTCAGCTTCGCCTCCGTCAGGGCGCGCATGGCGCCCAGCGCGATGGCGTCGCTGCAGGCGAAGATGCCGTCGAAACCGCCACCCAGGGGACCGCCGCCCACGGGGCCACCGGGCGCATCGGCCAGCAGGCCCCGCACCGCCGCCACGCCGGCGTTGAAGGTGAAGTCGCAGGGCGCCAGCGCCGCCAGCACCGCCCCGGCCGACGCCAGGGTTTCGGTGAAGCCGTGCAGGCGCTCGGCATTCTCGCGGTGGCGGGTGTCGCCCAGGAAGACCAGCCGGCGGCGGCCGGTCTCGATAAGGCGGGCGGCGGCCAGCGCCCCGCCCTGGTGGTTGTCGCTGCCCACGAATACGGGGTCCACGCCCGGCTGCGGCGCCCCCCACACCACCAGCGGCACGCCCATGGGCAGCAGCTGGCGCACGGCGGTGTCGTCCGCCCCCTGGCCCAGCAGGATGGCGCCGTCGGCCGCCTGCACGGCGGCGGCCGGCTGCGACTGCCCCGTGGTCAGCAGCACGTTGTACCCGGCCGTGGTCAGTTCCTGGCAGATGCCGCCCAGCAGATCCAAGGGGAAGGGACCGGACATGGGGCGTTCCGGCGTGGGCTTCATGTCAACCACCACGGCGATGGTGTGGCTGCGCTGCAGGCGTAGGTTCCGCGCCGTGGCGTTGAAGCGGTAGCCCATCTCCCGCGCCAGGTCCTGGATGCGGCGGCGCGTGTCCTCACGCACGGACGGGCTGTCGCGCAAGGCCCGCGACACGGTGATGATGGACACCTGCGCCCGTTCCGCCAGGTCGGCCATGGTCAGGCGCGGGGCGTCGCCGGGGATGGCGCCACCGGGAATGGAGTCCGCCATCACGGACGAGGCCGCCGGGCGGCTGGACTTGGCGGGGCGCGGGCTCATCAGCGGGTCCGAAACGAGAAAGGAAACCGGGAAGAAGGAACATCCCCATAAACGGACATTCCGGGCGACGACTGTTTCATAAACCCACTGTGCTTGCCAGACGAGGCCTTGCCAAGCGCGGGCTGGCCCTGCCCGGCGGCGTCATCGAGTCGCCGTCCAGTCCCATATGCGGATAGACGTGCCGCCCGGGGCAATCCCCTATCCTCCCGGTTTCCACTGGGTGGGCCCGCCCCCATTCCCGCCTGGGGCCCGCACCTGTTCGAGGGCCCAGCCCTAGCATTGAATGACATCGATAACAATAGTAGCGCCGCGTCATACCCCACACGGGGGAAGGAGCACGATACTGATACGCCAAGGGTTTAAAGGAAGCGCGGTACATCCAGCATTTATGCTGCATCCGCGAAGCGCAAGCGCAGCAATGTTTACCCCGTTTACGCCCCGGTGTTGCGCCAATGCATCGCCCGGCACCCTTCGTGACTCCCGAATGACATCGATGTCTTGTTATCGATGTCATTCGATGTTATCAATGCCCTATTCAAGCAGGGGTGGTAAGCGGCCCAATCAGGGCGTGCCATCCCGATAAGAAGCCTTGGGTCAGGGCGCGACGGGGCGAGCCAGTCCAAGTCACGATCACCACCAAGACATAAGGGGAGGGAAGAATGTCACATCCTCACAGGATAGGTGCGTTGTTGGGCGGCGTCGCGTTGGCCGCCCTGCTGATGCCGGCCGTGGGCCTGGCGCAAACGGCGACCACCACAGCCGCGAACACCACACCGGCGCCGCAGGCGGCGGGCAACGGCGCCGTGGAGGAACTGCAGGAAATCATCGTCACCGGCACCGCGCGCAGCGACGGCATGAAGAAGCTGGACGCCAGCTTCGCCATCAGCACCATCAAGGCCGAGGACATCGTCGCCCAGCAGCCCAACGGTACCGCCGACCTGCTGAAGCTGACGCCGGGCCTGTGGGTGGAATCCACCAGCGGCACGGCCGGCCCCAACATCGACGTGCGCGGGTTCCCGGGCGGCGGCGACGCGCCCTTCATCACCATGCAGATCGACGGCTCGCCCATCTACCCGGCGCCCACGCTGTCGTTCATGGACAACTCCACCCTCATCCGCCTGGACGACACGGTGGAGCGGGTGGAGGTGCTGCGCGGCGGCCCGGCCACCGTCTTCTCCAACGCCCAGCCGGGCGCCACGGTGAACTTCATCCAGCGCAAGGGCACGGACACGCCGGAAGGCAGCATCCGCCTGACCGTGGGTGACGAGGGGCTGTACCGCGTCGATACCTATTACGGCGGCCCCATCACCAAGGACCTGAACTTCATGGTCGGCGGCTTCTACCGCTATAACGAGGGCATCCGCAGCACCCAGTTCCCCGCCGACGATGGCGGCCAGGTGGTGGCCAACATCACCAAGAAGTTCGAGAATGGCGAGTTCACGTTCTACGGCCGCCGCACGGACGACAAGAACGCCTTCTATACCGCCATTCCGCTGGTCAGCAGCAACGGCGGCAAGGACATCTCCGCCTTCCCCGGCACCGATCCGGGCACCTTCAGCCTGTACAGCAACGACGTCCGCAACGTCACCATCGAGACCGGCCCCGGCCAGTCCAAGAACCTGGACATCGGCGACGGCCGCGGCATCCAGCTGACCACCCTGGGCAACACGCTGGATCTGGACCTGAAGGGCTGGCAGCTCAGCAACAAGATGAACTTCGTCACCGGCCGGGCCTTCACCCAGTCGGAATTCACGGGCTCGAACCCCGAGACGCTGGGCCAGTTCATCAGCGACACCGTGACCTCGGCCAACGCCAACGCCGCCGTGGTGGCGGCGGCCGGCGGCATCGCCACCGGCGGCTCGGCCAAGATCGTCGGCTCGGGTGCGGCCCTGACCAACATGAACCAGCAGGTCATCGCCGTGGGCATGTGGTCGGTGGACAAGCGCATCCAGTCCTTCACCGACGACGCGCGCCTGAGCCATGAGCTGTTCCCCGGCAACACCCTGACGGTGGGCGCCTATTTCGCCCAGTATTCGTCCAAGGACCAGTGGTACCTGGGCAACAACTACCTGCTGACCATGCAGAATCACCCGCAGGCGGTGGACGTGGTGCTGAACAACGGCGCCAAGGCCTCGCGCGGGGGCCTGACCTCCGGTTCCTTCTACGCGCTGGACGCCAGCTACGACGGCACCGCCGTGGCCGGCTTCATCTCCGACGAATGGAAGATCACGCCGGACCTGCGCCTGGACGCCGGTTTCCGCATGGAACACCAGAGCATCAACGGCACCATCAGCAACGACAGCACCGGCGACTTGGATAACAACCCGCTGACGCTGTACGACAATGCCGCCAGCTACACCAACGGCACCTACTACGGCGTCAGTTCCCACCGGACGGAGCCGTCGTGGACCGTCGGCGCCAACTATTACCTGACCGACGACCTCAGCGTGTACGCCCGCGTCAACAGCGGCCACGAGTTCCCGCAGTTCGACGCCCTGCGCGGCGGCGACTACCAGATGGTCAACATCCGGCAGCAGGAAGTGGGCCTGAAGACATCGTCGCACTACTACAGCGCCTACGTCACCGGCTTCCACAACACCTTCTCCGGCCTGCTGTACCAGGCGGAGGTGGTGAACCCCGACGGCAGCGGCAGCCTGATCAACGAAATCTATGGATCGGAAGCCTGGGGTGCGGAGTTTGAATTGGCGGTGCGGCCCGTCACCAACCTGACGGTCAGCTTCCGCGGCACCTATCTGGATGCCAAGTACCAGGACAACCCCAGCTTCAACGGCGACCAGGTGCTGCGCCAGCCCAAGTTCCAGTTCTCCATCGCGCCGTCGTACGAGATCCCGTTGGATTGGGCCAGCCTGCGCCTGTTCGGCACCTACACCCACGTGGGCGACCGTTACGGCGACCCGAACAACCAGCAGCCGCTGCCGGCCTACGACACCCTGGACCTGGGCGTCTCGGCCGAGTTCGACCGCTACACCGTCCAGCTGACCGGCACCAACCTGACGGACGAGCTGGGCATCACCGAGGGCAACGCCCGCGTGGTCGGGTCCGGCACCAGCAGCAGCGGCGTCTTCCTGGGCCGCCCACTGTTCGGCCGGTCCATCCACCTGAGTGCCGCGGCCAAGTTCTGACCGCCGGTTGATCACCGGGGGCCGCCGTGAGAGGGCGGCGCCCGAACACCATGGGGCCGTCGCCCCGAAGACGGCCTCTGGGGATGGGCGGGCATTGCCCCGATCTTTGCCCGCCCATCCTCCTTTTCCTTCGGCTCCTTTTCCTTCGGCCTGCCCCGTGAAGGTGACCCTGCCCGTGTCCAACGCCACCGCCATCACCACACCGCCCTCCGGCCCGCCCGCGTTGACGGAAACCGATATCCCGGCGCGGCTGGACCGCCTGCCCTGGGGCCGGTTCCACAGCCTGGTGGTGGCCGCCCTCGGCATCACCTGGGTGCTGGACGGGCTGGAGGTCACGCTGGCCGGCGCCGTCGCCGGCGCCATGAAGGAAAGCCCGTCGCTGGCGCTGAACAACGCCCAGGTTTCGGCCGCCAGCAGCGCCTATCTCATCGGCTGCGTGCTGGGCGGCCTGTTCTTCGGCTGGCTGACCGACAGGCTGGGCCGCAAGAAGCTGTTCAGCATCACCCTGCTGGTCTACCTGACCGCCACCGCCGCCACCGCCTTCAGCTGGGATTTCACCAGCCTGCTGCTGTTCCGCTTCATCACCGGGGCCGGCATCGGCGGCGAATACGTGGCCATCAATTCCACCATCCAGGAACTGATCCCCGCCCGTGCGCGCGGCTGGGTCACCCTGGTGATCAACGGCAGCTATTGGCTGGGGGCAGCCCTGGGCGCCATCGGCGCCGTCGTGCTGCTGGACCCCGGGTTCCTGGGGCCGGACATGGGCTGGCGCGCCAGCTTCTTCACCGGCGCCGTGCTGGGCCTGTTCATCCTGCTGCTGCGCCGCGCCATCCCGGAAAGCCCGCGCTGGCTGATGACCCATGGCCGCGTGCCAGAGGGCGAGGCCATCGTCGCCCGCATCGAGGCCGGCATCCAGGCCCAGGGCCTGACCCTGCCCCCCGCCGGCCCGCCCGTGCGCCTGCGCGAGCTGCGAACGGTGTCGACCGCCGCCGTGGCCCGGTCGCTGCTGCGCGATTACGGGCGCCGCACGGTGCTGGGCCTGTCGCTGATGACGGCCCAGGCCTTCTTCTACAACGCCATCTTCTTCACCGAGGCCCTGGTCCTGACCTCGTTCTTCGACGTGCCGTCCAGTTCCGTGGGCTGGTACATCCTGCCCTTCGCGGCCGGCAACTTCCTGGGCCCCCTGATCATCGGCCGCTTCTTCGACACCATCGGCCGGGTGCCCATGATCGCCGGCACCTACGCCCTGTCCGGTGTGCTGCTGATCGGCACCGGCATCCTGTTCCAGCAGGGCCTGTTGACCGCCACCACCATCACGCTGGCGTGGAGCGTCATCTTCTTCTTCGCCTCGGCCGCCGCCAGCTCCGCCTACCTGACGGTCAGCGAGTGCTTCCCGTTGGAGATCCGCGCCGTCGCCATCTCGCTGTTCTTCGCCTTCGGCACCGGCTTGGGCGGCGTCTGCGGCCCGCTGGTGTTCGGCGCCCTGATCGACACCGGTTCGCGCACCAACGTGCTGTGGGGCTACGTCCTGGGTGCCGGCCTGATGATTGCCGCCGCCATCGCCGAACTGGTGCTGGGCGTGAAGGCGGAGGGCCGGTCGCTGGAAGACGTGGCCGCGCCGCTGTCCTCCACCCCGCACAGCTGAACCTTCCCCGCCGGAGGGAACCCAGGCCCCCTTGCCCTGGTTACCCCCTAGGCCACCCGCAGATCGAAACCACGTGGATCGCCCGTGACAGCCTCGCTCCCCCCCTTCCCCGCCCTCCCGTCCGCCACCGATCCCTGGGTGGTCATCGCCCAGGGCGACAGTCCTGCGGCGCTGAAATGCACCGAATCCCTGTTCACCCTAGGCAACGGCTTCATCGGCGTGCGCGGCGGTGTCGAGGAGGATGCGCGCTCCACCGCACCCGTGGTGCATCTGAACGGCGTCTATGAGGTCACGCCCATCAGCTATCACGAGAAGGCGCCGGGCTTCGCCGAGGCCAGCGACACCCGCATCCCGGTGCCGGACGGCACCCTGATCGGCCTGACCGTGGAGGGCGAACCGCTGGATCTGGCCACCGGCACCGTGCTGGAGCATCACCGCTGGCTGGATCTCCGCACCGGCGTGCTGCACCGCGCCCTGCGCTGGCGCTCGCCCGCCGGGCGCACCCTGCGGCTGGCGACCGAGCGCCTGGTGGTGGAGGACCACCCCGGCCCCGTCGTCATCCAGTACCAGGTGACGGCGGAGGACTTCACCGCCGAGGTGGTGGTGGATTCGTGCCTGGCCCCGCACCAGCCGCCCTCGGCGGACGAAGGCGGCGTGCACGACCCCCGCGTAGGCCCGCAGCTGGCCGCCCTGGCCTTCCGCCGCTGGATCGAGGAGGACGACAGCGACGGCATGGTCCTGCGTACCGGCCGCAGCCGCCAGGGCGTGGCTGTGGCCATGACCCATGGCGTGACCGTCACCAGCGCCGCGCCCATCCTGACAGCCAGCATCCGCGACCAGGGCATCGTCAGCCACACCGTGCGCACGACCCTCACGCCCGGGTCCGTGCTGACCCTGGTGAAGTGCGTGGCCTATGCCGCCGACAAGGGCGTGGACGGCACCCACGCCGATGACGAGACGCTGGCCCGCGCGGCCGTGGCCGCCCTGGCCCAAGCCAAAACAATCGGCCTGCCCGCGCTGCGCCAGGCGCGCACCCAGGCGCTGCAAGATTTCTGGCTGTCATCCGATCTCGCCATCGAAGGCACGCCGGAGTTGGAGCGCGCCGTGCGCTTCAACGTTTTCCAGCTGCTGCAGGGGGCGGGGCGCGATGGCCTGACCTCCGTCGGCGCCAAGGGGCAGAGCGGCGAAGGCTATGAGGGCCATTACTTCTGGGACGCGGAAATCTTCGCCCTGCCGGTGCTGGTCTACACCCGGCCGACCGTGGCCCGCGCCATCCTGGAATACCGGCACCGCACCCTGGACGGCGCCCGCACCCACGCGCGCGCCATGGGCCACCGCAAGGGCGCGCTGTACCCCTGGCGCACCATCGGCGGCGCCGAATGCTCCGCCTATTTCCCCGCAGGGTCGGCGCAGTACCACATCAACGCCGACATCGCCCACGCCGTGCGCCAGTACATGGACGCCAGCGGCGACGATGATTTCCTGGTGCGCCACGGCGCCGAGATCCTGTTCGAGACGGCGCGCCTGTGGCTGGACATGGGGCACTACAATCCCCGCCGTGGCGGTCGCTTCTGCATTCATGAAGTGACGGGGCCGGACGAATACACGGCCATGGTGGACAACAACCTCTACACCAACGCCATGGCCCAGGCGCACCTGGAGTACGCGGCCGAGATGGCGGCCCGCCTGGGCCGGGAGAAGCCGGAGGCCCTGGCCCGCATCGCCGCCGCCATCGGGCTGGGCACGGAGGAGCCGGAGGGCTGGCGCCAGGCGGCGGCGGCCATGTACCTGCCCTATGACGAGGCCAGCGGCCTTTATCCGCAGGACGACAGCTTCCTGGACAAGAAGCCCTGGGATTTCGCCGGCACGCCCGCCGACCACCATCCCCTGCTGCTGCACTACCACCCCCTGGTGCTGTATCGCCACCAGGTGTGCAAGCAGGCGGATGCCGTGCTGGCCTTCTGCCTGCTGCCCCATCGGTTCGAGCCTGAGGCCGTGCGCCGGTCCTTCGCTTTCTATGAGGCGGTGACGGTGCATGACAGCACCCTGTCGGCCGGCGTGTTCGCCCTGTTGGCGGCGCGCCTGGGCCAGATGGACAAGGCGCTGGCCTATTTCAACGACACCGCCCTGGTCGATTTGGACGACCTGCACCACAACACGGGCCATGGCCTGCACATGGCAGCCATGGCCGGCAGCTGGATGGCCCTGGTCCAGGGTTTCGCCGGGCTGCACGCCCTCGGCGGCACCCTGCGCTTCGCCCCCGCCCTGCCCCCGGGCTGGACCGGATACCGCTTCCGACTGGAGTTCCAGGGCAACCGGGTGGAGGTCGCCGTCGGTTGCGACGCCGCAACCACCTATCGCCTGCTGGCCGGCCCCGGCCTGGCGCTGAGCCATCATGGCCAGGTCGTGCACCTGACGCCAACGGCCCCGGAACAGGTGATGGAGGGCGCCCGCCATGCCGCGCTTTGATGCCGTGCTGTTCGACCTGGACGGGGTGCTGGCCGACACCGCCCACATCCATTTCGCCGCCTGGCGCCGCCTGGGGGAGGAACTGGGCATCCACCTGGAACCCGCCTTCGAGGAGAAGCTGAAGGGTGTGGACCGCATGGGGTCGTTGGATCTGATTTTGGCCCAGGGCGGTGTCCAGCGCACGGCGGAGGAAAAGCGGGTGCTGGCTGATCGCAAGAACGGCTACTACACCGCCGCCATCGCGGAGCAGACGCCCGACGATCTGTTGCCCGGCGCCCGCCGGGTGCTGGAGGAGGTGCGGGCCGCCGGCTTGAAAGTCGCCCTGGCCTCAGCCAGCCGCAACGCCCCGCCCCTGCTGCGGCAGCTGGGCATCGCCCCCCTGATCGACGCCATCGCCGACCCGGCGGCGGTCAAGGCGCCCAAGCCGGCGCCCGACCTGTTCCTGGAGGCCGCGCGCCTGGTGGGTGCCGTACCGGAACGCTGCCTGGGCATCGAGGATTCGGTGGCCGGCATCATCAGCATCAAGGACGCCGGCATGGTGGCCGTCGGCATCGGCGACCCCACCGTGCTGACCCGGGCCGACTATGTCGTGCCCACGACCGAGCAGTTCCACATCGGCGATTTCCTGTAACGTGCCGGCCCATCCTTACGCCCCGGGGGCCTTTCCCCCGGGGCGTAAGGGTATTCGTTCCCGCAAATCCCTCTCAACCCGCCACAGACGACGACGCCAGCCTTCTTGGCAAGGTCAGGCGACCGGTTCCGGCATCCGCGCCGCCTGGGCGTGATGGAAGTAGGACCGCCCCCAAGAGGTGCGGATCTCCTCATGCCGCGGAGCGCGGTCGAAGCCCGGCTGGCGCAACGGCAGGGCCAACAGTTCGTCCCCCTCGCGCAGCAGCAGGGCCAGCGCCTCCAGCTCCACCACCGCCGCCGTGACGGCGGCATCGCCGAAACGGGGCGCCAGGGCCTTCAGCAGCGGGCCGGCACCCTGGATTTCGGCGCAGGCATCCAGCACCGCCGTGGCGACGGCAGTCAGCGCGTGCCGCCGGGAGGCGGCACCCCGGCCATCCTCCACCACCGCCGTGCCATCGGCGGCCGGTGTCAGGGTCAGCTTCGCGTCGCCCCGGCGCCATAGGTCCAGTTGAGCGGCCAGGGCGGCATGACCAGCCGCCAAATCCGCGTCCGGCCGCTCGGGCGTCATGTCGAAGTGATAGGCCAGGCGCGCGATGCCGCCCTCATCGTGGGGGAAGATGTGGCTGTAGCCTGGCACGGGGCGGATGGTGACGCCGAAGGCCGCCGGCGTGTTGAAGTAAGGACTGAAGCGGTCGGCGCGCACCCGGTGGAAGCCGCCGGGCGGATGCAGGTGGGTGATCTTGGGCACCACCGCGGCGGCCGCGTGGTAGTGGGCCGCCGTCTCCCCCGGGAAGCCATAGAGGTGGGACCAGTCCACCAGCACGCCCGCCTCCGCCGCCAGGCGCAGGGTCTGGACGTTGCGCAACAGGGTGGTGCCCTTGCGCATCAGGGCCAGCACCGGGGTGCTGAGCGATTCCACGCCCGGTTGGATCTTGCGCACCCCGGCCTGTCCCAGCAGGGCCAACTGGCCCGCACGTAGGTTGGCCTTGACCTCGTAATGCAGCAGCAGCGGCCGGTCCAGCGCCGCCAGGCGGGGCAGGAAGTCGCCGAAGTAGCGGCTGTCCAGGATGTTATCGACCACCATGATCTCGCGCCCATAGCGGTCGGCCACGTCCGTCAGCTCGGCATAGGCGCGGTCCTGGCTCTTGCTGCGGTAGGCCATGCCCAGGCCGTTCAGGCCGCAGAAGGTGCAATGGTGCTTCTGCCCCCACCAGCAGCCCCGGGCGCTTTCGAAAAGGGGGAAGGCGGGAAAACGTTCCGCCACCGCCGGCAGGCGGGCGCGGTCGGCGTAGAAGTCGGCGTAGTCCAGCGGCGGCAAGCTGTCCATGTCGGTGATCATGCCGGCGGGCACGGTGGCCGGCAGGGTCGTCCCGTCAGCGGCGCGGATGGTGGTGCCCGGCAGCCCGGTCAGATCCAGCCCCATCCCGTGGCGGCGCACCAGGTCGGGCAGCACCTCCTCCGCCTCACCCCCCACGACCACGTCGATGAAGGGATAGCGGCGGTGCAACTCCACCCCCATCTCGTCGCTGCAATTGGCGCCGCCGAAGACGATCAGGATGTGGGGATGCGCCGCCTTGATGCGCCGCGCCAGCGCCAGGGACGCCATGGTCTGCTGGAAAGAGGTGGAGAAGCCGACGACGGCGTAGCGCAACCAATCGACCTGGCCGAAGCAATGCTCGATGAAGCCCGCCGCCTTGTTGCGCGCGGCCAGGATGCCCATCAGGCGCTGCGGCCCGAAATAGCGGCCGTATTCCCCCGCGATCAGGCCGTTCAGAAAGGTGAAAGGCTCGCCCTCTGGCGTGCCCCCCCCTGGCGTGCCATGGGCGGCCCCGGTGAACACCCAGTCGCCCACCATGGCCAGGAAATAGCGGCTGTCCTCGACCGCGGCGTAGGCGTCGAAGCCGATGTAGTCGGCGAAATCCAGGTAGAAATGGCGGATATCCGCCGCCATCCCCCGCCGCGCCAGCGCGCCCTTCAGCAGCGACAGGCCGATGACGGGATAATGCAGGGCGGCGACGGGCATGGCCACCAGCAGGGTGCGGCCGGCACCGGGTTCGTTCACTGCCGATCCGTCGGCCATGCGTATTCCGATTCTTGACCGAAGAAATAATGCCCCTCCGACCTTTGATCGAAGGGGCATCTCAACCCATGCCTCCCTCAGTCACGCTGTTGATGGGCAGCTGCCAATCAAGGCGATCCCGGGGAAAGTTTGTTGTTTAGAACCAAGTGGACGGAAGCGGGGAATCTGCGGAGATCACCCCCAGGTCGCTTTCCTCTACCGTCCGGCAAGCAAGGTTCCGCAAGAAAGCCGTCTTCGCCTCAGACTCGGGGAAAGCCAAAACCTCCCGCGTTTGTCCAAAGGAAAGGCCTTTTGAAAGTTCCGCTCGATCTTTCATGTCCAACTCCTGATTTAGTAGATAAATGGAGAACCAGGCAATTTGACAAAACGTCAGGCTTCACTTCTTGGAACACGAGAGTAATCGGATAAATTCGGGTAATCAGTACCAAACATCAGGCAGCGGATTGGCGGCGATGTGGGCCGCCAAATCGTCGGCGGCGTCCCCGAAGGCCTGGTCACCCAGCTTAGCGAAAAACGCGAGGGCTTCCGGCGAGGCCTTGAAGCCCAGGATGGTCAGCGTGCCCTTGGGATCGGCCAGCAGCTGCTTGCGGAATGCCGGTTCCAGCAGGGCGCGGCCCAGAACCTTCTGCACATCCTCGGGCGTCATCTCGGTGAGAAATTGAGTCATAATTCCCCTGGGATTTGGTGTGGGTTATTGAATTGAAGCACAAAATTATCGCGCGCATCGTAATTGCACGCAAAATCGCCATGCGTCCGAAAGCTACTATTCCCTAAAAGGAATATCAACCGGCGAGAGATGGGACACGCAGCGTCACGCGGGTGCCCTGGCCTTCAACGCTTTCCACCGCCAACGAGCCCTTCAGCCGCTGCGTCACTTGATTAAACGCCACGTGCAGGCCCAGGCCCGGATGGCCGCTGCCGCGCGCCGTGGTGAAGAAGGGATCGCAGACATGGCCCAGCGCGTCCGCCGGAATGCCGACACCATTATCCGCCACGATGATGACGGCACCACCGTCGCCTGCCGCCGTGGCCGAAAGCACGACGCGACCGTCCTGGTTGGCACGGAAGGCATGATCGATGGTGTTGGCCAAGATGCGGGTCAGGGCCTCCGTCAGCGACTCCCCCACCGTCCGCACCACCAAGGCGTCCGTCACCACGAAGTCGAGATGGATGGCGCCCCGATCCAGTGCGGGGCGGAAAAGTGTCACCACATCCGACAATAGGACCGAAAGGTCCGTCTCCAGCACCCGCCCATCCACCTGATCGACGGCGACGGCGGAAAAGCTTTTGACCAGCGCGGCCGTGCGCACGGCGTTGCGCTCCACCACCGTGGCCAGATCCGCCCACTCGGCGATGCCTTGCTCCAGCGCCGCGCGCGTCAGGCGGCCGCCGGCGATGGCGTCGCGCAGGTCGGTCACCCCGCCGTAGAGGCTGCCGGCAGCGGTGAGCACCACACCCAGGGGAGTGTTGATCTCATGGGCCACCCCTGCCACCAAGCGGCCCAGGGAGGCCATCTTCTCCTGCTGCACCAGCTTGTCCTGCGCGGCGCGCAATTCCGACAAGGTGGCCTCCAAGTCGCGATAGGAGCGCGCGTTGGCGATGGCGATGGCCGCGTAGGCGCAAGCCGACCGCAAGATTTCCAGGGTGCGGGGACCATAAGCGTCGATATCGTGGCTTTGCGCCGTGATCAGCCCCAGCACCTGCCCTGACACCACCAACGGCCGCCAGATGGCCGACCGCATCCGGTTGCCCTCGGCCGAACCCGCGATGCCGGTCATCCAGGCGGCCACGTCGTCCCCCAGCGTCAGCACCTCCGCCGCGAGTTTCAGGGCACGCACCGCCGGCTCCGCCGTATCGCGCGTGGACCGGGAAAACGCCGGTAAGACCTGCCCATTCAGGACGAAGTGTTCAAAGACGATGTCGCGACCATCGCCGGATAGCCGCGCGATGCCGAACGCGTCCATGGGGATCAGCCCGGAAAGGTGCCGGTACAGGGCCTCATGCACCTCGGCCAAATCCAATGTTGCCGTGAGCGCCAGCCCCGCATCGCCCAGCTGCCGCAAGGTCTCCGCCGAAACCGCCAGATCGTTATTGGCCTGGCGCAGTTCCGCCGTGCGAACCTCCACCTCCTGGCGCAACATTTCGGAGCTGATGCGCAAGCGCTGTTGGTACCGCCCGATCAACCAGGCCAGCAAGGCGATGCCCAGCATTACCGCGACGGCGGAATAAAGGAAGGTGCGGACCGTGGATTCCGCTTGGCGCGTCGCCTCCACCGCCTGAAGCTGGGCATCCTTGCCCGCTTCGGCGACGATGCTCGTCAGTTCCACCTGAACACGATCAAACACCTCGCCGAAGGGCTCAATGAAGCTGACCGTGCTGGCGAAGTCGATGCCCAGCATCGACCCCACCCAGGTCACCGCACTTTTATAGTCGGACAGGTTGCGCAGGATCTCATCCAGGCGCGGCCGCTGCGCCGGGGTGGCGTAGAGGTCACGGTACGCCTGGAGATCATTGGTCAGGCTGTTGACCTGGGTGGTAATCGCCGCCAATTCAGCATCAACGTCGATGGCTTGCCGCCCGGCGGACTTTACGGCCAACAGACGATTGAAACGGGCGTTGACGCTCTGGACGCGCGTGTTGATGTCGGACAGCCTGACGCTGCCCGCGAGATTGCGATAGACGATTTGATCAATGGCGCCGGTGAGACGATAGAGCGTTCGTTCCCCGGTTCCGAACAAGGCCACCATCAGCAGGCCGGCGCCCAATACCGGCACCAGGATCCGCAAGCCGATCCGGATACGCTCCATCAATCGCGGAGAAGGGGCGGCGGCACGGTGGCCCCACCCGTCTATCCTGTTGTCCTGCGCCAACTCTCCCAATCCGCCACCTGTCCGAAGTGCATAAGAAGCCCTTCCAGCCAAGCGACGGTGATAACACCCGCCGCAGTTGCGTCACAGGACAAACTGCTACCGCGCGGGAGATTCGATGTCCGTCCACTGGGGTTCTGGCAAACCGCGCCTATGGCCGCAATCGCCAGTTCTCGATAGGCGCGGCAGCGAAGGTCCGAGCGTCAACGGTACCTTCCAGCCGGTGATCGGACAAGGTGATGACCGTCCCGAACCACAAGGGCAGCGCCGGCAAACCCTCGGCGTAGGCCTTCTGCAAATCCACCAACGCCGCCTGACGGGGTTCGACCGCGCAGCTTGCGGTCAAAAGCCGATCCATGGCCGCGTCGAAGGCCGGCACCTTGATGCCAAAGTAGTTGCTCCCCTGCCAGCCGTTGGCTGCCGACGGGATCATGGCGGAATGATACCAATAGCGGGCGACCTCAACACCCCCCAGCAGCCATTCCGAGAAGCCCACGAAACCAGGATAGCGCTGCCGGGAATCGACCGCGTCACCGGTCAACTGCGGGTCCTCTACCATGTCCACCTGAGCGCCCAAGGCCCCCCACGCTTTCACCAGCTGTGGCGTCAGGTCGATCCATGGCTGGGTACGGCGATACCGTATCTCGAACCGCAGGGGCTTGCCGGTGGTGTTGCGGCGGTGACCATCCTTGCCCTTTACCCATCCCGCCTCGTCCAGCAGGGCGGCCGCCTTTTGCGGATTGTAGGTATAGCGATCCACGACGGCATAGCCGGGCATGAAGGGGCTCAGCAGGCTTTGCGCCACCGTTCCCTTGTTATCCAGCAACGAGGCGACGAGCCCCTCGCGGTCCAGGCCGTACATCAGCGCCTTACGGACGCGCACATCGGCCAGGACGGGATTATCGAAATTCGGCCGCAAGTGGACCAGGAAATCACTCGGGGCGTAAAACGCCGTGTACTTGTCCGCCAAATCCTTGGCCAGGCTGCGTCCGACGTCGAATTCGAGGGTGGTGAACGTATCGATCTTTCCTTCGCGAACCAGCTTTTCCAGGTCAACCTTGTTCGCCGCCACCGCCACCGTCACCCCATCGAACGCCGGCGACTGACCCAGCCAGAACGCGTTGCGCGCCAACTTCAGGGTGCCACCGGCCATTCTGACAAGCCGAAAAGGCCCGCTGTAGAGCCCCGGGGTTTCAGGCTTGGTCTTGTAGAGGGAATGTTCGAAATACCGCTGTGGATCCGCAGCCCAGATCTTCTGTTCCAGATGGCTGGGCACGAGGGGCGGAACCGTCAAGCGCGGTCCACATAACATCCCGTCATGCACAACCTCAAACGTCCGCGTATCGATTACGCGGATATCCTTGATTTCGGTCGATCGGGTATCGAGGGGGGCGGAGATGCCGCCGGAATTACGCATCACCTGCCAACTGAAACCCACGTCGGTGGCAGTGACGGCCACGCCATCCGCCCACTTCGCATCCGGGCGCAGGACATATCTGGCAACCGTTTCCCATTTGCCGTCGGCGCCACGCTGAAAGCGTAGAGAGCCGTCCGCCTCGCTGGGGATCGATACGCAGTAGATGCACACGGGCCCGCTGGGTGCCTGTTCCAGGACCGGTCGGGTAATGTACCGCTTTACGGTCACATGACCCAATTCATCGCTGGTCAGGGGGTGCAAGTCGACGGGCCAACTGCCGACAACCGCCGTCGCCACCACATGCTCCACCTTTTCCGCCGCCAAGACCGGAACAGACCAAACGCCGCCATAGGCGGTGAAACAAGCCGAGAAGAGGCACGTCAGGAAGGAACGCCGCAGCCCCACGCGGAAAATGCCGATATCGAACAACGAAGCCCCTCTGATCCGCAGGTCAGCACTCATCCCCCGCGGGCACTATGGTCCAACTCTCCACCCGATTGCAAAGGTCCATTAACGCACCATTGACATGGGCCATCACGGCCCCGTCCACCGGCCGTCACGGCCCCGCGCGAAGGGGGATTCTGGCCGGACGCCATATTCCATCTACCCGTTCTGATTGTAGACTGGTAGCTTATCTGCCCAACTACAAACTCAACCGATGGGGGTAGTGATGCCGGACACCAGAATTGCCGATACGCAAGCGATCCTGACTGAAACCAAAGCGAAACAATCCAGCGGAAGCCTGGCCATTGTGGGCACCGGCATCCAGGCGCTGGGTCATTTGACCCGTGAAGCCGAGGGCCACATCCGCCATGCCGACGTCGTGTTCCACTGCATCCGCGACCCGCTGATGCTGGCCGACCTGCACGCCCTCAACCCCAACGTCATCGACCTCACCACCCTGTACGGCGCGGACAAGCGCCGCAGCCTGACCTATGTGCAGATGGCCGAGGTGATGGTGGCCGAGGTGCGGTCCGGCCGCCGCGTCACCGGCGTGTTCTACGGCCATCCGGGCTTCTACGTCGCCCCCGCCCGCCTGGCCCTGACCACCGCCAAGGCCGAGGGTTATGACACCTGCCTGCTGCCGGGCGTGTCATCGCTGGACTACCTGTTCGCCGACCTGCGCGTGGATCCCAGCCAGTCCGGCTACCAAGCCATGGAGGCCACCGACTTCCTGCTGCGCAACCGGCCGCTGGTGACCAGCGGGCACGTCGTGCTGATGCAGGTGGGCCCGGTGGGCGACCTGTTCCGCCCGGTGACCGACAACCTGGAGCGCCGCGCCATCCTGTTCGAGCGCCTGATCGAGATCTATGGCGAGAACCACCCCTGCGTGGACTATGTCGGCGCCACCCGCCCGGGGCAGAAGCCCGTGCTGCGCCGGCTGAAGCTGGGCGCGTACCGCGACCCCGCCAACCTGAAGCGGCTGAGCAAGGCCAGCACCCTGTACATCCCGCCCAAGGACAGCCTGGACAACGATATGGCCATGGCGGAGCGGCTGGGCATCAGCGCCATGGTGGGCAAGCCCCTGCCCGTGCCGGCGGCAGAGTCCGCCCCCGTCACCCTGGTGCCATCCACCCCGCCGGTGATGTCCAACGCCTACTTCAAGGCCATGCAGCAGATCGCCCTGGACCCCGACGCGGCCCAGTCCTTCCGTGCCGATCCGGTGCGCTATGTCACCAGCTTCGGCGCGCTGAACGCCGATGAGCAGCGCTGGCTGGCCGCCTTCGCCAAGCCGGCAACGCCGGTGAAGGTGGTCGCCGCCGTCGAAGAGGTTCAGGACCAGAACGTTTCGACCGAGGATGTCCAGGATCAGAACGTCTCCACGGAAGACGTGCAGGACCAAAACGTCTCCACCGAGGACGTCCAGGACCAGAATGTCTCCACGGAAGACGTGCAGGACCAAAACGTCTCCACAGAAGACGTCCAGGACCAGAACGTCTCCACGGAGGACGTGCAGGACCAAAACGTTTCGACCGAAGATGTCCAGGATCAGAACGTGTCCGTTGAGGACGTTCAGGATCAAAACGTTTCGGTCGAAGATGTTCAGGACCAGAACGTCTCCGCAGAATAAAAGCAGGTGAAATTAGTGCGGGGTCTTGGCAGAAAGTCTGGGCACGGCACCGTATCCGGCCCGGCTTGCCAAGGCCCCGTTTTACCGGGAGGCACATATCGCGACAGACTGATCGGTCATTACCCTGACGCCGCCGTTTGACGTATAAGATGAGCCTCATGCTGAATTTCGTTCAGGAAATTGGAAGATCGCTCAATAAAATCGGGCGCGTTGGCGTGCTGATCGCCGTCTGTTTACCAATTCTCACCGCCGCGCCGGCGCGTGCCGCCGAGATGTGGCGTAATTCGGTCATCGATCTGTTCACCCGGTACAACGAAGACAAAGGCAAAAGCATCGAATACATCACGGCCATCCAGCAGGACCGTGAGGGCTTTCTGTGGGTAGGCACCGCCGGCGACCTGGCGCGCTTCGATGGCTATCGCTTCAAATCCTATGGCGGCGGCGCCACCGGGCCCTATGGTCTGCCCGACAGCAACATCCGTACCCTGCACACCGACGTCCAAGGGCGGTTGTGGGTAGGCACCAGCGCCGCCGGGCTGGTGCGCTATGACGCCGCCACCGACCGGTTCGTGCGCGTGCCGCTGGACACGATGAGCCATATCGACGTCCGAAGCATTGAGGATGACGGCGCCGGCGGCCTGTGGGTGGGAACCGAGGGCGGCCTTGACCACCTGTCCGCCAACCAGGAGCCGGCCACGCACCTGCACGGCGCCGACAACCCGGCGGGCGGCGTGGTGGGCGACAAGATCCAGGCGCTGAAGCGCGACCATCTGGGATATCTGTGGGTGGGAACGGCCAACGGGCTGGCCTATCTGCCGCCGGGGCAGACGGAATTTCGCAGCCTTACCCTGCCGCGGTCCGCGGCCATGGATGGCGTCACCACCCTGTACGAAGATGGCCGCGGCCGCCTGTGGCTGGGCACCAGCCGCCACGGCGTGCTGCTGCTTCAGGTTGATAAGGCGGGCGACCCACAGTTCCAGACCGTGCCGGCACCTTTCACCGGCGTGGCCGGCGACTGGGTCAAGGCCATCCTCGAGGTGCAACCCGACGTCTTCTGGGTCGGCACCATGGGCGATGGCCTGCTGGAGGTGGATTTGGCCAGCGGCGGCGCCAAAGCCATCAAACGCAACCGCACGGTTCCGGACAGCCTGCTGAACGACAACATCCTGTCGCTGTACAAGGACAAGGCGGGCCTGGTCTGGGTGGGAACCTATCCCGGCCTGTGCCGCTTCGATCCCTCTGCCCAGGCTTTCCGCTTCCTCACCCCCATCTCCTCCACCCCCCAGACGGAAGACCGCAGCGCCCATTCGCTGATGGTCACGCCGGACGGGAAGCTGTGGCTGGGTCGCGGCCGGGGCGGTGTCGATGTCCTGGACGCTTCGGGGCAACTGGTTTCCCACCTGGCCTCCGACCCCGGCAACCCCGAACACGCCCTGCCGGCCAAGGTGGCACGATCCTTCGCGGTTCAGCAGAACGGCACGGTGTGGATCGGCACCCGCGACGGCCTGTACCGCACCGACCTCAGCGCCGGGGCCGTGCATCTGACACGGGTGCCGGGGCTGGATGCCGCCCTGAACATCTCCAGCCTGCAGTGGGATGGGACACAGCTGTGGATCGGCGATTCCAACGTCGGCGTCTGGGCCTACAATCCCGCCACGGGAACCGCCCGCCCGCTGGGCCAGGGTACCGGGGGCCTGCAGGATCAGCGCATCACGGTGCTGCAACTGGCGGATGACCATGGCCTATGGATCGGCACCTACAGTGGCCTGTACCTGGCCGGCATCGATAACGGCACGGTCCAGAAGATCGACCTGGACAGCGGCAACCCCACCACCCTGACCAGCCACAACATCGCGTCGCTGGCCACCGACCGCCAGGGCCGGCTATGGGCCACCATCTACGGCCAGGGTGTCGCCATGATCGGCAAGCCGGACGCCAACGGCCGGCGGGCAGTGAAGTTCCTGGCCAGCGACGTGGAGCCCTTGCTGGCCACCGCCAACGCCGTGGCACAGGATGAGGACGGCTTCATCTGGGTGTCCACCGATACCGGGGTCGTGCGTATCGATCCCATCACCATGGCCATCCGCCCCTTCCAGCGGTCGGACGGCGTGTGGCTGACCACCCACTGGTCCACATCCGTCGCCAAGGGCCCCAACGGTGAAATCCTGTTCGGGGCGGAGGACGGCGTCACCCTGATCCACCCGCGCCTGCTGGCGGACTGGACCTATGTGCCGCCAGTGGTGGTGACCCAGGCCTATATCGGCCGACGGCAGATTCCGGGGTCGCAGGTGGCCCACGCCACCACGCCCCTGACGATCCATCCGGACGACCACGGCTTCCGCCTGGAGGTCGCCTCGCTGGACTTCTCCGCCCCGGAACGCAACCGCTACGCCTACAAGCTGGAAGGGTTGGACCGGGACTGGCTGGAGATCGACGGCAATTGGCGGCAGATCGCCTATACCAACCTGCCGCCCGGCAACTACACCCTGCGGGTGCGCGGCAGCAACCGCAGCGGCCAATGGTCGACGGCGGAGCTGACGGTGCCGCTGGCCATCCTGCCCGCCTGGTACCAGACCTGGTGGGCGCAGATGCTGGGCATCGTCGCCCTGGCCGGGGCCGTCGGCCTGCTCGTTCGGGGCCGCACCGCCATCCTGCGCCGCCGCCAGCAGGAGCTGGAGGCCGTGGTCGCGCAGCGCACGGTGGAACTGACGGAGGCCAACGCCGCCCTGACCCAGTCCGCCGCCATCCTACGCCGCCTGGGTGACGCGGGGCAGGACATCACCGCCACGCTGATCCTGGACGCGGTGCTGAGCACGCTGAAGCGCTATGTGGGTGAGCTGCTGACCGGCCACCGCCTGGTGCTGTACCGCCTGCAGGGATCATACCTGGAACCCGCCACCGCCGACGGCAGCGCCGTCGAGCCGGTCTACCTGGATGATCCCCACTCCCTGCCCGCCCGCGCGGCGCAAAGCCGGCAGGAGCTGACGGAGACGGTGGAGGACGGTGTGGCGCTGGCCTATCCGCTGGTGGTGGAAAACCGCGTGCTGGGCGTGCTGGTGGTGGTCGCCGACCATGCCTATGGCGACCGGGAGCAGATGATCTTCCGCACGCTGTGCGCCTATAGCGCCATCGCCCTGGAAAACGCGGAATCCTACCGCCGCGCCGAAACCGCCTGGATGGAAACCGCCCAGGCCCTGGCGGATCTGCGCACCACCCAGTCCAAGCTGATCCAGCAGGAAAAGATGGCCTCGCTGGGCCGCCTGGTGGCCGGCGTGGCGCATGAGGTCAACACCCCCCTGGGCGTGGTGCTGACGGCCGCCGGCAGCCTGCGCGGCAGCCTGGAGGATGTGCGCGACAACATCGCCCAGGGCAAGCTGACCCGCAACGCCCTGGAAACCGGGCTGGAGGAATGGTCCGACCTGGCCGACCTGGTGGAACGAAACACCAAGCGCACGGCGGCCCTGGTGAAGAGCTTCACCGCCATCGCGGCGGAGGACGGCGAAAGCAAGGTGACGGAGGTCGACCTGTCCACCCTGCTTACCGATGTGGCCAACGTGGCGCGGACCGCCCTGGCCCAAGGCGCCATCGAGCTGACAGTGGACGTGCCCTATGGCCTGGTGGTGCCCACGGCGCCGGAATCACTGGTCAACGCTCTGACGCACATCCTGGCCAATACCGCCGACCATGCCTTCGATCCCGGCGCCCATGGCCATGTGACGGTCACCGCCTCGGCCGAGGGCGGCGTGGTGCTGATTTCCGTGACCGACAACGGGCGGGGCATTCCCGCCGAGGTGCTGCCCCACATCCTGGATCCCTTCTTCACCACCGCCCGCGGCCGCGGCCATCCCGGCCTGGGCCTGCACGTGGCCTACAACCACGTGACCCAACGGCTGAAGGGCAACCTGACGATCGACAGCGTGCTGGGCCAGGGCACCACCGTCACCCTGGTCATCCCGTCGATGATCGGCGCCAGCTTGAGCGCCACCGCGGCCGACCGGCTGCGCGCCTTTCGTGCCTGATCCCTGACGGCCGGATTCCGCGTCCAACCGTCCCGCCGGCCGGCATTTGCGACGTCGCAAATACGGATGCCGCGCGCGATCTATTGCACCCATAATAGTTATTGTATATAAGTTAATCACCGGCCGTGAACCGGCCCTTGAAGGAAATGCCGTTGAGGAGGCCCCGAGGCCCATGTCCCAGTCCAAATATGCGGATCGCTGGAAGACCGTTCTGGTCGATGTCGTGGACGGTATCGCCTGGGTCACCCTCAATCGGCCGGACAAGCGCAACGCCATGAGCCCGACCCTGAACCGGGACATGGTCGATGTGCTGGAAACGCTGGAACTGGATGCGGACGCGCAGGTGGTGGTGCTGACCGGTGCCGGCGACGCCTGGACGGCGGGCATGGACCTGAAGGAATATTTCCGTGAGACCGACGCCGGCCCGGAAATCCTGCAGGAAAAGGTGCGCCGCGAGGCCTCGACCTGGCAATGGCGGCTGCTGCGCATGTATTCCAAGCCGACCATCGCCATGGTCAACGGCTGGTGCTTCGGCGGCGCCTTCTCCCCCCTGGTGGCTTGTGATCTGGCCATCTGCGCCGACGAGGCGGTGTTCGGCCTGTCGGAGATCAACTGGGGCATCCCGCCGGGCAACCTGGTCAGCAAGGCCCTGGCCGACACCATCGGCCACCGCGCCGCCCTGCACCTGATCATGACGGGCGAAACGTTCACCGGCCAGGAGGCGGCCCGGATGGGCCTGGTGAACAAGAGCGTGCCGCGCGACCAGCTGCGCGATGAGGTCACCAAGCTGGCCCAGGTCCTGCTGGCCAAGAACCCTGTGGTGCTGCGCGCCGCCAAGCACGGCTTCAAGCGCTGTCGCGAACTGACGTGGGAGCAGAATGAAGACTACCTGTATGCCAAGCTGGACCAGGCCCAGCTGCGCGACCCGGAAAAGGGCCGGGAACAGGGCCTGAAGCAATTCCTGGACGACAAGAGCATCAAACCCGGTCTGCAGACCTACAAGCGCGGCTCTTGAGAGGCGGGGGCCTGTATGCCCCCAGGCGGTAAGGATAAGCGCCGCCGTCCAGTTCCCGGGACGTTATCCTTACGTCCTGGGGGAACAGCGACGGCGGCCGGAGACAACGATAAAACCCCAGGGAGGGTCCCGATGACCACCACCACCATCGGCCTGCTGATCGGCGGACGCGACGTGCCCGCCGCCGGCGGCACCACCTTCACCCGTGCCAACCCCGTCAGCGGCAAGGTCGTGACCACCGCCGCGGCGGCCACCCCGGCCGATGCCGACGCCGCCGTGGCCGCGGCCCAGGCCGCCTTCCCCGCCTGGGCAGCGCTCAGCCCCGGAGAGCGGCGCCAGCGCCTGCTGGAGGCCGCCGACCTGATGGATGCCCGCACGGCGGATTTCATCGCCATCGGCGCCGCGGAAATCGGCGGCATGCCCAACTGGTACGGCTTCAACGCCATGCTGGCCGCCAACATGCTGCGCGAGGCGGCGGCCATGACCACCCAGATCAATGGCGAGGTCATCCCCAGCAACGTGCCCGGCAGTCTGGCCATGGCCCTGCGCCAGCCCTGCGGCGTGGTGCTGGGCATCGCCCCTTGGAACGCCCCCGTCATCCTGGGGACGCGGGCCATCGCCACGCCGCTGGCCTGCGGCAACACCGTGGTGCTGAAGGCCAGCGAGCAATGCCCGGCCACCCATCGCCTGATCGGCCAGATCCTGACCGAGGCCGGCCTGGGTGACGGGGTCGTCAACGTCATCACCAACGCCCCCGCCGACGCGCCGGCCATCGTGGAACGCTTGATCGCCAATCCGGCCGTGCGGCGGGTGAATTTCACCGGCTCCACCGGCGTGGGCCGCATCGTCGCCCAGCTGGCGGCCAAGCATCTGAAGCCCGCCCTGCTGGAGTTGGGTGGCAAGGCGCCGCTGCTGGTGCTGCACGATGCCGACCTGGATGCGGCGGTTGCCGCCGCCGCCTTCGGCGGCTTCTTCAACCAAGGCCAGATCTGCATGTCGACGGAGCGGCTGGTGGTGGACGCCCGCGTCGCCGACGCCTTCGTGGACAAGCTGGCGGCCAAGGCCCGCACCCTGATCGCCGGCGACCCGTCCGCCCCGGGGTCCATCCTGGGCGCCTTGGTGAACGCCCAGGCCGGGCAGCGCATCAAGGCGCTGCTGGACGACGCCGTGGCCAAGGGGGCCCGCATCGCCGCCGGCGGAACGGTCGATGGCGCCATCATGCAGGCCACCGTGGTGGACGGTGTCACGCGTGAGATGAAGCTCTATGCCGAGGAATCCTTTGGGCCCGTGGTCGCGGTCATGCGCGTCGATGGTGACGAGGAGGCCATCCGCGTGGCCAACGACAGCGAGTATGGCCTGTCGGCCGCCGTGTTCAGCCGCGACGTCGCCCGCGCGCTGACGGTGGCGCAACGCATCGAGTCCGGCATCTGCCATATCAACGGCCCCACCGTGCATGATGAGGCGCAGATGCCCTTCGGCGGCGTGAAAAGCAGCGGCTACGGCCGCTTCGGCGGCAAATGGGGTGTCGCCGAGTTCACAGAGCTGCGCTGGGTCACCATCCAGACCGGCCCCCGCCACTACCCGATCTGAGGGGTCTCGAAAACCGGCCACCCTTACCGCTTGGGGGATGGCCGGTCCCTTCCCGGCCGATCCCCCGCCCGTGCCATGCGGGTGACGCTCGACGAGCGGCGGTTCCCCTGGACGACCAGGACAATTACCGGGATACTTCCATCAACGCCATGGGCACCAACGCTATTGGCCCCGCCGCCCCGGCTGATATAAGGGCCTGAACCGATCATCCGTCCTACCCTTCCACACCCGCACCGCTTTTTTTGAGACCGCTCCCATGCCGGCCCTGAAGAACACCACGCCCGCCGCCGATGTGCTGATAGCCGAGGAGGGCCGCGACGAGTCCCTGTCCGCCACGGCCAAGGCGGAAACGGCGCTGGACTGTTCAAAGCTGGAGCGGTTCGTCGGCTTCAACCTGTCGCGGGCGGAAACCCTGGTGCGGCGCCTTGTGCTGGAGCATCTCGCCCCCTGCCAGCTGACCTTGGCGGAATTCTCGCTCCTGAGCCTGGTGAGCGTGAACAAGGGCGTGAACCAGCGCCAGGCGGGCGAGGTGCTGGAAATCGCCCCGCCCAACATGGCCCACCTGGTCGACCGCCTGGCCAATCGCGGCCTGCTGAAGCGCGTGCGCGGCCGGCAGGACCGCCGGGTGCAGATGCTGAGCCTGTCGGACGCCGGATTGGACCTACTGGCCCAGGCCGAGGGCCTGGTGGAAGAGCAGGAGGCCAAGGTGTCCGCCGTGCTGACGGCGGATGAGCAGACCCAGCTGCTGGCCCTGTTGAACAAAATCCGCACCCTGTAAAGGCGTACGCGACTCGGTCCATCACGAAAACTAACCGTTGCTTAGCTTTCTTTCTTATCACCAAGAGCCAACGAATCGGCTTCTTGCGCGCGATTCGATATTCTCCGTGACCCCGGTGCGCGCCAGCGCTGCGCGGCAGACCGTTGACAGCGGGCGCCGGCATCCGTCATAGCTGATTCCGGCAATGGATTTCTGCCTGGCCGCCTCGCGGCCGAACCGCCCCGTCCGGGGCTGATGATTCCTACCTTCGGTGTTTCGCCACCTGATGGTTGGAGTCTGTCCGCAGTGTCCGCGCCCTATCCTTACTTCATCAGCTCCGGGTTCCTCTCCATGATCCCCCGTCGCCTGTTGGCCTCGTGGGCCGCGCAGACGCGCGCCCTGTTGAAATGGCTATGCCTGACAGCCCCCGTCGCCGCCCTGATCGGCAGCGCCTGCGCCCTATTCCTGTGGGGTCTGGACCGGGCCACCCAGGCCCGCTTCGACCACCCCGCCCTGCTTTACGCCCTGCCCTTGGCCGGCATCGCCATCGTCTGGGTCTATAGCCGTTTCGGCGGTCGGGCCGACGGCGGCAACAACCTGATCGTGGACCAGATCCACGAACCCGGCGCCGGCGTGCCCCTGCGCATGGCGCCGCTGATCCTGGCCGCCACCGTCGTCACCCACCTCTTCGGCGGCTCAGCGGGCCGCGAGGGCACGGCGGTGCAACTGGGTGGCAGCCTGGCCAGCGGCTTTACCCGCCTGATGAAACTCTCCCCCGCCGATAGCCGCCTGGTACTGATGGCCGGCGTGGCCGCCGGATTTGGCGCGGTGTTTGGCACGCCCATCGCCGGCGCCATCTTCGCGCTGGAGGTGCTGAGCTTGGGTCAGGTGCGCTATGAGGCGCTACTGCCCTGCCTGATCGCGGCCTTGGTCGGCGACTGGACCTGCCACGCCTGGGGCATCGAGCATACGGCCTACATCATCGCCATCGGCAATGGCGGTTTTCACCTGCAAGGCTGGCTGCTGGCCAAGGTGACCCTGGCGGCGGTGATCTTCGGCCTGGGCGGCCTGGTCTTTTCCGAGGTCTCGCACAGCGCGGCGGCGCTGGTGCGCCGCCTCTGCCCCCAGCCCCTGCTACGGCCCGTCCTGGGCGGCCTGCTGCTGATCGCCTATGTCCACATCCTGGGCACGCGCGACTATCTGGGTCTGGGCGTCTGGTCGGCCGATCCGGGAGCGATCACCCTGCCCGGCCTATTCCAGGCCGCGCCCTATCACCCGTTCAGTTGGCTGTGGAAGGCGCTGTTCACCATCACCACGCTGGCCACGGGCTTCAAGGGTGGCGAGGTTACGCCGCTGTTTTTCATCGGTGCCGCCTTGGGCCACGCCTTGGCGGGCATAATGGATGCCCCAACGGACCTGCTGGCCGGCCTGGGCTTCGTGGGGTTGTTCGCCGCCGCGGCCAACACGCCCCTGGCTTGCACCCTGATGGGGATAGAGTTGTTCGGCGCCGCGCACACCCCTTACATCGCCGTCGCCTGCTTCGTCGCCTACGCCTTCAGCGGCCACTCCGGCATCTACCTGTCACAGCGCATCAGCGTACCCAAGGCTCGACTGGCCTCATCCTTACCGCCTGGGGGCACGTTGCGGCAGGCGCGCGACCTGCCGCCAGCCCCCCTCACCCTGCATCGTCAAATCCGGGTGCTGCTGAAGCGCCGATTGCGACGTCGCAATTAGCGGAGGATTTCGTCCAGCCGCTGGCGCAGCTTCTCCAGCCGCTCACGGTCCTTGGCCGCCAGGCCGTTGGGGCCGGCCGACACCTGCGCCAAGTCCCGCTCCATGCGCGTGATCAGGCGGCCGGCGGCCGGGGTCACCTTGGGCGCCGGCACAGCCGCCTCGGCCGGCTTGTTGGCGGCGCGCAAGGCCTTGATGGTGGCGCCCCCCTTGATCAACCCCCACAGGCGATGGCGGGCGGCGTCATCCTCGGCATCCGCCAGGATGAACAGGTGGCTCTTGCTCACCTGGTCGCGGTACTCGGGATATTCCGCCAGGATACTGTCCGGCAGGCGCACCAGGGCCAGCAGGCGCGAAACTTCGGACTTGCTGAGCCCCACGGCGCCGGCCAGCTGGTCCTGGGTGTAGCGATGGGTCTCCCCCAGGCGGCTCAGGCCCCAGGCCACCTCCAGCGTGTCCAGGTCCTGGCGCTGCAGGTTTTCGATCAGCGCGATCTCATCGACCCCACCCTGGGTCACGATGGCGAAGATCGTGGCCTTGCCCAGCAGGCGGTGGGCGCGCCAGCGGCGTTCACCGGCGGCGATCAGGTAGCCGCCCTCCGCCCGCTTGCGCACGACGATGGGCTGGATCAGGCCCTGGGCGCCAATGCTGTCGGCCAGCTCGCGCAGCGCCGCCTCATCGAAATGGCGACGCGGCTGGTCCGGGTTGGGGTGCACCTGGTCCAGGTCCAGTTCCACCAGTTCCGGAAAATCCTCCGACGTGCCGTACAGCTTGTTCAGCGGCTTGGCCGTGGCGGGCAACAGGCTGGCCGCCGTCGCCGCCAGGGCGGGATTGCTGCGGGCCAGTTTACGCGACATGGGCGACGTCCTCTCCATCCGCCTCAAGCAGGGCTTGGGCAACCTCGCGGAAAGGTGCCACGGTTGCAGGGTCCGATGCCACATCGATGGTGGGCTGCCCGGCGGCCACGGACTGGGGGAAGATGGTGGCGCGCGGCACGGGGGTGAAGATGCGGATGGCGCCGCCGAACCGGGCTTCCAGGTCCGCCAGGGTGGCGCGGTCCTGGGTGTGGCGGGCGGTGAACATGGTGGGCAGGATGCCGATGACGCTGAGGTCCGGGTTGCCGCGCCGCCGCACCTTGCTGATGGTGTCCAGCAGCAGGGGCACGCCCATGAGGGCCAGCATCTCCGTCTGCACGGGAATCAGCACGCCATCGGCCGCCGCCAGGGCGTTCAGGGTCAGCATGCCCAGGTGGGGCGGGCAGTCGATCAGGATGTAGTCATAGGCCCGGCGCACCATGGCCAACCGCTCCCGCAGCACCAGGGTGCCCATGGGCTCGGCGATCAGCTCCGTCTCCGCCGCCGACAGCAGGATGGTGCTGGGCAGCAGGTGGAAGCGGCCGTCGCACACCGGCACGGCCGCCTGGCCCGTCGCCTGGTCCTTCAGCATGACGTGATAGGTGGTCTTGCCCGCCTCCGACATGTCGGCCTGGCTGATGCCCAGGTGCACCGTGGCGCTGGCCTGTGGGTCGGCATCCACCAACAGCACCCGCTGGCCCAAGGCCGCCAGGGCGGCGCAAATGTTGACCGAGGCGCTGGTCTTGCCCACGCCGCCCTTTTGATTGGACAGGGCGATGATGGTGGCCGTCTGGCGGGCACGGCGGCGGGGGGTCAGCAGGTCGATGACCGCCTGGGGGATCTTCTCCCCGCCGGTTTCCCAGCGGCTGACGCGGCCCTTATCGTATTTGCGGCCCAGGCTGGCGTTCAGCCAGTCGGCGAAGGTCTGCTGGGTTTCACCACGCGCTTCCCGCGCGATCCGCAATGCGGCGCCATCCATGGCCGTCCCTTCCGTTTTGAGCCCCAAGATGTTGGGCCCAAGAATAATGTCGCC
Source organism: Nitrospirillum amazonense (assembly GCF_007828045.1). Classification (GTDB taxonomy): domain Bacteria; phylum Pseudomonadota; class Alphaproteobacteria; order Azospirillales; family Azospirillaceae; genus Nitrospirillum; species Nitrospirillum amazonense_C. The sequence goes on along the minus strand of NZ_VITN01000001.1, from coordinate 333,648 downwards.
TGGCCGATAACGTCAACATGATCCGTTGTGTTGCGTCAACATCACGAACTCGGTTGCGACGTCGCAACCACCGTGTCGCAATGATCGACGCGATCACATCCTTACGCCACGGGGGCAGGGTCGGCAGCCTTATCCTTACGGCGCGGGGGCGCGACGATCTCCACCCCGGTGATGGACCCAGAGGTCAGCGAAACCAGGACGCTACGGATGCTGGGCTCATGGTTCATGCGGGCCGTCTGCGCCGTGGCGGGATGGCCGGCCACCAGCACCAGCCGGCGTTCGCCCCGCGCCGTCTCCTCGATGCGCTCCACCTCCAGGTCGCGCAGCAGGGGGGCGGGGACGTTCTTGGCCAGCAGCGCGTGGCGGGCGGCGGCCCACAGGGCGTTGGCATCGTCGGCGTCGGGCAGGGGCGTGGCCTCGACCACTGCCGGCTCCAGCTTCTCCACCTTGCCGATGCGCCGTGCCCGGCGGCCCACACTGTGCCGTTCCCGTTCCAGGAAGGTGTCGGCCACCTCATCCTCGTCCTTGGCGAAGAAGTCCAGCGTGACCTCCTCCACCTTGCGGCCCCGGCGCACCATCTTGGCCTCCGGCATTTCCACGCGGAAGGGCGCCAGCTGGTTCACCTCGGCGATGGCGCGGTCGATGGTGCGGGTGCGGAGAATGCCGAAGTCCTTGTACGCCCCCTCCGGCACGTTCAGCAGGCGGCGCAGGGTATCGATGTCCAGCGCCAGGGAGGGAAAGTCCATCTGGTAGCGCTGCATGCCGATCTCATAGAGTTTCAGCGCGTAGGTGCTGGTGACCTTCACCATGGCTGGGCCCGATAGCCGCGCCCACAGCTTGGACGCACGCTGCAGTTCCAGGAAGGCGTCGGTGAACTGGAAGTGGATGTCGGCGCTGTCGCTCTCGATCTCCTCCTCCGGCCGGACGTAACTGCTGAGGATGCGCAGCTCGGCGCGGGACCGGCGGCCGCGGAAGGGGCCGATGACCACCAGGCTGGACTCGTAGATCTCCTTCACCGCGTCGAAGATGCGCTCGTTGCCCTTGTGGTTGCCGCGCACGACCTTCTTGGGCAGGCGGTAGAGCTTGTTGGCGAAGTTCTGGCTGCCGGCCAGGTGGATCATGAAGTTCAGCATCTTCTGCGCCGGCAGGGACAGGCGTGAGCCGTTGGCGGGGTAGGAGTAGACCGCCTCCGCCGCCTTGATCAGATGCTTGTAGCCATCCCGCTCGAACGTCGCCGCCGCCACCTTGGCCGTCAGGCCCAGCGCGTTCTCCTCCGCCAGCACCGGGACGGAGGTGTCCATGCCGCCGTCCATGTCGATGACGATGCCCGGTCCCGCCACGTCCTGTGGCCGATAGGGCATGAGGGCATCCCTGGTCGTGGCCATTGTGGGCGACACCAAGCGGTCAGCCGCAGGCCCCGCCGGCATGGAAACCGAGGGCCTCAAGACCGGTTTATCGCTTTTGCGCGGCATGCCATCATCCTGTGAACGAATGGCGGCACTGTAGGGTCTTCCTTACATGGATCGCAAGTAAGGAAAGGGTGGAAAGCCCTGATTTGCCAACTCCTTACTCCCTGGGGGCGAAATGGGACCCGACCCTTACGCCCTGGGGCGATAGCCGACTCGCCCCCACCCGTAGGGATGCCGCCCCCGGCTGGTAAGCATAGGGCCCCAAAAACCCAGAGCTTGCCAGGGCTTGCGCGTCCTAGAATCCTTTTTGAAAGGGAACACCTAAAAACAACCCATTATTTGGGGATCAAAAAGGCCGACAAGGCCGTCGATGGGCAAGGGGTGCCCAATGGGGCCGCGACTCGTCAGGTAAGGATGGGCGTCGCTACTTGTGGCCGAATCAGGAGCGGCGCTTCCGAAAGGGCGGCGCCCCGCCATCCTTACCGCCTGGGGAAAACCTTACCGCCTGGGGGCGGGGAGGGCCGTCATCCTTACTCCTTAGGGAGGTCATCCAGGGATTATCCTTACCGCCTGGGGGCGGGGAAGGTCCCTCCAGGGCTGTCTGGTCGCCGAACGAGGCCGGGGAAGGAGGGTGAACCCTCTGGAATCCTTATGAACTCCTATGAAGGTGGAGCCCGGATTGACCCGATGCCCCGTCAGGGCGCGACTCCGGGGATGGCACGCCCCCAGGCGGTAAGGATTGGGGGATGAATGACGCGAACGCAGGGAGTCGCACGCCCCCGGCCCGTAAGGAAGCCCGGCTGTCCCGGACAATGTCGGTTGTCCACGGGCGACTCGCCCCCCGCCGGTAAGAATAGGGAAACGGGCACCCCCAAAAACCGTCCCCCAAGGGGTAAGGATGCGCCCACCCCGGCACCGGTCCGGCCATCTCTTCCCCTGCCGGGGTGCTCCGCGCGTGCATCCAGGGCGCGCTGCGCTTGAACTTTGTGACAGCGTGTTGGATAAGTTGGCCGCGTTTATCGGTTCCAGCACCCAGGCGGAATTAAATATGTCAGTCATGGCGAGCGGTCTTCGTCGGGGATATTCCATGAAGGCAGCGGGTGTTGGGTTCGTGATTCGGTCCTTTATTGTGGCGGCGCTTCTAGTTCTTGCCGCCGTCGTCGTTTCCACGACGATCCTGGCGGTGGTTCGCTTTGGAAGCGCTACCCTTGTCTGGGATCAATGGTCCGATCTGCAATACACGCATCGGCTGGCCGACGGCAATCTGCAGTTCAAGGACCTATTCAGTCAGCATAACGAGCACCGCATATTCTTTCCGCGGCTGATCTTCTTCCTGGATTATCTGCTCGCGAACTGCACCAACGCGGTCAATCTGACCGTCAACATCCTGATACCGGCGGGGACCCTGGCAGCCATCTTGGTGTTGGGTAGGAAGATCGAAAGAAGCCGGGCCGTTTTCCTCGGACTGTCGGGTGTGGCTGCCGTCCTGCTGTTCTCACTGTCGCAGCGCGAGAATTTCCTGTGGGGCTTCCAGGTCCAATTCTTCGGGGCGGTTTCCGCGCCGACCGCCGCGTTCCTGGTGTTCAGCGGCTTCGTTGAGCGGGCGCGGCGGGGCAGGGCGTCCCTGGGCCTGCTCGGCTTGGCCTGCTTCCTGGCGCTAGTGGCGACGTACACGCTGTCCAACGGTATCCTGGCCGCGTTCCTGCTGGTTCCCATGGCTGTGATCCTGCGGGCCGGGCGCATGGCCGTCCTGACCGTCGCGCTGTGGGCTGTGGGGGTGGCGTTCAGCTATTTCCTGAACTTCCACCCTGTGCCGGGGCACTCGCCCTACGTTTATTCTCTGACGCACCCCATCGAATATCTCGGCTATGTCAGTGGCTATCTGGGTAACCTCATGACCTGCCTGGGCGCAGTGGAACCGGCGCGTAGCCGCTGGTCCATCCTGCTGGGCGCGGCGGGCCTGGTGCTGACGCTCGCGGCGCTGGCGCGCACCCTGCGCAATTGGGAAGAGGCGCCAGCCCGCATCGCCCTGCTGGCCATCATCCTGTTCGTTCTGGGCACCGCCATGCTGACCGCCCTGGGCCGCATCACCTTCGGGCTGGAGCAGGCCTACTCCGGACGCTATCTGACGCCGGTTTCCGTTTTCTGGGTGGGGCACATCTTCTATTGGGCGCCCCTGCGGCGTCTGCGTGATCCCCTGGGTGTGGGGATGGCGCTGGCCGGCATGGCGCTGGTGGCGCTGCTGGCCTGGTGCGGAGTTCAGGGAGAGCTGCGCGGCTGGCAGGAGGCAATCCCCCAAGCCCTGAACAACGCCAAGGTGCGCGACGCTTTCATCAGCGAGGTTCGGGACGAGCCGAGCTATCGCCTCGCCTATCCGGAGGACGATTATCTCCTCAGCCAGTTGTCCTTCGTGCGCGACCACCATCTGTCGTCCTTCGCCGATCCGGATAACCGCCTGTTGGGCCAGGCGCCGACGTGGTTGGCCGCGGCTCCGGCGGACCAGTGTCTGGGCGCCATCGATATCATGCAGGTGCTATCCTCGGATCGTGGCGACCAAGTCAGCCTGACGGTGACCGGCTGGGCATGGAATGTCACGCGGCGCGAAGCTGTTCCCCGTGTCCTTTTCACCGACGCCGCGAACAGGATCGTCGGCTATGCCGGCGGCGGTTGGCCGCGCCCGGATGTGCCCACCGTCATGCCCATGGTGCGCAGCGGCCGGGTGGGCTGGGTGGGCTTCCTGAAGGGTGGAATGACCGCGCCGATCAAGGCCTATGGCCTGATGCCCGGTCACCGAGTCTGCAAGATCGGCGAGAGGATGGTTCCGGAAAGCCACGCGCGGCTGGTGCCGCTTTCGGCCCTGGGCGCCGACATACCCTTGCCGTCGGCGCCGGAATTGTCCGGCGGCTGGGCCCGGGATGGACAGAACCCAGCGGCGGGCCCGCTCCCCGGTGGGGATGTGGTCTATGGGTCGTGGGGAGGCGCAGACGGCAATGTCGGTGAGCTGCGGATTGGGCCGTTCATGGCCAGCCAGCCTCGGCTCGCCTTCCCGGTGGTGACCGGCCCGCACGCCGAGAATCAGGCCATCGTGTTGCTGGATGCCGCCACCGGCGCGGAGCTGGCCCGGTATTCCCTGATGCTCTCCACCCAATGGACGGGCCTGGAGATCCAGTTGCCCCAGGCGGCGATGGGCAAGGCCGTGATACTGGTGTTCCGGGATCAGGGGGCTGGCTGGGGGGAATGGTCCGCTGTGGGCGGTCTGCACGAGACTGCCGTCGACGCCCCATAAAGGCCCGCCACCCGAGGGGGGCGGCCGCCTCCGCCAGTATCAAATGAATGCCGCGGCGCCGCCCCCGGCGTGATGCGGCCATTTTCCGTTGTAAAATTGCAGTAAACCCCTCGACATGCGGAAATCAGCGCTTGCTGATGGATTCCTGGGTCACCCTGATGTATGCATAGTTGCATTCTTCGCATCCTTTAACGATGCATAGCCGGGATTTTCTGGCCAGTCATATCCAGGAATGTGAAAAGCGGACACCATGAGTGATGCGCATTGGGGCCTTGATGTCCTTCTTGTACTATTATTCACGCCCCTGGTATTGCTGCTGACCTATCTGCCGGCGACGGTGGCCTTCACGGGCTTCGGCGCGAAGTGGAGCAAGGCGCCGCTGGACCGGATCATCCTGGCCGGCGCCAGTTACGGCTTGGCCGGCTATGTAGCCTTCGGCGCCTATTTCCTATCCAGCGGTTTCGGGCACGCTTTCATGCTGGCAGCGGCCCTGGCCTTGATCGTCGCCGCCTGGCGCGACGGCTGGTGGAGGATGGGCGGCTGGCGTCAGGATCCGCTGGCCGGCGTCATGGCGCTGATGGCCGCCTTCACCATCGCTCTGGCCGCCACGGGCTTGGCCTATGGCGGCTTCACCAATGTCCTGGCCGCGGCGGCCATCCGTTTCACCCATCATTTGCCGATAGACAACGAACTGCCGCGCCTGTTCGGCGATGGCCTCTATGGCGGCCATGTTCCCCGGCCCCTGGTTGGCGACTGGCTCAGCAGCGACCGTCCCCCTCTGCAGACAGGGCTGGAGCTGGAGGTGGCCCCCCTGGCGGCCAAGACGGGATGGCGGCACGACCTGATCTATCAGCTGGCATCCATGGGCGCGCAGGCCCTGTTCCTGGTGGGACTGGCGGCCTATCTCTCCGCCTGGCGCCTAAAGGCGGAGCCATCGCCGTCGCCCTGGTCGCGTGCGCCTTTTCCTCCATCGCCATCGTTCATGGCTTTTCGTATGGCCCAAGCTGGTCGCCGCGGGCTTCATCCTTATGACCGCGGCATTGCTGCTGTCCCCCCATTACCGAGACATCCGTGATAGCGCCCCGCATGGCGCCCTGGCGGGGATCACCGCCGCCCTAGCCATGTTGAGCCATGGTGGCACGGCCTTCATCCTGATCGCCCTGGCGCTCACCGTCCTGGCGTTCGGGCGCGTGCCCCACTGGCGTTTCCTCCTGGCGGCGCTGGCCTGCTTCGTGGCCCTGATGCTGCCCTGGTCGCTTTCCAAGCCCTGATCGACCCACCGGGCAACCGGCTACTGAAGTTTCAACTGGCTGATGCGGTGCCGGTCGACCCCCGGGGCACCTGGGCAACGCTGCGGGACGCCTACGGCGCCTTGACCTGGCACGAGATCATCCAGACCAAATGGTCTAATTTCCTCCAGATTTTCAGCGCCGGGCTGGATATGCCCCGATGGCTCTGGTTGGCGGGCACCACCCTTGTATCCGGCGACGCCGCCCGTTATCAGGCCCTGTCGGCGTCGTTGCGTGGCCAACTGTTCTTTCAGATTTCCGCCCCTATCGGCGCCTTTTACCTGGGCTTGCCGGCGGTGCTGCTGGTCGCCCGGCGGGAAGCCGCCGCCGCCCGATTTGTGCTTGTCACCGGGGCGGCTTTCCTGATGACCGCGGTGGTATGGAGCTTGGCGATGTTCAAGGCGGGATCGACCATCACCCACCAGGGCACGCTGGCCATGCCGCTTATGGCGATCGCCGCCGGTGCGGTGGGGCTGTACGCCCTGTCGCCCTGGCTGGCCATCGCCGTGACGGCGGCCGAAGTCCTGATCAGCGTGTCGCTGTACGGGGTTGGACTGCCGGGCGATTTCGTGCAGGTGATCCAGCGGCCCATGCTGAATCCGGGTATGGCGCTGGTCGCCATCCTGGGTGCCGCCGGTGTGATCCTGGCGTGCCGGCGGGTGGGGCGGCAACTGGGCGCCTAAGCAGCCCGGCACGGGCTGCCGGGGGGCTATTTGCCGAATGAAAAGTACCGGTGACCGAAATAGCTGGTCACCACCGGGGACAGCACGCCAATGATGTGGGCGATGTCCTCGGCATGCCAGGTAAGGCCCGCCGCCGGGAAAGCCAGGCGCGCCAGGCCCTCGCTGACCAGCCACACCTGGGCCGCCGCCACGGCGTTGACCAGGCAGAAGCGGATGAACTCCTCGTGCGCCTTGCGGCCCGACGCCTTGAACACGAAGCGGCGGGACAGCAGGTAGGCCGTGACCATGCCGAACAGATAGGCCACCAGCACGGCGGCCTCGAACGGCATGACGCGGTTCAGCAGGTAGCGCGCCACCACGTTCACGCCGGCGGAGAAGCCGCCCACCAGCAGGAAGCGGGCGAACTCGCTGGCCAGCAGACGATCCAGCGGCGACTGGGGCTTGGTCATGGTCTTGTCCATCACAACGCATCGACCATGCGCTTGGCGAAGCGGATGCTTTCGGCGATGCCCCGGTCCTCGGGGTAGTAGTAGCATGTGTCGGCCACCTGCAGGCCGGCGATCTCGGTCTTCACCGGCGGCAGCTTGTCCAGGAAATCGGGCTCGCACACCGGCTGGGCGTAGCGCAGGCGGCCGACGTGGGTGTCGATCAGGTCGGCGTCGGTCAGGGCCGGATTCAGGCGGCGCACGCAGGCCATCGTCTCCGCCACGAAATCGGCATCCGTCCAGCCCCACTTGGGGTGGCTGTGCGGCATGTAATACGGGATATAGACCACCGTGTCGGGCAGGGGCCGCAGGTTGGAGAACTCGATGATGCCGGGGATTTCCATCGTCGGATCGTTCACGTTCAGCCAGAAGTGCCGGGTGACCGGCCGCTTCAGCTTCAGCATGACGCAGACCACGCCGATGTTCCTGATGGCGTCGTACTTGTCCTTGGTGGACTGGGTGAAGGCCGGAACGAGGCCCGCCACGTAAGGCGTGGGGGCGGTGCAGATGACGGCGTCGGCGGGGAAGAAGCCCCGGGCGGTGCGCACGCCCGTCACCCGGCCGCCCTCGGCCACGATTTCCTCCACCTTGGCGCCCAGATGCAGGCTGCCGCCCCGCCGCGTGATGTCGGTGGCGAGGGCCTGGACCAGGGTCTCCGACCCGCCTTCCAGATAACCCAGCTGTTCCTTCATCAGGGATTGGCGGGAATTGCCGATGCGGCGGATGCGGGTGGCGATCCAGCTGGCCGAGACGTTATCGGCGTATTCGAAGAACTTCAGGTCCAGCAACCGCTTCCACAGCACGTTGAACGGCTTCTCGCCGGCGCCGCGCTTGAACCAGGTGGCGGCATCCAGATGCTCGATGGACTGGAAGTCGCGGGCCTTGGTGGTCAGGAACATCTGCAGGCCCAGGCGCAGCTTGTCGATGGGGCCCAGCAGGGGGAAGGCCAGCAGGGCCAGCGGATCGCCCCAGCGGTAATGCTTGCCATCGATGAAATAGCCCATCGACGTGGTGCGCCACTTCAGCGTGCCGGCGATGTCCAGCTCCGCCAGCAGGTCGAAGGTCGGCTGGTCCGATTTGCAGATGAAGTGATAATAGCGCTCGATGCTGAGCCCGCCGAAGTCGAAGTGCGCCGCCATGCCTCCGGGCTGGGTATCCACTTCGTAGACCGCCACCTCATGGCCGGCCTTCAGGGCATAGTGGGCGGCGGCCAGGCCCATGGCGCCGGCGCCGATGACGGCAAGTTTAGCCATTGCGGGAAACCCTTCGGAAATCAGAAGTCCAGGACGACGCTGGCGTAGCGCGGGTCGTTGAAGGTGACGGACAGGGCCTCGTCCAGGGGGGTGGAGGGCACGCCGAAGATGCCGGGCCAGTCGATGACGATGAATTCGTCGGGCGTCACCAAGGCCTTCAGCTGCTTGGTCGTGAAGGGCGGGTTGCGGTCGACCAAGGCATAGACCGACAACAGCGCGTGGAAGATGCCGTAGGGAATGCGCAGCAAGGGCGTCTTGGCGCCCACCGTCTTGCGCAGGGCGCGGATCAGCTCGATGTAGGTGATCTTTTGCTGGCCCGAGATGTCGTAGGTGCCGGTGCGGCGGCCTTCCAGGCAAGCGATGATGATGGCGCTGAAATCCCCCACATACAGCGGCTGGCGGATGTAGCGGCCGGAACCGGGGATGGGGAAGACCGGCACCTTTTGCATAAAGCGGGCGAGCCAGCCCAGGTGCTTGCGGTCGAACCAGCCGAACATCAGCGTGGGGCGCAGGGTGACGTGGGGGATGGGACAGGCATCCACCAGCTTTTCCTGGGCCTTCTTGCTTTCGGTGTAGAAATCCACCGCCATGGAGTTCACGACGGAGGAACTGGCGTGGACCAGGTAGGGCACGTTGGCGGCTTGCATGCCGGCCAGCACCCGCTCCGTCGCCGTGATGTTGTTGTCCTCGAACTCCGCCCAATCCAGGCCGCCGATCTGGGCGTGCATCTGGATCACGGCGACGGCACCCTTCAAACTGTCCTGCCAGCCGTCGTCATGGGCCAGATCCGCCTGGATGACGGTCAGATCCGGGTGCATGCGGGCCAGTGCCGGGGTGTTGGCCGGATGCTTGTCGATGCAGACGATGTTGGTGTAGCCGGCGTCCTTCAGGCGGACCACCAGGTTCTGGCCCACCAGGCCGGCGGCGCCGGTGATGACGATCTTGCCCGTGGGCTTGTCGGTGCGGCTGGGCATCAGATTTTCATCCGCCATTAAATTTTCATCCGATTGAAGATGGCGCCCGGCAGGTTGCGGATGATCATCATGATGCCCATCCAGAACCAGGGGGTATAGACGGTGGTGGCGCCCTTGGCGGCGGCCCTGTCGATGTCGGCCGCCACCTTCTCCGGCGTGGCCCACAGCGGCCCGCCTTTGGCCAGGCCATCGGTCATGGGCGTGTCAATGAAGCCTGGCTTCACCGTCAGCACCCTCACCCTCGTGCCGGCGAAACGGTGGGCCATGCCCTGCGCGAACAGGGCCAGGCCACCCTTGGCGGCGCCATAGACGTAATTGGACTGGCGTCCACGATCCCCGGCGACGGACGCTATGGCGATCAGCGTGCCTTGGCCCTGGCGCTCCAAATGATTGGCGGCGACGGTCAGCCAGGCGCAGGCGCTGGTCATGTTGGTGGTCAACTGGCGGGCCATTTCGGCGGTGTCCGCCTCGGCCGCCTTCTGGTCGCCCAGGATGCCGTAGGCCAGCAGCACCGCGTCGACACGCCCGCCCAGCTTGGTGGCCATCTCGGCCCAGGCCGCGTCGAAGCCCGCCGCGGGGGCCGCCAGATCCACCATGGCCACCTCGGCACCCGCGGCGCCGCGTGCCATCAGGTCGGCCGCGATGGCCTCGAGCCGGCGGCCATCGCGGCCGGCCAACACCAGGCGCGCGCCGCGCCCCGCCTGCAGGCGGGCGTAACGCTCCGCGACGGCGGAGGTCGCTCCCAGGATCACCACGGTCTGTCCAGTCATGTCGGTCACGCCTGCTTGCTCTTCGTAGGGGCCTGTTCCATGCGCCGCCAGAAGTCGGACATGAAGGCCGGGTCGATGTGCCGTTTGAAGTCCGCCACAGCGGGATAGCCCGCCGCGAACAGGTCCGCCGGCATGCGCGCGTCCTTGGCGGGATAGAGCCGGCCGCCGGCGGCCGCCACCGTGCGATCCAGATCCGCCATCAGGGCCAGGGTGCGCTGACCCTGGTTGGGGAAGTCCAGCGCCAGGGTGGTACCGGCCATGGGAAAGGACAGGAGGCCGGCGGGCGCAACGTTGCCGAAGTTCTTCAGCACCACCAGGCACGATCCGGTGCCCGAGGCCGCGATTCGGGCCAGCAGCTCCGTCACGGCCTCCCGCGCCATGGCCGGTGGTACGACGCATTGGTATTGGTAGAATCCCCGGGGACCGTACACGCGGTTCCAGTGATGCACGCCGTCCAGGGGATAGAAGAAGCCGTCAAAGTGGCAGCGGCCGGCGAAGGTGGCGCCCGGCCGGCTGTAATAGGCGGCGTTGAACGCACGTAAGCTTAGGCCGTTGATTAGGCTGATGGGCGGGGTCAGGGGCACCGCGAGCTTGGCGCGGGCCGGCTGGGCCAGGCGCGGGCCATCCGGCGCGTGGCGGCCGCGGGAAAAGACGCCCCGCCCCAAGCTGTCGCCCTGGCTCAGGCAATCGACCCAGGCCACGCTGTAGGGCCAGTCCAGGCTTTCCGCCGCCAAGTCGAAAAAGCGGTCGACATGGTCGAAGCGGATGTTCTCCACCTCCATGTCGGACGAGGCGATGGCCTGCAGCTGGATTTCCACCCACTCGATCAGGCCGGTCAGGCCCAAGCCGCCGATCGTGGCATGGAACAGGTCGGCGTTGCGGTCGGGCGCGCAGTCAACCAAGGTCCCATCGGACCGGCGCAGGCCCAGGGCACGCACATGATGGCCGAAGCTGCCGGCCACATGGTGGTTCTTGCCGTGCACGTCGTTGGCCACGGCGCCGCCCAGGGTGACGAACTTGGTGCCGGGGGTGACGGCCACGAACCAGCCGCGCGGCACGGTGATGACATGCAGATCGGCCAGACTCAGGCCCGCGTCCGCCCGCAACACGCCGGTGGCGGTGTCGACGGCGTGGCAGCGATCCATGCGACGGGTGACCAGCAGGCCGCCGCCGGCGTTCAGCGGGCTGTCGCCATAGGAACGGCCCAGGCCGTGGGCCAGCACGCTGCCGGTCTTTTCCACCAGGGTGGATAGCAAGGGGGCGGCATCTTCGCGAAAGGCGGGCGTCGCCACTTCATGTTCGACGCTCGCCAGATTTCCCCAGGACTTGATCGGCTGGCGCATGGGTCAGATCGCCGCCAGGACGATGGCCACCATAACGGCACCGGTGATCAGGCTGGTGCGGTCGGTGGCGGCGAAGACGACGGGATCGTCATGCAACTCGCCACGATGGGCCAGCAGCAGCAGGCGACTGATCCAGTATAAGAGGGGGGCGCAGGCCAGCCACAGCAGCGACGGATTGCGGTAAAGGACGTGGACCTCGGGGCTGTTGAAATACAGCGCCAGGATCAGGACGGAACAATAGCCACTGGCGCTGGCCAAACCCGACAGGATGCTGAGATCCTCCAGCCGGTAGCCGCGACCCTTGGGGTTGCCCTTGTTCGCCTTCAGGCTGCCGACCAGCTCGATGTAGCGCTTGATCAAGGCCAGGCAGAGGAAGACGAACACGGAAAAGCCCAGCAGCCAGGCGGACGAGGGCCGGTCGATGGCGGCGCTGCCCGCCAGGATGCGCATGGTATAAAGCCCGGCCAGCGTCAGCACGTCGATCAGCATGTGGCGCTTGAGATGCAGCGAGTAGGCCAGGGTGATGACGTAATAAGCGGCCAGGACGGCGAGGAAGCCGGCCGACACCACCAGGCCGCACAGGGCGGAAACGCCCAGCAGCAGGGGCGCCAGCATGGCCCCCTGGATCAGGGGCAGGCGACCGCTGGCCAGGGGCCGGTGGCGTTTGCTGGGATGGACCCGGTCGTTGGGCAGATCCAGCAGATCGTTCAGCAGATAGGCGCTGGAAGCCGCCAGGCTGAAGGCCAGGGCTGCTATAAGGCTGTCGGCGATGGTATGACCGGTCAGGTCATGACTGGCCAGCAGTGGTACGAACACCAGCAGGTTCTTCAGCCATTGATGCACACGAACGGCTTTCAGATAAACCTTGAGTCCGGCCTTAGGTACCGCCAGTTCAACGGCATCCTGACGTTCCGCCTTCAGCTGTCGCACCAGGCGGGCTGTGGCGTTGGTGGCGATAGCCACGCGGCAGCGGCGCCACACCGCGAAATCCACCCGATCGTTGCCGATATAGTCGAAGCCCCGGTCGCCGAACGCGCGGCACAGTGCTTCGGCCTTGGCCTTGCCCGACAAGTTGACGGTTTCATTCGACCCGAAGGTGCCATCGATGAAGCCGAGATGCCGCGCCAAAGCCTCGACAAGCCGCTGGTTCGAGGCCGAGGCCAAGTAAATACGGCGACCTTTCGCTTTTTCTTGAAGAAGAAAATCGACGATCGGCCGATTAAGCGGCAGTGTCGTGACATCAAGGTTGGCATTGCCAGCCAGGTAATCTTTCAGCCAGGCTTTGCTGCGCAGCGGTAAACGCCATATGCCCAAAGCCACCAAAGGCTTGGTGGCCAGCGCGGTAAAGAAATTCTCAATGAGGAGATCGGTCCGGATAAGGGTGCCATCGACGTCCACCACCAATGGCACTTCGGCAACATGGGCCAAGGGCTTGCTTTCAGCACCGTTCATCGGCTGGTGGATCCCCATAATATGAGCGCCAGAGCGTTGAATATCCGCGCGAATACTGCGTCACGGCCCAGGCCAAGGACGTTCAGAGCGGAAAAGGCCATAGGCCTGGGCTGAGCGTCAATCTTTTAATCTCCGACTTTATAATCGCGGGGCTGGTTGTTTGGATACGGTTAACCTTGATGGAAGCCGTCTTTGGATACCTACCCGAATCGCTGCACCCGCGAACGGCGGCTTGGTCGTTTTTGCCCGTCGCTAAGCCGGTCAAGCCGGCCATCTTGCCGAAGGTAATAGGCCTAATGGGCTAAAATCCCGCCCTGCTTGCCGGTCGCTTTTCTTTGGCCGATGTGTCTAGGCGGCTTACATCTAAAATTAAGGCGATAATCTTCTTGAATCCGTCTTGTGCAGCGGAACCGACGTGAATTATACCTACTTCCACGCGGGACTGGCGGAACGCGTTAATAAATTCGCCAAGGGGTTTTAACTGACGCGTCACTGCCGCAGCGGGCTGCGGCTCCATAGCCAAAAGCGACGTTTTAGCGGGGGTATTAAAATATGCCGACTCTTTCCGGTGGTAACGGTACGGTTAGCTTCTCAACGGCACCGACCGTCTCGCAGGCTGATCAGGACAAGATCACGACGGCCCTGTCCGGTATTCTGGCGAACAGTACCGGCACGCTGAGCGTCGCCACCGTCGCGCCGACGTCGGCCAGCACCCCCACTCAAACGCTGTCCTCGACCATCACGTTCGGCACCCAGGCCGTGAGCTCGGTGAGTAGTGTCGTCGTTTCGGGTTCCAGCGCCAACCCCACGCTGGCGGCTGTCGACCTGTCCCAGACGGCGGCGGGCACCTCCACCGGTAGCAGCGTCGTCACGAACGTCGTGGCCGACAGCAGCCTCACCTCCGTCGTGCTGACCGGCACAGCCCCCGGCAACACCACCGCCCTGTTCCTGGACGCCAGCTCCGGCGGCAAGGTCGTCGTCGGCGACGCCGGCAACAACTTCCTGGTACTGAGCGGTGGGTCGAGCACGATCGTCGGTGTCCCCAATACCATCATCGCCGGCACCGGCAACGACAGCATCATCGGCTCCTCCACCAATGACCTCATCAGCTCCAGCGCGGGCAACGACATCATCAACGGTGGGGCCGGCAACGACGTCATTGATGGCCGTTCCAGCGCCGGTGCCGATACCCTGGGTGGTGGCGCCGGTGACGACACCATCTATGCCAGCAGCGGTGGCAGCTTCATCATCGGTGAGACGGGTAACGACAGCCTGGTTGGTGGCGCCGGCAATGATGTCTTCATTTTCAGCCCGGGCAGCGGCAGCGACACGGTCGCCAGCTTCGACCCGACCAAGGACACGCTGGCCTTCGCGAGCACCAACTACACTGGCGGTACGCTGAACCTGGCCTCGCTGATCAGCAATGCCACGGTCAGCAACGGCAACACCACCCTGACCCTGCCGGACGGCACCACCGTGACCGTTCAGGGCGTTACCGGTGCCAACCTCAGCTGGTTCACCAGCAAGGGCTGATCAAGTCGTCTATACATGAGTTACACTATGGCGGGCCTTGTGCCCGCCATAGTCGTTTCTGGGCCACGGTCTTTCTTGCATTCGCATTTATTCCAGGGCAGGGTTCAGGTGCTTCCATTCTCTTCCGTATTGGTAGACCCATGCAGCCTAATATCCTGGCGACGGCCGGCACGACGGCGGTGACCACTCCTGCCCCTGGGGGCGACCCGCTGCGGGCGACGCCCAAGGTCATGGCCCTGCCGGAAGGAACCTATTACATCACCGCCCGCCTCGGTGCCGAAGGACGGCAGCAGATCAAGGGCGTGACCTTCCCCTGTGTCCAGCTCTCGTCACTTCCGGAACCCGGGCGCAAGGTTCCGCAATTCCTGACACCGGACGGTCTCAGCGCGTCGGCTTGGATCAGCGGGTCGAACGGCGTGGCCGTGTTGGTTACGGCGGATTCGGCGCCGTTGCTGCTCACCACCTTGACCCTGAACGGTCAGCTGTCCTCCTCGGTTGCCATCGGTGTGCAGCGGTTGGGGGATGAGACGGTTCCCGCCAACGTCGACGTGCGGTTGGTCGCGCACATCCAGCGCATGGGGGACAAGGTTTTCGCTGGCGGCGAATGGGCGTCGGCCGGCGATCACCTGCTGTGGCTTGAGGGCTTCACCGTCGTCGGTTCGCCCGAACTGGCGGACTGTCTGGAATATTGCGCCGCCAATCCGATCGACCAGGCCGGTACCTGGGTGAAGGCCGGCACCTTGGCGGGGACCCAGGGCCGGGGTCTGCCCCTGCTGGGCGCCGGCTTCCGCTTGGTGGGACCATTGGCCACCACCCACCGCCTGGATTACACTGCTCGTTTCCTGCGCCATGGCGACGTTGAGGGGCAGGCAGGGGTGCTATGCCGTTCCAGCCAGCCCCAGGATCCTTTGATGGCGATGAAGGTCGCGGTCCTGCCGCGATGATACGATCCGCGTGATGTCCGGCTTATCTACTCCAGTCCAGGGTCGGACGCTGCAGGACATGGAAGCGGCTTCGGCTAGGAAGGACTTTGACACGGCCATAACCTTGGGTTGGCTGGCGTTGGCCGAACCAGAGACTCGGCTGGCCGCGCTTCGGGGGTTGGTGCATGCCACCTTGGAGGCCGGCCGGCTGGAAGAGGCCGCCCATCACGCCGCCCGTTTGGTTCGAGGCGGAAAAATCGCGCTTGATGTCATCCTCGAAGGCGTCGTCGCCCTGAGCAGAGGTGAGCTTCATCAGGCCGCCGGATGCTTTACCCGCGCCTTGGAGATAGACGGCACCCACCCCTTGGCGGCGGTCGGTTTGTTCCAGGCGCTGTCGGGATCCCGCGAGGGCCTGACGGCTGCCCTGGATCGCCTTGTCCACGCGCTTTCCTGGAATGCCGAAACCAACGATACCTGTCTTGCCGCCCTGCGTGGGCTGGTGGCGGGGGGCGCCGTGCCCGCCGTGGTCTACACACAGGCCGGCCGGATCGAGGGCATCGCGGCGGCCCCGGGGGTACGGGCCGAGCTTATATGGAATGGGCTGACGGTAAGCCAAACCACCTTGGTCCCTGACCAGCGCGATCCGCGCCTGTGTCTGTTCAGCTTCACCGTGCCGCCGGACTTGGCAGGGAACGCCCAGGTCGAGGTTAGCGTCAATGGCATTCCGGCATCTGGCTCCCCCCTGCCGGCTGCCATGACCCGGCCACCCCGCCTCATGGCACGCTTCAACCGCATATCCGCTTCAGCGACGCCGGGCTCCGTTCCGCTGGGTAACGGCGAGTGGTCAGTGCAGGCTTGGGATGCCGCCCACCCGGCGCGTCCGGTCGCCCTCGACCTGGTGAACCGGGACGGGCAGACACGCCGGCTGGTCTTCCGGCCGGAGGAAGGGGGCGCGCGTCCGGTGGAGCCCCAGACGGTGTCGGCGGGGCCGGGCGTGCGGCCACTTTTTCCCGCCACCGGCGAGCCT
Organism: Nitrospirillum amazonense; assembly: GCF_007828045.1. Classification (GTDB taxonomy): domain Bacteria; phylum Pseudomonadota; class Alphaproteobacteria; order Azospirillales; family Azospirillaceae; genus Nitrospirillum; species Nitrospirillum amazonense_C. The sequence goes on along the minus strand of NZ_VITN01000001.1, from coordinate 317,221 downwards.
GCCTATTGGCAAGGCGGTGTGCTGCCGGGGGAAGACGCGGTGCGGCCTCGCGCGTCCGTGTCAGGGTTGAGGCGGCCGGTGGACATCATCGTCCCCGTTTACGGCGATGCCGCCGTGACGCGGGCCTGCCTGGCGGCACTGCGCGATAGTATGGCGGGGGCGCAGGCAGGACAACCTGTCGATGTCATCCTGATCGCCGATGGTCCGGCTGATACGTCCGTGTCGGCGCTGGTGGACGAGGTGGCGACCGAGGGCTGGGCGACGGTGCTGCGCAACCCCGGGAACCTGGGCTTTGTGCGCACGGTCAACCGGGGCATGGCCTTGCGTCCCGATCGTGACGTGGTTCTGCTGAATGCCGATGCCATGGTTCACGGGGACTGGCTGCGCCGTCTCGCCGCCGCGGCCTATAGGGACGCCGCGATAGGGACGGTGACCCCGCTGTCCAACGACGCCACCATCCTTAGTTATCCCGATCCTGAGGGGACCCCGCTGGCCGATGTCTCGGTGCCTTTCCTGGATGGGCTGGCCGCCACGACCTTGCCAGGCAAGGTCGCGGACGTACCAACGGGCGTGGGCTTTTGTTTCTACATCCGTCGCGACTGCCTGGATGACGTCGGCTATTTCGATGCCGAAACGTTCGGCCGGGGCTATGGCGAGGAAAATGATTTCTGCTGGCGGGCGCACACGCGGGGTTGGCGCAACGTCGCGGCGCTCGACATCTTGGTCGGCCATGTCGGCGGTTCGTCCTTCGGCGGGGAAAAGGCGGATCGTGTCGCAGCGGCACTCACGCTGCTGGACCAGCGGCATCCTGATTATCAACCGGCCGTGCATGCTTTCATCGCGGCCGATCCGCTGCTGCCGTTCCGGCGCGCGTTGGACATGGCCTGGGCACGTACCCTGGGTCGGCAGACCTGCCTCTTGCTTTGTCCTGTCCTGGGTGGCGGCACGGACCGTTTTATGGACGGCCAGGTCGCATCGCTGAGGGCGCAGGGTGTCGGCGTGGTGGTGGTGCGGCCCGAGGGGTGGGGAGACGAGGTGGGGGAGGTGTCGCGCGTCCGGCTGGAAATCGCCGGCGCGCCGCAACTCCGATCCCTAGTGTACGAAGGCTTGGCAGCCTTGCCGGATCTGTTGCGTGACTTGGAGGCCTTGGGCGTAGGCCGCATGGTGGTCCATCACGTCAAGGGCGTGCCGGCCGCGTTGCTGGCCATGCTGGCCGGTCAGTGGTCCTATGACGTGCATATCCATGATTACGTCTGGTACTGCCCGCGCATCAATCTGGTGGATGGCAGCGATCATTATTGCGGCGAGCCGGCGGTGGCCGTGTGTGAAGCGTGCGTGCGTGACAATGGCCATTTCCTGAGGTCCGGGGACTTGGCGGGGTATCCGCCGGTCGCGACCTGGCGCCGGTCCATGGCGGCCTTGCTGGCCGGCGCGCAGCGGGTGATCTGTCCCACGCAGGATACGGCGCGCCGCTTGGCGGCGCAGTTCCCCGGATCCGGCATCCGCCTGGCGGTGCAACCCCATCCGGATCGGGAGATTCCGGCGGTGGAGCCAAAGCCGGACCGGCCGTCGATGGTGCGGGTGGCCGTCGTCGGTGCCATTGGCGATGCCAAGGGATACGGCGTTCTGCTGGCGTGCGCCCGGGATGCCCAGGCCCGGGCCTTGCCTTTGGAATTCCTGTTGGTGGGCTACTCCCGCGACAACGCGCCTTTGCTGGAAACCGGGCATGTTCGCGTGACCGGCGCCTACGCTGCGGAAGAGGGCGTGGACCTGGTTCGCGCCTATCACGCGCATCTGGGCTTCCTCCCCTCCGTCTGGCCGGAAACCTGGTGCTACACCCTCACGGAAATGCTGGCGGCCGGCCTGACCGTCGCCGCCTTTGACCTGGGCGCCCAGGCGGAACGTTTGCGGATGCATGGCCGTGGCATGTTGCTGCCGTTGGGCATGACCGTGCCGCGCATTAATGATGCCCTGTTGGAATTGGCGCGCCGCCAGGGGATAGTACCGGCCGTCAACGCCATGCCGGCGTCGGCGTGAGTTTGGGATTGAGTTGGGCATGACCTTGGACACCCCGGTTTCACGCACCGTCCTGCATGTCGGATGCGGCGTCCACAAGCCGGAGAAACTGCATAGCCTGTTTCATAGCAGCGAATGGCGTGAGGTTCGGCTGGACATCGATCCGGCGGTCCGGCCCGACATCGTCGCTTCCATCACCGACCTGTCCATGGTTGCGGATGGCAGCGTGGACGCCGTCTGGTCCTCCCATAACGTCGAACACCTCCACGCCCACCAGGTGCCGGTCGCTTTGGCCGAATTTCGCCGGGTGTTGAAGCCCGACGGCTTCGTCCTCATCACTCTGCCGGATCTGCAGGCTGTCGCCGCCCTGGTGGTTGAGGACAAGCTGGATGAGGCGGTCTACATGTCGTCCGCCGGCCCCATTGCGCCCCTGGACATGCTGTTCGGATTGCGCAGCGCCATCGCGCGCGGCAATGAGCACATGGCGCATCGCACCGGTTTCACCGCCCAAACCTTGGGCAAGGCGTTGCTGGCCGCCGGCTTCGCTGCGGTGAAGGTCACGAAGGACAAGCCCAGCTTCAACCTGTGGGCCATCGCCTACGTCACGCCGCCGGCCGGCGGCGCCCAGCCATCATGAAGCTGCTGTTCGTTCATCAGAACTTTCCCGGGCAATATCGTCATTTGGCGCCGGCGATGGCGGCTGCGGGGCATGAAGTGGTTTGCTTGGGTGATGACGCGAACGTGCTGGTGCAGAGCCTGCCGCCCGGCATGGCCATGGTTCGCTATCCCTCACCGGCCGGCGCCAGCCCCGGCAGTCATCATTATGTGGCCGGGTTCGAGGCGGCGGTCCGGCGGGGCCAGGCGGTGCTGCGGGCCTGTATGGAACTGGGCCGGCAAGACTTCACGCCGGACGTCATCTGCGCCCACCCCGGCTGGGGTGAGGCGTTGTTCCTGAAGGACATCTATCCTCAAGCCAAGCTACTGGCGTATCTGGAGTTTTTCTACAATACACGGGGGCAGGACGTCGGCTTCGATCCGGAGTTCCCCGGCACACTGGACGACACCTTCCGCATCCGCATCAAGAACAGCGTCCTGCTGCACGGGCTGCACGCCATGGACTGGGGCGTTGCGCCCACGCGCTGGCAGGCGCAGCGCTTCCCGGCCGATGTCCGGCACCGCATCACCACCGTGCACGACGGGGTGGACACACGCATGGTTTGTCCGGACCTGGCGGCGACCCTGACAGTCACGCCCGAAGGCGCATCCACCCCACTGACCCTGCGGCCGGGGGACGAGGTGGTGACGTTTGTCAACCGCAACCTGGAACCCTATCGCGGCTTCCACACCTTCATGCGTGCCTTGCCGGAATTGTTGCGCCGCCGCCCCAACGCCCAGGTGGTGATCCTGGGTGGCGATGAAGTCAGCTACGGCTCACGTCCCACCGACCACCCGCACTATCGCGCCCAATACCTGGCGGAGGTGGGCGCGCACCTCGATCTGTCGCGCGTCCATTTCCTGGGCAAGGTCCCTTACGCCACGTTCCTGTCGGTGCTGCGCGTCTCGGCCGTGCATGTCTACCTCAGTTATCCCTTCGTGCTGTCCTGGTCCCTGATGGAGGCCATGGCCGCCGGGTGCCTGGTGGTGGCGTCGGATACGGCGCCGGTGCGCGAGGTGGTCCGCCACGGCCACAATGGCCTGCTGGTGGACTTCTTTTCGCCCGGCCAACTGGCGGAGACCGTGGCGGCGGCCCTGGAAAACCCCCAGCGGCTGGAACGCCTGCGCCGCCGGGCGCGGGAAACCATCCTGGCCCGCTATGATTTGGAGACGATCTGCTTGCCGGCCCAAATGCGCTTGATCGAGGATCTGGCGGCCGCCCGCCCGCCATCGCGGCGTCCGCCGGGTTCGAAGCCGCCTCCCGCCCCCCCGGAGCCCGCCCCCACCGAGTAAGTGTCCCCCGGGGCGTAAGGAAGCGCTTCCCGCTGCCCCTGCCGACAGGTTCCTGTCAGGAAACGCGTGGAAACTGGACCGGCCCGTCCCATATTGGAAATGGGCCTGCCGCCCGCCCCCTGCCGCCCGCCCCGGTCGGGCCGATGCGGTTCCCGCACCGGTCCTGGAGTTGAAAGCCATGCCTGTCGTCCATCCATCCAAGCCCTTGGGCAAAGCCGCTGGCAAATCCGGGGTGTCCGCCCTGTTGCTGGTGGCCTGCCTCACCGCCATGGGCGGTGGCGCCTGGGCGCAGACCGGGACGGCCGACACGCCGGCAAACGCCATCGACGAGGGCCCGGCGCGCCCGCCGGTGCTGGACGGTCCCGGCGTCGCCACGGCCGACGGCAGGGATGATGGCGTGGTTGCCGCCCGTCCGCCCGAGGATGATGGCTGGAAGTCCAAGGACACCAGCTGCCGGGCCGGTGGCAGTGTCACCATGGGTATCGGCTTCGGCGGCGGCCTGATCGAGCGCGGTGCCGGCGCCACCCTGAATTACGGCCAGGACGGCAACCCCTTGCGGCCGTGTGAGGACACGGGCATTGGCTTCTCGCTATCGGTGTCGCAAGGCAACGTCACCGGCCATCCCCGCAACGGCGCCTGGGGTGTCGGACCCTGGGGTGGGGTAGGTGGCGGCCCCTGGGGGCCGGGCCTGGTCGATGGCGTGGACGGTGCCTATCCCTATTATGGATCGGCTTACCCTTATGGCGGCACCTATGCCGCTCCGTACGCCTATGGGCGCTGGCTGGATCGTGGCAGCCTGGACAGCTGGTTCCCCAGCCGTATCCACCCCTGACGGCGCCGGTGCGCCTCAACTCCGGGTGCCGTACAGCGCGTCCAAGCGGTCCATCAGTATCTTCACCGACAGGGGCTTGATGAAAAAGGCATCGGCACCGCCGGCGCGGGCCGTGGCTTCGTCCACATTGGCGCTGTAGCCGGTGCACAGCACGCAGATCAGACCGGGGTTCCTGCCCTTGGCGGCATGGATCAGGCTCAGGCCCGTCATGCCCGGCATGGTCTGGTCGGTGATCAGGGCGTTGTAGCCCCTCGTCTGGTCGGCCAGCAGGGTCAGTGCCGCTTGCGGCTCGCCGCAGACGGTGACGTCGTGGCCCCGCCGGGTCAGGCCCTCGCGCAGCAGCTCGCCCATGGCCTCGGTGTCGTCCACCACCAGCACCCGCAGGCGGGCCGGGGCCGGATTGGGAGGCGAAGGCGTGGCCGCTCCGCCAGAGGAGGCTGCGGGCGCCGTGCCCGCGGTTATGCTGGGACCCGACAGGCTGGGAAGGGTGATGCGGATGACGGTGCCGGCCCCCGGCTTGCTCGCGACCGCCAGGCCGCCGCCATGGGCCTTGACGATGCTGTGCACATTGGCCAGGCCCAGGCCGGTGCCTTTGTCCTGGCCCTTGGTGGTGAAGAAGGGTTCGAACATGCGGGACAGGTGGTCGGGCGCCAAGCCGGTTCCCTGGTCGGTCACCTCCAGCACCACATGCGGGGCGCCCACCGGTGCCGGCAGGATATCCGCCACCGCCCAGTCGTCGGGGAAAGCGAAGGGTTGGGGGCCCCGGTTCAGGCGGATGGTGATATCGCCCGTCTCACCCCGGCGGGCGTCGTGGGCGTTGATGACCAGGTTCATCAACACCTGCATCATCTGCGTCTGGTTGGCGCGCAGGGGCGGCAGGCCTTCCTCGGTCATGCACGTCAGGCGGGTCGTGGCCGGCACGGTGGAGCGCAGCACCACCTGCGCGTCGTCCACGATGGCGCGGGCCGGCACCACCTCCTGCACACCGGCGTCGGTGCGGGCGAAGCCCAGGATCTGGCGGACCAGTTCCTTGGCGCTGGCACCCACCGCCAGGATGCGGTCGGCATAGCCGCGCGCGGGACTGTCCGCCGGCAGGTCGGCCGCCAGAAAGCCGGCATAGCCCAGGATGGCGCCCAGCAGATTGTTGAAGTCGTGCGCGACACCGCCGGCCAAGCGGCCCACCGTTTCCAGCTTGTCCTGCTGCAGGATCTGGCGTTGCAGGATCTGACGCTCCCGCTCCACCCGGTCACGTTCCGACACGTCGCGGGCCACGACCAGGATGTCACCGCCGGGGTCGTTGCTGGCGGTGAACTCCACCGCCTCGATGCGATAGCCGGTCAGGGTGGTCCAGTTATCGACCTGGCCTGTCCACACCCCGGTATGGGCCAGGCTCGCGGCGATCTGCTGGCGCAGCCCCGCCAGTGAGGCGGCCGTCTCGGGCATGACGAATTGGGAAATGCGCTTGCCCAGCAGGGTTTCGCCGTTGGTGACGCCCACCAGGGTCAACGCCTGGCCGTTGGCGTAAAGCACCTTGTAGTCGCGGCTCATCATGTAGATGGCGTCATGCGCCGCCTCGATGCAGGCCGCCACCCGCTGCAGGTCGCGCCGCAGATGGTCCCGTTCCACCAAGGTCTGGCGGAAGTCCTCCAACCCGCGCGCCAGGTCGCCGATGACGTCGGGACAGTTCTGGTCGGGCAGGGTGCGGTCGTATTCGCCCCGCTTCAGCCAATCCACCCCCGCCTGCAGACGCTGCAGCGGCCTGGCAACGATCAGGCGTACGGCCAGGACCACCAGGCCGCTCAGCAACAGGGCGCAGAGCAATCCGGCCATCAGGATGGCGGTGCGGATACCGGCGAAGGGCCGCGCCAGCCGGTCCAGGGGCACGTCCATGACCAGCAGGCGCCGGCCCTCGCCGGGGAACAAGTCCACCGGCCAGGTGAAGCGGCGCAGCCGGGACCCATCGGGCAGGCGGCGTTCCAGGCTGTAGGGCTGGGCCTGGTTGACGAACACCCGTTCCCCTGGTGTGAACTGATAGTCGGGTCCGTCGCCGAAGGTGGCGGCGCTGCCCAGCCGGGCCGGGTCCGGGTGATAGCCCCAGACACCGGAGGTGTTGATGATGGCGATGGGTGCGCCGAAGGGATGGTGCCCTTCATAAATGTGGGCGCGCTGCCGCTGGTCCAGGTCCACGCCGGCCACGCCGATGAGGCGGTCACCCACCATGGCCGGGAAGGCGTGGGAAACCAGGGCGGTGGGCACGCCCTGTATGGGAAAGATATGGATCGGCAGGATGGCCAGGCGATGGCTGCGCTGGGCGCGGGCATAATAGTCCTGGGTGTCGAAGTCCGCCGGCGGGGACTGCAGGCGCACGGCGCCTTCCTGGCTGGTGGCGTACAGGGCGTAGCGGCCGGTGGCCGCCATTCCCACCAGGGGATCCCGCGCGGCCAGCGCCGCGGCGTCGGGCCCCAGGGCGTCGGGCTCGGCAAAGAACCAGATGCCCACGGCTTCGGGATGCAAGGCCGCCGCCTGGCGCAGGTATTCGGTGATCTGCCGTCGGTCGGCCAGCGTGGGGGCGACCCCTTCCCGCTCCCGCGTGGCGGCCAGGGCGGAGACCAGGCGGGCGGCGCCCTCGGCCAGGGTCATCTCTTCCTGGATGCCGGCGCTGATGGCCAGGGCCTCGCGCTGGGCTGTGTCGCGGCCGTAATCATTGATGAAACGCTCCACCACCCGTTGGCTCAGGTGCAGGGTGACCAGGATCATCCCCCCCAGCATGATGCCGGCGGCCGGCAGGATCGCCAGCAGCAGCCGCATGGGGAGGGAGAAGCGGATCATCCGCGGGTCCATGATTGGCGCCCGGGCCGGGCTCGGAGCGGGCGGGCGCGGCAGGGGTGGCCTGGTTGGCACAAACGCCTAAAAAGCGTAGCGCAATCAACGGTGATTTGCGCCTTACCAAGAAGGTCAGGGTTGGGGTGCGGCCGCCCGCTCGGCGGTGTTTCCCGCGGGCAGGTCTCCCCCCGCCATTTCCACCGCCAGGCCATCCGGCACACCCAGATCGATGAGGGGACTGGTCAAGACAGGCCGCGCCGCGCGACGGCGCAGCAGGGCCGTTGGCAGGGACAGGGCATTGGGCACCCGCACCGCCGGTTCCGCCTCATCCTCGGTTTGGCGCAGGCGGGTGTTCAGGGCCAGGACGAACACGGGCACCAGCCACACCAGCCGGTTCTGATAGCGGTCGTGCGGGTTGGACAGCGCGCCGCAGATCAGGGCGTTGCCGGCCAGCGCTGCCCACAGGAACACCAGGGCGCCCAGGGCCATGCCGTCGCGACGCCTTACCGCTTGGGGGACCAGGGCCGCCAGTGCGGTCAGCGCCAGATAGGCCAGGGGGACGGTCAGATAGTTGGACAGGTCCGCCATGCCGGGGGTCGGGCCCTCGCTCTGCTGGTCGGCCTTCAGGTAGGTGGGCTCCAGCGGCGCCAGCCATTGGTGCACCGCCTCGCGGGTGCTGCGGTGGAACTCGTCCAGCCCATCGCCCGTCTGCACGCGAAAGAACTGTTCCATCCCCGCCTGCAGCGAAGCCAGGGCCAGGGCCAGGGGATAGGCGCGCATCACCGCCATGTTGATGCGCGCCGCCTCAGGCTCCATGCCTTCCCAGCCGCCCAGGGCCATCAGGGGGGAATCCTCCGCCCACAGGAACTCATCCGCCGTGGTCGGCAGGCGGTGGCGATAGGAACACAGGGCGTAGGCGTGCGGATCCTCGGTGCACCGCTCGTCCAGCAGGCGGCGCACCTGGCCCTGCTGCAGCAGGCTGCCGAACAGGAACAGGGGTCCGCCGGGGGTCAGCCTGGTTTCGCCGGTGACGGCGCCGTTCAGCAGGGGCAGGGTCACCACGCTGCCCGCCACCAGGGCCGCCGCCGGCAGCAGGCGCAGGGCCCGCCAGGATCGGGGGCGGCCCAGGACGCCCACGGCCTTCATCAGGGCCAGCACCGCCACCAGGCCGGCGCCCAGGGCCATGCCTGACATGTGCGACAGCAGGCTGACCAAGCCCACGGCGGCCGCGCCCAGGCGCGTTCCCCAGGACAGCCGATCCCAGCGGAAGGCCAGCAGCCACAGGGTCGCCACCACCAAGGGGATGGCGATGTCCGGCATCAGCTGGGAGGTGTACCAGGCCATGCCGGTGCCCAGCGCCAGCAGCGCCACCAGGCCCAGGGCGCCGAGCCCATTGCCGTTGCCGCCCGGCAGTCCGTCGCTGGGCGCCAGGCCGGCGCACAGCAGGCGCAACAGCCACAGGGTCAGCAGGCTCTGCGCCACCACCGGTCCCCACAGCGTGCGCCAGTTCAGCGACGCCGCCTGCAGGAACAGGCCATAGGCCAGCGACCGCCCCTCCACCAGTTCACGCTCGGCCGCAGCCTCGATGTAGCCGCCGGTATCGAAGAAGACGATGGGGAAGCCGTTCAGCAGCGCTGGCCACAACATCAGGACCAGGGCGGCGAGGGGGGCCAGCAGCGGCAGCAGGACGCGCCGGGCCAGGTCGGCGCGCGCAAACCCGCCCAGCCGCGCACCAAGGCGGCGGACAGTAGACGACCCAGGCATGGCGGATGGGTCCCCCAAAACCAAAACTTCCCCAAAATTCTTATGCTTAGCGTGTCAGTAGCACCGGCGGCGGCCTCTGCTGTCAAGGGCAAAGGGTGGGATGGTTGCAGATGTGCGGCCAAGGTGGTTTTCCTGCCACGGCGGGCGGGCCACCCTGCTGTGCCGCTACAGCCCCAGGCTGGGCCCGCCGCCGATCCAGGCGGGGTTGGCGGGGCAGGGGGTCGTGGGCCGCTCGGCGAATTCCGCCGCCAAGGCGTCGATGAAGCCGCGCACCGCCGGCACCAGGCCCCGGCGCGAGGGGAACACCGCGTGCACCACGCCCGCCGGCAGGGTCCAGCCGGGCAACAGCGCCTCCAGCATGCCCTGGGCCAGATAGTTGTCGATGATGAAGTGGGGCAACTGGGCGATGGCGACCCCGCTCAGCGCCGCATCGCGCAACAGGGCCATGTCCTCGGTGATCAGGCGGGGCTGATGCGGCACGGTGCGCAGGATGCCGTCGGGACCATAGAGGCGCCAGACGTAGTCGCCACCCGTGCGCGGCATGTCGGCGGCAGGCAGAGCCGACAGCTCCTCCGGGGTGGCGGGCCGGCCGTGGCGATCCAGAAAGGCGGGGCTGGCCACCAGGGCCGAACCGTGGCTTTCCAACACCTTGACGATCAAGTCGCTGTCCTCCAGCGGCGGCATGCGCACGCGGATGGCCAGGTCGTAGCCTTCCTCGATGACGTCGACGCGGCGGTTGCTGGCCTCCAGCCGGATGGTCACGCGCGGATGTTGCGCCATGTAGCGGGTGACGACCGACCCCACGCGGGTGGGCACCAGGGCGGTGGGGCAGCTGACGCGTACGGTGCCCTGCGGCTCCGCCCGGGTGCGGTCCACCACCTCTTGTGCCGCTTCCGCTTCGGCGATCATGGCCAGGCAGTGGGCGTGGTAGGTGCGGCCCACGTCGGTGACGGCGAAGCGGCGGGTGGAACGCTGCAGCAGCCGCACCCCCAGCTGGTCCTCCAGCATGGAGACGCGGCGGCTGAGGGTGGACTTGGGCACGCCCAGCGCCCGCTCCGCCGCGGCGAAGCCGCCATGCTCCACCACCTGGGCGAAGTAGTAGAGGTCGTTCAGGTCGCGCATGGTGAGGCCCCGATCGCCGCCCGGTTGCCGGGGGCGGCCATTGTTCCAATCATGGAACATAGAGTGTGAAATCTGCCCCCTGATGGCAAGGGCGTTCCAGTGGCAATCTCAAGGGGTCTTCGGCGGCCGGGTCTCACCGGCGCCCATCCCAGAAATGAGAGTATGGATCATGAAGCTCCTGCACATCGATTCCAGCCCCCTGGCCCAGGCCTCCGTCTCCCGCCAGCTGACCGCCGCCGTGGTCCAGGCGTGGCAGCAGGCCAACCCGTCGGGCGAGGTGGTGTACCGTGATGTCGCCGCCGTGGCCCCCGCCCACCTGGATGCGGAGCTGCTGGCCGTCGCCAAGTTCGGCGCCGACCAGAACCTGACCCCGGCGCAGCAGGCCGAGCGCGCGCTGGTCGATACCCTGGTGGATGAACTGCTGTCGGCCGATGTCGTGGTCATCGGCGCGCCCATGTACAACTTCTCCATCCCCAGCCAGCTTAAGTCCTACCTGGACCGCCTGGCCCAGGCCGGCCGCACCTTCCGCTACACCGAGTCCGGTCCCCAGGGCCTGGCCGGCGGCCGCAAGGTCATCCTCGTCTCCTCCCGTGGCGGCAAGTACGCCGGCACCCCGTACGAGGCGGCGCTGGACCATCAGGAAGCCTATCTCAAGGCCTTCCTGGGCTTCCTGGGCATGACCGACGTCACCATCGTCCGCGCCGAGGGCATCGCCATGGGCCCCGACGCCAAGGCCGGCGCCCTGACCGCCGCCAACACCCAGATCGGCGACCTGTTCGTGGCCCAGGCCGCCTGACCCACGGTTCCTGAACAAATTTTCCCGTTGGCGGTTGGAAGCCGGCGTCCCTGACCCTCAGGGGCGCCGGTTTTCTCTTGGCCGGCGGTGTATGCTGTGCGCCGGTCGTCGTGGGAATAAGGGAAGGGAGCCATGGACCACCCTGTCGACTCATCCACCGCCAGCCCGCATTGGGACCTGCAACGCTTCGTCGACGCCCAGAACCCGCAGCTGGACACGGTGATCCAGGAGCTGACCACCGGGCACAAGCGCAGCCATTGGATGTGGCACTTCTTCCCCCAGATCGCCGGGCTGGGCCAAAGTGCGACGTCGCAACACTACGCCCTGGCCTCGCTGGACGAGGCGCGGGCCTACCTGGAACACACCATCCTCGGCGGGCGCCTGCGCCAGCTGACCGGCCTGGTCAACGAGTTGCCCGGCCACGACGCCCAGGCGGTGTTCGGCCCGGTGGACGCGCTGAAGTTCCGCTCCAGCATGACCCTGTTCCACCTGGCTGCGGGTGACTGCGACAGCCTGTTCCAGGATGCGCTGGACAAATACTTTGGCGGCCAGCCCGACCGGCGCACCCTCGATCTGGCGGGCCTGCCCCGAAACTTGCCTGTGTAAGTAGCGCGAAGTATGGATTTATACGCGTATATCGGACAGTGTGCCGCCAAGTGTACGCTGAGGGGGGAACGCGCATGTCCATTATCGCGAAGTCGGGCCAGCGGGTGCTGGCCTCGGGGGGCTTGGCCTTAACGGCGCTGGCCACGACATTGGCCGCCGGCCCCGCGCCGGCGGGGGAACTGGTCCAGCCGGCACCGGCGCCGGTGGTGGCCGGCGTGTCGCAGCTGATGGCCTTCCCGCAGATTTTCACCCTGCCCAACGGCGATGGCGCGCCCCTGAAGGTGCAGGCCAACGCCTTCGTCAGCTTCGGCGACCGCAAGGAGGCGGAGGTGAAGGCGGCGGTGGCCGCGCGCAGGCAGGCGACGGGTGCCGCCCTGCCGACGGGTGAGTTGTTGGCCGGCCCCACCATCCGCGCCCATCCCGGCGACACGCTGGATATCCTGTTCACCAACGGCCTGCCGTTCGACGCGGACGAGGGCGACGGCACCATGTTCAACGCCGTGCCCCATGGCTTCGACGTGCTGAACCTGCATACCCATGGCCTGCACGTCAGCCCGCAGAAGGACAGCGACAATGTGCTGCTGGCCATCTACCCGGCCGACACGCCGGCCGATGTCATGGCCATGTGCGTGCGGGACGCGGGCGGCGACGCCAGCCTGTGCCAGAAGGGCGACTACCACTACCGCATCAAGATACCGGAGCAGCATCCGGCCGGCACCTACTGGTACCACCCGCACAAGCACGGGGCGGTGGCCCTGCAGTTGGCCAGCGGCATGAGCGGCGCGCTGATCATCCAGGATGAGAAGAACGGCATCGACAGCCTGCCCGCTGTCCGGGCGGCAGCGGAAAAGGTGATGCTGCTGCAAAGCATCGAATCCGCGCCCAACCTGACCAGCCCGCAGCGGGTGACGTGCAAGAGCGTCTATTCCTTCGCCCGCTGCACCTATATCGACGGCCAGCCGGCGCCCGAGCCGGCGACGAACGTGAACCAGAAACTGTCCGTCAATGGCCAGCTGAACCCCACCGTTACCATGACGACGGATGAGGTGCAGCTGTGGCGGGTGGTGAACACCACGGTGGGCAATGTGGTGCCCATGTGCCTGGTGCCCCAAACCGGCGTGGACGCGACGGCGGCGCCCGCCGCCTACGTCCTGGCTGCCGACGGCGTGCCGGTGCAGCGCACCCTGTCCCCGGGGGAGGAGGATCTGCCGCTGCGCCTGACGGCGCCGGTGGCCCGGCCGGACGGCAAGGGCGTGGTGAATAACGAGCTGCTGTTCCTGGCGCCGGGCCAGCGCCTGGATCTGATGGTCAAGGCGCCGGCCAAGCCCGGCCGTTACCTGCTGGTCCAGCCCGCCCCCGGCGCGGTGGTGAAGCGGCAGCAATCATCGCGGGATCCCCTGGCGCGCCAGCCCGGCATCGGCGATCTGTGCAAGCCCGGCGTGGTGCCGGACGCGCAGCTGGTGATGACGGTCAACGTGGTGGCGGCGTCCCGGTCCACGGCGACCGCCCTGCCCACCCAGTCACAGCTGAACCGGCTGTACGCCCCCGCCACCCTGGTGGACGCGCCCGACCGGCCGGCCTCCCCCACCCAGGGGGTGGTGTTCGGCTTCACCAGCGGCACCTACGCGGAATCGGCCGGCGGCGCCTCGGTGGTCAACGGCCGCCCCTTCAATGCCGAGGGCGGTCCGCAGCGCATCCTGACCCTGGGCCAGACGAACCTGTGGGGGGTGATGAGCGCGGCCGACACCCACATGTTCCACATCCACACCAATTCCTTCCAGGTGGTGAGGCGGGGCACGATCGACTACGCCTTCCCCATTTGGCGCGACACGGTGCTGATCAATTGCGCCCCGGCGGTGGGCGGAACGAACTGCACCTTCCCGGGCGGCTTGACCAACGTCGACGCCAACACCGGCTTCAATTACGGCGAGGTGGTGCAGTTCCTCAGCCAGGCGCTGGACTACAGCGGCGCCATCGTCATGCACTGCCACAACACCAGCCACGAGGATAACGGCATGATGGAACTGGTGGAGATGGTGGAACCGGGCAAGGCGCCCACCATCACCCCCCACGCGCATCACCACGAAGGGGCAGGGCATCACTGAGCCGCCGGCACCCTGCTTTCATCCCTACTTCATCTCCCACACGTCGTTGGCCCGGTCGGTGTCGGGCAGGGCGTGGGTGGGGTCGATGGTGACGCGGGTGATGGCGGGGCCGCCGTCCAGGCGCACGGCGGTCTCGGCCCGGCCGCGCCAGGTCTCCACCGGAATGCGCAGGCTGCGCTGGCTGCCGTCGGCGTAGTCCACCTGCAGGGTGGCCGGCAGGACCAGGCGGTCCAGGGCCGCCAGGGTGACCAGGGCGCCCTTGTCCGGCCCGCCCTCGGCGTAGGCGACCTTGCGCACGGCGAAGTCCACCGCCCAGTTGTTGAAGTACCAGCCGCGCCAGAACCAGGTCAGGTCCTCGCCCGCGCCGGATTCCATTGCGCGGAAGAAGTCGGACGGTGAGGGGTGCTTGTAGGCCCAGGCGCGGATATAGCGGCGCAGGGCGGCATCGAACCGCTCCGGCCCCAGGATCTGTTCGCGCAGCAGCACCAGGCCCAGGGCCGGCTTGAAGTAGCTGACGGGGTGGCGGTACTTCTCCGACATGCCATCGGGGGCGTTGATGATATTCGGCGCCGACGCGTCGGTCAGCAGGGGCAGGATCTCGTCCACCGGGTTGCCGCCGCCGGGCGCGTATTCCCCGTCGCGCTTGGGCGCGTATTCGCCGTGGTTGAAGGCGTCCTGGGCGTAGATGTCGATAAAGGTGTTGGACCCCTCATCCATCCAGGCGTCTCGCCGCTCGTTGGACCCCACGATCATGGGGAACCATGTGTGGCCAATCTCGTGCGCCGTGATCCAGTACAGGGTCTTGCCCTGGTCCTTGTACCCGTCGAACACGACCCCCGGGTATTCCATGCCGGCGCCATGGCCGCCCAGGTTGACGGCGACGGGCCAGGGATAGGGGAACCACTGGCTGGAGAAATGCTCGATGGCGGCCTTCAGGTACTCCGTCGACCGGTTCCACTTGTCCGGCCCCACACCCTCCACCGGGTAAACCGACATGGCCAGGGCGTGCTTGCCCTCCGGCAGGTTCACCCGCGCGGCGTCCCAGACGAAGGCGGCTGAGGCGGCGAACACCACGTCGCGGGTGTTCTTCATGCGGAAATGCCAGGTCATCTCCCCATTGGTGCGCGGGCGGCTCCCGGGGGCCGTCACCTCATCCGGCGTGCGGATCATCACCGTGGCGTCGCTGGCGCGGGCCTGGTCCAGGCGCTTCACTTGCGTGGGCGTCAGCACCTCCGCCCCGTTCACCAGTTCGCCCGAACCCGCCACCAGCATGGTGGCCGGCACGGTGACGGTGTAGTCGAAGTCGCCGTACTCCAGATAAAACTCCGACCCCAGGTAGGGCAAGGTGTCCCAGCCGCGCAGATCGTCGTAAACCGCCATGCGCGGGTACCACTGGGCGATCTCATAGATCTCACCGTTCTGGGTGGGCGTGTGCGCCGTGCGCCCGCCCCAGGTGCCGGGGATGGTGTAGGCATAGTCGATGTGCAGCGCCAGCTTGCCGCCCTTGGCCGCCAGCGGCCGGGGCAGGTCTATCCACATGCGGGTATCATCGATGTGGAAGGGCAGGGCCACCACCTTGCCATCCCCCATATCGACCGCGACCGCCTTGATGGTCATGCCGTCGGTGCTGCCCCGGCTGGCACGTCCGCCGCCGGTCACGGCCGCCCGCGCGTCCTTGCGGTAGATATTCTGGTCGAGTTGCAGCCACAGCCGGTCCAGCGCGTCCGGGCTGTTATTGGTGTAGCGGATGACGCTGCCACCGCTCAGCGCGGGGGTGTCGGGGTTGCTCAGATCCAGGCGGGCGTGCAGCTCATAATCCGCGCGGTTCTGCCAATAGGCCGGACCCGGCAGGCCGCTGCCCGACCGGTACTGGTTCACCGCCTGGGGCAGGGTCAGGGGCGCGAACGCCTCGAATGGGCGATAGGCGGTGGCCAGCGGCGGTTCGGGGTCGGCGGGTTTTTCCAGCTGCGGGGTGATCCGCGGCGAGGCTTGCTGCGTATCGGTAGGTTGAGCGCTTTGGCCATGGCTTGTTCCCACGGCGGTCAAGGCCAGTGCGAACCCGATGGACACGGTGCGGCGGAACCAGGACATGGCCATGGAGAAGGCGACCTTTGCTGTCGTTTCAGGGGGCGGAAGGATGGGTGGCCGGGCGCCCTCATCCCCCGCCCAAGGCGTGGCGCCGACCGTTAAGTCACTGCCATCATGGGGTATTGCGCAAAAGAGGGGAAGCCCTGCGGCAATGGGCGGCACCCGCTTCCGGATGGCCGGTCAGTAAATCATAACCAAGAGAAATAATGGTTGGCCATAATGGATTTGGAATCCACATAGACACAGAATAGCATTCAAATTACATTGACGTCCAACTGGCGCCTCCGTCAGAGCCGTCTTTTGCGTTTTTGTCTTCAATAAGCGTGCCGTACTTTTGTGTGAAAGGCCCTTTAGTCATCTTAAAAGGGCGAACTCTTACTTCGCGGAGTGGTTAATGTTTCGGTCTTTTCTGGCGCGACATATCCGGGACATGAAGGCGACACTGGCTGCCCTGGGCAAGTCACAGGCCATTATCGAGTTCGCCCTGGACGGCACCATCCTCACCGCCAACGACAACTTCCTGAAGGCCATGGGCTATACCCTGGCCGAGGTGAAGGGGCGGCATCACAGCCTGTTTGTGGCGCCAGGGTATAGGGACAGCCTGGAATACCGCCAGTTCTGGGACAGCCTGCGCCGGGGGGAATTCCGGGCCGCGCAGTTCAAGCGTTTGGGAAAGGGCGGCCGCGAAGTCTGGATCGAGGCCTCATACAACCCTATCCTCGACCGCGCCGGCCGGCCGTACAAGGTGGTGAAGTACGCGACCGACGTGACGGCGGCGAAGCGGGAACACGCCGACCTGCAGGGCCAGGTCACAGCCATCAACAAGTCGCAGGCGGTCATCGAATTCAGCCTGGACGGCACCATCCTGCGCGCCAACGACAATTTCCTGACCACCATGGGCTACACGGCGGCGGAGCTCGAGGGCGGGCACCACAGCCTGTTCGTGGAGGCGGGCTACAAGGACACCACGGAATACCGTCAGTTCTGGGACGCCCTGCGCCGGGGTGAGTTTCAGGCCGCGCAGTTCAAGCGCATCGGCAAGGGCGGGCGCGAGGTGTGGATCGAGGCCTCGTACAATCCCATCCTCGATCCCGATGGCCGGCCGTACAAGGTGGTGAAGTATGCCACCGACATCACCCGCCAGGTGCGCATGCTGGCAAACCTGAAGCAGCTGATCGACAGCAACTTCAAGGAGATCGACATCGCCGTCGAACAGTCGGTGGGCCGGTCCGAGGGCGTGGCCGCGGCGGCGAACCAGACGGCCGGCGCGGTCCAGGGCATCGCCGCCGGGGCGGAACAGCTCGCCGCGTCCACCCGCGAACTGGCGGCCAATATGATCCAGTCCCGTCAGGCGGTGGACAGTGTCGCGGCCGAGGCGGAAACCGCCGGGTTGGCGACCGAGCGCCTCAACGCCGTCGCCCAGTCCATGGAGCGGGTGGTGGATGTCATCCGTGGGATCGCCGGCCAGATCAACCTGCTGGCCTTGAACGCCACCATCGAGGCGGCGCGGGCGGGGGAGGCCGGCAAGGGCTTCGCCGTCGTCGCCACCGAGGTGAAGAACCTGGCCAACCAGGCGGCAAGGGCCACGCAGGGGATTTCGGACGAGATCACCGGCATGCAGTCCGTGGCCGGCGAGGTGGTCGGCGCCCTGGAAGGCATCCGCCGCTCCATCGATGCCGTGCGCGACCATGTCACCTCGGCCGTGGCGGCGGTGGAGCAGCAAGGCGCCGTCACGCTGGAAATGTCGCAGAACATGCAGCAGACCGCCGGCGCCGTGGACACCGTGACCGAAAACATCAACGACATCGGCCGCGCCATCCGGCAGGTGGAAACCATGGTGGACAAGACCCGGGAAGCGGCGCGCGTGCTGGCCCAATAAGCGGAACACCCCGCTCCGGTGATCCGGCGGCCGGTTGCTCCCCGTGCCGCCGCCGGAAACGCTGTGATGACCTCAGGCCGGGAAGTCGGTGCTGAGCGCGACCGGCCGCCAGTCGGCAAGGTTGGCGGTGAACGCCTCCTGCCGGGCCTGCACCCGGTTCCAGGCGTCGGTGCCCAGCACCAGGTGCAGGGGCGGGTTGGGTGAGCGCACGGCGGCCACGATGGCGCGGGCGGCCAGCGCCGGGTCCCCCGGCTGCCTGCCGTTCAGCGCCTGCAGGCGGGCCACCGCCGCCCCGGCCGTCGCGGCATAGTCCGCGATGGGGGCGCCGGTCAGCCGCAGGGAATGATCGGTCAGGAAGTCGGTGCGGAAGGCGCCCGGCTCCACCAGCGTGATGCCGATACCCAGGGGCGCCACCTCCTGCGCCAGGCTGAGCGACACGCCCTCCAGCGCGAACTTGGATGCGGCGTACAGGCCGGAACCCACGCCCGGCGCCAGCCCGGCGATGGAGGTGATGTTGACGATGTGGCCGGCCCGGCGCGCCCGCATCAGCGGCAGGGACGCCTGCATTACCGCCAAGGCGCCGAAGAAGTTGACCTCGAACATGTGGCGGGTGGCGGCGGTGTCGCCATCCTCCACCGCACCCAGCAGGCCATAGCCGGCGTTGTTGACCACCACGTCCAGCCGGCCGTGCAGGGCATGGGCCTTGGCCACCGTGTCCTTAACCTGGGCCGCGTCCGTCACGTCCAGCGGCAGGACGTGCAGCCGGCCGTCGGCGGGCAGATCGCTCTGGCCGTCGCGGGTGGTGCCGATGACGACTTGGCCCTGGTCCAGCAGGGTGCGCGCCAGCTCCTTGCCGAAGCCGCGCGAAACGCCGGTGATGAACCAGACCTGTTGGGTGTCGTTGACCATGATCCGCATCCTTCCTGAAAGCCGGCCCTGAAAACGGGGGAATGGGCCGGGGATGCGCTGAAGATGGGGAACGGCCGCTCTGTGCGGTATGCGCTATAGTCGAAACGGTTAATGAAGGGTGTCGTACATAATCAGCCGTAGGTCGCGCGCATGAATTCGGTGAAGACGCGCAGCGGCAGGGGCGTGTGCCGCTGCTTGGGATAGCACAGGAAAAACCCTGGGAAGGCGCCCGACCATTCCTCCAGGATCGGCACTAGCCGGCCGTCCTTGACGTAGGGCAGTATGCGGTCCTCCAGCCACAGGGCGATGCCCACGCCCTGCAGGGCGGCGGCCAGCACCATGCTGCGGTCGGTGACGATGATGGGACCCTTCACCGCGACGGAAAACCAATCGCCGCCCGGCTCCTGGAACTCCCAATGGTAGATGCGGCCCGTCTCCGTCCAGCGCCAGTTGATGCAGGCATGGTCCAGCAGGTCGCGCGGATGCTGCGGCACGCCGTGGCGGGCCAGATACTCAGGGGTGGCCACGGCCACCTGGCGCAGGCTGCCGCCCAGCTTGATGGCCACCATGTCGTCGGAAATCATCTCGCCCAGGCGGATGCCGGCGTCGTAGCCCTCCGCCACGATGTCGCGCACCACGTCGTCCACCGTGGTGTCCAGGACGATCTCGGGATAGGCGCGGTGGAATTCACCCAGGATGGGCGCCAGGAACCGCTCCGCCCCGACGCGGGAGGAGGTCAGGCGCAGGGTGCCGGCCGGCCGCTCGCGCAGGTCGTTCACGTCGGCGACGGCGGCCTCCAGCTCCTCCAACACCGGCTTCAGGCGGGCGTAGAGGCGCGAGCCGGCATCGGTGACGGAAACGCTGCGTGTGGTGCGGTTCAGCAGGCGCACGCCCAGCCGCGCCTCCAGCCCCCGGATGGTCTGGCTGAGCGCCGAGGGGGAGACGCTCAACTGCACCGCCGCCCGCGCGAAGGTGCCGTACGCCACGATGGTGGCGAACGCCCGCAGATCCGCGAACTCACTGCCCCGCATGCTGTCCCTTCCCCAACAGGATCAATCGCCAGCGGATAGCACGGCCGTCGGCGGCGGCGCTGTGTCTGCCGACACTCCGGCCCCAAATCCATTGATGGAAATCATGGCATAAGGCTATTGCATGCCTTCTTATGTCGATTGTCCGCATACACATAATCCATGCAATAAGGGCAGTGAGGTGGCCGTGGCCGACGATGATTTGTGGAAACCCCGCTTGGACGGCCGGGGCGGGCCGCTTTACCTGGCCATCGCCGACGCCATGGCGGCCGACATCGGCGCCGGGCGGCTGGTGCCGGGGGAACGCCTGCCCACCCAGCGCGCCTTGGCGGAGGCGCTGGGCATCGACCTGACCACCGTCACCCGCGCCTATGCCGAGGCGCGCCACCGTGGCCTGCTGTCGGGCGTGGTGGGGCGGGGCACTTTCATTTCAGACCGCGCCGCGGCGGACATGGCGCCCCTGGCCCAGGGCGACATCGACATGTCCATGAACGTGCCGCCGCAACCGCTGGCCTTGTTGCGCACCCACCTGGCCCAGGGGCTGGAACGGCTGGTGCGGGCGCCGGACCTGGGGCGTCGCCTGGGCTATCGCGCCGCGGGCGGCGGCGCCACGGAACGCACGGCCGGGGCCGCATGGCTGCGCCGCCGCTACACCGCCGCCGGGCTGGCGGCCAACACCAGCCCGCATGCCGACCGCGTGCTGGTGACGCCGGGGGCGCAGGCGGCGTTGCACGCGCTGTTGTCCCTGCTGGCGCAACGGGCTGACGTGGTGCTGGCGGAAACGCTGAGCTACCCGGGCTTCACCGCCATCGCGGCGCGCCTGGGCCTGCGGGTGGTGGCGGTGGATTGCGATGGCGAGGGGCTGGTGCCCGACGCGGTGGCGGCCGCCTGCCGCGGCAGCGGCGCCCGCCTGCTCTATTGCACCCCCACCCATCACAACCCGACCACGGCGACGATGTCGGAAGGGCGGCGCCAAGCCCTGGCGGACGTCATCCAGGCCCAGGGCCTGACGGTGGTGGAGGATGACGCCTATGGCGCGCTGGCGGCCACCCCCGGCACGCCCCTGGCGGCCCTGGCCCCCGCCCAGGTCTGGCATGTGGCCACCCTATCCAAATGCCTGACGCCGGCCCTGCGCACCGCCTATGTCGCCGCCCCCGACGCCATCCAGGCGGAACGGTTCGAGGGCGTGCTGCGCACCCAGACGCAGATGCCCTCTCCCCTGGCGGCGGGGTTGGCGGCTGACTGGATCCTGGATGGCACCGCCGCCACCCTGGCGGAGGCCATCCGGGCCGAGGCGACGGCGCGCCAGCGCCTGGCGGCGGATATCCTGCCCCCGGGCAGCTACCAGGCCCAGCCGGACAGTCTGCACCTGTGGCTCAGCCTGCCGCCCGACTGGACGCCCCACGCCTTCGTCCAGCGCGCCGCCCGCACCGGCCTGACCCTGGTGGCGGGCGATGCCTTCCTGTCATCCGACACCCCGGTGCCCGCCGCCGTGCGCCTGGCGCTGGGTGCCGCCCCCGACGCGGTGTCGCTGAAGGGCGCGCTGGTCAGGGTGGCGGGCCTGCTGGCGGGACCGAGGGGCGGGGCGACGGGGGTGATCTGAACCCGTCTTGTATGGTGCCCATAGACCGCGCCCGCTCGGCGTATGAGGGCTAACTGAAACTTCTGCCGCCATCCACCACCAGCGACTGACCCGTCATCATGCTGGATGCGCGTGAGGCCAGGAACAGCACGGCGCTGGCGATGTCCTCGCCCGACAGGGGGCGTTTCAGGCATTGCGCGGCCAGGGTCTCGGCCAGGGCTTCCGGGGTCACCCACAGGCGCCGCTGCCGTTCCGTCATGACCCAGCCGGGCACCACGGTGTTGACGCGGATGCCGTCGGGGCCGAACTCGCGGGCCAGCGCCCGGGTCAGGCCGGTGACGCCCGCCTTGGCGGCGACATAGGCCGGGTATCCCGCCAGGCCCAGGTTATGGGCGGTGGAGCCCAGGTTGACGATGGCGCCGCCGCCGGCGCGCTTCATGCCCGGCACCACCGTCTGGGCCAGGAAGAACTGCGGGCGCAGGTTGATGGCCAGATTGTCGTCCCACTCCGCCACCGTGACATCGGCGGTGGCGTGGCGGTCGTCGCGGGCCGCGTTGTTGACCAGCACGTCGAAGCCGCCCATCTGCGCCTCCGCCTCACGCACCTTGGCCTGCAGCGTCTCCACGTCGCGCAGGTCGCAGCGCAGGAAGACGGGACGGTGGCCGGTCGCGGCCTCCACCGCCTGCACCAGGGCCAAGGCCGACGGCTCACGTAGGGCGATGAAGGCGACGCGGCAGCCCTGGGCCGCGAAGGCGTAGGTGAGATAGGCGCCGATGCCGGACCCCCCGCCGCTGATCAGCACGGCCTTGCCCGCCAGGTCGCCATAGACGGGATAAAGATGCTGGGTCACGCCTTCCGGGGCGCCGGGCGGCGGCTCTTCCGGGGTGTCGATGGGACCGGTGGCGGGCTGGTTGCTGTCTGGCATGGGGGCGCCTTCCTTACGCATTGGGCCCATGGGCGTTGGGCCGCGTGACGGCCGGGTCAGGAAGGATAGTTAGAACGGTCCCACCCAGGCCGCAATTCCCCATGCCACCAAATCCCCTTTACAGGGGCCATTTTTGTCCGATAAATCATACCAAGAACCGGAGGCTGGGCGCCGGGTCGTGGGGTCGTGCCATGACGGTCACGATACCGCAAACCGCGCCGCAACCTCCTATCATAACGACATTGGGTGGGGAAACGGCGGGTGCGGGCGGCCACTGTTTGGCCCCATGCCATCAGCCGCCGCGGGCGACCGGTTGACTTGCGTGCCCAGGCCACGACCAGGCCTGCGTCCCGAAGGGTCCGGCCACCCATCACCCCACCCCGTGCCAAGGACCGGGGCCGTTCCAGGCCCCCGAGGTGGACGGACGATGACCGACGACGGCAAGCGGAAGTTACGCAGCGCGCACAGCTATGGGAAACTGGACCGCGACGGGTTCATCCACCGCAGCTGGATGAAGAACCAGGGCCTGCCCGGCGACGTGTTCGACGGCCGGCCGGTCATCGGCATCTGCAACACCTGGTCGGAACTGACCCCCTGCAATTCCCACCTGCGCGAGGTGGCGGAGCATGTGAAGCGCGGCGTGTGGGAGGCCGGCGGCCTGCCGGTGGAATTCCCCGCCATGTCGCTGGGCGAAACGCAGATGCGCCCCACCGCCATGCTGTTCCGCAACCTGCTGGCCATGGAGGTTGAGGAATCGATCCGCGGCAACCCCATCGACGGCGTGGTGCTGCTGGGCGGCTGCGACAAGACCACCCCGGGCCAGATCATGGGGGCGGCCAGCGTCGACCTGCCCACCATGGTCATCTCCTCCGGCCCCATGCTGAACGGCAAGTACCGGGGCAAGGACATCGGCTCCGGCACCGACGTGTGGAAGTTCAGCGAGGCGGTGCGCGCCGGCGAGATGACGCTGAAGGACTTCATGGGGGCCGAGGCCGGCATGTCCCGCTCGCCCGGCACCTGCATGACCATGGGCACCGCCTCCACCATGGCCTGCCTGATCGAGGCCATGGGCCTGTCGCTGCCCTTCAACGGCACGCTGCCGGCCATGGACGCCCGCCGCCGCGCCATGGCGCATGAGACAGGCCGCCGCATCGTCGCCATGGTGAAGGACGACGTGAAGCCGTCGCACATCCTGACCCGCGCCGCCTTCGAGAACGCCATCCGCGTACACGCCGCCATCGGCGGGTCCACCAACGCCGTGATCCACCTGCTGGCCCTTGCCGGCCGGCTGGGCGTTGACTTGTCGCTGGAGGACTTCGACGCCTTGAGCGCCGACATCCCCCTGCTGGTGGACCTGCAGCCGTCGGGCCAATACCTGATGGAGGATTTCCACTACGCCGGCGCGCTGCCGGGCCTGATGACCAAGATCAAGGACAAGCTGAACCTGGACGCGGTCACCGTCGGCGGCATGACCATCGGCGACATCGTGGCGGAGGGCGAGGTCTACAACGACCAGGTCATCCGCCCCATGGCCAACCCGGTGAAGCCCGTCTCCGGCATTTGGGTGCTGCGCGGCAACCTGGCGCCCGATGGCGCGGTGATGAAGCCCAACGCCGCCTCGCCCGAGCTGCTGACCCATCGCGGCCGCGCCGTGGTGTTCGACACCATCGAGGACTTCAAGGCCCGCATCGACGATCCGGCGCTGGAGGTGGACGAAACCTCCATGCTGGTGTTGCGCGGCTGTGGCCCGAAGGGGTATCCCGGCATGCCGGAAGTGGGCAACATGCCCCTGCCGCCCAAGCTGCTGGCCAAGGGGGTCAAGGACATGGTGCGCATCTCCGACGCCCGCATGAGCGGCACGGCCTTCGGCACCGTGGTGCTGCACGTCGCCCCTGAATCCACCGCCGGCGGCCCGCTGGCCCTGGTGCGCACGGGCGATGAGATCGAGCTGAACGGGCCGGCGCGCAGCCTGTCCCTGCTGGTGGGCGAGGCCGAGTTGGCCCGCCGACGGGCCGAGCTGGCGGCCCAGCCCGCCGCCCCCCTTCCGGCGCGCGGCTACTACCGCTTGCATGTCGAGCATGTGATGCAGGCCGACAAGGGCTGCGACCTGGACTTCCTGGTGGGCGCCAGCGGCGACCGCGTCACGCGGGAGTCGCATTGACATGGCGGCACCCGTCTTCATCGCCGGCGATTGGGGCACCAGCAACCTGCGCCTGTCGCTGGTTGACGCGGACGGCGCCGTGCTGGACACCCGCGCCGGTCCCGGCGCCGCCGCCGTGCCGGCGGGCGGCTTCCCCGACACGGTGCGGGGCCTGCTGGCCGATTGGGATGCCGCCCACGGCCGTCTGCCCCTGCTGTTGTGCGGCATGGTGGGCTCCACCCTCGGCTGGGTGGAGGTGCCCTACGCCGCCGCCCCGGCGGGGGCGGCGGAGATCGCGGGCCACCTGCACCGCATCGACCTAGACGGCCGCGCCGTCTACATCGCGCCGGGCGTGAAGGGCACTAACCTGCAGGGTGCCCCCGACGTCATGCGGGGGGAGGAAACCCAGGTGCTGGGCGCCCTCATCACCCATCCGGATCTCGCCGCGGGCGACCATCTGCTGTGCCTGCCCGGCACCCATTCCAAGTGGGTGGATCTGTCGGACGGTCGCATCACCGGTTTCACCACCGCCATGTCGGGCGAGATCTACGCCCTGTTGTCCAAGCACAGCACCCTGGCGCGCGGGGCGGCCGAGTGGGATGGCACGCCGGATGCCGGCTTCCGCCACGGCCTGAAGCGGGTGGCGGAGGCGGGCGCCGACGTCCTGCACCTGCTGTTCGAAACCCGCGCCCGGCAGATGGCGGGCGTGCTGACGCCCAAGGACGCCCTGGGCTTCCTGTCCGGCCTGGTCATCGGCGGTGACGTGGCCGCCACCCTGGCCCGGCACCGGGCGCTGGGCAGGCCGGCGCCCACGCGGGTGGTCCTGGTCGGCGCCCCGGCGCTGAACACCCTATATACCCTGGCATTGGCCAGCCACGGCGTGGCCGCCCTGGCGCTGAACGGCGCCGAGCAGTCCACCGCCGGCCTGCTGGCCTATTTCCGCCGCCTGTGAAGGAACGCGTCATGACCGAAGCCAGGTTGAAGCACATGCCCGTGGTGGCCATCCTGCGCGGGGTGACGCCCGATGAGGTGGTGGCCGTGGCCCGCACCCTGCACGACGCGGGCATCCGCGCCATCGAGGTGCCGCTGAACTCACCGGAGCCGCTGCGCAGCATCGAGCGGCTGGTGCAGACCTTCGGCGATGATTGCCTGGTGGGCGCCGGCACCGTGCTGACCCCGGACAGGGTGGACGCGGTGCGCGCTGTGGGCGGCCAGCTGATCGTCTCCCCCAACGTCGACGTTTCCGTTATCGCCCGCACCGTGGCGCTGGACATGGTGTCCATGCCCGGCTTCTCCACGGGGACCGAGGCCTTCGCCGCCATCGGCGCCGGTGCGCGCTATCTGAAGCTGTTCCCGGCCAGCAGCCACGCGCCCGGCCATGTGAAGGCGCTGAAGGCCGTGCTGCCGGCCGACGTCGCCGTTTACGCCGTTGGCGGCGTCACCGCCGCCAACCTGCAGCCCTGGGCGGACGCCGGCGTCACCGGCTTCGGCTCCGGCGGCGACCTGTACAAGCCGGGCGTGGATTTGGGCCAGATGGCGGAACGCGCCGCCGGCCTGGTGGCCGCCGTGCGCGCCGCGCTGAAGCTGGGCTGAATATGCTAAAAGCCGCCGCCGACCTTCGGCGGCGGTAGGCTCCGACTGGGGCCGCCGGAGTTTTGTGGGGAGCGTCAGCGGACTGCAAAACGAGGAAGCCAAGCCGGCGGACGCCGGCGCCCGGCGACTGAGGGGCCTTGAAAAGGCCAGATAACATAAGGGGGGTACGCCGATGGGTTTGGCGACGCTTGATATCGCGGTGCTGGGAGTCTACGCCGTCTTCATCTTCCTGCTGGCGCAGTGGGTGTCGCGGGAAAAGGTCGGCCATGAGAAGAACGCCAAGGATTATTTCCTGGCCGGCCGGTCGCTGCCCTGGTGGGCCATCGGCGCCTCACTCATCGCCGC
Organism: Nitrospirillum amazonense; assembly: GCF_007828045.1. GTDB lineage: Bacteria > Pseudomonadota > Alphaproteobacteria > Azospirillales > Azospirillaceae > Nitrospirillum > Nitrospirillum amazonense_C. The sequence goes on along the minus strand of NZ_VITN01000001.1, from coordinate 290,721 downwards.
CAACATCTCGGCGGAACAGATCATCGGCATGGCGGGCTCCGGCTACGCCATTGGCCTCGCCATCTCCTGCTATGAGTGGATGGCGGCGCTGACCCTGATCATCGTGGGCAAGTACTTCCTGCCCATCTTCCTGGAAAACCAGATCTACACCATGCCCCAGTTCCTGGAGCAGCGGTACGGCCCCAGCGTCCGCCTGACGCTGGCCGTGTTCTGGCTGGGCGTCTACGTCTTCGTCAACCTGGCCTCCATCCTGTGGCTGGGCTCCATCGCCGTGCACGCGGTGGCGGGCGTGGACCAGATGTACGCCCTGATCGCGCTGGGCCTGTTCGCCTGCGCCTATTCCCTGTTCGGCGGGCTGAAGGCGGTGGCGCTGACCGACATCGTGCAGGTGGGCCTGCTGGTCATGGGCGGGCTGATCATCAGCTACCTCGCCCTGAACCAGATCGCGGACGGCCAGGGCGTGGTGGCCGGCTTCCACCAGCTGGCGGCCAATGTACCGGAGAAGTTCAAGCTGATCCTGACCAAGGACAGCCCCTTCTACAAGGATCTGCCCGGCATCTCCGTCTTGGTGGGCGGCCTGTGGGTCATGAACGTGTCCTACTGGGGCTTCAACCAGTACATCATCCAGCGCGCCTTGGCCGCCAAGTCGGTGCGCGAGGCGCAGCGCGGCGTGGTGTTCGCCGCCTTCCTGAAGCTGTTGATGCCGGTCATCATCGTGCTGCCCGGCCTGGCCGCCGTGATGCTGATCCCCAACCTGCCGGTGCCCGACCAGGCCTACCCGGAACTGATGAAGATGCTGCCCGTGGGCCTGAAGGGCCTGGTGTTCGCGGCTCTGGTCGCGGCCATCGTCGCCTCGCTGGCGTCCAAGATCAACAGCGTGGCCACCATCTTCACCCTGGACCTCTACGCCCACATCAAGACGAACGCGTCCCAGCACCATCTGGTGGCCGTGGGCCGCATCGTCAGCGTGGTGGCCGTGCTGATCGGCATCGTGGTGGCGAAGCCCCTGCTGGGCAATTTCGACCAGGCCTTCCAGTACATCCAGGAATTCACCGGCTTCTTCACGCCCGGCATCTGCGTCATCTTCCTGCTGGGCATGTTCTGGGCCCGCGCCAGCGCCGCCGGCGCCCTGACGGCCGCCATCGGCTCCGCCGTGATGTCGCTGGCCTTCAAGATCTGGCTGCCGGCGCTGCCCTTCATGGACCGCGTGGGCGTCGTGTTCCTGCTGTGCCTGGCCGGCGCGGTGCTGGTGTCGCTGGCGGCCCCGGCCGCCATCCCGGGCCAGATCAAGGTCAAGCTGAAGGGTATCGACTATTCCACCACCACCGGCTTCAACATCGCGGCCCTGGTGGTGCTGGTCGTCCTGTCCGCCCTCTACATCACCTGGTGGTAACATGACCGCTGCGAAACCGCTGCTCGACGCCCCGCTGGTCGCCACCGTCGCCCTGGGCAACACCCTGGGCGAAGGGGTCACCTGGGACGAACGCGACCAGTCGCTGTGGTGGACGGACATCCATGAGCGGCGCCTGCACCGCCTGGACTGGGCCAGCCGGACGGTGGAAACCTTCGCGGCACCGGAACGCGTCTGCTCCTTCGGCCTGGTCGAGGGCGCCCCCGACCGCCTGGTGGTGGCGTTCGAAAGCGGTTTCGCCCTGTTCACGCCACGTAGCGTGGCGGTGGGCAGGGGGGCGGTGGAGTGGCTGGCGCGGCAGGACCTGCCCGCCGGCGTTCGCTTCAACGACGGCCGGGTGGACCGCCAGGGCCGCTTCTGGGCTGGCACGATGGTGGAGGATGAGGCGGCGCGGGCGGCCAAGTCGCTGGCCGGTGCGCTCTATCGCCTGGACGGGCGGGACCGGGCCACGTCCCTGGTGCACGGCGCCCTCATCTCCAACAGCCTGTGCTGGAGCCCGGACGGCACCCGCATGTACTACACCGACAGCGTCACCCGCCGGATTCGCGCCTTCGATTACGATCCGGCCACCGGCACGCCGTCGAATGAAAGCATTTTCGTGACGACGGAAGAGGGGGCCTTCCCCGACGGCGCCAACATCGACGCGGCCGGCCACCTGTGGAGCGCGCAGTGGGGGGCGTCGCAGGTGGTGCGCTACGCCCCGGATGGAAGCGTTTCCGGTGTCATTCCCGTGCCCACGGCGCGCGTCAGCTGCGTCGCCTTCGGCGGCCCGGACCTGACCCTGCTGTTCGTCACCACGGCGCGCGAAGGCATGACGGCGGCGGAGATCGCGGCCGATCCCAATGCCGGCAACCTGTTTGTGTATGATATCGGTACCATCGGCACGCGCGGCTTGGTCGATAGTGCGTTCAAATTGGCGTCGGCAGGGATATAAGTAGTTGTGAGGAATAATGTGGGGGAAGGGATGATTGCCAAGTTTCGCGGCCAAAACCTGACGTTCGCCATCGTCCAGGATCTGGGGGCCGCGATCGTTACCGGGACCTACAGCGCCGACAAGCCCTTCCCCATCGAGGCCGACCTGTGCAAGCACTACAACGCCAGCCGCAGCGTGTTGCGTGAGGCGGTGAAGATGCTGACGGCCAAGGGCCTGCTGCGCGCCCGCCCCCGTCAGGGCACGTGGGTGGAGCCAGAGGAAAGCTGGAGCCTGCTGGACCCCGACGTCCTGCGCTGGATCCTGGAGCGCAAGTTCTCCCTGCCCCTGCTGGCGGAATTCACCGAGATCCGCCTGGCCGTGGAACCGCTTGCGGCCCAGCTGGCCGCCGCCCGGGCGACACCGGCGGAGAAGGCCGCCATCAAGGTGGCCATCGACCGCATGTACGCGGCCGAGCGGGGGGAGGATGACCCCCTGACCACCGACATCAACTTCCACGTCGCCATCCTGAAGGCCAGCGGCAACCGCTTTTACCTGCAGCTGCGGGAACTGATCGACACCGCCTTGCGTTTCAGCATCCGGCGCACCAACCAGTACAAGGGCGTGCGCCTGGCCAGCGTGGCCGACCACAACGCCGTGGCCGAGGCCATCCTGGCGGGCGATCCCCCCCGGGCGGAGGCCGCCATGCGCTACCTGATGCAGGAGGCGCTGGACCTGCTGTCGCAGGGCGAGGAGGCCGAGGGCAAGGCCGCGGCTTCCTGAGACGGCTCTTGAAAATCCGGAGTCTGCACGATGCGTGAAGATGGACGCCTGGCCATCGGGCTGATCGCCCATGATGGCAAGAAACAGGCGATGGTCGACTGGGCGCTTGCCCATGCCGATTTCCTGCGGGCGGGGAAGATCTTCGCCACCTCGTCCACCGGCACCCGCGTGGCGGAGGTGATCGGGGGCCTGGACATGACCCGCCTGCGCAGCGGCCCCCTGGGCGGCGACCAGCAGATCGGCGCCCTGATCGTCGAGGGCGGGCTGGACATCATGATCTTCTTCGTCGACCCGCTGGGCACCCTGCCGCACGACGTGGACGTGAAGGCCCTGCTGCGCCTAGCGACGCTGGCCGACCTGCCCTTCGCCTGCAACCCCGCCACCGCCAGCCTGCTGGTCGCGGCCATGACATGAAAATGGGGCGGCCCGTGCGGACCGCCCCTGTTCTGCCGGTGATCCCGGGACTTACTTCGTCTTGTCCAGCGTCTTGGCCATCTCCAGGTGCTGGGCGATGGTGGGTTCGGTCTTGGCGGCCCAGTCCTTGAGGGCCGCGTTGTCGCCGCCCTTGGCGTAGCGTTGGAAGGCGCTGTCGGCGTCCTTGTGGGCGCCCACCTGGTCCTCGCGATACTGCTTCACGAAGTCGGCGCCGCTCAGGCCCTTCAGCTTGTCCAGCTTCTTCTGATGGGCGTTGTCCAGCGCGGTGGGGATGGTCGCCTGCACGGTGCCGCCGGTGACGATGGTCTTCAGCTCCGTCGACGTCTTCTGGTGCGCCTGGATCATTTGGTCGGCGAAGGACTTGGTGGCCTCGTCGCCCTTCTGCTGCGCCAGTTCGCTGGACTGGATTTCGAACATGTCGCCGATGGCGACCTCCTTCACGAAGTCCTCCGTGCGCGGGGTGACGCCCAGGACGGAATTGGCGCCGGTCTTCTCGCCCATGGACTTGGCCTTGTCGCCCACGGACTCTTGCGCCGACGCCTGGATGGCGACGGCCGGGGTGAACAGCATCAGGCACAGGGCGGAGGCGGCGGCCGCCTTGCCGGTCAGGGTCCTCATGATGGCAACTCCTTCATGACGGTGACATGAGGCGGGCGGCCCCTAGGTCGCCCACAACCCCAGCAGAAGTGCCGGGCCGGCCGTTCGGTTCCGCCGGTCGCGGTTATTGCGCCGGCGGCCCCCCGCCTCCTATGGTGGCAACCCGCTGGTGACGGCTGGTGAGGCGAGAGGGGAATGGGGAATTTGGCCCAGGTGGTCATACTTGCGGGCGACGGCGACACTCCCGCCCTGACCGACATCGCCGGCGTGCCCCTGCTGGGCCGGCAGCTGGCGATGATCGCCCGGTCCACCCTGCGTGACGTGCTGGTGCTGAGCGGCTCGGCCGCCATCACCCGGTACTGCGGCGATGGCGCCGCCCGGGGCCTGGCGGTGCGGGTGGCGCCCGGGGTCGAGCCCGGGGTGGCGGAAGCCGAGACCATGGTGGTTCTGCCCGGCGACGTCCTGCTGGACGTGGACCTGGATCACTTGCTGGACCATCACCGCCGCCAGGGCGCCGACGCCACCCTGCTGCTGCGGCCCAGCGACAGGCCGGCGGAGGCCGACCTGGTCGACAGGGCGGAGGATGGCCGGGTGCGGGGCCTCCATCCCCCGCCCCATGTGGGTGATTTTCATAACCAGGCATGGCCCGGTCCTTATGTCGTGGAGCGGCGGGCGCTGGCCGGCGGCGACCTCTCGGGCCGGGCGCTGGTGGATCGCCTGTTGCGGGCGGGCCACCCGGTGCAAAGCTATCTCAGCCCGGAATATGTCCGCCCCATCGCCTCGGCGGGCGACTTGGACCGGGCGCGGACGGAGGTGGCCGCCGGCCTGCCCGACCGCCTGTCCCTGCGCCAGCCACAGCCGGCCGTGTTCCTGGACCGCGACGGCGTGCTGAACGTGGAGAGGGGCAGCGTCAACACGGTGGCGGCGCTTGACCTGATCCCCGGCGCCGCGCCGGCGCTGGCGCGGCTGAACCGCGCGGGCTTCCGCACCCCGGTGGTGACCAACCAGGCGGCGGTGGCCCGGGGTCTGTGCACCCTGGAAACGCTGGACGCCATCCACGCCCGGCTGGAAACGGGGCTGGCCGCCCAGCATGCCTATGTGGACCGCATTTATTTCTGCCCCCACCATCCCGATCCCGCCCTGCCCGGCGGGGTGCCGTCGCTGCTGGTCCGCTGCGAGTGCCGCAAGCCCAAGCCGGGCATGGTGCGCGCGGCGACGGCCGACCTGAACATCGACATCGCCCACTCCTGGATGGTGGGCGACAGCTCCAGCGACATGGGCCTGGCGCGGGCCTGCGGCATGGGCGGCATCCTGGTGCGTGACGGTCATGGCGGGCGCGATGGCAAAAGCCCGGCCCAGCCGCACGTGGTGGTCGATGACCTGGCCGATGCCGTGCGCTTCATCCTGGATGTCTGGCCCGGGCTGTCCGCCCATCTCGACGGCTTGGCCGCCGGCATCGGGCCGGGCGACGTGGTGCTGGTCGGTGGTCTCGCGCGGGCGGGCAAGAGCCTGCTGGCGCAGTGCCTGTCCTTGCGCCTGGGTCAGCGGGGCCACCGGGCCCTGGTGCTGGGCCTGGACAGCTGGCTTAAATCCCATGACCAGCGGGGCGCGGGCGTCCTGGGCCGCTATGATCTGGCGGCGGCGGGCCAGGCGCTGGCCGCCGTGGCGAACCGGGGCACGGCCATCACCCCGCCGCGCTATGACGTGCTGACCCAGACCAGCCACCCGGGCCGTGAGGATGTCGTCCTGGGGCCGGACGACATCCTGATTGTCGAGGGCGTGCCCGCGCTGACACAGCCGGCCTGGCGGGTCCTGGCCACGCGCCGCCTGTACGTCGCCACGGACGAGGCGGGCCGCCGGGCGCGCTTCCACGCGGAATATCGGCGACGGGGCTGGTCGGATGACCGTATCGAGTCGACCTACCAGGATCGTCTGCGGGATGAGCGGCCCATCGTCCTTGCCAGCAAAGGTTATGCGGACGCCGAAACCAGCCTTGATGGCCTGCTGGACTGAGCCCGCCACCACGGAGGCGGGGCGTATCAAAAATTTCACCGTTCAAATTATTAAAGAAACAATGCAAGATTTTTACATATGAATTGAAGGGCTAAGCTAAGATTTGGCCCATGCCAACATGCCTGCGCGGGGCGGGCCAACAAGATGGGGTTTGATGTCCGTGAAGTCTTCCGTCCTGTCCCTGGCCGCCCTGCTGGCGGCCGGTACCGCCCTGATGAGCCCGTTGTCGGCCGTGACGGCGCGGGCCGATGAGGTCCTGCCGCAGCCCTATCCCGCCGCGGCCCCCATACCCGAGCCGCAGGACGTGGCCTATCCCGGCACCATCCGGCTGCAGGTCGATGCCACCGACACTGAGCGCCGCATCTTCTGGGTGAAGGAGACGGTGCCGGTGAAGGGGCCCGGCGCCATGACCCTGCTGTACCCGAAGTGGCTGCCCGGCAACCACTCCCCCACCGGGGCCATCGACAAGCTGGCCGGCCTGATCATCCATGCCAAGGGCGGGGCCGCCGATGGCCAGCGGGTGGAATGGGAACGCGATCCCGTCGAGGTCTACGGCTTCCACGTCGATGTGCCCAAGGGCGCCACGGCGCTGGAGATGGAATTCCAGTTCGTGTCCCCCACCGCCGACAACCAGGGCCGCATCGTCATGACGCCCGACATGACGAACGTGCAGTGGAACGCGGTGGCCCTCTACCCCGCCGGCTACTTCACCCGCCGCATCCCGGTGGAGGCCAGCGTGAAGCTGCCGGAGGGCTGGGGTTTCGGCACCGCCCTGGACGTCGCCAAGGAGGCGGGCAAGGACGGCGTCACCACCTTCAAGACGGTGCCCTTCGAAACCCTGGTGGACAGCCCCATGTTCGCCGGCCGCTACTACCGCCGTCTGGATCTGGACCCGGGCGGGCGGTTGCCCATGCACCTGAACATCGTCGCCGACCGGCCGGAACTGCTGGAGGCGACGCCCGACCAGATCGCCTTCCACCGCAACCTGGTGGTCCAGGCGGACAAGCTGTTCGGCGCCCGCCATTACGACCATTACGAGATGCTGCTGGCGCTCAGCGACAAGCTGGGCCACATCGGCCTGGAACACCACCGCTCCAGCGAGAACGGCACCACGCCCACCTATTTCACCGACTGGAACAAGTCGGCGGGGCATGAGCTGCTGTCCCACGAATATACCCATTCCTGGAACGGCAAGTACCGCCGCCCGGCGGACCTTTGGACGCCCAACTTCAACGTGCCCATGCGCGACAGCGGCCTTTGGGTGTACGAGGGCCAGACGCAGTTCTGGGGCTGGGTGCTGGCCGCGCGCGCCGGCCTGACCACCCGGCAGCAGGCGCTGGACAACCTGGCCGGCGTGGCCGCCACGCTGGAAGCCCGGGCGGGCCGCGCCTGGCGCGACCTGGCCGACACCACCAACGGCCCCATTGTGGCCATGCGGCGCCCGGCGCCGTGGATCAGCTGGCAGCGCGCCGAGGATTACTACATCGAAGGCCAGCTGATCTGGCTGGACGCCGACAGCCTGATCCGCGAGCGGTCGGGCGGCAAGCGCTCGCTGGACGATTTCGCCAAGGCCTTCTTCGGCATCAACGACGGCAGCTACGTCCCGGCCACCTACACCTTCGACGACGTGGTCAAGACGCTGAACCAGGTGGAGCCCTATGACTGGGCGACCTTCCTGCGCACCCGCCTGGACACCCACCAGTCCGCGCCCCGGGATGGCCTGGCGCGGGGCGGCTACAAGCTGGTCTATACCGACCAGCCGCTGTCCGAGGCCAGCCGCGCCAACGAGGCGCCGGGTTCCCTGAACCTGACCTATTCCCTGGGCCTGGCCCTGGACAAGGCCGGCATGCTGACCAGCGTCCAGTGGAACGGCCCGGCCTTCAAGGCGGGCCTGACCGTGGGCACCACCGCGGTGGCGGTCAACGGTGTCGCCTACGACGCCGACCGCATGAAGGCGGCGGTGACGGCGGCCAAGGGCCAGGGCCCGGCGGTGGAACTGATCGTGAAGAACGGCGATCGCTATCGCACCGTGCGCATCGACTACCACGACGGCCTGCGCTACCCGCACCTGGAACGGGTGGAAGGCACGCCGGCGCGCTTGGATGACCTGCTGACCCCGCGCGGCTGATGGAACTGCCACCCCCGGCCCCGCGCGGGCCGGGGGTGTGCGCAATAAAATGTCTGGACGGTGGATTTCCGCGCAATGCAGGCCCCAGGTTCCGGGGGTGGACACGGAACAAGATTATCCTATGGTGGCAACGCAAAATTTTCTGGTTCAAAATTTTTGACCTACCCAGCGTGATTTTGGGGGGCCCGGGCAAGACGGTGCGAGTGGAAAACAGGGCCGGACCGATCCAACGGTACCGGAATGGGGCCTAGCGTTTCAGGAGGAAGTGGGGGCGGCCGGGTATACCCCCGGTGTCGGCCCGTCGAGGAAGGTCGAGGAGTCCCAATGCAGATTTTGAGTACCCGGGCCAAAAAGCCGTCCATGCCCATCGGGGAGCAAATCCGCAAGCGTCGCAAGGACATGGGCCTGACGCTGCAGCAGCTGGCCGACCGTTCCGGCCTGTCGGCGCCGTTCATCAGCCAGGCGGAGCGCAACCTCAGCGTTCCCTCGCTGGTGTCCCTGCTGGCGCTGGCCGAGGCGCTGGAAGTCGACATCTCCTTTTTCATGCAGGTGCCCAACACCGGCACCATCGTTCACCGCGCCGCCAAGCCCAACATCATCGAGGTGGACAGCCCCGTCCAGTACATCGACCTGGCGTCGGACCTGGATGACCGCAAGCTGGACATCATCCTGATGAAGATCCCGCCGGGCCACGCCTTCCCGGTGGACACCCGCAATGGGGAGCATTTCCGCTACGTCCTGTCGGGCGAGCTGTACGCCACGGCCGGCAACACCCGCACCACCTTGAAGGCGGGCGACAGCATGCACTTCGACGCCCGCATGAAGCACACGGTGGAAAACCGCACCGACCAGGAAGCGGTGCTGCTGTACGTCGGCACGCCCAGCGTCTTCAAGAAGGCCCAGCGCGCCAAGTAGATAATTCCGCTCCCAACGCCGTCGGCAGAACTTTCGGAACGGTGGCGGCGCTCTTTCGGTCATTTTCACTAACGATCCCACCTTGGTCCCGAACGGGACGCCAGGGTAGGGTAAGGCCCGTCGGCAACAGGCGACCCGTGGGGATGGCTTTCCCCGTGGGCATTCAAGAAGAAAGACGGGACATGGCGGCAGTGCGTCCGGAGGCAGGCGGATCCGGCTGGGAATTCTGGGTCGATCGCGGCGGCACCTTCACCGACGTGGTGGCCCGCCGGCCCGACGGCCGGCTGCTGACCGCCAAGCTGCTGTCGGAAAATCCCGAGCAATACCAGGACGCGGCGGTCGCCGGCATCCGCGCCCTGCTGGCGGACCATCCCGCCTTCCCCGCCGACATCGACGCCGTGAAGATCGGCACCACCGTCGCCACCAACGCCCTGCTGGAGCGCAAAGGCGAACCGCTGGTGCTGGCCGTCACCCGGGGCCACGCCGACGCCTTGCGCATCGGCTACCAGGCGCGCCCGCGTCTGTTCGACCGGCACATCAGCCTACCCGACGCCCTCTACACCCGCGTGGTGGAGGTGGCGGAGCGGGTGGACGCCGAGGGGGCGGTGCTGACGCCGTTGGATGAGGAGGCGACCCGCCGCGACCTGCAGGCGGCCTATAGCGCCGGCTACCGCGCCGTGGCCATCGTGCTGATGCACGGCTACCGCTTCGACGATCATGAAAAGCGCGTGGCCGCCATCGCTCGCGCCATCGGCTACACCCAGGTGTCGGTCAGCCATGAGACCAGCCGGCTTATCAAGCTGGTGCGCCGGGGCGACACCACGGTGGTGGACGCCTACCTGTCGCCGGTGCTGCGCCGCTATGTCGACCAGGTGTCGGGCGCCGTGAAAGAGACCGAGGGGGCACAGGGCGGCGAGCCCCGGCTGCTGTTCATGCAGTCGAACGGTGGCCTGGTGGACGCGCGATCCTTCCAGGGCAAGGACGCCGTGCTGTCCGGCCCCGCCGGCGGCATCGTCGGCATGGTCAGCACGGCGGTGGAGGCCGGGTTCGACCGGGTCATCGGTTTCGACATGGGGGGCACCTCCACCGACGTGTCGCACTACGCCGGCACCTATGAGCGCACGTACGAGACTACCGTGGCCGGCGTGCGCCTATGCGCGCCCATGATGAACATCCACACCGTGGCGGCGGGCGGCGGCAGCGTCTGTTCCTTCGACGGGTCGCGCTTCCGCGTCGGCCCGGAATCGGCGGGGGCGGTGCCTGGCCCCGTCTGCTACCGCCGGGGCGGGCCCTTGGCCGTCACCGACTGCAACCTGATGCTGGGCAAGATCCAGCCGGTCTTCTTCCCCCACGTCTTCGGGCCCGGCGCCGACCAGCCGCTGGACCTGGCCGCCGTCGAGGCCCGCTTCCGGGATTTGGCCGCCGAGGTCAAGACGGCCACGGGGGAGGAACGCACACCGCATCAGCTGGCGGAAGGGTTCATTACCATCGCCGTGGAGAAGATGGCCAAGGCCATCAAGGAAATCTCGGTACAGCGCGGCTACGACGTGGCCCAGTACACGCTGGCCTGCTTCGGCGGTGCCGGGGGGCAGCACGCCTGCCTGGTGGCCGACGCCCTGGGTATGAAGCGGGTGATGATCCATCCCTTCGCCGGGGTGCTGTCGGCCTATGGCATGGGCCTGGCCGACCTCCGCGTCATCCGTGACCGCACGGTGGAACAGCCGCTGTCGGCGGACCTGGATCTGGCCACGCCGGCCGATGCCCTGGCGCAAGAGGCCAAGGCCGCGCTGGCCGCCCAGGATGTGCCGGTGGCGGATGTGGCGGTCGAGCTGACCGCCCGGCTGAAGTACGCCGGTACCGACACCGGCCTGACCGTGCCCTTCGGTGACGCCGGGGCATTGGCCGACGCCTTCGCCGACGCCCACCAGCGCCGCTTCGGCTTTACCGCCCCGGGCAAGGCTGTGGTGGTGGAAGCGCTGGCGGCCGAGGCCATCGGCCATCCCGGCCGCGGCAGCCTCACGGCGGTGGCGGGGGACGCGGCCACCGGCGCACCACGGCCCTTGGCCGAGGTCCGGACCTATATGGCGGGTGCCGAGGCCGGCACCCCTGTCTATGACCGCGCCCATCTGGCACCCGATCATGAGGTGAACGGACCCGCCCTGATCCGCGAAGCCACGGCCACCACGGTGATCGAGCCCGGCTGGCGCGCCCGGGTGGACGGCCATGCCAACCTGGTCCTGGAACGGGTGGTGGCCCTGGCGCCCCGCACCGCCATCGGCACCACCGTGGATCCGGTGATGCTGGAGGTGTTCAACAACCTGTTCATGGCGGTGGCGGAGCAGATGGGCTATGCCCTGCAGAACACCGCCTATTCGGTCAATATCAAGGAACGGCTGGATTTCTCCTGCGCCCTGTTCGACCGGAAGGGCGGACTGATCGCCAACGCCCCGCACATGCCGGTGCACCTGGGGTCCATGGGCGACAGCGTGCGGGCCATCGTCGATGCCCGGTCCCGGGATGGGCGGGGCCTGCGGCCCGGCGACGTCTACATGCTGAACGCGCCCTATAACGGCGGCACCCACCTGCCCGATGTCACCGTGGTCATGCCGGTGTTCGACGCCGACGGCAGCCTGTTGGTGTTCGTGGCGGCGCGGGGCCACCAGGGCGACATCGGGGGCATCACGCCCGGCTCCATGCCGCCCAACAGCCGCACCGTGGAGGACGAGGGCGTGCTGATCGACAATTTCCTGCTGGTGGAGGGCGGCCGCTTCCGGGAGGACGAGACGCGGGCCCTGCTGGCGGGCGGCCGCTATCCCGCCCGCAATCCCGACCAGAACATCGGCGACCTGCGCGCCCAGGTGGCCGCCTGCGCCAAGGGGGCGGAGGAGATGGCGGCCATGGTGGGGCAGTTCGGCCGCGATGTGGTCGAGGCCTACATGGCCCATATGCAGGACAATGCCGAGGAGGCGGTGCGCCGCGTCATCGATGTGCTGAAGGACGGCACCTTCACGTATGAGATGGACAACGGCGCCGTCATCCAGGTGGCCGTCACCGTGGACCGGCGGGCGCGCCAGGCGCTGGTGGACTTCACTGGCACCAGCCCGCAGCTGGAGACCAACTTCAACGCGCCGCTCAGCGTCTGCCGCGCCGCCGTGCTCTACGTCTTCCGCACCCTGGTGGATGACGAGATCCCGATGAATGAGGGGTGCCTGAAGCCCATCGTGCTGAAGGTGCCGCCCGGCTGCCTGCTGAACCCCGCCTATCCGGCGGCGGTGGTGGCGGGGAATGTGGAGACCAGCCAGGTGGTGGTGGACGCGCTCTACGGGGCGCTGGGCGTGATGGCCGGTGCCCAGGGCACCATGAACAACTTCACCTTCGGCGACGACGCCCGCCAGTATTACGAAACCATCTGCGGCGGTTCCGGCGCCGGGGCCGACTTCGACGGCACCAGTGCGGTGCAGACGCACATGACCAACAGCCGCCTGACCGATCCCGAAGTGATGGAGGTGCGCTACCCCGTGCTGGTGGAACGCTTCGGCATCCGCCGCGGCTCCGGCGGGGCGGGGCGCCATCGCGGTGGTGACGGGGTGGAGCGGCTGATCCGCTTCCGCGCGCCCATGACCGCTGCCATCCTGTCCAACCGCCGCCGCGTGCCGCCCTTCGGCCTGGACGGTGGCGGTGCTGGCGCGCCGGGGGTGACGGAGGTGCATCGGGCCGATGGCACGGTCCAGGTGCTGGCCGCCACCGATACCGTGGCCATGAACCCGGGCGATGCCATCCTGGTCAAGACGCCAGGGGGAGGTGGCTTCGGCGGCGGCTATGGGCCGGTGGGCGAGGGCGACGCCTGATGCTCAGCCTGGTCGGCATCGCCATCGTCGCCGCCGGTTTCGCCGCCCGCCTGAACCCGCTGCTGGTGGCGGTGGCGGCGGCCTTCGGCACAGGGCTTGCCGCCGGCATGGGCGTGCTGGAGATCGTCGCCGCCTTCGGCCGCCTGTTCAACGCCAACCGTTATATCTGTCTGGTCTACCTGTTCCTGCCCTTGATCGGCCTGCTGGAACGCCTGGGTATCCAGGTACAGGCGCAGCGCCTGATCGGCGGCCTGAAGGCCGCCACGGTGGGACGCACCTACCTGGTGTTCTTCGTGCTGCGCCAGGTGCTGGCGGCCCTGGGCGCCAAGGACCTCAGCGGCCATGCTCAGATGGTGCGCCCCGTCCTGGCCCCCATGGGCGAGGCGGTGGCGGAAGAGACGCTGGGCCGGCCCCTGGCCCCGCCGGAACGCGTCCTGGTCCGCGCCCACGCGGCGGCGGCGGAGAACATCGCCCTGTTCTTCAGCGAGGACATCTTCGTCGCCATCGGCTCCGTCATCCTGATCAAGGGCTACCTGGCCGCCAACGGCATCGAGGTCAGCCCCTTGGACGTTTCGGTCTGGGCCATTCCCACCGCCCTCGTCGCCGTGGTGGTGCACGGCGCCCGCCTGTTGCTGCTGGACCGCCGCCTGGCGGCCAAGACCGCGCCAGCCGGGCAGGGGGCGCCGTCATGATCGGCATCACCCTCGCCTATGACCTGGCCGGCCTGATGTTCGCCGCCATCGCCTGGCGCTCGGCGCGCGATGCCGGCAATCCCCGGCGCCTGGGCGCTGGCCTGTTCTGGGCCCTGCTGGCGCTCAGCTTCCTGGCCGGTGATCATCTGGGCGACCTTGGCAACGGCGTCCTGGTTCTGGCGCTGGCGGTGCTGGGCGGCTTCGGCCTCATGGGCCGGGGGACGGAGGCGGAGGCGCCCAGGGTGGAACGGGAGGCCCAGGCCCGGCGCTGGGGCTACTGGCTGTTCCCCGTCCTGTTCCTGCCGCCGGTCATCGCCCTGGCGGGCACGATCTGGGGCCCGGCTCTGACCTGGAACGGCCAGCCGCTGGTGGACCCCAGGCAGGGCACCCTGATCTGGCTGGCGCTGGGCATCGTCGCGGTGCTGGCGGCCACGGTCCTGTACACCCGGCAGCGGCCGGGCATGCCCCTGCGTGACGCGCGGCGTCTGGTGGAACTGGTGGGCTGGGCCGCCATCCTGCCCCAGGTGCTGGCGGCCCTGGGGGGCATCTTCGCGCTCGCCAAGGTGGGTGACGCCGTGGCGACGCTGGTGGGCCAGTACCTGACCCTGGACCACCGCTTCCCCCTGGTGTGCGCCTATACCGGCGGCATGGCGCTGCTGACCATCCTGATGGGCAACGCCTTCGCCGCCTTCCCGGTCATGACCTCGGGCATCGCCCTGCCGCTGCTGGTGGGGCGTTTCGGCGGCGACCCGGCCGTCATCTCCGCCATCGGTATGCTGTCGGGCTTCTGCGGCACGCTGATGACGCCCATGGCCGCCAATTTCAACATCGTCCCGGCCGCCCTGCTGGAACTGCCGGACCGCAACGCCGTCATCCGGGCGCAGGTGCCGACGGCCCTGCTGGTCCTGGCGGCCAACACCCTGCTGATCCAAATCCTGGGTTTCCCCAAATGACTGAAAGCGCTTTCCCTGGCCTGTCCGAGGCCCACGCCGTCCAGTTCGCGGAGATCGCGCTGGGCCACGTCACCCGCGAATACCCCAACGTCATCACCCATTTCCTGAACGGGCCGGATGACGCGCGGACGCCGCGCGCCCTACACCCCATCTTCTTCGGCAGCCTGGACTGGCATTCCTGCGTCCACGGCCATTGGCTGCTGGCCCGCACCCTGCGGCTGTTTCCCGGCAGCCCGGTGGCCGACCGCATCCGCGCCTTGTTCGCCGACAGCTACACCCCGGAAAAGGTCGCGGGCGAACTGGCCTATTTCCAGCGGCCCAACACCGGCACCTTCGAACGGCCCTATGGCTGGGCCTGGTACCTGCTGCTGGCCGCCGAACTGCGCCGCACCGGCATGGGCGCCGTCGGCGCCGCCTGGGCCGCGGCGCTGGCGCCCTTGACGGCGGAAATCGTGGGCCGGCTGAAGGCCTATCTGCCCAAGGCCACTTACCCGGTGCGCACCGGCCTGCACATCAACACCGCCTTCGCCCTGACCCTGTCCATGGCCTATGCCCGCCGCCGGGGTGACGACGGCCTAGCCGACCTCATCACCCAAACGGCCCAGGCCTGGTACGGCGGTGATGTCGATGCGCAGGTGTGGGAACCGTCGGGCACCGACTTCCTCTCCCCGGTATTGACCGCCGCCGTCGCCATGGCCGCGGTGCTGCCGCGTGAGGAGTTCCAGGCCTGGTTCTCCCGCCTGCTGCCGGGTGTCGCGGCGGGCCGGCCCGGGACGCTGTTCACCCCCGCCACGGTCAGCGACCGCAGCGACGGTACCATCGCCCATCTGGACGGCCTGAACATCAGCCGCGCCTGGTGTTGGCGCGCCATCGCCGCCCAGCTGGACGCGGAGGATCCCGTGGCGGTGCGGGCGCGGGCGGCGGCCGACGTGCACCTGGCCGACGCCCTGCCGCACCTGGAGTCCGACTACATGGGCGAACATTGGCTGGCCAGCTTCGCCGTGCTGGCCCTGGATGGGGTATGACGGGGACAGGGTTGAACGGGGGAGGATAAGATGGGACGGCGCACGATCCTGTTGGACGGTGGCATGGGACGGGAATTGCAGCGCATGGGGGCACCCTTCCGCCAGCCGGAATGGTCGGCCCTGGCGCTGATCGAGGCGCCCGGTTATGTGCGCCGGGCCCACGACGCCTTCCTGGATGCCGGCGCTGACATCATCACCAGCAACAGCTACGCCCTGGTGCCCTTCCATATCGGGGAGGAGAGGTTCGCCGCGCAAGGCGGGGCCCTGGCCTCTCTGGCCGGGCGGTTGGCCCGGCAGGCGGCGGGCGCCAAGGCCGGCGCCCGCGTCGCCGGATCCCTGCCGCCGCTGTTCGGCTCCTACCGCGCCGACCTGTTCGATGCCGCCCGCGCGGCGGATCTGCTGGTCCCGCTGGTGCAGGGGCTGGCGCCCCATGTCGATCTTTGGCTGGCGGAAACCCAAAGCGCGGTGGCGGAGGTGCGGGCCGTGCGCGCGGCTTTGGGAGCCGACCCCAAGCCGCTGTGGCTGTCGTTCACGCTGGAGGATGAGGCGGCCGACGCGGCCACCCATCCCCGCCTGCGCGGAGGTGAGACGGTGGCCCAGGCCATCGAGGCGGCGCTGGCCCTGGGGGCCGCCGCCCTGCTGTTCAATTGCAGCCAGCCCGAGGTCATGGGGCCGGCCCTGGCCGCGGCGCGGACCGCCGCCGCCGGCACGCCGCTGCCCCTGGGGGTGTACGCCAACGCCTTCCCCCCGCAGCCCAAGGATGCCACCGCCAACGACGGCCTGGATGAGCTGCGTGCCGACCTCACACCCGCCACCTATCTGGACTGGGCGCGGCGCTGGGTGGATGCCGGCGCCGCCATCGTCGGGGGCTGCTGCGGCATTGGACCCGACCATATCCGGGCCCTGGCGGCCGCCCTGCCGTGAGGGGTGGTGCATCCATCGCCCTTCGGGCCCGCCTGCTGGGATGGGCCGCCCCCTGGCTGTTCATCCTGATCTGGTCCACCGGCTTCCTGGTGGGGCGGGCTGTGTTGCCCTATGCCGATGTGCAGCTGTTCCTGGTGGCGCGCTTCGGCCTGACGGCTGTCCTCTTCGCTGGCGCCACGCTGGCGGCGGGCGTTTCCTGGCCCCACGGCCGGGCGGCCGGCCTGCATCTGGTGGCCGGCGCCTTGATGCAGGGCGTCTATATCGGCTTTTCCTACTGGGCCATCGCCCAGGGGCTGGCGGCCGGCATCATGGCCCTGATGGGCGCCTTGCAGCCCCTGTTCACCGTGCTGATCACCACCCTGGTGTTCCGCCAGCGGCTCAGCCCACGCGCCTGGGCGGGCCTGGGCATCGGTTTCGCTGGGGTCGCCTGCGTGCTGGCGCCCAGGCTGGTCCTGCACGCGACGGCTGGGGCGGGGTCGGGTGGCCTGCCGCCCCTGGGTGCCGCCCTGGCCGTGCTCAGCGTCCTGTCCATCACCATTGGCACCCTGCTGCAGAAATCCTCCGTGGCCGGTGACGACCTGCGCCCGGCCGGCGCGCTGCAGAACTTGGGCGCGCTCTGCGTGGTCTGCCTGCTGTTCTTGGCCGTGGGCACGCCGCATTGGGATCCGCACCCGGTGTTGTGGACGGCGCTGGCCTGGGCTGTCCTGGGCCCTTCGGTCATCGGCATCTCCCTGCTGGTGTGGATGGTGCGCCATGGCGAGGCCACGCGCGCCACGGCGCTGCTATTGCTGGTCCCGCCGCTGGCGGCGTTGGAGGCCTTCTTCCTGTTCCATGAAACACTGACACCGCTGCAGCTGGCCGGCTTCGCCTTGGCCCTGGGCGGTGTGGGCCTGACCCGCCGCGGGTGAGGGGGCGCGGCCGGTTGCCCTCCGCCACGGGCGGTGTGCTAAGCTGCGCGGATCATGGCCTGTTGTTTGATCTGGGGCCTGTTGTTTGATTGGGGGATGGGGAAGCCATGAGCCGGTTCGTCGGTTTGAGTTCCACGGTGGAAGGCCTGGCGGGGGGCCGGGTCATGGTCATCGGCGACGTGATGCTGGACCGCTTCGTGCGCGGCAAGGTCGGGCGCATCTCGCCCGAGGCGCCGGTGCCCGTGCTGCGCAATGCGCATGAGGATGTCATGCTGGGCGGTGCCGGCAACGTGGTGCGCAACATCACGGCGCTGGGCGGCCACGTGGTGTTCGGCGGCGTCCTCGGCGGCGATGCCGCTGGCGTGCGCGTGGCCCAGCTGGTCGCGGCCGACGCCCAAGTCACCTCCATCCTGCAGGTGGACGGTCGGCGACGCACCTCGGAAAAGACGCGTTTTGTGGCCGACGGCCACCACCTGCTGCGCTCCGACTGGGACAGTGAGGAGGCGGTGGCAGAGGATACGCATCGCGGCCTGGTGACGGCCATGGCCGCGCATCTCTCTGGTGTCGATGTCGTCATCCTGTCCGACTACGGCAAGGGGGTGTTCACGCCGCCGGTGCTGAAGGAATTGATCGCCCTGGCGCGCGAGGCCGGCAAGCCGGTGATCATCGACCCCAAGAGCGCCGATTATTCCATCTATCGCGGCGCCACGCTGGTCACGCCCAACCGGGCGGAGCTGGCCATGGCCGTGGGCCACAGCCCGCGCACGACGGAAGAGATCGTGGCCGCCGCCGGCACCCTGATGCGCGACCATGGCATCGAAGGCATGCTGGTCACCCGCAGTGAGGAGGGCATGACCTTGGTCCGGGGCGACGGCACCTCCCTGAATGTCCAGGCGGAGGCCAAGGAGGTCTTCGACGTTTCCGGCGCCGGCGATACCGTGGTGTCGGTCATCGCCACCGCCCTGGCGACGGGGGCCGACATCGCCGAGGCGGTGGAGCTGGCCAACGTCGCCGCCGGCCTGGTGGTGGCCAAGGTGGGCACGGCCGTGGTCAGCCCGGCGGAACTGCTGCACGCCCTGGCCGAACAGGACGACCGCCAGAACCTGTCCAAGGTGCTGGGCGGGGCGGAACTGCGCGAGCAGATCGCCCGCTGGCGCCGCCGGGGCCTGAAGGTGGGGTTCACCAACGGCTGCTTCGACCTGATCCATCCCGGCCACGTCCAGCTGCTGGCTGCCGCGCGCGCCACCTGCGACCGCCTGATCGTCGGCCTCAACTCCGACGCGTCGGTGCGCCGCCTGAAGGGGCCGGAGCGGCCCATCCAGGATGAGCGGTCGCGCGCCATCGTGCTGGCGGCTTTCGGCTCGGTCGACGCCGTCGCCCTGTTCGAGGACGACACGCCCCTGGCGCTGATCACCGAGGTGATGCCCGATGTGCTGATCAAGGGCGCCGACTACACCATCGACCAGGTGGTGGGCGCCGATGTGGTCCAGGCCCACGGCGGCCGGGTGGCCCTGGTGGAGCTGGTGCCCAACCAAAGCACCACCGGCATCGCCAAGCGCATCCGCGTGACCGGTTGACGCCGCCCCCCTGACCTGTCGGTGGGACGCTTGTCCTGGGCGGCGCCGTCCCCTATCAAGGCCCATGCCCGCTCCCATCAGGGGCGGGCATGGGATTTTCACGAGAAGCAGCAGCTTATGATCATCGTGACCGGCGGCGCCGGCTTCATCGGGTCCAATCTGGTGGCCGGCCTGGAGCAGCGGGGCCTGGGCCCCATCGTCGTGGTCGATCGGCTGCGCCAGGGGGACAAGTGGCGCAACATCGCCAAACGCAACCTGCATGACCTGGTGACGCCGGAACAGCTGCCGGAATTCCTGGACCGCCATGGCGACGCGGTGAAGGTCATCTTTCACATGGGCGCCATCTCGGCCACCACGGAGACCGACGCCGACCGGGTGGTGGAGAACAACTTCCGCCTGACGCTGGACCTGTGGTCGTGGTGCGCCGCCACGGGCGTGCGCCTGATCTACGCCTCGTCCGCCGCCACCTATGGCGACGGCGCCCAGGGCTTTGACGACGATTCCTCGGCCGGGGCGCTGGCGCGGCTGCGCCCGCTGAACCCCTATGGCTGGTCCAAGCACTTGCTGGATCGCCGCGTGCGCGCCGCGATCGACCAGCGGGCCCCCACGCCGCCGCAGCATGTGGGCCTGAAGTTCTTCAACGTCTATGGCCCCAACGAGTACCACAAGGGCGGCATGCGCTCCGTCCCCGCCAAGCTCTATCCCCAGATCATGGGCGGGGAGCCGGCGCGGCTGTTCGCGTCCGACCGGCCGGACTATGCCGACGGCGGCCAGCTGCGCGACTTTGTCTGGGTGGGCGATACCGTCGACGTCATGCTGTGGCTCTATGACAACCCGGGCGTCAGCGGCCTGTTCAACCTGGGCACCGGCAAGGCGCGCAGCTGGAACGACTTGGCGCATGCCCTGTTCGCCGCCGCAGGCCTGCCGCCGCGCATCGACTACATCCCCATGCCCGACACCCTGAAGGGCAAGTACCAGTATTACACCCAGGCGGACATGGGGCGCCTGCGCGCCGCCGGCTACGACCGCCCCTTCACCGAACTGGGGGAAGGCATTCGCCGCTACGTCCAGGACCACATGGGGACGGCGGATCCTTATGTGTGAGGATTCCGGCGCCCGGCCCCTGGTTTCCTAGTTCCCCAGCGTCTGCAACCAGTTGATCACCGCCGCCTCCAGCGCGATGCGGTGGTCGGACCAGCCATGGTCGGTCGCGGCGTGGGCGGTGCTGATCCGGGTGCCGCCGTGGGCGCGGATGCCGGCCACCAGGGCGTCGGTGTGGCTGGCCAGCCCGTCGTCCGACGTCAGGGCCAGCAGGGGCGTGCCGGTGAGGCGGGCGGTCAGCGGGGCGGTGGCGAAGGCATCGGCATGGCTTTCCATTTCCTTGGCCATGCTTTCCGGCGTGACGCCCGCCAGCGATTCCCGGTTGTCGGCGGCCAGCGCCACCAGCTTGTCATGAGGCAGGTGGGCGACGACGCCGATGTCGCCCATGGAAATCAGGATCAGGCCGGCCACCTTGCCGTCCTTGGCTGCGGCATGGGCCGCCGCCCAGGCCCCCATACTGTGCCCGGCGATGACCAGGCGCCCGGTGTCGATGCCCAGGTCCTGGGCGTGGGCCGGATCGCGCAGATAGGCCAGGGCCGCCGCCGCATCCTCCGGGTTGTTGGCGAAGCGGAAGCTGCCAGGGCTGCCCCAGGATCCGCGGTAGTTCATGGTCACCACGTTCCAGCCGGCGCGGCGCACCGCCTGGGCCAGATCCAGGTTCTTCTCGTTGCCGGGCAGGCCATGCAGCAACAGCAGGGTGGGGTGGGCCCCGGCGCCGGCCGCCAGGTAGGCGACGCCGTTGATCTCCACCGGATGGCCCGTGCGGCCGCCGGTGGGGATGTGCAGCACCGCCATGCGGGCGGGATGCTGGGAATCGGGGGCGGGATCGGTGCCGATGGCGGCCGGGATGGTCTGGGCCGCCAGGTTGATGTCGCCGGCTGGGGTCTTGGCGCTCGCGGTCCCCGCCGCAACGGACAGCGTGCAAAAGGCCACGGCCAGGGCGGCGGTGGCAAGCGGATGCCTACGCATGATTGTCGAAGTCCCCCAGGTTTTCCTTGCCCGCATCCTGGCGCATGACATTCGCTCAGGGAATCAGGAACTTCGCGCCGGTCCGGAGTTTGGGACAAAAAAGAAGCCGGGGCGACGCGCGCCCCGGCTTGGGGAGATAAGACCCTGGGAACGGGAGGGTTCTCACAGGGCCATCGGGTAACCCCTGCCGGACCATGAGCGGGCCTCTGCAGGACTTGCCAGATGCGATGTGCCGACGGGGCCGGCGAAACTCGGAGATGGGGGAACGGGAAGCGGTGGCCGTCGGGCCAACCCGCCGCACGCCCAAGGGGGCGATGCCGCGTCTTCGGGTGTTTCGTCCCCATCTTGGTCGATCGGCCCCCTAGGACCGTTCGCTTGGGATAAATAATATTTATATCCATTCGCGTCGTCAAGCGACTTTTGTTAGCGGTAACAAATTTTAATGGCGTTACATGACCGCGTCCCCGCCGCTACTCCCGTAGCGCGCCCGGCCCCGCTGATCGGCCATGTTCAGCAAAGACGCTGGTTTCCCGCCAAATAGGCGTATTCATGGGACCAACCGGACGTTTAAGGATGGGTAGCATCAAGGAACGGGTCATGACGCGGGTGCCGGTCGCGGGATTGATAATGCTGGGTGTCGCCGTGGTCCTCGGCACCTGGGCGGTGGAAAAAGGCGAGGAGCACCGGACGGTGGGCCAGACTTGGGTCCTGGATGCGGCACCCCGGTCGTTGCCCTTGAGCGGCCCGGCGCGCTGGGTCGATGCCGTGGCGGCTGTGGCGCAGGGCCATCGGGTGCAACTGGTCATCCATGACGTGCGCCGGCGTGCGCCGACGGGCACGCCGGTGATGGTCTTCGCCGGCACGCTGGAAGCCGCGCCGGTGGATGCGGCGGATGAGCCCCGCCGCCTGGGCCTTTACACCTATATGGCCAGCCAGCCGGCGGAGGATGACGGCGGCCACCGTGACGTGGTGCTGGACATCACCAGCCGCCTGCCCGCGCTGGCGACCGCGGCGGGGGAATCACCGCTGGCCGATACCGTGACCTTGATCTCCCGACGGCCACCCAAGCCCGGCTCCGACCCCAGCGTCGGGGGCGCCAGCCTGGTGATAGACTGAGGCCCGTGTGCGTCTTTTCCCCAGGGCCGGGGCATCACATCTGCGCATTCTTGCACAGCCGTTTCGCGTACTTGCCACCTATGTCGCCAGGCTCTCCGCCCGGATAATGGCGATCTGCGCGGGGCCATGCCATGTCCCCAGCAAAGCGCGCCTCCCGGGGCCCAGCCGGAACCGCGATACAGAATAAACAGGAGTGAACCCCCATGAGCACCACCGCCGCCTTCCTCGCCCCGCTGTTGGATCCCCATGCCCTGGCGGCCGAGCTGTCGGGTAAACACCTGATCGGCGGGCGCCTGGTGGCCTCGGCCTCCGGCAAGACCTTCGACGTCATAAACCCCGCGAAGGGTGAGGTCATGGGCCGCGCCGGCTATGGCGAGGCTGCCGACGTGGATGCCGCCGTGGCGGCGGCGGTAGAGGCCGGCGGGCCGTGGAAGGCCCTGCCGGCGCGCGAGCGCGGGCGGCTGGTGGCGGAATGCGGCCGCCTGCTGACCGCGCATACGGAGGAACTGGCCCGCCTGGTGGCGCTGGAGACGGGCAAGGCCCTGCGCACCGAAAGCCGGGTCGAGGCTGGCGTGCTGGCCGATGCCTTCACTTTCTTCGGCGGCTTGGGTGGTGAGCTGAAGGGCGAGACGGTGCCCTTCAATCCCCAGATGCTGACTCTGACGGTGCGTGAGCCCCTGGGCGTGGTGGGCGCCATCATCCCATGGAACGTGCCCATGATGCTGATGGCGCTGAAGATCGCGCCGGCGCTGGTGGCGGGCAACACCGTGGTGGTGAAGTCGGCGGAAGAGGCGCCCTTCGCCGTGTTGCGCGCCTGTCAGATCATGGCCCAGGTGTTGCCGACCGGTGTGCTGAACATCCTGTCCGGCTTCGGCCCCGAATGCGGCGCGCCGCTGGTGGCCCATCCCAAGGTGGCCAAGGTCACCTTCACCGGCTCCGTCGAGACCGGCCGCATCGTCAGCCGCACGGCAGCCGACAAGCTGATCCCTGTCACCCTTGAACTGGGCGGCAAAAGCCCCATGATCGTCATGGGCGACGCCGACCTGAACCAGGCGGTGGCCGGCGCCATCACCGGCATGCGCTTCACCCGCCAGGGGCAGAGCTGCACCGCCGCCAGCCGCATCTTCGTGCACGACAGCCTGCACGACGCCTTCGTCACGGCGCTGAAGGCCAAGGTGGACGCCATGGTCATGGGCGACCCGCTGGATGAGAAGACGGACATCGGCACCATCGTCTCGCCGCAGCAGTTCGACCGCGTCCAGGGCTACATCGCCGAGGGCAAGCGCACTCCCGGCGCCACCGCGCATGAATGCTCCGCCCTGCCCACGGACGCCGCTCTGGCCCAGGGCCTGTACGTCCGCCCCGTCATCTTCACCGGCATGACCAACGACAGCCGGCTGGCGCGGGAAGAGATTTTCGGGCCGGTCACCTGCGTCATCCGTTTCACGGACTATGAGGACGTGATCGCCCAGGCCAACGACAGCGAATTCGGCCTGGCCGCGACCATCTGGACCCGTGACCTGAAGACGGCGCTGGACGCCACCCAGCGCCTGCAGGCCGGCCTGGTGCAGGTGAACCAGAACCTGGTGGTGCAGCCCAACCTGTCCTACGGCGGGGTGAAGTCCTCCGGCCTGGGCAAGGAAGCGACGTTGGAGGCCATGCTGGAACACTTCACCCACAAGAAGACCATCATGTTGAACATGGCCTGACGCCGGGTCGCCTCAGAATAAGAACAGGGAGGATAGGGCCATGGACTTCGGTTTGACGGAGGAACAGCGGGCGTTCCGGGACATGGCGCGGGACTTCGCCGGCGAGCATCTGGCGCCCCACGCCGCCGAGTGGGATGAGAAGGAAATCTTCCCGCTTGATGCCCTGCGCGCCGCCGCGGCCCTGGGCATGGGCGGGCTATATTGCGGGGAGGAGCATGGTGGCTCCGGCCTCACCCGCCTGGACGCGGCATTGTTGTTCGAGGAGCTGTCGGCCGGCTGCGTCGCCACCTCGGCCTTCCTGTCCATCCATAACATGGCGGCATGGATGATCGATCGTTTCGGTAACGACACGATTAGGGCGCGGTACGTCCCCAGTCTCATGACCATGGACTGGGTGGCCGGCTATTGCCTGACCGAACCCGGCTCCGGCTCCGACGCGGCCGCCCTGCGCACCAAGGCGGTGCGCGACGGCGATCACTATGTGCTGAACGGGTCCAAAGCCTTCATCTCCGGCGCCGGTGTTTCGGACCTCTATGTCGTCATGGTGCGTACCGGCGGGCCGGGTCCGAAGGGCATCTCCGCCCTGGTGGTGGAAAAGGGCACGCCGGGCCTCAGCTTCGGCAAGAAGGAAAGGAAGATGGGCTGGAATTGCCAGCCCACCGCCCAGGTGATTTTCGAGGATTGCCGCGTGCCGGCGGAAAACCGGCTGGGGGAGGAAGGGGCGGGCTTCGGCATCGCCATGAAGGGCCTGGACGGCGGCCGCATCAACATCGCCTCCTGCTCCCTGGGTGGGGCGCGGGCCTGCCTGGACCTCGCCACCCGCTACATGGGCGAGCGCGAGGCTTTCGGCCGCAAGCTGGCGGATTTCCAGGCCCTGCAGTTCCGCCTGGCCGACATGGCGACGGAGCTGGAGGCCGCGCGCCTGATGGTGCACCGCGCGGCGGCGGCCCTGGACGCCGGCGATCCGGAGGCGAGCACTTGGTGCGCCATGGCCAAGCGCTTCGCCACCGACGTGGGCTTCCAGGTGTGCAACGAGGCGCTGCAGCTTCACGGCGGCTACGGCTACATCCGCGAATACCCGGTGGAACGCTATGTCCGCGACGTCCGGGTGCACCAGATCCTGGAAGGCACCAATGAGATCATGCGCCTGATCATCGCCCGCCGCCTGTTGGCGAGGGTCGAAGACTAATCATTACGGGAGAGGAACGATCATGAGCCGCATCGCGTTCATCGGCCTGGGCAACATGGGCCTGCCCATGGCCCGCAACCTGCTGAAGGCCGGACACACCGTCGTGGGCTTTGACCTCGCGCCCCAGTCGCTGGCCGCCCTGGCCGAGGCTGGCGGCGTCATCGCCGGCTCCGTCGGTGACGCGGCCTCGGGGGCCGAGGTGGTGGTGACCATGCTGCCCGCCGGCCGCCATGTGCGCGGCGTCTATGAGGACGTCGGCAACGTGTTCGACACCGCGGCCCCGGCCGCCCTGCTGATCGACAGTTCCACCATCGATGTCGACAGCGCCCGCGCCGTGGCCGCCGCCGCCGCCGCCCGTGGCTTCGCCATGGTGGATGCCCCCGTTTCCGGTGGCACCGGCGGGGCCGCCGCCGGCACCCTGACCTTCATGGTGGGCGGCAGTGACGAGGCGATGGAGCGGGCGCGGCCCTATCTGTCGCAGATGGGCAAGACGGTGGTGCACACCGGCGGCCCCGGCACCGGCCAGGCCGCCAAGATCTGCAACAATATGATCCTGGGCATTTCCATGATCGCCGTATCCGAGGCCTTTGCGCTTGCCGACAAGCTGGGCCTGGACTGGCAGAAGCTGTTCGACGTCAGCTCCACCTCCTCCGGCCAATGCTGGTCGCTGACGACCTACTGCCCCGTCCCTGGCCTCGTGCCCACGTCGCCCGCCAATCGCGACTACGCCCCGGGCTTCGCCGTCGACATGATGCTGAAGGACCTGAAGCTGGCCCAGGCCGCCGCCGCCTCCAGCGGCGCCGCCACGCCCTTGGGCGCCAACGCGGCGGCCTTGTACGCCTTGTTCGCCGCCGCCGGCAACGGGCACCTGGATTTCTCGGCTATCGTGAAGATGCTGGGCGGCCATTGGTAAGGACGCCAATTCCAATTGGGACGCGTGAAATCGGTGCGGAGAACCATCGCCCGCACCGATTTCATGTGACCCCGTTTTCCTAGTCTGTCGATTGGGGAGTGGCGCGACAGACTCGCTTCATGCGATACGAAGAGCTTGGGCTGATCCGCCTCGCGGGGCCAGCTAGAATATAATTTCGTTAGGATGTGGATGATCAGGTGATGGTCGAAGAAATCCTGAAGTTCCATGATAAAGAGTTCATTGATTCAGCGTATCAGAATATTCTCGGCCGTCTTCCCGATAGTCATGAAGTGGACGGATACCGCGACATGTTGCGCGGCGGCATCGACAAGCGAGTCGTCCTTTTGGCAATTTGGCGGTCTGAACCGGTTCGGCGGCCCTTGCCGCCAGAACTTGACCGCGCCTTGACGGCGCTGCAGACCGAAATGAAGCGAGAACGAGGGTTCCGCGGAAAGATGGAGCGTGGAGGACGCCTGGAACGTCAAATTCATCAATTCAATTGGAAGATCCATCAAATTGGCGAGAAGCAGGGCGAATTGGCGCTGCAGACTGATGTCGGCTTTGCCGAGATGCGCCAGACATTCGACGAGCTCTCGGGATGGCTCACGCGGCTGGGTAGCAGGGTCGATAATGTCGGGCAGCAGATCCATGAAAAGACCTACCCTAATTTTGTTCACCTCCAGCAAACCGCCGATGAACTTCAGCGATCTATTGAGGACAAGCTCGGTGCTTTAGAGGCCAGGATTGAAGCCACGGTCGACGAACTCTCGGAACAGCTCACGCGACTGGGTGCCAGGGTCGATAATGTTGGGCAGGAGATCCACGAAAAGACCTATCCCAATTTTGTTCACCCCCAGCATACCGCCGATGAACTTCAGCGATCTATTGAGGATAGGCTCGGTGCTCTCGAGGCAAGGGTCCAAGGCAGGGCCGGCCAATTGGAGCCCGTGGTCTGTCGTGGTGGGTCCACATCCATTGCCAGCATGGCCGACCTTCCCGGTGGCGCGCAGCGTCTTGTTCGGCGCGTGCGCAGCTTGATGGTTCGCTGACAGGAGTGACGGACAGTGCGTCTAGTCGTGGACTTGCAGGTGTGCCAAGGGGCCGGCCGGCATGGGGACGCTGCGCATGATGCGCGGGAACTGGTGATGGGCTTGGTGCGTAGCCAGGGTCAACACGAGATCATCGTCGTCCTAAATGCCCATTTCGTCGAAACTGTCGAGCCGTTGCGCGCCTGGCTAGATTCGACCCCGTCTTGCCGCGTCGCCGTCTGGAGCGCGCCGGCGTCGGGGCTCGCGGCTGAATTGTTGCGCGAGGCCTACATCGCTTCGCTGGAACCCGACTGGGTATTGTTGCCTTCGTTGCTTGACGATGATGTGCGCGACGCGGTGGCCAGCATCGGCCGGTTCTATGCCCAGCCGACGGCGGTGCTGCTGCGTGATTCGGGGTCTGAGAGCTTCCTGCCAGGGCTCGTCTCCCAGCGGTGGCAGCAGCGCCGACTAGATGATCTGCGTCGTGCCGACCTCGTCTTGGCGCAATCGCCCGCCGCAGCGTCGATGGCGATTGATTTCCTAGGTTTCGAAGACGAGCGGGTGTTTACCCTCGCTGGCCAAGATGAACTGGATGCCGGGGGCGATTGGGATCTGGTCGCCCTGCGGGTGTGGGCGGGACTCGAGCGATTTCATCAGCCGCGAATGCGGCAGCAGGTTCGCGGGGAACGACTCCGCCTCGCCTACGTGCTGCCTCAGCCTCCCAGTCAGGAGCTTCCCGGCCAAGATATGGACCTGATTCGGGAGTTGACCCGCTGGTATGAGGTCGATGTTATCGTCAAGGCGCCACAGGTACTGAACGGCGACGACATCCGCGTGCATGGTGGCCTACGCTCAATCGGTGAGTTCCGCCACTCAGCGGCCGGGTATCACCGGGTCCTCTATAGTGTGGCGGATACCGAGGGCTGCGCTCCGATATTGGATTTGCTGCGCGAGTTCCCAGGCGCCATTGTGCTGCGGGATTTTTTCCTGGCGGGCGTCCAGGAACGGGACGAAGCCATCCGGCGGCGGCCCCATGCTTGGACCCGGGCGCTGGCCTTGGCGCATGGCTATCCTGCGGTGGCCGAACGTCACCGCCCAGGGATGATGGGAGCGGTCGCCGCGTATCCCGCCAACCTTCCCGTCTTGCAGGACGCCCTGGGTGTTATTGTTCAGGACCATCGCAGTCTGGCTCTGGCAGATCACTGGTATGGCACCTGGACCAGCCGGGATTGGGAGCTAATCGCGCCCGTGCGGTGGCAGGAACGGTCCGTCGGGCGTTCCACGGCGCGCGCGGCGCTGGGGCTGGACCCGGACGCCCTGGTTGTCAGCGCGTTTGCCGGGGCGGGCGACGACGGCGAGTTGGCTCTGCGTCTGCTGGCTGCCTGGCAGGTCTCGCCGTTGTCGAGGCAAGAGGGGGCCTGCCTCGTCTTCGTCGGGGCGCAAACCGACGAATGCGCCGGCCGCCTGCGGCGGGCGGTGCTGCAGGCATCCTGCCGCGCCCACGTTATGATGACCGGCCGCATCACCTCGGGCGAGCACCGAAATTGGCTGGTGGCCACCGACATCGCCGTCCAGCTGCAGTCGTACGGGTCGGCGAAGGGCAACGAGGCGATATTGGATTGTCTCAGCGCCGGGGTGGCGACGGTGGTGAACGCGGTGGACGGCTTGATCGCGTTGGATGACCAGGTCACCCTTCAACTGCCGGCCGATGTCAGCCAGGAGCAGTTGGCCGGGGCCTTGGTGGATCTGTCCATCGGCGGAGCGCGGCGGCGGATCCTGGTGGAGGCGGCATGGCGTTTCATCCAAAACCGGCATCATCCGCGCCGTGGTGCCCAACGATACGCGGAGGCTTTGGAGCGGTTCTACGCCCGTACGCATCACAAGGTGCCGCATCATCTGGCGGCCCTGGACCTGGAAGGGGATTTGGCAGCCGTGGCGGTAGCCTATAACCGCAACCACCCTCCCGCGCCACGCCCCCGCCAGTTGCTGTTCGATGTGTCGGAAATGGTACAGCGTGATGCCCGCACGGGGATTCAGCGCGTTGTTCGCGCCATTCTGTCCGAATGGCTGCGCTCTCCACCGGAAGGCTATGTGGTCGAGCCCGTTTATGCCACCACCGACAGGCAGGGTTTCCGCTATGCCCGCCGCTACACCACGGGTTATCTGGGCATTCCAGGCGATTGGGCGGATGACGAATCGGTTGAGGCCTGGGAAGGCGACGTTTTCGTCGCCGTGGATCTGCAGCCGGTGCTTCTTCCCGCCCAGGCCCTTACCTTGCGGGATTGGCGCAACCGTGGCGTCCGCACGGCTGCCGTCGTCTATGACTTGTTGCCGCTATTGTTGGCGGATCACTTTCCACCCTCCACCTACGGCACTTTCTTGGACTGGCTGAAGACAGTGGTGCAGCTTGATGTCCTGGTGGGTGGATCGAAAGCAGTGGCGGACGATATTCTGGATTGGCTGCAGACGATGAATCCCGTCCGCAGCCGCCCGCTATCCGTCGGCTGGTATCATAACGGGGCCGATATCGACCAATCCGAACCATCGGGCGGCCTGCCGAACGACGCTGACGCCGTTCTCGGGCAACTGCATTCCCGCCCGTCGTTTCTGATGGTCGGTACGATTGAACCGCGCAAAGGCCACGCTCAGGTCCTGGCCGGCTTTGAACAGCTATGGCGGGATGGAACCGATGCCAACTTGGTGATCGTCGGCAAGGAAGGCTGGATGGTTCATGAGTTGATGGCGGCATTGCGCGGTCATCCCCAGTTGCGGCAGCGCCTATTCCTGCTGGAGGGGGCGAGCGACGAGTATCTGGAAGCGATTTACGGTGCGTGCGCCTGCTTGATCGCCGCCAGTGAAGGCGAAGGTTTCGGTCTGCCCCTGATCGAGGCAGCGCATCATCACCTGGCCATTCTGGCCCGCGACATTCCGGTTTTCCGCGAGGTGGCGGGGGGGCACGCCAGTTATTTCCCTGATGAAACCGACGCCACAGTCCTGGCCTTGGCGCTTCGGGATTGGCTGGAGTCATACAACGCGGGCCAGCACACCCGGTCTGAAGGGCTGAGATACCTGACTTGGCGGGAGGGCGCCCGGCAACTCTGGGACGCCATTCACAATGGGGGCCATGAAGGGGGGCGGAACGTCCACTGGTCTACGCGGTCTCAGGATGACTATGTTTTCTGGGGTAGTGATCGCCGGCTGAACACGACGTGCGGAACGCGTCGCCAGCGCGACATTTCGACGACCGGCAACCGCGGCTTTCTGTTCTTCGGCCCCTATCAGAAGTTGCGGATGGGTACCTATCGGCTGACGGTCACCGGCTGGATTGGGCAAATGACCGGCGACGAGTATCTGGACGTCTGCGGTGCGGCCGGCACCCGCACCCTGTTTCGCCAGGACTTAGTCGCGGAGGCATCCGCCGGGACCTTGGAGCTGGGCGGCCTTGTCGTGGTCGACGAGGAGGTCGACGATTTTGAAATTCGATTCTTCGTCACTGAAGACACACGCTGCTCCGTGGCGGCAATCCGGGTCGAACGGCTGCCGGATGTCACGCGGGTCGAGGCTGCTGTCAGTGGCAGGACGAATTCCCTTCAATTGATGGCACCAGCCTGCGACAAATAATTCTATACGAGTTTAATTTGGGATAAGTGGCGATGGCGAGAGTCCAGATCGATAATAACCAGAATATTTACTCGATTACATATAAATAATTTACTCGATTACATATAAATAATGGCGCGTCTGGAGGGGCGCTCTTTTTGCATGGCAAAATCTCCCCTTCACTCTTTGTGCTGCGGTTTGATATGGTGAATGATGACGGTCGACAATGACATTTGAATCAAATCAGGCCTTGACAAGGGCATCTTTTTTGTCGCTCGGATTGCTTCTGGCGTGCCGGCGAGTCAATCTCAGGAGGGGTAGTTGGGGAAAGTTGCTTTAATTACCGGGGTCACGGGGCAAGACGGGGCTTATCTGGCCGAATTGCTTCTGGCCAAGGGCTATGATGTTCACGGCACCAAGCGTCGAGCATCATCATTCAACGTCGGTCGAGTGGATCACCTTTTCAAAGAAGAAAATGGCGCCACCCCGGCGTTTCAACTTCACCATGCCGACCTGACGGACTCCACCAGCCTCATCCGTCTTGTCCAGGATATCCAGCCGGATGAAATCTACAACTTGGCTGCGCAGAGCCATGTCCAGGTCAGCTTCGAAACCCCGGAGTACACGGCGAACGCTGACGGCACGGGTACCCTGCGCCTGCTTGAAGCCATCCGCCTGCTGAAGCTGGAGGGTAAGACGCGCTTCTACCAGGCGTCCACGTCCGAGTTGTATGGCATGGTGCGGGAGACGCCGCAAACTGAGCTGACGCCCTTCTATCCGCGCAGCCCCTATGCCGTGGCCAAGCTGTATGGCTACTGGATCACCGTCAACTACCGTGAGGCATACGGCATTCATGCGTCGAACGGGATCCTGTTCAACCATGAGAGCCCGATCCGTGGCGAGACCTTCGTTACCCGCAAGATCACGCGGGCGGTGGCTGCAATCGAACACGGCCGGCTGAATAAGCTTTCGCTGGGCAACCTGGACGCCCGTCGCGACTGGGGGCACGCTCGCGACTATGTCGAGGGTATGTGGCGTATGCTGCAGCAACCGGCGGGTGATGACTATGTCCTGGCCACCGGTGAGACGCATCCTGTTCGTGAATTCGTGACGCTTGCCTTCAGTCACATCGGCCGCACCATCGAATGGGTGGGCAGCGGTACGGAGGAAAAGGGCCTGGACGCCCGTGATGGCACGCTTCTGGTCGACATCGATCCGCGTTACTTCCGCCCGACGGAAGTGGATCTGTTGTTGGGCAATCCCGCGAAAGCGGCTGAGAAGCTGGGTTGGAAGGCGACGACGCCGTTTGAGGACCTGGTCCGTGAAATGGTGCTGTCGGATGTCGAATTGCTGAAGACCGAGCCCGTCCGCTACAGTTATCGGGACTGATCGCCCGGTGATCCCCGATCCGGGGGCGTTGGTTTGGTGCCAGGGCCCCCGGTTGCGTTTATATCCCCACGAGATTCAGCATGCAGCAGAAGACGGCTTTGATACTTGGTGTAAGTGGGCAAGATGGCGCCTATCTCGCGAAGCATCTTTTGTCCAAGGGCTACAAGGTTCATGGCTCTTCTAGGCGTGATAAGTATCAGCGGATCACCAACCTGGACAGGTTGGGCATCCATGACGACGTACAGATCCACTCCATCCAAACGGATGACTTTTACAGCCTTTTCCGGACGCTAAGAATTCTGCGGCCAGACGAAATTTACAATCTGTCTGGGCAAACTTCGGTGGGGCTTTCCTTTGAGGTCCCTATCGAGACTTTCGCCAGTATCGCCAACGGTACGCTGAACATTCTCGAGTGCTTGCGGATGCTGGACATCCCAACCAAGCTATTCAACGCGGGATCCAGCGAGTGCTTCGGCAACACGCCGTTGCCCGCTGCTGAGGAGACGCCGTTCCAGCCGCGCAGCCCTTATGCTTCCGCCAAGGCGGCCGCGTTTTGGATGACGGCGAACTATCGCGAATCCTATGGCCTGCCCGTCTGCACGGGCATCCTCTTCAATCATGAATCCCCCTTGCGTCCGTCACAGTTCGTGACCCGGAAGATCATCTCCGCCGCGGCGCGCATCTCCCGGGGGTCCGGTGAACGGTTGAGGCTGGGTCGGTTGTCCATCTACCGGGATTGGGGGTGGGCGCCGGAATACGTGGATGCGATGTGGCGGATGCTGCAAGGCGATGCGATGGATGATTTTGTCATCGCCACAGGGCAGTCGCAGTCACTGGAGGATTTCGTGGCCGTTTCGTTTGAAACGGTCGGCCTGAACTGGAGGGACCATGTCGATGTCGACGCCAGCCTGTTCCGTCCGTCAGAGATAGATCATAGTGTAGGCAATCCTCTTAAGGCCCAACGCCTTTTGGGATGGAAAGCGGAAAAAGGCATCTCGGCCGTCATCGCCGAACTCATGTCCACCGAGCTTGAGACGGCGGCCTGCTAATGCGGACAAAACATAGAGCTTGCCGCGGTTCCGATTGAGTGCAGCGGCTCTAATCATCAATCAGATCGGCCAGCACCTGAAACTGATCCGAGGATTGATGAAGGCAGAGCAGGTTGATGAAACCGCGATTTTCCACGAGGATTCGTTCCCCAAGCCAATAGGCCATGTCGTCCTGCCGTAGGCGGGTCAGGCGCGGTTCCGTTTCCAGCAGCTTGAAGGTAGCGTAGCCAAGGTCGTCCAACTGGCGCCACAGGGCGCCGGCGTCATCCCCACTGCCATGCAGGCCGTATGGCCAAAACTCCAGGATCATGTTGGGACGCCAGCCTTCGCCGAGAAGCCGGCGGGCACCCCGCAGTACCCGTGCCTCGGACCCTTGCGTGTCGGACTTCAGCAGCGTTGGCAGGTGCTTGCACCCCAGAAGCAGGTCGTCAAGGGCGCGGACTTCAATGGTTACCGATTGACGGCTTTCTCGGCTGGCGAAAAGGTTGTGGTCGCCGCGATTGACGGGCGACAGGAACAGTGTCGAGGCTTGCCGCTTGTCGCCAATGGCAAAGTTGAAAAGGCGCACCTTCGCCTTTGATGGGGGTGACGCAGCGTTCCGGCGCAGTAGGGCGTAATTGGCCGGATCCGGTTCAAAGGCATGTACACGGCCCGCAGGGCCTATGAGGCGCGCGGCTATGGCGGTGTACCAGCCGATGTTGGCGCCAATGTCGAGAATGAATTCGCCGGGTCGGCAAAGCCGGCTGAAGATCTCCGTTTCGAAGGACTCCCAAATTCCGTCCTTCTCCAACTCCGGCGATATGTATTTGTCATTGCTCGTGTGAATGTGAAAATCAAAGAAGCCGGCTCTGGGGGTGCCCACCTTTACGACCTTGGTGTCGACAGGCGCTGCCGAAAATAACTTTGGGATTTTTCTAAGCGTATTCAGAAGCAAAAGCCTCTCCGTGGCATGGCTCTTAAAGGAGGTCCGGAACTGCGCAGCCCGGAGTCATCCCGCCCAAGGCGATGGATTACTGCCGCAGCGACTCGCAATTGCGGCACAAAGGATTTTCCACCCGATTCGATTGGAATTCAAGCCGAAGAGCCCGCATGGCGGGGCCATTCCAAATAGCCGACAGTGGCTCGATCAAGACGTTGCCCAGTACATAGCGTTTGTCAAAATCGAAACAGCAGGGCACGACATCGCCGTCCCAGGTGATAGTGACGCTTTGCATCGGCACACGACAGGTCACGGGATGCTGCTCCGGCATCCGGTCCCACTGCTTCAAGGCCGTGACTTCCGGTGTATTGCCATCAAAGCTGGTGAAGGGTTTGTCGAGAAACTGGTCTATGCGGTCAATACTGGACCAGTAGGCGCGCATCTTCTCGATACTCTCGATATTGGCGTCGAAGTGTATCATTGACAGTAGGATGCGGGTGGATGGGCTGAGGACCTTCTTCATCTCCAGGAAGGCGAGCAGCCGCTCCACCGATTTCCCGTAGGCATCCTTCACACCACGGATCCGCGCGAAACTGTCGTCATCATGGCCATCCAGCGACAAGTAGAGCTTGGCCGGCCTGGCCAGAAGCAGCCGCTCGGCGATTTTCGGCGCCAGCATCAGCGGGTTGACCGATAATCCGGGGGATACGCCCCGGCCCGCGGCATAGGCCATCAACCGGTCGAACTCCGGATGCACCAGGCTTTCGCCAAAGTGATGCAGCCAAACGCCATGATTGCGCGCGTAATCAGGATTGGCGTCGACCAGTTGGTCAATAACGTGTTGGAAAACCTCGAAAGACATATAGCCCTGGTCACGTTTCATGTTGTGCGTGCGCGGGCACATCACGCAGCGAAAAGGGCAATGGTTGGTCAGTTCGATGTTGAAAATCGCGAACGGCGTTTCCAACCGACCATCAATCATGGAAGCCTCCAAGCGGTACCGGCAATGGGGGGCGACGGTGCCGGGTCAGTCACAAGCGCTGACAGCCTCCCGCATATGAGGCCTCCACGCCGGCGTGGGATAGGGATTGCCGAGGCCATAGAGCAGATTGCCCATGTCCATGGCATAGTCTTCCCAGTCAGACATGTTGCGGGCCGCCAATTCGCTTTGCAGGCGGGCCAGCAGGATGTCGTCCGTCGCCAGGCGCTCCATGGCGTCCGACAGCGCATCGATGTCGAAGACGTCGGTGGTCAGGCAGCCGCCCGGCTGCGCTAGTTCCGCCATCACTTCCCGTTGGAAACAGATGACCGGCTTGCCCAGCCACAGACTTTCCATGATGGGTAGGCCAAACCCTTCGAAAACGGAAGGATAGACGGTGAAGCGCGATGCCGCATATTCGGCGAGCAGTTCCTGGTCGCTCAGAACGCCGCGCCATTCGATGGCGATACCTTCGCGTTCGGCGGCAGAAATCTGTTCTGCCAACTCATCGGCGCCGACATAGCGGTTGCCGACCAAGGTAAGACGCAGAGACAGATCCGGGCGACGCCGGACTAGGCGGCCGAACGCCTCTACCAGGCGCCGGTGGTTCTTGCGGGGTTCGATCGTGGACACGCACAAGATGCGAATTTCCGGACCGACGGGCACCGGCGTCGGCCTGTGTCGCGGAACATTGGAAAACTGCGCCGGTAGCCAGACGACCTGCGTGTTCAACGGCAGTTCAGCCTTCTGTGCATTCACGTACCGGCGCAGATCCGTCAGGCTCATTTCGGAAACGGTGATGATCTGATCCATGTGCAGGACGGGCGGCAGGTAGCTGGCGAAGCCATCGACCACCTCTTGGGTGCAGTATTGCTTGTGATAGTGGGCGATCAGGTCATGGAGAATGGTCGAGACGAACATATTCCGGTCACGAGCCCAGCGAACCCGGCTACCCAGGGTGCCATCCAGGCAGATCTCGGGCATGAACATGATGGGCGCCAGCGGCAGGCGGGGATCGGGCGCATATAATAGACGATCAACCTGGATGTGGGCGGTCGTTGGATCGTAGAACATGCCATGATAATCCTGCGGCCCGGCGTAGTTGGCCAAGTGGCTGCCTTCCGGATTGATCAGGCTGTAGCTGTACCTTTCATTGTCCCAGCGCACGCACACCACATCCAAACCCGGATGGCGTTGCAGGCGTTTGGTCAACTGGCGGGAAACACGGATGACGCCGGAATTGGCAGGGTCGCGGCAACTGTTGGACAGATCCACCAGAACCAGCCGACGGCCGGTTAGCGTCGGGGGGGGGGAGGCCGTGTACCGGGCCAGGGTTACTGTTTCCTGCCACCAGTTCTCCAAGGTTGCGCTCCATGGCAGGCGTCTGACGTACCGTGCCAGTGCCTGCAGAGGGCGCGACGGCACCTTGTCCGTGTCGGCTCCCAGAAGCAACTTCGCTTTGAGGGCCATCTGGTCCACATTGGCGCAGAGGAACCAGGGGTCGGCGACCACTTCGGAATGGGCGCCGGCCACAAAGGCTAGCACCGGTTTGCCAATATTCTGCATTTCGGCCAGTGGCAGATTGAACCCCTCCCACAGTGACGTGGTAAGGCCAAGATCCGCCTCCCGCATAATGGCCAGCAGACCGCTATCGCTGGGATTGCCGATGGGCAGCACCACGCCGGCCAAGTCCGGTGGGACCGTGAATTCCGATGCCCGTCCCAATACAATCAGCCTGGCATCGATGCCGGCAGCACGTACGTTGCGCAGCGTTGTGAAACTAGTGAAGGAGTTTTTGTACCCCTCTCCTTCGAAACGACCCAGATTGATGATCAGCTTGCCGCCCGTCGCCTTGATGTCACGCAAGGGGGCCAGCAGCGCATCGTGGGTGCCGGTAGGTTCCGCAGGGGCCGTGGCGAGATGATCCGTGCCGATTAGAACCGTCCTCACCCCCTGGGTGTGCCCCCGGTCCCGTTCCGTCTGGGATAAACGGATAAAATCGCTGATGGGTAGCACGCTGCTGATGAAGGGCTGCGTCAGGGCGCGGATGCGCCGCAATTCCTGCTGCACATTGGTGGCGTTTTCGGACAAGCCGTCGTGGGGAACGGCACCTACGTCCGGATAGCAGCTGGGAACACCCAGGGCCGGCGACTTTGACGCCAAATCGAAAAATGGCCAACCGCCGACCATCACAACGTCTGGCCGCTGCTTCAGCCAGGACGTCAGCATGTGATGTGTCGTTTGCCGCTCGGTCGCCTGCATGTCCAGGCCCTCGGGCACGATGACCTTCTCCACCTTGAAGCCCAGGGAATCGACCAGCGTCTGATCGTACCGTAACGCCGCCAGGCTGACCTCCGCCCCTTGGGTCCGGAAATAGTGGGCCGCCTGGAGCAGCACGCGGTCCAGGCCGAAGCGGGACAGGAAGCGTTCGTTGCAGATTTGTACGCGGATGGATTTTTTCATTTGAGTGTCGCTGCCTCAAGGCGGAAGTCACGCCGGTCCCGCAGCATGGTGTAGGCGCGTAGGATGGACTTGGACAATGCGACCTCCGGCTTCATCTGGTCACTGGGCGGTGTGGACAGCAACTGCTGGAGGATGGCTGCGAAACCTTCAGGTTGCTGATAGTGATGAAGTCCAGCTGCCCAGTTGAAGCGGGTGGCCAGATCCGGATCGCTTCGGGTTATGACGGGCAGGCCATAACGCGCCGCCCGCTCGAAGGCAGGCAGCAGATCGCTCTCCCGCGTCCAGTGCCAATAGGCAACGGCCCCGCTCCAGGTCTGCGCATCCGCCCAATCCTGCCAGATAAGGCGAATAGGGGTATCGGGCAGCAAGTCGTGCAGGGTATTCACTAATGTTTTGCTGCCAAGGTCGGGTTCTCCGCCGCCGCAGATGATTATAGGTAAAGGGGCGGGAGCGGGGGCCGGCGGATCGGTCAACAGGGCTTCCAGGCGATTCATCGTATGGCGTTCGGACAACCGGTCCCGTTGAGCGAGATTGGCGGCGCTGAGGATGGGGATCAGGCTGGGACCATTCTCGATCAGATGAATCATGGCTGCAGCTATGGCGGCAGGGTCCGCCCGCTCGACCAGGATACCCGTTTCCCCGTCGCGGATGAGTTCGGGGTTGCCGCCAAGATTGGTCGCAATAGGGACGGCGCCTGAGGCGATGCTCTCCAGCAGAATGACGGGCTCGTTCTCCGGCCAGACGGACGGGAGGACCACGGCCTGCGACCGGGATAGGGTACGGATCAACTCGGCGCGTGGTAACTTGCCCAGGAAGCGGACGGCGTCGCCGAATTTGCTCGCGGCCAGGCGAGTCCGTACCATCGGCGCCAAATGCCCCGCGCCCGCCAGGGATAGAGTCCAACGGCCGCGTAAATCCTCACGGCGCCATAGCAGTTCCGCGGCCTCCAGCAACTGAGGGATGCCTTTGTGCTCTCCCATGTAGGCCGCGCATAGGAAGTTGATCGGGCCCTCGCCGCTGCGGAGCACTGGCGGGATGGCGTGCAGGTCGATGCCGTTGGAGACGGCGTTGATCCGGTCACGCGCCACCCCGGCCTCGTCATAGGACCGGGCGGTGAAACGGCTGGGGCTGATCAGGGTGTCCGCCCGCTCCAGGCACCAGGCGACGTAATCGCGCCGCACCCGTATGGGTAGGCGACCGCCGCTGGGTATCCGGATTCCGGGGTGGCAAGCCCAGCATTCCTGCGGAGTGTCGCAGACACTACCATCTTCCCGCAGGCGGGTGCCGCGATAACAATGTCCCCAATTGTCGTGCAGGGTGGTGATGACGCGAAGGCCCATGGAGCGCGCCAGGGGAATGATGCCGGCCCCCAGGCCGATCACGTTGTGGCAGAATACCCATTTAATGTCGTAAGCGGAAACCAGAGCGCGGAAATAGGCTTCGGCCAGTGGCCAGTTGAAGTTTGAGTCCGGATCAAGGGACTGGATCTCCAGCCGGTAGACCGGAATGCCATCCTGCTCGTCGGTCACGAGCGTACCCCCGGGTGCCGCGCCTGAGGTCAATTGGCCGGCGAAGGCGAAAACCTCCCACCCCCGTTCCTTGAGCGCCAGCGCCTGTCGGTGGGCTACGACTTCGGCGCCGCCGACCGTTGCCGGCGGATAGAAGTTGCTTACAAAGACAATTCTTCGACGTGCATCGTCGATGCTTTGGGGGTGACTTCCAGCCTGCGCTGCTAAATCCATCATAAATATTCCTTGATCCTACGAGACGAATCTCTCCAAGGGGCGCTGTCGGCCTTTTATCCAGTCAGTTATGTTACGGCCAATATTGATGGTCGGTATTTCAACGAACCGATACAGCCATGCTGCGGGCGCAAGGGTTATCAAGGTGGCGAGCAGGCCGACCAACAGGCCGAATTCGACATAATGTTCCTTGTATGTCGGCAGGAAATAATAAAGAGTGCGCTCCACTATTTCCAGTGACAGAGGGTTTAAAAGATAGAAGCTGAAGGATATTTCCCCAAAATATTGGGAAAGCCGGTTGGACAGGAAGGCGACGAGTTTGTCGTCGTCAGCCGTGGAATAGGAAATTTTGCAAATCAGCAGGAAAACCAGGAAGCCCTGGCAGATCACCACGGTGACATGCTGGTACGGGAAGAACATCACCCACGACAGGAACAAGGCCAGAATGAATATGGCCGGGACACGCCTAAGCCCCTGGCCCAACTTTGCGCCCATGTCGGTGCTGACCAGCCCGCCCAAGGCGAACAGGAATGCATGCTCGCTCATATAGGGAACGGGGGCCAGCAGCGCGGTCCCGGGCAGGGCCAGAAGAAGGGTCACGGCCAGGAAAACGCCGCCGCTGCCGAACGCGCGGTGCAGGAAATGGGTTCCCAGCAAAACCGGGATCGCCAGCAACTCCGCCGTCAGCGTCCATGACGCTCCATACATTGTTACCTGGGTCAATGAAGCATTGATCAACAACTGCTTAAAGGTAAAATAAACAGACCAGACGCTGGGCATCAGGTGGGTCCCGGCGATGAAGACGCCGGCGTAGATGGCCAAGGCCACCCAGAGGGGGGGATAAAGCCGTATCAGCCGTTTCACGGAGAACGCCAAGGCGGTGACCGCCGGCTTATTTTCCGTGCGTTGCAGCGAGTCGAAAAGCACCTTGCCGCTTAAGACAAAGAATATGACGACCGCGGCGTTGCCGTTGAAAAGCATGAGGGACAGCTTCGACAGCACGGCATAGAGCCCGTCCTCGCTCTGCAAGGGGCGCATCATGCTATCATGGGCCGCAGGGCTTAATTGCAGGATGCCATGATACATGGACACGGTTATGGCTGCCCATCCCCTCAGACCGTCCAGGGCAACGAACCTACGCGTCATCTCTATTCATCCCCCAGTGATCCGTGCATAGATAGCACTTAGCTGATCCGCGACCCGATCGTAATTGAAATTATTCCGCACGAAGGTGGCGCGCCGCAGGCGGCTGTCCGGTGAATCATTTTCAAGAGCCTGGCGAAGAGCCGATTGCATGGAATCAACATCCCAAGGATCGCAATAATAGCCATGGTCGCCAAAATACTCACGTTCGGACGACTGGCTGCTGAGCACCAGGGGAATGCCCAGGGCGCCGGCGTCCAGCGCCGAGAGTGGGGCGCCTTCCGCCCAACTGGGCAGCACAAAGGCGGCGGCGTTGGCAATGATAGTTCGCAGCAGGCGGTCATCGTTGATATGGCCGGTCAGGTGCGTCCAAGGTGTCATGAAGCGCTGAACCAGCTTGCCGTAGGGACTGGGGCCGCCACCGCCGGCAAGCACCAACGGCCGGTCGAGATCGCGGCAAGCATGCAGCAGCAGCAATTGGTTTTTGCGCGGCTCGATGTTGCCTAGGCACAGGATGTATCCGCCTTCGGCGATGACCGGCGGCAAACGGTTGGTGGGCTCCGCCGTTAACAGCTGGTCACTGGCGGCGTTGCGCACAATGGAATGCGCCGGCAGATCAAATCCGTAGGTTCGCAGCAGATTGAACTCAAAGTCACTGGTGGTGACCAGATGATCGGTCAGATCCAGCATGCGCTGCACCTGTTCGGCATAGCCTGGCAGGGCGTGGCTGATGGTCTGTCGGCGATTGGCCATCGCTTCACGGTGCCGATCGCCCAAGCCCGCCAACGCCTGTTCCACTTGGCCGAAGGTGCGAGCCTCTTCAAACGCAGCGGTAGCCTGGTTTTGGACACCGTCCATGGCCAGGTCGATGAAAATGGATGAGAACACGGTCGGCAGATGCCGGCGCCGGGCGCTTTCCAGCAATTGGGTGGCGCTTTGCGGTTCCCACACGTTGAAAAGATGCACCAGGTCGGCGCTGGCGGGGCTGGGCAGGTCGCCATGGTGGACAATGGCGGTGTGACCCATTCGGTTCAGGGCCGCCGCGGTTTCAACCGCCCGGCGGGATGGGCCGCCCGTACGGCCTTCCCCTTCCGGCTTGTGCAGGACCAGACCGGCGCGCAGCACGTCGGACCGCGGCGCCTTGGTGATGTCGGGTACGGCGTCGGCGCCGGTCAGCAGATATTGGAACTGCGTGTGGTGTTGGTGGGCCCAGGCATTCCAGCTGTATCGCTGCACCACGCGGCTTCTGGCACTCCTCTCCTCCGCCAACTGGACCAGGATGCGGCGCACGGCCACGGCGTCGCCGGTAGGATAGGAGATGTGCGGCAGTTCGCTGACAAAGCCGACTTCCGGAGCGATCAGCGGCTTGCCGCACGACAACGCCTCCAGTGCCGTCATCGGGCCCCCCTCATACAGCGAGGGGACCAGCAGATAGTCGATGGCGTGGAAGAAGGCGTGGCGCTCATGCTCCGGATACATGACGCAGGGGCCAGGCCAGCCGTCACCCGAGAAGTGCCATTCGATACCCGGCAAGTCCATCAGCTGGGCGACCAGAGCCTCACCCTTACGGCCGCTGCCATACGTGCGGCCGGCCACGCCGATACGCAAAGGCGCCAGCGGAAATTCGTGGGGATC
Source organism: Nitrospirillum amazonense (assembly GCF_007828045.1). Taxonomy (GTDB): domain Bacteria; phylum Pseudomonadota; class Alphaproteobacteria; order Azospirillales; family Azospirillaceae; genus Nitrospirillum; species Nitrospirillum amazonense_C. The sequence goes on along the minus strand of NZ_VITN01000001.1, from coordinate 248,658 downwards.
CACGCCCGGCGTGATGCGCACGCTGCGGCGGGCGTTCGTTTGCACGGCAGTGCGGTAAAAGTCTGACATGTAAATGGCCAGGTCCACCTCCTGGCAGGCGCGGATGAAGCGCTCCCGCATGGCGGGATCCTGTTCCATGTGGGTGAACAGCGCCATGTTAATCCCGGGGGCGGCCTCGCGCCGCGCGGAATACGGCAGGAAGTATTGTATGGGCGCTGATCCGGGCGTCACGCCCACGGTAACATATGGCAGCCTTTGCTCGATCTCGCCCGCCAGACGCTCCAGGATCCAGCCACGGTCGGCGATCACGATATTGACCAGGGGGCGCGTATTCTTTTCAGTGAGGCCATCCAAGGCGACGCGTGACTGCGCCCGCGCCCGGCACTCCTCGCCTTTGGCGATATTCAAAATAATGCCGGCCCGGGTCATCAGGGACGTGTCCAACTGCCCCTGGTAAAAGGCCCGTCCGTCTTCATCGATATCGCGACCCAGCAGGAACATATAGAGATCCGCCAGAAAATTCGCATCCGGATGGAGAAGATCCCGCCAATGATAGAAGACGTGTGCTGTGATCGCGCCTTCCGCGCTATCCGCCAATATCGCGATGGCGGCCAAGCGGCTGACCGTCCCCTCGTCTAGCTGGCGTAAAAGCTCAACCACGGCCATGTCTTCGGCGGAGCGTAAGAAAAGCTGTTCATGCAGGTGATTAAGATATTGCCGATTGTCTAGCGCCTTGCCAAACGCGAGTAGTTCAGACGCACTCAGGTATTTGGGCATTTGGACCACAGATTTGTTATTAATCGGTATACGTACGCCTGCCGGTCAGTCATCAAAAACGGTCTGGCATGGGGCAGCTTCCCCATCTAATAGCATGTTATCATTAACGGGGAATGGGAATAAAACACCCGGCAGGGTGGAGTGTGTGGTCCGCCATTAGAGTGATCTACTTGCGCACCCATACAAAAGGCTTATGCCTTTAGGCCTTTTGCATGAGTGCGAGGCAGTTATTCCCGATGCAGTGCGACCTCATTGCGCGCGGTATGAGCGCGGACAAACTGCCAGAGGTCATTTACGTCTTCAGACAGGGAACGGCGGATCTGCAACAGCTGTTCGCTCAGCGCGTCGGTCTGGGAGCCCACGGAGTGGATGCGGGCCGACAGGGTGCTGTTGAGCCCTTGCACATCGACACCCGGTTGGGCGTTCACATGCGTCTGCAGCGCGTGGACACTTTGGTCCAGTCGAGCTTCCAAGCTTTCCAGGCGCGTCGCCAGGGCAGATATATCCTCCAGGGCGGTGTCCAGCCGGGCGGATTCGGGCGCGACATTGATGACAGGCAAGGGGAGGGGAGGCGGTACGATGGCTGGCTGCAGGGCAGGGGCACCGCCAATATGTTCCAATCTCTGCAGCACGGTCTCCGTCGCGTTGGCCAAATCCCGCAATGCCTGGCCGTGTGCCTGCAGCACCTGCTCACGCTCCTGTAAGGTTTCCTGATGCTGTTGCAAACCAGTAGCGAGTTGGTCCACCCGCTGCGCTAGGGACGTGGCCTCCGTTCCCGACCGCTTCACAGCGGCGATGGCGCCGACAAAGCTGGGGACGTACACACGCCACTGAGCCTGAAGCTCATTAAGGGCGCCGGACAGGGCATGCAGCCTGTGATTTAAGTCGTGCTCGATATGATTGAAGCGATTTTCCAGGGCAGTGATGTGGTTGACCAAATGCTGGCCGTTGAGTGGCTGCTGCTGATTTAAGTTGTGCTCGATATGATTGAAGCGATTTTCCAGGGCAATGATGCGGTTGACCAAATGCTCGCCGTTGAATGGCTGCTGCGCCTGCACAAGGGCCAACTGCTGTTCCAGCTGATGCAGGCGCTCCCGCGTGGGAGCCAGACGGACCTCAATGCGGTAACTGACGCGCCGCCAAACCGGCATAAGTAAGGCTTTAAGGGATCTTTTGGCGATGGCGGAAATCATTATAAACCCTGTGTAAAATATCAGGAAAAGAACGGAGAGTACAAGTGGGGAAAGCCATCATGCTGCCAGCTGGCAATATATGGCATGCCAATGACATTAGAGAGAATGGCGACTTGACTACGAGATTGCATCTTCGCACCTCATCGCCTGCATGCCCCACCCGCGATGTTGCGTAATTTTTCGTGCCCTAGATACCCTACCGTGACATTTTTGTCCTAACGCTGTCAAGGTAACTGCGTCCAATAACCTTAGCCCGGTGCAGCGGGGCACGGCTTGCCCGTGCCCGCCGCGCTAGCTGCCGCCGGTTCCCAAATAGCCGAACGAAACGGCCGCATGCTGCACTTGCTGCGTCAGTTCCGGGAATTGAGGTGACCAGCCTAGCTCACGTCGTGCCACGGTCGCGTCGGCTACCAGGATCGCGGGGTCGCCGGGCCGGCGCTCAGCCAGGCGGATGGGAACGTCGCGCGCCGTCACGGCGGCCACCGCGGCGATGACTTCGCGCACAGAATAGCCGCGTCCCGTCCCCAGATTAGCGGTCAAGGACGCGCCATCGGCCAAAAGCCGTTTCAGGGCAAGGACATGAGCGCTTGCCAGATCTGTGACATGGACGTAGTCGCGGACGCAGGTGCCGTCTGGCGTGGGGTAATCCGTGCCGAACACGGCGATGTCGGCGCGCTGGCCATAGGCGGCCTGAAGCGCCAATGGAATGAGGTGGGTCTCCGGCTGATGATTTTCCCGCAATTCTCCATCCGGATCGGCGCCGCAGGCATTGAAATAGCGTAGGACCACATGGCGCATGCCGTGGGCCGCGTCCAAGTCGGCCAGGATGCTCTCCGTCATCAGCTTGCCGCGGCCATACGGGTTGACCGGAGCAAGGGGATGATGCTCCGGGATGGGGGTGAATTGGGGGTTCCCGTATACCGCAGCGGTCGAGGAAAAGATGATCTTGTCCAGCCCGTGTGCCTGCATCACCTGCAACAGCGCCAGGGAGCCACCGATGTTGTTGCGGTAGAAGCGCGCCGGTTCCCGAACGGACTGGCCCGCTTCGATGAAGGCTGCGAAATGAATGACGGCGATGGGACGGTGCGCCCGCATCACCGCGGCCACCCGCGCTTCATCTTCCAGGCGGCCCTGTTCGAAAGGCCCCCATTTAACAGCGTCACGCACGCCGTTGGACAGATCATCATAGGTGACGGGAAGAAAGCCTGCCGCAGCCAACGACTTGCATGTATGGCTTCCAACGAAGCCAGCCCCGCCGGTGACCAGGATCTTGTTCATTAAATTCATTATCTCCACGTGCGCTGAACCATGGGCAAGGGTCGAGATGGCTACCCTTGACCGGTCCGAAAAAGCCAACCCGCTGGTGGCCAGATGGTCGTTGGGGTCATGAAGAACTGTTGATGCGGGTGAAGGGGAATATTCAAGGGATGGTCAATCCCGTATTTACTGCGCAGAAGGGGTGGCCGAATTTATCTGCTGTCGCGACAGGGCAAAGGGTTAGGGTGTCAGCGCCATTGTGTGCGTCAACTGCGACAGCATTGTCAAATGTTGAACCGACGTGCAAACGCATGGCAATGGGCAGGCCAGTGCCGAACGCCCAGGCGTTGACATTATTAGCAAATCTCGCCACTTCTCGACAGCTTGCCTCTTTCGCCGTCCAGCACCGGGTCGTACAGGGCACCTAGCATCCGGATTGAACAAGGAATGCCGAATCTTGATGTCACTTGGCCTGGTGGAAACGATGTCCACGGAAGGTGAATACGATGCCCGCATTGTCGCGGATCCGGATGAGGCGGAGGCGTGGTCGGCTAAGGCGAAGTTGCGCCTGTCGCAAGGCGACCATCAGGCGGGAGTGGAGTTTGCGATAGCGGCGACATCCCGCGCCGGGGCGGTGCCGGAAGCCGGCCGTCTGCTGGTTGAGGCGGCGGCCCGGGCGGGCGATGCGCATCTGCTGGGCCTGGCCGCCAAGCGTCATCTGCAGCTTTTCCCTGATGAGCGCGGGACCACGGTCTTCAAACGGCGGGTTCCGCCACGCCTGCTCGTTCCCACCCCCCAGGATGCCGAAGAGTTGGATGCGTTCAACCAGGTCCTGGCTACCATTCGTGACCGGCGCCCGCGGCGATATGGCCAGTTGCTGCAATGCCTGTTGGCGTTGCGGCCGCGGTCCATTCTGGAAATCGGGGTGTTCGATGGCCGGAACGCTGCGGATATGATCCGGGCCGGGGGACGCACGCCCGCCCGGACCGGGGCTCTGCGTTACGTCGGATTTGATCTGTTCGAGGAAATGACGCCGGAGGTTCATGAGAAGGAATTCTCAAAATATCCGCTGTCTCGTGCTGAAATCGGCGGTGCGCTGTCGGCTTTTAATCAAAACCATCTGCTTATACAGGGATACACCCAGGACACGCTGAAGGCATTCCGGCAATCGCCGGATGCTGGGCCCATCGACTTCGTCTTCATTGATGGCGGCCATAGTGAAGAGACTATTCAGTCAGATTGGGACAATGTCGCGCCCCTCATGTCCGAAAAGACGGTCGTGATTTTCGATGACTGTTATTTGAACAAGGTCAAGGAGCTTGATGGTCTGGGCTGCAACAGCCTGGTTGAGCGTCTGGCGCGTGACCCGCGTTATGTGGTCGAGATGCTGCCGGTGCGCGATTCCTTCGACAAGGATTTTGGCGTGCTGACAGTGGCCCTCGTAAAGGTGCGGCTGCGGCCCCGCGGCGGTGCTCTGCGCCGTTTATTGCGGATAAATCCATGGCGCCGGCCCGCGACTGGCCGGTCGTGATCGAAAAGGGGGCAATATGGAAGAGCTTCACGACGCTGTGGCCACCTTGCAGCGGACCACGAGCCAGCTCAAGGACATCCTGGTCCAGGACGCCAACATAAGGTTCCAGGCGGTCCACCCCAACCCCTTGAACAGGTTTGGCCGCAAGGGCTTCTCCCAATCGGATGAAGACGGGATCACGCTGGAACTGGTGCGCAGGCTGAATCTGTCCTGCGGAACGTTTGCCGAATTCGGTGTCGGCAATGGCTTGGAGAACAACACCATCATCCTAGGTGGCCTGGGCTGGCGCGGCTTCTGGGTGGGGGGGCAGGAACTTGTCTTCGATCCGACGCCGCTGCCTCGGCTGACCTATATCCGGGACTGGATCACGCGCAACAACGTCCTTTGCCATGCCGAGGCGGGGATGGCGGCGATCGGAACGGGGGCCGTTGACCTCATATCACTCGACCTTGACGGCAATGACATCTACATCGCGGAAGCCCTGCTGAACGGTGGCGTTCTTCCCAAGATTTTCATCGCTGAATATAACGCGAAGTTCCTCCCTCCGGCGAAATTTCAGATCGCTTATAATCCGGATCATCGCTGGGGTGGCGATGATTACTTTGGCGCCGCCTTGCAGAATTTTGTCGATTTATTTTCAATATTTGGATACGTCCTGGTTTGCTGCAATGCATATTCGGGTGCGAACGCTTTTTTCGTCCGGAAGGATTTTGCGGATCGGTTCCCAGAGGTGCCGGCCGATATTCGCGACATCCATGTTCCACCCCGGTATCATCTTTATTCCGCGTATGGGCACAAGGCTTCGCCCCGCGTCGTCGAAGCCTTGTTTTCTTGATGGGGTTGCCTGCATCATCTTTGCGGGAATTCCGAGCCGGCCGTTCCAGTGATGGGGCGGGGAGTCGCCCGTGTCCTCAGCCGGCGGCTGAGTTGTAGGGACGGTCGGTCGATATATATCTCGAACAGTTTCGCCACGGCCACGGACAGACTGCCACTCAGTATGGCTGTTATAATGAAGGTAACGCCGTAGGGGAAGTACCAGTGGAACAAATTAAAGATCGCGAAGCCCACAGTAAACAGCAAGGGAAAGTGCACCAGATAGAGACCAAAAGAGCAGCGGCCTATCCTCACCACCCAGGGCGCGGACAGCTTACGCCGCAGACCTGGTAAAACCAGGATGCCGACCATCACCAGTACCGCCGCGATCTCGGCCTGTAGGCGCACGCCTGCGGTGGCTTGCAGCAAGCTGATATGCTGGGCGGCCTCCAGTAGTTGGTCGAAGGAGAGGGAGGTAGGCAATCCGGCGATAAAGAACCCTATGGTGAGTAGGATGAGACCTGCCGCCGTTGCGGCGAGTCCCTTCTGGGTCAGCAACAGGTCGCGCGCCAGATACGTCGCGAATCCTAGCAAGAACAAAGTGAAGTGGCTGGTGCCCGTCACGAGCAGCAAGGCACAGAACACCGTATAAAACCACCCGCGGGGTAAGTGGCGGTAGAGGTGCGCCAATAGAAGCACCAAAAGCGAACCCCAGAATTCCGCATGCAGTGTCCAAAGAGGGGGATTCATACTCAGGTTAAGTCGATTGATGACGACACCCTGAGGGTCGATGATATCGAATAAGGACGCGCCGCGATAGCCTATCAGCATGGAGTCCATCAACGTGTCGCGGGTTAGCGAGACTAAGGTCATGGGGTTGACATATAGGCGTTGCGCCCACAGTGATTGGGCATAAGGCGCAACCCAGGCCCGAGGTTGCGGGAGGAGCGCCAGCAGCATAATGGCCAATAAGATGGAAAAAGCGGTGGGGGGGAACAGGCGGACGAACCGGCAGAGTATTTGCCGGGATATGGTCTGGTTAAACTTGAGGTAGGACTGAGCCAAGACGAATGCGCTGATCTGGAAGAAAAGAAAGACGGTGACGGTGCCATTGAATAGGGCGAAGGCTTCGGACCTGGCCAGCGGCACTTCCCAGTCAAAATGTGGGAGCCCTGGAACATGAGCCAAGGGCGGCAGGAATGCGGACAGGTAGTGGATCAACATGACCTGAAGGCATCCAAGACCACGAATTCCCTCAAGGAAGGTGAAATTTTGTGATCCTTGATGCGTTTCGTCTTCCATATTGGCGGGCATAAGCCACTCCAGGAAAGAAGCCCCAACGGCGAGGACCCGCCGGCTGGCCGTTGTTTATTCCGCGGCGGTTTCCAGTGGCGCGGAGGATGGTTTGGGACGCAGCATCTTGCGACTGAGGCGTATGGCGGGCCGGTCGATCCATCGCTCGAACAGCGTCGCGGCGGCCAGCGACAGGCTGCCGCCAAGCGCGACGGTCAGGAAGAGCGCGGTTCCTTGCGACAGATAGGCCAGAAGCACGGAGAAGATGGCGAAACCGACGGTGAACAGCAGGGGAAAGTGCACCAGATACAGGCCAAAGGAACGATGCCCCAGCCACACCAGCCAAGGGGCGGCCAATATGTGCCTTATTCTCGGTTGTATCAGAATACCCGCCATCAGCAGCGTCGCCGCCACTTCGTTCTGCAACCATTTGCCGCCGGGTGCCTCAAGGAGGCTCACACTCCGCGCCGCCACCACCCAACTGTCAAAGGGAAAGGATGCGGCTCGCGTGCTAAGAAACACCGCCGCCGCGATCAGCGTCGTCCCCATCAAGGCTGGGGCGGTGCCGCGCAGTGCCAGCATCCGGTGACGCCCTAGATAGCCGGCGACTCCCAGCAGGAACAAAGTGTAATGGCTGGTTCCCGTTACCAGCAGCGTTGCCGTGAAAACCCCCCAGAACCAGGGGCGTGGAAGGGCTTGGTATAATCGGGCCATCAACAGCACCAGAAGTGACCCCCAAAACTCCACGTGCAGGGACCATAAGGGGGGGTTCAGGCTTTCTGTCAGGCGAGCAACGAGGAGGTGAGTCTTGGCGTTCGCAAAATCGAACAGTGAGGCACCTTCGTAACCGAGCAGCATGGAATTGAGGATCATGTCCTTTGCCAGCGCCGGCAAGGTCATGGCCTCCGCGTAGCGTTGCCTCGCCCATGGCGAAACATAGGGCGCTACCCACGCCCGAGGTTGCGGCAGGATGGCCAACAGAACCAGGGCCGCCACCCACGAGGCGATGGCCGGTGCAAGAAGCCGGATGGCGCGTTGCAAGATCCGTTGGGTGACGGTGTAACTTGTCTCCAAATAGGACTGGGTTAGGACGAATGCGCTCATCGTGAAAAACGCGTAGGTGGCGGTCCCTCCACTCGTCAGGAAAGAGAGCGGCGAATTGGCCAGCGATATTTCCCAGGGGAAATGAGTCAATCCAGGAAGCCCAACAATGGCTGGAAGGAAGGCCGAGGCATAGTGGTTTAGGAGAACCTGGACGGCCCCTATACCTCGAATTCCCTCAAGAAAAAGAAAATGTGATGATTTGTGATGCGCTGCATTTTCCATGACTTAACTATTAAGGGAAATGCGCGATTAAGGAAACCCGCTTAAAAGCATTGATTTTCCCGAACGGAATCATTGCCGGCGGGTGACAGCTTGCCCGTTTTCAAGGGTCGGCTGTAAGTGTTTGGAAAGAAGAAATTTTATGGGCGATGGCGCCGTGGCGCCGGCCGCCTGCCGCATCGGGTCGATTCCATCCCCATGCGCGCCATCAAGGTTTCGTCTCAATCCGCAGCTGGATCAGCCCGATGCCGAGACGGCGCGGGTCGTCGTTTATTCCAAGCTCATTGGGCGAGATCGGTTTGGGAGGCACGATTTCAATGGTCGTGCTCTTCTCCGCGCCGAGCGAGACGGCGATGCGATACTCCGCCGCCGCAGGCCCTATGGTGATGGGATAGCTGTGCTCACCGATGCGCACCAGGGTCGGCGCGTCCGCATTAGGCCCGAAGGCTTGTGCTGACAGAACCAGGGTGAATTCGGCCGGCAAGGGATCGCTGAAGAGAATACGAACGGTTGGGGTGGTGTCTGCATTGGACCAGCGACCCCATGACTCGACCATGGAAAGGCCTTGAATGTCCTTGATGTAGCTAGGCCAGATCGATTGCGAGAATGACAGGCCTTCCGACAGGTCGGCCATGTAGCGGCCGCGCGTGTCGACCCTGTATCCCGCGCGTTCCATGATCTGCCCTGGGGAAAGGCCGGTCAGATCGACAGCAGGGGTGTCCAACCGAAAGAATAGGATGGCGCCATCATCCCGGGTGAGCAGCGGCCCGCTCTTCAATAGCCGAGTCAGTTGGCCGATGATGTCGTTGCCCCCATCGGGGTAACCTCGGCGGTCGAGGTAGATGCCGGCAAAACCAAGCCGGCGCAGGACGCTCAACTGGCGCTCCACCGGTTGTTCGGCCAGCGACTGATAGAACAAATCGCCCGCCCGCCCCATCATGCCGCCGTAACTCCACCGCAGTGTCCGGGAATTGACGAAGCCGCTGGCCAGGGCATAGTCCAGCAATTTATGGCGGGGGCGCGCTTCAGGGAAGCTCATGAAGGGCAGTTGGTAGATGGGGCTTCCTGCGGGCACCGCCTGCTCGATAGCCTGCACGAAGGCACGTTCCTCCTCAAACTTGGCGCGGGCTTCGTTGTTGCAGGGAACGCAGACCGCGGGGGTTTGGTCTGCGATGCCGATGACCGTCAGTGCGCCGGCGGCGACCCACGCCACCTGGCGCAGTCGCGGTTCCGCCAGCCACCGCTCCAAGCCGGCCTGTAATAGCAAGGTGAAGCTGGTGAGCGCGCCAAAGGAAATGAAGACGCTGATGCGGTTCCAAGCGCGGACAAGCGGGGAGATCTGGTCTGCGAAGATCGCACCAAGTCCGCCGATGGTTCCGAAAAGGAACAGGATAAGAACCGTCAGGGACAAGAAGGAAAGTCGAGGGTCGACCGGGCGGCGGGCCAGCGCCGCGGCGATCACGGCACCCAAGGCCAAGAATCCCAGGCTGCCGATCATCCCCAGGGCCGCTGAGTGATTCTCGTTCACCAGCGGCCGGCCCTCCTCATAGCGTTCGGTCATGGACGCCAAGGCCGGTACCCGATGATGGTATCGCGGATACAGCATTTGAATCAGTTTCAGCCCAAAGATTTCCGATTCCACCGGGCTGCGAGCTGCCACCGTCGTGTTGGCGCCGACCTCCATCCGATGCACCACGTTGGGCGCTACATTCAGGCCGATGCCGATGCCGATGCCAAGGATGAGCAAGGCCGCGTACCGCGCGCCGGCCAAACTACGGTTCATCAGCACCGAAAACAGCGCCGCCGTCGCCAATAGGATCATTCCGAAGGCGGCGTTATAGAGACCGAAGGACGCAGACAGCACGCCGATGCCGTACGGCAGCAAGCGCCCCGCCCGGCTGGTGGCGGCCCGCGTTGGTGCCGACATGTGAACGATCTGATTGCCGAAGTAGAAGAATATGGGAACGGTGAAGTAAGAAAGGAGCAAGATGTGATTGAATCGTGTGAACGGGAACGGCATGAAGGCAAAAAGGAACGCCATCATGACGGCTAGAGTGTCGCGGACACCGAAGTGTCTTCCTGCCCAATATGCGGAGATGAAAGAAAGAGGGAAGCTGAAAATTATGAAGAGATTCATGGCACCAAAAAAATTTCCGGTAATAATGCCATATAGTCTCAATAGAACAAAATTCAGGGTGTCGGAGTTCGGATAGTCCAGCAGGCTGGAATCGAATGGATAGCCAACGCGGGGATTGGAATAAACCCATCCCTCCATCACCCGCTGAATCAGCGCGGCGTTGAACAGGCCGTCGCCCTCATTGAAATAGGGATGCGACAAGTCTGGGATGAACAGATGCGGCCAACCCGCGATCAACAGGTTCGCGAGGAGATAGGCCACGACGGCGCCGGCCGCCCACATCCGCCACTCGCGCAGAAATGCCTGCGAGTTGAAGGCCGGATTCATGCCCGCGGCGGGGGCCGCCGCCGGGCGGTCAACCAGTCTCTGCATCATCTGTATTCCTGAGAGGGGAGCGGGGCACGTGACGCTGCTGCCCCTCAGTGCCGCTTATAGTCGATAAAGGCGTTTCCTTCGGCCAACTCCGCTTCGTCGAGGTAAGGGAATTGGTCATTGATGGGGCGGCCCATTTCCGCCTTGGGCTCGATGGTGGTCCGTTCTTCAAGAATCACGTCCAGAATTCGCAGGCCCTTATGAGTGAACATTTCAGGCGTGATCTGGTCTGGTCGCTCAATGCGGTGGTAATCAAGGCCATAGGCGTATGCGATCTTGCCGAAGTCCGGCTGGCTGTAGCCGACGCCGGTGGCGTGATAGCGCCCCTGCATGTAGGCGTCCTGGAATTGCTTGATGATGCCGTAGCCGCCGTTGTTCAGGATGACAATGGCGATGTCGAGTTCATAGTGCACGGCCGTCTGCAGTTCCTGCAGGTTCAACTGGAAGCCGCCATCTCCACTGAAACAAATCACTTGGCGATCTGGCGCCGTCAGCTTGGCGGCGATGGCGGCCGGCAGGGAATATCCCATGGGGGAGTTGCCACCTGCGGTGAAAATGGTCTGGCCTGTGCGATGGAACGTCTGAAAAAACCAGCACAAGGCGGCGCCGGTATCGTTGGCGATAATGGCATCGTGGTCGACCAGCCGATTGATGCGCTGGATCACCGCATAAGGCGACTGGGCGCCGCTGATGGCGGTCCGCCCGGCGTGCTTGCCGAGGTAGCGTTCCCGCATCAGGGCGACGTGGTTCAGCCAGGCATTGCTGGGACGGGGTAGCCTTACCTGATCCAGGACGGCGGGCAGGTCCCTGAAATCCAGCGGGACGGCGACGTAACCGTCCGCCTGATATTTAGCCAGTTCCTCAACGTCAACGTCCAACACCACGACGCGAGCGGACGGCGCGAAATTGCGTGTGTTCCCAGTCCGCTGGCGATTGTCCAGGCGGCTGCCCAACACCAGCAGTAAGTCGCAGTTCTGGACAAGGAAATTGCCACCGCGATTACCGTAGACGCCCACGGTGCCGCAAAAGCCTGGAAGGTCATGATCGAAATATGTGGCGCCGTTCCAGCTGGATACCATGGGCACGCCCGTGGCCCGCACCCAACGCTCGACCTCGGGCGCGACACCGGCCAGGCCCACGCCCGCCCCCCAATAGATCAGGGGACGCGTCACCTCGGCCAAGGCCTGATTGACGGCTGCCGCCGCCGCCGCTATCGCCGCTGGGTCGGCGGCGGTGGGCTCCGGTGTCAGCGCTGGGGAAAAATGCCCCACCTCGGCTTGTTGCAAGTCCATGGGCACGTCGATTAATACCGGTCCCATGCGGCCGCTCATGGCGATGCGGTAGGCTTTTTCCAGCTCTTCACGCAACTCCTCACCGGTCCGCACCTGCACCGCGTATTTGGTGATGGGGCGGGCCATCTCGACGATCTTTGTCTCCTGGAAGCCGATCTGGCGGGGAGAGGCCCCACCCAGCATCGCGCTTTCCCTCATGTTGACCTGACCCGTGATGTGCAGGGCCGGGATGGAATCGAAATAGGAGCAGGCGATGCCGGTCAACAGGTTGGTAGCCCCCGGTCCCGATGTGGCCATGGCCACGCCCAGGGCACCGTCCGTGCGCCACACGGCATCCGCGGCCATGGCCGCCGCCTGCTCATGCTGCATGCAAATGTAGTCGATGTCGTCCCGGTTCCCGATGGCGTCGATCATGAAGGTCGCCGCCCCACCGGTCATGAGAAAGACGTGCCTGACACCCTTGCTGGCCAGGAAGGCGGCGATATACTCAGCTCCGGTCATGTCGCTATCTGCTTCTGGAGGGGCGGCTGGCGTGGCGTCAGTCAGGCGTCGGGGCCGGTGAAGTTGATGCGTTCCCGTTCGAAAACCGCCGGTTTGTCCCTGACCCGGGCATATATGGCCAACACATATTCGCCGATCAGGCCCATGAAGAACAGTTGCACCCCGCCGAAGAAAAAGGCGGCGACGATAAGGGTCAGGATGCCTGGCTCCGCCAGCTTGTGATAGAAAATAAGGCCGAACAGCAGGTTCACGACCGCGTAGACCAGGCTGAGGGTGGCTGCCAAGAAGCCGGTGATCAAGGCGAACCGCAGGGGGGCGGTGGTGAAGGTTATGATGCCGTTCATTCCCTGATCGAACAAGGCGGAGAGCCGGTTCTTGGAGACGCCGTGTTTGCGCGCACGCCAGCGATAAGGGATGCCGACGGCGCGGCCACCGCATTCGAAGGTCATCATGCGCATGAAGGGATAATTATCCCGGATTTGGCGCATGGCTTCCACCACCCGGCGATCGACCAACTGGAAATCACCGACGCCGGGCGGCACGGCGATGTCGGAAAACCGCGTCAGGAGATTGTAGTACAGCGTGCGCACGGAGCGCATGGTCCACCCTTCTTCCCGCGTGGCGCGGATGCCGTAGACAATCTCATATCCCTGCTCCCATAGCGCGACGAATTCGGGAATGAGTTCCGGCGGATCCTGAAGGTCGGCCGGCATGAACAGCAATACCGCATCACCGGTGGCCGCCATCACGCCATTGTAGTTGTTGCGCAGTGGGCCAAAGTTACGGGCATTGACAATGATGCGGGCGCATGGGTCGTGCGCCACGATATCCTTTAGAATTTCAAGCGTTCTGTCCGTGGAAGCATTGTCACAAAAGATGTGCTCACGCTCATATCCTGGAAGCAGCTTGTCGAAGATGGCCTTAATTGTCGCGTGACATTCCGCAATGCCCGCTTCCTCATTGTAACAGGGGGTGACGATGGAAACTCTTTTCAATTACCTCTCCTGAAAACAATGAATTTATTGATGATGAAGGACAAAATTACCATGATGGGCAATAATAAAACCTGTGCCAGCAATGAGGGGACCCCGGCGGCATGCGTCAACTCCAGCGCCTCAAGATTGACAATAAAACAAACGATGTAGCCCCCAATGAACAGTGGCAAACGATGGATGCGCTGACTACCGAAAACCAGGCGGCCGGTGGTCAGGAAATTGAATGCAACTCCAATCACGTTGGCCGCCGTCAAGGCCAGGCGATGATCGCCCGTTGTCAAGATCCCCACGGCGAAAACACCATAGCCGAAAAGCGTGTTCAACACGCCCACCAGCACGAAGCGTATGAAGTCCCCTAGTCGCTCATCATTTTCGTTCCGAAGAGCCAGACCGAGCCTGGCGGGCAGATGTTTCCGCAGCCAAGGCGGCAGGTTGAGGCTGGTCGTGGACTGTTGCCTCATGGCGTTCTACTTACCAGATTGCGATGCCAAGCGATGGTTGCACGCAGGCCGTCCCCCAAGGTTAAGGTCGGCCGCCAACCCGTCAGAGCGGTCAAGCGGCCGATATCTGCTTCCAGGTGCATCACGGGATTGGGCCCGTAGGGGATTTCCCCAACGCCCAGCGGAACTGTCGGATCAAGAAGGTCGCGCAGGTGGATAACCGTTTCAAGCAACGGTGGCGCCCGGCCGGAGCCAAGGTTGAACAGCCCGGCGGCGCTGGGCGTGCGCGCCACCGCGGCCACGGCCGCCGCCGCATCCTCCACATAAAGATAGTCCCAGCGCTGGGTACAGGCGGTCAGCTGCGGCCGCTGCCCCCGCCCGATCTGCTCGATCAGCGCGGGGATCAGGCACTGGGGATTGTCGCGTGGGCCGAAGAGGGAGAACACGCGCAGCCAAGCCCAACGCAAGCCGGCCTGGGCGCAGATGCGTTGCGTGGCCAGCGCGGCCGAAAGCTTGGCGATGCCGTACAAGGTCACGGGCCGGGCGGGTACCGCCTCATCTGTCCGCCCGCTGACGGGACCGTATTCCGCCTGGGAACCGATGCCGATGAAGGTGGATGCCCCCAGCCTGCCGGCCAGGGCGGCCAACTCCCCCGCCGCGACCACATTGCGCAACTGGCCGGGTCGGTCACGATCCTGGGCACCTACCCCGGCCCATGCGGCGTGAACCAGGACGTCGGGGCGGAAGTCCGCTAGCGGTGCTTCCAGGGCGCCGATCGTATCGAGGTCGCCCTCGATGATCCGCATCGCGCCCGCCAAATCCGGCAGTCGGTCCTGGGTGGTACCGGGACGCACGATCGCCGCCACCGCGTCCCCCCGCGCCGCGAGAAGGCGGACCAGGGGGGCGCCGAGGAAGCCGCCGGCTCCGGTGATGGCTATACGCACGGGACGGGCCCCCAGGTTGCGCTTTTTAGCGGCGAATAAAGGTGCGAATGGTGTCGATGGCGTATTCCACGGCATCCTTGCCCAAGCCGGGGTAGACGCCGATCCAGAAGGTCCGGTTCATCACGGCGTCGCTATTGGAAAGGGTGCCGACCACGCGATGGGGCCGTCCGGCCATGTAAGGTTGGCGCAGCAGATTGCCGCCGAATAATTGGCGGGTGCCGATCTTGTGCGCATCCAGGTGGACGACCAAGTCGCGCCGGCTGAAGGGGACGTCGTCCCGCAGGGTGATGGGAAAGCCGAACCAGGACGGTTCGGCTTTGGGTGTCGCCTCGGGTAGGATCAGCGCATCCTGCAAATCGGCCAGGCCCTGCTTCAATAGGGTGAAGTTGCGCCGGCGCGCGGCGATGAAGCCGTCCAGGTGATCCAGTTGCGACAGCCCGACGGCCGCCTGCATGTCCGTGATCTTCAGATTGTATCCCAGGTGGGAATATATGTATTTATGATCGTAGCCTTCCGGCAATTGGCCCAGTTGCCACTGGAAACGCTTGCCACAGGTGTTGTCCCGCCCTGGCGGGCAATAGCAGTCGCGACCCCAGTCGCGAATGGATTCCATGGCCCGGCGCAGCAAGGGCCGGTCGGTGAACACCGCGCCCCCCTCGCCCATGGTGATGTGGTGTGCCGGATAGAAGCTGAGCGTGCCGGCGTCGCCGAAGGTGCCGACCGGCCGGCCCTCATAGGTTGCCCCCAGCGCGTCGCAACAATCCTCGATGACCCAGAGGTCATGCTTGCGGGCGACCGCCATGACCGCGTCGAGATTGAAAGGGTTGCCCAGGGTGTGGGCGAGCATGATGGCCCGGGTCCGGGGGGTTACCGCTTCTTCCAGGCGGGTGACGTCAATGTTGTATGTTGGGATGTCGATGTCGAGGAAGACCGGGACCAAGCCGAACTGCAAGGTGGGGTTGACCGTGGTCGGAAAGCCGGTGGCACAGGTGATGACTTCATCGCCCGGCTTCAGCGCGCGATCCTTCAGGAGGTGCGATGTCAGGGCCGCGAACGCCACCAGGTTGGCCGACGATCCCGAATTCACCGTCAACACGTGCTTGCGCTGCAGAACCTCGCCCAGGCGCCGCTCGAAGGCATCGTTAAAGCGACCGGTGGTCAACCAGAAATCCAACGCGCTGTCGACCAGGAACTGCATATCCTGGGCTTGATAGGCTCGTCCGGATACGGGTACCGGCGAGTCTCCCCGGATGAAGGGGCCGGGGGCGTGGACCAAGTCGTAATAGTCCCGCACGAGGTCCAGGATCTGCTCGCGCAGGGCCGATGCCTTGGAATTGGAAGCAGAGCCAGACATTACCTCGGTCCTTTGCCCACACGGAAACGCCAAACCCTAGGCCGCGCGCGGATGATGGTTCATGTAAGCCTCGATCTGCGCTTGGGTGATGGCGCGCAGGTCGGCCCCGGCTTCATAGGCTTTGAACCAATCGACCGTCAACGCCACTGCCGTCTTATAGGTATGGACGGGGGTCCAGCCCAGTTTGATGTTGGCCTTGGTGGAGTCCAGATGCAGCAGGGTGGCTTCGTGCAGGTCAGCGGGGTCGCCCACCTGCCGCCAAGTGGCGCCGCCGCCCCAGCATGCCGCCAACGCATCGACCACATCCGATACCGGCTGGTTGCTGTCGTGCCCGGGCCCGAAATTCCACCCCCCGGCATAGGCCCCAGCCTCATCTCCCAGAAGGCGGGCACCTAGCAGCAGGTAGCCTTGCAGTGGTTCCAGAACATGCTGCCAGGGACGCACGGCGATCGGGTTGCGGATGTCCAGCGTGCGGCGGGCTAGAAAGGCGCGCATGGCGTCGGGCACCAGGCGGTCGGCCGTCCAGTCGCCACCGCCGATGACGTTGCCCGCCCGGGCGGTCGCCACGGCCACGCCGGCCTTGCGGAAGTAGGAGTCACGGAAAGCGGCCACGACCAGTTCCGCACATCCCTTGCTGTTGCTGTAGGGATCGTGCCCGCCCATGCGGTCATGTTCCCTGTAGGCCCATATTTGTTCGCGGTTTTCGTAACATTTATCGCTGGTGACGACCAAGATGGCCTGCACGTCCGGGCAGCGGCGCGCCACATCCAGCAGGTTGGCCGTGCCCATCACGTTGGTCGAATATGTGGTCAGCGGATCGGTATAGGAGGCGCGGACCACCGACTGTGCCGCCATGTGGATGATAATCTCCGGCCGGGCCCGCGCCACGGCTGCCTCCAGCGCCGGCAGGTCGCGGATGTCGCCGATGACGCTGTCGACATCGGCAGCAGCCCCAACCAGGCTGAACAGGTTGGGTTCGGTGGGGGGCGCCAGGGAAAAGCCGGTAACCCGGGCACCGAGCCCTGCCAGCCAGAGGCTCATCCAACTGCCCTTGAAACCGGTGTGACCAGTCAGAAGGACACGACGTCCCCGCCAAGCCGTGGCCCAGGAACCGCGCAGCCCGCTTCCAGCTTGTGAACTCATGGCCAGACCTTCCACTCCGCTTTGCCACTGGCCCACCGGTCTTCCAGGAAATTCTTGTCCCGCAACGTGTCCATCGGCTGCCAGAAACCCTCGTGATGGAAGGCGTTGAGCTGGCGTTGCTCCGCCAGGGCTTCCAGCGGCTCATGTTCCCAGACCGAGGTGTCGCCGTCGATCAAGTTGATCACTTGCGGCGACAGCAGGAAGAAGCCGCCGTTGACCCAGCCGATTTCGTTGGCCGGTTTCTCGCGGAAGGAGCGCACCTGATTCTCGCCATCGATATCCAGAACGCCGAACCGGCTGGGCGGACGGACCGCAGTGATGGTGGCCAGCTTGCCGTGGCTGGTGTGGAAGGCGGCGAGGGCAGCGATGTCGATGTCGGATACGCCATCACCGTAGGTCATGGCGAAATAGGGCTCATCCTTCACGTATTCCTGGACACGCTTCAGGCGGCCACCGGTATTGGTGGTGGCACCGGTATCCACCAGCGTCACCCGCCAAGGCTCGGCCGTTTCCCGATGCACTTCCATTTGGTTGCGGGCCATGTCGAAGGTGACATCGGCCATGTGCAGGAAGTAATTGGAAAAGTACTCCTTGATGACATAGCCCCTGAATCCCAGGCAAATGATGAAGTCATGAAATCCATAGGCCGAATAGATTTTCATGATGTGCCACAGGATTGGCCGTCCGCCGATCTCGACCATCGGCTTGGGGCGTAGGTGGGATTCCTCGGATATCCGTGTCCCCATGCCACCAGCCAGTATAACTACCTTCATCGACTGCCCCCAAAGCGACTTAAACTGAAAAAATCTAGAAAAATTCAGGACGTTTTATTGCAAAAATATATACCGATGCCGAGTAGGCGCAAAATCTGCAATCATTCATATGCCTTATTCGTCGTGCCCGCCCCGGCGCCGATGGTGCCGCCAGGGTTGGGGATGGAATGGGGCGGAAACTCATGCCCCTATATAACGGTTAACATATTTGAGGTCGGCACTCGAGGGGCGAAAGGCGAGGCTTTACAGCCGGTCTTCTGGGGCGATCGCTTTCTTGGGTTTGAGGAAGTGCAACGTGCCTTTGGCATTGGTCGCGACGGTTTCGTAGTCGCGGAACGGCGCGGACACGTCCGTATCCAGATTTTGTTCGCTGTCCTTCCCCATGCCAATGAACACACAGTCAAAGCGCCGGGTATTCAACTGGGCCATCAAGGCGTCGCGGTCTTTAATCGTCAGCATCTCGGAATAACCAGGTCCATCAATCGGGTTTCCCAGGCCGGCGGCGGCATAGTACAAGCCCTGCCGGCGGGTGAGCAAAACGCAGGCCTGGCCTGGGACGGTATGCTCGCGGATGAAGGCGAGTTCATCACTGACCAAGGGTGAGGCCGCCTGGCCCCAGGTGTCGATCACCGTGAGGGTGTTTTGCCAAAGCAGCCCCAGGTTCTGCACGAATGGCAGGGCGGTGTAGAACAGGCCCGCGATCGCGATCGCGGGCAGAATCAGATGGGGCCGACTCAGCCGACGCGTTCTGACGAAGCGGATCGCGCGGTCGGTCAGGATGGTGGCGAGCAGGATGGCGGGCCAGCAAACGTTGATAAGGTTCAGAATATGGGATCGGCCCTGGTAATAGGTGAATAGTCCCCAGCCGAGCACCGCGACAAAGAAAATCAGGTCATACCCCCGCGTGCATGGCGTCCGGCGCCAGGCCGAGGCGGCCATCAGGAGGCCGAGCAGGTAGAGCGCCAGGACACTCATCCACGGAGTTGTGATGGTGAGGGGCATCGGCAGCATTGCGACGCCCAGTCCATAGAAAAGCTTTTGGTATTCGACAAGCCAGCCCCAATGGGGGGGATGCTCCGCCTTGGCACTGATGTAAACAGCCATTGCGGCGGCGAAAGCAATGAACAGGATGCCGTGCTGCAACAGCGCCCGCAGCAGGTGGCGTCTAAGGGCGATTGATCGCGCCTCGCGCGAACCCAGGTTGAAAGCCCACTTCGTCACCAGCAAGGCAGCGAAGCCGATCGCGATGGGCAGTCCTGATTCGATATTCCAGATAGTCCCGATGGCGGCGATCACCGACACTGCCGCCGCGTGGCGAAGATCAGGGGCGGATTTATAGGCCTGTAGGGCAAAAATGGACAGGGCCGGCCAGATGAATCGCAAAGGCCAATATTGAAGATAATATTCATCGACGCCATTGATCATGATGACTGAAGCGAAGGTCACCAAGACCAGGGCGAGACCGAACAAGGGGCGAAGCACCCAAACACGGGTCTCCTTGGCGAAGGCATGAAAGACGGCGGCCAGCGAAACCACCTGCATGACGCAGAAGACGAGTGAGAACGCCAGAATGGAGAAAGGGAAGAGGCGTAAGAACCCGCCAATGAGCTCCGCAGATAAACCGTACTGCGCTGGAAAATTGACTAGGACGGTTTTCCCGAAGATTACCTGCGATATGGAATAGATGAACGCGTCCATGGAGGTTGACCATGGGCTGGTTTCCCGCATCGATGCTTCGCTGAACAACCGCCACGCGGTGATTTGCAGGATCATGGCCGACAGGAAAATTCCCCAGCCCAGCGCGCTCGCGAGCCGGTGCTGAGTCGTTATGAAGGCCGGCGGCAGTCGAAAAAGGGCCAGGAGTAGGACGACCGCCGCCACGACGCAGCCCAGCAGCCGGATAAGGGTGGGCTGTAGGGGGGCGGGCCCATTCAAAAAGAGAGAGCGGCCAAAGTCAAATCTCGACAGTCCGGCTATGACAATTATGGCGAGAATGGAATTTATAATTAAAATAGCGCTGAGATTTCGCCTCTTGAAGATTTTGAAATTGGGAGATGGTATAAGAAATATGGACACAGAGGCTAAAATTGCCAGCGCTGACAGAGATAGAAAAACAAATCTTTCTGTCGGCTCGGGATTTAGAAGTCTGTGATATTGCTTTAATACGAGATCATACTGAATACTGTTGGGTGGAAAAATGACTTGATGCAACTTCGTCAGTAAAAATGCAACAAATACTGAAATAATAATGAAGAATAATAATGCAATATTATTATTTTGTGCTCGAATTTCCAGGGCATTCTCTCGAAATTTAATGATGGCCGGAATTTGTGATTCGGGCTTTTTTTTAATAAATGGAAGATTTTCCGATCTTTGACTCAAGTGTCTCGCTCCAGTGGTCTGCGGAACACATTCTTCCGTCTCAGCGGGCTTCCGACCTCGACCATTGACTTTAGGCGCAGATGAGAGCCCTCCCATATCCGCGCTTCCATGCCCTTGGCAGTACCATCACGTTCATCGATTGTCTCCCCTTGATGACCATGGCTTCCGGACATCAAGGGGATTCTTTCGGTTCCAGCTTTGGATCGTGTCCTTGGGGTGTGGTGAAGCAGGCGCTTGGCCATCACGTTCCCCGGCGGCAGTTTCTGCGGGCCTGATCTTACTTTCGCTTAAGGTGGCAGGCGCGCAGGAGGGGACGATCGTCGATGTTGGAAACCACAGGCGCGCACTCCCCATCCCGTTCGAGATTATAGAATGCCAGCGTCTTGTCGGCTTCACCAGGGAAGGCCTCTGGGTATTCGAAGCCCCAGAAGGGACCTTGGTGGCCATTGATGGCCGTCTCCGCCTTGGCCTGCATCTTACCCCAGCTTCCCGGGCGGATAAAGTTGGTGTTGGCACCCACGACCTTTACGGTGCTGGGGAAGGTTGGCACCAGATAGGAATAGGCATAAGGGTCAAGGAAGAGGGCCATGGCATCTGGTTCCATGGCGGGCAGGCTGACCGACAGAGCCAAGTCCCCCTTGGCCGCCCGACTCCACCATGGGTACTGGGTCGTCGTCATGATGGCCACGATCACGGCAGCTGTTGCAAGGAAGGCCCAATGTTCCTTCTTCCAGACGCTGGCCAATTGTGCCAGCCCAGCAAGCAGCGTCACGCCGGTCAGAGTTTCGACCACGGACAGATAGCGATAGATCGACCAAAGCTTTTCCCACAGGCCATAGGCAATAAGCACAACAATGGCCAAGGCGATGCTGGCGCTGATGACGCCGTTTCGATCAGACGGCTTTGGATTACGGAGATGGTACACAAGACAGGAAGTGAGCAGGATGATGGCGCCTAGGATCCCGGCCATGATCCGGCCATCCCGCATGTTGAGCTCAATGGCCAGATTCGTGGTGAGAAAGGCCCAATATGCCGGATAGAATACGGCCATCTTGAGCGTGCGCGGCATAAAACGCAGGTCCGTCCACGGCGAATGGTCCGCGTAATCCGATTTGAAGACGTGATTCATGAAGGGAAAGAGGGGGTTGCCGTAGGTCGTCCAGTTCCCGAGCAACCAACTGGCGTCAATGGCGGCAAAGGTCAGAAGACCACCCAAGCCGAAAACGAAGGCCTGCAGCGCACCGGCTCTTGCCCGCGACAGTCCCCCGCGAAGCGCGATGGCCACGAACAAGCCCACGAAAATCGGCGACAAAGTCAGTTTGAGACCCACGGAGACGCCCGCACAGAGGCCAAGCGCGAAGGAGGAGCGGAGATTATGACGGCCCTTCGCTTCGAGGTGCAGCCACAGGGTGAGTGCGACCAGGAAGGGGAGGCCCGGGACGATGTCCGACATTGTCGTGGCGATGGTGGGCAGGCCGCCGGCCCCCGTTAGGCCCATAACCGCCACGGCCGCGCAGAGGAGATCGGTAATGATCGATCGCGTGCCGACGAACAGCCGAGCCATGGAGAAGACCAAGAAGGCGGCGATGCCGTAGGGAATGGACAAGAGAGCGTTCAGCAGCCTCGGCTGCTGGTTGAGCGCCTCGAAGACAAGGTAGTAAACACTATCTAACCCAGGGAAGAAGAAGGTCTGCATCTGGGCCGCCGCAATATCCAGTGCGGACCGATCATGCAAAGCTGCAAAGCCATTGTAATGGTGGTAAATACGAAAGTCCGGCGTTCCATCGGGGGCCAGGCTGGCGGCGAATATAGCGAACCCGACGACCGAAAGAGTTAGGTAACCGAGTTTCTGAAGCCATCGCAGGGCAACGAATACGCCATTGGTTTCAGCGTGAACGGACATTTAAGTTCTTTCTATTCCAAATAGCGGTATACGTGAGCAGTGTCACATTTAGACGATGCTGCTCACCAATTTCTTGACGTTCTCGACGAAAACCTGCTGTGAGAAAGCCTGTGCCCGCGCAGTGGCGGCCGCCCCCATTTGCGATAGCTGGTCGGTATTGGATTTCGAGAACAGGGTGAGTGTCTTCTCCGCCAGCGTCTCGGTGGTATCGTAAAGAAAACCAGTCTCCCCATCGGTGATAATCTCCCGCGGTCCTGCGGAGTTCAACGCGAAGGGTACGGTACCCGCCGACATGGCCTCGACCACGGTGATGCCGAAATGCTCGGCCTTGCCCGGTTCCTGGCTCAGGTCGGCACCGATGCCTGTACCGTGCCAGTAGACGGTGGCGTTATGGTAAAGGTCCTGCAACATTTCCGCCGATACGTTGACGTGAATATGGATGGGGTGGCCCACGGCGGCTGCCCGCAACTGAGCCAGGTAATCCATATGCGCGGCACCTGGCATCGACGAACCGGCGACATGCAACTCCACCGGTTCGCTGAACTGGGGGGCGATCTTCTTGAAGATGTCGATCAGCACATCATGGCGCTTGGAGTGGCCACCGACGAAGTAACGTCCGACCGTCAGGATCATGCGCTTCTTGGTGGCGGGGCGCGCCTTGAATAGCGGGACGGGTGGATAGAGCACCTCGACCGGGCGGTCAGGCAATTGATAAGCGCTCAGGTTCGCGAAGATGTGAAACTTGGTGTAGTTGGAATAGACGACGATCTTCTGATAGCCAGCGAATACCTCCCGATCAGCCGGCCCCACAGGCTGGTGCATCGGAAACGGGAATTGGCAGATATAAATGTTGGCCTTGCCGCGCGCGGGGGCCGTGGGAATGATATGGTTGCCCAGCGTGACCATCAGATCAGGTTGGTCCGCTTCCTGGAACTCCGCCTCGGTCATGACGTCCAAGCGCGACAGGTCCAGATCGAACTCGCAACCCAGGTTGCGCAGCCGCAGCCGGCTGTACCGCCACGGCGTGACCACGGTGACGGCGTATTGTTCGCTCAACGTCATCGCCAAAGTCAGCAGGAACCGCTCCCCACCGCCAGGGGTCAGTTCATAAGGGGTGTAGACCACAGCCTTGGGCCGTGCCGCCCCCGTCGCGAGTGCCGGCAGAAGGGGGGCGGACGGCAGGAATTGGTGGCGCACGGGTATCAGATGCGACTGGCGGCGGGTCTTCAGATATCTACCCCACCGGGCAAGGAATTTATCGCGGTTCAAGTCGCCCAAGGCCTTGCGGCGCGCTTCGGCGGCGGTGTCGCCATTGGCGGCCGCCCCCTCGATATGGATGACCTGGGCGTCTGGGCAGTAGAGCACTTTATACCCCATCGCCTGGATCTTCATGCACAGATCGGTATCTTCGTAATAAGCGGGTTCATAGGCGAGGTCGAAGCCTCCAACTTCCATGAAGATATCGCGCGGGATCATCAGCGCTGCAGCCGAGATGTAATTGACGAACTTCGGCTTCAGCAGTTCCAGAGAGGGAGTCTTGTCGCCCCGGCCCAGGCGGATGGGATAGCCGTTTGCGTCGATAATCCCCCCAGCCTCCTGGACCACGCCATCAGGATAGAGGAACAGCGGCCCGGTCGCCCCGACCGCCGTGTCCACCTGGAAGGGGGCCACCAAGGCAGTGAGCCAGTCCGGCTGGACGAAGGCGTCATTGTTCAGCAGGCAGACATAGCGGCCCTGTGCGGCCTCCGCCGCGATGTTGTTGGCTTCACCGAAGTAGCGATTGGTGCCCAGGGCCAGCAGGCGCACGCCTGGCCCCAAATTGCGCAGCATGGCCACGTCGGTCGGCGCGCTGCCATTGTCGGCGATGATGATCTCATAGGTATGGCCCTCTGTCTGGGACCATATCTGGCGCAAGCATTCCAGTGTCAGTGCCGCCGCGTTCCAGTTGATGATCAGGATGGAAACCTCCGGCTCCTGATCTGTGCAGTAGCGAGCGGCCTTGGCAAGGGTCGTCGACACGTCGATTTCACGCGCTCCCGGGAAGGAGGCGGCGATGGGCGTCGGGAGAACTACCGGCGACTGAAGCGCGTGCGCTGCCGCGTCCAGCATATCAAGGAACGTTTCATGCCACTGGGGGACAACGAAGGCGTCGCGGATATGATCTTCCGCAGCTTGTAAGGCCGCCTGGTCACCAAGAGCGCGGGTGAACAGGGCGAGCGCCGCATCCATGTCCGACGCCGGGAAGTACCAAGCGAAATCTCCCGCGTGCGCCCGAATCTCCGGCAGGTCGGAGCACAAGCACAGCTTGCCATAGACCAGGCTCTCCGCCACAGGCAGTCCGTACCCTTCGCAGGTCGACGGAAACGCGGTGAACAGGCAATGCCGGTACAGTCCGCTGATCTGCGCGTCCGTCATGTTTTCGAGGATCAGGATTTTCCCCGAGGCCACCATGGCGGCGATGTCGTCGACCTGAGCCACCTTCAAATCATCGCGGCCGGCCAGAACCAACTGGGGCAAAGTTTCCTCGCCCAAGGCGTCGGCCAGCTTTCTCCATAAACGGCACAGGAAGATTTGGTTCTTGCGCTCATCGATGGTGCCGACAGACAGCACGAAGCCACGCCAATCTACCGCCGCCAAGCCTGCCCTGTCTTGGGACGTATCCTTGCCGGCCTGTGCGCCGATTGCCCGCAGGCCAAATTTGATCACGATGATGGCTGGCTTGACCTTGATCTTCCGCAAGACGGCGAAACGGAAGATTTTCTGCCGGGTGTAGTCGCTGGAGACGTAAACGACACTGGCGCCTGTCAGGACCGTCGATAGCCATTCCGAGAACGCCTCGTGATAATCCACGCCGACCAGTGCCGGTTCTTCCAAGGGAATGACGTCGTGCACCAGGACGCTGTAATCCACGCCCACGGCCTGCAAGCGTCTAAACTTTTCCGTGTAGAGTGGGGTCCAGACCAGGCCCGTGAAAAAGATATGATCACCCGGAACGGGCGATTTGGGGTTGTGCTTGGTCGCCGTCGCAGACAGAAGGGGTTGGTTCGCCAGGGAGCGGTCGGTCCTCTTCGCGAGCAATTCGACGTCATCCGCCGTTGCTGGGACGACACCGGATTCAGACTCGCCGAAGACGCAGGGGATGACTGTGGCGGCGACGGGGTTGTCGATGAAAGAGAACAATAACTCGATTGACACCCGGCCCACTCCCGTAATGCGCTTGTGGACTTCCAGCCAGTCTATGCTGTCACCGACATGGTACCAATAAGCCGGTGCCGCGCGATTACAGCCCGTGGTGTTCTTGGTCGGCAAGGGCGCAAGCAGCCGCCCTTCGGCGATGCCATGCCGAAGATAGTGCACAAGGGGGTTGATGCCCGCCGCCGCCACGTCCGGATTGGCTGCGTAATACCGCCTGCCATCGAAGCTGAGCCCTGGTAGCCGCCCTTCCTGGGCGCCATGCTCAAGGTAATGGCGCAGGGGGTCAAGATCGGCGGCCGCGACATCGGCATAAGCCGACAGGTACCAGGCTTTGTCGAACAGGGGGGACGACGCCACCAGCGTATAGTCAGCGGACAACTCGGGCGCATTCGAAGTCGTGCCCCGAAACAAAGCGCGCACTTGCTGTGCTGCGGCCTGCGCATAAGGGATTCGGCGGGCGAGTTTCGTAAATGTATTCCGGTACAATCGAAAATCCCCTGTTGGGTCAACGGCAAGTATGGTCGTTGGTATGAACTTCGGGCAGCGCTATGCTGGGCCATCCGTCCTGTCAATACATAAGGAAGCTATCTAGCAAGCTTCCTCTATCATCCCTTGCGATATGGGCGGGTATCAGAGAACGCTTTCGATGAAGCAATGAGTTGAGCTGATTAAATTTTTCCGATCCAGTCTATTCAATCGCCTCGATGGGCGGAGTCTGTCAATCGGTCCTTCAGTCCGAATCGTGGGCCCATCCAAAACACAGGTCCGCGATGTCGCGGGCGGTATCGTTAACCCGAGAATTGATCCTTGAGGGACGCGGGGGCGCTCGGTCAATATCGGGCGAGGTCTTGGGCTTGGCACGGTTCGGCAAGCGGAATTATGGCGGAGGGGACGAGGTGAATAAGACGCATGTCATTTCTGCCCAAGGCGCTGACGCGCATGCACAGCCCCAGTCGGCGATGGCGCCGGAAACGAGAAGCGCGCAGGCCGAACCTTTCGATGCGCTGATTGCCGATTGGCAAGCATGGCTGGCGGATGGAAGCGTAAGGCTTGAAGGCCTGAAGCTATTGGTTGCCGCCTTGGCTCCCCCGGACAGGGAAACGGCCATTGCCCAGGCCACGCTCAAAAGCCAGGCGGCGGCCTTTGCCCGGGTACAGGAACGGATTGCCCACCTTCAGCAGGACAGGGAGCGCGAGCGGGCCGCCCATGCCAGCGATATGGCCCGGGTCAGTCTAGAGTGCGAACGCCTGTCCCAGGAATGCCAGTACCTGACCGACAAGCTGCATATCGTCATGGCGGAAAAGCGCGCCCTGGAGTTGTCGCTGACCTGGCGCGTGGCGAGCCGGATTCGCGCCCTTGCCATACGGTTCCCCGGAATTCGCCGAATTGGTAACCTGTCGCGCAGTTGGCGTCGCATGCTCGGCAAGGCCCGCCCGCCGGCGTCGGCGCCATAATGATCGTCTTTAAATGGAACGGGCCGGTATGCTACTGAGGCGCGCGCTGCTCCGGTCAAAAGGCGGTCTGTTTCGCGTAGACAACTGGCATTCACGTCAGATTTATTAATTGCTTGATATTGGAAAGCACAAGAATGACCAATACTGATGAGCCTCTGCTTTCGATGGGCGGATACGCGTCGTCGTTAAAGATTCAACCTGTTCTTTTGTCCGGTGGCGTCGGATCGCGCCTCTGGCCCATGTCGCGAGAGCGTTATCCCAAGCAATTGCAGCCCATCCATGGTGATCGTAGCCTGATCCAGGACACCGCCGTGCGGGTATCAGATCCTGAGGTCTTCCACGGCCCCCTCATCATCTGCAACGAGGATCATCGCTTCATTATTGCCGAGCAGTTTCGGGAGGTTGGGATTCCCCCGTCGGCCATCATCCTGGAACCAATGGGCCGCAACACGACGCCGGCGGCGGCTGTTGCTGCCTTGGTCGCTGTTGCCCAGGACCCGGATGCCGTCCTGCTGCTGCTGCCGGCGGATCACGCCATCCTGGACCGGGACGCCTTCAGGGAGGCTATCGATGCCGCCCACGCCCTGGCCCGCCAGGGTTATTTGGTGACCTTCGGCATCAAACCGCAGCATCCTGAAACTGGATATGGCTATATCCGCCGCGGCCAGCACCTGGCCGGCGTGGCGGGCGCTTACGCCGTCGCCGCCTTCACCGAGAAGCCGGACCAGGCGCTGGCCGAGCAGTTCCTGGCCGATGGGGATCATTATTGGAATAGCGGCATGTTCATGATGCCGGCCGGCCTGCTGATCGCTGAACTCGAGCGCCACACCCCGGAAACGCTGGCGGCGGTGCGCGCGGCCCTGGACCAGGCCAAGCGCGACGACGATTTCCTGCGCCTCAGCGCCGAAGCGTTCGGCCAGGCTCCCAATATATCGATCGACTATGGCGTAATGGAAAAGACCGACAAGGCGGCCATGGTCGTCGCCGATATCGGCTGGACCGATATCGGCAGCTGGTCGGCCCTATGGGACATCAGTGACAAGGACGCCAACGGCAACGCTGCCGTTGGTACGGTCATGCATGTCGATAGCCGCGGCACCTATGTCCGGTGCGAGGACGGCCGCATCGCCGCCGTGGTCGGCGTGGACAACGTCATCCTCGTGACCACCGACGACGCCGTTCTGCTGGTGCACCGCGATCGGGCCCAGGACGTCAAGCATGTGGTCGACGGGTTGAAGCGGGAAAAGCGCACCGAATACCTGGAACACCGCAAGGTGCACCGGCCTTGGGGCAGTACCCAGGGCTTGCTGCATGGCCACCGCTATGCCGTGAAGCGTCTGTCGGTAAAGCCTGGTGGCAAGCTGTCACTGCAAAAGCACTATCACCGGGCGGAACATTGGGTGGTGGTCAGCGGCACGGCCCTGGTGACCCGCGATGGGGAACAGATCCTGGTACGCGAGAATGAATCCATCCACCTGCCGCTGGGCTGCGTCCATCGTTTGGAAAATCCCGGCCGCGTGCCGCTGGAACTGATCGAAGTGCAGTCCGGTGCGTACCTGGGTGAGGACGACATCGTCCGCCTGGAAGATTCCTACGGCCGGCTGTAAGGGCCGGAGCGGCTGGCTTTCCACTGAAGCGGTGGAAGGCCGGCCGCCTCTCTCATCCAGCGTACTTCTTCACCACCGCGTACAGAAACTCCCGTCCTTCATAGAGCGATCGCACGCGGATGCGCTCGTTCAGGCCATGGACGCCGCTGCCGTCCGGGTCGCGGAACATGCCGCTGAGGCCGTAGGTGGCGATGCCGGCGGCGTTCAGGAAGCGGCCGTCGGTGGCGCCGGTGGACTGGGTGGGCACCACCGGCACGCCGGGCCACATCTTGGCCGCGACCTCCTTCACCGGGTCCAGCACCATGGGCGTCAGGGCCGGCGGGGGGGAGACGGGGCTGGGCTCGCCCACCGCCGTCACTTTGATGGCGGGATCATCCAGCACCTTGACCAGGGTCTGGCGCACCTCTTCCAGCGGCTGGCCCGGCAGGATGCGGCAGTTGACGTTGGCCTGGGCATGCTGGGGCAGGGCGTTGGGCGCGTGGCCGGCGTTCACCATGGTGGCGACGCAGGTGGTGCGCAGTGTGCTGTTCCAGCCGGGGTCCTGGCTGACGCGCGCGATGGCGGCCGGGTCGGGATTGTCCTTGGTGACGGCCAGCAGGTCGACCCCCACCGGACCGCCGATGACCGGGGCCATGGCGGTGAAATAGGCCTTGGTCACCGGGTTCAGCGCCACCGGGAAATCAAAGGCCGCCAGCCGGTTCAGGCCCGCCGCCAGGTGATAGATGGCGTTGTCCTTGCTGGGCCGGGAGCTGTGGCCGCCGGGGTTGGTCGTCTCCAGCGTGAAGTCCTGGTAGACCTTCTCCCCCGCCTGGATTTCCAGGGCCAGGTACTTGCCGTCCTTGTCCAGCCTGCCGCCGGCCCCCTCGTTCAGGGCGAACTCGGCGTCCACGGCGTCGCGGTTGTGGGCCAGCAGGTAGGCCACGCCGTCGAAGGTGTCGCTGGTCTCCTCGCCGCAGGTCAGCGCCAGCTTGATATCGCGCTTGGGCCGGAAACCTTCCTGGCGCAGGCGGATCAAGAGGTCGGCGAAGACGGCGGCCATGGCCTTGTCGTCGCTGCTGCCGCGCCCGTAGAAATAGCCGTTCTCCTCCACCAGGGTGAAGGGATCGCGCTGCCAATCCTCGCGCTTGGCCTCCACCACGTCGATGTGGGCCAGCAGCAAAAGCGGCTTGGCCGTCTTGTCCGTGCCGGGAAGCACCGCCGCCAGCGCGCCGTCCTTGGGCCGGCCATCCGGCACCAGCACGCGCACATCACTTTTCTTCAAGCCGATGGCGACCAGGCGGTTCGCGATGTTCTGCGCCGCCGCCGTGCAGCTGCCGGCCGACAGCGTGGTGTTGGTCTGCACCAGCTGCTGGTACAGGTTGCGGAAGGCCACCCAGTCGGGCCGGGTCAGGTCAACCTGAATACCTTCCGACTTCGCGGCCTCCGCCGCGCCGGCCGCACCGCCCAGGGGAAGGCTCAGCGCCGCGCCCAATGCCAGCGCCGCCCATCTGCTCGTCTTCTTCATCGCCTGCCGCTTCCAACGTTTATTGTGCGTGGAAGAATAGAGAAGGGCTTCAGCCCCTGGCAAGCGGCCTCCCGTCCCTACCGGTCCAGCGGCCCCGTCCCGCAGCCATCACCCCCGGTCACCGGGTTGCAGCGCGCGGCAACCCCACCTGGCAGGCTGACGACGAAACCGGTGCCGGCTGGTTCCGAGGCGGGATAGTCCGTGCTGATGATCTGCGCCCCGCTGCCCAGCGCCATGTCGCGGCGGCGGGTGTCGATGGCCCGCGCCTCCTTGGTGTCGGCATCGGACCGGGTGCGGACCAGGTAGCCCTGGCGCACCAGGGCGGTGATGGCGTCGCCCGGGCCATCGTTCATCTCGATGAAGGCGGCGTCGGCGTCACCGGGCTGGGCGTTGGTGAAGGCGACGCGGCCCTTCAGGCCGGGATGTCCCTCCAGGTAGCGGGCGGTGACCTTCTTCTGGTCCAGCAGAAAGACGACCTTGCCCCGCGCCGCCTCCAGGCTGGGCCAACCGCGTGTCCGGATGGCGGCGTTCAGGGTCGCGGCATCGCCCCGCACCACGTCGGGGGTGATGATCTCCGCCGCCTTGAACACCGATAGGATCTCCCGGTCGAGGGCGTCCAGGCTGGCCGGTGTCAGCGCCTCCGGCGTTACGGTGGGGAAGGGCAGGGTCTGCGCTTCCTCCTTGGTCTCGATCAGGATGAAGAGGGGAACATGGCCGGGATGGGCCTGCGACCAGGCGCGGATGTCGGCCAGGCACGCGGTGAAGGGTTGGCAGGTGCTGCGGTAGTCCACATCCTCCATGTGCATGACCTTGAAGCCCGGCTTGTCCATGACGTGGTCGGGGTCGAACGGCGGGTCGGCCGGCAGGCCGGCCTTCATCACCAGGCCGGGCCCGGCGGGGTGGGCGTACAGCCCGCCCTTGCTGTCGGCGAAGATGTCCAGTTCCACCTGACGCACCCCGGCCGACAGCTGCGCCGCCAGGGGCTGGTGGCGGTAATCCAGGGCGGCGTACTGTTCAGGATGGCTTTTCTTCCACAACACCGCCTCGCTGGGGGCGATCCCGGCGTGATAGCTGTTGTGGGTGCCAATGACCTGGATCCGGTTCATGGCGATGGCGTTCTCCGGCGCCTTGGTGGCGCAGGCGGTGAGGCCTAGGACGGCGATGGTCAGCGGCAGCAGACGGGGGAAAGGCATGGGAATGGGATCCTCGAAAGTTCGGGCCAAGGCTTAACCGCGAATGGTTTCAAGGCTATGACGGCTGATGCGCGGCGCGGGCTTTGGAGGGGCGGCCGCCGTGGCCGATTCGACACCATGCCGGGCGGTGGCCTGACGCCAGCGGTGGTGGTGGATTGGTGGGAAAACAATTTACAATAGATGCAGCCGGCCGGACGGCCGCGGAACAGAAGGGCGACCTGTTTGATGGCGGGGCCCGGCTTTCATCCATCAAAAATTTGCGCATACTCTCCCCAAAACAGGGGCATACAAGTTGGGAGAGTTACATGGTCAATCGTCGCCAGTTCCTGGCCGGCAGTTCCGCTGCCGTCGCCTTGTCCTCAGCCCTGCCCGCGTGGGCGCAAACGTCCACCCCCAGTGGCATCCCCTCCGGCATCCCGTCCGGCGCGGGCGCCTCCCTGACCGCCTTGCTGGAAACCTTCTTCCAGGAGGATTTGCGGCGCCGGCCCGAGGCCGCGACCAACCTGGGCCTGGACACCGGAGAGCTGGCGGGATTGCGCAGCCGTCTGGGCGACCGCTCGGCCGCCGGCCAGGCGGCGGAACGTGAGGCCGCCGCCAGCCAGATGCGCCGCCTGGCGGGCATCGACCGCCGCAGCCTGAGCGGTATCGACGCCGTGAATTACGATTGTGTCGCCTACGTCCTGTCCAACCGGCTGGAAACCTACAAGCGTTTCGATTTCGGCCGGCCGGGCGAACGCTCCCCCTATGCCATCAGCCAGCTGACCGGCTGCTACCAGTCCACCCCCACCTTCCTGGACACCAAGCACCCCATCGCCACCCACGACGACGCCGAGGCCTACCTTTCGCGGCTGGAGGCCTTCGCCGCCGCGCTGGATCAGGATACCGAGCGCCTCGACCATGACCGGGGCGCGGGCGTGGTGGCGCCGGACTTCCTGCTGGACACGACCCTGACCCAGATGCGCGCCCTGCGGGTCGACGCCGACAAGTCGGACCTGGTGTCCTCCGTCGCCAGGCGGGCCAAGGCCAAGGGCATCGAGGGTGACTGGGCCGGCCGGGCCGCCGGCATTTACACATCCAAGGTGCTGCCGGCCCTGGACCGTCAGATCGCGGCGGTGGAGGACGCGCGCAGGCAGGCGACGCACGACGCCGGTGTCTGGCACGTCAAGGACGGCGACGCCTGGTATGTCGACGGCCTGCGCGCCAACACTACCACCACCCTGTCGCCGGACGAGGTGCACAAGATTGGCCTGGACCAGGGCCGGGAGATCACCGCCCGCCTGGATGCCGTGCTGAAGGCGCAAGGGCTGAGCCAAGGCACGGTGGGCCAGCGCATCAAGGCCTTGTACCAGGACCCCGCTTCCTTCTATCCGAAGACCGAGGAGGGCAAGGCCCAGCTGATCGCCGACCTGGGCGTGCGCCTGGCTGATGTGGTCGGCCACCTGCCCAAATATTTCTCCACCCTGCCCAAGGCCAAGGCGGAGGTGAAGCCGGTACCGGCGCAGATCGACGCGGGCGCGCCGCTGGCCTACTACCAGTCGCCCTCGCTGGACGGCAAGCGGCCGGCCACCATCTACTTCAACCTGCACGACACCGGCGAATGGCCCAAATGGGCGCTGCCCTCCACCCTTTACCACGAGGGCATCCCCGGCCATCATCTGCAGGTCGCCCTGGCGCAGGAGACGGCGGGCATCCCCCGCTACCGCTCCAACATGTTCTTCTCCGGCTATGGCGAGGGCTGGGCCCTGTATGCCGAGCAGCTGGCCGATGAGATGGGCATGTATGAGAAGGAACCCATGGGCCGCATCGGCTACCTGAAGTTCCTGCTGTTCCGCGCCGGCCGCTGCGTCATCGACACCGGGATGCACCACAAGCGGTGGACGCGGGAGCAGGCGGTCAAATACATGGTGGACCTGACGGGCGACACCGAAAGCGCCATGACGCGGGAGACCGACCGTTATTGCGCCTGGCCGGGCCAGGCCTGCAGCTACAAGATCGGCCATACCATGTGGGTGCGCCTGCGCGACCAGGCGAAAAAGGAATTGGGGCCGAAGTTCGACATCCGCGAATTCCACCATGCCGGCCTGTCATCCGGCAGCATGCCGCTGGACGTGCTGTCCCTGGTCATCCGTGATTACATCACGGCGCGCCGGGCGGCTTGAGTCCGGAAAAGGGGCCCCGGGTCGGCCGGGCGCCCCTTCCTGTCAGAACCAGGCGCGTTTGCCGCGCACGTACACCGCCTCGAATTCCTCATCCGACTTCACGATGTAGAGAATGGCCTCGATCAGGGCGAGCAGGCCGATGATGACCGACGGGATGCCCAGCAGGATGAAGCCGAACAGGAACACCAGCAGCATGATGATGCCAGCAGTGTTGTAGCCCAGATAGAATTTATGGATACCGAAGGTGCCAAGGAAGAAGGCCAGCAGGGAGGCCACCAGCTTGTTCTTTTCAGCCGGCGCGGACGCCACGGCGTAGATCTGCTGGGCGACACCGTCGATGCCCATGAAGTCTACCTTGCGGCCGTTCGCCGGCTCCGTCTCCGACCGCCAGTCAGAGCGGCTGAAGGTATAGCGTTGTCCGTCGGCGCCGCTGATGATGCCGTCGCCGGTCTGCGCGGAATAAGACAGAATGGTCCCCAGCATTATTCCCCAACCCCATGCCTGTTTGGCCAGCGACCCATGGCTGGCATCCCTAGGTAGAATAACGGGATGCGATGCCAAAGGGAAAGGCGCCTGATGCACAGATTTGGCTGCGAGGCGTGCGGACGTGACGGTGGCTGACGAAACGGCAGGGGGGATACGCGCGGCGCCTCCTCCTGCGGGATTGGCGCTGTCCGCAGAAGGATGACACCATCAAGGCTCAGTTCGCGGCGGTTTCCACCGTCGGTACCGTTTCCGACCCGCCCAGCACCTTGAACAGGGTGACCCGGTTTTCCAGCAGCGATAGCTGCACGGAAATGCGGTTCTGCTGGGCGCTGTACAGGCTGCGCTGGGCGTCCAGCAGGGTCAGGAAGCTGTCGATGCCCCGGTCATAGCGCTTGTTCGACAGGTCGTAGGTTAGCTGGGTGGATTTCACCAGCGAGGTCTGGGCCGCCAGCTGGCGGTCCAGGGTGCCCCGGGCGGCCAGCGCGTCCGACACCTCGCGGAAGGCGGTCTGCACCGCCTTCTCATAGTTGGCCACGTCGATGTCGCGATTGGCCTTGGCGATGTCCAGGTTGGCCTGGTTCTTCCCATTGTCGAAGAGGGGCAGGCTGATGCTGGGGCCGAAGCTCCAGGCGCTGCTGCCCGGCGCGAACAGGTCGGTCAGGCCGGCGCTGGCGGTGCCGTAGCTGCCGGTCAGCGTGATCTGGGGGAAGAAGGCGGTGCGGGCGGCGCCGATGTTGGCGTTGGCCGCCTTCAGCGTGTATTCCGCCTGGCGGATGTCCGGGCGACGCAGCATCAGGTCCGCCGGCAGGCCTGCGGGCAGGTCGCCCAGGACGTCCTGGTCGTCAAGGCTGGCGCCCTCGATCTCCGCGTCGGTCAGGGGCGCCCCGACCAGCAGTTCCAGGGCGTTGCGGTCCTGGGCCACCAGGCGGGTGTACTGCTCCAGGTTGGCGCGGGCGGTATCGACGGAGGTCTGCGACTGCGCCAGGTCCAGGGCCGAGCTGCTGCCCCGGTCGAACATGCGCTTGTTGCGGTCGTACGTCGCCTCCTCGGTGCGCAGCGTGTCTTGCGTCAGGGCCAGCAACTGGCGGTCCGACACCAGGGTCAGGTAGGCGTTGGCCACTTCCGCGATCAGGGACAGGCGGGTGCCCGCCGTGGCCTCGGTCGTCGCCAGGTACTGTTCCAGCGCCTGCTGCGACAGGCTGTGCACCCGGCCGAACAGGTCCAGCTCGTACGAGGTGACGCCCACCTGGGCCTGGCTGGAATTGTAGGTGACGCCCTTGGTGCTGGATCCGGATGCGCCTGCGGACGCCCCTTGCGCCCCCAGGGCCGAGATGGGCGTGCGGGCGCGGGTGGTGCTGCCGCTCAGGTTCAGCTGCGGCAGGGTGGCCGCATCCTGGACGCGGTATGTCGCCCGCGCCACCTCGATGTTCAGCAAGGCCACGCGCAGGTCGCGGTTGTTCTCCAGCGACTTGGCGATCAGGGCTTGCAGCCGGGGGCCGCGGAACACGGCCTTCCAACTGTCGGGACCCTGCAGGGGCGACGGCGCGCCGGCTGCCCCCGCCGGTTCATACGCCTGGCCGGTGGGCCAGGCGTTGGGGACGGGGCTTTGCGGCCGGGTGTAGTCCGGTGCCAGGGAACAGGCCCCCAGTGAGGCGGTGGTCAGCAGCAGGGCGGTGAAGGCCGCGATGCGCTTGGGGATCGAATACACGGTCATCACGGATGTCCTGCGGTGTCGTGACCCTGGGCGGCAGGGGTGGGCGTACCCGGGGAGGGTCGCTTGCCGAAGCGCCGGAGGACCGAGACGAAGAAGACGGGGACGAAGAAGATGGCGAGGAAGGTGGCCGACAGCATGCCGCCCATCACGCCCACGCCGATGGCGTTCTGCCCGCCCGAGCCGGCGCCGTTGGCCACGGCCAGCGGCAGCACGCCCAGGATGAAGGCGAAGGACGTCATCAGGATCGGGCGCAGACGCTGCTTGGCGGCGATGGTCACCGCGTCGATCAGCTCATGCCCGGCCTCATACTGTTCCTTGGCGAACTCTACGATCAGGATGGCGTTCTTGGCGGCCAGCCCGATGGTCGTCAGCAGACCGACCTGGAAGTAGACGTCGTTGCTGAGGCCCCGCAGCGTGGCCGCCAACACCGCGCCGATGACGCCCAGGGGCACCACCAGCATGACGGCGAAGGGGATGGACCAGCTTTCATACAGGGCCGCCAGGCAGAGGAAGACGATGGCCAGGGAGATGCCGTAGAGGGCGGGGGCCTGAGAGCCGGCCAGCCGTTCTTCGTATGACAGGCCCGTCCATTCGAAGCCGAAGCCCGTCGGCAGCTTGGCTGCCAGCTTTTCCATCTCCGCCATGGCCTGGCCAGTGGTGTGACCGGGGGCGGGCACGCCCTGGATGTCGCGCGACGACACGCCGTTGTAGCGCTCCAACTGGGGCGAGCCGTATTCCCAATAGGCGGTGGTGAAGGTGGAGAAGGGCACCATCTGGTTGGTCGACCCGCGCACGTACCAGCGGTTAATGTCGCCGGGCAGCATGCGGAAGGGCGCGTCCGCCTGGGCGTAGACCTTCTTGACGCGGCCCTTGTCGATGAAATCGTTGACGTAGGACGAGCCCCAGGCGGTGCTGAGCGTGGTGTTGATGTCGCTGATGGACAGGCCCAGCGCTTCCGCCTTGGTCTGGTCGACCTTGACGCGCAGCTGCGGCACATCCTCCAGCCCGTTGGGGCGGACCTGCGCCAGGATGGGGCTCTGCGCCGCCATGCCCAGCAGCTGGTTGCGCGCGGCCATCAGCTTCTCATGGCCCAGGCTGGCCCGGTCCACCAGTTCGAAATCGAAGCCGGTGGCGTTGCCCAGTTCCAGCACGGCGGGCGGCGTCAGGGTGTAGATCGAGGCGTCGCGGTAGGCCGCCAGCTTCATCATGGCGCGTTGGGCGATGGCGCCGGCCCGCTGCTCCGGCCTGGACCGCTCCGACCAGTCGCGCAGGTTCACGAAGGCGAAGGCGGAGTTCTGGCCGCGGCCGGCGAAGCTGAAGCCCACCACCGTGAACAGGCCCTTCACGTTATCCTTTTCGTCCTCCAGGAAGTGCTTCTCCATGGCCTTCGCGGCGGCCAGCGTGCGCTCGGCGGTGGCGCCGGGCGGGGTGGAGGCCTGGACGAACAGGAAGCCCTGGTCCTCGTCCGGCAGGAAGGCGGTGGGCAGGCGCACGAACAGCAGGACCAGGCCGACGACGATGACGCCATAGACCAGCAGATAGCGCAGCGTGCGCCGGCTGACATGACCCACGGCGCGGCCGTAGGCCTCGCTGGTGCGGTTGAAGCCGCGGTTGAACCAGCCGAAGGGGCCGCTTTCCTTGGCGCCGCCGCCGTGATGGGCGGTGGGCTTCAGCAGGGTGGCGCACAGGGCCGGGGTCAGGATCAGGGCCACCAGCACCGACAGGCCCATGGCCGATACGATGGTCAGCGAGAACTGGCGGTAGATGGCACCGGTGGAGCCGGAGAAGAAGGCCATGGGCACGAACACGGCCGACAGCACCATGGCGATGCCCACCAGGGCGCCGGTGATCTGGCCCATGGATTTGCGCGTGGCCTCGCGGGGGGACAGCCCCTCTTCCGCCATCACGCGCTCCACGTTCTCCACCACCACGATGGCGTCGTCGACCAGCAGGCCGATGGCCAGCACCATGGCGAACATGGTCAGGGTGTTGATGCTGAAGCCGCAGGCCGACAGCACGCCGAAGGTGCCCAGCAGCACCACCGGGACGGCGATGGTGGGGATCAGCGTGGCGCGCCAGCTCTGCAGGAAGACGAACATGACGATGAAGACCAGGACGACGGCCTCGGCCAGCGTCTCGACCACGTCATGGATGGACAGGCGCACGAAGGGCGTCGTGTCGTAGGGGTAGGAGACCTCCAGGCCCTCGGGGAAGAAGGGCTTCATCTCGTCCAGCTTGGCGATGATGGCCTTTTCCACCTGCAGGGCGTTGGCCCCCGTGGTCAGCTTGATGGCCAAGCCGGCGGCCGGATGGCCGTTGAAGCGGGCCGCGACCTCATAGTTGTTGCTGCCCAGCTCCACCCGCGCCACGTCGCGCAGGCGCACCTGCGATCCGTCCTGGTTCACGCGCAGGATGATGTTGGAAAACTCCTCCGGCGTCTCCAGGCGGGTCTGGGCGATGATGGTGGCGTTCAGCTGCTGGCCCTTTACGGCGGGCAGGCCGCCCACCTGGCCGGCGGAGATGGCCTTGTTCTGCACGCCGATGGCGCCGGTCACGTCCGCCGCCGTCATCTGCACGGCCGCCAGCTTGTTCGGGTCCAGCCAGATGCGCATGGCGTGCTGCGGCCCGAACAGGGTGATGTCGCCCACGCCGTCCACGCGACTGATGGGGTCCTGCAGGTTGGACGCGACGAAGTCGCCGATTTCCGTCTCACCCAGCTGGCCGCTGGGGGAATAGAAGGCCAGCACCATCAGGAAGTTCTTGGCGGCCTTGCTGACCTGCACGCCCTGCTGCTGCACCTCGGTGGGCAGCAGCGGCGTGGCCAGCTGCAGCTTGTTCTGCACCTGCACCTGGGCGATGTCGGGATCGGCCTCAGGGTTGAAGGTCAGGGTGATGGTGACGTTGCCCGAGCTGTCGCTGGTGGAGGACATGTAGCGCAGATGATCGATGCCGTTCATCTTCTGCTCGATCACCTGGGTGACCGTGTCTTCCAGCGTCTTGGCCGAGGCGCCCGGATATGTCGTGCTGATGGCCACCGACGGCGGGGCGATGCGGGGGAACTGCTCGATGGGCAGGGTGTAGATGGCCAGCGCGCCCGCCATCATGATGACGATGGCGATGACCCAGGCGAACACGGGCCTGTCGATGAAGAACTTGGACATGGGGATGGCCCTGCCTTACAGCGGCTGCGGGGTGGCGGGGGCGGCCGCCTGGGGCTTCGCCTCGTCCGCCTTGACGTCCGCGCCGGGTCGCAGGCGCTGCAGGCCTTCCACCACCACGCGATCACCGGCGTTCAGCCCGCCGGTCACCACCCACTTGTCGCCCTGGGCCTGGGTGGTGGTGATGGGGCGGATGGCAGCCTTGTTGTCCTGGCCCACCACCCAGACGGTGGTGCTGTCGTCGCCGCCGCGCACCACGGCCTGCTGCGGCACCAGCATGGCCTGGTCGCGCACGCCCTCCTCCACCCGCGCCCGCACGAACAGGCCCGGCAGCAGCTCGGCCTTGGGGTTGGGCACGGTGGCGCGCAGGGTGACCATGCCGGTGGTCTGGTCCACGGTCACGTCGGCGAACTGCAGGCGGCCAGGCTCGCCATAGGGCTTGTCGCCCAAGCCGTCGATCAGCAGGCTGATGGGCGCGTCGCCCGCCGTGGCGCCCTTCACATGGCCGGCGGCGATCTCCTGCCGCAAGCGCATCAGGTCGATGCTGGACTGGGTGACGTCGACATACATCGGGTCCAGCTGCTGCACGGTGGCCAGCGCGGTGGTCTGGTCGGCCGTGACCAGGGCGCCCTCCGTCACGGTGGAGCGGCCGACGCGGCCGCTGATGGGGGAGTAGACGCGGGTGTAGTCCAGGTTGATCTGGGCCGTCTTGACCTGGGCCCGGGCGGCGTCCACCGCCGCCTGGTCGGTGGCCAGGCTGGCCGTGATGTCGTCGTAATCCTGCTTGGACACGGCGTTGACCGTCACCAGGTCGCTGTAGCGCTCCGCCTTGGCCTTGACCGACTTCACGGTGGCCTCCGCCTGGGCCAGGCTGGCCTTGGCGCTGGCCAGCGCCGCCTCATAGGGGGCGGGGTCGATCTGGTACAGCTGCTGGCCGGCCTTGACCTCGCCGCCCTCGGTGAACAGCCGCTTCAGGATCACGCCGCTGACCTGCGGCCGCACCTCCGCCACGCGGAAGGCCGAGGTGCGGCCGGTCAGCTCGGTCGACAGGGTCACGGGCTGCGGCGTCACGGTGACGACGCCCACCGAAATGGGCCCCTGCGGGGGCGGCGCCTGCTTTTTCTCACCGCAACCGGCCAGCGCCACCGCCGCCACCGACAGCGTCGCCACCAAGGCCACCCTAGGAATAGTGAGCGTCATCAAATGCCTCTTCCACCGAAAGCCAGCCCCGCCCTCCCGCCCCGTCCAGGTGGCGGCCGAAACGCGTTTCAGCCGGGACAACCTGGGGGTGGTAAGGGAACGGGGAAAAAGATAGGCAAGAGTGCAAGGAACGGAAGCCCCGCCCTTGCCTGAGGGTGATTACGTACTGTATCATACAGTACAGTCCTGTGACGGGCGTCACCGGGGCCTTTGATTAAGCTATGAAATAACGATGACCATGCCCGCCAGCGCCCCCTTACCCACCTTGACCGATATATCCGATGCGCCGACCCAGGCGTCCCCGGCCGCCGATGCGACGCCCGCCCCCAAGTTGGCCGCCCCCAAGCTGGGCCGCCGGGCGGAGGCGCGGCGCATCGCCATGATGGACGCCGCGCTGAAGGTCTTCATGGAAAAGGGGTTCGAGCGCACGACCCTGGGTGACATCGTGGCCCTGTCCGGTGGATCCCGCGCCACCCTTTATGAGCTGTTCGGCGGCAAGGAGGGGCTGTTCCTGGCGGTGCTGGAGGTGGTGACCGGCCACATCAGCCAACTGATGAACGACATCGCCGAAAGCTGCGGACCGCCGCAAGAGGTGCTGCTTCAGTTCGGCACCTCCCTGCTGGAGGCGCTGGTCCAGCCCGACGTCATGGCCATGATGCGTATCCTGGTGGCCGAGGGGCGGCTGTTTCCGGACCAGTTGGAAGGCTTCTTCCGCACCGGCCCCGATCAGTCGCGCGACAAGGTGGCGAACTATCTGCGCCGCGCGGCCGACCAGGGGCTGATCGTGGTGGAGGACTCCGTCACTGCCGCCCACATCTTCTTCGGCATGGTCACGGCCGGGTATTCGTTCGAGGGCCAGATCAACCCGGCCCGCCTGGGAGATGCCGCGTATCGCCGCAGTTATGTCGAACAGGTAGTACACCTGTTCCTGAACGGCCTGCGGCCGCCCCGGTGAGGTCATGCCAGCGGCACGAGATTTTGACTCGTGCCGCTGTAGGACGCGGCTGCGTCCGCCGGAAACTGGAAAGGCCAGGCCAGCGGATCCTGGCGCCCGCGTGAGGGGCATTTGGGGCGGTCACAATCAAATGCCACTCTAACCAGCGCGCTTAACCGTGAGTGACACACATATCGCTTGAAATTAGCACGACCGGTCGTATTATCGCGGACTATGAAGGGAAGCGAAACCAGGGAGCGGCTGCTCCAAATCGGGTTGGACCAAATGAGCGTTCGTGGTCTTGGCGGCCTGACGCTGGGCCAGCTCGCCACTGCTTCCGGCCTCTCGAAAAGTGGACTGTTTGCGCATTTCCGATCAAAGGAGCAACTCCAGATCGATCTGCTCAATGAGGTGACGCAGGCCGCCTCGCGCGTCGTCGTCGGTCCGGCCATGCTTGCGGCCGAAGGGCTGCCTCGCCTCGTTGCCGTCATGGACCATTGGCTCGGTTGGTCGCGGCGAGCTGGCTTGGCCGGAGGCTGTCCGGTCGCCGCCGCGCTGTTCGAGTTGGACGATGTCGAGGGCGAGGTCCGCGCCCATGCCGCCAAGCTTGAGGAGGAATGGCGAGGGCAGCTCCGCCAACTCGTCTTCGAGGCGAAGCGGCTGTCGCATCTTTCCGGGGAGACGGACGTCGACCAGTTCGTTTGGGAACTTTGCGGCATCTATCTCAGCCATCATGTCTCAAGCCGATTCCTGCGAATGGATGACGCGGACGCCCGCGCCAAAACGGCGGTCAACGCCCTTGTTGAACGGCACCGTCCGCCGGCCGTCCCAGCGATCCAAACCATGGGGGCCTGAACCATGCCCTCGGCCTTTTTCGCGGGCGCGACGGTCCGGCAACTCATTCTTCCCGTGCGCCGCGCCAGCCGCGCCGACATTGCGAACCTCCAACGAGCGGAACAACCCCATGGCGACATCTGTCGCGGTCAATGAAGACCTTACGCTGATCCGCAGGCTCCGCCTTGCTTCCGTCGTCGAGGCAAGCACGCTTCTGACCCTGCTGCTGGTCGCAGTGCCCCTGAAGCACGCCTTAGGCTATGCGATCGCCACCCGGGTCATGGGGCCGGTGCATGGGGCGGCGTTCGTCGCCTATGCATGGTGCGTGACCGTCACGGTCAGCGGCGGCGGCGACTGGACACGGCGGGAACTGGCGCGGTTGATCCTCGCCGCGTTCATCCCATTCGGCGGCTTCGCCAATGCCGGTCTGCTGCGCCGTAAGGAAGCGGCCGCGGCTGCCCAGGTGGGGCGGCGCTGATGGACTATCTTTGGCTGAAGGCCTTGCATGTCGCGGCCGTCCTGATCTTCATCGGCGGTATTTTTGTCCAGGCGACAGGAGTCGCCACCGGCGCCCGCGGCGCAACGGAGACGGTCGGCTTGGTCTCCCGCTGGGATCAGCGGGTCACCCTTCCGGCGATGCTCGTGGTCTGGCTCACGGGCGCGCTGGTTGCCGCCAGCGGCGCTTGGTTTTCGAACCACTGGCTCTGGGCGAAGCTTGTCCTTGTCGTTGCGCTCAGCGGTCTTCACGGCGTCCAGTCGGGCCGTCTGCGGCGTCTGAGGAAGGGCGAGCGCCTCAGGCCGGGCGCCAATTCGTTCCTCGTCTGGATCGCCATCGCCGGCTCTGTGACTGTGATCGCGATCCTGGCGGTGACGAAGCCTTTCTAGAGCAGTCTCCACCGTCGAAGGGGGGCCGGTCAGGTCCAGCTTGGACGGAGGCTTCAGTGCCGGCGGCGCTGCGCCGCTTGGCCCAGTTGGATGAACAGGGCGCCCAGGGCGGCGACGGCGGCGGCGAAGGGCGCGCCGATGAACCACACCATCAGGAAGGTGTACTGCGACACGCCCAGCATCAGCAGGATGACGGCCAACAGGACGATGGCGCCCAGGGCGGCAATGGCCATGGACCAGCTGACGATGGAAAGGCAGGCCACCGTGGGGTCGCTGGTATCGACGCTGACGGTTTCCCCGTCGTCGGTCGGACTGTCACTGGCGCTGCTCATGTCGCCTCCAGTCGTTTTGTCTCCCGTCTATGAAGTTTATCACTCCGCCGCGCGGAATCCAGGGGCTGCCGGCTATCCCTGCGTATGGGTGTAGGTATATTCCGGGGAAGGGTGGCGCGCGATCGGCCTTGGCGTTCCGGTACCGGACGCGGTAGTCATGGGGCGCAGTAGGCTCCGCGCCATTCTTCAACCCCCTTGCCGGATTCCTCGTGACCCGTGTCTGACACAGCTTCCGACGCCACTCTCGCCTCCGGTCCGACCTCGGGTCCCGCCCTGACCGGCCGGGCGGCGGCCATGCGCATGCGGTTGATGCAGGCGGGGGCTGAACTGTTGGGCGAGGTGGGGATCGAGCGCATCTCCACCAACCAGGTCGCCAGCCGCGCCGGCGTGACACCCCCTGTCTTCTACCGCCATTTCAAGGACAAGTATGACCTGCTGGCGGCCCTGGGCAGTACCCTGATGGAGGCCCAGAACGACATCCTCTATGAGTGGCTGGAGCGTAGCGCGCCCGCCGGTTTTGAAGAGCTGATGGGGGCCCATTACCAATTCCTGCTGTCCACCATACAGGCCACGGCCGAGATGCCGGGGGCGGTGTGGATCATGCGGGCGCTGCGCGCCGTGCCCTCGCTGACCGCTGTCCGCCTGGCCTCGCACGAGATGGTCACCGACCGCATCTGCCGCGCCATGGGCCCGCTGTTGCCCGACATGGACCCGGCCGAGTTGCGCCTGCGCACCCGCATCGCCGTGGATGCGGGCTACGCC
The DNA here is from genome assembly GCF_007828045.1 of Nitrospirillum amazonense. Classification (GTDB taxonomy): domain Bacteria; phylum Pseudomonadota; class Alphaproteobacteria; order Azospirillales; family Azospirillaceae; genus Nitrospirillum; species Nitrospirillum amazonense_C. The sequence goes on along the minus strand of NZ_VITN01000001.1, from coordinate 204,818 downwards.
GCCGTGGAAATGGCGCTGGATGACCCCAGCATGTCGCCCGAAAGCGTCTGCCGCGCCCTGACCCAGATGTGGCTGGGCGGCCTGCGCCACGGGGTGTGAGGCCGCGTGTGAGGCCGCCCGGCACTTAATCCATTATTCCGGCCCATTATCCTGGCATGAAGCGCTCGCGCATCATGGCCATGTAGGTCTCCTCCGACGTCTCGCGGCGGGCGGCGATCAACGGCTTGATGTCGTCCGTCGCCACGTAGCGCAGCTGCTTGGTGCCGTCGGTGGCGGCGGTATAGATCACCTCCGCCACGCCATCCGGTGTGGTGCCGACCAGCGAATTGCGCCAGCCCTCGAAGAAGGCGTCCAGCTTGGCGACGAAGGGGCGGTAGTCGGCGAGATCGGCCTGGGCCCCCGCCTCCGTGCCGCTGCGCGGGCCGAAGTTGGTGCTGGTGACGCCGCCCGGCTCTACCAGCTTCACCGTCACGCCCACGCTGGCCAGCTCGAAGGACAGCGCCTCGGAATAGCCCTCCAGGGCGAACTTGCTGGCGCAGTACAGCGACATCAGGGGCAGGCCGAAGGCGCCCGCGCCGGAACTGATGTTGATGATGGTGCCGGCGCCGTTCGCGCGGAAATGGGGCAGGACGGCCCGGGTCACGTCCATCACGCCGAAGACGTTGACCTCGAACTGTTCGGTTATCTTGGCCACGGGCGTAGCCTCGAATACGCCGAACAGGCCGAAGCCGGCATTGTTCACCAGCGTGTCGATGCGGCCGAAGCGGCGCAGGCCGGCCGCGACGGCGGCGGCGATGCTGTCGCGGTCCTGCACGTCCAGGCGGGTGACCAGCACGTTGTCCAGGGCGGCCAGGCCGGGATCGCGCGCCGGATCGCGCATGGTGGCGATGACGTTCCAGCCGCGCGCGGCGAACAGACGGGCGGCGGTTTCCCCAAAGCCGGAGGAACAGCCGGTGATCAGGACGGTCTTGACCGGGGTGCTGGGGTTGAAGGTGCTCATGGTCTCTTTTCTCCGTGGAACAGGGTCGAGACCGCTGATGTAATGCGCCGCCATTAATGCGATAATCGGCGCAATCTTGCATGCGCTGATGAGGAATGCCGTACAGTGACGGATTTGACGCTGCGTGAGTTGGCGGCCCTGGCGGCGGTGGCGGAGCACCGCAGCTTCCGCGCGGCGGCGGCCGCCATCGGCGCCTCCCCGTCGTCGTTGAGCCATCGGGTCGCTGCCATGGAACGGCAGCTGGGCGTGCGCCTGTTCAATCGTACCACCCGCAGCGTGGCCCTGACCGAGGCGGGGGAGCATTTCCTGGCGCGGGTGATGCCGGCCACGCGCGAGATCGCCGACGCGGTGGAAACGGTGAACCGTTTCCGCGACACCCCCGCTGGCCTGCTGCGCCTCAATACCTCGGAGGAGGCTGCCGCGCGCATGCTGCCGCTGATCCTGGATTTCATGGCCCGCTTTCCGGATATGCGGGTCGATCTGGTGGCCGAGGGGCGCATGATCGACATCGTCGCCTCCGGCTTCGATGCCGGCTTCCGCGCCGCCGACATGGTGCCGGAGGACATGGTGGCCATCCCGCTGGGGGAGGAGGAGGGCTGGGCCGTCGTGGCCACGCCCACCTATTTCCAGACGCACGGACTCCCCCGCGTGCCGGCCGACCTGCTGCGCCACGACTGCATCCGCGCCCGCCTGCCCAGCGGCACCATCTACCGCTGGGAATTCGCCCCGCGCGGTGGTGAGGAGATCCGCATCGACGTGCCCGGCCGCCTGACCCTGGGCAGCCATGCCCTGTGCCTGAACGCCGCCCGCGTCGGCGCCGGCATCGCCTATGTCAGCTTGCGCGACGTGGCGGCCGACCTGGCCGCCGGCCGGCTGGCGCGCGCGCTGGCCGACTGGACGCCGCCCTCGCCGGGCCTGGCGCTGTACTATCCCCGCCAGCGCCTGCCGTCGGCCGGGCTCAAGGCCTTCATCGACCATGCCAAAGCCTGGCGGGCGGCGGGCCGGGGGTATGCGTGATTCTTTTTAAACGGTTACCGGCCTATATAGCCGGGGTCGGCGCCTATCCCGGAGGCGCCCGAGGATGTGGAACAGGTCATGGGTAAGGCGCGGAACATCTCAGTTGGCTTGCCAGCCGGGTCAGTTGGCCCGGCAGCCGGGCGCTGGGTGGCCATGGACATCGAGATGACCGGTTTCCGACCGGTGGAGGGGCGCAGCATCATCGAGGTGTCGGCCGTCGCGGTTTCACCGTCGGGCGCTGGCGGGTATGTGCGGGAGGCGTGCAGCTGGCGCATCAATCCGCGCTGCCCGCTCAACCCCATCGCCATCGGTGTGCACGGCGTTCGGGCGGAGGAACTCGCCGACTGTCCCGACTTCGCGGACGTGGCGGGCGATATCCTGACCTTCATCGGTTCCGACCCGCTGGTGTTCCACGGGGCCGCCGGTGATGTCGCCCTGTTGAACCAGGAACTGGCGGTGGCCGGTCTTCCGCCCCTGGCCAATCCTGTGGTGTGCACCGAAAAATTGGCCCGCAGCCGCTGGCCGGGCGAGCGCTCCCGCCTGTCCCTGGTGGCGGAGCGTGTGGGCGGCACCGTCCGGACGCGTCACAAAAGGCGGCGGCGGCAGGACGGTAGCGTCGGCGTCACCGGCGATTACCAACACAAGTCGCGGGCCGATGCCGAGATGACGGCGGACATCTGGCTGGCGCTCGGCGGCGCCAGCGGGGCGCCGGTCTGACGGGTTAATCGGTATGCAGCTGGGACGCCGAGCGGTGCGGTATCGCGCTGCGCTTCCCCGATGTCAGCCGGAGTGTATCTGATCAGCGACCTTGAGCTGCGGCGGCGCCTGGCGCGCGGTGCAGCGGCAGCCACAGGGTAAGGCGCGTGCCCGTGGGACCGGAATGCCAGGTGATGGTGCCGCCCACGGCCTGGGCCCGGCGCTGCTGGTTCCGTAGGCCCCGGCCGGTGGATGTCTCCAGAGCCTTTTCCGTATCGAAGCCCCGCCCATCGTCCTCGATCGTAACGCACACGCCGGCCACATTTCCTTGGGCATCGGGCGCGGTGCCCAGCCGGATGCGTCGGGCGGCGGCATGGTGCAGGGCGTTCGCGATGCCCTCCTGCAGGATGCGCAGGATATGCAACGCGCTGCCGGGATCCAGCCAGACAAGGGTCGGCAGGTTCTGCACATCCCACACCAGAGCGATGCCCGATCCTTCCAGGCGCGGTTCCAGCCGATAGCGCAGCGAGGCCAGCAGCAGCAGCAGGTCGGCATCCACCGGCTCCATGGAATCGATGGCCAGCTTCAAATCGTCCAGGCAGCCCTTCAGGATTTGCGAGACCTCGGCGTCGTTCACGGCGCCCCGCTCGACGGAGCGGATGGCGCTGATCAGCGAGGCACCCACGCCGTCGTGCATATCCTGCATCAGGCGCTGGCGCTCCTCACTGATGGTCTGGCGCCGTTCCACCTCGCGCAGGCGCCGGTGGCTGACCTCCAACTCGGCTTCGCGGACCCGCAGCCGTTCGGCCAGGTCGGCGTTGGCCCGTTGCATCCTGGCTATGGCGGCGCTATAGCGCCGGTACAGGAGGATGCCGACAAGCACCAGGGCGACGACGTTGATGTAAGCCCCCAGGAACCAGCCATCGAGGCCCAGGCCGCTGGAATGCATCCATTGGTCGGCTACGCCCAGCATGACACAGACGCCGACACAGCTGACCACCATGCGTGTCGCGCTGAACCCGGGCCCGGCCTGCGTCATGTCCACGATGCTGACACTGGCCGCCATCGCCAGCGCCATGCCGTAGAGTGCGGGAATGAGGAAGGGCGCGCAGGATAGCACCGGTATCGGCCCCGCTGCCGGCACTGTCAGCAGGGTGACGGCGCCCGCCACCAGGGTTGCGGCCCCGGTCAGGATCGTGAACGGGGGACGCAACGCTGGACGCAGCAGAAAAAAATGAATGATCCCGATGAGCCAGAACAAGGTGCAAATCGTCAGCCAGGTGAACCAGTCGGTGACGGGGCTGGGGCTCAAGTAAAAGTGGAGGTGCGCGGTGAAGGAGATGACCGCCAAGCTGAAAAACAGCATGTAGCCGAATGATCGCCGCCGTTGGAACCATACGCGCAGGGCATAGAACCCTGATCCCAGGAAAACGACATCCAAGGCCGCGGGCAGATCACGCTGAAGAAATTCGCTCAAAGGAAGACGGCCGGGCGGCGCCATCTGTCCCCGTCCGTCCCAGCCGCCCATGGCGCCGATCAGGCTGACGACGGCCAGCGGCATCACTGACAATAGGATCATCGCGGCGGAGAGAAGGGAGGTGGAGCGGTATTTCATGCGGGCGATCACGCGGCGCCCGTCAATCGCAGGTCGATGGCGGTCTGGCCTGCCCGGCGCGGCGCGTCCAGGAAGCCCGCGTCGCCCTCGACGATCGCGACGGCCACGCAAGATGGTGCCAGGGCTGTGGTGGGCGTGGGCTGCATAAGGACACTGCCATATTGGGGTATGCGACAGCCGGCGTGGCGCGTTTGTTCTACAGACGGGATCCAGCCCCGTAAATGCTCTCACATGAGATCGGCAGCCAGTACATAGGCGCACCAGTAACGGTATGGAGATGACCGGTATTGGGCAGGCAGACGGCTGTGCCACGCGATATCGGGGGAGTAGGGGCATGAGCGCGCGATGGCTTCAAGGCCCGGTTGCTGGTCGATCCGGCCACGATCCTGAAGGCCGAGGGACTGGACCTGCCGGCTGGCGCCACCTGTTAATGGCGCGCGGCTTGAACGCCGACCGACGCAGTATCCGTTTGATTCTATTGAGTTTCCGTCTCCCCTGCCAAGCTACGGTGTCATTTGAGGCAGGCTATGGCCCCAGTCGGCCAAACTATGGGTGGCGTGACAGCGACAAACCCCCTTGCCAGCCCTGCCATCTTTAGTTATCACTAACTGCAGTTAGCGATGACTAACGCTGTGCCCGCGAAGACGGGCGGCAACGGGGAGTTTCATGGGCTTGGGCATCGGGCATTTTCCGAAACGGGCGCGCATGCCCGCACTGATCCTGCTGGCCGGGCTGGCGGCGGGCCTGACGGCCTGCGACCCGGCGCCCGAGGCGCCGCCCACGGCCGAGGCGCTGGCCGCGCGGCGGCCGGCGGAGGACCGCCTGGCCGGCCTGTATGAGGCCAGCTGCAAGGCCTGCCATGCCAATCCGGACTCCGGCGCCCCCTTGGTGGGCTACGCCACGGCATGGAAGCCGCGCTGGGCCAAGGGGCCGGACACCCTGCTGAAACACACGTTGGAAGGCTTCAACGGCATGCCGGCGGGGGGCCAGTGCTTCTCCTGCACAGCCGACGATTACCAGGCGCTGATCCGCTTCATGGCCGGCCAAGCGCCGGGCCAGATGCCGGCTGGAAAAGCCAACTGAACGACAAGCCTTGATGGGGGAACGGACCGAACCATGCTGACACGGCGCACCCTGTTTCTGTTGATGGGCGGCACGGCGCTGGCCGCCGGCGGCGTGGCGGCCTCCCGCGTGGGCGTGCAGCCGGAACCGCCGGCCCCGCCCAGCGCCGACGCCGGCGGCCATCTGCTGTGGCGCAACTGGTCCGGCATTCAGCATTCCTACCCCGCCAGTCGCGCGGCGCCGGCGGATGAGGGCGAACTGGCCGACCTGGTGCGCAAGAGCCCCGGGCCCATCCGCGCCGTGGGCGCCGGCCATTCCTTCATGCCCCTGGTGCCCACGCCCGGCACGCTGGTGACGCTGGACCGCATCGCCGGGCTGGATGGCCACGACGCGGGGGCGCTGACCGCCCATGTCCGGGCCGGCACCCGGCTGGCTGACCTGGGCCCGGCCCTGTCCGCCGTGGGGCAGGAGATGCCCAACCTGCCGGACATCAACAAGCAATCGCTGGCCGGCGCCCTGTCCACCGCCACCCACGGCACCGGCGTCAACCTGATGGCCCTGCACGGTAACGTCCAGGCCTTCCGCCTGGTGACGGCGGACGGCCAAGTGCTGGACTGCGATGCCAGCCACAACGCCGACCTGTTCGCCGCCGCCCGCGTGGGGCTGGGCGCCTTCGGCATCCTCACCCGCGTGACGCTGAAAAACAGCCCGGCGCACCGGGTGGAGCGGCGGGTGTGGCTGCAGCCGGTGGAGCAGACCTTGGCGGAATGGCCCACCCTGCAAGCGGCCCACCGCAATGTGGAGTTCTACTACCTGCCCTTCACCGGCATGACCGCCATCATCACCCATGATGAGACGGACGCGCCGGCCACGCCCCGGCCGCCCACCCAGGACAATGACGCGGTCATGAGCCTGAAGGCGCTGCGCGACTGGCTGGGCTGGTCCCCCGCCATCCGCCGCCGCGTGGCCAAGCATGTGCTGTCAGGCCTGGAACCGGAACGGGTGGTGGCGGAAAGCTGGCAGCTGCTGTCCAACGAACGCCCCATCCGCTTCAACGAGATGGAATTCCACCTGCCGCGCGCGGCGCAGGTGCAGGCGCTGAAGGACGTGATTGAAGCCATCGAGACCCGGCGGCACGATGTCTTCTTCCCCATCGAGGCGCGGGTGATCGCCCCCGACGATGCCTGGCTGTCGCCCTTCCACGACCGGCCGTCCGGCTCCATCGCCGTGCACGCCTATTACAAGGACGACTATCAGTTCCTGTTCGACGTGGTGGAACCCATCCTGCGGCGCCATGGCGGCCGGCCGCACTGGGGCAAGCTGAACACGCTGAAGTCCGCCGATTTCACCGCCCTCTATCCCCGCTTCCGCGACGCCATGGACATGCGCCGCCAGGTCGACCCGGAGGGGCGCTTCCTCAACGACTACCTGCGGGGGGTGTTCATCGATGCGTGATGACTATGGAAGGCGGCCCAGCCGTCGCGGTGTGCTGGCGGGCGGCATTGCCGGCGCCGCCGTCGTGGGCGCCGCCGCCCTCGCCTGGCCGGAGGGCGACCACGGCGGCGGGCATGACGCCTATTTCACCGGACTGTCGGCCGCCCTGGCCAAGGCAGGCGTGGCCCAGCCGGTGCTGGTGATCGACACCACGCGGCTGGACGCCAACATCAAGGCGGTGGGCGATACCCTGGGCAAGGCGGGCAGCCAGGCCAAGGGCCTGCGCATCGTCGTCAAGTCGCTGCCCTGCCACGACCTGATGGACCGGGTGGCGGCGGGCCTGAAGACCAAGCGCTATATGGTCTTCAACCAGCCCATGCTGGTGGAGATGGGCGCCCGCGTCCCCGATGCCGACATGCTGATGGGCAAGCCCCTGCCGGTGGCGGCGGCCGCCGCCTATTACGACAAATTGGGGGCGCAGGCCCCCGGGCCGCAGTGGCTGATCGATACGCCGGAGCGCCTGGCCCAGTACACGGCGATGGCCAAGGCGCGCGGCGTGGCGCTGTCGGTGAATTTCGAGATCGACGTGGGCCTGCACCGGGGCGGCCTGACGGATCCTGCCGCGCTGGCCGCCATGCTGGCGGGCCTGGACCCGGCCGTCACCGCCTGCGGCCTCATGGGCTATGACCCCCATGTCGCCAAGATGCCCGGCGTGTTCGACATGCGGGGCAAGGCGCTGGCCCGGGCCAAGGACATCTACGCCCGCATGGCCGGCGTCCTGCGGGAGAAGGCGCCGCTGAAGGAAGGCCAGGTGCCCTACACCTTCAACACGGCGGGCAGCCCCACCTACGCCCTGCACACCGACGACCCGGTGGCGACGGAGGTGGCCGTCGGCTCCGCCTTCGTGAAGCCCACGGACTTCGACATCGACACCCTGGCGCATCACCAGCCGGCCTGCTTCATCGCCACCCCGGTGCTGAAGGTGGCGGAGCCGGCGCTGATCCCCGGGCTGGAAAGCCTGGCTGGCGTCGCCGCCTTCTTCGACCCCAATACTGCCCGCGCCTTCTTCGTGCAGGGCGGGCATTGGCTGGCCAACCCGGTATCGCCGCCGGGCCTGCAGCTCAGCGGCCTCTACGGCCGGTCCAGCAACCAGGAACGCTGGTCGGGATCGCGTCGCGTGCCGCTGAAGCCGGACGACTGGGTGTTCCTGCGCCCCTCGCAGAGCGAAGCGGTGCTGCTGCAATTCGGGCCGCTGCTGGCCTATGACGGCGCCGCCATAACCGGGCGGTGGCCGGTGTTCGAGATGTCGGCCTGACCGAAAACGGCAGCCGAGCGCGTACCCCGGCGGGCACCGGGGCCAAGAAGAAAGAGTGCTAGGGCGGTTGCGCAACGACGGAACCAAAAACAGGGAGCCAACCATGATGCGGATAGGCAAGGCGGGTATTGGGTTCATGCTGCTGTCGGGCGTGGCGCTGGGTGCGCTGCATGGCACTGCCCGGGCGCAGTCTGCAGCGCCGGCCGATACGGGCGGCGTGTTGCAGGAAATCGTGGTCACGGCGCAGAAGCGGGCGGAAAACCTGCAGGACGTGCCGGTGGCCATCACCGCGCTGACGGCCGAGACGCTGGAAAAGACCGGCGTGCGCGACGTGCAGGATCTGCCCGCGCTGACGCCGGGCCTGCAGATCAAGACCTCCGACGCCAGTGCCAACCCCAAGGTGTTCATCCGCGGCGTGGGCCTGAACGACTTCAACGCCAACGCCGCCGGCGCCGTTGGCATCTATACGGACGGCGTCTTCGTGGCATCGCCCCTGGCGCAGTTGGGCCAGTTCTTCGACCTGGAACGGGTGGAGGTGCTGAAGGGCCCCCAGGGCACGCTCTATGGCCGCAACACCACCGGTGGCGCCATCAACATCACCACCCGCCAGCCGACCTTCGAGACCACCAGCGACGGCAGCCTGGAATACGGCCGCTTCAATTCCGTGAAGGCGGAGGCCGGCGTGGGCGGTGCCCTCATCCCGGGCAAGCTGGCGGTGCGCCTGGCCGGCATCTACGAACGCGACGATGGCGACACCTACAACCGCTATTACAACGACTATGTGAACGCCGTGAACCGCTGGGGCGGGCGCGCCAGCCTGCTGTTCACGCCCAGCGACGACCTCAGCGTCACGGTGCAGTTCCACGGCGGCCAGAACCGGGGTGACAGCCGCTATGCCCAGGCCCGTCCCTTGATGCCGCAAGATCCATCCGTTGCCGGACCCGATGGGCTGTGCGCCGCCGGGGCCTATACCTCCGGCCTATGCACCGACGCGCTGGGCTATGCCGACACCGACAACAACCCCTACGCCGGCGACTACAACGTCAAGGGCCAGGACAAGGTCGACACCTGGGGCGCCTCCGTCAACGTGCGGTGGGACCTCGGCAAGGCCACGCTCTACTCCATCACCGGCTTCGACAGCGCCGAGCGCAACGACCTGGAGGATACCGACGCCAGCCCCAACAACCTGCTGACCAGCACCTACAAGGCGACGCAGCATGACGTGTCCCAGGAATTGCGGGTGGAGGCGCCGCTGGGCGACCGGCTGCGCGGCGTGGCCGGCGCCTATTTCCTGCACGACTACCTGAACACGTCCAGCCAGTACGACATCCTGCGCGACCTGCGGCCCCTGTTCGTCACCGACGACAACCCCACCGGCTTCTCGCTGGAGAACAACGTGGCCACGGTGGGCTATCCCTACACCCAGATCAGCGACAGCTACGCCGTCTTCGGCCAGGTGGATTACCAGCTGACGGACATGGTCACCCTGACCGGCGGCTTGCGCTATTCCCAGGACGATAAGGACTTCCGCTACCGCAGCACGGTGGAGCAGGTGGTGGACGTGCTCAACTACGCGGCCTCCAAATCCTTCGACAGCGTGTCCGGCCGCGCCTCCATCCAGGTGAAGCCCACCGACGACGTCATGCTCTACGCCAGCTACAACCGCGGTTACAAAAGCGGTGGCTTCTTCGGTGGTTATACCCGCGACCCGGCCGACCTGGCGCCCTATGCCGACGAGACGCTGGATGCCTATGAGGTGGGGGCCAAGACCGAGCTGTGGAACAAGCGCCTACGCCTGAACGCTGCCGGCTTCTACTACGATTACAGCAACCTCCAGGTCTTCCAGATCGTTACCCGCGACGGCATCCCCACCCAGACCTTCAATAATGCCGCCAGCGCCCGCCTCTATGGCGTGGACGCCGATGTCACCCTGGTGCCGCTGAAGGGGCTGGAGATCAGCCTGGGCGGCGAATACCTCAACAGCGAATACCAGAACTATGTCTCGGAGGGGGAGAACCTGACCGGCAACCGCCTGCCGTCCGCCCCGCGCTGGACCCTGTCCGGCCTGGTCAGCTATGACCAGCCGCTGGACGGGGCGGGCGGCAAGGACGCCGGCACGCTGAACGCCAGCGTCAACGTCAGCTATCGATCCCTGGTCTATTTCGACAGCCACAATCTGACCCGCCTCAGCCAGTCCGGCTATTGGCTGACCGACGCGCGCCTGGGCTGGACCGCGCCAAACGGCACCATCAGCCTGGGCCTGTGGGTGCGCAACCTGTTCGACCAGACCTACATCATGGACATCAACAACCTGGACAGCTTCGGCCTGGACGCCCTCAGCATGGGTTCCCCCCGCCGCTTCGGCGGTTACCTGAGTTGGCATTTCTGAATGCCCTCGGCGGGCGCGGCCATCCGGCCGCTTGCCTTCCTCGTTTTCCAGTCCGCTGACGCTCCCCGGAAAACTGCGGGGCCGGCGGTCGCCGGCCTGTAAAAGAAACTAGAAAGGTGGAGGAAAGAATGATGGCGGTGGAGCGGGGGGTGGAGGGGGACCTGGCGGCGGTGTCCCAGGCCTTCGACCGGCTGCGGGCGGCGGCGCGGCAGGATGCGTTTCCCCCGGCCGACCGGCGGCGGGATTGGCTGGCGGCCCTGGAACGGGCCCTGGTCCGCCGCCAGGACGCGCTGGTCCAGGCGGTGGATGCCGATTTCGGCGGCCGGCTGGCGCATGAGACGCTGTTCGCCGAAATCTTCGTGTCGCTGGAAGGCCTGCGCCATGCCCGCCGCCACCTGGCGGGCTGGATGAAGCCCCGCCGCCGGTCCGTGCCGCTGACCCTGGGCCCCGGCCGCGCCTGGGTGCAGCCGCAGCCGGTGGGCGTGGTTGGGGTCATCGCCCCCTGGAACTACCCCTTGTTCCTGGCGCTGGGCCCCCTGACCGGGGCGCTGGCCGCCGGCAACCGCGTGCTGCTGAAACCCTCGGAACTCACCCCCCGCACCACGGCGCTGATCGCCGACATCGTGGCCGAGGCGGTGGGGGCTGACACCGCCATCGTCGTTTCCGGTGGGGCGGAGGTGGGGGCCCACTTCGGCCGGCTGCCCTTCGACCATATCCTGTTCACCGGATCCACGCGCGTGGGGCGCATGGTGATGAAGGCGGCGGCCGAGAATCTGACGCCCGTCACCCTGGAACTGGGCGGCAAGTCGCCGGCGCTGGTGCTGCCGGACGCCGACCTGGCGTCGGCCGCCACCGACATCGCCTACGGCAAGTTCACTAACGCCGGCCAGACCTGCGTGGCGCCCGACTACGCCCTGGTGCCCCGGTCCCGGATGCAGGATTTCGTGACAGAACTGGGCAAGGCCGTGCCTGGCTATTTCCCGGCGGAAGGGGGCGCCAGCACCATGTCCGCCGTCTTCGGGGGGGCGGGCCGTGCCCGCATGGCGGCGCTGGTGGCGGAGGCCAAGGGGCAGGGGGCGGAGGTGCGTGAGCTGGGCCCGCCCGTGCCGGGCCTGGACATCGGCCCCGCCGTGGTGCTGGACCCGCCCGAGGACATCACCCTGCAGCGGGAGGAGATCTTCGGCCCCGTGCTGCCCATCATACCCTATGACGATGTCGGCCAGGCGCTGGACTATGTGCGCGACCGGCCCCGGCCGCTGGCCTTCTACCTGTTCGGCCGTGACCGCGCCTTGATCGACCAGGCCCTGAAGACCACCGCCGCCGGCGGCGTGGTGGTCAACGACACCCTGATCCACGTGGCGGTGGAGGACCTGCCCTTCGGCGGCATCGGACCCAGCGGCATGGGCCGCTATCACGGCCGCGACGGCTTCGACACCTTCAGCCACCTGAAGGCGGTGTTCGACCGCAAGGGCCCCCGCCTGGACCGCCTGGCCCGCCCGCCGCTGAAACCCCTGCACCGCTGGCTGACCAAGCTGTTGATCGGGGGGTAGGGCGCTGGCGTCGGCGGCGTCCGCATCCTATCTTCGGGGCATGCTGAGAAGGGCACCCCAAATCCGCGCGCGTTTCACCTTCGCCGTCCTCGCCCTGCTGCCGCCCGCCGCCGCCCGCGCGGACGTGTGGGACTACGCGCGCTCGGCCGGGCCCATCATCGGGCAGGCCAAGGCCTGCGGTGTGGCGGCGGCGCGGACGGACCATGCCTCCGACCAGGTGCGGGACCTCCTGGACCTCACGGCACCCAACGCGGACGAGCGGCGCAAGGTGGGGGAGATGTTCGATTTCCTGGTGAACACGGCCGTCACCATGCAGACCCAGGCGCCCAACCGCGATGAGTGCCCCGAGGCGCTGGTCACCTTCGTCGACCTGGAACGGCGCCTGCCCCTGTGGCGCGAGATGCTGCCGCCGCGCAAACCCTGACCCAATAGTTCCCAGGGCGATCTTCGTTTGCAGGACATCAGACGGTCCAGCCCGACTGGGCCAAGGGCAAGGATGTCTCCAGCCCACCGGGCCCGACGCTCAGCGTTTCGGTGCGGTTGCGGCCCGTGTCCTTGGCGCGGTACAGCGCCTGGTCGGCCGCCGTCACCAGTTCCTCCCACACATGGCCGTCGGCCTCCAGTGTGGCGACACCGATGCTGACGGTGCACCGCACCGCCCCCTGCGGCCGGTCCAGGGTGAGGGCCGCCACCTGCTGGCGCACCCGTTCCGCCACCGCCCAGGCATCCTCCAGCCCGGTTTCCGGCAGCAGGGCCATGAACTCCTCCCCGCCCACCCGGGCCAGGATGTCGCTGCGCCGCAGCTCCCGCGTCAGGCAATCCGCCACGGCCACCAGCAGGGCGTCACCGGTGCCGTGGCCCCAGCGGTCGTTCACCGCCTTGAAATGGTCGATGTCGATCATCAGCAACGATAGCGCCCGGTGGTGGCGCAGCGCGCGCGACACCTCCATCTCGCCCGCCGACCACAGCACCCGGCGGTTGGCCACGCCGGTCAGCGGGTCCTGCCGGGCCTGCTGCATCAGTTCGGAATCCAGGCGCCGGCTGATCATCCACAGATAGCCGTTGGTGACGGTGGTGGTGACGCAGATGATGACCAGGCGGGTCGCCACCTTCATGGCATGGGGTTCCTGCGCCGTCCCTTCCCAATCGATCACCAGGGCCCAGCCGGCGCGGGCCAGGGCCAGCAGCGCCCACGCCGCGTAGAGGGTGCCGGTGACGGTCGCGGCGGGACATAAATCCCGCTCCGCATGGCGCACCAGGTGCCAGGCGATGGCGGCCGACAGGGTGGTGAAGAATAGGCTGCTGACCAGGATGCGGCCCCGGCTTTCCGGCGCGACCACGGTGAACCACAGGAACATGGCCGCCAGCAGCGCGCCCGCCGCCAACACAGGCCACGTCTCATGCGCGGGCCGACCCAGGAAACGGACCACGCCGACATAGGCCAGGCCATAGCCGGTGAAGATCAGGAAATGGCTGGATAGCAGACCCAGCCAGCCCGGCTGGCTGTTCAGGGCCAGGCCGGCCGCCTGGGCGAAGCCGGATGCCGCCCAATAGGACAGGCCCGCCTGACGGGGCAGGGATAAGGCCGCCATCAGCAGGCACAGGGCCGCCACGGTTTGCAGCAGCGTGTTGACGACCAGCAGGCTGGGGATGTCCAGGTCCACCGACGCACCTTCCCACCCGGGACGGTCCCGGCCGATGCCGGGGCCTAAGCATGCCCTGAAGGATACGAGAGGTTCGTTCAACCTACAATGGTACGAACATGCCGCCAGGCCAAATCTTCCGGTTAGGTCAATGGCTTAAGGCTTCGGTGGTTTATATGTGGTTTACGCTTCTCCCTGTCCCGCCCATACCACTTGGGATGCGGCCGGCGCCCTGGGGCGCCAGCCGCCCGGTGGCTCAGGCGGCCGCCAGCGTCAGGCCGGACAGCGACTGCAGCGCATCCAGGCTCAGGCCCTGGCACAGCTCGCGCACGGCGAAGCCGTCGGCCGTCACGTCCAGCACCGCCAGATCGGTGTAGACGCGGGTGACGCAGCCCAGCCCGGTCAAGGGATAGGTGCAGCGGTGCACCAGCTTGGACTGCCCGTCCTTGGTCAGGTGCTCCATCATCACGAAGACCTGGCGGGCGCCCACGACCAGGTCCATGGCCCCGCCCACGGCCGGGATGGCGCCGGGCTTGCCGGTGGACCAATTGGCGATGTCACCGTTCTCCGCCACCTGGAAGGCGCCCAGGATGGCGATGTCCAGGTGCCCGCCCCGCATCATGGCGAAGGACAGGCTATGGTCGAAGAAGGCGCCGCCGTCCAGCAGGGTCACCGGCTGCTTGCCGGCGTTGATCAGGTCCGGATCCACGGCGTCGGCGGCGGGCCTGGGGCCCATGCCCAGGATGCCGTTCTCGCTATGCAGCAGGATTTCCTTGTTGGGTGACAGATGGTCGGCGACCAGTTCCGGCATGCCGATGCCGATGTTGACGACGGCACCGTCCTCGATGTCGTTGGCGATGCGGGCGGCCATCTGGTCGCGGGTCCACGCGACGTACTTGGGGGGCGTGTGGCTCATGGTTCTAACTCCTGGCTCAAGCGGCCGAGCGGGCGGCGTGCTTGCCCACGGCCACCACGCGGCTGACGAAAATCCCGGGCAGGGCGATGGCCTCCGGATCCAGGGCGCCCAGCTCCACGATCTCTTCCACCTGCGCCACGGAGATTTTGGCGGCGGACGCCATGATGGGGCCGAAGTTGCGGGCGGTTTTGCGAAACACCATGTTGCCCCAGCGGTCGGCCAGGCGGCCCTTGATCAGGGCGACATCGGCGTGGATGGGGTATTCCAGGACAAAACCCCGGCCGTCGATCACCCGGCTTTCCTTACCGTCGGCCAGCGGCGTGCCGTAGCCCGTGGGGGTGAAGAAGCCGCCGATGCCGGCGCCGGCCGCGCGGATGCGCTCCACCAGGTTGCCCTGGGGCACCAGCTCCAGTTCCACCTTGCCGGCGCGGTACAGCTCGTCAAAGACGAAGCTGTCGGTCTGGCGGGGGAAGGAACAGATGACCTTGCGCACCCTCCCCGCCGCCAGCAGGGCCGCCAAGCCGGTGGTGCCGTTGCCGGCGTTGTTGCTGACGATCGTCAGATCCGTCGCACCCTGCTCGATCAGGGCGTCCACCAGTTCCATGGGCATGCCGGCGTTGCCGAAGCCGCCCACCATGACGGTGGCGCCATCCGGCACGTCGGCAAGCGCGTCCAGGGCTGAAGCACGAACTTTGGATAACATCGGTTCTTATTCCTCAAACGCCGGCGGGGCATCCGCCCCTTGGCTTGTCCTCGGTTTCCAGTCCGCTATGCTTCCCCGGAAACCTGCGGCGGCCCCGGTCGGGGCCTCGTCGCTACGCTCCGGTGTGCTTAGGGCCTGGGGGTGATCAGACCCGTTCGATGACGCTGGCGATACCCTGGCCCACGCCGATGCACATGGTGCAGAGGGCGCGGCGGGCGTCGCCGCCGGCCAGCTCATGGGCGGCGGTGGCGACCAGGCGGGCGCCGGACATGCCCAGGGGATGGCCCAGGGCGATGGCGCCACCGTTGGGGTTCACCCGCGCGTCGTCGTCGGCGATGCCCAGCTGGCGCAGCACGGCCAGGCCCTGGCTGGCGAAGGCCTCGTTCAACTCCACCACATCGATGTCGCCGATGGTCAGGCCCAAGCGGGCCAGCAGCTTCTGCGTCGCCGGCGCCGGGCCGATGCCCATGACGCGCGGCGGCACGCCGGCCGTGGCGGCCCCGACGAAGCGGGCCAGGGGCGTCAGGCCGTACTTGCGCACGCCCTCGCTGGATGCCAGCAGCAGCGCGGCCGCCCCGTCGTTCACGCCGGATGCGTTGCCGGCCGTCACCGTGCCCTCGGCCTTCACCACGCCTTTCAGCTTGGCCAGCGCCTCCAGCGTGGTGTCGGGGCGGGGGTGCTCATCCGCGGCCACCACCTTGGGCTCGCCCTTGCGCTGGGGGATGGTGACGGGGACGATTTCCCGCTCGAACCGGCCGCGCGCCTGGGCGGCGGCGGCCTTCCGCTGGCTGGCGATGGCGAAGGCATCCTGGTCGGCACGGGAAATGCCGAAGTCCTCGGCCACGTTCTCGCCCGTCTCCGGCATGCTGTCGACACCATAGGCCGCCTTCATCGCCTTGTTGACGAAGCGCCAGCCGATGGTGGTGTCGAAGATCTCGGCCTTGCGGGAAAAGGCGTCCTCCGCCTTGCCCATGACGAAGGGCGCGCGGGACATGCTTTCCACCCCGCCGGCGATCATCAGGTCCGCCTCACCCAGGGCCACCACGCGGGCGGCCATGGCCACCGCGTCCATGCCCGATCCGCACAGCCGGTTGACGGTGGTGCCGCCCAGGCCGACCGGCAGGCCCGCCAGCAGCCCCGCCATGCGGGCCACGTTGCGGTTGTCCTCCCCCGCCTGGTTGGCGCAGCCGAAAACGACATCGCCCACCGCGTCCCAATCCGCCTTGGCGTTGCGCGCCATCAGGGCCTTCAACGGTACCGCCGCCAGATCGTCGGCGCGCACCGACGACAGGGCGCCGCCATAACGCCCGATGGGGGTCCGGATCGCGTCGCAGATGAAGACTTCGGTCATGAAATACGCACTCCTTCGTCGTCGCGAAGGAAGGGGCCTGGCTGGCGCCCGGATGGCGATCACCCTGTCGGCGATCGCGCGGGGCCTGATCGGCTGTCCCCTCCCCGGGAAAAGTCGTGGCCGACATTTTTCATCAGCCGCATCTTTTTGTTCGTCTAGCGTACAAATGTCCGTATAATGAACATCAGAGTGAACCTCCCGCCCCGGCCTGTCAACGGCCGTGGGGGCGAATTCCTGCATGGGTGAGGACGGCACATGAGCGACGCGGACGGTGAGGCGGGTGACGAGGGTGGGGAGTTCGTGCGGGCGCTGGCGCGCGGCTTGGCGGTGATCGAGGCGTTCGGCGCCACCCACACGCCCATGACCCTGTCGCAGGTGGCCAAGCGTGCCGATGTCACCCGCGCCACCGCGCGGCGCTTGCTGCACACCCTGTGCGCCCTGGGCTACGTCGCGTTTGATGGCAAGCTGTTCAGCCTGCGGCCCAAGGTGCTGAACCTGGGCCTGGCCTATCTGTCATCCCTGACGCTGACGGGTGTCGCCCAGCCCTTCATGCAGGAACTGGTGGGCCGGGTGCAGGAATCCTGCTCCATCTCCGTGCTGGACGGCACGGACATCGTCTACGTCGTGCGTGTGCCGATGAAGCGCATCATGTCCATCGAGATCAGCATCGGCACCCGCCTGCCGGCCGCCCGCACCTCCATGGGCCGGGTCCTGCTGTCGGCCCTGCCGGATGCCGATCTGGACGCTGTGCTGGCCGCCACGCCGGACATCAAGGCAGACGCGGTCAAGGCCGCCGTGCGCCAGGCCGGCGGCCAGGGCTGGGCCCTGGTGAATCAGGAGCTGGAGGAGGGTTTGCGTTCCATCGCCGTGCCCATTCGCGGCCGGGGCGGGGCGATCATCGCCGCCATGAACGTCAGCACCCATGCGTCCCGTGTGACCGAGGCGCAGTTGCGGGAGGAGTTCTTGCCGGCGCTGCAAAGCACGGCGGCGGCAATCTCCCATGCCCTCAGTTTCGCCTGACCGTCACTTCCGCTTCGGCCCATAGCGCTTCCGGGGGGCGCCGCGGAAGCCGGGCTTGGGCTTGTGGGGCCCTTCGCCGGCGGCGCGGGCGCGGCTGCGCATGGCCAGGACCTGGGCCAGACGCTCGGCCACGGCGGCGCGGCGCTCGGTGACGGCCTCGCGGTCGGGGAACATGTCGCGGAACTTGCGGGTCGCCCAGTAATAGAGGTCGCAGATGCGCGACTGCGCCTCCAGCCCCAGATCGTCCAGGCTGTCGATGCGCTTGCCGGCCACGCTGTCAAGCGGCAGGGGCTGTTCCCGCTCCAGGGCGCGGCAAATACCGTAGACCAGGTCGGCGTCAGTCTCGCGGTCCAGGTCCGCCGGCATGAACAGCAGGGTCAGGCGGCGGTCGAAGTCCAGGCGGCGGGCGTCCAGGGCCACCGCCATCTTGCGCACCGGCGCCAGATCGGCCAGGGCGTAGGGCGACGCCTTGGTGTCGGCGGCGGCGAAGCAGTCCACCAGGGGCACCAGGCGGTCGGTGCCGACGTAGGTGGCCAGGCGTTCCATCATGGCGCGCGTGGGCCGCAGGGTCAGGGACAAGGCGGCGTGGACCTTCTCGTCCGCCGCCTTGTACATGTGACGCAGGGCGTTGGGGCTGCCGCGCCCGACCACGCCATACTCCCCCACCTCGAACTTGCCATAGCGGCCGGCGCGGCCGGCGATCTGCCGTACCTCCGACCCCGACAGGGGGCGCACCTCATGCCCGTCGAACTTCTCCAGGCTGGTGAACAGCACGCGGCGCACGGGCAGGTTCAGGCCCATGCCGATGGCATCGGTCGCCACCACCACGTCGGCCTCGCCGGTGGTGAAGCGCTCCGCCTCCCGCCGGCGCACCTCGGGTGCCAGGGCGCCGTAGATCACGGCGGCGCTCAGGCCCTTGGCACGGATTGTTTCGCGGACGGAATGAACTTCCCGCCGGGAAAAGGCGATCAGCGCATCGCCCGCCTGCACGTCGCTCCATTCCAGCCGGCGGTCGATCAGCTTCAGCGGCGTCTTGCGCTCCAGCTCCACCACCTCCAGCGGCTCGCCCAGGTACTCGGCCATGCGCTCGATCACCGGGCGGATGTCGGGGGAGCCCAGCAGGTACACCGTCTCCGCCGGCACGCCCACCAGGGCGGCCGACCAGGCCCAGCCGCGCTCCGCATCCGCCAGCATCTGGACCTCATCGATGACCGCCACGTCCAGGCGGCTCTCCGGATCCAGCATCTCGACCGTGGAGGCGGTGATGCGGGCGCCGGGCACGCGGATCTCCTCCTCGCCCGTCACCAGGTTGGCGGCCACGCCCTCCTTGTTCAGGCGGTCCATGATCTCCAGCGCCAGCAGGCGCAAGGGCGCCAGGTAGGCGCCGCTGCGGGCGTCCTTCAGCGCCTGCATGGCGCGGTGGGTCTTGCCCGAATTGGTCGGTCCCACCACCAGCACCAGGCGGCGGGGCATGCTCCGCGCCAGGGGGAACAGGTCCTCATAACGCTTCAGGTCGAAATGGCTGTCGACGAAGCTGCGGCCGCGGGCATGGATGCGGTCCTGCGCCCAGGTCGCCACCTCCCGCTCCCACCGGCGCAGGACGGAGGGCGCGTCCGTCAGGTGGTGGGTGGCCCGCCACAGACGGTCGCGAATCTCGGCCAGGGCTTCGGCGTCGCTGGAAACCTCGGCCTCGATCTCGGTCAGGCGGCGGGCCAGACTGCCTTCGGCATCGCGCTTCCGCCCATTCAGCTTGCCATCGGTGCCGACCAGATCGACCAGGGCGGCGCCGTCCAGGTCAGACAGCTCACCGACGGAGAAGGTGCGGTCCACGTTCAGGCGGTAGGGATGATTGAGGCCGGGCAGCCGAACTTCCAGCCTCTGGCTGACGCGCACGCGGTCGGGAACGATGGCCGGGGTGATTTCAAACCCCGCCTCCCGCAGGGGCGGGCGGGCGGCGGCCAGCAGGGCGGGGCGCGCCACGGCTTCGGACGCACGGCGCTGGACGGTGGCCAGCAGCTCGTCCCGCCGCGCCTCCTCCACCCAAACCTGTTCCTTGTCGGGGAAGACCAGGGGCAGGGGCACCAATCCCATGGCCGCCGCTTGACGGGGGCGTACCAGGCCCAGCTGGGCCAGGGTGGCGCATCCTTCCTCCGTCGTGGCGACGGCCAGCAGCAGGTCGGGGTCCCAGCCATGGGATTCGGTGTCGGGAAGGGAAGGAGTGTCGGGCGTCATCGCAGCGGCAAAGACCGGAAGGATCAGGAGGTTCCGCCTTTATGGGCCGCCGGGCCGCTGCCGTCCACCCGTCTTGGGCCGTGGGGTGACCCCGGCGGCTCCCCGGCGGCTCAGTGCGCGCCCGCCAGCGCCCGGTCGAAGGCGGCGATCAGATCGTCGCCCACCGTCTGCGCGCACATGATGCGCCCGGCGCCGACGGCGGACAGCTCGGGGAAGTGGACGGCGACGATCTCCGATGGATCGACGCCGGCCGAGATGGCGGCCGCCTTGGCGTCGTCCGAGCCGGACACGATGCTGTAATCCACATGTCCGGACGCGATCATCTTCACCAGATCCGACGGCGTGCCGCGGATGGGGCGGACGTGGCTGGCTTCCTCGGCCGTCATGGCGTCTATCACCGGCCCCTTGGACGCGCCCAGCATGCTGCCATAGACACGGGCCTTGTCGCGCAGCAGCGCCTGGATCGACGGGTAGGCCTTGATCCAGTCCGCGTTCTTCTTGGTGATGACCACCCAGTCAATCTGCGGGAAAATGGGCTCGGTGAACTTGAACCGCGCCTCGCGGTCCGGCGTCTTGATGACGTTGGGGGTGCAGGCCGCCCGGCCGTCCTGCAGGTCCGCGAGAATGCGGTTGCGGGGGATGGGCCCCAGCCAGCTGATTTCATACCCGGCCTTGGCGGCCAAGGCCTCCACCCGGGCGGCGATGGGGCCGCGCACGGCCTCGCCACCCGAAACGCCCTGCAGAAAAGGACCCACGTCAGGATACAGGAACTGAATAACCGGTTGGCCGCTGGGTTGATCCACGGCGCTGGACAGGCCAGTACCACTCGCGATAACGCTTAAGAATAAGCTGCCAATTAAACTGGCGGTGGCGCCCACGGGTCAGGCCCCCAATCGACGGAAAAGAGCGATAGGATGGGTCATTTCTGCCTACCCGCCAAGAGACGTTATTGCCCACTGGCAATAATAATATTGCCCGCGACTGCGCCGCCACTTTCCTAATAACTCAAATCTTAACGGGTTAACAATGGCTTGCCGTTTCAGGACCTGGAAACTGTCCTGATGGTAGAGAGTCTGAAAATTGGCCCGAGGTTTGCTTTCCCTGTTTTTGCCTGCCATCGGGATTGTCCCGACCGGCGCTTTGATGGGGGAAAATCCATGTCTTTCAAGAAGATCGTTATGGCATGCCTGGTTCTGGTCGGTGTCGGCGTCTATGCCACCAGCCACATGACGGCTGAGCGCAAGGTCGCCATGGCCAGCCCGATCGAGTGCCAGGGCTGCGAGCCCTGGTAAGGCTCGTCCTTACGCTTGTCCCAGGTGCCGGCCCATCCGGCGCAAAAGCAAACGGCCGCCCCAGGGGGGAGCGGCCGTTTGTTTTTTCGATGACGCCAGGCGCTTACTTCGCCGCGCCGTCCTTGGGCGCGTCTTCCGCCACCGTCACGGCGTCGCCGTCGTTCAGCATGGTGTTGGGGTTCAGCACGACGCGGTCCTTGTCGCTGACCCCGCCCACCACCTCGACCGTGGTGTTGAACTCACGGCCAAGGGTCACGGGATGGAAGCGCACCTTGCCCTCGCCATCGACCACGGCGACGCGCTTGCCTTCCGGCCGGGTGACGATGGTGTTCACCGGCAGGGCCAGCACCTGGGCGCCCGCCTGGGGGAAGTGGGCGTTGCCGCGCATGCCGGCGGGCAGGGTCAGGTCGGGGTTGGGCAGGTCGGCCTCGACCCGCATGGTGCCGCTGGTGCTGTCCACCGCGTGCGAGATGCGCACCACCTTGGCCGGGAAGCTGCGGCCGGGAAACTCCACGAAGCTGGCGTCCACCGGGGCGCCCACGGTCACGGCGGGCACCTGGCCCTGGGGCACGTCGATGACCAGGCGCAGATGGTCCTGGCGCGACACCTGGTACAGGGCCTTGCCGCTGCTGGCGTCGGCCACCACCAGATCACCCTGTTCCACCAGGCGCTGGGTGATGATGCCGTCGATGGCCGTGGTCACCGTCTTGTAGGCGGTCAGTTGCTCCAGCCGCTTTACGTTGGCGATGGCCGCCTCCAGGTCGGCCTGGGCGGCGTTCAGGGCGGACTCGCGGGTGTCATAGGTCTCGCGCGTCACCCAGCCGTCGCCCAGCAGGGACTTGGACCGGCTGTAGTTGGATTTGGCCAGGGCCAGGTTGGCCTCCGCCTGGTGCTGCGACGCGCGGGCCTGCATCAGCTGCTGGTCCTGGTCGGGCGCCTCGATGACGGCCAGGGTCTGGCCGGCCTTCACCACGTCGCCGATGTCCACCAAGCGCTTGCCGATATAGCCGGAGACGCGGGCGTAGACCGTGTATTCCGTCAGGGCCTGGGTCTGGGCCGGCAGCAGCAGGCCGTCGGACGACTTGATGGGCTTGGGGCTGGTGGTCTTCACTTGCAGGGGTGCCTGCGGCCGGGTTTCCGGCGGCGCCTTGGTGCCGCTGGCCAGGTGCGGGGCCGACACCAGGCCGATGGCGGCCAGGGCCACGGCGGCGGTGCCCAGCATCCAGGACCGGCGGCGGGCGGTGGTCTTAGGGGCGGTACTCATGATCATCAGACTCCTAAAATCACTCGGCGGCCGAGCCGGCGGGAACGGTGGTGGCAAGCACGGCATGGCGCCGGCGGTGCAGCAGGACATACAAGGCTGGAACCGCCAGCAGGGTCATGGGCGTCGAGAACAGCAGGCCGCCCATCACCGCGCGGGCCAGGGGGGCGTTCTGCTCGCCACCCTCGCTCAGCGCCAGGGCCATGGGGATCATGCCCAGCACCATGGCCAGCGCCGTCATCATGACGGGGCGCAGGCGGGCGCCGCCGGCCTCCGCCATGGCGTCCAGGGGGGTCAGGCCCTGTTCGCGCCGCTGGTTGGCGAAGGACACCATCAGTACGCTGTTGGCGGTGGCGACACCGATGACCATGATCATACCCATCAGGGCCGGTTCGCTGAAGGTGGTGCCGGTCAGCAGCAGCATGACGGCGCCGCCCAGAATGGCCGCCGGGGTGGCCCCCAGCACGATCAGCGGGTCCAGCCAAGACTGGAAGTTCACCACCATCAGCATGTAGACGAAGACCACGGCCAGGGCCATGCCGGCGGCGATGTCGCCGTAGGCCTGTTCCATGGTCTTGATCTGGCCGCCCATCTCGATGCGGTTGCCGGGCTTCAGCTGCGGCCGCACGGCGTCGATGGCGGCCTTGATGTCGCGGCCGGCGGCCCCCAGGTCACGGCCCGAGACGTTGGCGATGACGTCGTAGCGCGGGGCGAAGGAGGTGCGGCTGATGTCCGCGGCCACCTTGGTGGGCACCAGCTTGGCGACGTTGCGCAGCAGCACCGGCGTGGTCACCCGGGTGGAATGGATGGGCGTGTTCAGCAGATCCTCGGCCGAGGCCATCAGGCGCTGCGGCGACTGCACCACGACCGGGTAGATGACCAGCGAGTTGACGTCCATCCAGTAGCTGGGATTGACCACGCCCGAGGACGCCAGCGACACCAGCACCTCCTGCGCCACGTCGTTCTGGGTCAGGCCCAGCTCGGCGGCGCGGGCCCGGTCCACCTCGATGCGGTAGGCCGGCGTGGCCGTCACCTGGCGCAGCGTGACGTCCACCAGGCCGGGGATGTTCTTGAGGCGCTGGCGCAGGTCTTCCGCGATCAGGGCGTTGGGCCCGCGGGCCGTGCCGATGATGCGGATGTCGATGGGGGTGGGCACGGCGCCGTTCAGGATCTGGCTGGTGATGTCGCCGGGCTTCTGGAAGATCTCAACGCCCGGGTAATCCTTGGCCACCATGGCGCGGATCTGCTCGACATACTCATGGGTGGGCCGCGACCGCTTCTCGGTCAGGGCGCCCAGGATTTCACCGTCGGCGGAGCTGACGGTGACGCTGTCGGTCAGGCCCAGGTTCACCGGATCGGGCAGGCCGATGTTGTCGATGATCAGGCCCAGTTCCTCCGGCGGGATGATCTTGCGGATGGACCGCTCGATGGCGCCGAACTGCCGCGACGCCTCCTCCAGCCGGGTGCCGGCGGGGGTGCGGACGTGCAGGCGGAACTGGCCGGCGTCGACCTCGGGGAAGAAGTTGGTGCCGACGAAGGGGATGGTGGCGGCGGCGCAGACCAGCAGCACCACGGCGAAACCGGTTACCATCCAAGGCCGCGACAGGCCGCCGCCCAGCACCCTCAGGTACCGCTGGCGCAGGCCCTCGAAGCCGCGCTCGAACCCGGCATGGAAGCGCGCCCAGGCGCCGGCCACGCCGGTCGGGGGCGCCACATGGCCGGAATGACCCTCCTCGCCATGGCCGTGACCGCGCAATTCCGCCGGCAGCAGCCAGGCGGCCATGGCCGGCACCAGGGTACGCGACAGCACATAGCTCATCAGCATGGAGGAGATGACGGCCAGCGCCAGGGGCGAGAACAGGTACTTGGCGATGCCGTGCAGGAAGAAGATGGGCACGAACACGATGCAGATGCACAGCGTCGAGACCAGGGCCGGGAAGGCCACCTCGTCCGAGCCTTCCAGGATGGCCTGGCGCAGCGGCTTGCCCATGCCGATGTGGCGGTGGATGTTCTCGATGGCCACGGTGCCGTCGTCCACCAGGATGCCGATGGCCAGCGCCAGGCCGCCCAGGGTCATCACGTTCAGGGTGTGGCCGGCCATGGACAGCACGGTCACGGCCGTCAGGATGGACAGCGGGATGGAGGTCAGCACGATGGCCGTGCTGCGCCAACCACCCAGGAACAGCAGAATCAGGATGGCCACCAGCGCGCCGACGATCAGGCCCTCGTGCTGGATGCCTTCCATGGCGTGCTTGATGAAAGTGGTCTGGTCGAACAGCGGCTGGATGCGCATGCCTTCGGGCGCCGCCTTGCGGATGTCCGGCAGGCGGCGCATGACCTCGTCCACCACCGCCAGGGTGCTGGCGCCGCCCAGTTTCATGATGGTCAGCAGCACGGCGGGCTGGCCGTCGGCGTGCACCACGTTGGTCTGCACGGCGGCGCCGTCGCGGACGTTGGCCACGTCGCGCATGAACACGGTGCGGCCGTTCACGTCGCGCAGGGGGATGTCGTTGAAGGTGTCGACGGCGATGGGCGAGCTGTTCAGGCCCACCTGGTATTCGGTGTCGCCGATCTTGGCGGTGCCGGACGGCAGGTTCAGGTTCTGGGCGGTGATGGCCTTGTTGACGTCGTTGGGGGTCAGGCCGTAGCTGCGCAGCTTGTCCGGGTCGATGTCGACCATGATCTGGCGCGCGTTGCCGCCGTAGGGCAGGGGCAGGCGCATGCCGGGGATGTCGCTGATCTGCGACCGGATGGTGATGCGGCCGTAGTCGTACAGCTGCGCCTCGGACATGGTGTCGGACGACAGCGCCAGCTGCAGGATGGGCACGGAGGACCGGCTGTACTGCACGATCAGCGGCGGCTGCGTGCCCGTGGGCATGCGCTTCAGGATGGTCTGGCAGATGGCGGAGATCTGCGAGATGGCCAGGTCGATGTTCACGCCCGGCTGGAAGGTGGTGCGGATGATGCCCACGCCGTTGGACGTCTCGGATTCCACTTCCGCCACGTTGTCGGCGGTGTTGATGATGGCCAGCTCACCGAAGGCGGTGATCTTGCCCGTCATCTCTTGCGCGTCCAGGCCCGAATAGCTCCACACCACGGTGACCGTGGGGATCTCCACCTCGGGAAAGATGTCCGTGGGCATCCGGAACAGGCTCAGCACGCCCAGCAGCGTGATCAGGCCGGCCAGCACGGCGAAACTATAGGGGCGCCTCAGGGCGTAGGCGACGATCCACATGGGGGCGGGGCTCCGGCAATGCGATGCGGAAAAATGCAACGCTACGCCCAGGGGCCGGGGTCGCCCCCCGCCCGGCACAGCCCAAAATAATTAACGCGCTTGACGGTTAAGGGGAACTAACTTCGATACGCAACGGTTCGAATTTAGGCATGCCGCGACCAATCGCCGCCAAAGCGCAAAACTGTGGCCTGCGTCACTGCGCCCGTCGGCAAAGGGGAATGTAAAGGCGGCTAGCCTTGGATTGCCAAGCTCTCCCCATGCGTATCCTGGGTGGCGTCCTGGCGGCCAGCGTCGGGCCGGGAAGGCGCCCAGCGAACCACCACGTACAGGCCGAAACCGCACGCCAGCAACGGCTTGAACCACGTGGCGGTGGCGACGTGCAGGCCCCGCGTCCAGACATGGGTGGTCAGCGCGAAGCACAGCAGCACCAGTAACCAGCCCAGCGCGCGGTTGCGGCGGACGTGGAACTCCCAACCCGCCAGGGCACCGGCGACCAGCGCCATGTCGCCGAAATGGCCAAGGACCGTACGCGGGTTGAACAGCAGCAGATAGGTCACCATCAACGCCGCCACGGCGGCGGCGGCCTTGGGCGGCGCCAGGCGGCTGACGGCGCCGCGTGCCAGGATCAGCACGGCGATGCCGGCCAGGGCGCGGATGACGGTCTGCGCCATCAGGTCCAGCGGCAGGCCCAGCGTGGCCAGGCCATTGGCGAAATCGTGCCAGACGCCGCCGCCGGGGTTGGCGCTGCTCATGGTCTTGCGCACCAGCTGGCCGTATTCCCCCAGGGCGTAGCCGGGGTCCCAATGCGCCAGGGGCAGGGCCAGGGCCGCCGCCAGCCATAGCGCCAGCGACAGGCGCAGGCGGGGCCACAGGGCGAAGGCCAGCATGACCAGGGCCAGGGCCTGGGGCTTGAACGCGCCAGCCAGCACCAGCAGGAAGGCGGCGCGGCGCCACCGGCCTTCCGCCACGTCGGCCAGGCCGGCCAGCATCAGGCCCAGCATCAGGAATTCCGTCTGGGCGCCGCGCAGATCCACCACGCCAATAGGCAGCGCCGCCAGCAGGGCGACACCGAACAGCCGTTGCCAACCCGCCCCCGGGCAGTCCGCCGGCGCCAGCAGGCGGCACAGCCGGGCTACGCCCCACCAGCACACCGCCAGCAGGCTCAGGCGCCACAGGGCATCCCCCAGCAGGGGTGGGAGATAGGCCCAGGGGGTGAACAGCACGGCGCTGGACGGCAGGTAGAGGAAACCGTTGATGCCGTCCTCGTAAATCTCCGCACCCCGCCACCAGGCCCAGGTGGCCTCGGCATAAATGTGGAATTCAGAAACGAACCGTCCACTAATCACCTGCGCCTCGATCGCCACCAAGGCGATCGCCCAGAAGGCCAGGCCGAACACCAGCGGGCGGGCCAGAGAGGGAAGTGGTGGGCGGACCATGTTGCGGTATGACCTATATCATAGGTAATATGCTCTATGGTCTATGCCTACCACCTTTGCGCTCAAGGTCAAGCGCTAAGGCTTGGCCGTTGCATATTTGCGATAAAATGTCGCGACGCCGCCCTTGCCCGGCATGGGCGATTGCCGTAAGGCTGCCGTCGCCGACGGTTCCACAGGCCCGCCTGTGGATGAAAAGGGAACGTGGTGGGGGTGCCCGGCATCCGACTCCATGGCTGCCCCCGCAACTGTGAACGGTGAGCGCCGCCCACCCCGCCGCGCGGGGAATGGCCACTGGGTTCCCAACGGACCTGGGAAGGCCGGGCCGGCGCCCTGACCCGTGAGCCAGGAGACCTGCCGCCGGCGGCATTGCGCGTGGTCGCGGGGGCGGGGTGTCCCGGCGGAGCCGGTCAGCGGCGCAGCGGGCCCCAGAGGGCCCTGCGGCCGCTCGGTCTCGTCGATAAACTATCCCCTCCTTCCGGCTGGTCTTGGCCTCTGGTACCACCGGCACGTGAGATCGGGTGGGATGGAACTGACTGATGACGCATGAGCACACGGCCGTCCCCGGCGTCACCCTGGTCCTGGGTGGCGCCCGCTCCGGCAAAAGCCGTTTCGCCGAAGGGCTGGTGACGGCCCTGCCCGGTCCCTGGACCTATATCGCCACCGCCCAGGCCTGGGATGACGAGATGCACGACCGCATCGGCCGCCACCGGGCCGACCGCCTGCCCGGCTGGACGACGGTGGAGGCGCCGCTGGACCTTGCCGGCGCGCTGGCCGGCGGCGGCGATGGGCCGGTCCTGGTCGATTGCCTGACGCTATGGCTGACCAACGTCATGCTGGCCGACCGGGACGTGGCCGCCGCCGTCGCCGCGCTGGAGGCGGCGCTGGCCGCCCGCGCGGGCGCTACCGTCCTGGTGGGGAATGAGGTGGGCATGGGCATCGTGCCGGAGAACGCGCTGGCCCGCGCCTTCCGCGACCATGCCGGCCGCCTGCACCAGCGCCTGGCGGCCATGGCATCGCAGGTGTTCCTGACGGTGGCGGGCCTGCCCCTGAAAGTGAAATAAGAGCGGAAGGAGGTTGCCATGACCGATCTTGAGTCCCCGGACGACGAAGCCGCCCGCCATCGCGAGAAGATGCAGAAGCGCAAGGCCGTGCAGGACGCGCGCGTGGCCCAGGCGACGGGGGAGAAAGGCCTGCTGATGGTCCACACGGGCCCCGGCAAGGGCAAGACCACGGCGGCGCTGGGCATGATGCTGCGCACCGCCGGCTACGGCCTGCGGGTGGGATTCATCCAGTTCGTGAAGGGCAACTGGGCAACGGGGGAGCAGACGGCGCTGACGCGCTTTTCCGACCTGATCGACCATCACGTGATGGGTGAGGGCTTCACCTGGAACACCCAGGACAAGGAGCGGGACATCGCCGCCGCGGTGCGCGCGTGGGAGTTGGGCCGGCGCATGCTGGCCGACCCGCAGTACCACCTGGTGGTGCTGGACGAGATCAACATCGTGCTGCGCTACGGCTATCTGGATGTGGCCGAGGTGCTGGCCGGGCTGAACGCCCGTCTGCCCGACACCCATGTCCTGGTCACCGGCCGCAACGCCAAGCCCGAGATCATCGAGGCCGCCGACCTGGTGACGGAGTTCCAGGCGGTGAAGCATCCCTTCCAGGCCGGCATCAAGGCGCAGCGCGGGATCGACTTCTGATGGCCGACCGCACCGCCGGGGGCGCCCGCGCCCTGATGATCCAGGGCACCGGTTCGGACGTGGGCAAGTCGCTGCTGGTGGCTGCCCTGGCCCGGGCCTACACGCGGCGCGGCCTGCGGGTGCGCCCGTTCAAGCCGCAGAACATGTCCAACAACGCCGCCGTGACGCCGGATGGGGGGGAGATCGGCCGCGCCCAGGCGCTGCAGGCCCGCGCCTGCGGTGTCGCGCCCTCGGTGGATATGAACCCGGTGCTGCTGAAGCCACAGACGGACGTGGGCGCGCAACTGGTGCTGCGCGGCCGCGTGCTGGGCAATGCCGAGGCCTCGGCCTACCAGCGCCGCAAGGGGGAACTGCTGCCCGCCGTGCTGGAAAGCTTCCACCGCCTGCGGGGGGAGTGCGACCTGGTGGTGGTTGAGGGGGCGGGCAGCCCGGCGGAAACCAACCTGCGCGCCGGCGACATCGCCAACATGGGCTTCGCCCGCGCGGCCGGCATACCGGTGGTATTGGCCGGCGACATCGACCGGGGCGGCGTCATCGCCAGCCTGGTGGGTACCCATCGCGTGCTGGACGTGGAGGATTGTGCCCAGATCCGCGGCTTCCTCATCAACAAGTTCCGCGGCGACATCCGCCTGTTCGAAAAGGGCGTGACGGAGATCGAGGCCCGCACCCGCTGGCCCTGCTTCGGCGTCATGCCGCACCAGCCGGCGGCGGCCCGCCTGCCGGCCGAGGACGGCATGGACTTGGCCCACTGGGCGAAACGCGCCTCCGGCGGGCCCTTGCGCGTCGCCGTGCCCATGCTGTCGCGCATCGCCAATTTCGACGACCTCGACCCCCTGCGGCTGGAGCCGGGCGTCACGGTGACGATGGTGCCCCCCGGCCGGCCCCTGCCGGGCGACGCCCACGGCGTCATCCTGCCGGGATCCAAGGCTACCCTGGCCGATCTCGCCTTCTTCCGGGCGCAGGGTTGGGACATCGACCTGGCGGGCCACGTGCGCCGGGGAGGCTGGGTGCTGGGCCTGTGCGGCGGCTATCAGATGCTGGGCCGGACGGTGGCCGACCCCGACGGCATCGAGGGGCCGCCCGGCACCGCCGCCGGCCTGGGCTACCTGGACGTCGAAACCGTGCTGGCCCCGGCCAAGACCCTGCGGGCGGTGACGGGCCGTGACGCCGCCAGCGGGTCGGCCCTCACGGGCTATGAAATGCACCTGGGCGTGACCCAGGGGCCGGACCGCGCCCGGCCCCTGCTGCATCTGGACGCCGAGGGCGGCGGCAGGGTGGCGGAAGGGGCGGTCAGCCCGGATGGCCGCATCGCCGGCACCTATGTCCACGGCCTGTTCGGCCATGACGCCCAGCGGGCGGCCTGGCTGCGGCGATGGAACGTGGCCCCCGGCCTCGATAGTTATGACGGCACGGTGGAGGCGGCGCTGGATGAGCTGGCCATCGCCGCCGAACGCCACCTGGATCTCGACGCGCTATGGGCCATCAGCCGATGACCGCTTCCGACAAGCCGTGCCCCGACTTCGACGCCGACTTCCGGTCCCATTTCCGCGACCTGCTGGTCTGGCGGCGCGATGTGCGGCGCTTCCGTACCGACCCCCTGCCGGACGGCCTGCTGGAACGCCTGCTGGACCTGGCCTGCCTGGCGCCGTCCGTGGGCCTCAGCCAGCCTTGGCGTTTCGTCCGCGTGGACGATCCCGCCCGCCGCGACGCCGTGCGGGTGGAGTTCGAGCGCTGCAACGCCGCGGCGCTGGCGGTCCAGGGGCCGGACCGCGCCCGCCTCTATGCCAGCCTGAAGCTGGCCGGCTTGCGCGAGGCGCCCTGCCACCTGGCGGTGTTCGTCGATCCCGACCCGGCGCAGGGCGCCGGCCTGGGCCGCCGCACCATGCCGGAGACCCTGGCCTATTCCGCCGTGGCGGCCATTCAGACCCTGTGGCTGGCGGCGCGGGCGGAGGGGATCGGCCTGGGCTGGGTTTCCATCCTGCGGCCGGAGGTGATGAACGGCCTGCTGGCGGTGCCGGCCGAGTGGCGCCTGGTGGGCTATCTCTGCATCGGCTATCCCGCCGAACCGGACGATGTGCCCGAACTGGAACGCGCCCACTGGGAACAGCGGCATCCGCTGTCCGAGGTGCTGTTCCAGCGATGAATATTCCCTCAGGCGCCGGGCGCCGCCATCCGGCGGCTTGGCTTATCCTCGGTTTCCAGTCCGCTGATGCTCCCCGGAAACCTGCGGCGGCCCCTGTGCAGTGTAGAAAAGGGGGCGCATCCTTGTCGCTGCGCTCCGATCGCGTCCTAATTTATCCAGGCGGCGAACAGCGCCAGGCCCCACAGCAGGGCCAGGCTGCGGCGGTAGAGGCTGAGACCGGCATCGATGTCGGCCGCGGTGGCCTCGGGCCTGCCGTCGCCCATCCAGTGATCGTCCACCCGCACGTCGCCATAGGTGCGGGGGCCCGCCAGGCGCAAGCCCAGGGCGCCCGCCATGGCGGCCTCCGGCCAGCCGGCATTGGGGCTGCGGTGATGGCCGGCGTCGCGGCGCACGGCGGAAAGCGCGGCTTTGGCCTGCTCGGGCCCGCGCGTCCAGGCCGCCAGGATCAGCAGCAGGGCCGTCAGGCGCGAGGCCGGCAGGTTCACCACATCGTCCAGCCGGGCCGCCGCCCAGCCGTAGGCCTCATGCCGGGGCGTGCGGTGGCCTACCATGCTGTCGGCGGTGTTGATGGCCTTGTACGCCAGCAATCCCGGCAGCCCCCCCACCGCCAGCCAGAAGGCCGGCGCCACCACCCCGTCGGAGAAATTCTCCGCCAGGCTTTCGATGGCCGCGCGGGCCACGCCGGCCTCATCCAGGCTGGCCGGGTTGCGGCCGACGATGTGGGACACGGCTTCCCGCCCGCCCTCCAGCCCGCGCTGGCGCAGGGCGCGCGGCACGGCGGCGACGAAGCGGTGCAGGCTGCGCTGGGCCAGCAGGCTGCTGGCCAGCAGGCCCGTCGCCAGGGTTCCCCAAAGGCCGCCCAGGCGCGCCAGCAGGGACTGCAGCAAGACCCCCACGGCCAGCGCCGCGCCCACCAGCACCAGTTCGGCCGCGATGCCGGCGGCCTTGCGTCCCGCCACCGGCCGCCCCGCCTGGTTCCAGGCGCGGTCCAGCCGGCCGATCAGGGCGCCGATCCACACCACCGGATGGCGGATGCGGGCATACAGGGCGTCGGGATAGCCCGCCAGGGCCTCCAGCGCCAGCGCGGCCAGGGCCAGCCAGGGCAGGGTGGGGTAAAGGGTGGGGAAGATGCTCATGATGTCTGGGGTTTAGCATGATGACGCCCGAAATCCAGATCCGTCCGAACCAAATTTGGCATGGCGGCGACCTGACCCAGGCGGCGGCCCTGTTTCCCGACGCGCCCGGCCCCTGGGTCGATCTCAGCACCGGCATCAACCCCCGGCCCTATCCCTTGCCCGCCATCCCGTCCGCCGCCTGGACGGCCCTACCCACACGCGGTGGCCTGGGGGCGCTGCTGGCGGCGGCGGCCATGGCTTATGGCGCGCCGGGGCCGGACAGCCTGGTTGCGGCGGCGGGATCGGAGCTGCTGATCCAGATCCTGCCGCGCCTGCGCGCCACCGGGGACGTGGCCATCGTCGGCCCCACCTATGGCGACCACGCCCGCGCCTGGGCCGCCGCCGGCCATGCCGTGCGTCCGGTGGCGGCACCGGGTGACGCGGTCGGGACCGCCGACGTGGTGGTGCTGTGCAGTCCCAACAATCCCGACGGCCGCACCTGGGACAGGGATGAGCTGTTGGATTGGGCGGCGCGGCTGGCGGCGCGCGGGGGCTGGCTGGTGGTGGACGAGGCCTATGCCGACCTGGATCCCGCCCGCAGCCTGTGCCCCCATGCTGGCGCGCCGGGGCTGGTCGTCCTGCGATCCTTCGGCAAGTTCTTCGGCCTGGGTGGTGTTCGCCTGGGTTTCGTCCTGGCGCCGCCGGCGCTGCTGGACGCGGCGCGCCTGGCGCTGGGGTCCTGGGCCGTCAGCGGCCCCGCCCTGGCGGTGGGCGCGGCGGCACTGGCCGACTTGGACTGGCAGGCCGCCACGCGGCGCCGGCTGGCGGCGGCGGCGGATGCGCTGGACGGTGTGCTGCGGGCCGGTGGCCTGCGCGTCATCGGCGGCACGGCGCTGTATCGGCTGGTGGATGCCGGTGACGCCGCCGCCCTTTGGCGGCATCTGGCCTATGCCGGCCTGTGGACGCGGCCCTTTCCGGAACATGCCGGCTGCCAGGGCTGGCTGCGCCTGGGCCTTACGGCCGACGTGGGCGCGCTGGACCGTCTCGCCGGGGCGTTGGCATCCTTTGCCCAGCCGTGAGGGGACCAAATGCCCGGCCTGTCAGGGCGGTTGTGTCAGGGCGGTTGGCCTACAAGCCAGTAGTTGCTGGGCAGGGCCGCCGTCTCCGGTGACTGTAGCGGGTTGGGAATGGCGATGCGCCGCCGCCCCTCCAACTCCGCGGTGGCCAGCAATTGGCGGATATAAGGGGCGTTTTTGAAGTAAGTCAGGAAGGAACCGTCCTGATAGGCCAGCGTCAGTCCCCGCTCCACGACGCGCGCCAGGGCCGTGTCTTCCTTCCGGGTGAAGAAATACATGTCAAAGGGGTACACCAGGACCAGGGACTTCTCCACCGCCAGCTCGGGGAACGCGGCCTGGCGTGAGGCCAGTTCACCATAGATTTCATAGGCGCTGCGCGGCAGGTAATCCACCCGGCCGTGTTGCAGCACCGAATAGAGCAGTTCGTACCTCAAGGCCTCCACCGGCAAGCCGGCGGCGCGCATGATGTCCACGTCCGGCCAGCCCATCCCCTGGACGGCGGTCAATTGGCGCAAATCCTCCAGCGTGCGGACGGCCGAGAACCGGTCCTGGTCCACCTTGCGGATGATGAACAGCCGATGCCCCAGAAGGCCCTGGGTCAGCGGCATGCGGATGGGGTTCAACTCCCCCTCCATCTCCGCCGTGGTGCCCGCCCAGATCAGGTTGACTTCCGCGCCGGCACGCAGCGCCGCGATGGCGCGGGAATGGCCCATCACCTTCTCGCTGGGCCGCAGCTCATAACGCACGCCCATCTTGTCCAGGGCCAGGCGCAGCAGTCCCAGGGGATAGAGGCTGCGCGTGTCCTCCCCCTCATCGCTATAGCGGGGGTAGACGATGCGCAGGGGCGCTTCCCCGTCGGGCGCGACATCGGCGGCCTGGGCGCGCCCCGGGACGACCAGGGCGGCCAGAACCACGACACAAATCATCCCGACCGCACGCAGCACCGGGGCGAGGCGGCTGGTTCCGCGCATGGTTCCTCCCTCCGACGACGGTCACCAGCGCCGTCCGGATGGGCTCATGTTCGATCCAGCCGTCCCCTTTGACAATGGGACATGGAAAGTTCATGCGGGTGGGTTTACTTGGCGGCCCGAATGACTATGGCCGACTGTGGATGGGTCCGTCG
This sequence comes from Nitrospirillum amazonense, assembly GCF_007828045.1. Classification (GTDB taxonomy): domain Bacteria; phylum Pseudomonadota; class Alphaproteobacteria; order Azospirillales; family Azospirillaceae; genus Nitrospirillum; species Nitrospirillum amazonense_C. The sequence goes on along the minus strand of NZ_VITN01000001.1, from coordinate 170,494 downwards.
GCCCCGCCTTACCGCACGATGATGTCGGCCCACCGCGCATCGGCGGCCTTGACCAGATCGGCCGGGGCGAGCGCCAGTTGCAGGCCCCGGCGGCCGCCGTTCACAATGATTTCAGCCAATGCTTCCGCCGACCGGTCCAGGAAGGTGGGCAGGGTACGCCGCTGGCCCAGGGGACTGATGCCGCCCACGACATAGCCGCTGCTGCGCTCCGCCACCGCCTGGGGCGCCAGGTCCGACTTCTTGGCCTTGGCCGCCGCCGCCAGCGCCTTCAGATCCAGGCGCGCGCCGGCCGGGATGATGGCGCAGGCCAGACCCCCCGGCCCCCCCTCCAACTGGCAGACCAGGGTTTTGTAGACCAGGGCGGGATCCAGGCCCAGCGCCTCCGCCGCGGCCAGGCCGATGGCGGCGGCGTTGGGGTCGTAATCATATTCCAACAGGCGATAGGCCACGCCTGCCGCCTCCACCGCGCGCACCGCCGGTGTTCCCTTGGTCGCCATGGTTTCTCATCCCCCTTCAGTTGGGGGGCAGCGTATCAAATCCCCGCACCGTCGATGAAATTGTAAATGTCGAAGGATGCCAGGCCCTTGGCGATGTCGGCCACCGCCCTTTGCGCCTGGGGCAGCCGGCCGCCCAGGGTGATGAAGCCGTGCACCATGTCGGGATAGACGGTGTGCAGCACGGGCACGCCGCTGCCGGCCAGGCGGGCGGCATACTCCCGCCCCTCATCCTGCAACACGTCCAGGCCGGCGGTCAGAATGACGGCGGGCGGCAAGCCCGCTAGGCTGTCGGCCAGAAGGGGCGACAGGCGCCAATCATCGCGGTCGGCGCCGTTCACATAGTTATCCACGTACCACAGATATTGCTCCCGGCTCATGAGATAGCCGTTGGCGCGGCGGTGGTGGGACGGGCGGTCGGCGTTGAGATCCGTGCAGGGGTAGATCAGCACCTGGGTCTTCAGGTGCGGCCCGCCCTCGTCCCGCGCCTTCAGCGCCAGCACGGCGGCCAGGTTGCCACCGGCGCTGTCGCCAGCCACGCCGATGGCCAGCGGGTCGATGGCCAGGCGCTCCGCGCTGGCGGCCAGCCAGGTCAGGGCGGCCCAGGCGTCGTCCAGGGCGGCGGGGTAGGGATGTTCCGGCGCCAGGCGGTAGTCCACCGCCACCACGGTGTGTCCGGAGGCCGCCGCCACCTGGCGGCACAGGGTGTCATGGCTTTCCAGATTGCCGATGGTCCAGCCGCCGCCGTGCAGGAACAGCAGCGCCGGAACCGGCCGCCAGCCGAAATTGGCGCGATAGAGGCGCACCCGCAGGGGCCCGGCCGGTCCGCCGATGATCTGATCCATGACCGAGGCCAGGGCCGGCGGCTCCGGCGCCAGGGGGCGGCGGCTTTCCACATAGCCGGAACGCAAGGCGTCCAGCGGGATGTCGCGGTACCGGGGCGGCCCGATCTCCCCCAGCAGGTCGGCCAGGGCCGGGGGCACGTCGTCCGGCACGAAGAAACCGCTATCAGGCGGGGGGTGGGCGGGGCTGGCGGCCATGACATCCTCACGAGAATTACCGCGTGAAGCGCAGTATGACCGTTTATATATACTCCAGTCAACGTGTTATATCTGATATACAACACAACAGAATTGTTCTATTGGATGCGCCGGGTCGCCAGGCCCAGGGCATTCAGGATCAGCAGCCCCAGCAGCCCGCCCACGAACAGGGTGATCCCGATCCATTCCCAGCCGTGCCAGAAAAAACCGCCGCCCGTCCCGGCGAGGGTGGAGCCCATATAATAAGCGAACAGGTAAAGGGCGGAGGCCTGGCCCCGGTATTGGCGGGCGCGCAGGCCAATCCAGCCGGATGCCACCGAATGCACGCCGAAGAAGGCGAAGGTGAACAGGCCCAGACCCAGCGCCAGCGTGTCCAGCCGCGCGATGTCCATGATGCCCAGGCCCGCCAGCATCAGCACGGCCGACGCCACCAGCACCCGCCCGGGGCCGAAGCGGCTGGACAGCCCGCCGAACAGGGGCGAACTGATGATGCCGAAGACATAAACCAGGAACAGCACGGCCACCGTGGCGGGAGGAGCGCTCAAGGGCGGTGCCTGCAGGCGGAAGCCGACATAGTTGAACACGGTGACGAAGGCGCCCATGGCCAGGAAGCCGGTGGCGAACAGGGCGACCAGTCCGCTGTCCGACAGGTGCAGGCGCCAGGCGGCGGCCAGGCCGCTCCACAGGTCCCCCTCTCGCTGGCGGAAATGGCGTGACGGTGGCAGGGCCATGGCCACGGTGAGGGCGGCCAGGATGCCCACCGCGCCCACCAGGCCCACCGCCACCCGCCAGTTGGAAATGTCGGTGATCAGCACGGTCAGGATGCGGCCGGCCATGCCGCCCATGGCGGTGCCGCCGATGTACAGGCCCATGGTGAGGCCGGCGGATTTCGGGTTCACCTCTTCCGCCACATAGGCCATGGCGACGGCGGGCAGTCCGCCCAGCGCCAGACCGGCCAGGGCCCGCAGCATCAGGAACAGGGGCCAACTGGGCGCCAGCGCGCTGGCCAGGCCCAGGCCGCCGGAGAGCGCCAACGATGCCACCATGATGCCCTTGCGCCCCGAGCGGTCAGAGATGGCGCCGGCCACCAGCAGGGCCACGGCCAGCGCCGCCGTGGTGACGGACAGCGACAGGCTGGCGCCCGGCGGGCTGATGCCGTAGGCGCGCACGAAATCCGGCAGCAGCGGCTGCACGCAATAGAGCGTGGCGAAGGTGGAAAATCCCGCCACGAACAGGATGGCCGTCATCCGGCGGTAGGCGGGGGTACCGACCTCAAGATAGGGCAGGTCTTTACCAATTGGGGACGCCGTTGACGGGGTTGAGGGCAAATCGCTGGGCATGCCGTGTCCTTCGCGGACGGAGTGGCGGGGGGGGCCTGCTGCACGGCAATACCCCTGCCAAGGCCTTGCCGCGTCCCGCCTTTCTGCCAAGAACCGGATATAGCTGGAAGGGTTGATGCTGCATAGCGCCATCCCGATGGTTGCGCTACCAATGATACCGGCCGCATAAGGCAGTCAATTAATATATAAAATTTTGTACTTCAATTAATGGAAGTTGATTTAATAACGGAAAGGTTAATATCGATTAATAAACGCTCGACATTGTCGGCATAAATTCATCACATATCCAAAAGAATATATTGCCAATACCTCTATGTGAACCAGTTTATCCGAATAAATCCGTTTTGGTCCAAAAGCCCGAGTTGGGGATGAAATGAAGAACTTAACGAACTTCAAAAATGAGTTGGCTCGCACACCGTCACGGTTTGTGCTGGCCTTTCTGGGAACCCTCGTTGGCTTGACCGCTACTACCGGCGCACGGGCCCAATCGATGAACTACGGGTCGCTGGAAGATTTGTTCGGCGAGGCGGTGACGACGTCTGCGACTGGCAAGCCGCAGCGCGCCAGCGAGGCGCCGGCGCCCATGACCATCATCAGCGCGGACGAGATCGCCCGCTCGGGTGCCCGCACCATCCCCGACATCCTGAACCGGGTGGCTGGTGTGGATGTGGAGACGTGGGGTGTCAGTGGCGCCGATGTCGGCGTGGATGGCTACAATCAGGGCCACAATCCGCGCCTGCTGGTGCTGGTCAACGGCCGCCAGGTCTACCTGGACCACTATGGCGTCACCGTTTGGTCCGCCATCCCGGTGCAACTGGCGGAAATCCGCCAGATCGAGGTGGTGAAGGGCCCGCAGGCCGCGCTGTTCGGCTTCAACGCCGTCTCCGGCGTCGTCAACATCATCACCTACAACCCCCTGTACGACAGTGTCGGGTCTGCCCAGGTGACGGTGGGCACGCAAGGCCAGAAGGAGGTCAGCGTCGTCAAAAGCGTGAAGCTGGGCGACAAGGTCGGTGTGCGCCTGTCCGCCGGTGGCTGGAACATGGACGAATACGGGACATCCTCAGACACGCAGGTCCGCCATCTGCGGGACAACCAGTCCCTGCGCCGCACAGCGTCTTTGGACAGCCTGGCCCAGATCACACCCAACGTTCAAGCCGGCTTCGAGGGTACCTGGGCCCGTGCCGACCTGTTCGAGGTGGGGGCGTTGCAGGAACCGCACCAGGGCATTTACCAGACCCACTCCTACAAGGGCACGGTCAAGGCCGACACCGATTGGGGCCTGATCGAGGCCACGGCCTATAACAACCATCTGGATTTCACGCTGCACTATGTCACCGGCGGCGCGCCTGGCACCTACGCCACCACCACCAACACCACCGTGGTGCAGGTGCAGGATCTGGTGAAGCTGGCACCCACCCTGACCACGCGCGTGGCGATGGAGTACCGCGACAACAGCATCGATTCCACGCCGGTCAATAACGCCACCACGGGTTACCAGGATTTCGCCCTGTCCAACATGTACGATTGGCAGATCGACGACACCCTGTCGCTGACGGTTGCCGGACGGTGGGACCATACCGTGCTGAACCATGACGGGGTCACGCCCGTGCCGTTCACGCAGGCCGACTACGACCGCAGCTTCGACAGCTTCTCATACAATGTCGGCGTGGTCTGGCGGCCGACGGCGGACGATACCGTGACGCTGACCGCCGGTCGGGGCATCCAGTCCCCCACGCTGATCGAACTGGGCAACAACGCGTCCAGCCAGCCTGTTCCCGGTTCCTTGCAGATCACGGGCAATCCCCGGCTCAACCCGACCGTCGTGACCAATTACGAGGTGGGATACCAGCGGGCGGTGGCGGCCATCGGCGGCACGGCCAAGGTGTCGGTCCTGTATCAGAAGACCCAGGACTTCAAGGCCATCAACTTCCAGAACATCCACGTCATCAACGGCTATCCTACCATCCTCCTGGGTGACAATCTCGGGCGCAGTTCCGAGTGGGGCACCGAGGTCGAGCTGCGCGGCAAGATCGGCGCCGTGCGGTGGAGCGCATCGTGGGATTGGTTGAACCCCACCGATGACTTTACCTTCGCCCCCGGCACGGTTACGGCCAACTTCCAGAAGTCCACGCCCAAGAACACAGTAAGGGGTAACGTCGGCTATGACTTCGGCCGGTGGACCACCGATCTGTTCCTGATATGGCGGTCCGACTATCAGGCCTTCATCACCTACGCTGGGAATCAACTTTACAACGTCAGCCCCGGCCTGACGGCCCAGGCGGCCATTTCCTACAAGGTCAGCGACGATTTCTCCCTGACGCTGGCGGGCAGCAACCTGCTGCAGGACCAGACCCAGCTGTCCGTGGCGCCCAAGGCCGAACGGCGTGTCTGGGGTACGGCCACGTACAAGTTCTAAGGGGGGAAGTCCAATGAACAGCATGATCCTGAAGACCGCCTTGCTGGCCGCCGCCCTGTCGGCGTCCGGCCTGGCGGGTGCCGCGGAGATGGACGCCAAGCAGGTGACCATCGCGGCCAAGGCCCTGGGCTTCCTGACCACCAAGGCGCCCGCCGGCGCCAAGGTGGTGGTGACCGCCGGCGCCGCCCCCGTGGCGGCGGTGCAGGCTGCCCTGCCCGGGGCATTCGTCGCGGCCGGTGACGCCGCACCCGGCGCCTACGCCGTGTTCGTGTCCTCCGCCGCCGAGGGCAAGAAGGCGCTGGCCAAGGGCACCGTCACCGTGGGCAACGACGTCGCCTGCGTCGATGCCGGCGGCTGCGTCATCGCGGTCGAGACCACGCCCAAGGTCACCATCTACGTCAGCAAGGCGGCGGCAAGCGCCGCCGGCGTCGAGTTCGACCCGAACTTCAAGATGATGGTTACCGAGAAGTAGGGACCCGGGGCAGGTGCCCCGGGGAGGGCGGGGAGGGCGGTTGGGTTGGGCCGTCCATCCCGCCGTCGCCCTGGGTAGCCGCGCCGGCGGGAATTCAAGAACGATGGGCGCAAGCCCGGCCCAGGGACTGGTGGCCAAGATTGGTGGAAGGACAATGGTGATGCGGTTCGATGATCTTCCCATGGCGTTGAAGCTGTTCGCGGCCCCCGCCATCGGACTGGTGGCGCTGGTGGTGATGGCCGTCGCCTCGCACCAGGTGGTGGGCGGCATCACCGCCACCGCCAAGGATGTGGGCGAGGTCCGTTTTGAGGCCACCGCTGAGTTGCTGAGCGCCTCCGGCGAGCTGAACGGCGCCGCCAAGGATCTCTATTACGCCCTGGCGGCCGCCACCGCCGGCGGCGACGCCAAGGCCTCCGTCGCCCTGCTGGACGGCGTGGTCCAGCGCATGGGCAAGGCGAAGGAGGCGGTGGGACGCGCCAAGGACCGCCTGCCCGACGGCAAGACCAAGGCGGAGCTGGCCACCGTGGGCCAGGACATCGACAAGCTGGGCCAGCCGGTGGGCTTCGTGAAGGACATGCTGGGCATCGACGCCCAGTCGGCCGTGTCCTTCCTGGAACCGCTGCGCGCCAGCTTGCAGGGCGTGCAGGATCGCCTGAACGCCGCCGCCGCGCATGAGCGGACCACCGCCGCCACCGCCATCAAGGACATGGACGCCAACGCCGCCTCCACCCAGACCCTGGCGACCGTCATCGTGCTGGCGGTGGTGCTGGGCGTGGCCGCCATCACCTTCGTCATCGTTCGTATGCTGAAGGGGTCGATCGATCGCATCTCCGGCGCGACCGAGGCCCTGGCCGCCGGCGACATTGCCGTGAACATCGAGGCGCTGGCCCGCAAGGATGAGCTGGGCGCCATCGTCGGCGCGCTGGCCGTCTTCCGCGCCAACTTGGCCGACCGCGACCGCCTGGCCCGGGAACAGGCCGAGGCGGAGAAGCGGGCGGAGGCGGAGAAGCGCCAGGCGTCGCTGCGCATCGCCGACAGCCTGGAAAGCTCCGTCCACAGCCTGGTGGAACGCCTGAACGCCGCCGTGCAGCAACTGGCCGGCAACGCCCGCGGCCTCAGCGACCAGGCCCAGGTGGGGCAGGATCGCGCCAGCGTGGTCGACCGCGCCGTGACCGAGGCCAACAGCAACGTGCAGGCCGTGGCCAGCGCGGCGGAGGAACTGTCCGTCTCCTTCGGGGAGATCAGCGGCCAGGTCACCCGTGCGGCCACCATGGCCACCAACGCCCGCGTCCGGGTGGAGGAAAGCACCCAGCAGATGGAACGGCTGCAGAACCAGGGCGACCGCATCGGCTCCGTCGTGCGCCTGATCAGCGAGATCGCCAGCCAGACCAATCTCTTGGCCCTGAACGCCACCATCGAGGCGGCGCGGGCCGGCGAAGCCGGCAAGGGCTTCGCCGTCGTGGCCAGCGAGGTCAAGAGCCTGGCGACCCAGACCGCGAAAGCCACCGAGGAGATCGGCGGCCAGATCACCAGCATGCAGGGCGCCACGCGCGAGGCGGTCGCCGCCATCGCCGCCATCCAGCAGACGGTGAACGAGATCACCACCATCTCCTCCGCCATCGCCGCCGCCGTGGAACAGCAGGAGGCCGCGACCCGCGAGATCGCCCGCAACGTCCAGATGGCGTCCCAGGGCACCGCCGTGGTGGCGGAGAATGTGGCAGGATTGCAGGCCATCGCCGACAGCACCCACCGCTCCAGCGATGAGGTCCTGTCCTCCTCCCAGGTGTTGGGGTCGGAGACGTCGGCGCTGAACGCCAGCGTGTCGAAAGCCATCGCCTCCCTGCGCGCCGCGTAAGGGGCGTGCCGCCTAAAGGAAGACCCGCCCGGCGGCGCAATTCGCTGGCGGGCGACCGGTAACGCCCTGTATTCCTGGATATCCCCGTACACGGGGGATCCTGGAATCGCAGGGCGGAACCATGTGCGGCATCGCGGGGCTTTGGGTATTCGGGGGGGCGGACGGCACCCGGCTGGCACGCCAGGCCGGTGTCATGATCGACCGCTTGGCCCATCGCGGGCCCGACGACCGGGGCGTCTGGCAGGATGATGCCGCCGGCGTGGCCCTGGCCAACCGCCGCCTGGCCATCATCGACCTGTCGCCCCTGGGCCACCAGCCCATGACCTCGGTCGACGGCCGGGTCACCGTCGCCTTCAATGGCGAGATTTACAATTACCAGGATTTGCGCCAGCAGCTGGTGGGCGAGGGCGTGGTCTTCCGCGGCCAGTCCGATACCGAGGTGCTGGTGGAGGCCATATCCCGCTGGGGTGCCAACCGCGCGCTGGCCGCCTGCAACGGCATGTTCGGCCTGGCCATCTGGCTGGCGGAGGAGCGCCGGCTGTTGCTGGTGCGCGACCGGCTGGGGGAAAAGCCGCTGTACTGGTCACTGGCCAACGGCGTGCTGCTGTTCGCCTCCGAACTCAAGGCCATCAAGGCCGAGTTGGGCTATCGCGCCGTGCCGGATGAGGCGGCGCTGGCCGACTATTTCCGCCACGGCTTCATCCCGGCGCCGCGCACCGCCTTCACCGGCATCCGCCAGCTGCCGCCCGGCACCTGCATGACCGTGTCGGCCGACGGCGGGTCCGAGACGCGGGCCTACTGGTCCGTGGCCGATGCCGCCCGTCGCGCCCTGGCCGCCCCCCTGACGCTGGCGGATCCGGAGGTCTTGCGCCTGACGGGCGATCTGCTGACCGACGCCGTGCGCCGGCGCATGGTGTCGGACGTGCCGCTGGGCGTCTTCCTGTCCGGCGGCATCGACAGCGCCCTGGTGGCTGCCCTGATGCAGGGGCAGAGCGCGACACCCATCCGCAGCTTCACCATCGGGTTCGAGCAGGCGGAATTCGACGAGTCGGCCGCGGCCGAGGCCACGGCCCGGGCCCTGGGCACCGACCACACCACCCTGCGGGTGGGTGCGGCCGACGCGCTGGACCTGGTGCCCCACCTGGCCGGCATGTATGACGAGCCTTTCGCCGACATCTCCGCCATTCCCACGGCCCTGCTGTGCCGTCTGGCGCGCAAACAGGTGACGGTGGCCCTGTCCGGCGATGGCGGGGATGAGGCCTTCGGCGGCTATTCCCGCCACCTCTGGGCGGGGTCCATCGACCGCTGGCGGCAAAAGCCGGGCTGGCTGCGCCATGGCCTGGCCCGCCTGGACGCCGCCGTGCCCGACGCCTGGATCGATGGCGTGGCCCATCTGTTGCGGCCGCATCTGCGCCAGCCGTCGGACAAGGTGGGCAAGTTCCTGGGCGCCGTGGCGGCGGCGGATGAGGACCAGGCCTACATCGCCATGCTGGGCATGAAGGCCGACGCCATCCTGCGCCCCGGCCTGGCGCTGGAGGCGGCCGCCCCTACCGCCCTGCCGACGGGGGCGGACCCGACATTGCGCCTGCAACTGCGCGACCTCGCCCGCTACCTGTCCGACGGCGTGCTGGTCAAGGTGGACCGCGCCAGCATGGCCGCCGGCCTGGAGGCGCGGGCCCCCTTGCTGGACCCACGCGTGGTGGAATGGGGCCTGCGCCTGCCGCTGAACCAGCGTCTGCGTGACGGGCGGGGCAAATGGATGCTGCGCCGGCTGCTGGCCGATCGTCTTCCGCAGGGTGTCGTCACTGCGCCCAAGACCGGCTTCGGCGCCCCGTTGGGCGCCTGGCTGCGCGGTCCCTTGCGCGACTGGGGATCGGACCTGATGAACCAGGCCACTGGCGACGCCCTGATCCAGGCGCCGGTGGCGGCTGCCCTGTGGCGCCAGCACCTATCCGGCGGCCACGACCATGCCGGGCGCCTCTGGACCGTGCTATCCTACCTGTCCTGGAAGGCCACGGTGGCTCAGGCCGACTGAAGCTCCTTGGCCACCTCAACCATCAGCGTGCGCAGCCAACGGTGGGCCGGATCGTGGCGGTAGCGCACGTGCCAGGCCATGTCGATGGGAAAGGTGCCCAGGTCCACCGGCGCCGGCAGGATGCGCAGGCGCGGGTCCTGTGCCAGGCGGCGGCAGATCAGGCTGGGTAGCGTCGCGCAGTAATCCGTGACGGCGATCATCTCCGGCACTGCCAGGAAATGGGTCACCGACACGGCGACCTCGCGCCGCAATCCCCGCTGCTGCAAGGCCTGGAACAGGCCGGCCCGCATGCGGCCGGGCGGCAGCACGTTCACATGCTTCATGCGTTCATACTGGTCGCGGGTCAGGGTGTCGCCCACATCGGGATGACCCGCCCGCACCACGCAGGCCAGGCTTTCATCCATCAGGTGTTGCACGATCAAATTGTCCGGCGGGTCGACCAGCCGTCCCAGCGCCATGGCCGTGGTGCCGGAGATGACGCCCGTGTCGGCCAGGTCGTTGCCGTAGGGGACCAGGCGCAGCTTGATGCCCGGGGCCACGTCGCGTAGCCGGGCGACGACGGCGGGCATCAGCGCGAACTCGACATAGCTGTTGGGCGCGATGGTCAGCAGGCGGTCCGCCTGCGCCGGGTCGAATTCCTGCTGGCCCAGGATGGCGTCGTCGATCCGGGCCAGCGCCTCCGCGATTGCCGGGGCCAGGTCCAGGGCCACCGGCGTCGGCTGGATGCCATAGCGTTCGCGCACGAACAGCGGGTCGCGCATCACCAGGCGCAGCCGCGCCAGCGCGTTCGACAGCGCCGGTTGCGTGATGCCTAGGCGCGCCGCCGCGCGGGTCACGTTCCGCTCCTCCATCAGGGTGATGAAGACGGGCAGTAGGTTCAGGTCGTAGCGCATGAGTTATAATCTCATGTGAATATCTAAAATAACAGAAATAAAGTTCTGGAATATGTCGCCCCGGCGCATGGTTGGGTCATCGCGAATGACGCGAACCCAATCAAACAGCCAGTCAAATGGAGAGTGAAATGAGCAAAGGCACCGTGCTTGTCGTCGGCTCCAACGCCACGCGCATCGAAATCCAGGGCGGTGGCTGGGGCGCCACCGGCCAGTATCTGAATGAGACGGTCGTCCCGGCCCTGGCCTTGATCGAGGCGGGTTACGACGTGGTTCTGGCCACGCCCGACGGTACCAAGCCGACCATCGACCCGAACTCGGACAGCGCCAAGCACTTCGGCGGGGATGATGCCGCCTACCAGCGCGCCCGGACCTTCTATGCCAACGATCCCGCGATGAACCAGGTGCACACCCTGCGCGCGGTGGTGGAGGGTGGGCTGGACGCTTATGCCGGCGTGTTCGTGCCCGGCGGCCAGGCGCCCGGCGTCGATCTTATGCAGGATGCCGACCTGGGCGCCATTCTGCGCCACTTCCACCAGGCCGCCAAGCCCACGGCCCTGCTGTGCCATGGCCCCATCGCCGTGACCGCCGCCCTGCCGCATGCCCGTGAGTTTCGCGCCGCCCTGATCGCCGGTGATACGGCCACGGCCAAGAAATGGGCTGAAGGCTGGCAGTATGCCGGGTACAAGATGACCGTCTTCTCCAACACCGAGGAGAAGGTCGTCGAGGAGCATGTCCTGCACGCCAAGCTGTACTTCAACGTGGCCGACGCGCTGCAGACAGCGGGGGGCGAGGTCATCACCACCCCGGTGAATTTCCAGCCCCACGTGGTCGTCGATCGTGAACTCATCACCGGCCAGAACCCGGGCTCCGACCTGCCGCTCGCCACGGCCCTGGTCCAGGCACTCGACCGCGCCGTCGCGGCGTGAAACGCGTCAAACGGCGGGGCCCTCACGGTCCCGCCGCCTCTCTCCAAAAGGAAGCAAGCCTCATGACCGTCAAGATCACCGCCGTCCTTATCGCCCGGCCGGGCAAGCTGGAAGAACTGAAGGCCCTGCTGGCCGGCATGGTGGCGCCCTCGCGGGGCGAGCCGGGCAACCTGCGCTGGGACATCTGGCAGGACCAGGCCGACGCCAACCGTTTCGTGCTGGATGAGCTGTATGTGGATAACGACGCCATCGCGGCCCATCGCGCCACGGCCCACTTCCAGAACTACCTGTCGAGGATCAACGACGTGGCCGAGCGTACGGCCATGGTGCTGAACCCGGTCGAGGTCGCCTGACGGTTCAGTTCGCCTGATAGGCTTTGAACCACTCCACGAACCGCGCCACGCCCTCTTCCACCGGCGTGGCGGGGGCATAGGCGATGTCGCGGGCCAAATCGTCGATGTCCGCCCAGGTGGCGGGCACGTCGCCGGGCTGGATGGGCAGCAGGCGGATGTCCGCCGTCATGCCCAGCTTTTCCTCCAGCAGGCGGACATAGCGCATCAGCTCCACCGGGCGGTCGCTGCCGACGTTGTACAGGCGATAGGGGGCGACACCGCTGCTGGCGGGATCGGGCTGGGCGCCGGTCCAGGCGGCGTCGATGGCCGGCGGGCGGTCCAGCAAGGCCTGGATGGCCGACACCACGTCATCGATGTAGGTGAAGTCGCGTTGCATGCGCCCCTCGCCATAAACCTCGATGGGCCGGCCCTCGACGATGGCCTGCGCGAATTTGTACAGCGCCATGTCCGGGCGGCCCCAGGGGCCGTAGACGGTGAACAGCCGCAGGCCGGTCACGGGGATGCGGAACAGGTGGCTGTAGGAATGGGCCATCAGCTCATTGGCGCGCTTGGTGGCGGCATAGAGCGTCATGGGGTGGTCAGCCCCCCCGTGTGGGCTGAAGGGCATGGCGGTGCTGGCGCCATAGACCGAGCTGGTGGAGGCGTAGATCAGGTGGGCGCAGGCGATCGCCCGGCACCCTTCCAGCACATTGGCGAAACCCACCAGGTTGCTGTCCACATAGGCGGCCGGATGCTCCAGGCTGTACCGCACGCCGGCCTGGGCCGCCAGGTGCACCACCCGGCCGAAGCGGTGGGTGTGGAACAGATCCGCCACGGCGGCCCGATCCGCCAAGTCGACGCGCGCCTCGGTGAAGCCGGGGAAGGGTCGCAGGCGGGCCAGCCGCGCCTCCTTCAAGGCTACGTCGTAATAGGGGGTCAGGTTGTCCAGCCCCACCACCGCCACGCCCCGTTGCAACAGGGCCAGCGCCACGTGGTTGCCGATGAACCCGGCGCTGCCGGTGACCAGGACGGGGGACATCGTGGGTGATTTCCTGCGGCAAGATCTTGGAAGCGTTGGCGGACGGCCCTGCCTACCACGTCCGGGTGCATAGTGCGACAGTCGCTTGATGCCGCACCCCAAGGGTTAGGTCGGATTCGGCACGGACTTTGCGTTAATGGCATGTGTATGAAGTCATAGGTGCCACCATGGAAGACATCACCTACTACGATGCTGAGGAAATCCGCCGCAAACTGGAGCGCGCGGCCGATGAACTGGACGCCGCCGGCGATCCCATTTTGGCTCGCAGATTGCGAGAAATTGTCGATTTGGATCGCGCCGGCGATGGCGTGCCGGCCGTGCGTCTGCGCGACAACGGCCGTGCCCGGGGCTGGACGCCGGTCGTGTTGACCGGCGGCGCCTCCCCCAGGAAGTAAGGCGCCCTCAGCTGGCCAGCGGCGTGCGCTCCAGCACCGCGCGGCGGATGGCCACGGCCACCTCGTGCAGGGCCTGGTCCTGGTCGGGCCACAGCGTGACCGGCCGGCCGTCGCGCGGCACCGCCAGCAGGTGGCGCAGCGGCGTGGACAGCCAGTCGCAGGCCCGCAGGATGACGGGAATCACGCGCGCGCGCCCCGTCCGGTGGCGGTCCACCGCGTGCTGCATCTCCCCATCATGGCAGGCGGGGGATGCCAGGAAATCCGGGCTGACCAGCAGCAGCACCACGTCGGCCTCGGCCAGGGCCGTGCCGATGCCGTCCTCCAGCGCGTCGCCGGCCAGTAGGCGCCGGTCGTGCCAGAGGGCCACGCCCTGTCGCTTCAGGGGCGCCAGGTGCACCTCCAGCCGGTCGCGCAGGGCTTCGTCGATGTGGGAATAGGACATGAACACGCGCACCACGGCAGGCCTCCGCCGATACCAGAACCAAGGATTTTCAGGGCGCTGGCTCATGCGGTCCCACCGCGACGGGGCCGCCGGCCAGCGCGGCGCGCCGTTCCCCCACCCCTGATACTGTTCCGCTTTTGTTCTGGTGTCAACGCGGGCGGGCCGGTGCAAAAGGGGGCTCACCTTTGGCCAGGGCGCTGTGCCTTCAAAAGAAAACGGCCGGGGAACGCCCCCCGGCCGTTTCCATACTCAGCACCGCTGACGCGCTGTCAGGCGACCTCGGCGATCTCCCGCAGGCGGCGTGAACTGGCGGCCGCCTTGTGGTCCTTGGCCAGCAGGGTGTAGACCGCCGGCAGGACGAACAGGGTGAACAGCGTGCCGATGGACATGCCGGTCACCACCACCAGCCCGATGGAGAAGCGGCTGGCGGCGCCGGCGCCCGACGCGATCAGCAGCGGCAGCAGGCCCACCACCATGGCGGCGGTGGTCATCAGGATGGGGCGCAGGCGCACGCGGGCGGCGTGCAGGATGGCCTCCCGCCGGCCCAGCCCTTCCTTTACCTGCATCTCGTTGGCGAATTCCACCAGCAGGATGCCGTGCTTGGAGATCAGGCCGATCAGGGTCACCAGGCCCACCTGGGTGTAGATGTTGATCGAGGTGATGCCGATGAACAGCGGGATCAGCGCGCCGCAGATGGACATGGGCACGCTGACCATGATGACCAGCGGGTCGCGCAGGCTTTCGAACTGCGCCGCCAGCACCAGGAAGATGACGATCAGCGCGAAGCCGAAGGTCATGGCCAACTGGTTGCCTTCCTCGACGAACTGCCGGGTCTGGCTGAGATAGCTGTGGCTGTAGCCGGCCGGCAGCTGCTTCACCTGGTCTTCCAGGAAGGCCACCGCCTCGCCCATGGACACGCCCGGCATGGGCACGGCCTGGAAGGTGGCGGAGTTCATCTGGTTGTAGTGGGTCAGGGCGTTGGGATCCGTGCCCTCTTCCAGGCGCAGGAAGGTGGACAGCGGCACCTGGTCGCCGGTGACGGAGGTGACGTAGAAGCGCGTCAGCTTGTCCGGCGTCAGGCGGTCGATGCGCGGCACCTGGGGGATGACCTCGTACGACCGGCCCTGCAGGTTGAAGCGGTTGACGTAGTTCTCACCCACCATCAGCGCCAGGGTGTCGCCGATGCTGGCCATGGTGACGCCCATCTCGTTGGCCTTGGACCGGTCGATGTGGATGCGCACCACGGGGGTGTTGTAGTCAAGGTCGCTGTCCACCACCAGGAACTTGTGGCTGGCGACGGCGGCGGCCTTGATCTTGTCCATCGCCTCATAGAGGGCGGGGAAGCCCTGGGTGCCGTTCAGCACCATCTGCACCGGCAGGCCGCCGGTGGTGCCGGGCAGGGGCGGCAGGTTGAACACCAGGGCCTTTTCGCCAGGCACCTGGTTGAAGGCCGCCTGCAACGCCGCCAGCGATTGCTGGATGGGCCGGTCACGCTCCCCCCACGGCTTCAGCAGCACGCCGGCGATGCCCTGGCTGGTGCCGGAGGTGCCGCTGATGAGGAAGCGCTCCCGTCCTTCGGGCAGGGTGCCGCCGGCGGCGTCCAGCTGCTGGGCATAATGCTGGGTGTAGTCGATGTTGGCGTATTGCGGGCCCTTGAACATGCTGAACAGGATGCCCTGGTCCTCTTCCGGGGCCAGTTCCGACCGGCCATGCAGGTACAGATAGGGGATGCTGGCCAGCACGACCACGGCGAACAGCAGGATGACAGGACGATAATCCAGTGCCCGGGTCAGCCGCCGCTCATAGAAGTTGGCCAGGCCGTTGAAAGCGCGGTCGACGAAGCGCGAGAACGCGGTGTGGTCGCCACCCTTGGGCAACAGCACCGACGCCATCATGGGTGACAGGGTCAGCGCCACCACACCCGAAATGACCACCGCACCCGCCAGGGTGAAGGCGAATTCGCGGAACAGGGCGCCGGTGACGCCGCCCAGCAGGCCGATGGGGGCGTAGACCGCCGCCAGGGTGATGGTCATGGCAATGACGGGCCCGGCGATTTCGCGAGCACCCACCAGGGCCGCCTGCACCGGCGTCTTGCCCTCCTCCAGGTGGCGGTAGACGTTCTCCACAACCACAATGGCGTCGTCGACCACCAGGCCGATGGCCAGCACCATGGCCAGCAGGGTCAGCAGGTTGAGGCTGAACCCCGCCGCCAGCATCAGGGTGAAGGCGCCGATCAGCGACAGCGGGATGGTGACCACGGGGATCAGCACCGACCGCAGGGATCCGAGGAACAGGAAGATGATGACGATGACGATGGCGATGGCTTCGATCAGCGTGTGTTCCACCTCGCTGATCGAGGCGTTGATGAAGTTGGTGGCGTCATAGGCCACCTTCATCTCGATGGCGGGCGGCAGGTTGCGCTGAATCTCCGGCAGGATCTTCTCGCGCACGTTCTGCACCATCTGCAGCGGATTGCCCGTGGGCGTCACCTGCACACCGATGAACACGGCGTTCAGTCCGCTGAACATGACGGCGCTGTTGGTGTTCTGGGCGCCCAGCGAGATGGAGGCGACGTCCTCCAGCCGCACCACGGCCCCGCCCGACGCCTTCACCACCATGCGGCGGAAATCCTCCACGCTGGTCAGGTCGGTGTCGGCGGTGACGTTGGACACGGTGAACAGGCCCTTCACCTGGCCTGGGGCGGACTGCACGTTGTTGTTGCGCAGGGCGTTGGCCACGTCATCGGCGGAGACGCCGCGCGCCGCCATGCGGGCCGGATCCAGCCACAGGCGCATGGCGAAGGTCTGGCCGCCCAGGATGTCGGCCGAGGCGACGCCGTCGACCGTGGCGATCAGCGGCTGCACCACGCGGGTGAGGTAGTCGGAGATGGCCGAGCCCGGCAGCTCCTTGGACGCGAAGCTCAGGTACATCACCGCCGTGGTGTCGCCCGTGGACTTGGCGATGACCGGGTCGTTCGCCTCTTTCGGGATCAGGTACTTGACCTGCTGCACCTTGGCGATGACGTCGGTCATGGCCTGGCTGGGGTCATAGTTCAGCTTGACGTAGACCGTGACCGTGCTCTGCCCCTGGACAGAGTTGCTGGTCATGTAGTCGATGCCGTCGGCGCTGGCCACCGCCTGCTCGATGGGGGTGGTGATGAACCCCTGCATCAGGTCGGCGGTGGCGCCGGGATAAACGGTGGTGATGCTGATGGTGGTGGACGACAGCTTGGGATACTGCCGGATGGGCAGGGTCGACAGCGACCGCAGGCCCAGCAGCAGGATCAGCAGGCTGACCACCAGCGCCAGCACCGGCCGTTTGATGAAGAGATCGGTGAATTTCATGGTCGGGGGGTCCCCTGGGACCGGCCGCGCCCGGGAAGAGCGGCGGCCGGTCCCGATTTTCAGGTCGATATGGGGTATCAGGGACGCGGCGTCTGCGCCGGGGCGGGCGGCGGGCCCTGCTCCGACAGGCTCACGGGCGCGCCGTTCTGCAGCTTGTTCTGGCCCACGGCCACCACCCGGTCGCCCGGGGTGACGCCGCTCAGCACCACGACCTTGCCGTCGGCGCGGTCACCGGTCTTCACGAAAACGCGGTCCACGTGAAGGGCCGGCTTGCCATCCTCGCCATTCACGGGCTTGCCGTCCTTGTCCAGCGTGGGACGCACCACATAGACGCTATTACCGTAGAGCGAGTAGTCGACGGCCGTTTCTGGCAAGGTGACCTGGTTGGGCGTGGCGGGCAGCACGACGGTGACGTTGCCGAACATGCCGGGCTGCAGGGCGTGGTCCTTGTTGGGGATGGTGGCTTGCAGCTTCACGGTGCGGGTGTCGCTGCTGATCTGGGGGTCGATGGCGGTGACGGTGCCCTGGAACACGCGGCCAGGGTAGGCGTCCACGGCGACGCGCACGGTCTGGCCCACGGCCACGCGGCCGCGTTCGCCCTCCGCCAGGGTGAAGTTGGCGTACAGCTCATCCAGATCGGTCAAGGTCACGACGGCGTCGCCAGCCTTGACGTACTGGCCCACGTCCACCTGGCGCACGCCCAGCACGCCGTCGAACGGCGCCCGCACCAGCAACTGGGCGATCAGGGCGTTGGTCTTGGCAATGTTGGCGTTGGCCTGGTCCAGGGCGGCCGCCTGCTGGTCCACCGTCTGCTGCGAGGTCGCCTGCTTGGCCACCAGGGCGCGATAGCGGGCCAGGTCCAGTTCGGCCACCTTGGCCTGGGCCTTGTAGTTGGCCAGGTCGCCCTGCTGCGGCTTGTCGTTCAGCTGCAGCAGGGGCGTGCCCGCGGTGACCGTGGCGCCGGACTGGAACAGGATCTTGGTCACCGACCCGCCGACCTCGGGCGTCACGGTGACCTGGTGGACGGCCTGCAGCGTGCCCACGGCGGGCAGCAGTTGCGGCACGTCCTCCGTCTTGGCCACGGCGGTGGCGACCGGCGGCGGCGGCGGCGTCATCTTTTTCAGGATTTGGCCGATCATCGCGGGCTTCACGCTGCGGTCAAAGTACACGAACAGGCCGCCGATGATGGCCAGCGCGATGACGGTGATGACCATGAACAGGGCGATGCGCGGCGGCCGCTGGCGGCCGTCCTGTCCCCGGTAGTCGGTGCGCGACAGTCCCGTCGGCGGCGCACCCGGTTTCGGCACGGTGGTCACGGTCGATTGGGATTCCATGGTCTTGGTCTCGCTCGGCGCAAAATGCCCAGGTTCCGGCGGGACGATCCCGCCGGATGGGCGATGGTGTCGGTCTCGAAATCGCACACGCGCGGCAACGCGCCGCCACGGCATGAACCGGGCGATGGCTGTCCACCGGATGCGAAGGGCAATCCCTTCCACGCCGTCCCACCCCCAAGGAAATCCCGGGGGCTGGCGGCTACAGCCGGCAGCGGTGCGCTTTCCTAAACGATGGCCTGTCCCCGGCGATCCGATGCCCCCGCACCCGATCCGTCCGATCCCATGGGCCGTCATTATTGCAGCGGACTATGGGCAGGGCGCCACGCCACTGCCAGTGAGCGGTGTCACAACACGGCACTCGCTTTTCGCAAAATCTGGAAAAATGCGGCGATTGCTATACCTGGCTGAATTATCGGCGGCTCTGGGTATGCTTTATCCATTGGCGGCTTAATTATCCGCCTGGCGGGCTTTTCCGTCTCGCGGAATCAGGCGGTGCGCAGCCCGTCGTCGTCCTCGTTCCCCCACTGGCTCAGCGCCAGCAGGCAGTGGGCGGGCAGGACGGACAGCACATCGATGCGCCGCCGCAAATCCTGGAAGATGGCGTCCACCAGTACCTCAGGCGCGTCGGCATCCGGATACAGGGCGGGGTCCGGGTCGGGCAGGGCCCAGTGCGCCGTCACCGGCTGGCCCGGCCAGGCGCCGGCCATGCCCGTCGCCGCAAGCTCGCTGACGGTGATGACGATGTCCACCGGCGGGGCGCCCGGCGTCATGAAGCGCTCCAGCGGCTTGGGTGCCAGGCCGCCGGTGGCTACACCTTCCGCCCGCAGGCGGGCCAGGGCGTAGGGGTTGGGCCGATCCACAGGCGTCAGGCCCGCGCTATGGGCATCGAATCGGTGGCCCGCATGATGACGCAGCAGCGCCTCCGCCATCAAGCTGCGGCCGGCGTTGACCCGCCCGACGAACAGCACGCCCAGGCGCCGGTTCACCATGCCGTAGCGGGTGCCGTTCAGGGGCTGGGGCAAGATCATGTCCGGCGTCTGGCTGTCGGGCGGCATCATGGGACCTGTCCGGTGCGGTGCGGGAAGGCCGGGGAAGGGCCGGTTTCAGCCGGCCGCCGCCCAGCCCTCCTCACTGTGCATCGCCGTCAGCGCCTCGGCCGTCAGGCGGGCCAGCCTCTGCTCCGGCAGGGAACAGAAGATGCGCACCCGGCGCTCGATCATGCCGAACAGCAGGTTGAACAGGGCGCGCTGCTCCACCTCCGATCCCTTGAACCCCTGCGGGTCGGGGAAGCCCCAGTGGGCGATCATCGGGTGGCCGGGCCAGTGGGGCGCCTCCGCCTTGGCGCTCATGTCACAGGTGTGGAAGATGAAGTCCATGGGCGCCACGTCGGGGCCCGCGAATTCGTTCCACGACTTGGGGTGCAGGCCCTCGGTGGGAATGCGGGCCTTGGTCAGCAGGTCCAGGGCAATGGGGTTGCATTCCGGCAGCGGGTCGGACCCGGCGCTGAACACCTCGAACCGGCCGCCGGCCCAATGGCGCATCAGCGCCTCGGCCATGATGCTGCGGGCGGAGTTGAACTGGCATAGAAACAGAACGCGGTAGACCTTCGCCATGTCGCTTCATTCCCCCTGAGTGCCGCGCCCCATGGGTTTGGGGACCGCAGCCGCGTGCCGCCCGCCCCCCGGGCCGGCACGTTTAACCGCATGCTAATCCCAGCGTATGCCAGTCTTGTGACGCTGGTGTTGCAGCCCGGCGAAAAGGGATAGGTTTGGCCCTGACCTCAGGAACCTCAGGCGCGGTAGCAGACCCGCAGGCCGCCCCAGAGCCGCCCGCGCACCCAGATGGGGGCGGAGGCGTCCTTCATCAGGGCGAAGACGCCGCCGCCCATGTCGCGGCGGTAGGTCTGCAGCAGGAACGGCGCGGTGCCGCGGCTGACGGCGGTGGCCGTCTTGTCGGCGTAAACGCGGCGGTTGCGGCCATTGGCGGCGTTCCACACCGGGTCGGGTCCGTGGGCCTT
Source organism: Nitrospirillum amazonense (assembly GCF_007828045.1). Taxonomy (GTDB): domain Bacteria; phylum Pseudomonadota; class Alphaproteobacteria; order Azospirillales; family Azospirillaceae; genus Nitrospirillum; species Nitrospirillum amazonense_C. The sequence goes on along the minus strand of NZ_VITN01000001.1, from coordinate 150,117 downwards.
GCGGAACTGCGGATTATGGCAGGGGATCAGGCGGTTGTGGTCGGTGGGCGCGCAGAAGACCATGCGCGGATCCATGGCCAGGACGGGGTCGTGCAGGGGGGTGACGGCCGCGTCCAGGAAGGGGATGTAGCGCGTCATGAACTGCGGCGGATTGCTGCCGGCGATGGGCTTCAGATTGGTGTCGAACAGGTCGTCCATGGTCAGCTCCCCCGCCGCCAGGGCCTGTTCCATGCGGGCGGCGATCTGCGCCGCCACCTCGCGCGCCCGGTCGATGAAGGGCGTATCCTCCGTCGCGTAGCCGGAGGTGGCGGTCAGCATCATGATCGCCTCCGCCCGTTCCAGCGTGCGGTCCAGGTGGGTGGTCGCGGTCTTCAGCGCCGTGCCGGACGATGCCGCGTCACGGTGCAGCGCGTCCACCGTCTCCTGGAAGCCGTCGCAGCGCCGGGCGATATCGCCGGTGGCGCCGGCGATGGCGGTGGCGTTCTCCTCCACTTGAGCCACGGCCGTGCCCACGGTTTCCACCGCCTGGCCGATGGTGGCGGTGCTGCGGCCCACGCGCTCGGCCTGTTCCGACCCTGCCGCCATGCGGGCCGTCAGGCGGCGCACCTGCTCGGTCAGGGCCTTCAGCGTGGCGTCGATCTCGGCGGTGGCCTCGGCCGTCTGGCGGGCCAGGGCCTTGACCTCGGTGGCGACGACGGCGAAGCCCTTGCCGGCCTCCCCGGCGCGTGCCGCCTCGATGGTGGCGTTCAGCGCCAGCAGGTTGGTCTGGGCCGCGATGCGGTTGATGTCGCTGGACACCCGGGCCACGCGGCCCATGGCGCCCTCCAGCCCGCCCAGCTCATTCGCGCTGGCGTTCACCGCCGCCACCAGGTCGCCGATGGCGGCCAGAGACTGGCGGATTTCCCCGGCCGAGGCGTCGATGTCCCGCCGCGCGCCGGCCGCCACGCCCTGCGTCGCCTGGGCCATGCCGGCGATGTCGCGGTTGCTGGCGACGATGTCGCGCGTCGCCGCCTGGATGCCGGCCAGCTGCTTGCCCTGGTTGTCGATGGCGCTGTCCACCTGATGGATGCTGCCGACCACGTCGGCGATGTCGACGCTCAGGTGCCCGACCTCGGTCGCGATATCGGCGATCAGCGTGCCGGCGTCGGCGCGCAGCGGTGTTGATTGGTGGGTGTCCACGGCCATGTCCTCTCCCCAGGATCGGGATGGGCATTCTGGGGCCCATCCCGTAAAGAAAGCGCAAACGACCCCTGTCCAAACAGGGTGGTCCTTTAGGATAGGGTCAACGCCGCGCTCCCGCCCTCATCCTTTGGTTGACCGCATTGTGAGGTGGGGAAGGGAATTTTTCCCCAAGATTGGCTTGTAATACTGGACTATTCGACCAGATATGCAGTCGCAGCGATCCAGGGCAGTGTATTTTCGCATTTGCGGAAGGGCGTGGAACCGCCATTCTCCCCGGCTTAAAGCGATGTTTTCCGGTGTGTCAGGAAAGAGGGTATAGCGAGGATGAGCGCGTTTCTGTCCGGCAAGGTCACCCATGTCCACCATTGGACTGACAACCTGTTCAGCTTCCGGCTGACCCGCGATCCGTCCTTCCGCTTCCGCAACGGCGAATTCACCATGGTGGGCCTGGAAGTCGACGGCCGCCCGCTGATGCGCGCCTATTCCATGGCCAGCACCAATTATGAAGAGCATCTGGAATTCTTCAGCATCAAGGTGCCGAACGGTCCGCTGACCTCCCGTCTGCAACACATCCAGGAAGGGGATGAGGTGCTGTACGGCCGCAAGGCCACCGGCACCCTGCTGCTGGACAACCTGCTGCCCGGCCGCACCCTGTACATGCTGGGCTCCGGCACCGGCCTCGCCCCGTTCATGAGCCTGATGAAGGACCCGGACGTCTACGAGCGCTTCGAGAAGGTGGTGGTCACCCACACCGTGCGCCGCGTGGCTGAACTGGCCTACTACGACGACATCACCAAGCACCTGCCGAATGACGAGTTCATCGGCGAGATGCTGCGCGACAAGCTGGTCTACTACCCGACCGTGACGCGTGAGCCCTTCCGCACCGAAGGCCGCCTGACCGACCTGATCAAAAACGGCAAGTTCTTCGCCGACATCGGCGAGAAGCCGTTCGATCCGGCCCAGGACCGCGTCATGATCTGCGGCGGACCCGGCGTGCTGAAGGATCTGCAGGATCTGTGCGAAGAGGCCGGCATGAGCGAAGGCAGCTCGAACGAGCCCGGCCACTACGTCATCGAGAAGGCTTTTGTAGAGCGCTGATCCAGCGATCCACTGTCGGTATGGTTCACGGCCGCGCCTCCCGCGATGGGGGCGCGGCTGTTTGCTTTTCAGGGCCTTCCGAAAGACCGTTTATGCTATAGCTGGATTCAAGCGCGACTAATGTGGTCACGCTTTTTTGGAACGTGCGTGCTTCGGATTTTCCGAATAAGCTCAGGGCAGGACCGCAATGATAACTTCGGTCGAGGTTCTTGGATATCGAGCGATAAGGTACTTAAAGACCAATGTTTCTTCGTTTCAGGTTCTGGTTGGCTCTAACGGAACCGGGAAGAGTACTTTTTTTGATGTATTTCAATTGGTACGTGACATTCTAAATGTTGGTCTCGATAGGTCTATTTTTGGTGATGCTCGCTTTCTAGTGGCTCAGCGAGCATCTGATCCCCAGGATCTGACTTGGCTTAGAAAGGGGGGGGCTCTTGAGATTGCAATTACACTCCAACTTCCTGAGTCTGTTAAGTCTAAATTGAAAGGCGAGTATGTCGCGGCTCGATATGAAGTCGCTATAAAAACTGATGGTTCGCTTTCGTTCGATGGAGAAACGCTCTTCCTACTTCGGCACGAAGAATCCAAAAGCGGGGACCGTCAACGGTCACTATTTCCATGCCCGGAACCTGCGCCTAGACATATTGCATTGCAAGCAAAGAAGCGGGCGCCCGCTGGATGGAGACGGGTCATCAGTAAGATTGCTGAGAGTGGGAATGATCATTTCAGATCCGAGACATCCGACTGGAATAACTTATTCCGCTTAGGGCCTACAAAGTCAGCTTTATCAAATCTACCAGAAGATGAAGATCGTTTTCCTGCTTCCACTTGGGTTAAGCGATTCCTGATGGAGTCGGTGCATCGACTTGCTTTAAATGCAGAAGCGATGCGAATGCCATCTCCAGCAGGTTCGCCTCGGGATTTTTTACCTGATGGTTCGAATTTGCCGTGGGTAGTGCATGAGCTTGAGCAAAAATACCCGGACCGCCTTGGTGATTGGGTTGAGCATTTAAAGACGGCAATAGATGATATTGAGACCATTCGAACAATTGAAAGACCTGAGGATCGCTCGCGATATCTTGAGGTTGGTTATGGAAGTGGTCTCAAAGCACCATCTTGGCTGTTGTCGGATGGCACGTTACGGATGATGGCTCTTACGCTTCTAGCGTACACTCCAACCAGGCCAAATTTGGTTCTAATTGAGGAGCCAGAAAATGGAATACATCCACGAGCAATTCAGTCGGTAATACAGTCTCTATCGTCGGTATATGATGCACAAGTGTTTTGCGCGACGCATTCTCCTCTGGCGCTCAGCCTTGTAGATGTTGATCAGTTGCTATGTTTTGCTAAAGGCCAAGATGGAGCTGTGGATGTCGTAAGAGGAGACGAACATCCACGACTTAAGGAATGGAAATCGGCTCTACACCTGGGTGATCTCTTCGCGACAGGGGTGCTCGGATGAGAGATTGTCTATTTTTTGTCGCTGACTCGAATATAGAATTTGCTATTCGAGGATTGTTCGAAAGGCGAGGCGTATTTAATATTATTGGGTGTTCGCCATTCTCTTTTGACCCTAAGCAGGATCTAGCGGTGGCAAGAGGCCAGAACGATCCTGGACTATATGCTCGTGCCAAGGACCTTATACAGCCGTTCCATGGCACACATGGGCGAATCATTATTATTATGGACGAAGATTGGGATGGCACACCTGGTCAAGTGAAAATTGAAGAACAATTAAATTCCCATATTGAAGCTGCTGGTTGGGGGGCCGAAAATGGAAAAGCAATTGTAGTCACTCCGGAAGCAGATAATTGGATTTGGTCTGACTCACCTCACACCGCTGCTGCTTTAGGTTGGGAATCATTTGAACAAATCCGTAATTGGCTTAACAGTCAAGGTATGTGGCCCGAAAATATGCCAAAACCTCCTCGGCCGAAAGAGGCTTTGGAAAGAGTTCTTCGGTTGAAATGTAAGCCGCGCTCATCGTCTCTTTATAGAAGTGTTGCGGGAAAATCTTCAGTGAAGCGTTGCCTCGACCCTAGTGTTGAGTTGATATTCTCTACTCTTCGAGAATGGTTCCCGTTGAAGAATTGAGGCTGCTTCTATCTAAACAGGCATGGGCCGCCAGTCGTCCTCACCGATGACGATGTAGCGGGTGACGGCCCGGCCATCCCAGTGATAGCGCAAGGTGCGGGCCTGCAGGATGGGCGGGGTGATCAGGTCGGGGTAGTAGAGGGCCGCGGCAAGACCCGTGGGCCAGCGCACACTGGGGTACAGCACGCCATCGCTGCCCTGGGCCTTCAGTCGCTTGCCCAGCGCCTGGCCCGCCGCCCAATCGTCCGGCGCCAGGCAGTCCCGGAAGGCCGCGCCGCGCACGTCGTGGAGGCTGCCGGCCACGCGGGCGGTCAGCTCGCGGAACTGGGCGTCGGCCGCCGGCTCATCCGTCATGCGCATGAAGCGGCCGAAGTGATGGACGGTCTCCATCAGCGCTACCTCGAACCGGTCGCCGCAGTACCACACGCCAAAGGCGCCATCGGAAAAGCGGCTGGGCCGGTCGGTGGAGGTGTGGGTGAAGGCGCCCATGGCCAGGCTGGCCCCGGGGCCCGACAGCCGGCGCCCCGCCGGCACCAGGGACAGGTCGCCCACCTCGTCCCGCACGCGGGGATTGGTCTTGGCCTCAGCGCTGGCGATCAGGTCCCAGTCGGCCGGGTCGGCGATGTCCTCGAACAGCCAGACGGGCGGGTAGATGGTGCGGACGATGCGATAGGCCGGCCGCCAATCCAGGGTCGTGACCGGCGGGTCCGCGGGCGGCGTCACCACCCGCCGCGCTCCGCATCCAGGTAGTTGCGCACGGCGGTCAGGTCGGACGGGGCACCGGCCAGCATGCGCTGCAGCGCCGACTTGCCGTGGAAGGCGGCGTTGGGCTTGGCCACCCAGGCATAGGCGCGCTCCGGCTCCATGAACAGATAGCGCAGGGCCTTGTGGATGCCCATCAGGTCGCCCAGGCGCCACAGCAGGTCCGACGGCAGGCTGCCGATGTCGCCCCGCTTCCAGCGGTAGAAGGTGGACGGGCTGGGCTGGCCCAACAGCACGCGGGCCTGGCCGTCATCCACCCCCCACAGGCGGAACAGGTTGAAGACGGCGCGCAGCATGGCCGCCCCCTCCGCCTGGGTGACGGCGCCGGGGACGGCCGTATCGGGCACGCTGGCGGGCAGGGCCTGGGCCATGGCGAACTCCCTCATGTCAACTGACAGTCAATATAGCGCTAACTGTCAGTTGACACAAGGTGGCGCAGGCCTTAGTCGCGGTAGCTCAGCCACACTTTGTCGGCCACCCGCTTGGCCAGGGCGCGGGCCTCGTCGGCGGTGGCACCCTCGGCCAGGGCCACGCCCATGCGGCGATAGGGCCGGGTGGTGGGCTTGTTGAAAATGCGCACCTCCACATCATGCTCGGCCGTGCCCAGGGCCAGGGCGTCGGCCAGGCCTTCCACGCCGAAATGGCTGGAATCCTGGCTGGCCAGGATGACCGCGGAGGCGGTGGGGCCACGCAGGGTGATGCGGGGAATGGGCAGGCCCAGGATGGCGCGGGCGTGCAGGTCGAATTCCGACAGGTTCTGCGACATCAGCGTCACCATGCCGGTGTCGTGCGGACGGGGCGACAGCTCGCTGAACACCACGTCGTCGCCGGCCACGAAGAACTCCACCCCGAACAGGCCATAGCCGCCCAGGTTGTCCACCACCTTCTCCGCCATGTCGCGGGCGTCGGCCAGGGCCTTCGCGTCCATGGGCACGGGCTGCCACGATTCCTGGTAGTCGCCGCGTTCCTGCCGGTGGCCGATGGGTTCGCAGAACACCACGCCGTCGCGTGTGCGCACGGTCAGCAGGGTGATCTCATAGTCGAAGGCGATGAACTCCTCGACAATCACCTTGCGCCGGTCGCCGCGCATGTTGGCGACCGCGTAATTCCAGGCGGCCTCCAGCTCATCCGCGCTGCGCACCGTGCTCTGCCCCTTGCCGGACGAGGACATGACCGGCTTGATCACGCAAGGCAGGCCGGTGTGCGCCGCGCCCGCCCGAACCTCATCCAGGCTTTCGGCGTAGCGGTAACGCGAGGTGCGCAGGCCCAGCTCGGTGGCCGCCACCTCGCGGATGCGGTCGCGGTTCATGGTCATGTAGGTGGCGCGGGCGCTGGGTACCACGGTGTGGCCCGCCGCCTCCATCTCCTGCAGCACCTCGGTGCGGATGGCCTCCACCTCCGGCACGATATAGTCCGGCTTGTGGCGCAGGATGGCGGCCTTCAAGGCTTCGCCGTCCAGCATGGAGAACACCTCGGACTCGTCGGCCACCTGCATGGCCGGCGCGCCGGCATAGGCGTCGCAGGCCACGACGTGGGCGCCGTAGCGCTTGGCGGAGATGACGAACTCCCGGCCCAGCTCGCCCGAGCCCAGCAGCAGGATTTTGGCGGTCGCGGTCATGATGGCGGCGGTCCCGGCTTAGAAGTATTGGGAAAGGTTGCGGCGGATGCGGGCCAGCACCCCGTCCGGGTCGCGGGCCGGCACATAGGTCTCGCCCGTGATCATCTCATAGGCCTGGATATAGATGGCCGCCGCCTGCAGCACCACGTCGCCCGGGATCTCCGGCACGTCGTCGGTGTAGGGGTCGCAGCGCGCCACCACCCAGCTGCGCACGAAGTCCTTGTCGAAGCTCTCCGGCCGCTCCCCCGCCTCGAACTTGGCGGGGTAGGTCTCGGCGAACCAATAGCGGCTGCTGTCCGGCGTGTGGATCTCGTCCGCCAGGATGATGTTGCCGTCCTGGTCCAGGCCGAACTCGTACTTCGTGTCCACCAGGATCAGGCCGCGCTTGGCCGCCAATTCCCGGCCCCGTGCGAACAGGGCCAGCGCCTTGGCCGACAGCTCTTCCCACTGGGCGGCGGTCAGCAGCGTGCGCTCCACGATCTCCGCCGGGGTCAGCGGCTCGTCATGGCCGCCGTCGAAGGCCTTGCTGGTGGGGGTGATGATGGTTGCGGGCAGCTTCTGGTTGGGGCGCAGTCCGTTCGGCAGGGTCACGCCGTACATCGTGCGCTCCCCCTTCTTGTACATGGACAGGATGGAGGTGCTGGTGGTGCCGGCCAGGTAGTCGCGCACCACCACCTCCACCGGCAGGATGTCCAGGCGCTTGGCCACCACCACGTTGGGGTCGGGATAGTCGATCACATGGTTGGGGCACAGGTCGCGCGTGGCCTCGAACCAATAGCGCGCGGTCTGGGTCAGCACGGCGCCCTTGTGCGGCACCGCCGTCAGGATGCGGTCGAAGGCGCTGAGGCGATCGGACGCGATGATGATGCGCCGGCCGTCCGCCAGGTCGTAGTTGTCGCGCACCTTTCCCCGGTAGTGCTTGGGCAGTTCCGGGATGGTCGCGTCATCGAGGACGTTGGCGGGGGCGAGATCGGAAGGGGTGAGGTCCACCGGGCACCTGACGGGTTGCGGCGCGCCCCTCTCGGCGTGGATGCCGGGGCGCGGGGTTGGAATCGCGCGCGATCCTAGTGCGGCCGCATCCGTTTGACCACTGCGCGGACGGCGGGGGCGCATCCCGCCGCAGGGTCATCTCGGGCCGGGCCGAACCCTGCCGGGGCGGCTGCGACCCGGCCGTCCGCCTGCGACCTTCTGTCTTTTGCTGCACCTGCGCTTTCCCGTTGACGCACCCGGGTAGGCGGGTTAGAACCGAGTTACGTTATACTATAACATAACGAAAACTGGCAGTTCGGGTCCTGTCTCCAGCCCACCAGCCGTCCTTGCCGGCCGCGCCCCTCTTGGGGTGCGGCAACGGGGGCGGTTGGCCTGGGCCCAAGGGGGCGGCATGAAGGGAACAGGGGTCGCCAAATCCGGCATGGTCTGGTTTGGGTGGCCTTCATGAAAGGTGGGAAGGTATGGCTTTCAAGGTGGGGCGCGCCGGCGTGATGGGCGCCATTCTGTTGGGTTCGGTCAGCACGGTGGCCTTGGCGGCGGACAATCCAGCGGGTGACGCGGCGGCCGAGCCGGCCGGCGCCGCCGGCCAGCTGGGCAACAGTTCCGCCAGCGGCCCGGTGCCGGAGATCGTCATCACCGCCAAGCGCCTGCTGGACGCGCGCAACAGCATCCAGCCCGACCTGGGCGCCTCCACCTACAAGCTGGACGAAAGCGCGCTGGAGGCGCAGCCCGGCGGCGTGAACAACGGCCTGAACCAGGTGATCCTGCAGGCGCCGGGCGTGGCGCAGGACAGCTTCGGCCAGCTGCACATCCGGGGTGAGCACGCCAACGTCCAGTACCGCATCAACGGCGTCATCCTGCCGGAAGGCATCAGCGGCTTTGGCCAGACGCTCAGCCCCCGCTTCGCCCACAGCGTCAGCCTGGTGACCGGCGCCCTGCCGGCGCAGTACGGCCTGCGCACCGCCGGCATCATCGACATCCAGACCAAGTCCGGCGCCTTCGACAACGGCGGCGACATCAGCGTCTACGGCGGCAGCTACGACACGCTGCAGACCAGCTTCGACATCTCCGGCTCCTCCGGAAACCTGAACTATTTCGCCTCCGGCGACTTCAAGACCAGCGGCGTGGGCATCGAATCCCCCGACGGCAGCGGCAAGCCCAACCATGACCGGACGGAAAACGGCCGCGGCTTCGTCTTCCTTCAGGACATCCTCGACCCCGACACCCAGGTCAGCCTGATGGCGGGGACGGAGCGCGGGCAGTTCCAGATCCCCACCCGCTCCGGCCAGTCGCCCGGCCTGGGCTACAATTTCAACGGCCAGACCGACTACCCCAGCGACAAGATCGACGAGAACCAGCGGGAAATCACCCACTACGCCGCCGCCACCTATCTGAAGGCGCTGGATACGGTGACCATCCAGTCCTCGGTCTACGGCCGCTATTCCAGCCTGTGGTTCAAGCCCGACCCGGTGCCCGACCTGCTGTACAACGGCATCTCACAGGAAGCCTACCGCCGCTCCATCGCCGGCGGCTGGCAGACGGACGGCAGTTGGGTGGTGAACGACCAGCACACCCTGCGCGCCGGCCTGCTGCTGCAGGTCGAACGCTCCTCCGGCATCACCAATTCGCAGGTGTTCGCGGTGGATGACGCCGGCAACCAGATCGGCGGCAGCCCGACCACGGTGCGCGACACCTTCGGCAAGACCGGCTACAGCGAGAGCGTTTACCTGCAGGACGAATGGAAGTTCGCGCCGGACTGGACGCTGAACTTCGGCGGCCGTTTCGATAGTTTCCAGCAGTTCGACAGCGAAAGCCAGTTCAGCCCGCGCGTGAACCTGGTGTGGCAGGCGACGCCGGGCACGACGGTGCACGCGGGCTATTCCCGCTACTTCACCCCGCCGCCGTTTGAGCTGGTGTCCAACACGGCGGTTGCCAAGTACGCGGGCACCAGCGCCGCCGCCGCCAGCGGCGTGAACGACGCGCCCAAGGCCGAGCGCGCCAACTATTTTGACATCGGTGTCGAGCAGAAGCTGACCGACGCGCTGACCGTGGGCCTGGACGGCTATTACAAGAAGTCCAAGAACATGCTGGATGAGGGGCAGTTCGGCGCCCCCATCATCCTGACGCCCTTCAACTATGACGAAGGCACGCAGAAGGGTGTCGAGCTGTCGCTGACCTACGCGGTTGACAACTTCCAGTCCTACGCCAACTTCGCGGTGTCGAAGGCGGAGGGCAGGAAGATCGTCTCCAGTCAGTTCAGCTTCAGCCAGGATGATCTGGACTACATCTCCAACCACTTCATCCCGGTGGACCACGACCAGCGCTTCACCGCCTCGGCCGGCGCCAGCTACCGCATCGACCGGACGCTGCTGACCACCGACCTGATCTACGGCTCAGGTTTGCGCGCAGACGGTGCCACGCCCAATGGCGCCGCCCTGCCGGGCTATGTCCAGGTCAACCTGGGCGTGGTGCAGACCCTGGACCTGCCCACGGTGGGCCTGATGGACCTGCGCTTCGACGTCATCAACCTGTTCGATGAAAAGTATGAGATCCGCGACGGAACAGGGGTCGGCGTGGGCGCCCCGCAATATGGCCCGCGCCGTGGCTTCTACTTCGGCGTGACCAAGACCTTCTGACGCCGCACGCGCCGTCGCTGGCGTTCCACCGTCGCGCCAGATGGCGGGCCTGGGAAGAACAGCCTTCCCGGGCCCGCTTTATTTTAAACATTATCAAATTATATGATGTGGCGATGCCAGTGGCGGGCATCCCGCGAACCTTGTATCAAGGCGCCTGGCGGTTGAACGCCCGCGGGAACCCGGTGACCGGCGGGCCGCAGGGCGGGCCCGCGCGGGAATAGGGCATCGGGCATGAGCATCAGCGTCTTCGAACTGTTCAAGGTGGGCGTCGGTCCCTCCAGCTCCCACACCATGGGGCCCATGACGGCGGCCTGCCGCTTCGTCCGGCGCGTGGCCGAGGGTGGGCGCCTGGCCGCCGTGGCGCGGGTCGAGGTCCAGCTCTACGGCTCCCTGGCGCTGACGGGCCGGGGCCATGCTACCGACACCGCCGCCATCATCGGCCTGACGGGCCAGATGCCGGCCGACGCCGACCCCGACGCCTGCGCCGCCCTGGTCGCCCGCGTGCTGACCAGCCGGCGCCTGCCGCTGAACGGCGTGGGTGGCCATGAGATCGACTTCGACGCCGATCGCGACATCCGCTGGGAAGGGGGCAGCCAGCTGCCCTTCCACCCCAACGCCGTCACCTTCGTGGCCTTCGACGCGGCGGGCGCGGAGCTGACGCGCGGCACCTATTATTCCGTCGGCGGCGGCTTCGTACTGGATGAGGATGAGGCGCGGGCCAACGCCCCCGCCAACCCCGGCCCGGCCGTGCCCTATGATTTCGCCAACGCCGACCAGCTGCTGGACAAGGCGGCCAAGGCCGGCCTGACCATCGCCGAGCTGATGCGCGAGAATGAGCGCGCCGGCCGCACGGATGCGGAGATCGACCAGGGACTGGACCGTATCCTGGCCACCATGGACGCCTGCATCGATCGCGGCATGCGCGAGACCGGCATCCTGCCCGGCGGCCTGGATGTGCCGCGCCGCGCCGCCAAGATCCACGCCCAGCTGTTGCAGCGGCAGGAACGCATGCTGCGCGACCCGCTGTCGGTCATGGATTGGGTGAACCTGTGGGCCCTGGCGGTGAATGAGGAGAACGCGGCCGGCGGCAAGGTCGTGACCTCCCCCACCAACGGGGCGGCCGGCATCATCCCGGCGGTGCTGCGCTATTACGAGCGCTTCCACGATCCCGACCGCCGCCGCCTGCACATCTTCCTGCTGACCGCCGCCGCCATCGGCGGCCTGTACAAGCGCAACGCCAGCATCTCCGCGGCCGAGGTCGGCTGCCAGGGCGAGGTGGGGGTGGCCTGCTCCATGGCTGCCGCCGGCCTGACCGCCGCCATGGGCGGCACCAACGCCCAGATCGAGAACGCGGCCGAGATCGGCATGGAGCACAACCTGGGCCTGACCTGCGACCCCATCAAGGGCCTGGTGCAGATCCCCTGCATCGAGCGCAACGCCATGGGCGCCATCAAGGCCATCGATGCCGCCCGCCTGGCCCTGATGGGCGACGGCACCCACAAGGTCAGCCTGGACCGGGTGATCGAAACCATGCGGCGCACCGGCGCCGACATGAAGGACCTGTACAAGGAAACGTCCCTGGGCGGCCTGGCGGTCAACCTGCCGGAGTGCTGAAAGGCCAAAAGCAGGCGGCAGTCTGGGGTGGCTGCCTATGAGGTTTCATTTATTGGCCTGTAACTTCACTCCATTTGACACGCCCGGCGTCCAGCATGTTCCCTTCGTGGAATTCTAGAACGAAATATTTGGTGCCGGCCGCTATCCGATTCAGCACAGATGCCAGATAGGCGCCGTCCCCCCACGGCTTCAGCCGGAATGCTTGCAGATGATCGAAATGCAGGTTCATGCCGGCCCGCCAAAACGACTCTCCGTACGAATTGCTGACGACAACAGTGGCGGGCAGGCCGTGCTGGTCAGTAGCCAAGTGCCAGTTGAAGTCGTAGGCCAGGGGGTAATCGGGGTTGAAATGGCTATCCACGTCCAACCATTCGAACGTACCCCGGGCCGGATCGCGCCAGGGTTCTTTGATGCCCACGGAATCTTCATACACATAGGTGAAAAGCGGAAGCTGCTGTGATTCACCACCAGCCCAGTGCAGCGGCTCCACAGTTAACGGCGCCGTCCACCGCAAGTTAGAATCGCCTTCAAGATTGGCCAACCGGTTGACGATGGCACGCGCCACTTCCCCCCCGGCCACATCCGTCCAATGGAAGTCGGTACGGTGGAAGGCTTGTACCCCCTTCGCACGCAGGCCCAGCAGGATCGGCTCCGCGTCGATATGATCGGAGCCCAACCGCACGGTCAATCCCGCGCGCAGGCGGGTGAAGGCGGAGGGCTGTGGGTAGTGGGGAGCGTCGCTGCCCAGGGATTCAGGGTAAATGACGTCCTTTTGCGGCACGGTGACCACCAGCAGCCGCATGCCACGCTTGGCCAAATAATCCCGCAGCGTCGCGAAACGATCGGCCGTCTCTGCGATCTGTGTGTCGGACATCTGGGCATTCCAGCTTTTCTGCGTGTCGATGACATCGCGGTAATTCAGCCAGCCATCGGGGCCCAAGTGCAGGCGCTCGGAATAGCCCAGGCGATAATTCTCTTCCGTCCTAAGGCGGATCAAGGTGTTGCGAAAGCCGAAATTGTCATTGAACCAGGCGGCGACGCCGCGCGTCAGCAGCAGCGGCGTCGCCAAGGCTTGTCTGCTCATCTCCGGGAGGCGGTTCAGGACGCGATTTTCTAGGACCGGAGGCTCCGAGACAATCGGATGAATCATCTGTGCCATGGGCACGAATAACAGAGCGACCCAGAGGATGACGAAGGTCCGTCGCATCGCGTCGTCTCCTCAGAACTGAAAGTAGATGAAGGGGCTGAACCCGCCGGCGGCAATGGCCGAGGCCGACAGGATAAGAAGCGCCAACGATGCGACGCCCCGCACCGCGGTGTCGTAGCCACCCTGAGGTTGGGTTGGCCAAAGTTTATTCAGCCGACGCAAGGAAAAGACCGCAGCTAGGGTGAAGGCGGCGATCTTGTCCCCAGTCAGATAGAAGGCCTCCGTTCGGAACGGGATGCCTTGGGGGGACAGCCCCCCCATCAGCGACAGGACATTCATGGCCTGGTCCAGCGTTTCCGCTCGGAAGAAAACCCATCCGACCACAACCAGCAGAAAGGTGACCAGGGTCCGTACGGCCACAACCGGTGCGGCGGTCGAGGGCTTGTTCCACCCTGTTACGCGTTCGATGGACAGCAGGGCGCCGTGATAAAGCCCCCAGATCAAGAACTGAAGGGCGGCGCCATGCCATAGTCCGCACAGCGCGAACACTGCCACCAAATTCAGCAAGGTGCGGAAGCGCCCCGCTCGGTTGCCGCCCAGGGGGATATAGATGTAGTCACGGAACCAGCGGGACAGGGTCATGTGCCAGCGGCGCCAGAATTCCGTAATGCTTTGGGAGGAATAGGGGCGGTCAAAGTTTTCGGGGAAATGGAAACCCGCGATGCGTGCGATGCCGATGGCCATGCTGGAATAACCAGCGAAGTCGAAATAAATTTGAAACGTGTAAGCCAGCATGGCAATCCAGGCCAGGCTGGTTGTGAGGTGCGTCTGATCGGTGGAGAGGATTTGAGTGGCCACTTCGGCCAGGGGATCGGCGATCAGGGTTTTCATCGCCAGGCCGGTTGAGAATCGGAAGATTCCTTCAAAGACATTGTCGATCGCGAACCGGCGAGCACCCAACTCGGCCTTGACCTCGACATAACGGACGATGGGGCCGGCGATCAGTTGCGGGAAGAAGGCCTTGAAGGTGGCGAATTCGATTAGGGAGCGTGAGGCCGGTACGACGCGACGATAAACATCGACCACGTAGGAGATGGCCTGAAATGAAAAGAAGGAAATGCCCAGAGGAATCATGCCCACGGCGACGCTGTGGGCGCGAGATTCAACATGGATTCCGAATAGAATGAGAAATGAGCCGAATATAAAATCAAGGTACTTATAATATAGGAGGCCAGAAACATCCGTGATAATGGCGAATATTGCATAGATCAGGGCGGATCGCCCTTTGGCGTGGGCGATGATTAGGCCCATGCCCCAATTGAATACAATATAGAAAACTAGAATGTCGAGACGCGCGCCTGGGCCAGTCGCATAAAATATCAAACTACAACTCAGGATCGCAAAATTCTTCCAGGCGATGGGCGCGATCGAATAGATGAGAAGGAACAGGGGTAGAAAAAGGAAAAGGAATGCCGGACTGCTAAAGACCATAATATCCGCAACTTTTTGCAATCACATAATTGCCAACCTTATGGTTGGGCGCTTGGGAAAAGTCAATTGAGGTCGCAGGTTTAGTGGCGTTCCTGCAACGAAGGATGATGCGGCGTGGGGGCGCCGGAGCCTTGGGGGGACGGAAGGGACCTGGATGTCAGGCCCCTTCCACATACCCCGGCGGATGGCTGCTGGCATAGCGCCGGGCCAGCACGGCGCAGACCATCAGCTGGATCTGGTGGAACAGCATCAGGGGCAGGACGATCATGCCCACGGCATGGCCGGCGAACAGCACGTTGGCCATGGGAATGCCGCTGACCAGGCTTTTCTTCGACCCGCAGAACACCACCGCGATCTCGTCGGCCCGCGACAGGTGCAGGCGGCGGCTGATGAATGTGGTCAGCACCAGGATCAGGGCCAGCAGGCCGCCATCGACCAGCACCACCTTCAACAGGCTGGCCACGTCCAGCTGGTGCCAGATGCCCTCGTTCACCGCGTGGCTGAAGGCGCCATAGACCACCAGCAGGATGCTGGCGCGGTCCACCGGGCCCAGCACCTTCTTGTTGCGCGCCACCCAGCCCCCGATGCGGGAACGCAGCAGTTGGCCCAGGACGAAGGGCAGCAGCAGCTGCACGAAGACCGAGGTCAGCGCGTTGGCTGAAAAGCCCGCGCCCGCCTTGGCCAGCAGCAGCCCCACCAGCAGGGGCGTGATCACCATGCCCATCAGGTTGCTGGCCGAGGCGCTGCAGATGGCCGCCGCCACGTTGCCGCCAGCGATGGAGGTGAAGGCGATGGACGACTGCACCGTGGACGGCAGGGTGCAGAGGAACAGCACGCCCAAGTATAGGTCGGGTGTCAGGATGTCCAGGTTCACCAGCGGCTTCAGCGCCAGCCCCACCAGGGGGAATAGGGCGAAGGTGCACAGCGTCACCAGCAGGTGCAGCCGCCACTGCGTCAGCCCGCCGATCACCGCCTCGCGCGACAGCCGGGCGCCATAGAGGAAGAACAGCAGGAAGACGGCGACGTCCGTGGCCCCATTGGCCACGCCGATCATGGCGCCCTTGGCGGGCAGGAACGAGGCCAGCACCACCGTCCCCACCAGCAGCAGGGTGAAGGTGTCGGGCTTCAGGCGCGCCAGCCACAGCAGGACCGTGGAAGGCTTCCGGGAAGACGGCATGGACGGGTCGGGGGCGGTTGCGGCGGGGACGGACATGGGCTGACAACCTTGTACGGGCGACGGGTCGGGGGCAAGGGGCGGAACAGGATGACGCACCATCATAAAGTGCTGGACGGCCCATCTTGAAGACTGCTTACAATTGTTATTGTGATCATGTTTATGAATGAGCGTATCGCCGCCGGGGATGGGCATGCTGGACACCACGTTGTTGCGCACCTTCATGGAGGTGGCGCGCGCCCAAGGGTTTACCGAGGCCGGCCGCCGGCTGGGCCTGCGCCAGTCCACCGTCAGCCAGCAGATCGGCCGGCTGGAGGAGGCGGTGGGCCGCCGCCTGTTCGTGCGCGACACCCACACCGTGCGCCTGACCGCGGATGGCGAGGCGCTGGTGGAATTCGCCCGCGGCATGCTGGAGCTGGAGGAACGGGCGCGGCAGCACTTCGCCGGCGCCGACCTGCGCGGCCGGGTGAGGCTGGGCGCGGGGGAGGACTTCGTCATCTCCCACCTGTCCGACGTGCTGGCCGCCTTCGTGCGCCGCCATCCCGCCGTGGACCTGGAACTGACCGTGGGCCTCAGTGGCTTCCTGTATCAGAAGCTGGACGCGGGTGAGCTGGACCTGGTGCTGGCCAAGCGCCGCCCGGGCGACACGCTGGGCCGGCCGCTGTGGCGCGACCGCTTCGTCTGGGCGGGGCGGGAGGGGGAGGTGCCGGATCCCGCCAAGCCGGTACCCCTGGTCCTCTACACCCCACCCAGCATCAGCCGCTCCGTCGCCCTGGAAAGCTTGGAACGCCACGGCCGCCCCTGGCGCATCGCCTGCGTCAGCGGCAGCCTCAGCGGCCTGCGCGCCGCCGCCTTGGCCGGCCTGGGCGTCACCGTCCAGCCCCGCGCCATGCTGCCCAGCGGCATGGCGGAGGTGCCGCACCTGCCGCCCCTGGTGGATGTCGAGTTCGTTCTGGCCGGCCCCGGCGCCACGGGGCGCGGCCCGGCGGCGGCCCTGGCCCAGGCCATCATGGACAGCGCGGTGAGGTTGCAGGGGGCGGCATGATCAGCTGGGCCCCAGCCACCCCCGGTAATGTACGATCAGTCCCGCCAGCGGATGGCTGAGGCGGACGTCGAAGTGGAAGCGGTCGCCGTTCGGCGTGGGCGCCACCGTCTCGGTGGCGTCGCTGCGCGGCGCCAGCCACAGGGGCAGCGGCAGGCCGAACAGGGTCCAGCGGCGCAGGACCAGGGTGACGCCGTCGGCATCGGCCACCAGGGCCATGGCGAAGGCGGCGGGGCCGAAGCTCTCCACCACCAGATGCTCGTCGCGGCCCCGGCCCAGGCTTTGCCGGCTGGCGAAGCGGCGGCCCGCGAAGTCGCGTGCCCACAGTTCGCCATCCTCTGCGGTGCGGCTCAGGGTGACGGTGACGGGCACGTCGGTGCCGCCGGGCGGGAAGCCGACCAGCCAGGCCGCCAGCCGGGCCAGCGGCCCCCGGCCCCGGGTGACGGCGGCGCGGCCGCGCCAGGTGGCGGGTGCGTCGGCGGGCAGGGTATGAAGGGCGCGCCAGGCGGCAGGCTGCCGGTCCCAGGCCTCAACCCCCATCACCTGGGCGAACAAGGGCGCCTCCGATCCGGGGATATCGCGCACACCGGTGCGGATGGCGCGGGGGGCGAACAGGGACTGGTAGTCCGCCAACTCCAGGTCGGTGACGGCGGCGCGTGCACCGGGCGGTGGCGGTGAGCCCGCCAGCCAGCGGCGCACCAGGGCGGCGGCCGGCATGGCGGGGATGTAGGGGCCGTCATCGCCCTCCGCCACCATGTGCCAGGATCGCGTCGCCGATTGGCCTCGCGCGTCCCGTCCCGTGACCTCGACGACCATGCCGCCGCGATGCTCCCCCCAGCGGAGGATGCCGGCGCCCCAGTGGAACAGGGGCGCCAGGGGCAGCAGGCTGGGCAGCATCCTCAGCCGCACCAGCCAGGCCAGGCCGGTCATGAGCCGGTGCACGCTTTCCGGCCGCGTGCCCGCCCCCACCCAGATGTCGCGCAAGCCCGGCCACAGGGGCGGCAGCACCCGCAGGTCCGGCACCTCCACCAGGGCGAAGCGGGTGTTGCGCAGGGGCAGGATGCCCGGCGGGGCGATGGTGTGGCGCCGCACCTCCGTCATGGCCTGGCCCCGGGTCCAGGCGCCGCCGCGCATCAGGGGCAGGGGCCGGCCGGCATAGCTGGCGATGGCGCGCAGCACGTTGGCGCCCACCACGGCGTAGGGGGAGGGGGCGACGCCCGCCACGATGCCCGTCACCGCCGTCCAGCCCGGCGTCAGGTGGCGTACCGCCACCGCCGTCAGCACGGGGAAGCTGCTGACCCCCGGCAGGACGGGGATGCCCCGGGCGTGCGCGGCCCCATCAAAGGCCTGGATGCCCATGACGAAGTCGGCGCCGTCCGCCAGGTCCAGATAGGGCAGGCCCAGGTCCAGGCAGGACTGGACCACGCGGTAGGGGGTGTCGCCATAGACCTGGAAGGGGCCGGTGGCATCGATTACCAGGTCGGGCGCCGCGGCCGCCAACTGGGCCGCCAGATCGCCGTCGCGGTCAAAGGCCAGGGGCGACAGCCGGGTGGCGCCGCGCGCCCGCGCCAGGGCCGCGCAAAAAGCGGCGGCCTTGCCCGCCGACCGGCCGGCGATGACCAGAATCAGGCCCGGCTCATCCGCCAACAGCGTGGCGATTCGGCCGCCGAAGGTGCCGTAGCCGCCGATGATCAGGACCCGCAGGCCGGGTTTGGACATCCGTGCACTTCCTTCGCAGTGGCTGCCGACGGCGCCCGTCATCAAGGCACAGTCTGGGGCGGATGACAAACGGCGGCGGGGCGGCGGGACGGTGTCCCGCGGCGGTGGCCATGCCGCGCTTCCCTTTTCCTAGGCTTTGCGCAATCGTGGGGGTGGCGACCCGGCGTCAGGGCGGGCGCCTCATGGGGAATGGGGACCGGATGACGATGATGGATCGCCGCGCCGTGCTGGCGGGGGCCATGGCGACCTTGGGCGGCGGCCTGGCCGCCGGCCCGGTACGGGCGCGCAGTCGCGCCGCCGACGCCGCCTCCAACACATCCTCTGGCAAGCCCGTCACGGAGCCGTCAATGCGTGCGCCCCTCATCAATTTCCTGGGCGGCTTCTCCAACCCCAACATCGAGGTGGACGCCACGCTGGACCCGCAGTCGGCGGCGGCCCGGCTGCCCGACACGCCGCAGGCCAAGGTGGACGCCCGCGCCCTGGCCGATGTGCGCCAATCGGGTCTCACCGCCGTGAACCTGACCCTTGGTTATGTCTCCGGCCCCCTGGACCCGTTCGAGTTCACGGTGCGCGACATCGGCCGCTGGGACCGGCTGATCCGTCAGCATCCCGGGGCGCTGCGCAAGGTGTACACCGCCGCCGACATCGTTGCGGCGCAGACCCAGGGCCAGCTGGGCGTCATCTACGGTTTCCAGAACGCGGTGCAGCTGGGCGACGACCTCGACCGGGTGGACCTGTTCGCCGACCTCGGCGTGCGCATCATCCAGCTGACCTACAACCCCGCCAACCCGCTGGGCGCCGGCTCGATGGCGCCCAACACCGGCCTGACCGATTTCGGCCGCCAGGCGGTGGAGCGGCTACAGGCCGCCCGGGTCATGGTCGACCTGTCGCATAGTGGGGAGAAGACCTGCCTGGACGCTCTGGCCGTGGCCAAAGGCCCCATCACCATCAGCCACACCGGTTGCCGCGCCGTGTGCGACCTGCCGCGCAACAAGACGGATGCGGAGCTGCGCGGCGTGGCCCAGGGCGGCGGCGTGGTCGGCATCTATTTCATGCCCTTCCTGACGCCGGACGGCCACGCCAAGGCCGACGACGTGGTGCGCCATATCGAGCACGCCCTGGCCGTCTGCGGCGAGGATCATGTGGCCATCGGCACCGATGGTGATGTCACCGGCATCGATGACCTGGACCGTTACCGCGCCGTGCTGCGCGAGGAGATCCAGCGGCGCCGCGCCGCCGGCATCAGCGCCACCGGCGAGGCGGAGGACACCTACCCCTTCGTGGTCGATCTGCGGGGCCCCGGCCAGTTCACCCACCTGGCCGACCTGTTGTCCAAACGCGGCCACACGCCCGCCCGCATCGACAAGATCCTGGGCGGCAACGTCCTGCGCTTCGCGCGCGACGTATGGGGGGCGTGAGGTGCCACACGTCGGCGCCGTCGCCCTTCCTCCCCACGGCACAGTGATTTTCACGCGATGGGGCTTGTGTTCTGTATCGAGTGCTCTAATTTAACTGGAGCGAGCGATACAGAACCGCCCCGCATGGGCGTTGGGCGGTTCTTTCCGGATTTGGGGAGAGACCGCCATGGCGCGGCCGCGTGAGTTTGATGAGGGGGTGGCCCTGCAGGCCGCCGTCGACGGGTTCTGGTCGCAGGGCTATGGCGCGGCCAGCACCCGGGATCTGGCGGCGCGCATGGGGCTGACCACGGCCAGCTTCTACAACGCCTTCGGCGACAAGCGCGGCCTGTTCATGAAGGCGCTGGACCAGTATCTGAGCGGAACGCTGAGCCAGCGCATCGCCCGGCTGGACCAGCTGCCGCCGCGCCAGGCGGTGGCCGGCTACCTGGCCGATGTCGTGGAACGCTCCCTGGGTGATCCGCAGCGGCGGGGGTGCATGCTGATCAACGCCGCTCTGGACGTCACGGCCCAGGACCCGGACATCCGCGCCGAGGTGGCTGGCGGCCTGGGTGAAATCCGCGCCTTTTTCCTGCGCCACCTGCAGGCGGGCCAGGCCGACGGCACCATATCCTCCGCCCAGCCGGCGGAAGACTTGTCCCACCTGTTCCTGAGCGTGGTGGTGGCCATGCGCGTCATGGCGCGCCTGCACGCCGACCGTGACCAGCTGGAGGGCATGGCCCGACCGGCCCTGGCCCTGCTGGGCCCCTGACATCCGCCCGACCCCGTGAGGTATCCGATGATCGAGCTGTACTACTGGCCCACCCCCAACGGCCACAAGATCACCCTGTTCCTGGAAGAGGCGGGGCTGGACTACACCATCCACCCGGTGGACATCAGCGCCGGCGACCAGTTCAAGCCGGACTTCCTGGCCTTCTCCCCCAACAACCGCATGCCGGCCATCATCGACACCGCGCCGGCTGATGGGGGTGAGCCCATCACCGTGTTCGAGAGCGGTGCCATCCTGCTGTACCTGGCGGAAAAGACCGGCCGCTTCATTCCCGCCGACGCGCGCGGCCGCAAGACGGTGACGGAATGGCTGTTCTGGCAGATGGGCGGCCTAGGCCCCATGGCGGGGCAGAACCATCACTTCGTGCAGTACGCGCCGGAACGCATCCCCTACGCCATGACCCGCTATGTCAACGAGACCAACCGCCTGTACGGCGTGCTGAACCGCCGCCTGGCGGGCCGCACCTTCGTGGCGGGCGATGACTATTCCATCGCCGACATGGCGATCTATCCCTGGATCGTGCCGTGGCAGCGGCAGCAGCAGAACCTGGACGACTTCCCCGACCTGAAGCGCTGGTTCGAGGCCGTGGCCGCCCGCCCCGCCACCGTCCGCGCCTACGCCAAGGGGGAGCCCCTGCGCAGCCGCCCCACGGTGACGGAGGAGGGGAAGAAGATCCTGTTCGGCCAGACATCGACGAACGCACCCACCATCAAATAAGGCCAGCACCGTAAAGCCGGCCGCAGCATAGGCAGTTCATCCCATGTCCACCTTCACCACCGGGGACGGCACCGTCCCCCGGCACGCCCCCGGCTTGTCCGCCGCCTCCTGGATGGCCGCCATCGCCGGCCTCAGCGGCAGCCTGGTCGCCGTCGGCCTGGCGCGCTTCGCCTACACGCCCCTGATCCCGCCGCTGATCGACGCCCGCTGGTTCGCGGCCGGTGACGTGGTGACCCTGGGGGCGGCCAACTTCGCCGGCTACCTGGCGGGTGCGCTGCTGGGCCGGCCCCTGGCCGCGGTCCTGACCAGCCGCTGGGTCCTGCGCCTGATGATGCTGGCCGTTACCGTGGCGTTCTTCGCCTGCGCCTTCCCGGTGTCGCTCGCCTGGTTCTTCGTCTGGCGCTTCCTGTCCGGCCTGGCCGGCGGCGCCATCATGGTGCTGGTGGCGACAAGCATCCTGCCGCATATCCTGCCGGCCAGGCGCGGCCTGGTCAGCGGCATCATCTTCGTCGGCCTGGGGCTGGGTATCGCCGCGTCGGGCACCGTGGTGCCGGCGCTGCTGCGCCTTGGCCTGGTGCAGACCTGGGTGGGTCTCGGCGGCCTGTCGCTGCTGTTGACGGCCCTCAGCTGGTTCGGCTGGCCGGCCAGGGACCTGCCGGCCCCCGTCGCGACAGCGGGTGAGGTGGCGGGTGGGCGCACCGGCGGGATCCTGCGCGTGCTCTACGCCGAATACGCCATGAACGCCCTGGGCTTGGTGCCGGTCATGGTGCTGCTGGTCGACTACGTCGCGCGCGGCCTGGGCCGGGGGGCGGATGTCGGCGCGTTCTACTGGGTGTTGTATGGCGTCGCCGCCATCGCCGGACCCCTGGTCAGCGGCCCCATGGCCGACCGCCTGGGCGCGGGGCTGGCCTATCGATTGTCCCTGGCCCTGCAGGCGGGGGCGGTGGCCCTGCTGGCGGTCAGCGGCCATCCCGCCGCCATCGCCGCTGCCACCGTCGTGCTGGGCATTTTCACCGCTGGCATCGTGCCCCTGGTGCTGGGCCGAATCCGCGAACTGCTGCCGCACAGCCACAAGCAGCAGCAGGCGGCGTGGAGCCGCGCCACCACCGCCTTCGCCCTGTTCCAGGCGCTGGCCGGCTATGGCTATTCCTACTTGTTCAACCATAGCGGCCAGGATTACGCCCTGATCTTCCTCTGCGGCGCGGTCGCCCTGGTGGTGGCGCTGGTGGCCGACACGGCGGCGGCGCTGGGTGGGCGAAAATGAAACCAGCGGCATAAGGTTATCCTTATGCCGTAGCCCGCGACTGCGGGCGCCGGACCTTTCCGGGGAGGACAAGCCCAGCCGCCGGATGGCGGCGCCCGGCGCTTGGGGGACGCCTCAAGCCTTCAGGCCCGGGGCAGGGTCACCTCGAACACCGCCCCGCCACTTTCCGGCGCGTCGCCCAGGCGGATGTCGCCGCCGTGTGAGCGCAGCAACGATTGCACGATGTGCAGGCCCATGCCGGTACCGCCGCTGTCCCGCCGGGTGGTGAAGAAGGCGTCGAACACCCGGTCGCGGTTGGCGGGGGAGATGCCGCGGCCGTTGTCGGCCACGGTGACCACCACCGCCCAGTCGCGGAAGGCCACGGTGATGTCCAGCGCGGTGGCGCCGTGGCGGCCGGCGTTGTCCGCCAGGTGGCCGAACAGGATCATCACGTTCTCCGCCGACATGGCGACGGCGGCATCCTCGCCGCCGGCGGTCAGCGCCAGGCCGGGGAACTGGGCCGCCAGCTCGGGCCAGGCGGCGGCCAGGCTGGTGCGGCCCCCGCGCACGGGGTTGTCCGCCTGGGCCAGGTCGCGCAGCCGCTGCACCAGGGCCGTCAGGCGGCGGGTGTCGGCCAGGATGTTGCCCAGGAAGCGCCGGCGCTGTTCAGTGTCCATGGGCCCGGCGTCCATCGCCTCCTCCCCCTCCAGGTCATCGCGCAGCAGCTCGGCCGCCCCCTGGATGCCGGTCAGGGGTGATTTCAGCTCGTGGCTGACATGGGCGGCGAAGGTGGTGATGTAGCGCGACCGGTCGGACAGGCGCTGGGCCATGTCGTGGAAGCTTTGCGACAGCAGGGCGATTTCCCGGGTGCCGTAGTGTGGCGCGTCGGCCGGCCCCTCGTCCAGGCCGCGGGTGCCCAGTTCCCGCGTCTGCCGCACCAGCTGGTGGATGGGCCGGGTGATGGTGCGGGAAAAGACGAAGGCGATGATCAGGATGACGGCCAGGATGCAGCCGCCGGCCAGGGCCACCTTGCGCCGTTCCCCATACAGGTGGCGGAAGATGTTGTTGGGTGTGCGCGAGGCGTAGATGACGCCGGCCACCCGGTCGCCGTCTTGGGCATG
Organism: Nitrospirillum amazonense; assembly: GCF_007828045.1. GTDB lineage: Bacteria > Pseudomonadota > Alphaproteobacteria > Azospirillales > Azospirillaceae > Nitrospirillum > Nitrospirillum amazonense_C. The sequence continues at coordinate 126,285 of NZ_VITN01000001.1, read as the reverse complement.
GGCGATGACGGGCAGGGCCACGAACACCCGCACGCCTGTCCCCCGGCTGATGGAATAGAGCGGCGGGGGCTCATGCTGCGACCGGCGGATTCGCAGGGCCGCGTGGTATTGGCCGGCCAGCGCGCCCGCCACCTCCGGCACGCCGGCCAGGGACAGGCCCACCTCCTCCGCCCCGGCCAGGATAGTGCCATTGAAATCCAGCACGCGCACGCCGGCCAGCATCTGGTCCTGCGCCCGCTGGGCGATGGCGTAGATTTGGGCGCCGATGGTCTGCAGGGCTGGGTCCACGGCGGCGGTGGCCGGCACGGCCGCCGGCCGGGCGCCCAGCACGTCGTCACTGGTCAGGTCCAGCGCCGGCTCGATGGGATGGAACCGTTCCTCCGGTGCCAGGGATGTGATGGCGGTGGGCGACAGGGCCGGCGGAGGGTCCAGCCGTTCCACCGCGTCGGCGTAGGCGGCGGCCAGCACGCTGGCCTGGGCGATCAGCTCCGCCTCCGTCTGGCGGACCAGCTGGTTCTCATAAAGGCGGAAGAAGAACAGGCCAGCCAGGGGCAGGGCCGCCACCGCCAGCAGCACCGCCACCACGATCATGCCCAGCGACGGGCGCCATTTGGCACGGACGCGCAGGGGTGTCACGGCGCCGTGCCCGTGGTGCAGGGGCCCGTGGTGCAGGGGCCCAGGCGGAAGCCCACGCCGTGCACCGTCTCCACCGCGTCCTCGCAGCCCGCCGCCTGGAACTTGGCGCGGATGTTGCGGACATGGCTGTCGATGGTGCGGTCGGAGACATGGATGTTGTCGGGATAGGCCGCGTCCATCAGCTGGTTGCGGCTGAACACCACCGCCGGCCGTCCGGCCAGGGTCTTCACGATCATGAATTCGCGGGCCGTCAGGCCCAGCTCACGGCCCGCCACCGTGGCCCGGTGGCCCGCGCTGTCCAGCACCAGGGCGCCCCGGGTTATGGGGGGAGGTGCCAGGGGTGGGGCGTCCTCTTGCGGCGTTGCAACCAGGGCCGCGCTGGGGGACGCCCCTTGGGGGGTGCCGCGCGCGCGGCGCAGGATGACGTTGACGCGGGCCACCAGCTCACGCGGGCTGAAGGGCTTGGTGACGTAATCGTCGCCGCCCATCTCCAGCCCCAGCACGCGGTCGATCTCCTCATCCCGGGCGGACAGGAACAGGATGGGCACGTCGGAGGCGCGGCGCAGGCGGCGGCAGACCTCCAGCCCATCCATCTCCGGCATGCCCACGTCCAGAACCACCAGGCTGGGCGGGTTGCGGGTGGCCAGGTCCAGGGCGTCCACGCCGTTCCCCGCCCATTCCGCCGCCATGCCGGCCTTTTCCAGGGCGAAGCACAGGACATCACGGATGTGAGGATCGTCATCGACGACAAGGATGCGGTGCATGATACCCATCATTACTGGCCTTCGTGATCGATACCATCTGGATGGGCGGCCAGATAGTCCCGCAAGCCCTGATCGCGCACGGTCCAGCTGCGCCAGTCGGCGTGGCGGGTCAGGAAGCGCTGCGCCAGACTGCGGCGCAGGGCCTCGACGTTCGCGCCGGAGACATCGCCGGCGTCGGCCCGGCTGTGCAGTGGCAGGGTGATGTAGCGGTCCAGCGCCGGGATGGCCTGCGGCCCCAGGCGGCCCAGATACGTCCAGTCCAGGTCGGGCCCACCGCCTGCCGCCTCCCGGCAATGGTCCACGTTGTAATTGGCGATCAGGGCCGGGATATTGGTCCAGGCGGCGCCGTACAACAGGGCCACGGTCGCGGCCAGATTGGCGCCCACCAGCCAGCGGTTGGACCGGCCCAGCGTCATGCGCGTCAGGATCAGGCCCAGGCCCACCGCCACCAGGGCCATCCACAGGAAAGCGGCCAGGCGCAGCCCGGTCAGGGAATAGGCAGCCACATAGGCGGCCAGGCGCAGCATGGCCGACAACACCAGCAGGATGTTCTGCGCGATCCAGGCGACGATCAGGCGGCGCACGGTGCCGGTCACCGGCGGCCGTTCCAGCGCCACCAGCACGAACAGGGCGGCCAGCAGGGCGGTCAGGACCAGGGGATAGGTCCCTTGGTGGGCGTAGGCCGCGTAGGTCACGCCCTCCGGCAGGTCGTGGCCGGTCCAGAGATAGTAGACGTCCATCGCCGATTGCAGGGCGAACAGGGCGTTGAACAGGGCCAGCGCCCGCACCACCGTGGCCGGTGACAGCAGCAGGGCCAGCACGGGATCGTCCGGCCCCCCATCCCGCCCCGCCAGGGCCGACGCCGGGACATGGCCGGCCAGACCGGCGACCTTGACGAAGGGCCACAGCAGGGCCAGGGCCATCATCCAGAAGACGATGCGGCCGGCGTCGATGTCCCCCAGGAAGGCCAGAGGCAGGCGATCCACCCACAGGCCCAGCACTGGGTTGGCCGTGATGAACAGCAGACAGAAGATCAGGCCGAGACCCAGGGGCAGGACCCAGCGGGCGGCCGCGGCGACGATGGCGCTGCGCCGGAGATGGTTCACTCCCCACTCCAGGGACGCCAGGCTGTCGCGCCCCAGCCGCCAGGGGCCCAGCACCAGCATGGCGCCCACGGACCGTACCCTGCCGTCCAGGCCGGCCGGCCAGCGCCCCGTCAGGTGGAGCAGGCAAGCGGCTATCGCCGGAATAGCCAGCAGCAGCGACAGCGGCGTGACGGCATCGACCAGCAGCGCCAGCACGGCCACCAGCGTGATCGCCGCCGTCGCCCATCGGCCCATGCCGCCCACCGGCGGATTCACCAGCAACGCCCCGCCGAAGAGCAGGACCAGGAAAGCGGGCAGGGCGACGCCCAGCGGTGCGTCGTAGAACAGGGCGGTGGCCAGGGTCGCCAGGCCGGCCAGAACGATGCCGCTGGACGGGTGAGGGGTAGGCAAGCCGGGGCCGCCGCCGCCAGGTGTCGCGCCGGCGGCTGGGACGGGGATGGTGTTGGTCATGGGGCCGGGGTCTTCCTGGTCTTGAAGGGCAGGATGACGGCCGTCGGGCCCCAGGATCCCGGGCGCGGGTTCGCCGCCAGCCACCAGCCGTCGCGCAGGACGCCAACGGGAAGCTGGGCCGGCGGCAGTGGCGCGGATGGGGGGGGCAGGGGTGGGGTTCCGGCGGGTGTCATGCCGCCGTTATGCGATGCGACCGTGCAGCCCTGGGGGCGCCGGTCAGCAGATATCCAGCGTCTTCTGTGCAGATTTTGTGCAGGCGGGCGGCCAGGGCCCGCCGCTTTACTTCGCCTTGATGGTCACCGTCAGGGTGTCGGTGTAGTGGCCGGCGATGGTCTTGGCGTTGCCGGCGATGGTCACGGCCAGGGCGGCCGTCTTGGCGAAGGTGGCCTTGGACCGGGTGACGGAGACGCTGCCGCTGCCGTTGCCGGTGGTGCCGTCGTAGAGAGTGGTGAAGGTGACCGTGTTCTTGCCCGACTGCAGCTTGCCATTGTTGGCGGAGTTGACCGTGATGGTGTAGCCCTTGGCATCGTTGCAGTTTTCAACCACGCTGCCCACCTGGCGCTTGGTCTCCCCGCCCACCACATCCAGGGCGATACCCAGGTCGGTGACATCCACGGTGCAGGCGGTGACGACGGTGGCCTTCAGGCCGATGGTGTTCTTGGCGGTGGCGGCGCGGGCCGGCGCAATGGCGGCGGTCCAGGCCAGGCAGCCCAGGATCAGGGCTGTCAGCAGGCGGGTCATGAAGTGGTCCTCGGTTCCGATGGGCTTAAAGCCCGTTTTGGCGATGGTTAACGCAAGGACCGGGCCAGCTGCGGCAGATGGCCGCGTGCGGTACGGTACGTAAGCAATTAATTAGGGATGATGGTTCGGTCTATCCCTCTGAAAAGGCGAAGATAATGCGTTATGCAACGATGATGCCCGATACTGTTGCTGTCAATTTTGCAAACAGTATTGCATATCGCAGCGGCTTCCCCGGGGGCCGGGCATGAACTGGCGTCTGTGGCAGGACCGGGCCGGCCGCTATTCCTGGCTGATGACGCTGGTGCTGGCGGGCCTGTGCCTGCCCATGGTCCTCATCGGTTATGACGCGGTCATGGGCCAGCTGGGGCCCCGGCCCTACACCGCCTTCATCCACCAGGTGGGGGTGTGGACCTTTCGCTTCCTGCTGCTGTCGCTGCTGGTGACACCGCTGGCGCGCATCGCCCGTTGGCCGGCGCTGGTCACGGTGCGGCGGCGCATCGGCGTGGCCGCCTGCCTCTATGCCGTGGTGCATCTGGGCGGCTATGCCGCCGACCAATCGCCGGACCTTCTGCACATCGCGTCGGAGATCGCGCGGCGCATCTATCTCACCATCGGGTTCGTGGCGCTGCTGGGCCTGGTGGCGCTGGGCGTCACCTCCACTGACGGTATGATCAAGCGGCTGGGCGGCCCGCGTTGGCGCCGGCTGCACGCTTTGGTCTACCCCATCGCCATCCTGGGCCTGATCCACTATTTCCTGCAGGAAAAGGCCGACGTGACGGTGCCGACCCTGATGGCCGGCTGGCTGGCCTGGCTGTTGGCCTATCGCCTGCTGAACCGCGTGCTGCCCGATGGGCAGGCCCGCTCCATCCCCGTCCTGCTGGGCCTCAGCGTCCTGGTGGCCGTGGCCACGGCGGGGGCGGAGGCACTGGGCTTCTGGGCCGTGCGCCACCTGCCGCCGGATCTGATCCTGGAGGCCAACCTCAGTTTTGACCTGGATGTCGGCATCCGCCCGGCTTGGTATGTGCTGGCCGGCGGTCTGGGTCTGACCCTGGCGTCCGTGGCGGGCGACCTGAAGCAGCGCGCGCGCCGACTGGCGCGGGCGTAGGCCTCAGCCTTTCAGCCCGCGGCTTTCCGCCAGGGTGACGAAGTTCACCAAGTTGGCGTCGCGCCAGTGCTTGGTGCGGCGCAACTCATTCTGCGCCTTGGCCAGCAGGGTGGTGATCAGGGCCATCTCGGCGCCGGTCATGGGCGTGGCGTCGCGCAGGCGGTCGGTGGCCGTCTGCACCAGCCCCTGGTCCAGCAGGGTCATGCTTTCGCGCAAATCGGCGCCCACGGCCTGTGACAGCTCCGCCGCGCGCACGGCCTGGCCCAGCCGCTCCCGGCTGTCGCCCGCCTCGGTGCGGGAGAAGGCGGCGCGGTAGGCGTTCGTCAGGTCCTCCACCAGCCGCTCGCGGAAATCGCTGTAGCGGGTGCCCCAATGCAGGCTGCGCGTCAGGGTGTTGCGCCAGCGCATGGTGTAGCCCAGCGCCCAGGCCAGCGCGGCATGGTCCAGCGCCATCCGGCCTTTGGCATGGGCCGTGACCGACACGCGCATGGACAGGTAGGGGTACAGCGCGCCCTCCACCTTCTTGATCATGGTGTCCAGGTTGCCGTGGGCCAGGCTGGCCTCGCGGCCGTCGCGCAGCAGGTCGAATTCGTCGAACAGGGTCAGCAGGTCATCCAGGTAGACCAGCTCCCGCTCCAGCAGTTCCCGGCGTTCCGAGGCGACGACCAGGGGGCGGCGGGCCACCTCGCCGGCGCCGGCCAGGGCGCCCAGCTCATCGGCCAGGACCTGGCAGGTGCGGGCCAGGTGGCGCACCAGGGCCGACAGCAGCACCGGCTGCCAGTCGGTGGGGCCCTGCACCAGATAGCCGCTCATCTGCCGATAGGCGCGGTGGCGGTTCAACAGCACCAGGGGCATCAGCAGGGTCAGCTGGTTGGCCTGGGCCGCCGGCACGCCCGGCGCCTGGAAGGACAGCACGGCGGCGGCCCCGTCGGCCCCGCCATTGTCGTCATCGCCATTCAGGCCCATGACCAGACGGGAATAGGGACCGCCATTCTCCAGCAGCGTGTACAGCAGCGACAGGTCGGCCAGCATCAGGGGGCGGGGCACCACCCCAAGGTTCTTACGCGTCGCCTCCGTCCGGCGCCAAGCGTTCATCGCCTCCAGCAAATCCCTGGTGGCGGCCTTGTCCTGCAGGGTTTGTGACAGCCGCGCGGCGGCGGCCACACGCAGTTCCTCACGCAGGGCCAGGGCCTTGGGCGTGCGCAGCACCACGAACAGCGGTTGTTCCTGGGCCAGGGCCGACAGGGTCTCATCCACCGAGCGGCTCAGCGGCGCCAGCGGCTTGGCGGCCAGGGCGGACCACAGGCCGCCCACGTCCAGCGGGTGGATGCTGCCGGGGCAGTGGAATTCCTCCCGCAGCAGCCAGGGGTCGCTGGTCAGGAAGGGTTCGAACAGCTGGGTAAACTGGCGCCGGGCATGGGCCTGGCGCTGGGCGTTCAGCTTCTGGATCAGGGCGCGGCGCACCATGGCCCGGCTCTGGTCCGGGCTGGAGTCGACCTCTTCGAACAGTTTGCGCGCGGCCTCGGGCGACAGCCGGTCCACCAGGTCGGTCAGCGTGCGGGCACGATCCTCTTCCGCCGGGGTCATGTCCTGCCCCGAAGGCCGCCGCGGCAAGCCGTGCTCAACCCCATGCTTCCAACCTCATAGCCCATGCGCCAACAGCATCCAGTATGGCCTGCGGATATTTCCGGCAGGTAAACGAACCCGACGCAAGGTAATACGCCCCGGCCCCCGGGGCCGGCAATTATCTTAAAGGTTTGACCCTTCCAAAAGGTTTGGGGCGGTGTTTATGCCTGCGGCATTGCGCGACGCCGCACCGTCCGGGCAGATTTGACCCTGAGTGCAGGATAGGAGCAGGGCATGGCCGGCGCGGACTCGGATTTCGACGCGATCGTTGTGGGGGCGGGGGCGGTGGGTCTGGCCTGCGGCCGCGCCCTGGCCCTGCGCGGCCTGACCGTCGCGGTGCTGGAGGCGGAGGACGCCATCGGCCAGGGCGTGTCGTCCCGTAATTCCGAGGTGGCGCATGGGGGGCTCTACTACCCCACGGGCTCGCTGCGGGCGCGGTTCTGCGTCGCCGGGCGGCGGATGCTGTACCCCTTCCTGGACGCCCACGGCGTCACCTATGACAAGTGCGGCAAGCTGGTGGTGGCGACGGAAGAGGCGGAGTTGCCCCGGCTGGAGGGCATTCTGAACCAGGCCCGGATCAACGACGTGGAAGGCATGTGCTGGTTGAGCGCGGCGGAGGTCCACGCGCTGGAGCCGGACTTGCGCGCCGTGGCCGCCCTGGTCTCGCCCGAGAGCGGCATCTTCGACAGCCACGGCTACATGGTGGCGCTGCGCGGGGAGATCGAGGGGCGGGACGGCGCCGTCGTCACCGGCACGCCGGTGTTGGGGGCGACACCACTGGAAGGCGGCGGTTTCGCCGTGCGCACGGGTGGGCGCGACCCCACCACCGTCACCACCCGTCTGCTGGTGACGGCGCCGGGCCTGTCGGCCCAGGATGTGGCGGCCCGTATTGAGGGCTTCCCGGCCGACCTGATCCCCCGGGCGCACTACGGCAAGGGCAGCTATTTCGCGCTCAATGGCCGGGCTCCGTTCAAGCGCCTGGTCTATCCGCCGCCGATACCCGGCGCCTTGGGCGTGCACTATCGCCGCGACCTGGGCGGGCAGGCGCGCTTCGGCCCCGACCTGGAATATGTCGAGGCGCCGGACTATCGCGTGGATCCCAGCCGCGCCGACGGCTTCTACCGCTACATCCGCCGTTTCTGGCCGGGCCTGCCGGATGGCGCCCTGGTGCCGGACTACGCCGGCGTGCGGCCCAAGATCCACGGTCCCGGGGAGGCGCAGCCCGACTTCCGCCTGGACGGGCAGCCGGTCCACGGCCTGCCGGGCCTGGTGGCCCTGTTCGGCATCGAGAGCCCGGGGCTGACCTCCTCGCTCGCCATCGGCGAGGCGGTGGCCGATTTGCTGGACGCATGAGTAAGGGAAGACCGGACCGTCAGCGCGCCCCGGGCGCGGTTGCTCCCTGGGCGCGGTTGCCCATGAGTGCCAGACCGCCCAGCGCCAACACGGCGGCGATGCCGCTGGCGATGGCCAGGCCCAGGAAAGCGCTGAAGATGTCGCCGAAGCGATGAGACAGGGTGGTGACGACGAAGGCGCTCAGGAACTGCCCGACGAAGAAGGACGCCTGCCACAGGCCGGTGGCCCGGCCGCGGATCTCGAACGCCAGGCCGCGCAGGGCCCAGGTCAGCAGGGTGGGCAGGATGAGGCCGCAGCCGAACTGGGCCAGCGCCACGGAGGCCAGCAGCCACCCAGGGCCGGTTGCCAACGCCATGCCGCTGAAGCCCGCGCCGCAGAGGGCGAAGGCCATCAGCAACAGCACGGTCACGGGCAGGCCGGAGAGGCGTTGGAAGGCCAGGGTGCCCACCGGCACCGCCAGGCTGGCCGCCGCCGTCATTCCGCCGATGGCGGCGGGGTCGGTGATGCCCCGGCCAGTGAGCGCCAGGGACAGGTCCACCTGCACGGTATAGAACAGCACGGCGGCAAAGGCGGTGATGGCGCAGATGCCGCCCAGGCGCCCCCATGGGAAGGCCACCTTCCGGTGCGCCTCGGGATGCTGGAGGAGGTCCGCCGTCTCCTCCGGCTCCCAGGTGAAGAAGTGGATGCCGGCCAGCAGAAGCAGGCTGCTGGCATACACGGCGAAAGGGGCCCGCCAGCTGATGCTGCCCAGCGCGCCGCCGATGACGAATAGCGCCACGGCGGAGATGGAGGCGACGGCGGTCTGCAGCGCCAGCCATTTCTCCCGCTGGTGCCCCTTGAAGTAGTCGCCGATCAAGGTGGTGGTCAGGGTCATGACGGCGGCCTCGGTTACCCCCACCACCACGCGGCTGGCCAGGATGGCGCGGAAATCATCAAGGACCAGCGGGGCGACGCCACAGACGGCGTACAGCAGCATTGACAGCATCAGCAGCCGGCGGCGGCCGAAGCGGTCGGCCAGCCAGCCGGCGGGGGCGGAGAACAGGGCCACGCACAGGGCCGGTGTCGTCAGGATCATGGGCACCCAGTAATCGGCCTGGGGCATGTCCTTGAAATGCGCCAGCATTTGCGGCAACACCGGTGCCAGCACGACGACGCCCATCACCGACATCGTGCTGGGCAGTAGCAGCGCCAGGCCCTGCGGCAGGCCGGCCGTCCGACTTTTGGAAGCCACGTCACATACCCTCCCTGGGGACGGGCGCGGGCGCCGGTCCGTTATCCTCCTGTCATGTCCGGGGCGGGCTTTTTCCGCCGGCCTCCGAACCATGACGCCCCTAAACTAGAAGGCGGGGACAGGGCGGTAAAATCGGGCTTTCCGATATCACGCATCGGCGGCACCGGCAGATCGCTATCGGCGGACCAGGACGACGCCCAGGATCAGCAGCGCCGCGCCGGCAGCCGGGCGGGAGAGCACGGTGGCAAGGGGTGAATCACCCTTTATCTTGTTGCGTCATCTTTATCCCACCCAATACCTGGACAGAATCCGTTGAATCTTCTACCCCTAGGGACAGTATTTCATTCCCTAGGGGCGAGAGGAGCGGCACGGTGGGTTTCAAGGGGGCGATTGGGGTGGCGCGGCGTGTTCTGGGCCGGCTGGGGGCCGTCGTCGCGGCGCTGGGGGCGGTGGCCGTCGGCTTGGGGGCGGCCCATCCGGCGCAGGCGGGCTACGCCTCCCTGGTGGTCGACGGCGGCACGGGCGAGGTGCTGAACGCCGTGAACCCGGATGAGCAGAACCATCCGGCGTCGCTGACCAAGATGATGACGCTCTACCTCACCTTCGAGGCCATCCACCAGGGGCGCCTGCATTGGGAGGATGAGTTGCCGGTGTCGCGCAACGCCGCCAACAAGGAACCGACCAAGCTGGGGCTGGAGGTTGGGCAGACGGTCAGCGTCAAGGACTGCGTCCTGGGCATGATCGTCATTTCCGCCAACGACGGCGCCACCGTGGTGGGCGAGGCCCTGGCCGGCGGCAGCGAACAGGTGTTCGCCCGCATGATGACGGACAAGGCCCACCAGCTGGGCATGACCAACACCGTGTTCCGCAATGCTTCCGGCCTGCCTGATCGCGAGCAGGTGACGACGGCGCGCGACATGTCGCGCCTGGCCATGGCCCTGCACCGCGACTTCCCCCAGGACTATCACTACTTCGCCACGCGCGAGTTCGATTTCGAGGGACGCCACCTCACCGGCCACAACCGCCTCATGTACCGTTACCCCGGCATGGACGGCATGAAGACCGGCTTCACCAACGCCTCCGGTTCCAACCTGGTATCCTCCGCCGTGCATGACGGGCGCCGCCTGTTCGGCGTGGTGTTCGGCGGCAGCAGCGCCAAGACCCGCGACAAGCTGATGGAAACCCTGCTGGACAACGCCTTCGCCAACCGCGACACCGACCCCAAGCTGGTGGCGCTGGCCGCCGGCCGCCCCCTGACCCGCGTTGCCCGCGCCCGGGGCACCGGCCGCGTCGCCCACGCCGGCCGGGCCCGCACCGTGCACGTCGCCGTGGCCCCGGTGCAGCGGCGCGGCCACGCCGCCGCGCGCCAGCGCGTGGCCTCGGGTCACGCCGGCCGGCATGGGACGGCCCATGCGGCATCCAAGGGCCATGCCCACGCCAAGGGAGTGACGGTGGCGGGCAAGGCCGCCAAGGGCAAGGTGGCCGGCAAGGCGCACGGGCATCATCACAAGGTTGCCGCCGATTGATCTAAAAATAAGATCGATATCAACAGAACAATCTGTTGGATGGTTTTGTGTGAAATGGCGATGTTTGGGGGCGCGGTCCAATGGGGTCGCGCCCCTTTCGCATCAAGGCACCGCCACCATGGTCCACACCGCCCATACCGCCGCCGCACACGCCGTCCGCTGGCCCACGCTGGCTTCCGCCACCCGCCTGGTCCCGGGCCTGGTCTACTGCCTCATCCCGGCGGCGGCCGGCCTTGCCCTGCACCGCGTGCCCGCCCTGGGATTGTTCAGCCCCATGATCCTGGCCGTGGTGGTGGGTATCGCGCTGCGCAGCGCGATCGGCCTGCCCAGGGTGACGCAGGCGGGGGTGACCTTCGTGCTGAAGCGCCTGTTGCGCATCGCCGTGGCCATGCTGGGCCTGCAGTTGACGGCGGCCCAGGTGGCGGCGGTGGGGCCCACGGGCGTCGCCATCATCGCCGTCAGCCTGGTGGCCACCTTCGTTTTCACCAAGACGGTGGGCCGCTGGCTGGGCGTGCCGGCGCCGCTGGCCGAACTGATCGCCGCCGGCACCTCGATCTGTGGCGCCTCGGCCGTGGTCGCGGCCAACACCGTCACCCAGGCCGATGATGAGGATGCGGCCTACGCCGTCGCCTGCGTCACCGTCTTCGGCAGCATCGCCATGCTCAGCTATCCGGCCCTGGGTGCCGCCTTGCATCTGGCGCCCCGCGCCGTGGGCCTGTGGGCCGGCGCATCCATCCATGAGATCGCCCAGGTGGTGGCCGCCGCTTTCCAGTCGGGCCAGCAGGCCGGGGAATTCGGCACGGTGGCCAAGCTCACCCGCGTGGCCATGCTGGCCCCCCTGGTCCTGTCGCTGGGCGCCCTGCGCCGCCGGCGGGAAGGCACGGGCGGCAAGCCCATGCCCATGCCGTGGTTCATCCTGGGCTTCGTGGCGCTGGTCGCCCTGAACAGCCTGCACGCCGTTCCCGCCGTGGTGAAGGACTGGGCCCCCGGCGTGACCACCAGCCTGCTGACCCTGGCCCTGGCCGCCATGGGCCTGCACACCCACGTCGGCCGCATGGCCGCCAAGGGCATCGCCCCCCTGGCCCTGGGCGCCCTGGCCAGCCTGTTCATCGCCGGCCTGAGCCTGGTGCTAATCGTGACGGTGTGGGCGTGACGCCTTACTCGTAACGCAGGGCCCGTATCGGCTTGGCTTTGGCCACCCGCATCGATTGGCCCGCCACCGTCAGCCCGGCGATCGCCAGGGCCAGGGCGGTGGGGGCCAGCAGGGTGAAGGGCCCAACATCGACGTGGGTGGCAAAGCTGTCCAGCCACTGGCGCAGGCCCCAGTAGGTCGGGATCCAGACCAGCACGCCGGCCAGCAGCACGGGCTTGGCGAACTGCCACAACAGCAGGCGGACGATGTCGGCGACGGAAGCGCCATAAACCTTGCGCACCCCGATCTCCTTGGTGCGCCGCTCGGCCGTGAAGGCGGACAGGCCATAGATGCCGGCGCAGGCCATCAGCACGTTGACGGCGCTGAACAGGATGAAGATTTGCGCCTCAAGCCGGATGATCAGGGTCAGCATGGCAACGTGGTCGTCGAAGAAGAAGCGCTGCACCGGCACGCCGGGGTTGAGCGCCCGCCAGGCGGCATCGACGGCGGCCAGGGTGGTGGCACCGCTGTCCTTCAGCTTCACATAGATCAAGCCGTCATTGGTGGTGTCGTTTTCCCGCCCCCGCACCCGGAACAGCAGGGGTGGGATTTTCCCTTCCAGGTCGCCCAGGGAAAAATCGGGGACCACGCCCACCACCTCCAGCCGGCTCTCATAGCCATACAGGGACAGGTTCAGGGTCTGGCCGACGATCTCTTCCGCCCGGCCCCAGCCCAGCGTGTGGGCCGCCGTCTCGTTCACGATCACGGTGTTGCCGGGCTGGGGCGTGCCCGCCTCCTGGGCGCGGGCGGGATCGAACAGCCGGCCGGCCAAGGGTTCGATATGGAACAGGGACAGGAAGGCCGCGTCGGCATTCACGCCGCCCAAGGCCACCGTGCTGCCGTCCGGCAGGGTGGCCTTGTAGGACGCACCACCCTGGGGCGACAAGGATTCCCTGTCGGCGCAAGCCATGCTCCGCACGCCGTCCGCCGCCGCCAGGCGGTCGCGCAGCGCGGCCGGACAAGTGCCCTGCAAGACCACGATATTGGACGGGTCGTAGGGCAGGCGGGCGTGGGTCAGCATGACCTCCTGCCGATGCACCACCAGCGTGACGCTCAGCAGGGCGATCAGCAGCATGAACTGCCCCACCACCAGGGCCTGGCGGATGCGGCTCGACCGATCGCCGCCCCCGCCGGCCCCCCTCAGGATGGCGCCTGGCCGGTATGACGACAGGACGAAGGCGGGATACGCCCCGGCCAGCATGCCCACCGCCAGCACCAGGCCCAGGATGATGGCGATGACGTCGGGCGCCGCCAGTTCCAACGCCATCTCGGTATGCAAAATGCGGTTGGCCGGGCCCAGGGCCAGTTCGGTGAACGACATGGCCACCACCATGGCGACGGCCACCAACAGCGTCGTCTCCAGCAGGAATTGGGTAATCAAGTGGCGGCGGCGGGCGCCGCTCAGCTTGGCGATGCCGATCTCCATGGCCCGCTGGCCCGCCCGTGCCGTGGCCAGCGCCACGAAATTGATGCAGGGGACGATCAAGGTCATGGTGGTGATGACCAGCATCATGGCCATCAGGGCCCGTGACCGGGGGCTCAATTCCGGATCCAGCGGGATGTCGTTCAACGCCACGCCGCGCAGCTTCATCTGCCCCACGTCGTCAGCCTGCCGGTGCCGGGCCAGCAGTTCGTTCAGGGCCCGGTCGGCCGCCGCGGCGCTGGCGCCGGCCTTCAGGCGGAAATGGGTGAAGACGGGGTTGAAGCCGGCCGGATTCATGCGGGTGTCACCGGCGGCGGCGGTCAGGCTGGATTTGGCGTTTAGGCCCGAGGCGAAGGCGCTGCCATCATGCAGCGCCCCGCGCGCCGGCGAATCCTCGACCACGGCCATGACGAGGAAGGACTGTCCGCCCATGTCCACCGTCTGGTCCAGCGGCGCGTCCTGGCTGAACAGCTTGCGCGCCAGGGACCGCGTCAGCACCACGCCATCGGTGGTGGCCAGCGCCGTGGCGGGATCCCCGGCCACCACGGGCAGCGGCAGAACCTGGAACAGGGTGGGGTCGGCCCAGATGACGACCTCGCGAAAGGCGATGTCACCCCGCCGGATGATTTGTGGGTTGCCGATGAAACGGGTGACCACCTCGACATCGGGCATGCCCGCCGCCATCAGCCCGGCCAGGGGGGCGGGTGTCATCCACATCTGGGCGGGGGCCTGCCCAGGCGTGATCACCGTGCCCGTCACCATGTATGTCCGGCCATGGAGGGGGATGTCGCGGCTGTAGGTCATGATGTCGCGGGTCAGCAGCGCCATCATCAGTGCCGCCGTCAGGCCGATGGCCATGCCGACGAAGGTGATCAGCACGTCGGCCCGGGTGCGCCGGATACCACGCAGGGCCAGGCGCAGGATGGTAGCCAGCATGGGCAGTCCCCTTATTCGTACCGCAGCGCCAGCACCGGCCGGGCGCGGGCGACCAGGATGGTCTGGCCGGCCACGGTGGCGGCGGCGATGGCCAGGGCCAGGGCGGTGGGGCCCAGGAAGGTCCAGGGGCCGATGTCCACGTGATAGGCGAAGCCGGCCAGCCAGCGGCGCAGGAACAGGTAGGCCGGCAGCCAGGCCAGCGCGCTGGCCAGCAGCACCGGCTTGGCGAACTGCCATAGCAGCAGGCGCAGGATGTCGGCCAGCGAGGCGCCGTAGACCTTGCGCACCCCGATCTCCTTGGTCCGCCGCTCCGCCGTCACGGCCGACAGGCCGTAGATGCCGGCGCAGGCCATGCCCAGGTTGATCAGGCTGAACAGGGTGATCATCTGCGTCTCATGCCGGATCAGGCTGGTCAGCGAGTTCAGGTGATCGTCGAAGAAATAGCGGTCGCTGGGCGCCAACTCCCCCATGCGGCGCCACAGGGCGTCGATGGCGGCCAGCGTGCGGGTGCGGTCGCCCGGCGCCAGCTTCACGTACATCAGCTCATACCCGCCGGGATCGCTGACGAAGAAGGTCGGGGCGATCTTGTCCTGCAGCGACCCCATGGGGAAGTCGGGCACCACCGCCGCCACCTGTACGTCGCCGTCCACGCCCGGCAGGTGCAGCGTCTGGCCAATGGCGTCTTCCGGCATGTCGTTGCCCAGGGCCCGCGCGGCCGTCTCGTTGATCACCACCTTGTGGCGCACGGTGCTGGGCCGCTTCGGGTCCGGCAGTTGCCCGGCCAGGGCGGGCAGGTGGAATACGGGCAGGAAGCCCGGGTCGGCCGCCACGCGGTTCAGGCGGACGGCGTGGCCATCGTTCAGCGTGGCCGTCACCAGGGGGCGGCTGCGCTCCAGGCTTTCCATGCCGGTGCAGCCCACGCCCTTCACCCCGTCGATGTGCTGCAGGCCGACGCGGATGGATTCCGGGCAGCTGGCGTCCAGGATCAGGATGTCGGCGGTGTCATAGGACACGCGGTCGCGGGTCAGCAGCTGTTGCTGGCGATAGGTGACCGAGGCCCCCACCAGCAGCATGACCAGCAGCATGAACTGCCCCATCATCAGGACCTGGCGCACCCGGGCCGTCCGGTCCACCACCGGGGCCGCCGTCCCCGGGCCGCTGCCCTTCAGGATGGCCACCGGCCGGTGCGCCGCCAGCACCAGGGCGGGGTAGAACCCGGCCAGCAGCGTGACGCCCACGCCCAGGCCGGCCACGATGGCCCCCACCTCGGGCGAGGCGGCGTCCAGCGACAGCCGCGCGTCGAGGAAGCGGTTGACCGGGGGGATGGCCAGTTCGGTCAGCGACAGGGCGATGACCATGGCGATGCCCACCAGGATCAGCGTTTCCAGCATGAATTGCGTCACCAGGTCGCGCCGCCGCGCGCCGCCCATCTTGCGCACCCCCACCTCCACGGCGCGGCGGGTGGCCCGGGCCGTGGCCATGTTGATGAAGTTGATGCAGGGGATCAGCAGGGTCAGCAGGGCGATGCCGCCGATCATGTACATGCGGTTCAGCCGGTCGGGGTTCAGGCCGGCGTGCAGCTGCAGGCCGGTCATCGGCACCAGCTGCGGCGACTGCCCGCCCGCATGCCCCGCCCCCCAATGCCGGGCGGCCAGCTCGTCCAGCGTCCGTTGCGCCGCCGCCGGGTCGGCGCCGTCCCGAAGGCGGACATAGGTGTAGACGTCGCCCGGCGCCCGCGCCGCCGTCTGGTCGCCATCCGCCCGTGGCCCGTCGACACGGGGCTGGGGGGTGCTGAAGGGCGAATAGGGCGAGGCGGAGGACGCCAGGATCATCACCTCCCGCATATGGCTGCGGAAGGGCAGGTCCCTCAGCACGGCGCGCACGCGCAGCGTGGTGCGCTCATCCAGGTCGATGCGCTTGCCCAGGGGGGATTCCGGCCCGAACAGCTTGCGCGCCATGGTCTGCGTCAGGGCCACGGCACCCGGGTCGGCCAGGCTTTCCTTCAGGTCGCCCTCCACCGCCGGCAGGTGCATGATGGCGGCGAAGGAGGGGTCGACCCAGGTGACGAACTCGCGGAAGGCGGCACCTCCCCGCCGGATCTTGCGGGCGTCGTCCAGCAGGCGGGCGGCGGCCTCCACCTCCGGCGCCTCCGCCACCAGCGTGGCGGCCAGGTCGGGCGGGGTGCGCCAGCGCACCAGGGGGCCCGGCTCCTGGTCCTCGTCCACCGGCGCCAGCACGCTGTCCACCAGGTACAGCTGGGCATGGTCGGGCAGGAAGGTGTCGTAGGCCATCTGGTCGCGGATCAGCAAGGCCATCAACAGGCTGGCCGTCAGCCCGACCACCAGCCCCGCCAGGCTGATGACGATGTCGGCCTTCACCTGCCGCAAGGACCGGATGGCCTGGCTTGCCGCGATGTACAGCATGGTCGCTTCCCTATTCCCCACCCGTTTTCGGGATCGCCGCGCCCGCAAGCAAAGGGCGGACCACCGCTTAAGCCCTTGGGATCGCTTAGCGCCAAGGCCTCGGGGCGCTGTCCGGAACCGCGCCTTGTCCGTTTCCGGACAGCCTGGTTGCCCGCTTCCGGACAATGATGCCGTGCTGCCCGCGCCTGCGCTACAGTGGCGGCGACGCCGCCGCTTCCGGCGGCACCCTGACGGCGGGCCCATCCCTTGACCCTGGAACAGTTGCGCATCTTCGTGGCGGTGGCGGAACGCCAGCACGTGACCCAGGCGGCGCGCGCCCTGAACCTGGCGCAGTCGGCGGCCAGCGCCGCTGTCGCGGCGCTGGAGGATCGCTATCAGACGGCCCTGTTCAACCGCGTGGGCCGCGGCATCACCCTGACGGAGGCCGGCCGCCTGTTCCTGGCGGAGGCCAAGGCCGTGCTGGCCCGGGCCGACATGGCCGAACGGGCGCTGGCCGAACTGTCGGGCCTGCAGCGGGGGCAGTTGCGGGTGCAGGCCAGCCAGACCATCGCCAGCTATTGGCTGCCGCGCCACCTGGTGGCCTTCCGCGACCGGCACCCGGGCGTGGACCTGGACCTCACCATCGGCAATACGGCGCAGGTGGCGGCCGCCGTGCTGGACGGCACGGCCGACCTGGGCTTCGTCGAGGGGGCGGTGGACAGCCCCGACCTGTCCGCCCACCAGGTGGCGCTGGACCAGCTGGTGGTGGTGGTGGCCCCGCATCATCCCTGGGCCTTCCGCGAGACGGTGGCGCCGGCCGACCTGCATGAGACGCCCTGGATCATGCGGGAACAGGGCTCCGGCACCCGTTCCGCCTTCCTGGCGGCGCTGGCGGATCTGGGCGTGGATACCGCCCGGTTGCGCATCGCGCTGGAACTGCCCTCGAATGAGGCGGTGCGGGCGGCGGTGGAGGCGGGCGGCGGCGCGGCGGCGCTGTCGGCCTCCGTCGCCAGCGGCAGCATCGAAGTGGGGTTGCTGCATCCCGTGCCGCTGACCCTGGCCCCGCGCGCCTTCACTTTGGTGCGTCATCCTGATCGCGGGCTAAGCCGCGCGGCTAGCGCTTTTCTAGACGAAATGGGCCGCCGGGACTTGGCTTAAGCGATAGAAGCCGCCGGTTGAAACCCTGTTCCCTCAAATGAACTTCTTTTGACTGTCCTGGCCGGGTCTTGACCTGGCGCAGGGCCTGTTCGATTGAAGGCTGACAAGGATAAGCGCGCCTTTTGGTTGCCACGGCGGCCGGCGCTCGGTTGAGGAGGAAACCCGTGATCATATCGCCGCAACGGCCCGCATCGGGCGCCTGCCGGGGCCATGATGGCATCTGCACAATTTATGGGCGATGAACGGCGGGCCATTGCCTGCGCATTGGGCGCCCATGCTTTTGCGTCCTTGGCGGAACGCATATTTCCTGGGCAGTTCCTAGGCTAGGCCGAGTTGGCGTGGCTCTTGCTCAACCAATCAGTCGGGCCTATCGATGGGGAAGGGGTTTATGGCGAAAGCAGACGGTCCATTCAATGAAATGGGCATGTCGGATGAGGTGCGCGGCCCGTATGCGGACATCGAACGATGGCTGCGCGAAATGCCGTCCGACAAACTGGAACTGAAGCGCCGCGAGGCGGAGACGCTGTTCCGGCGTGTGGGCATCACCTTCGCGGTGTACACGGAAGGCGGAGATCCGGAACGGTTGATCCCCTTCGACATCATTCCCCGCGTGCTGGCGCGGGCCGAATGGGACAGGCTGTCGCTGGGCCTGCACCAGCGGGTGAAGGCGCTGAACGCCTTCCTGGCCGATGTCTACGGTGAACGCCACATCCTGCGCGCGGGCAAGGTGCCGGAACGCATGGTGCTGGGGAACGAAAGCTTCCGGCCCGAGATGCAGGGCTTCCTGCCCCCGGCTGGCGCCTACACCCATGTGGCGGGCATCGACATCGTCCGACTGGATGCGGACAATTTCTATGTGCTGGAAGACAATTGCCGCACGCCGTCCGGCGTCTCCTACATGCTGGAGAACCGCGAGGCCATGCTGCGCCTGCTGCCCGACCTCTGCGGCATGCACAAGCTGGCGCCCGTCTCCCACTACCCGGAAGACCTGCTGGACACGCTGAAGTCGGTGGCGCCGCCCGCCTGCCGCGACGCGCCCACCGTGGCGGTGCTGACGCCCGGGTCCTACAACAGCGCCTATTACGAACACTCGTTCCTGGCCGATGAGATGGGCGTGGAACTGGTGGAGGGTGGCGACCTGTTCGTGGACGAGGGTTTCGTCTACATGCGCACCACCCAGGGGCCGAAACGGGTGGACGTGCTGTACCGCCGTATCGACGATGATTATCTGGACCCGCTGACCTTCCGTCCCGACAGCGCCCTGGGCGTGCCCGGCCTGTTCGCGGCCTACCGCGCCGGCCGGGTCACCCTGGCCAACGCCGTCGGCACCGGCATCGCGGACGACAAGGCGATCTATCCTTTCGTCCCCGAAATGATCCGCTTCTACCTTGGGGAAGAGCCCATCCTGTTGAACGTCCCCACCTATCTCTGCGAACGGGACGACGACCGCAAGTACGTGCTGGAGCACCTGCACGAACTGGTGGTGAAGGAGACGCGCGGGTCCGGCGGCTACGGCATGCTGATCGGGCCGCAGTCCACCGCCGCCGACCGGGCGGTGTTCGCCGACCGCATCAAGGCGCGGCCGGCCGACTATATCGCCCAGCCGACGCTGGCGCTGTCCACCTGCCCGACCTTTGTCGAGCAGGGCATCGCGCCCCGCCATGTCGACCTGCGGCCTTTCGTGCTGAACGGGCGGGAGATCCGGGTGGTGCCCGGCGGCCTCACCCGCGTGGCCCTGCGCGAGGGCTCCCTGGTGGTGAACTCCAGCCAGGGCGGCGGCACCAAAGACACCTGGGTACTGGAGCGCTGACCAATGCTGAGCCGTACCGCAGACGGACTGTTCTGGCTGGCCCGCTATATGGAGCGGGCAGCCAGCGTCGCGCGCCTGGTGCAGGTGGGCAACCGCATGTCCAACATGTCGCTGTCCCTGGACAATCCGGGCAACGAATGGCGTTCCACCCTGATCGCCACAGGCACGGAGCCGGGCTACCTCGCCAAGCATGGGGAGATCGTGCCCTCCCTGGTGCTGGATTACCTGGTGCTGGACCCGGAAAACCCGTCCAGCATCGTGTCCTGCATCGAAACCGCCCGCCGCAACGGCCGGGCGGTGCGCACCGCCCTGACCGTGGACACGTGGGAGGCGCTGAACGAGACCTGGCAGCAGACCCGGGCCTTGAAGGCCGACCGCCTGGCGGCGGACAGCTTGCCCGGCCTGATGGACTGGGTGGTCCAGCGGTCCCTGCTGTTCTGCGGCAGCTATGCCAACACCATGCTGCGCAACGACGGCTATCTGTTCACCCATCTGGGCACGCTGCTGGAACGGGCGGACAACACCGCCCGCATCCTGGACGTCAAGTATCACGTCCTGCTGCCCGACCATGAGGGCGTGGGCGGGGTGCTGGATTATTATCAGTGGCAGAGCATCCTGCGGGCCGTCTCCGCCCTGCGCAGCTATCACTGGGTCTATCATGACCGGCTGAAGCCCTGGCTGATCGCCGAGCTGCTGATCCTGCGGCCGGAAATGCCCCGGTCCCTGGTGGCCTGCCTAGCCCATGTGGTGGACCTGCTTGAGGCCCTGGCCGTGCGCTATGGCGGCCAGCGGGGCGAGTGCCACCGCCTGGCGGGCGAAATCCACGCCCGGCTGCGCTATGGCCGGGTGGAGGACATCTTCCAGTTCGGCTTGCACGAATACGTGACGCAGTTCATCGACGACATGCTGCGCCTGGGCCAGGAGATCAGCGGCTTCTACCTCAACGTCCGCTGAGCCGCCGCGAGGGGATCCGGACCCGGGCTTTCCCTGGGTCCGGATCCATTCATTGCGTTTCCGGGCCGTCGCCAATACTTAACGTGCGCACCCCCTGGTGGCAGTCGCCGGTTTCGGGGTATGACGGGGCATGGGGATAGGGGCCCTGTCCGTCGGGGCGCCCATCCCTCACTTGAGGAAGAAAGCCGCCCGTCGAGGATGGCGTCCCGCATGTCGAGGCCTGAAGATGACCTATTGCGTCGCCCTGTTTCTGAAAGCCGGGCTGGTGATGCTCTCCGATACCCGCACCAACGCCGGGGTCGACAACATCTCCACCTTCTGCAAGATGCACCGGTTCGAAACCCCGGGTGAGCGCTGCATGGTCCTGCTGACGGCGGGGAACCTGTCCATCAGCCAGTCGGTGGTGAACCGCCTGCACGAAGGCGTTTCCATCGGCGATGCCGATCCGGAAACGCTGGCCACCGTCCCGTCCATGTTCCGCGCCGCGCAGCTGGTGGGCGCCGCCATCCGCGATGTCTACAACAGCGACGGCCTGGCCATGAAGGCGCAGGGTGTGGGCTTCGACGCGTCGTTCCTGCTGGGGGGACAGATCCGGGGCCGGGGCATGCGCCTGTTCCAGATTTATTCGCCCGGCAACTTCATCGAAGCGACGCCCGAAACGCCCTACCTGCAGATCGGGGAGCACAAGTACGGCAAGCCCATCCTGGATCGTGTCGTCTCTTACGATACGCCGGTGCAGGACGGGGTGAAGCTGGTGCTGGTCTCCATGGACAGCACCCTGCGCAGCAACCTGTCTGTCGGCATGCCCATCGACCTTGCGGTCTACCACCGCGACGATATGCAATTGCGCATTCACCGCCGCATCACCGAGACCGACAGCTATTTCCAGCATGTGCGCGACCATTGGTCCAACGCTCTGCGCCAAAGCTACGGCACGCTGCCCACGGCGGACGAATGGTGGGCGGGTGAGCGCCAGGGCTAGCCCACCGTAGCGTTATCCCTCGGTCTTCTTCAGCAGCGGTTTCAGTACGGCGGCCACGGCGGCCAGCCCGGCTGGCAGGGTCGCCGCCAACGCGGCGATCTGGGGCCGGCAGTCATCAGCCTTGCCGGCGCGCGCGTGCGTCTGGATGCGGGTCGCCAGGGCCTGCATCTGGCGCAGGCCGATGTCGCCCGCCGTGGCGATAAGGGTATGGGCAGCTCTGGCCATGGCGTCGGTGTCGCTGGTGTTCGCCAGGGCCTCCAGCGCCGCCACCCGCGCTTCGCATTCGTTCACCGATGACATGACCAGGTCGGCCAGGGTGTCGGTGTCCAACAGCTCCGCCAACTGGCGCAGGGGGGCCGGGTCCAGCACCGGCGGGCCGGACGAGGGTGCCGACGGAACCGATGCCGGGGGGGCCGATACGGGGGGCGATACTGGGGCCGACACTGGGGTTGAAGCGGCGGGGGTGGCGGGAACGGCTGCTTCCACACTGTCCTCGATCGGCCCGCCCGCCGCGACCCAGCGCGCCACGGTGGTGGCCAGGGTGGGCAGGGCGAAGGGTTTGGCGATGTAGTCGTCCATGCCGGCGGCCAGATATTCCTCGCGCATGCCGGCCATGGCGTTGGCCGTCATGGCGATGACGGGGGTGCGCGGCCGGCCCGTCCTTTCCTGGATGTCACGGATGCGCTGGGTGGCCTGCACGCCGTCCATCTCCGGCATCTGGATGTCCATCAGCACGGCGTGGAAGGTCTCGCGCTCATAAAGGTCCAGCGCCGTACGCGCGTCGCCGGCCAGGGTGACACGATAGCCCAGCTTCTCCAGCATGGTCCGGGCGACCGTCTGGTTGATGAAGTTGTCGTCCACCACCAGCAGCCGGGCGCCGTTGCCGGCGGGCAGGCCGGGCCGTATGGGCTTGGGCGGTCGGCTGGGGCGCGGTGGCGATCCCTGTATCGGGGGCAGGGCCTGCGTCTTGGGCATATCCTTGGCGCGCACCGCCGGTAGACGCACGGTGAAGGCGAAGGTGCTGCCCTGGTTCAGCGTGCTATCCAGGGTGATGGCGCCGCCCATGAGCGCCACCAGCCGCTGGGAAATGGCCAAGCCCAGGCCCGACCCGCCGAAGCGGCGGGAGATCGAGGTGTCGGCCTGCCCGAACTTGCGGAACAGCTGCGCCTGGGCCGGCGCGCTGATGCCGATGCCGGTGTCGCGCACGGCGAAGTGCAGCGGCACCAGGCCGTCCTTGGCGATGCCCACCTCCACCTCCAGCGTGACCGATCCGCTTTCCGTGAACTTCACGGCGTTGCCCACCAGGTTCAGCAGGACCTGGCGAAGGCGGAACGGGTCGCCCCGGTAATGGCCGGGGGTGGCCCCCACCACCATCGTTTCCAGCCGGATGCCCTTGTCGCGGGCGCGTGGCTCCAGGATGGCCAGCACGCCGGCGGTGACGTCGGCCAGGGTGAAGGGCACCTCCTCCAGCTCCACCCGCCCCGCTTCCAGCTTCGAGATGTCCAGGATGTCGTTGATGATGGACAGCAGGGCGTCGGCGCTGTCGCGGATGATGGCGGCGTAGGTCGCCTGGTCGGCGGTCAGCGAGCTTTCCAGCAACAGCTGCACCATGCCCATGACCCCGTTCATGGGCGTGCGGATCTCATGGCTCATGTTGGCCAGGAAGTCCGACTTGGCGGCGTTGGCCGCCTCGGCGGAACGGCGGGCGGCGTCCAGCTCCTCTGCCAGGGTGCGCAGTTCACGCGCCTGCGCCGCCAGGCGGTCGCGCGCGTCGATCAGGTCGCTGACCTGACGCCGCTGCAGGGTCATGTCCATATAGCTGACGACGAAGCCGCCGCCCGGCATGGGGATGGCCCGCGCCTCCAGCGTGCTGCCGTCGGCCCGTGTCAGCTCATAAGTCATGGGTTCCGGTGAGCGCACCCCCGCCAGCGGGTCGGCGGCGCCATCCTTCAGCAGGGGCTCGACCTCGCCCAGGGGCAGGCCGGGCGTGCAATCCCCCGCCTTCAGCCCCATCAGGTCCAGGAAATGGCGGTTCCGGATGGACAGGCGCAGCTGGGCGTCGAACGCGACGATGCCCTGGTCGATGGATTCCAGGATGGTGGTCAGCAGCCTGTCTCGTTCCTGCAGATGCTGGCGCGCCTCCACCAAGGGCGTGATATCGCGTCCCACCCCACGAAAACCGCGAAAGCGGCCATCGGTCGCGTAATAGGGCCGGCCGGAGATTTCCACGTGCCGGATCTGGCCGTTCGGTCCGGGGACGGAATAGGTGAAGTCGCGGAAGGGGGTGCGTGTGTTGAGGAAACCCTCATAGATCACCCAGTGGGCGGCGTCGGCATCGGTCGACAGCTCGCGCCGGGTGCGGCCCAGCAGCTGGGTCATGTCGATGCCCACGAACTGCACCCCGTCGGAGATGTAGGTCAGGCGGTGGGTTTCGTCCGTTTCCCAGTACCAGTCGGTCGATACCTCCGTCAGGTCGCGGAAACGCTCCTCGCGCGCCACCAGTTCCTGCTCCTGCCGGGCGACGGCGTCGGCCATGGCGTTGAAGGCCTGGGCCACGGCCTCCAGCTCCGGCCCGCTGCCGGGGCTGTCGATGTGGATGGCGCGGTCGCCGGCGGCGATGCGCTGCGCCGCGTCGCCCAGGGCGCGCAGCCAGCGCAGGACCGACAGCTCCAACCCCGCCACACCCAGGGCGAAGGCCAGCAGGGTCACGGCCAGAACCACCACTAGGTTGCGACGGAAATCGATGTTGGCGGCGGCCAGCACATCGGCCTTGGACAGGCCGACGGCCACGCGGGCACCGGTATCCCCTACGCTGGCGATGCCGAACAGCCGGCCCACGCCATGCAAGTCGACCGTGTCGGCGTTGCCGTCCGGCGTGGCCAGCATGGCGCCGATCAAGGGCGCCCGAGGTTCGCCATCCCCCACCTCGGCACCGGACTCCGGGTATCGCGCCAGGATGTGGCCATGGCGGTCCACCGCCAGGAACACGGCATGCCGCGTCTCCACCAGCTGCCGCCCCATGTCCTCCAGCCATTGCAGGCTGATGGCGGTGCTGGCCACCCGGGCGACGCCGCCATTGGGGGTGGCCTGCATCTGCGCCACCACCATCACCGGCTGGCCCGAGGTGCGGCCGATCAGGAAATCGCTGATGGTCGGCTGGCCGGTCTTGATCAGGGTCTGGAAATAGTCGCGGTCGCCAAAGCTCTGGAAGGGCGGCGCGGAGGAAGAGCAGAAGGCCTGGCCGTCCGGCCTCATCAGATTGACGTTGGTGATCCAGGGATGGGCCGCCTTTATCAGCCGCGCGTCCTGCACACACTCTTCCAGCGGCAGGCGCGCGCTTTCGCTGATCAGCGTGTCCGCGATATGCCGGGCCTGGGCGATCAGCATCGCCTGCTGCCCGGCCACCGCGTGCGCCAGGCCCAGCGCCTGGGCCTGGGCGCCGGCGACGGCCTCCGACCGCCGGGCGCCGTAGTCGGCGATGGACAGGGCCGTGAGGGGCGCCACCACCACCAGCAGCAGGATTTGCAGCCGGGCCCGCAGGCCTTTGCCGTGCAGCTTCAGGTAGTGGGATGGCAAGCCGTTGTGCCTTTCCGGCTAAACGTCAGGGTCGCGCCATCATAGCGAAAGCCACCGGGAAATACAGGCACAGCCGCAAGACAGGATCGTTGCAGATCCGATTTTTCAATAAATTAGACGGCGCGCGCGGTCAGCCTTCAGGCCGCCTGCACCTTGCGCGCCCGGGGCACGGTGACGGAAATGTAGAACTGCGTGCCGGCCTTGTCGAAGGCCATCTCCGCGCCGATCTGGCGGCACAGCGCCTGGACCACGGTCATGCCGATGCCGGCCAGGCGGGCGGCCCCCATGTCGGTGGGCAACTGACCGCTGGGGTCGTCGATGATGCAGGACAGGCGGTTGTCCACCACCGCCAGGGTCAGCTGCACGGGGCTGTACAACTCGTCCGACCGGCGCAGGGTGGGGGTCAGCATCTCGTTCAGGATCAGCGCCAGCGCGACGCCCGTCTCCACCGGCAGCAGCACGGGCGTGCTGGTTACCTGCACCCGGTCCAGCGCACCGTATTCCGCCGCCACCTCGCGGCAGAAGGCCGGCAGCAGGGCGCCGAACTCCACCTCGTCCACCGTTTCGGCCTGCAGCATGCGCTTGTGGACTTCGTTGATGGCCAGCACACGGGTGCGGGCCTCCGCCAGGGCGCGTTCGGCCTGCGGGTCCTTGGTGTCATGGGTCTGCAACTGCAGCAGGGTGCCGATCATGGCCAGGCCGTTGCCCACGCGGTGGTTGATCTCGCGCAGCAGGCGGCCCTTTTCGTCCAGCATGTCCTGCAACTGCTGGCGCATGCGGCTTTCGCGGTCCGCCTCCGTCATGGCGCCGCTGGACAGGCGCCACACCAGGCCGCCCGCCACCAAGCAGATGACGACGCTGCCGGCCACGAACAGCAGGCGCAGGGTGTTGACCCGGCCTTGCCGCTGCACCAGCAGCGCCTGCTCGGTGCCATCGATGATGGCCACCTGCTCCCGCACCTCGGCCATCAGGGACTCGCCCCGTTCCAGGGTTATGGTGTCCGGGGGCGATCCGGCGGGGGCCTGCATCAGCACCTGCAGCGCATCCAGCCGCGCATTGGCCAAGGCCGTCAGGGTGGATGCGCGCCGCACCTGGTCCGGGTTGTCGCTCAACAGGGTGGTCAGCGCCAGCAACTGGTTGGTGGTGTCGTCGCGATAGCCCTGGAAGCGGTCGCGCGCCTCTGGCGCGTGGACCAGCAGGTACAGGCGCTGGGCTGATTCCGCCGACAGGATGTGGCTCAGCACCAGGGTCGCCGTGGTGCGGACCTGATAGCTGTGGTTCACCCACCTTTCGCTGCTCACCACCTCCGCGAAGATGGATTGCATGATCAACAGCAGGGCGACGATGCCACCCAGGGCCGCCAGCCCCGCCAGTCGCACCCGCTGTCGCAGCAGCATGTCCACGGCTTACGCCCTCATCAAACCCGGCACCCTCACGAAACCGCGACGCGCCAACCGCCCATAAAAAAAACCCACCGCGTTTCGCAACACGGATGGGGCAAACCAGAAGCGGAACATGACGCAGTTTTCCCCGGCTGGCGATCTTGCCTTTGGCGTATGCCCCTTTAGGGACGCGGCAAGGGGGCTGGCAACGGGCCTGGCAGGGGGATCGCCGTGGTGGATTTGATCCGTTCCATGGCGAAGCTGGAACTGACGTCGGTCAGCTTGGTCACCTTGATCAGGCGCTTGTACACCCGGTCGTAATGGGGAATGTCGGCCACCAGCACCTTCAGCAGATAATCGACGTCGCCGCTCATGCGGTAGAACTCCACGATTTCGGGAATGTCCGCCACGCCCCGGGCGAACGTCTCCAGCCAATCCTCGTCATGCTGGTTGGTCCGGATGGCGACGAACACGGTGATGCCGCAGCCCAGCAGGTCGGCGTCCAGCAGGGCGACGCGGCGGCGGATGATGCCGGCCTCCTCCAACTGCTTGACCCGGCGCCAGCAGGCGTTCGTCGACAGGGCGACGGTGTCGGCCAGCTGGGCGATTGATTGCGTGGCGTCCTCCTGCAGCAGCTGCAGCAGTCTGATGTCCGTCTTGTCAAGGTGTTCCATGGAATTGCCGCTTCGTGGGATAAAATCATCCTATCGCGGCACAATGGTGGGACAGTTTGGGATTTTTCTCAAGGCTGTCCGGGTTATGCTGATGTCATCGGCACCGAATGACAGGGGAGACGCGGATCATGTTGGGCAAGCTGTTTATAGACCACCCGCGGGCGGTCCAGGAAAGCTATGGCGAGCATGCCGTGGTGGCGGCGTCCTTCGGCGGCCGCATGGTGCTGGCGGGCCTGGCCTGTCTGGTGCACGCCGTCGTGCCGGGGCTCTTCGTGCGCACCGGCAGCCGCACCATCACCGCCCTGTATGACGAGATGGTGGTGAACCGCAACCGCAAGGCCGCCCGGGCGGAAGGCACCGTTGGCGCCGGCTACCGCTCGATATCCGGGTAACGCGTCCGGCTTTCCATCAGCGCCGGCGCCAACGCCAGGATGGCGTCCACCACGGTGGGGTCGAAATGGCGGCCCCGCTCCTTGACCATATGCTCCAGGATGCGTTCCAGGGGCCAGGGCGCCTTGTAGGGCCGGTGGCTGCCCAGGGCGTCGAACACGTCGGCGGCGGCGACGATGCGGGCCAGCGGGTCGATCTCATCCCCACGCAGGCCGCGGGGATAGCCCGTCCCATCCCATTTCTCATGATGCTGCAGGGAGATGATGGCACCGGCGCGCAGGATGTCCTGGCGCGCGTCCTTCAGCATGCGCCAGCCGATGTCGGCATGCGTCTGCATCACCTTCCATTCCTCCGCATCCAGCTGGCCGCGCTTGTTCAGGATGTGGTCGGGGATGCCGATCTTGCCGATGTCGTGCAGGGGGGCCGCATAGCGCACCCGCGACACCATGGTCTCATCATAACCCAGGTAGGCGGCGATCATGCCCGCCGCCTCCGACACCCGCTTCAAATGGTTGCCGGTTTCCTGGCTGCGGGTCTCCACCGCCTCGCCCAGGCGGAAGACGATCTCGCGCTGGGTCTCCTCGATCTCCTCCTTCAGGCGCAGGTTGTCGAAGGCCACGGCCAGGTTGCGGACGAACAGGGCCAGCAGGTCGCGGCCCAGGGGTGTGGCGGCGGCGACACCATCCAGATACAGCAGGCGGCGCCCACCGCCACCGGTGGGCAGCCATTCGCTCCAGCGGTCGTGTTCCCGCAGGTTGCCGTCCAGCGCCAGGGCAGCCTGCACATCTGGGGGCGGGGGGCCGTCCTCCGCCCACCCCGCGAACCGGCCGCAGGCGGCGAGGGCGCGGGCCGGGCCGTCGGACCGGTCCTGCTCCAGCACCACGCCGTTCAGCCCCACCCCGCCCGTCAGGCCCGCCAGCTGCTCCAGGCAGGTGCGGGCCAGGCGGTCGGCGGCGGTCAGGTGGAAGATGCGGGGCAAGGCGTCGACCAGCCTGCGCAGGCCCTGGCGGCTTTGCTCCACCGCCGCGATGTCGCGGTACCCGCGCAGACAGGAATACATCAGGGTGAACAGCTGCCGCTCCGTCAGTTCCCCCTTCTCACGATAGTTGTCGATGTCGTAGCGGGCGATGATCTCGGCCTCGGGCGCCGAGCCCGGCTGACCGGTGTTCAGCACAATGCGCACCTGGCGGTTGCCCAGCCGTTCCCGCACTGCCTTGGCGGCGTCCAGGCCGGCGCTGTCGCTTTCCATCACCACGTCCAGCAACAGCACGGCGATGTCCGGATGTTCCTCCATGCGCTGCAAGGTCTCCGCCCCGGAATGGGCATGCAGGAAGGCCAGCGGCCGGCCGTCCATGCGAAACCCCTCCAGCGCCAGCTCGGTGACGGCGTGGATGGCCGCGTCGTCGTCGGCGATCAGCACCTTCCAGGGCGCCACGGGGGGCGCCACGGGGCACTCCGGCGGAACCGGGTCGGCGGGCGGCCGGGCGAACAGGTCGTCGAAGGTCATCATGGCGATGTCCGGGTGAGGGCTTCAGGCGCGGTCTCCGCCGACATGGCGGGAGGCAGGATCAGGGGCATTTCGATGCGGAAGGTGGTGCCGGCGCCGGGCGCGCTGTCCACGGTGATGCGGCCGTTGAGGCCGCTGGTGACCAGGGTATGGGCGATGGACAGACCCAGGCCGCTGCCGCCCTGGCCCCGCTTGGTGGTGTAGAAGGGCTCGAAACAGCGATGGCGCACCTCCGCGGTCATGCCGATGCCGTCGTCGCGCACCTCCAGGATGGCGCGGGGGCCTGACCGGGCCAGGGTGACGCGCACGGTGCCGCCCTCCTGGTCGGGGAAGGCGTGCATTACGGCGTTCAGCACCAGGTTGCTGACCACCTGCCACAGCTGGGCGGGCACGGCCCGCACGATGATCTCGCCGTCCCCCTCAATGGCCAGGGTGTGCCGGCCGCGCCGCAGTTCCGGCCGCAGGTTGACCAGCGCGTCCTCCAAGTACTGCTTCAGCCGCACCTCATGCTCGGCGTCGCCGTGCTGGTCGATGGCCACCTGCTTGAAGCTGCGCACCAGCCGGGTGGCGCGATCCAGATTCTCCTGGATCAGCGACGTCAGGGTGGCCGCCCGCTTCAGGTAGTCGTCCAACATCTCCTTGGTCATGGTGCGCTCGGCGAAGGCGCCGGCCAGCAGGCGGGTGCGCTCCGCCAGGGTGCTGGCGGCGGTGACACCCACGCCGATGGGGGTGTTCACCTCATGCGCCACACCGGCCACCAGGCCACCCGACGCGGCCATCTTCTCGCTTTCCACCAGCTGGTCCTGCGTCTCCTGCAGCTGGGCCAGGGTCGTCACCGCGCGTTCCTTGGCGGCGGTGAGCGCCAGCTCGTCGCGCTTGCGGGCGGTGATGTCGGTGGCCAGGCCCACGATCATGTCGCCGCCGGGGACCAGCCGGAAGCGGGCCTCATACCAGCGCCGGCCACCGGGCAGGGGCGCGTCGAAGCTGTACTGCCCGCCACCCTCCGCCAGGCGGGCCAGCAGGGTGGGCATGGTCAACAACCGCATGCCGGCGGGGTAGAGGGTGGCCAAGTGGGCGTTGACCTCGGCCAGGGTGGCGCCGGGCCGGGTCAGATGCTCAGGCAGGTCCAGCACGGCGGCCAGGCGGGCGTTGGCCGCCCTCACCCGGCCCTCGCGGTCCAGCAGGCACAAGCCTTCCGTCATGTTGTCGAAGGTCAGCCGCAACTCGCTCACCGCCTTGTGGAGGCGCTGCTCCAGCAGGATGGCCGGGGCCAGCAGCCGGCGCGACGCGGCGCCGTAGGCCAGCCAGATGCCGGCCAGCAGCAGGACCGCGCTGCCGAGGGGCCACAGGCTGCCGCGGAGCAGCGCCGACAGGAAATCCCCCCAGGGCATGCGTACCACCAGCGACCAGCCGAGGTTGGTCAGGGGCAGGGCGGCCGTCAGCCAGGCGCCGTCGCGCACCGGCTGGCCCGCGCCCGCCAGGGCCTTTCGCATCTCGGCCAGGGGCAGGCTGGGACGGTCGCCGGTCTTGGGGTCCGGCAGCACGGCCTCCGCCGGGGCGCCGCCACGCGACACGATGGTGCCTTTGGTGTCGACGATCAGCAGTTCGTTGCCGGGAAGATTCGGCAGGGGTCCGATCGCCCGCCACAATCCCTCCAGGGACAAGCTGACGGTGACGGCCAAGAAGTCGGGCCGGTCGCTGGATCGGGTGAGATAGGCGGCGGTGACGCCCCGGCCCGCCACCATGCTGCGATAGGGCGGGCTCATCATGCCTTGGCCGGTCTTCAGCGCACGTTGCGCCAGGCCACGGATGCTGGCGATCAAGCGGTCGCCGGTCATGTCGTCGCGCAGGCCCCGGGGCATATCGGGGTAGGTCAGCGCCCAGTCCGGCCCAATCACGGTGACCGAACTGATGGGCGTGCCGCTGGCCAGCAGGCTGATGCTCTGCAGCAGGGACAGAAGGCAGGCGGTGGGGCCGGCGGGCGGGCGCTGGTCAGGCGCCGCCAGGATCAGGTGGGCGTTCAGCGCCGCGGGATCGGGCCGCAGGCGCTCGTCACAGCGCACGGCGTCGTTGGCGGGCAGGCCTTGGATGCTGCCGGGTTCCGCCCGCGTCCCCGACAGGCGCGTGGCCACGCCGTCACCGATGGTGCGCGCCTGTTCCAGCGCCGGGGTTAGGGTCAGGGCCCGGGCCAGCAGCTGGCGTTGCAGGTCGGCAACCAGCGCGTCGGCGTCGTGGTGCAGCTGCGCGCCCGCCACCGCCAGCACGGCCAGGGTCAGCAGCACGGCGGCACCCAGCAGGCCCCGGCGGCCGAATTGGCCCAGACGCGGAATGCCGCCGCCATCCAGGGCACCCCCCAGAGCGCGGTCCGGGTCTAGCATTCCGTCCCGTGGCACCGCCGTCAGCGCGGGGGTTGGGGTGGGATTTGGGGTCGAGGAGGAATAGAAGGTCATAAGGGTCCGCGTGCCACCTGCCCCGGTCCGAAAGGGGGGGAAGGGGGACGCGTTCCGGACGCGCCCGCTGGGACCGGTCACCGCCCAGTCATATGGACGGAGGCGCGGCCGTGCTCACTGTATGCTTCGGCATAGCTTGGCCAAGCCGACGCCTGCCTAAAGGCCGCTTCCCTCATCGGTCTGGGCGGGCCCGTCGCCATTGAAACGGTCGATGCCGGTCATGACCCGGGTGATCATCTCGCGCTCGGCCGCGCTCAGGTGCGGGTGCCAGATGTCGAACAGCAGGATGACGCGGGTCTGGTCACTGTCGTTCCATGCCTCATGCTCGATGGTGTCGTCGAACGCCCAGGCCTCGCCCACCTTCCACTCCCGCACCTCGTTGCCGACCCGGAAGCCGCAGCCGGGTGGGACCACCAGGGGCAGATGCACCACCAGCCGGGTGTTGGATACGCCGGTGTGGGCGGGAATGCGGGTGCGCGGCTTCAGCACCGAATACATGGCGGCGGGCGACTTGCCCGGCACCTGGGGCTGGGGCATGGCGTCCAGCAGGGCGGCGGTCCTAGGGCAGCGGGCGCGATTCTCCGCGTGCGGCCGGCCGTAATGCATGAAGTGAAAGGCGCTCCACCGCGGGGAATGGTTCAGCTCCGCCCACTGGTCCAGGGGCAGGCCCTCGGGATAGGCGATGTAGGGCACGAACCGCTGGGGATCGTCCCCGTCCCGCAGGACGGCGGCCAGTTCCGCGCGCACGGCGTCGGTCCCGGCCTCCAGTTCCGCCAGCCAGGGGAATTCCTCGCGGTCGAAAAATTCGATGGCCGGTAGGCCCGGGTAGAAGAACTGCGCCGGCTGCTGGTGATAGGGTTTGGTGCGCCCTAGCGCCATGTCGACGAAACGGGCCATGCGCCGCGCCTCCCCGCTGGCGCAGCGGCGCAGATCGCCGTCGATCTCCCCTTTCAGGAAGCCGTCGAGGTCGGCGAGGTACTCCGCATGGCGTTCCCGCGCGCGGGCCACGGCCCGGGCCGTGGCGACGTCCAGCACCGCGTCCGGCGGCGCCAACTGCAGGGCGGTGCCGTAGGCCGCCCCCGCCTGGCGCGGCTGGCCCATACTGTCCAGCAGCGAGGCGCGCATCAGCAGGGCCATGAAGTTCCGGGCGTCCAGCGCCAGCGCCCGGTCCAGTGCCGACAAGGCGACCTGGGGCTGGCCCAGCGCGCGCTGGGCGCCGGCCAGGTTCAGCCACAGCGGCACTTGGCTGGGAAGGAAGGACAGCGCCTCCTCCAGCAGCGCCACAGCCCGCGCCGGTTGGCCCGCCGCCATGGCCCGGACCGCCGCCGCGTTCAGGCCGCGCGCCTGATCCTCCGCCTCCGGTCGGCTGCCGCCGGCCTCCGCCTCGTCACCCATAACGCCCCCGCGTTTTCCGGGTGGTGCCGATCCTATCGGGGACATGGCCAGGCCTTGCGGCCCCGATCCCCCGCCAGCACCCTCCCGGTTTCATTACCGGCCCGGCCGCACCCGGCCTGCCTTTATGCCTACTACTATAGGCGGGGCGGAAGAGGCCCCACAAGGGGCGCGTCAGGATTTGTTACGCAGATTAAAATTTAGGCGAACTGCAAAAAATTAAGCCCCAGCAGAGGGTTCCGCTGGGGCTTTGCTCATCTGTGGCGGGGTGGACCTTACTTCTCGCCCACCACGCCGCAGGCGATGCGGCCGCCGCCGCCGCCCAGCGGCTCCGGCGTGTCGGAGAAGTTGTCGCCGCCGGCATGGATCACGAAGGCGTGGCCGGCCAGGTCGGACAGCGTCAGGTGCGGCACCGTCAGCGGTTCGGGGGCGCTGCTGCCATCGGCCGCGATCGTCAGCGGCGGCAGGTCGCCCTTGTGGCCGTCGGCCGTGGGCCCCAGGTGCTTGCCGGTGCCGGCGGGGTCGAAGTGGCCGCCGGCGCCGAGGCCGGCGCCGGGCTTGCCATCCTTTTCCCCCGGCTGGCACGAGGCGTTCGCGTGCAGGTGGAAGCCGTGCACACCCGGCGGCAGGCCGGTCAGCTTGGGCGTCAGCACCAGGCCGCCGCTGCCCTCGGTTGCGGTGATGGTGCCGATGGCGGCCCCCACGCCGGTGGCGGTGATCAGGTGGACGGTGGTGACGACCGGGGCGCCGGCGGCCAGGGCCGGGGCGGTGGTGGCGACCGCCATCGCGGCCGACAGCAGGGCGGCGCGCAGAATGGACTTCGTCATGCTTTCCCTCCAGATGGGCCCGGCGTTCCCCGGCGAAGCGGGCGCGGGCTTATGGGCAGGTTTGGTTAACACGCTGAATGATAGGGGAGAAGGCCGGGGCCTGCCAGCAGGCAGGCTGCTTAGGCCGTAAGATTGCGACTATGTCGCGGGGCCGACGTTTCACGCTATCGTCGGGCGTGCAGACATCGCATTCAAGGGTGCCGCCCTCATGATCCCGCCCCCGCCCGACGGCGCCCGCATCCTGCTGGTGGAAGACGACGACCGGTTGGCGCCCCTTGTGGTGCGCCATTTGGCCGACAGCGGATTCCAGGTCGCCTGGGCCGCGGACGCGGCGGCGGCTGACGCGCATTTGCGGGCGCATGCCGTGGACCTGGCGGTGCTGGACATCATGCTGCCAGGGGAGGATGGCTTGTCCCTCTGCCGTCGCATCCGCCGCGACCACGACATCGGCATCATCATGGTCACCGCCCGGGGGCAGGAGGCCGACCGAATCCGCGGCCTGGACCTGGGCGCCGACGACTACCTGCCCAAGCCCTACAGCCTGTGGGAGCTGGAGGCGCGGGCCAAGGCGGTGCTGCGGCGCTGCGTCCGCGCCGGCCCGGCGGCGGCCCCGCCCGCCATCCACCACGCCGGTCCCTTCCGCATCGACGCCGGCAGCCGCACCGCCAGCCTGCACGGCCAGGCCCTGGATCTGACGCGCACGGAATTCGACCTGCTGGCCCGACTGGCGGCGGAGCCGGGGCGGGTGTTCAGCCGCGACATGCTGCTGGAATGCGTGCGGGGTGGGGAGACGGACGCCTTCGACCGCGCGGTCGACACCCACATCAGCAACCTGCGCCGCAAGATCGGTGACGACCCCAAGACCCCCACCTTCATCCGCACGGTGTGGGGCGTGGGCTACCGGTTCCACCTGTCATGAGGGGGCCGGGCCTGTTCCGCCTGATGTTCTGGCGGGCGCTGCTGCTGGTCGCCGTCTGCCTGGGCATCCTGGTGACGCTGTCCTTCCATTTCCAGGCGCGCTTCCTCTATGGCGACTGGCAGCGCGATCTGCAGGAAGAGGCGCGCTGGCAGGCCAGCCACTGGCCCGAGGGCCAGGATCCGGCGACCGTCGTCCAGGCCTGGGGGGCGGCGCACCGCCGGCTGCGCCTGACCTGGCTGGCGGCCGATGGCCATGTTGTGGGTGACAGCCGACCTGACCGCCCGCCCTTGGATACCGGGTTGGTCGGCGCGGGGCACCAGGATCTGGAGGTGCTGGTGGGCGCCGCGCCGCTGCCCGGCGGCGGCACCCTGGTGCTGAGCCGCGCCGGCCAGCCGGCGATCCCCTTCCATGTGGAGTTCGTGCCCGTCGTGCTGGTGTTCGTCGGGTTGGCCGCCTTGCTGGTCTGGCCGCCGGTGCGCGACCTGACGGGGGCCTTCCGCCGTCTCTCCACCCTGGCCGCGCGCGTGGCCGGCGGGCACTTCGGGGAGACGCTGGCCCCGCCGCGCCAGCGCGAACTGGCGGGCCTGGTCCAATCCTTCAACGACATGTCGCTCGCCTTGCGCGATGCCGAAACGCGGCAGCGCCGGCTGCTGGCCGACGTGTCGCACGAACTGCGCTCCCCCCTGGGCCGGCTGCGGGCGCTGGAGGAGACCATCGCCCGCCGGCCGGAACAGGCGGCCCCGCACCTGGCGCAGATGGATGCGGAGATCGCGCTGATGGATCGCCTGATCGGCGACATCCTGGAGGCGGCACGGGTGGAGGAAGGGCCTGTTCCCTTGGTACGGGAAGCGGTGGCGCTGGCCGACTGGGGGCGCCAAGCCTTCGCCCGGCTCTCATCCCGTATCGAGGGCGCCGGCATCGGGGTGTCGGTGAGCGTGGACGCGGACCGCGCCGTTCACATCGACGCCGAACGCCTGTTCCAGGCCCTGGGCAACCTCGTGGACAACGCGGTGGCGGCCACCCAGGGCCGGCCGGACGCGCGCATCACCCTCAGCCTGCGCGCTGATGACGTGGACTGGCGCGTGACGGTGGCCGACAACGGCCGGGGCATCCCGGCGGCCGACCTGCCCCACGTCTTCGACCGCTTCTTTCGTGTTGATCGCCACCGGAGCTGGCGCACCGGCGGTGCTGGCTTGGGCCTCGGCATCGCCCGCAGCCTGGTGGTGGCGCAGGGCGGCCGGCTGACGCTGGACAGCACGGTGGATGTGGGCACCACCGCCACGCTGGTTTTCCCCACACTTTCCTGACAATCGCGGCAAAGGCGCCCGACACGGCCCCGCCATGCTGTCCCCTCTTCAACCAGAAAGGGGGGCGCTAGTGTCGCCTGTCATTCAATTGCTGGCCGCCGGGCGGACGTTCCGCCAGGGAC
Organism: Nitrospirillum amazonense; assembly: GCF_007828045.1. Classification (GTDB taxonomy): domain Bacteria; phylum Pseudomonadota; class Alphaproteobacteria; order Azospirillales; family Azospirillaceae; genus Nitrospirillum; species Nitrospirillum amazonense_C. Next base: position 90,344 of record NZ_VITN01000001.1, on the reverse strand, counting down.
CTGACGCGTACGCCGCGCTGCGGCCCGCCACCGTCACCATCGACCGGGGGCAGTATGTGGCGGTGACGGGGGCGTCCGGCTCCGGCAAGTCCACGCTGCTGAACCTCATCACCGGGGTGGATCGGGCCAGCCAGGGCTCCGTCCGCGTCAACGGCACGGCGCTGGAGACGTTGGGTGAGGGGGCGCTGGCCCGCTTCCGCGGGGCCAGCATCGGCATCGTCTTCCAGTTCTTCGAACTGATCCCCACCCTGACCGCGCTGGACAATGTCATGCTGGCCATGGATTTGGTGGGCACGGTGCCGGCCAAGGCGCGTCGGGCGCGGGCCCTGTCCCTGCTGGGCGACATGGGCCTGGCCGACCAGGCCTTCCGTCCGCCCGGCCGCCTTTCGGGTGGCGAGCAGCAGCGCGTGGCCATCGCCCGCGCCCTGGCCAATGACCCGCCCATCCTGGTCGCGGACGAACCCACCGGCAACCTGGACCGAGCCAATGGGGAACGCGTGGCCGCCCTGTTCGACCGCTGCGTGGCCGATGGGCGCACCGTCATCGTCGCCACCCACGAACGCGTCGGTCTGGATCGCTATCGCCGGGTGCTTCGGGTCGAGGACGGCCAGGTGACGGAGAGTAATCCGGCGGGGGGTGCGCCATGATCTCCGTTCGGCTGAAGAAGGTGGCGCGCGACTTCGGCGTGCGCTGGGGCCGCACCCTGATGGCTTTCGTCGGCCTCACCATCGGCCTGTTCGTCGCCGGCGCGGTGGTGGCCGCCTATTCCCTACTGCGCACGGACCTGGACGCCGGCTATCGCCGCACCAACCCGCCCAACCTGGTGCTGCGCACCGATGCCGTGCCGCCGGAGGCGCTGCGCCGGCTGGCGGCCCTGCCCGGCGTCGCGGCGGTGGAGGAACGCCCATTGGTGATGGCCCGGGTGCAAACCCGGCCGGGCCGCTGGTGGCCCCTGGAACTGTCGGTGGTGGACGACTTCCGCGACCTGCGCGTGGCCACCTTCGCCCCCGATACCGGCCTGCCCCAGGAGGCCTGGCCGCCCCCCACCGGCAGCCTGCTGCTGGAACGCGATGGACGTTATTTCATGGAGGGCGGGCCGGGTGCCGCGCTGCCGCTGCGTTTCGCCAATGGCGCAACCGCCAGCGCGACCTTCAGCGGCTATGTCTTCGATCCCGGCCAGCATCCCTCGCGCATGGAAATGGTGCTTTACGGCTATGTCACCCGTGCCACCCTGGCCGCCTGGGGCCAGACGCTGGATGGCACCCGCCTGCTGCTGACCACGCGCGCGTCCAACGGCCCGGAAAGCGCCGGCGCGCTGGCCCCGGCGGTGGAGTCCACGCTGGCGGCGGCGGGCGTGGCCGTGCGGCGCCTGGATATCCAGGACGTTCCGGTCTACGGCCACCAGAACCAGCTGGACGCGCTGCTGGTGCTGATGGCCGGCTTGGCCCTGACCACCCTGGTCATGGGCATGGTGCTGGTGGTCAACCTGATCGATGGGATGATGACGCGGGAACGGCGGGTGGTGGGGGTGATGCGGGCCCTGGGGGCCCGGCCTGGGCAGGTGCTGCGCGACTATCTGCTGGCCACGGGCGCCTTGGGCCTGGCGGCGGCCCTGGCCAGCCTCTGGCCCGCCATGGCCATGGGCACGGTCATGGCACGCTTCCTGGCCGCCGGCAATAATTTCGACCTGTTGACGCCCCGGCCACCCCTATGGGTGGCGGCTGTCATCCTGGCTTTCGGTGCGGGCACGCCCCTGGCGGTTGCCACCTGGCGGGTCGGGCGGACGGTGCGCTTGCCCGTGCGCTTGGCCCTGATGCGGGCCGATGGGCAGGGCGGCGGCGCGGGCGTGGGCATGCTTGGCCGTGCCGTGATCCTGCCCCTGCTGCCCCGCCTGGCGTTGGGGGCCGTGCTGCGACGGCCCCGCCCGGCCGTGCTCAGCGCCCTGGTGTTGGCCATCGGCCTGGCCTTTTTCCTGACGGCCCTGAACGTCCGCGCCTCCATGCAAGGCACGGCGGCGGCGGTGGCGCGGACCAAGCCCTATGATGTGCAATTGGCGTTGCGCCAGCCTTATCCGGTGGACCGCCTGCGACCCCTGCTGGCCGGCCGGGCGGAGGTCCGCCTGGCGGAGTACTGGCGGGCGGCGGCCGCTATACCGCTGGGCGCCGACGGGATGCGCCTGGGCAACGCCATTCCGGTGGTGGCGCCGCCGGCGGACACCCGTCTGCTGCGCCCCGACCTGCTGGCCGGGCGGTGGCTGGCCGGGAACTCTCTGGCTGGCACACCCAATGGTGTGGTCGTGACGCAGAAGCTGCTCGCCGACGTCCCGGCCCTCCGGTTGGGCGGCGCTTATCGATTGAGTGCCGGGGACCGGGTCGCACCGGTCACCATCGTCGGCGTGGTGCGGGAATTCGGACCGGGCCGCGTCTACGCCCCCGCGGCGGTGATGGACGCCCTGCGCCCCTCTCCCGCGGACGCCGACCTGGTCTACCTGGCCCTGGCCCCGGGCGCGGACCAGCGCCGGGTCGCCCAGGAGTTGCAGGACGGCCTGACCGCCGCCGGCATCCAGGTGGGGGAGGCGGAGACGGCCGGTATGCTGAGGGCGATCATCGACGGTCATCTGGACTTCATCACCCTCATCCTCATGGCGATCTCCGTCCTGGCCTTGGCTACCGGCGTGCTGGGCCTGGCGGCCTGCGTCGGCGTCAGCGTGGCGGAGCGGACGCGCGAGGTCGGGGTGATGAAGGCCATGGGCGGTGGTGGCGCCACCCTGGTGCGCCTGTTCATCTATGAGGCGGTGGTGATCGCCGTCCTGGGCTGGGGCGTCGCCTCGGCATTGGCGCCGCTCATCAGCCGCCCGGTGGTGGCCCGCTTCGGCCAGAGCATCATCCGCTACCCCTTCGACTACCAGGCCTGCCTCTGGGGGGGCGCCGCCGGCCTGGGGGTGGCCCTCCTGGTCGCGGTACTGGCGGCGTTGGCCCCCGCGCTGTCGGCGGCGCGCGCCGCCGTGGCCACCGCCCTGCGGGTTGAATGAGGGCAGGCCATTTGATCACGATCTTGTAGGCGACCGGTCGGATCCGCAAGGGTCCGGCCTTTTTCATTGTGCGCGTGCACACATGATTATTTGGGTGAGAGAAGCAGAATTGGTTAACTATCGCGCCGCCGTCTGAATACGTATGTGACTGTTACTGGATCGTTGCACATACGTATGCGGACTATGTTACAAAAATCCGCCCCACACTATGATCGTCACAAATTCGGGAGGATACGGGGGCCAGGGTGCCCAAGCACCCAAATCCAGGTTGATGACCTTCAGGTGGAAACGATACGGCCAGGCGCCCTGAAACGCTTGGTACAGTCGTACCTGAGGTATCTCTGATCCACACCGTGACAGTCATGACGTCGTGCAAGGTGCCCCGCCGACCCGGGGCGGCCACAGCCTTCGTTCACGCCGGGGCGACCCGGGGGCTATCCGTCCGCAGGGGCGGACACTTTGAAGAACAGCAGCAACTGGGCCGGGTAACGGCCCGCGTAAGGCAAGACTTAAGGGGAGGGTGCCATGAGGAACACGAAGATCAGTTTGGCCGCCAGGCTGGCCCTGGGTGTCAGCGCCGCCGTGCTGATGATGCAGGGGTCCGCCCTGGCGCAGAGCGCGCCGGCCGATGCCGCCGCCGCCAACGACGACATGCAGGAAATCGTCGTCAGCGGCTTCCGCCACTCGCTGGAATCGGCGATCGAGGCGAAGCGCGACGCCAGCCAGATCGTGGAAGCGATCTCGGCCGAGGACATCGGCAAGCTGCCGGACAACTCCATCGCTGAATCGCTGGCCCGCCTGCCCGGCCTGGCCGCCCAGCGCGTTGACGGCCGCGCCCAGGTCATCAGCCTGCGCGGTCTGGGTCCGGACTTCACCCTGACCACCCTGAATGGGCGCGAGCAGGTGTCGACCGGCAACAACCGCAGCGTCGAATATGACCTGTACCCCTCGGAAATCATCAGCAGCGCCGTGGTCTACAAGACCCCGCAGGCCGGCTTCACGGCCCAGGGCCTGGCCGGCACCGTGGACCTGCAGACCGTGCGCCCGCTGGATTACGGCAAGCAGGTGCTGTCCGCCTCCGCCCGGTATGAGCAGACCTCCATCGGCAAGCTGAACTCCGACAGCGAGGACAAGGGTTACCGCGCCAGCGCCACCTACATCGACCAGTTCGCCCACGATACCCTGGGCGTGTCGCTGTCCATCGCCCACCTGAACTCGCCGACGCAGCAGGAAACCTCGCGCGTCTGGGGCTATCCGCAGCTGTCCAACGGCAGCTACGTCATCGGCGGTGACGAGGTGCGCGCGAACTCCGAAGAGTTCAACCGCACCGGCATCATGAGCACGGTGCAGTATAAGCCCACCGACAACTTCACCACGTCGCTGGACTTCTTCTACACCCACTACCAGGACTACCAGTGGCAGCGCGGCATCGAGATGCCGCTGCAATGGGGCAACGGCTCGGCCATCGGCGCGCAGCCGCCCGTGGCGCTGCTGCCTGGCTACACCACCGCCGGCAACATGATCACCAGCGGCGCGTTCAGCGGCGTGAAGGGCGTGGGCCGCAGCGACGAGGGCGCCACCCAGTCCGACCTGTACTCCATCGGCTGGAACGGCCGGTACACCAAGGGCGACTGGACTGGCACCCTGGACGCCGGCTACAGCCAGGCCGACCGCACCACCACCCGCTTCGAATCCTACTTCGGCACCGGTTCCAGCGGGTCGTCGGGCGCCACCGACACCATCGGGTTCACCAATGTCGGTACCAATGTGGCCGGGTACCAGTACACCCACAATTTAAACTACGCCGACCCCAACCTGATCAAGCTGACCGATCCCAACAACTGGAACGGCGGCACCACCCCCTATGCCCAGAACGGCTACCTGAACAAGCCGCGGGTGCACGACGACCTGTATTCGCTGAAGGGCGACCTGAAGAAGGACTTCCACGAGGTCGCCTTCCTCAAGGACATTGATATCGGTGTGAACTACACCGAGCGCAACAAGGAATACTACCAGCCGGAATGGTACGTCACCCTGACGTCCAACCTGACCGCGCCGGTCGATCCCCTGACCGGCGTGCGGGGCGCCAGCGCCGCCATTCCGTCCTGGGCCATGGTGGGCACCGCCGATCTCAGCTGGATCGGCCTGGGCAACACCGTCGCCTACAACCCGGTGGAACTACTGTCCCGCGGCGTCTACAGCCTGGTGCCCTGCGGCCAGTACCGCGCCAACTGCACGGGCGACAGCCACTACACCGTGGATGAAAAAGTCACCACCGCCTTCGTCAAGGCGGACGTGGACGGAAACCTGGGGAGCGTGAAGGTCACCGGCAACGTCGGTCTGCAACTGGTCCATACCGACCAGTCGTCCACCGGCATCGCCGTCAGCACCGCCAATTCCGCCGCTGGCGTCTATGCCCCGCGCACCGAGGGCGTCGCCTACAACGATCTGCTGCCCAGCCTGAACCTGTCCTTCGTTCTGCCCAACCCGGACCACCAGATCCGCCTGGGCGCCGCCCGCGAGATGATGCGGGCCCGCATGGACCAGATGCAGGCCAACCTGGCCTACAGCTTCGACAGCTCCAAGGCCGGCTACACCGGCGGCAACCTGAACAACAGCCCGTGGAGCGGCAACGGCGGCAACCCCTACCTGAAGCCCTGGTACGCCGACGCGGTTGACCTGTCCTACGAATACTATTTCAACAAGGCTGGCTACCTGTCGCTGGCGGCGTTCTACAAGCACCTGGAAAACAACATCTACAATAAGAGCACGGTCACGGACTTTACCGGGGTCACCAGCAATTCCACCACCGGATCCAGCACCACCCTGGGTTACGTCACCGTGCCCGTGAACGGTGCCGGCGGCATGATCGAGGGCGTGGAGGCCGCGTTTGCCGTGCCGCTGGACATGGTGTGGTCGAAGCTGGATGGCTTCGGCATCAACGGCGCCGCCGGCTGGACGCAGACCGACCTGCAGGCGGGTTCCCAGGGTGTGGGCAGCGGCAACAGCACGTTGCCGGTGGCCGGTTATTCCAAATGGACGGAGCAGGGCACGCTGTACTACGAGAACGGCGGCTTCGGTGCCCGCGTCTCGGTCACCCACCGCTCCGGCTACCTGTCGGAACAGACCGGCTTCGGCCAGGGCCGCGAGTTCGACCTGGCGGTGCCGGAGACCCTGGTGGATGCCCAGGTCAGCTACGACTTCGGCGAAGGCGCCCTGAAGGGCCTCTCCATCGTCCTCCAGGCCCAGAACCTGACCGACGAGCCTGTCATCACCTATTACAACGGCGATACCACGCAGAATTGGCGGTACGAAAAGTACGGCGTCCGTTATCTGCTCGGCGCTTCCTACAAGTACTGAGCCGATAGGGTGGGGTCTCCCGCCGGCATCCCGGCCGGCGGGTGCCTCTCGCCTTTCTCCCCGAGCCCTCGTGAGGCGGGCCCTGACCCAAGTGAACCAGGGGCCGCCTCACCCTTTTCCCCGCTCCGGCGGGGACGTACCGTCAACAGCGACCTGGAAGACAGGCCATGACGTTCGCCCCCCTCCGCGACATCGTCATCGTCGGCGGCGGCACCGCCGGATGGATGACGGCCGCCCTTTTCAGCCATATCCTGGGCCCCGGCGACCACCGCATCCACCTGGTGGAATCCGAAGAGATCGGAACCGTGGGCGTGGGCGAGGCGACCATCCCCCCCATCGCCATCTTCAACCGCGCCTTGGGCCTGGACGAAAACGACTTCCTGCGCCAGACCCAGGGCACCATCAAGCTGGCCATCGAGTTCGTGGACTGGTTGCGGCCGGGTCACCGTTACCTGCACAGCTTTGGCGCTTTCAGCCGGTCGCTGGGGTTGGGCCATTTCCAGGATTTCTGGCTGCGCGCCCACCGCCTGGGCATGACCGACGACTGGGAGTCCTACATCCTCAATAGCGTGGCGGCGCGGCGCGGGCGCTTCCTGCGGCCCGACCCGCGCCGGCAAAGCCCGCTTGAGCCGCTGGCCCACGCCTTTCACATCGATGCCGGGCTGTACGCCCGCTATCTGCGGCGCTTCGCGGAACAGCGGGGCGTGCGCCGGACGGAGGGCAAGATCGTCCGCACCGTGCTGCGCGCCCATGACGGCTTCGTCGACGCGGTGGAGATGGCCGACGGCACCCGCGTCGCCGGGGACCTGTTCATCGATTGCTCCGGCTTTCGCGGCCTGTTGATCGAGCAGGCGCTGAACACGGGGTTCGAGGACTGGACGCATTGGCTGCCCTGTGACCGGGCCTGGGCCGTGCCCAGCGCGCACGACGGGTCCGCCGCCGCCTTGACGCCCTACACCCGCTCGACCGCGCGGCCCGCCGGCTGGCAGTGGCGCATTCCGCTGCAGCACCGCACCGGCAACGGCTACGTCTATTCCAGCCGCCATGTCAGCGATGACGAGGCGGCCGCCACGTTCATGGCCAACCTGGATGGCGAGGCGTTGGCCGAGCCGCGCCAGTTGCGTTTCACCGCCGGCCGCCGCCGCCGCTTCTGGAACCGCAACGTCGTGGCCGTGGGCCTGGCCGGTGGATTCATGGAGCCCTTGGAATCCACCAGCATCCACCTGGTGCAGTCGGCCCTGTCCCGGCTCATCACCCTGCTGCCCAACCGGGAATTCGATCCCGCCGTGGCGGAGGAGTTCAACCGCGCGTCGGCCATCGAGTATGAGCGCATCCGCGACTTCATCATCCTGCACTACGCGGCCACGGAACGCGCCGACAGTCCTTTCTGGCGGGAGTGCCGGGACCGGCCCGTGCCCGAGGAACTGGCCCGCCGCATGCGCATCTTCCGGGCGCTGGGCCGCGTCGCCCGCGACCACGACGAACTGTTCAGCGAGGTTAGCTGGCTGCATGTCTTCCTGGGGCAGGGGGTCTGGCCACGCGATCACCATCCCCTGGCCGACCAGTTGTCGGAAGAGGATTTGCGCCGTTTCCTGGCCGACATCAAGTCGGCCGTGGCGCGCGAGGTGGACGCCATGCCCACCCACGCCGACTTCGTCGCCCGCCACTGCTCCGCCCCCCCATGGCCCCGCCACCACCAGGCCGACAGCCTGACGAGGACCGCATGACGCCCTTCAGCCGTCGCCTGGCGCTGCTCGCCACGACCATGATCATCGCCGCCGGGACCCTGCCGCTGACGGGCGCCGCTCCGGCGCGGGCCGCCGACTATCGCGACCGCCTGGCGGAGGATGAGGTGGTCTATTTCCTGCTGCCCGACCGCTTTGACAATGCCGACACCGCCAACGACACGGGTGGCCTGGGCGGCGACCGGTCGGTCACCGGCTATGACCCGACCGACAGCGGTTATTATCACGGCGGCGATCTCAAGGGCCTGATGCGGCGGCTGGACTACATCCAGGGCTTGGGCGCCACGGCCCTGTGGGTCGGCCCGGTGTTCAGGAACAAGGCGGTGCAGGGGGCGCCCGGCCACCAGTCCGCCGGCTATCACGGCTACTGGATCACCGACTTCACCCATGTCGATCCGCATCTGGGCACCGACGACGACTTCAAGGCCCTGGTGGACGCGGCGCACGTGCGCGGCATGAAGGTCTATCTGGACATCGTCATCAACCACACGGCCGACGTCATCCAGTACAAGGAATGCGCCTCGGAAAACGGCAAGGGCAAGCCATGCCCCTACCGCTCCAAGGCCGACTATCCCTATACCCGCAAGGGCGGCCCCGCCGGCCCCGCCATCAATGCCGGCTTCCAGGGCGACCAGGTCCGGACCGAGGGGAACTTCGCCCGGCTGACGGACCCGGCCTATGCCTACACCCCCTTCGTGCCCGAGGCGGAACGGCATGTTAAGGCGCCGGACTGGCTGAATGACCTCCGCTACTACCACAATCGCGGTGAATCGACCTTCAAGGGCGAAAGCTCCCTGTACGGCGACTTCGGCGGCCTGGACGACGTGATGACGGAGCATCCGGCCGTGGTGCGGGGCTTCATCGACATCTATGGCGGCTGGATCGACCGCTACGGCATCGACGGCTACCGCATCGATACCACCCGCCATGTGAACCCGGAATTCTGGCAGGCCTTCGTGCCCGCCATGCTGGAACGCGCCAAGGCCAAGGGCATCCCCCATTTCCACATCTTTGGCGAGGTGGCGGACACCGACGGCCGGGTGGCCATCCTGGCCCGCCACACCCGGGTGGACAAGTTGCCGGCCGTGCTGGATTTCGCCTTCCGCCGCGCCGTGGTCGATACGGTGGCGGGCACCAAGGGCACCGACAGGCTGGCCCTGATGCTGGATGGCGATGCGCTGTACGAGGGCGGAGAGGACGCGGCGCGCCAACTGCCCACCTTCGTCAGCAACCATGACCACGGCCGCTTCGCCTATTTCGCCCGCAAGGCCTTCCCCCAGGCCGGGGAGGATGAGATCCTTCGCCGACTCATCCTGGCCAACGCCCTGATGTTCACCCAGCGCGGCGTGCCCGTCGTTTATTCCGGGGATGAGCAGGGCTTCAGCGGCGGGGAGGATCGCGCCGGCCGCGAGGACATGTTCGGCAGCCGGGTCGCGTCCTACAACGCGGAACGCCTGGTGGGGACGACCGCCACCACCGCCACGCCCAGCTTCAACCCCGACCACCCGCTCTACAAGGCCCTGGCCGAGATGGCGCGCCTGCGCGCGGCGGAGCCGGCGCTGCGCCACGGCCGCAGCGTCGTGCGCTACGCCAGTGAAAAGCCGGGTTTGTTCGCCGTCTCGCGTATCGACCCCGCCACGGGGCGCGAGGTGCTGGTGGCCGTCAACACCGGGACCCAACCGGTGAGCGCCCAGGTTGAGGTCGGCAGCCGGTGGACCACTTTCACCGCCCTGCACGGCCGATGCGGCGCTGCCCCCACCGCCCCTGGCAGCTATGCTGTCCAGCTGGCCCCGCTTGATTACGTTGTCTGCGCATCTGGAGAGGCTTCATGACCATGGAACACCCCACCCATACCGGACCGGGCGGCCCCCGACCCTGGTGGCGCGGGGCGGCGATCTACCAGATCTATCCGCGCAGTTTCGCCGACGCCAACAACGACGGCGTGGGTGACCTGCCCGGCATCACCCGGCACCTGGACCATGTCGCCAGCCTGGGCGTGGACGCCATCTGGCTGTCGCCCTTCTTCACCTCCCCCATGCGGGACTTCGGCTATGACGTGTCCGATTTCCGCGATGTCGATCCGCTGTTCGGCACCCTGGCCGATTTCGACGCCCTGGTGGCACGCGCGCATGCGCTGAACCTCAAGGTGATCATCGACCAGGTTTATTCCCACACGTCGGACCAGCACGCCTGGTTCCAGGAAAGCCGCCAGGACCGCACCAACCCCAAGGCCGACTGGTATGTCTGGGCCGATGCCAAGCCCGACGGCAGCCCGCCCTGCAACTGGCAATCCGTCTTCGGCGGCCCGGCCTGGACCTGGGACGCGCGGCGGCGGCAGTACTACCTGCACAACTTCCTGACCGAACAGCCGGACCTGAACGTGCACAATCCGGTGGTGCAGGACGCCCTGCTGGACGTGGCGCGCTTCTGGCTGGACCGGGGGGTGGATGGCTTCCGCCTGGATGCCATCAACTTCTCCATGCACGACCCGGCCTTCACCGACAATCCGGTGAACCCCGACCCGCACGCGCTGCGCACCCGGCCCTTCGATTTCCAGCTGCATTCCAAGAACATGTCCCACCCGGACATCCCGAAATTCCTGGAACGCATCCGCGGCGTACTGGATAGCTATGGCGGCGACCGCTTCACGGTGGCCGAGGTGGGCGGCCCCGATGCCGATCGCGAGATGAAGGCCTTCACCGCCGGCGACACGCGGCTGAACAGCGCCTATGACTTCAGCTTCCTCTATGCCGACACCCTGACCCCCGCCCTGGTGCGCAAGGCGCTGGAGCTGTGGCCGGATGAGCCGGGCCTGGGCTGGCCCAGCTGGGCCTTTTCCAACCATGACGCGCCGCGCTGCGTCTCGCGCTGGGCGAAGCCGCAGGACCGCGCGGCCTTCGCCCGCATGGCGGCGCTGCTGCTGGTCACCCTGCGCGGCAATATCTTCCTCTACCAGGGGGAGGAGCTGGCGCTGACCCAGGTGCCCATCCCGTTCGAGCAGCTGCAGGACCCCGAGGCCATCGCCAACTGGCCCCTGACCCTGGGCCGCGACGGCGCCCGCACGCCCATGCCCTGGACGTCGGGCGCCCCCAACGCCGGCTTCAGCACGGCCCAGCCCTGGCTGCCCGTGGGCGCCGACCATGACGCGATGGCGGTGGACCGGCAGCAGGCCGACCCCCACTCCCACCTTGCGCTGACACGCCGGGTGCTGGGCCTGCGCAAGACGCACGAGGCGCTGGCCGTGGGCGACATGCGCTTCATCGAGACGGGCGAGCATGTGCTGGCCTTCGAGCGCAGCCACGGCGACGAAACCCTGCTGTGCCTGTTCAACTTCGGCCCCGGGACATGGACGACGCCAGAGGGGGCGAACTGGCCGGTGGTGGACAGCGTGGGGGAGCCGCGGTCCGGCATCCAGGGCTGGACCTTGCCGCCCTTCGGCGGCCTGGTACTGTCGCGGCCGAAATAGGCGCGACGGTGGCGGGCGGCATGAGACTTCCCTGATGAGGCGGCTATGGGTGCTGCTCGCGGCGATGATGCTGGCCCCGCTGCCGGCCCTGGCGGAGACGCCGGTCAAGGTCGTGCCTACCGCCATGAGCCCATCAAGGACACTGGCCTGCGCCGCACCTATCCCAACTGGGTGGCGCGGGGCCTAGCCTTCACCCGCATGCTGTCCGGCCCCTTCGACTTCACGCCCGGCGTGGTCAGCCTGACGGGCAAAGACAACAGCCGCATTCCTTCCATCCTGGCCAAGCAGCTGGCGCTGTAGGTGGTGCTGTACAGCCCGGTGCAGATGCTGGCCGATGGCGGGGTGGGGGTAAAGGGGACGATCCCCTCCCGGATGTCCTTCAGCATCGGCCCGCAGGGTCGGGCCGGATAGTTGGGTTTCGATAGTACTGGTGAGGGGCTCAAGGCGCGGATGGCTGGGGAACGATGTCCAGATGCTTGATGAGCAAGACATTGTTTCCAAAACAGAAATTCGGAATAACGGATCCGGCCAGTATTTTCCGGGGAAGGACGGGACTGTCCTCGAGTTTCAGGTCAGCATACTTGAGTAGCGTCCCCGACACGTTCACGACTTTGCCGTCAAAAGAGGAAAGATCAAGAGCCGCTTGGTTTGCGAAGACGCCGCTTATGCAGTGGGGGAAGGACACCTTCCCGTCCATAGCCGCAGGGGTGTCGAAAATCATCAGCTCACCACGCAGACGTGCCCATCCAACGATTTGAACGGCGCCGTTGCCGTCTATTTTTCCCACGAAATCACTACCTGAACCGTTTGCTTGGGCTATGGAGCAATTTCCGATGGTCGCGCAGGCGACCAGCATCCCCATCGTCTTCTTTATGCCTCCGTTCCCCATCGTTTGGTGCTTCGCAATCTTGGGTGTGGCCATCGCCTGATGGTGTCGTCATTTTTGGCGTTAGGATAAGGCCAACGGCTGGGTTAGGCGAAGATGGAAAATAGGGAAAAGCAGCTGCGGCGCGTCCTGCTTCGAACCAAGATCATTGTTGCGGCCGTCGCTCTGGGTTTGGTTGTTCTGCTCATCGGGGTCTTCAGAATGCCTTGGTGGCTGGCAATCATTTTTGTCGCCATCGGCTTCATCGGCAACGGTTTGCTTGCCAAGTGGGAAGATGAACTGCCCGGCGGTTTCAACAATCCTCATCCGCCAAAGGAAGACCCGCTGCAGAGCTGCCGGCCCAGGTCGTGATAGCCGCCGCCCACATACGTATTTCCCCCTTCCGCCCTGCGCCTCCCATACGTATTCAAGCCCTTGTGCGGTGCACCGCGGGGGACAGTGGGGCCCTGCCTTTCAAGCCTGGTGATGGAATGACGAACAATAAGACGATGGGACGGAAACGGGCCGCCGCGCTGATGGCGATGCTGCTGGCCTCAAGCATGACGGGGGTCGCATTCGCCGCCGTGGCGCCGGGCGCGCCGGGGCAGGCGGCGACGGGCGCCTACGCGGGCAAGACGGGCATCGGTACCGCCTACCACGCGTATGACGCGCAGGCGGGCAAGGCCGTGCCGTCGCGCGTCTGGTTCTCGCTGGCCAAGGGCGTGGTCACCGAGACCATGTACGGCCTGATCCATGAGGTGCAGCTGCGCGAGCTGAAGCTCGCCATCCAGGGCGAGGGCTTCCTGGATGTGGAGGATACGGGCACCGACAGCACCACCAGCTATCTGGATGTCGATGCCGCCGGCCGTCCCCGCTCGCTGGCCTACAAGGTCGTGAACAAGGCCAGGAACGGCAAGTACGAGATCGAGAAGCAGGTCTTCACCGACCCCGACGCCGACACGCTGATGGTGCGCGTGACGGTGCGGGCGCTGAAAGGCGGCACCGTTACCCCCTACCTGCTGGTGGACCCGCAGATGGCCGGCACCGGTGGCGGCGACAAGGCCGACGGGGCCGGGGGCGGCCTGCACGCCTATGAGGGCAACCGCCACCTGGTGGTGAAGGCGGCGCAGGGCTTCACGGCCAGCAGCGTGGGCTTCGTCGGCGCCTCCGATGGCCTGACCCAGCTGCGCAAGGTCGGCAAGCTGGACGACAGCTACACCACCACCGGCGACAAGGCCGGCAACGTGGCGCTGGCCGGCGCCCTGGCGCCCGTGACGGGCGAGGCCACCTTCGACATCGTCGTCGGCTTCGGCGACAGCGCCAAGGCGGCGGATGCCGCCGCCACGGCCACGCTGAAGCGCGGGCATGATGCCGTGCTGGCGGCCTATGACGCCGGCTGGGAAGGCTACCAGGCCAAGCTGGCGCCCCTGCCGGAGTTGGCGAAGGTCGCCATGGATGGCGGCAAGCTGCTGTACGCCAGCGCCCTGGTGCTGAAGGCGCAGGAGGACAAGACCCATCCCGGCGCGCTGATCGCGTCGCTGTCCGCGCCCTGGGGCGACACGCAGAAGGCGGACAAGCCGGCGACGGGCTACAAGGCGGTGTGGCCGCGCGATTTCTACCAGTGCGCCATGGCCCTGCTGGCCCTGGGCGACAATGACACGCCCAAGGCGGCGCTGAACTACCTGAAGACCATCCAGGTGGGCCCCAAGACACCGGGCAACCATGGCGACGGCGGCTGGTTCCTGCAAAAGACGCATGTGGACGGCACGCCGGAATGGGTGGGCGTGCAGCTGGACCAGACGGCCATGCCCCTGATGCTGGCCTGGCGCCTGTGGCGCAACGGCGTCATCAGCGACGCCGAGGCCGCCGCGCTCTACACCAGCATGGTGAAGCCGGCCGCCGACTTCCTGGTCAAGGGCGGCACCGCTGGCATCGGCTGGAACAAGGAGACCATCCGCCCGCCCGTGACCCAGCAGGAGCGCTGGGAAGAGCAGGCCGGCAACTCCCCCTCCACCACGGCGGCGGTCATCGCCGGCCTGGCGGCGGCGGCGGAACTGGCGGGCCAGGCGGGGGATGAGGCGTCGGTGAAGCGCTACTACGCCGCCGCCGATCAATACTCCGCCGGGCTAGAGGCCGCGACCGTCACCACCAACGGCCAGCTGGCGCGAACGGCCTCCCCCGGGGGCTCGAAAGCCGGCTATTACCTGCGCATCGCGCCCACGGGCCAGCCCAATGCCCACACGCCCCTGGCGGTGCGCAACGGGCAGCAGGCACTGACGGAGGACGCCTATGTCGACGGCGGCTTCCTGGAACTGGTGCGCTATGGCGTGCGGGCGCCCAGCGACCCCGTCATCAAGTCCAGCCTGGCGGTGCTGGATGACGAGACGCTGCCGGAGAACCTGCGCGTCAAGTACACCTTCCACTTCGATGGCGACGCCACGGCCTATCCCGGCTGGCGCCGCTATGGCAACGACGGCTATGGCGAGGACCGGGCGACCGGCGCCAACTACGCCGTCAGCGGCAGCATGACGCCCACCCAGCGCGGCCGCGTCTGGCCCCTGCTGACGGGGGAGCGTGGGCATTACGAGCTGGCGCAGGCGGCGGCCAAGGCCGGCGGCGCCAAGCCAGCGGAGGTGGAGGCCATCCGCGCCACCTACGTCCGCGCCATGGAGCGCTTCGCCAACCAGGGCCTGATGATCCCGGAACAGGTGTGGGACGGTGTGGGCAGCGATGGCGGCCGTGGCTACAAGGCCGGCGCCGGCACCGACAGCGCGACCCCGTTGGCCTGGGCGCACGCGGAGTATGTGAAGCTGCTGCGCTCCTTGCACGACGGCGGGGTCTGGGACCTCTACGCCCCCGTGGCGGTGCGCTACGCCACCAAGCCGTGAGAAGAGGATGGTTCCCGGGGCCGCGAGGCCCCGGGACCACCGTCAAGCCTTCGTCAGCACGTAGCTGCTGACCGCCGCCGCCAAGTCCGCGGGCGAATAGTGGGCGAAGCGGGGGTGCAGGCGCCCGTGGTCGATATACCCCTCGGGCGCCGTCATCAGTCGCACGATGCTGCCGTGGAAGCCGCTCAGCACGAACAGGGATTCCAGGTCGCCGGCGCGTAGGCCGTTCACCTCATCCAGGATGCCGTCATAGTACATGTGGAAGGAATGCTCGATGTCCTCCCGGTCGGCCGAGATGGCGCGGTGGTCGGTGAAGTCCACCGTGTGCACGCAGGCGCCGTCGTCCTTCAGGATCTCCCGTTGCCGGGCCAGGGCGCCAAGCATGTCCTCCACATGCTCCAGCACCGAATTGCTGCGCACCAAGTCGTAATACCCGTTGTCCATCATGTCGGTGTTGTTGAACAGCCGGACGGGGCCGAAATCGATCACGCGCGGGCCACCGGCGTTCAGGCCGTCCAGCTTTTCCTCCAGGCCGGAAAAATCCAGGGCGGCCACGCGCTGCCTCATCATCGCCGGCGTGGCGCCGAAGACGGCGAAGGCGTCCGGCGTGTCATACAGCCAGCGGATGGTCTGGAAGACGCTTTCCGCCACCATGTCCGGGGCGATGGGAAAGGGTTCGAACGCGTCGGCCTGCTCAAACCCGATGGCGTACAGCATGACGGAGGCGGACAGGGACGACCATACGCCAGCGCCGAAATCCAGGGTGCGCGACCGCCGGATACGGTCGGGGTCCAGGCGGTGTTCCTGCCTGCACACCTGCAGGGCCTGGATGAAATTGGCAAGAAGGTCGCGCGTCTTGACCGCCGTCAGCTCCCCGCCCACCTGGCGCAACAGCTTTTCGATGCGCACCTTTTCCTGCGAGACGATTTCGCTGAGATAGCGGGCGGCGTATTTGGGCCGCGCCAGTTCGGCCGTCCATTTCGCCCGCAACTCGGGCGTGAGGTAGCCGGCGGCTTCCAGCGCCTGCAGCCCGGCGTCCCGGGTGTCCGGCCCGCTCAGGTCCGCCAGCATGGAAATCAGGGAATGCCTGTAGCTGGGTCGTTGCAGCACGTCCAACTCCAATCGGGGTGTATGCCCGGTCGCCCCAACGACGTCCCCCCTTGCGGTCCCCACCATCGGGATACCGTACGCCCGGGGTATTGGCAACAACCGGGGGTGTGACCCCGCCGTCCCCGGTGGGTCAGGCGCCGCCGCAACTGCCCCGCACCACCAGGCTGGTGGAGATCTGTGTCGTCTCGATGGGGCGGCCGTCGATCAGGCGCAGCAGGTTTTCCACCAGCAGTTCGCCGGCGGCCGCCGTGTCCTGGCGGATGGTCGTCAGGGGTGGCGAGGTGAAGGGGGCGGCGACGATGTCGTCGAAACCCACCACGGCCACGTCCTCCGGCACCCGCAAGGACCGCTCGCGCAGGCCGTTCATGGCGCCGATGGCCAGCAGGTCGCAGGCGCCGAACACGGCGTCGATGGGCCCCTCGCGGTCGATCAGGTCCAGGATGGCCTGGTGCCCGACCTCCTCCGACGCGGCGGCATCGGCGTATAGCGCCTCGATCACCGGCAGGCCCGCTTCGCCCAGCGCTTCGACATACCCGCGGTAGCGGTCGCGGAACTCCGGGCAGTGTTCCGAGATGTCCCCCAGGAAGGCGATGCGCTTGCGGCCGCGCGCGATCAGGTGGCGCACAGCCTCGCGGGCGCCTTGAATGTTGTCCGACCCGATGAAGTGCCCCGGCTGGCCCGGGACCACGGGCCCCCAGGTGACAAAGGCGGTGCTGACCTCATCCAGGCGGCTGATCTTGTCGACATAGCGCAGATAATCGCCATAGCCCAGGAAGATCAGGCCATCGGCCCGCTTGGACGCGGCGTAGTCCGCACTCCAGTCATCGCTGGACTGCTGGAAGGAGATCAGCAGGTCATAGCCGCGCCGGGCCGACGCCTTGGTGATGCTGCTCAGCATGGACAGGAAGAAGGGGTTGATCAGCGACTGGCTGGTCACCGGGTCTTCATACAGCAGCAGGGCCAGGGTGTTGGTCTTCTGCGAGCGCAGATTGCGGGCGTTGACATCGACTTTATAGTTCAGCAGGCGGGCCGCTTGGGCCACGCGCTGGCGGGTGTCCTCGCTGACCATCGCGTCGTTGCGCAGGGCGCGGGACACGGTGGACTGCGACACGCCGGCCAGTTCGGCGATGTCGAACGATGTCGGACGCTTGACCCGCATCCCCTTGCTTCCGGCCTCTTGGTGCTCCCCTGGGCGCGGATGATAGCAATCGGGCCCGCGTCCCCGCAATGCGCGTCGCGACTCCGGCTCTTTCAGATCCGGGCGGCTGGTGCCGGCCGGCAACACGCGCAGCGGATCGCCCATGGGCCGGCCCCTCAGCGGAAGGTGTAGACGATGGCGGCGGTGGCGGCCAGCAGCAGGCCGGCCAGCACGCGGTAGTTGCGCCAGAACGGCTCGTGCGCCAGCCGGGCGGTCTCCTCACGGAAAAAGGCCGGGGTCCAGACCAGGCCGGCCGACTTTTCCGCCGCGTCGGGGGCGGTGGCCAGGCTGACCACCACCAGCACCGCGGCGCACAGCATGAACAGCAGGGGGGCGACGTACAGGAAGTGGATGCTGACCACGTCCAGCACGGTGTTGGCCACGAACAGGGCCGCCCCGCCCAGCACGCCTGCGGCGATGCAGGCGGCGGCCCCGGCGGCGTTGGCCCGGCGCCAGAAGATGCCCACCAGGTACAGCGCCATCACCGGCGGCACGGCATAGGCGATGATGACCTGCAGGTACTGCCACAGCGACCCGAAATGCTCGATCTGCGGCGCCCAGGCCATGGCCGCCCCGGCCATGACCAGCGTGGCCAGGCGCCCCACCCGCACCAGGGCGGCGCCCTGCATCTCTGGCTTCCAGCGGCGCACGAAGTCCATGGTGAACAGGGTGGACGCGGAATTGAAGGTGGAGGCGATGGACGACATCAGCGCCGACATGAAGCCGGCCACCGCCAGGCCCACCAGGCCGGCGGGCAGCAGGCCGAACAGCAGGGTGGGGAACACCAGGTCCGGCGACTTCAGGTTGGGGTACAGCAGGATGGCGGCGGTGCCGGGCAGCACCATCAGAAACAGCACCGGCAGCTTCAGCGCGCCGGCGAACAGGCTGCCCCAGCGGCCATGGTTCTCATCCTTGGCCGACAGCACGCGCTGCACCATGAACTGGTTGGTGCACCAGAAGTAAAAACCCAGCAGGGGCACGCCGGTCAGCAGGCCGGGCCAGGGCACGGCCGCGTCGCTCAAGGGGCGGATCAGCGACAGCTTGGCCGGGTCGACGGCGCCCATGACCGCGTCCCAGCCGCCGGCCTTCAGGAAGGTGCGCACCGCGATGATGGCGGACGCCGTCAGCAGCAGCACGGCTTGGATGGTCTCGGTATAGATCACGGCGCGCAGGCCGCCGGCGATGGTGTAGATGCCGGCGGAGACGGCCAGGACGATGACGATCTGCCACAGGGGCACGCCGGGCAGCAGCAGCTTGAACAGCAGCGCGCCGCCGTAGAGGGCGCTGGCCGTGTCCACCACCAGGTTCAGGAACAGGGTCAATCCTGAGAAATAGCTGCGCGCCAGGCCACTGTACCGCCGCTCCAGGAACTCCGGCAGGGTGTAGACCTTGGACCGCAGCAGGAAGGGCAGGAAGAAGACGCAGAAGAACACCAGGACGGCCGCCGCCATCCATTCGTAATTGTAGACCGAGATGCCGGTGCCGTAGGCGGCGCCCGCCAACCCGATCAGCGTGGTGGACGAGATGTTGGAGGCCAGCAGGGCCAGGCCGATGACGGGCCAGGTGGTGCCGCGCGACGCCAGGAAGAAATCCTCAGTCGAGGAATGGCGGCGGGCCAAGTACAGCCCCAATGAGACGATACCGATGAGATACACCGCCACGATGGCGTAGTCGACCCAGGCCATGCCTGCAACCGGCACCATACGTCCCCCCCTGTCCCTTGATTTCCCTGCGCTTGTAAGGCGTTGCGCAGGCTTCGTCCATGGGCCGGAACCCCAGCCACCTCGTCCTTCATGGCACAGGAGGGGGGGCGAACCACAACAAGAATTCGTATGCGGCCCAGGGGGGGCGGCCTGATGTGAAAAGGGCGGCCCTTAACGAGCCGCCCAAATCAAGGTGGGAATGTTCAGCGGTGCGGACCGTGGTCCCCGTCGCCCCGGTGGTCGCCCCCGTGGTGGTCGCCCCCGGGACCGCCCCCGGGACCGCCCCCGGGACCGCCATGATGGTCACCGCCAGGACCGGGACCCGGACGGCCAGGGCCGGGGCCGTCGTGATGGTCGCCCGGTCCGGGGCCAGGGCGGCCGGGCCCGGGACCCGGACGGTGGTCGTGGTCCCACCGATCCCAACCGGGCCGGCCTGGGCCCGGACCGGGGCGGAAGTCGTGGCCGGGGTGGTAGATGGGCCGGGGCGGGGGCAAGCGCTCCCACCGGTGCCGGTCCGCGAACCACGGCCGGTCACGATAGTAGCGGCCCCAATAGTCGTTGAACGAGAAGGTGATGATGGGCAGGCCGATCACGCCGCCGTACTGGGGCAGGTACACGCGCTGGCCCTGGTAGGGGTACATCAGGCTGCCGCCATAGAGCCAGCCGCGATAACCCTGGAAATCCACGTCGCACCACGACCACCCGGCCAGGCAGCCGTAGACGTTCAGGGACACCCCGGGCGGCAGGCTGGCGATGGCCGGATAACCGCCACCCGGACCGGCACGCAGGATGGTGCCGCTGGAGGTGTAGGCATATTCCGCCTTGGCCGCGACGGGCAAAGCCACCAGGGCGGTGAACATGGCCGCCGCCATACGGGCGCGCCCCCCAGGGGTGCGATGAAGGCGGGGCAGGCGCAGACGGAACATGATGTGAGCCCTTTCTCTGAAGGCCGGTACTTCCGGGGTTACCCCATCCGCGCCGGGCGGGGCGGCGGGACCTTAAGGGACTGATAATACGGTACCGATACTCTCCCCCCAATGTGCCCAAAGGATGGCGGTCTAAAGGCGGAGATTTGCAACCGTTTAGGCAAATTGACGCCCGCGGGCTCGGCTTTCCGGTGGGGTGACGTGCAGGGCAGGGCTATAAAGGCAAGCCTGAATTGTACTTCCTGATGTGGGGATTGAGTGGGAATGACCAGGACTGTGAACGCCGCGGGTATCGCCTTGACCGAACAGTCCGAGGGACTGCGACTGACCGCCTATCTCTGCCCCGCCGGCCGCCTGACCATCGGGTATGGCCATACCGGGCCCGACGTCACGCCGGGCATGACCATCACCCAAGACCAGGCCCAGAACCTGCTGGCCCAGGATTTGGCCACCGCCGGCAACGGGGTGGGCACGGCGGTGACGGTGCCGCTGACCGACAACCAGTACGCCGCGCTGACGGATTTCGCGTTCAACCTGGGTGTCGGCGCCCTGACCCAGTCCACGCTGTTGCGTCTGTTGAACCAGGGCGATTACGCCGGCGCCGCCGAACAGTTCCTGGTCTGGGACAAGGCGACGGTGAATGGCCAGCTGGTCACGCTGCCGGGGCTCGCCGCCCGCCGGCAGAAGGAACAGGCCCTGTTCCTGACGGCTTGATCCATAGGCGTTGGAGCTATCCCCAGCCGGCGCGTGACAGGCGCCGGGACTCCCGGTATGACGATGCGGGCGGCTGTATTGACGCCGTCCGCGCCACCCTCTTGGGATTCATTAGGTTCGGCAGTCAGGGGCCCTCGATGAACCGCCGGTTCGTTATTGTTTTTAGTGCATTTTTCGGTTTGACCGCAGCCATCGCCCGTGCCGAGCCGGTGGCCCCGCCCGCGGCGATTCCCCAGACGCCCGCCACCCCGGCTGGCGTCACGATTTCCGTCTATGGCGATTCCTTGGCCGATGGGGTGTGGAGCGGCCTGTACGAACGGCTGAAATCCCAGCCGCAGACACGGCTGATGCGCCATTCCCAGCTGGGCGCCGGCCTGACCCGGCCTGATTATGCCAGCTGGCAGGCCGAGACCGCCCGCCAGATCGATGAGGCGGGGGAGGGCGGCTACGCCGTCATCATGTTCGGCGCCAACGACATGCAGGGCGTGCGCGACGAGAACCGCAAGGGCTACCTGTTCAAGTCGCCGGGCTGGACCAACGTCTACACGCAGCGCATCGACTGGCTGCTGCAGACGCTGAAGGAACACCACGTCACCACCGTGTGGGTGGGCCTGCCCGTCATGCGGAAGCCGGAAACGAACGACGACGCCAAGTTCATGACCGGCCTCTATGAAACCGAAGCCGGCAAGTACGGCGCCGTGTTCCTGCCGCTGTACCAGGACTATCTGGACGCCGACGGCAACTTCATGGCGCGGGTCGATGACAGCCGCCAGAAAAGCCAGCAGCTGCGGTCCGACGATGGCATCCACTTCACCGGTTATGGCTATCAGCTGGTGGCGGGCAAGGTGCTGACCCGGCTGCAGCTGGCCGGGGCGCCGGCGGCCAAACCGGCGGTCAAGGCTGCGTCCGCCACCCCGCCGGCCCCCGCCCCGGTCGCTTCAGCGCCGGCCCCGGCCCCGGTTCCAGCGAACGTTCCGGCGGTCACGCCGGCGGCCGTCACCTCCACCCCTTCCGACGCCCCCATCGCCAAGCCCATGCCGGCCGACCTGCCGGCCAGCCAGCCCATGAGCCAGCAACCCGGTGCCGCCACGGGTGCCGCGGCCGGTTCGTCCATCGGCTCTCGCGGCCGGGTGCTCATGGCCACCCCGGCGCGGCAGCTCTGACCTCCATGCGCCGCCGTCTTGCGTCCCTCAGCCTGATGCTGGCCGCCCTGGCGGCGTGCAGCGGCGCGCCCGCCGGCCCTTCGGCCTCCCCCGTGCCCAAAGGGGCCACCCAGGTCGCCGCTACCGGGACCCTGCCGTCGGCGCCGCCGGCCCGTGCGCCCTCGCCCTATGACGGCAATCCGGGCTTTGAACGCCTGTTTCAGCGGCTGGCGGCCATCGAGGCCGGGCATGGCGGCACGGTCGACATCCTGCAACTGGGCGACAGCCACACCGCCGGCGGCGTCTTCACCACCCGCCTGCGCGACGCCCTGCAGGAACGCTTCGGCTCCGCCGGGCCGGGCTACATGCCGGCGGGCAAGCCCTACATCGGGTCGCGCCGCGCCGACGTGGCGGTGACCCAGGAAGGCAAGTGGCAGTACTTCAACAGCCTCAGCGACACCCCGTCGCCGGGCTGGGGCATGACCGGCTTCGTCGCCCGCAGCCGCGCCCGCGGGGCGGCCATTGCCGTCACACCCAAGGATGGCTTGGGCTTCGACATCGCCGGCGTCACCGTGGTGCGGCAGCCGGGCGGCGGCGACCTGCTGGTGCTGATCGACGACCGGGTGGTGAAGCAGATCCCCACGCAAGGGCCCGCCGGCCAGGCCGATTGGGTCACCCTGCCCACGGCGGGACAGGCGCAGCAGCTGAAGCTGGTGGCGGCGGACGCCCGGCCGGTGGACATCGCCGGCTGGTCGCTGGACCGGGCCAAGCCGGGCGTCGTGTTCGACAGCGCGGGCGTGGTCGGCGCGCGGCTGACCACCATGGACCGCTGGAACCCTGAGACGGTGGCGCTGGAACTGGCCAGGCGCAAGCCGGACCTGGTCATCCTGGCCTATGGCACCAATGAGGGCTTCGACCGTGACCTGGACCTGTCCGCCTACCAGGAACGCTTCAAGGCGGCGCTGCGCCGGCTGAATGCCGGGCCGGTGGCCGTGGTCGTCCTGGGTCCCCTGGACGGCCAGGCGGAATCCGCCGCCTGCAAGAAGGTGGCGGACAAGGATGCCGTCTTCCCCTGCCAGGATACTCCGCCGCCCCTAGGGAAATGCGCCTGGTACACGCCCACCATGCTGGGGCGGGTGCGGGCCCTGCAGGCCCAGGGCGCCAAATCCGGCGACTATGTGTTCTGGGATTGGTCACAAATGATGCCGGGGGCCTGCGGCATGGACCGTTGGGTGCGCCAGGCCGTGCCCCTGGCCCGGGCCGACCATGTGCACCTGACGCCGGAAGGCTACACCCTGACGGCCAACGCCTTCTTCGCCTGGCTGATGGACCAGTACCAGGGCTATATCCAGCCCGGGGCCGTGCCGCCTCGCCCGGTGGTGGCCGGGCGCCCCGATGCGGCCGCCGCTGCCTTGGCCGGCCGGTGAGGGAACCCCCATGCTGTTCCCCACGCTGAACTTCGGCCTGTTTTTCCTGATCGTCTTCGCCGCCGCCTGGGCGCTGGTGCGCTTCCCGCAGGGGCGCATCGCCTTCCTGTCGGCCGCCAGCTACGTCTTCTACGGCTGGTGGGATTGGCGCTACCTGTTCCTGCTGGGCGGCAGCACGCTATTCAACTACCTGGCCGGACACGCCATCGTGCGCCAGGGCAGCCCGGCCCGGCGCAAGCTGGCGGTCTCCCTGGCCGTGGCCGTGAACCTGGGCGTGCTGGCCTTCTTCAAGTACGCCGACTTCACCAGCCACGCGGTGAACGACACCGCCACCCTGCTGGGCCTGCCGGTGCGGCTGGGCTTCCTGGACATGGTGGTGCCCGTCGGCATCTCCTTCTTCACCTTCCACGGCATCTCCTACCTGGTGGATCTGTACCGCGGCACCTTGCGGCGGCCGGCCAGCCTGATGCACCTGGTGCTCTACATCTCCTTCTTTCCCCAGTTGGTGGCGGGCCCCATCGTCCGCGCCAGCCACTTCCTGCCCCAGATCGGGGAACGGCCGGATCCGGACGACATCCGCGCCACCCGCGCCTACCTGCTGATCATGGGCGGGCTGTTCAAGAAGGTGGTGGTGGCCAACTACCTGGCGACCGACCTGGTCGACGCCGTGTTCATGGACCCGGACCGCTACGGCGCCCTGGATCTGCTGCTGGCCACATACGGCTACGCCATGCAGATCTATTGCGACTTCAGCGCCTACACCGACATCGCCATCGGCCTGGCGGCGCTGCTGGGCTTCCGCTTCCCACAGAACTTCGACCAGCCCTACCGGTCGGGCTCCCTGCGGGAATTCTGGCGGCGTTGGCACATCTCACTGTCGTCGTGGCTGCGCGACTATCTCTACATCCCCCTGGGCGGCAACCGGGGCGGCACATGGCGGCATTGCCGCAACCTGATGATCACCATGCTGCTGGGCGGCCTGTGGCACGGCGCCAACTGGACCTTCGTCATCTGGGGCGCGCTGCACGGCGGCATGCTGGTGACGGAGCATCTGGTGAACCGCCTGCGCGCCATCACCCTGGGGCAATGGGAGGCGCCGCCCCTGCGCGGCTGGCGGCGGGTTCTGGCCATCGTCGCCACCTTCCACTTCGTCTGCTTTACCTGGATCTTCTTCCGCTCGCCCACGCTGGAGGTGGCGGGCCACTTCCTGGCGGGCTTCGGCCGGTGGCACGTGCTGCCCACCGCCGCCACGCCCCTGACCCTGCTGCTGATCGCCGGCACCCTGGCCAGCCAGTTCCTGCCCGCCGACCGCCTGGCGCGCATCGAGGATGGGGTGCGCCGCCTGCCGGCCGCCTTCCTGGGGCCTGCGATGGGCGCCGCCGTGGGCCTGGCCGTGGTGCTGATCCAGGCGTGCGCGCCCGAGGGCGTCGCGCCCTTCATCTACTTCCAGTTCTGAGGGGGGCCGCGACATGAACGCCATCCCGACCCGCCGCCTGTCAGCCCCCGCCGAGGCGACACCCGCGCCCCCGCCCGTGCGCCCCCGCTACAACCCGGTCGAGGTGATCGAGGGGGCGGCCCCCTCCCGCCTGCGGTCCGTGGCCCTGTCCCTGGCGGCGGCCACCCTGGTGGCGCTGGTGCTGGGCGCCCATCCGCTGGCCGATTGGGTCAACGGCCTGCCCATCAACCCGGTGACCGACCGGCTGTCCGGCTGGGTGCAGGCCTGGCAGGACTGGATGGACGCCATCGGCGCCGGGCGCCTTTACACCGGCCTGCAGGCCCTGTTCCGCTGGTTCCAGGGCTTGAGATTCTAGCCCACGCTGGTCGCGACCCCTTGCGCAGCCCACTGCGGCGGCCTTACACTTGCACCATGAAAGTCGCGGATGCGCAATCCGCCGCCGAAGGCTCGCCATGCAGCGTAAAAGTTTCGAGGACCTGACCTGCCCCATCGCCCGCAGCCTGGAACGGGTGGGGGAGTGGTGGAGCATCCTGATCCTGCGCGACGCCTTTCACGGCATGACGCGCTTCGACCAGTTCCAGAAAAGCCTGGATATCGCCCCCAACATGCTGACCCGCCGCCTGACCGCCCTGGTCGAGGCCGGGCTGATGGAAAAGCGGCAATACAGTGAACGCCCGCCCCGGTACGAGTATGTGCTGACCGAGCGGGGCCGCGATTTCCGCGAGGTCATGCTGGCCCTGCTGGCCTGGGGCAATCGCCACTTCGCGCCCGAGGGACCGACCGTGCAACTGGTCGACACCCAGACGGGCCAGCCCGCCGACATGGTGCTGGTGGACCGGGTAAGCGGCAAGCCCGCCACCAGCCGAGATTTCCGCCTGGCGGCCGGCCCCGGCGCGGACGATGCCATCCGCCAGCGCTATGCGCCCAAGGCCAAGCCCGCCGCCTGACCGCCCGGCAGCAGGTCTAGGCCGAAAGGCCCAGGGTGCGATGGCGCGTCAAATTCGGGCGGTGGCCTCGCCCCCATGCCCTATTCATTAAGAATTATGGTTGCTACCACCAACCGATGATACGGTTGCGCCGGTCCCTTTGGCGGCGCACCATCAATACTCATGGGTGTGCGTGCCAATTTCCATCATCGATTTAGGGAATTACCGTCGATGAAGATTGCGCAAATCGCCCCGCTGTATGAGACGGTGCCGCCAACATACTATGGTGGTACTGAAAGGGTTATATCTTATCTCACGGATGAGTTGGTGGACCTGGGTCATGACGTGACCCTGTTCGCCAGCGGGGCCTCCCAGACCAAGGCCAGGCTGGTGCCCATGCGGCCCAAGGCGCTGTGGCTGGATGGCGCGCCATTGAAGTCGCCGGTGGCGGCCCACCTGGCCATGCTGGAGCAGGTGCGGGCCCGCGCGGATGAGTTCGACGTACTGCATTTCCACCTCAGCCATTTCATGCACTTTCCCTTCTTCAAGGAATGTGCGCAGCGCACGGTGACCACGCCGCACGGCCGCCTGGACTATGTTGACCTGGCGCCGTCCTACGGGCTTTGGCCGCGCTACCCCATGATCTCCATCTCGGACCGGCAGCGGCGGCCCCTGGCGGATGCCAACTGGCTGGCCACCGTCTATCACGGCCTGCCGCTGGACCTGTACCGCCCGCCGGCGGGCCGGCCGGGCGGCACCGGCAACTACCTGGCCTTCCTGGGCCGCTTCTCCCGCGACAAGCGGCCGGACCGTGCCATCGAGATCGCGGAGAAATCCGGCCGGCCGCTGAAGATGGCGGCCAAGGTGGGGGACGACGACGGCCCGTATTTCAAGGAACACGTCGAACCGCGCATCGACGGCCGCGCCATTCAGCACGTCGGTGAGATCGACGACGCCGGAAAGCCCGATTTCCTGGGCGACGCCGCCGCCCTGCTGATGCCCATCGATTGGCCGGAACCCTTCGGCCTGGTGGTGATCGAGGCCTTCGCCTGCGGCACGCCCGTCATCGCCTGGAACAACGGCGCCATGCCCGAGATCATCGACCAGGGCGTGACCGGCTTCGTCGTCGATACCATCGCCGACGCCGTGGACGCCGTTGAAAAGGTGCGCACCCTGGACCGCGCCCGCATCCGCGAGGTGTTCGAGCGACGCTTTTCCGTCGCGGCCATGGCGCGCAACTACGTGGCCGCCTATGAGGCCTTGCTGAAGGGCGGCGGGGCCGCCGGCCTGCCCGGCGACCGCGCCGTCGCCGCCCCGTCGCCCTGATCCCACCGGCCCCGCGAGACCAGACCCCCATGGCAGCCCTCGACGAACGACAGTTGGACCCGGCCATCGGCCTGGCCGGCCCCGACGGCAGCGGCCCGCGCGAGACCTTCAAGCTGTTCGCGCTGAAGCACGGCGATTGCTTCGTCGTGGCCGACGCCCATGGCGACATCCAGGGCCAGGGCGATGGCCTGTTCGTGGACGACACCCGCATCCTGTCCCGCTATCAGTTGCGCATCGGCGATAAGGAACCGTCGCTGCTGGGCGCCTCGCTCAGCGAGGACAACATCCTGTTCACGGCCAACAGCACCAACGTGCCCATGCCCGCCCCCGGCGGCGGCATGACCCTGTGGGGCGTCATCCATATCGAGCGCACGCGCATCCTGTGGCAGAATCGGCTGTATGAGCGGGTCACCCTGTCCAATTTCGGCAGCAGCGACATCGTCGTGCCGCTGACCTTCAATTTCGCCGCCGACTTCCGCGACATGTTCGAGGTGCGGGGCTCCACCCGCCAGCTGCGCGGCCGCACGCATGAGGCCCAGCTGTCCGGCGACGGTGTGACGCTGAGCTATGAGGGCCTGGACCAGGTGACCCGCCAGTCCACCCTGTCCTTCAGCCAGGCGCCCGACCGGTTGCAGGGTGATCGCGCCGTGTTCAACATCAACCTGCCCAAGCGCCGCGACCATGTCCTGTACATCGAGGTGGGGACCGAGCGGACGGACACGCCCAGCCGTGTGCGCTTTCGTGCCGCCGCGGTGCGGGCGCGGCTGGAGATGCGCACCAAGCGTCGTCGCGGCGCCAGCGTCTACAGCTCCGGCCGGGTGTTCAACGACTGGCTGGCGCGTGCCCAGGCGGACACCGCCCTGCTGACGACGGAATTGTCCACCGGCCCCTACCCCTATGCCGGCATCCCCTGGTTCTCCACCGCCTTCGGCCGCGACGGCATCATCTCCGCCTTGCAGATGATGTGGCTGAACCCCCGCCTGGCGCGGGGGGTGCTGGCCTTCCTCGCCACCCACCAGGCCACCGAGACGGCACCCTTCAGCGACGCGCAGCCGGGCAAGATCCTGCATGAGACGCGCAAGGGGGAGATGGCGGTGCTGCGCGAGCTGCCCTTCGGCCGCTATTACGGCAGCGTCGACACCACGCCGCTCTACATCTACCTGGCCTCGGTCTATGCCGACCGCACCGGCGACATGGCCTTCATCGACCAGCTGTGGCCCTCGCTCTGCGCCGCCGCCTCATGGATGGAAGGGGCGGGCGACCAGAACGGCGACGGCTTCGTCGACTACCAGCGCGCCGAGGAATCCGGCCTGGCCAACCAGGGCTGGAAGGACAGCTTCGACAGCATCCAGCATGCCGACGGCAGCCTGCCGGAGGGGCCCATTGCCCTGGTCGAGGTCCAGGGCTACGTCTACGCCGCCTATTGCGGCCTGGCCCGCCTGGCCAAGCGGCGGGGGGAGGACGCGCAGGCCGCCTATTGGCAGCATCGGGCCGAGGCCCTGCGCCAGGCGGTGGAAACCCATTTCTGGATGGAGGACATGGGCTTTTACGCCCTGGCGCTGGACGGCAAGGGCAGGCCCTGCCGCGTGCGCGCCTCCAATGTCGGGCATCTGCTGTTCGTGGGCCTGCCCTCGCCGGAGCGGGCGCACCGCGTGGCGGATCAGCTGCTGGCCGGCGCCTTCCACACCGGCTGGGGCATCCGCACGCTGGCGGACACCGAGGTCTGCTTCAACCCCATGTCCTACCACAACGGGTCCGTGTGGCCGCACGACACCGCCATCTGCGCCGCCGGCCTGGCGCGCTACGGCGTGCGCGGGGGGGTGGTGAAGCTGATGAGCGACACCTTCGAGGCGGCGGTGCGCTTCGGCATGCGCCTGCCCGAGCTGTTCTGCGGCTTCCCCCGTGAACAGGGGGAGACGCCCATCGCCTATCCGGTGGCCTGCGTGCCCCAGGCCTGGGCCGCCGGTTCCGTCTTCATGCTGTTGCAGGCCTGCCTGGGCATCGAGGTTGACGGCTGGCGGGGGGAAATCCACGTCAACCGGCCCAAGCTGCCTATCGGTATCGATCAACTGACCGTGCGCCGCGTGACGGTGGGGGAACACACCGTCGATCTTTTCTTCCAGCGCATGGGGGGGCAGGTCATCGCCTCCATTTCAGACCACGAGGAAGGCCTGGTGCCGCTCATCGTCCGCTCGTAAGGGCCGACAGGTCTAGGGCGATGGGACCAAGGAACCGGCGGACACTCCGCCACGGTCTTACGCTGCCTATGCGGATTTTCGGTCCCGCTTCCACCCCGGTTGCCTTTTTTGGAACACAATCTCGTCTCTAGAATTCCTATATGAATACTGAGGAACAGACCAATAGAAAACGCCGTTACGGCTATATCTGTTCGATCTGCGCGATATATGACCTGATTATTACAATCATAACACCAGGTCATAGTTTTCTTAACCGATAGGGTATGGGTGTATCACCATGATGGACATCGATTTGGGCGCGCTGCTGACGCAGGACTCCGCCGCCGTCTACCTGGTGGGGGCCAGCCTACTCTTATCCGTTGCGGCCCTTGTCCTTTCCGGCGCACTGCTGCTGCGCTGGGGTCGCAACCGCCATCCGCTGGTGGCTGAGGCCGCCATTCCCACCTACGAAGAGACGCGGCGCCAGGTTTTGGCGGAGGGGGACCGGGCGCCTTCACCCGTGGTCGGCGCGCGCGACGCCCACGCCGCGGCCCAGCGCGCCCTGCGGTCCACCAAGGGGGAGGGCGTCGCCACCGACCGGCTGGGCACCTGGACGCCGGACACGCTGCGCCACCTGCTGAAGACGGAGCTGACGGGGGCGCAGGTCATCGTCGTCTCCAACCGCGAGCCCTTCATCCATGATTTGGAGGAGGGCGGGGCGGTGAAGCTGCGGGCGCCGGCCGGTGGCTTGGTGGCGGCGCTGGACCCGGTCATGCGCACCTGCGCCGGCACCTGGATCGCGCACGGCAGCGGCTCGGCCGATCATCTGACCGTGGATGCGGACGACCGCATCGCCGTGCCGCCCGACAACCCCAGCTATACCCTGCGCCGCGTCTGGCTGAGCGAGCGTGAGGAGAAGCACTATTACTACGGCTTCTCCAACGATGGCCTCTGGCCCCTGTGTCACGTGGCCTTCACCCGGCCCAGCTTCAACGCCGAGGATTGGGAGGTGTATGAGGCGGTGAACCGGCGCTTCGCCGACGTGGTGGTGGAGGAGGCGCGGGATGAGCGTCCGGTGGTCCTGATCCAGGACTATCACTTCGCCCTGCTGCCCCGCATGATCCGCGAGCGGCTGCCCGACGCCGTCATCATCACCTTCTGGCACATCCCCTGGCCCAACGCCGAGATCTTCGGCATCTGCCCGTGGCGGGAACGTATCCTGGACGGCATGTTGGGCAGCTCGGTCATGGGCTTCCACACCCAGTATTACTGCAACAACTTCATCGAGACGGTGGACCGCTTCCTGGAAAGCCGGATCGAGCGGGACTCGTCGGCCGTCACCTTCGGCGGCCACACCACCCACGTGCACGCCCATCCCATCTCCATCGAATGGCCGCCCGCCTCGCTGTCGCGCCAGCCGCCGGTGCCGGCCAGCCGCCGGGCCATCTTCGACCGCTTCAACCTAGCGCCGGACATGAAGCTGTGCGTGGGGGTGGAGCGCTTCGACTACACCAAGGGCATCATCGACCGCTTCCGCGCGGTGGAGGAGCTGTTCAAGCGCCATCCGGAATGGATCGGCCGCATGGTGGTGCTGCAGGTGGCGGCCCCCAGCCGCACCGCCCTGCCGGCTTATCAGCAATGCCAGCGCGAATGCCTGGATTTTGTGGATGAGCTGAACGCCCGCTACGGCCACGACGGCTATCAGCCCATCCACCTGCTGAACGAATCCTACGGCAAGGACGAGGTCTACGGCCTGTTGCGGGCCGCCGACCTGTGCATGGTCACCAGCCTGCACGACGGCATG
The DNA here is from genome assembly GCF_007828045.1 of Nitrospirillum amazonense. GTDB lineage: Bacteria > Pseudomonadota > Alphaproteobacteria > Azospirillales > Azospirillaceae > Nitrospirillum > Nitrospirillum amazonense_C. The sequence continues at coordinate 59,080 of NZ_VITN01000001.1, read as the reverse complement.
AACCTGGTGGCCAAGGAGTTCGTGGCCGCCCGGGAGGATGAACAGGGCGTACTGCTGCTCAGCAGCTTCGCCGGTGCCGCCAAGGAACTGCCGGAAAGCATCATCATCAACCCGTATGACACTTGCGGCACGGCCGACGCTCTGCTGCGCGGCCTGACCATGTCGCCGGAGGAGCAGCGCGAGCGGATGCGCCGCATGCGCGAAACGGTGCGCGAAAACAACATCTACCGCTGGGCGGGCAACATGCTGCTGGACGGTGCCCGCCTGCGGAAACGCCACCACACCGCCAATGTCACGGCCCGCCTGGCCAGGCAGCAGGCGGCGCGCGGCGCGCTCAGCCGCACGGCCTTGGGCCGTACGCCCCTGGGCCGCAACGTGGTGCGCCTGGTCAGCATGGGGAAAGGAAAGAACGTTGAGCCGAGCCATTTCTGAAGCGATGCCGTCCCCCGCCTTGGCGCCCGCCGCCGGGGACCGCTGGGCCCTGTTCCTGGACATTGACGGGACGCTGCTGGAGCACCACAAGGATCCCACCGGCGTGGTGGTGGATGACGAGCTGCGCACCCTACTGTCCAACCTGGACCGCCAGCTGGGCGGGGCGGTCGCGGTGATCAGCGGCCGGTCGCTGGCATCCATCGACACGCTGTTCCAGCCCATGGTGTTGCGCGCCGGCGGGCTGTTCGGGATCGAGCTGCGGCTGTCGCTGGACGAGCCGGCGGTGGCGGCGGAGGAGCCGCCCGCCCTGGCCGCCCTGGCGGAACGGGCTGAGGCCGAGCTGGGCCGCGCCCCCAACATCGTCATCGAGCGCAAGGGCCCGGTGTTGGCCATCCATACCGGGCCGCACCCGCAGTCCCTGGACCATATCACCCGGCTGGCCAAGGCGGCGCTGCCCGGCCTGCCCGACGGCTACCGGGTGGTCGAGGGCAATGTGGGCGTGGAATTGCTGCCGGCCGCAGCCCTCAAGGGCGATGCCGTCTATCGCTTCATGACCGTGGAACCGTTCAAGGGTCGCCGTCCCATCTTCATCGGCGACGACGTACCGGATGAGCACGCGTTCGAGAGCGTGCATGCCTTGGGCGGTATCGCCGTCAAGGTCGGCCGGCCGGAGCAGGCGACAGCCGCCCTGCACGCCTTGGCCGATGTGGCCGCCGTGCGCGCCTGGCTGGGCGACCCCCAGTTCCCCCTGCTGGACAAACTGGTCCGACGCGAGGTAACGGAGGCCGTGGGGGAGGTTGCCAGCTGACTTCGGCCAACGCCCTCCGGCCAACGCCCTCCGGCCAACGCCGGCCCCGGCGTCGTGAGCCTCACCCTGTGCGTGCAGGACTTGGTCAATCTAATCGAACGCGCGACTTGACGGGCGTACTGCCCGGCGCCACCGTTTAGGCACCCGCAAAGGTTTAGGGCCGGACTCCGGAAACCTTACGCGGTGTCCTTGCCGCGGAGGGCGCTTATGAGTTTGACGGACTGGTTGCTGGATCCATCCGGCCTCACGCCGCATGGCTTCTGCCTCAGTTGGCTGCCGGGCCTCATCTGGTTGCACGCCGGTTCCGACGCCGTCATCGGCTTGTCCTACTTCTCCATACCCCTGGCGTTGGCTTGGTTCGTACGTAAGCGTAACGATTTGGCCTACCGCTGGGTGGGACATTTGTTCGTGGCCTTCATCCTGGCCTGCGGCCTGACCCACATGCTGTCCATCCTGACCCTGTGGATGCCCGCCTATGGGATGGAGGGGGTGGTGAAGCTGGTCACGGCGCTGCTGTCGGTGGCCACCGCCGTCATGCTGTGGCCCCTGGTGCCACGCGTGCTGGCCCTGCCCACGCCGGTGCAGCTGGGCCGGTTGAACGCCGCCCTGACCCGTACCATCGAGGAGCAGGAGCGCACCGCCGCGCTGCTGCGGGAGAGCGAGGCCAAAGTGTTGGCCGTCAATTCCGAGTTGGAGCGCAGGGTGGCCGAGCGCACGGCCGAACTGCGCGCGGCCAACGCCCAGCTCACGGAGGCCCTGGCCGAACGGGCGGTGGCGCTGGAGGCCTTGGCCAGCAGCGAGGCGGAATACCGCGCCAGTTTCGAGGCGGCTGCCGTGGGCAAGGTGCAGGTCAATCCGGAGACCGGGTTGATGCTGCGGGTGAACAACGCCTTCGCCAGCATGCTAGGCTACCACCGGGCCGACCTGGCGGGTCGCATGGAATGGCCCGACCTGTTGTGGGGCGAGGATCGGACGGCGGAGGGGCTGGAGTTGGCGCGCCTGCTGGCGGGCGAGGCCAGCGTCTACGTCCGCGAACTGCGCTTCCGGCGCCAGGATGGCACACCTGTCTGGGGCCGCGTGTCCGCGACCTTGGTGCGTGGGGCCGGAATGCGCAAGGCTGGCGCCCGGCTGCCGCCCCTGCTGCTGGCGGTGGTCGAGGACATCGACACCATGCACAAGACGGCCCTGGCGTTGAAGGAAAGCGAGACGCGTCTGCGCCTGGCGGCGGAGGGCGCCAAGCTGGGCATCTGGGAATTGAATTTGGCGCGGGGCCTGGGCTGGGTGGATCGGCGCACCGCGGAGGTGACGGGCGGCACCCTGCCGGCCGAAACCTGGTTCCCTCTGTCCGGCCCGGAATACGCCGCCTGGGCCGACTGGATCCACCCCGACGACCAGGCGGAGCGCGCGGCCGGCCTGAGTCTGTTGCAGACCGGTGCTGCGGAGCTGGTGCAGATGCAGTACCGCGTGCGCCGGGCCGATGGCGATCCGGATGCGGCGGAGGGGGGCGGGGGCTGGATTTGGCTTTCCCACCGCAGCGCGATCGTGGCGCGCGATCCCGTCACCTGGGCCCCCACCCGCGCCACCGGGGTGCTGATCGACGTGACCGAACGGGCGGCGGCGGAGGCGGCGCTGCGCGAGGCCAAGGCGGACCTGGAACTGGTGGTGGCCGAGCGTACCGCCGCCCTGAAGCAGCGCGACCTGTTGTTGCGCGAGGTCTATCACCGGGTGAAGAACAACCTGCAAATCATTGACGGCCTTGTGATGATGCAGGCCTTGCAGCTGAAGGATCCGGATGGGCGCCAGGCGCTGATGGGGCTGCGCAGCCGGGTTTATGCCCTGGGCCTGGTGCATCAGCAGCTGATGGCCTCCCCTGATCTGGAAAGCTTCGACATCGCGCCCTTCCTGGATGAGCTGGCCCGCAACATCCTGCTGTCGGGGGCGGACGAAGCAGTGGAACTGGACATCGCCATCTGCCCGCTGACGGTCAATTTGGATTTCGCCATCCCCTTGGGCTTGCTGGTGACCGAGTTGATCACCAACTCGCTGAAACATGCCTTCCCGAATGGGCGTGGCACCATCACAATGGCGATGCGCCGCCGGGAGGAGGGCGACGTGCTGCTGGTGGTGGCGGATGACGGCGACGGCATTCCGGCCCCTTCATCGGTGGAGGAGGAGGATGGGGGCGGCTACAGGCGCGGCCTGGGCAGCACCATCGTGAAGGGTTTGGTGGCGCAGTTGGACGGAACGATCGCGATGCGGTTCGACAAGGGCACACGGGCGGAAATCATCCTGCCGACGCCGGTGCTGGATATGGCGGGTTCCCCCGTTGGGATGGCGGCGCCATGAGCGACGGTCTGCAAGACTGCGTCCTGGTGGTGGATGACGAATTCCTGATCGCCCAAACCCTCAGCATCCAGATCGAGGACATGGGGCTGATCGTGTGCGGCACCGCCGCGACCGCCGCCGACGCCATCGCCCTGGCCAAGGCCCAACGGCCCCGTCTGGTGCTGATGGACATGCGGCTGAAGGGCGTGGGTGACGGTGTGGACGCGGCCCTCGCCATCCATGAGTTGGTCGGCTCCAAGGTCATCTTCATCACCGCCTCGCGCGAACCGGCGATGCTGGAACGCATGAACCAGGACCATCCCGCCGCCATCCTGTACAAGCCGGTATTCGGCCGGCAGTTGCAGACGGTGGTGCGCGAGGTGCTGGCGGCGGATTAGGCCGGCCGGCAACGGTTGCGCCGGCGACCCATCCGCCGGACAGCTGCCAAGCTATCTTTCAAATCAATTTTAACAATAGCTGAGCGGCTCCTAGGATCGCCCGTGACGTGCCCCTTTTGAGAGGGCGCGCTAGGGAAGAAACGGGAGAAGTTGGCGATGCCTCAGTCCTCACCGCGCGCGGACCGCGCCCCCATCCTTGTCCTGGGCGGCGGCATCGGCGGCATGTCCTTCGCCATCCTGGCCAGACGCGCCGGGTGGCCCGTGCATGTGGTGGAAGCCGATCCCAACTGGCGTGTCTATGGCGCCGGCATCACCGTGACGGGGCCCACATACCGCGCCTTCCGGACCCTGGGCATCCTGGACGACCTCAGGGCCCAGGGCTTTCATGTGACGGAGGGCGGGCGCCTGTGCGCCCCCAACGGCATGGCTGTGGCCGACCTCCAGGACAGGCCCATCCAGCCCGACCTGCCGGTGTCCGGCGGCATCATGCGGCCCGACCTACACGCCCTGCTGTCACGGCTGACGCGTGAGGCGGGGGTACGGATCAGCCTGGGCCTGACCGCCACCGAATGGACCGACACCGGCGGTGGTGTGGACGTGCGTTTCAGCGACGGCAGCGCCGGCACCTATGATTTCGTGGTCGCGGCCGACGGCGCCTTCTCCAAGGCGCGGTCCTTCCTGTTCCCGGACGCGCGCAAGCCCGCCTACACCGGCCAGTATTGCTGGCGCGTGGTGGCCAAGCGCCCGCCTGAGATCGACCGCTCGCACTTTTTCGTCGGCGCGCCGGTGACCTGCGGCCTGGTGCCGGTCAGCCAGGATCTGATGTACCTGTGGCTGCTGGAAAACGTGCCCGAGATGCGCCGGGTGGACGAGGCGACGGCCTACCGGCGGCTGGCCCAGCTGCTGGCCCCCTTCGGCGGTCCGGTGGCGACCCTGCGTGAGAATTTGAACGCGGACTCCTGGGTCAATGTCCGCCCGCTGGAGGCCGTGCTGCTGCCCCGCCATCAGTGGTTCAAGGGCCGCAGCATCCTAATCGGCGACGCCGCTCACGCCACCACCCCGCATCTGGCGTCCGGCGCCGGCATCGCGGTGGAGGACGCCCTGGTCCTGGTGGAGGAACTGGGGCGCCATGACGACTTGGCCGCCGCCTTCCAGGCCTTCACCGACCGGCGCTTCGAACGCTGCCGCCTGGTGGTGGAAAGCAGTGTCGCCATCGGCAAGGCGCAGCAAGACCACGTCTCGCCCGAGATCATGGGCGCCATGATGGCCAAGGCGCAGACGGCGCTGCTGGCCGATATCTAATTCCCTGCAGAAAGTTCGACACCATGACCAGTGATTCAGGGCTGCCCGCCGTCCGCCGCGTGGTGACGGGGCATGACGCCGACGCGCGCGCCATCTTCACGTCGGACGATGAATTCCCCACCCGGCGCATCCCCTCGGGCGATGCCGCCTTCACCCTGATCTGGACCACCCCCACCGTCCCGGCCGACAACAACGACGAGACGGACGGCCGCCTGCGCGACGCCGGCCTGACCCTGGACCACGGCTCCGTCATCCGGGTGGTGGACATGCTGCCCGGTGGCGCCTCGCCCATGCACCGCACCAACAGCATCGACTACGGCATCGTCTTGTCGGGCGAGGTGGAGCTGGAGCTGGACGACGGCGCCAAAACCATCGTCGGTGCCGGCGGCATCATCATCCAGCGCGGCACCATGCACCTGTGGCGCAACCCCAGCGCCACCACCCCGTGCCGCATCGTCTTCGTCCTGATCGAGGCGCCGCCCTACCTGCACGACGGCCAGCCCCTGACCGAAGACAAGCCGGAGCACAAGTGATCCCCTGAAAACGCCGGGCGCCGGTCATTTCCCCATGCGCGGGTGGAACAGCTGGAAGCGTTCCGTCACCAGCACGATGGCCAGGGCGCCGACGCCGCAGCACAGGAACCCCCCGACCAGAGGCAGGGTGGTGCCGTCGAAGTGCTGGCTGATGACGAAGCCCACCAGGGCGCCCACCACCGTGCTGATGAACCCCTGGACCGAGGCGGCGGTGCCGGCGATGGCGCCCACCGGCTCCATGGCCATGGCGCCGAAGTTGCTGGTCGCCAGACCGAAGCAGAACATGGTCAGGGCCTGCAGCACGGTGAAGACCAGCAGGCTTTCCCCATGCCGGGCGATGAGGGTGTGGATGCCGGTGAACAGGATGAAGCCCAGCAGCGCGCTATGCGACAGGCGCCGGGTCCCCAAGCGGACGACGATGCGGGCGTTCAGCAGCGCGGACACGGCCAGCGACATGCCGGTCAGGGCGAAGATCAGCGGGAACAGCTGCGGCGCCTTGAACACCTCTTCGAAAATGGGCGGCATGCTGTTGAGGTAGGCGAAGACGGCGCTGATCATCAGGGTCTGCGCCAGGGTGTAGCCGATGGCCTGGCGGTCCGTCACCGTTTGCCGGACGGCGGACAGGATGGTGGGCACGTCGATGGGCCGGCGGTATTCCGGGTGCAGCGTTTCCGGCAGGCGCCGCCACAGCCAGAGGACCACCGCCAGGGCATAGGCGGCGAGGCAGGCGAAGATGGCGCGCCACGGTGCCACCAGCATGATCAGCTGCCCCAGGCTGGGCGCCAGGATGGGCACAGCCAGCAGGATCATGAAGGCCAGCGACATGACGCGCGCCATCTGCCGCCCGGCATAGCAGTCGCGCACCACGGACACGACGACGATGCGGGTGGAGGCGACGGCGATGCCCTGAACCACGCGCACGGCCAGCAGCAGCTCGAACGTCGGCGCCAGGGCCGCCGCCAGGTTGCCCAGGGCGTAGAACACGATGCCCCACAGCAGGATGGGCCGGCGACCATAGCGGTCGGAGATGGGGCCATACAGGATTTGCGCCCCGCCGAACCCCAGCAGGAAGGCGGTGACGATCCACTGCCAGCGCGGCTCCTCCGTCACCCCCAGCGAGCGGCCGATCTGGCCCAGCGCCGGTAGCATGCTGTCGGTGCCCAGCGCGTTCATCGCCATCATGGCCGAGACCATCAGGACGAATTCGGTGAAGCCGATGCCGGCATGGGGATCATCCTTGCGGACGTCCGGCGGTGGCGCGTCGGTGGCCAACTGCATGGATGCGCGTTCCGTGGGCGGTGCCGGTCCCGGGACCTCCGCGGGCGGGGCGGGGGCCTGGGCCGATCTTCGTTTTGGGACATGCCCTGGTTATTAAGGGCCCTGGTGATAAGGGCGAACGCCCCCAGGGGGTTCCTTTATACCCAAAGCGCCCGGCCTGCAGCCTACTGTTTTCGGCGTAGGCGGGTTGACCGGGGAGGCGCCGGCCTTTTTCTCCTGGCGCGATTGACGCCACCGCGCCGCCCGGTTAAAGCCCAGGGCATGACCGACGATACCCCCGCCTCCACGCCCGCCGCCACCCCGTCCGATACGCAGGTCGACGCCCTGTTCGTCACCCGCGTCTACCGGGCCGAGCTGGCGGAGATGCTGCCCCTGAATGAAGAGGTGGCGGCCTGCTGCCTGACGGCGGCGGAGGATGACGGCGCGGGGCAACGCTGGTCGGACAAGCACGGCTACACCGGCTATACCAGCTACGCCTCGTTGGACGATCTCATCTGGCGCTTCCCCATCCTCAAGAAGCTGAAGGCCCAGCTGGACCGTCATGCCAAGGCCTACGCCAAGGTGCAGGATTGGGATCTGGGCGGCCGCAAGCTGGAATTGGACAGCCTGTGGATCAACGTGCTGGATCCGGGCGGCTTCCATGGGTCGCACATCCATCCCAACAGCGTCATCAGCGGCACGTATTATGTGCGGGTGCCGGCCGGGGCGTCGGTCCTGAAATTCGAGGATCCGCGCCTGCCCTTCATGATGGCGGCCCCGCCGCGCAAGGCCAAGGCCGACCGCGCCTCGCAACCCACCATCGCCGTGACCCCGCGGGAAGGCACCCTGCTGATGTGGGAAAGTTGGCTGCGGCATGAGGTGGCGCTGAACCGCGCGGATGAGGAACGCATCTCCCTCAGCTTCAATTACGCCTGGCGCTGATTTTCCTGCCCGGCCCGTGGCGTCTTTCAGGCCGCGATGGGCAGGCTGGTGGTCAGCTTGACGCAGCTGAGGGCGAAGCGGGAATTGACGGCCGCCACCCCCGGCAGGTGCAGCAGCACCTTTTTCAGGAAATGCTCATAGCTTTCCACGCTGCTGACGATGATGCGCATGAGGTAGTCGCCCTCGCCGCCGGCCATGCAAAAGCACTCCACGATTTCCGTCCGGGCGCGCACCACCTGCTCCAGCGCCTCCAGCGTTTCCTCGTCATGCTGTTTCAGCCGCACCTCGGCGAAGACGGTGATGGGCAGGTCCAGGGCCTTGGCATTCAGCAGCAGGGCCCGGCCCAGAATGATGCCCTCCTCCTCCAGCCGCTTCAGCCGGCGCCAGCAGGGGGTGTGCGACAGGCCGACCTTGGCCGCCAGGTCGGCGGTGGAGATGTCGGGATTTTCCTGCAAGGCCAGGAGGATACGCCGGTCTAGGCGGTCCAACGCAATCGCCATCCTAAAATCTCCCCGTTTCGCGCGTTGTCCATTTCTATTACAAGCTGACTTAAGGCGTATCAGATATTTTTTTTCCAGGTCCCACCCCACATCCTTGGGGGCAACAGGAAGGCACGGGAGGGACCAGGAAACATGTCACCCCAAGACCCAATCGGCGCGTCCAGCCGGCCGCCGTTACAGCTGCACATACCGGAGCCGCCGGCCCGGCCGGGCCAGGCGCCCCGCTTCGACCATCTGCCCTTTTCCCCCGCCGGCGCCATCCGCCGGCCCGACCCGGGCGTGGCGGAGCCGGAGATGCGCGACCTGCCCTACGGCCTCATCCGCGTGCTGGATGACGAGGGCCGGGCGGTCGGCCCCTGGGACCCCGGCCTGGATGCCGAGACGCTGCGCCGCGGCCTCAAGGTCATGGCCCAGACCCGCGCCTTCGACGACCGCATGTTCCGTGCCCAGCGGCAGGGCAAGACCAGCTTCTACATGAAGTCGACGGGGGAGGAGGCCATCGGCGCCGCCCAGTCCATGATGCTGGACCGCGACGACATGTGCTTCCCCACATACCGGGTGCTGAGCTGGCTGTGGGCGCGGGACTATCCCATGCTCGATCTGGTCAACCAGATCTTCTCCAACGAGGGCGACCCGCTGAAGGGCCGCCAGCTGCCCATCCTGTTTTCCGCCCGCGACTACGGCTTCTACTCGCTGTCGGGCAACCTGGGCACGCGCTTCAGCCAGGCGGTGGGCTGGGCCATGGCCTCGGCCTATCGCGGCGACACCAAGATCGCGCTGGCCTATGTCGGCGACGGCACCACGGCGGAGGGCGACTTCCATGAGGCGCTGACCTTCGCCGCCGTCTACCGCGCCCCGGTCATCCTGTGCGTCACCAACAACCAGTGGGCCATTTCCAGCTACGCCGGCATCGCCGGGGCGGAATCCACCACCTTTGCCGCCAAGGCCATCGCCTACGGCCTGCCAGGTCTGCGGGTGGACGGCAACGACTTCCTGGCGGTATGGGCCGCCACCGTCTGGGCGGCGGAACGGGCGCGCACCAACAAGGGCGCCACCCTGATCGAGTTTGTGACCTACCGCGCCGCCGGCCATTCCACCAGCGACGACCCCACCCGCTACCGCCCGGCGGAGGAGGCGGCGTGCTGGCCCCTGGGCGACCCTATCGAGCGGCTGAAGACCCACCTGATCGCGCGCGGCGAATGGTCGGCCGAGCGCCACACCCAGATGGAGGCCGAACTGGCCGACGGCGTGCGCGCCGCGGTGAAGGAAGGCGAACGCATCGGCACCCTGGGCCAGTCCAAGCCGCCCGTGCGCCAGATGTTCGAAGACGTGTTCAAGGAGCCCGATTGGCGCGTCCTGGAACAGCGCCGTGAACTGGGGGTCTGATCCCATGCCCAAGATGGACATGATCCAGGCGCTGAACTCCGCCCTGGATGTGATGATGAGCCGGGACCCCGACGTCCTGGTGTTCGGCGAGGACGTGGGCTATTTCGGCGGCGTCTTCCGCGTGACCGACGGCTTGCAGAGGAAGCATGGACTGAAGCGCTGCTTCGACACGCCTATTTCCGAGGGCGGCATCATCGCCACCGCCATCGGCATGGGCGCCTACGGCCTGCGCCCGGTAGCGGAAATCCAGTTCGCCGACTACATCCTGCCGGCCTTCGACCAGCTGGTGTCGGAAGCCGCCCGCCTGCGCTACCGCTCGGGCGGGGAGTTCTGGGCGCCCATCACCGTGCGCTCCCCCTACGGCGGCGGCATCTTCGGCGGCCAGACCCACAGCCAAAGTCCGGAGGCCATCTTCGCCCACGTCACGGGCCTGAAGACGGTCATCCCCTCCAACCCCTATGACGCCAAGGGCCTGCTGATCGCGTCCATCGAGGATGACGACCCCGTCATCTTCCTGGAGCCCAAGCGCATCTACAACGGCCCCTTCGATGGCCACCACGACCGCGCGCTGAAGACCTGGGCGGAGTCTCCCGGCTCTGACGTGCCGGAGGGGCACTACACCGTGCCGCTGGGCAAGGCGGCGGTGGTGAGGGAAGGGCGCGAGGCCACGGTGCTGGCCTATGGCACCATGGTGCACGTGGCCAAGTCGGGCATCGAGGAATCCGGCGTGGATGCCGAGCTGATCGATCTGCGCAGCATCGTGCCGCTGGACATCGACACCATCGTCGCCTCGGTCAGGAAGACCGGCCGCTGCATCATCCTGCATGAGGCCTCGCGCTTCGGCGGCTTCGGCGGCGAGCTGTCGTCCCTGGTGCAGGAGCGCTGCTTCTATCACCTGAAAAGCCCCATCGGCCGCGTGGCGGGCTGGGATACGCCCTACCCGCATGCCTTCGAATGGGACTATTTCCCGGGCCCCGCGCGCCTCGCCGCGGCCCTGAAGCGCGTCATGGAGGATTAAGCCCATGGGCACCTACCTGTTCCGCCTGCCCGACGTGGGCGAAGGCGTGGTCGAGGCCGAGATCGTCAAATGGCGGGTGCAGCCGGGCGATGCTGTGCGCGAGGACCAGGACCTGGTCGATGTCATGACCGACAAGGCCACGGTGGAAATGAGCGCCCCCGTGGACGGCGTGGTCACCGCCATCCATGGCGAGGTCGGCCAGATGATGGCCGTGGGCAGCGTGCTGGTGGAACTGGAGGTGGAGGGGGCCGGCAACGCCGACGCCGCCCGCCCGGCGCCCAAGGCGGAAGCGCCTAAGCCCGAGCCGAAGCCGGAACCGGCAAAGATTGAGGCTAAGCCCGTGCCCAAACCGGTGGAGCAAGCCAAGCTCCAGCCGGCCAAAGCGAAGGCGGCGGCCTTCACCACCCGCCTGGCCGAGGATGCGCCGCTGGCGGCACCGGCCACCCGCCGGCGGGCGCATGAGCTGGGCATCCCGCTGCAGTACGTGCCCGGCACCGGCCCCGGCGGCCGCATCACGCCGGAGGACCTGGACGCCTATATCGCCGGCGGCGGCGCCATCCCCACGGGCGACGCGCGCTACACCGCGCGGGACGGGGTGGAGGAGACCAAGATCATCGGCCTGCGCCGCAAGATCGCGGAGAAGATGCAGGACTCCAAGCGACGCATCCCCCATTTCACCTATGTGGAGGAATGCGACCTGACGGAGCTGGAGGCCCTGCGCCAGGATCTGAATGAGAACAAGCAGCCGGCCCAGCCCAAGCTGACCCTGCTGCCCTTCTTCATGCGCGCCGTGGTGCGCATCCTGCCCGAGTTCCCGCACATCAACAGCCGCTACGATGATGATGCCGGGGTGCTGCACACCTATGACGGCGTGCACATCGGCATCGCCACACAGACGCCCAACGGCCTGATCGTGCCGGTGGTGCGCCATGCCGAGACGCGGGACCTGTGGGACTGCGCCGCCGAGCTGGCGCGCGTGTCCAAGGCCGCCCGCGACGGCACCGCGACCCGCGATGAACTAAACGGGTCGACCATCACGCTGACCAGCTTAGGCGCCCTGGGCGGCATCGCCGCCACGCCGGTGATCAACCATCCCGAGGTCGCCATCATCGGCCCCAACAAGCTGGTGGAGCGGCCGGTGGTCAACGGCTCCTTCATCACTGTGCGCCGGATGATGAACCTGTCGTCCTCCTTCGATCACCGCATCGTCGACGGCTATGACGCCGCCCGTTTCATCCAGCGGCTGAAGCGCCTGCTGGAACACCCCGCCCTTATCTTCATGGACTGACGTCATGGCCGAAACCATCAAGACACCCGTCCTCACTGTTGGCGTGCTTGTCGTTGGCGGCGGGCCCGGCGGTTACGTCGCCGCCATCCGCGCCGGCCAGCTGGGGCTGGACACCGTGCTGGTGGACGCCGATCGCCTGGGCGGGACCTGCCTCATCCGTGGCTGTATCCCGTCCAAGGCGCTGATCCACGCCGCCGGGCTGTACGAGGAAATGACGCTGGCGGCGGCCTCGTCCGGCCGCTTCGGCATCCACCTGGACGCCAAGCCGGCGCTGAACTTCACCGAGACCATGGCCTGGAAGGAGGGCGTGATCGACCGGTTGAACGGCGGCGTCACCGCCCTGCTGAAGCGGGCGAAGGTACGCACCCTGGCCGGCAGGGCGGTGTTCAGCGACGCCAAGCGCTGCACCGTGGAGACGACGGACGGCCCCGTCACCGTGGTGGCGGAAAACGTCATCCTGGCCACCGGTTCCCTGCCGGTGGAACTGCCCAACCTGCCGTTCAGCGATAAAGTCATCTCCTCTACTGGCGCCCTGTCGCTGACGGCGGTACCCAAGCGGCTGGTGGTGGTGGGTGCGGGCTATATCGGCCTGGAATTGGGCATCGCCTACGCCAAGCTGGGTGCCCAGGTCACGGTGGTGGAGGCACAGGACCGCATCCTGCCGCTGTACGATGCCCAGCTGACCCAGCCGGTGCGCCGTTGGCTGGAAAAGCACGGTGTCACGTTGCATCTGGGCGCCAAGGCCCTGGGCCAGGAAGGTGAGGGCCTGGCCATTGAGACCAAGGAGGGCGCGCGCCAGATGCTGCCGGCCGACCATATCCTGGTCACGGTCGGGCGCCGGCCCAATACCGAGGGCTGGGGACGCGAGGCGATGGGCCTGGCCATGAACGGCCGCTTCATCGCCGTGGACGACCGCTGCGCCACGCCGACGACGGGCGTCTACGCCATCGGCGATGTGGTGGGTGAGCCCATGTTGGCGCACAAGGCCTCCGCCCAGGGCGAGATGGTTGCGGAGATCATCGCCGGGAAGCGCCGTCGTTTCGACCCCGCATCAATCGTGGCGGTCTGCTTCACCGAGCCGGAGATCGTGACGGCGGGCTTGGGCCCCGACGAGGTGCCGGCGGGGGTGGAAACGGTGGTGGGGCAATTCCCCTGGGCCGCCAACGGCCGCGCCCTGTCCATGGACGCGGGCGACGACGGCGGCTTCGTCCGCGTGGTGGCGCGCAAGGCCGACCACCGCATCCTGGGCCTGCAGGCCGTGGGCCGCCACATCTCCGAACTCGCCGGCGAGTTCGCCACGCTGTTGGAGATGGGCGCCGTGCTGGAGGATGTGGCCGGCATCATCCACGCCCATCCGACGTTAAGCGAGGGCGTGCACGAAAGCGCCCTGAAGGCCCTGGGCCACGCCATCCACATTTGATCCCGGAACCACCATGACCTTCACCATCGAGCGCACCGCCCATCCGACCGACGCCGCCACCTTGGCCCGCATCCTGGAAAACCCCGGCTTCGGCAAGGTATTCACCGATCACATGGTGACGATCCGCTGGACGGAGGGCCAGGGCTGGCACGACGCCAAGGTCACGGCGCGGGTGCCGTTCGCGCTGGATCCGGCGGCGGCCGTGCTGCACTACGCCCAGGAAATCTTCGAGGGCATGAAGGCCTATCGCGCGGCGGACGGCGGGGTGACGCTGTTCCGGCCCGACGCCAATGCCAAGCGCTTCCGGGACTCAGCGGAGCGCATGGCCATGCCGCTGATTTCGGAAGAACTGTTCCTGGAGGCGGTGGAGCAGCTGGTGCGCATCGACCAGGCCTGGATCCCCGGCGGGGAGGGCGGCAGCCTGTACATCCGGCCCTTCATGTTCGCCAACGAGGCTTTCCTGGGCGTGCGGCCGGCGTCGGAGTACGTCTTCTGCGTGATCGCCTGCCCGGTGGGCGCCTACTTCAAGGGCGGGGCCAAGGCCATCACCATCTGGGCGCCCGAGAACTACACGCGCGCCGCCCCCGGCGGCACCGGTGCGGCCAAGTGCGGCGGCAACTACGCCGCCAGCCTGATCGCCCAGCTGGAGGCCAGCAAGCACGGCTGCGACCAAGTGGTTTTCTTGGACGCGGCGGAGCATCGCTGGATTGAGGAGCTGGGCGGCATGAACGTCTTCTTCGTCCGCGACGACGGCAGTCTGCTGACCCCGCCGCTCAGCGGCACCATCCTGCCCGGCATCACCCGCGACAGCATCATCCAGCTGGCGCGCAGCCTGGGCCACACGGTGGTGGAGGAGCCGTATACCCTGGCGCAGTGGAAGGAGGATGCCGCCACCGGCCGGGTGCGCGAGGCCTTCGCCTGCGGCACCGCCGCCGTGCTGGCGCCCATCGGCACCGTGCGCACGGCCGAGGGCGATTTCGTCATCGGCAATGGCGAGGGCGGATCGACCACCGCCAGCCTGCGCGAGCGCCTGGTCGGCATGCAGCGCGGCAGCCAGGCCCCGCTGGTGGATGGCTGGATCCGCCGCGTGATTTAAACCGTTTGATCAAGCGGGCATTCGACTGCGGGTGCCTGCCTTCGGTTCGGCGGCTTTACTCCGGGGTTCCTTGCGCCAGGGACGGGCGGGGGTAGTACAGCGGCACGCACCAGTGGTTCTTGGCCACCCAGTCAGTATTGGGCAGATCGGCCTCCACCCCCATGATGCGATGGCAGGGTAGCTCGTAGACCTTGCCGGTCGAGGTGGGGATGCTCTGGAAGACGATGTACTTGTAGAAGCCGCTGCTCATGCCCTCCGGCAGGCGCACCCGGTCAGGATGCAGCGGGTCCAGCACATCGCGGGCGTAGGCCTGCTTCCACGCCACGATTTCCGGCATGCGCCGGATTTGAACGGTGCCGAAGGCGGCGCGGAACTCGTCCATGCGGTGGTTCAGGCTTTGCACCTTGTAGCCCGAGCCCCGGCCGTAGTCCCGGTAGGACCGGGCGTGGCGCAACACGTCCTCATGTTTGCTGACCACCACGCCGCCCTCGCCGGTGGTGATGGTCTTGGTGGCGTAGAGGGAGAAGATGCCGGCGTCGCCGAAGCTGCCCGGCTTCTGCCCGTTCCAGTCGGCACCCACGGCGTGGGCGCAATCCTCCACCAGGATGATGCCCTTGTCCCGGCAATAGGCCGCGATCTTGTGGATGTCGAAGGCGATGTGGCCGCCGATATGGACGATGAAGGCCAGGGCCGGACGATGCCGTTCCGCCTTGGCCACGAAATCGTCGAAGGAACCGCAGAGGTCGTGGCGGTTGCAGTCATAGAACACCACCTCCGCCCCCGACAGCTGGGCGGCGCGGGGCGTGGCCAGGAAGGTGTTGGACGGGCACAGCACGGTGGCGCCCCGCACCTTGAAATGGTCCAGCACGGCCATGGCGCCGCCGGCCCAATTGTCGAAGGCGATCGCCGGCAGCTCGTTCCACCCCCGCCAGGCGTCCTCGAATTCTTCCAGATAAGCGGCGTGGCTCCATTTGTTGGAGCGCAGGATGGCGCGCCAGCGGCGCATGATCTCCTCCTCATCCCGGTCGTCGTAACCCAGGCTGAAGGGCAGGGGCGGGGAGGGGTTTTGGTCCGGCTGTCCGCTCAAAGCAACGTATCCTTCACGTCCAGTTGGAACAGGTGGGCGCCCAGCGTCCGGCCATAGATCTCATATTGATTGGCGGCGTGCTGGCGGGCGGCCTGGATGTCGGCGCAGATGCGCCCCAGCGGGTTGGCGACCGACAGGGCGGAGGCGCCGGCGGCCTTGAACAGGCGCCGTGCCAGCCGGTCGCACCGCTCCACCACCGAGGTGGCCTGGACGCGATACAGCATGCGGTCGGTGATGGGGGCGTCCCGGTCCTGGCGGGCATGGTCCAGCATACGGTCGAAATTGCCTTCCAGGGTGCGGGTCATCTCGTCAAGCTCGGCTGCCGTCTCGCCGCAGGCCAGCTGGGCCACGGGGTCCACCAGGGGGCCGCCGCCATTGGGGCCGGCGCGCCGGCGGCTATGCTCGATGAAGGCATCCAGCATGCCGCGCAGGCCGCCCAGCGCCGGGGTGGAAATGGCGCGGAACAGCATCTGGGGCAGGGGGATGTGGTAGAGCGGCGCCAGGTTCACGGCCCGGCCCGGTCCCCCGATCAGGAAACGTTCCTGCACCCCATGGCGACGGTGGGCGGGGACGAAGCCATCCTCCACCGACACGTCATGGCTGCCGGTGCCGCGCAGGCCGATGGTGTCCCAGCTGTCGTGGATGCGCACATCGGCGCGCGGCACCAGGAAGATGACATGCTCCGGCGTGTCCCCTTCCTCCGACGCCGCCATGGCGCCCAGCATGAACCAGTCGGCGTGGTCGGCGCCGCTGGAAAAGCCCCAGCGGCCGCTGAGGCGGAAACCGCCCGGCACGCGCGTGGCCTTGCCCGCCGGCATGTAGCTGCAGGCCAGCAGCGCCGTCGGATCATCCCGCCAGACATCGTCCTGGGCCTGCGCCGGCAGCAGCGCCAGATGGAAGGCCACCATGCCCATGACGCCCTGCAGCCAGCCGATGGACATGTCCCCGGCGGACAGGGCCGCCTGCACGGCGAAGAAGGTCGCGGGATGGCATTCCGCCCCGCCATAACGCCGGGGCTGCAGCAGGCGGAACAGGCCGGCCCGCTTCAGGGCGTCGATCAGGGCCGCGGGGGCGCGGCGCTCACGTTCCCCCTCCGCCTTCAGGGTGTCGATCAGCGGCAGCAGCGCCTGGGCGCGGTGCAGAATGCCGACGGGCGACAGGTCGTCAGCCACCGGCGGCGCATCCAGAACTGCTTCCAACCCTGCTTCCGGCATGGGGCCTGCCCCCTTGTTTTTGTCCTGGACGGAAGGGCCGGCAACCCCGCCCGAGGGGAGGCCGCCGGACCAGTGGTTGCATACCATATGAATACCAGCTTGTCCAGGTTGGCCGGCCATGCCACCCTGGCGTCAGCGATCCGGCGGGGAGGTGAGCATGCCCAACCTTGTCCTCAAGGCCGCCGTGGCCGATTACGGCCAACTGGCCGCGCGTGCCGCCTATCTCGTCTCCCAGGGGCGGCCGGTACGGCTGGAACTGCACACCTTTGGGGAGCGGGACGTGACCTCCGCCGCCGGTCTCACCCTCGCTCGGCAGAATATCGCCCGGTTGCGACAGGAATTTCCGGTGGATGGGCTGATCGTCCACATCCCGCCCCAGTCGGTGCCCCTGGTCACCCGCGTCGGCTTCGATGCCGACCAATGCCGGCATACCCTGGCCTTCGCCGCTGAGATCGGGGCCGAGGCGGTCGTACTGCACCGCTATTTCGACCTGGTCTTCGGCCAGGCCCCGCCCCGCGCCCGCGACCGGGATGAGGCCGCCCAAGGCTTTGAGGCGGCGGTGGGCGACCTGGCGCGCCTGGCGGGCGGCATGCGGCTGCTGGTGGAGAATGTCGGCCACTATTCCCTGCTGCCCCGTGACGGCCGCACCTACATGACCGGGCCGCTGGATCACTTCTTCCCGTGGGAGATCGAGCGCTTCCGTGAGGCGCTGGCCCGCGACGGGCTGACGGGGGTGGAGCCGTTCATCGACGTGGCGCATGCCACCCTGTCCGCCAACCTGTTCAACCGCCGCCGCGCCCAGCCGCGCCTGGCCGACGGCGACGCCCGTTTCGGCTGGATCACGGCCGATGACCTGGACCGGGCGGCCTGGCTGGATCCCTTCGATTTCGTGGATGAGCGGATGAGCTATCTG
This sequence comes from Nitrospirillum amazonense, assembly GCF_007828045.1. Classification (GTDB taxonomy): domain Bacteria; phylum Pseudomonadota; class Alphaproteobacteria; order Azospirillales; family Azospirillaceae; genus Nitrospirillum; species Nitrospirillum amazonense_C. Next base: position 41,161 of record NZ_VITN01000001.1, on the reverse strand, counting down.
CACGTCTCCGACGCCATCCGCCTGGATGAACGCGCCTGCGCGGATCCGGGCCTGGATGCGGCCACCCTGGTGCAGGCCATTTCTTCCGAAGGGCTGGAACTGGGTACCGGCAACCTGCCCTTCGCCCACCTGCCGGCCCGCTTCGGCACCGATGGCGATCTGGTGCTGGAGGTGGAGCCGGCGGTGGGGGAGGATCACGTGGCCAATGGCGCGCAACTGCGCTCGCTGGAGGCGCTGTCGGGCCACTTCGTTGGCTGTTCCTGCCACCGCCCGGTGGCCGGCCTGGGATTCTAGAGGCGGCCCCCTACAGCCGGACCGGGGCGGGCCAATGGGCGGGTGGCTGGAACGGCGCCGCGTCGGCCGCCTGGTCGGCATAGCCGCGCGTGGTGGTGCAGCTGCATCCCGGCCGGGGGCGTTGCGGCCGGTCCACGGCGCCCAGGCAGTCCGATACCAGGTCCAGTTGCAGCCGTTCGAAGGTGGGGGAGAAGCGGCCGGTCAGCCAGCCGATGACGAAGCCCGCCGCCAGCGTTCCGGCCGTGGTGGTGATGTAGCCTACGGTATCGATCTGCGGCACGGCGGTCAGGATGGGGTCCGGCCGCTCGCCACGCGCCGCCGCCAGGGCCGCCTGGTCCGCCGGGGCCAGCCGCTCCACCACCGGCAGCATTTCCTGCATCACCCGGGTGGCGGAGATCATGCCGCGGCAACGGGGGCAGGGGTCGGCCGCCAGGAAGCGGACGATCTGCACCAGCTGACCGGTGACGATGCCGTCGCGCCCCTCGATCAGGCCGCCGCAATCCACCGCCGGGATCAGGTAGCGGGTGGCGATGTCGGCCACCGCCATGCGGCTGGAATGCTGGTCGGTGCAGCCCATCAGCACGTCGGCCTGCAGCACGGCGTCCAGCACCTCGGGCTGCGGCAGGCGGCCGTTGATGGCCTCCACCACCGTGCCGGGGGCGTATTCCGCCACCGACCGCCTGGCGATGGTGACCTTGGGCACGCGGTTGGCCACGTCGGCCGGGGTGCTGCCGTGCAGCCGTTCCAGATTGGATTCCGAGGCGTGGTCGCTGTCGATGATGATCAGGCGGCCCACACCCGCCCGCGCCAGAATGGGAATGGCGGCGGAGCCGGTGCCGCCGGCGCCGATAAGGGCGACGGTGGAGCGTTGCAGACGCTGGTACGCCTCCCGCCCGAAGGCGCTGGTCAGGCGGGCCACCCGCTCCGGCGGGATGGGCGGCTCCGGCGGTGGTTCGCCTTGCGGCCAGGCGATCACGGTGGGGTCGCGCTCCGCCGCCACGCGGCCGATCTCATACCAGGCGCCGTCGTGGAAGATGCGGCCGGAAATGGCGGTGTCGTTGCCGGTCTTGGCGACGATCAGGCTGATGAAGGGGCGGCCGGGGACCAGGTCGGCGAAATAGCCGGCCATGTACCGGTCCATCTCGTCGTCCATGGCGCTGGGCTTGGGCGCCACGCCGGCGGGGTGGGCGTGGATGAAGCCGACGGCCAGGGGTTGGCCTTCCGCCGCCAGGGCGGCGCGGCGCAGGGCGTTGGCCGTGATCTTGATCTGCGCCCCGCCGCCCTCGATATCGCCGGGCTGTGGCGGATCGATGGTGGCCAGGGTTATGGCCAGATGCGTGCCTGTCACCCGCCAGCCGAAACGGGCGAAACAGCCGTCCTCCCGATCCGGCTGGCCGGCGAACACGGTGGCGAACAGCGCCTCCTTCTCCGGCGAGGCCAGGCGCAGCAAGCCCGTGGGCGTGGCGCGGTAGAGCTTCCCGTTCGGGGAGAGTTGCTCAGCCATGCCCACCCATCACGAACTGGCGGGTGACCAGGAAGGTGTCGCCCGGGTGGACATCCAGGGTGTCGGCCAGGGACAGGGCCACCCACTCGCCGGAGGGGCCACCGCGCTCGACCACGGCGTTGTCCGCCGGCACGCCCAGCAGGGCGGCGATGTCGGCGGCCGTCACCATCTGGTTGCCGATGGCGAAGCGGCGGCGGTTGACGAAGATTTCGCAGGTGGCGCCGGCGGAGTGGACATCCACGGCATGGGCCGGGCCGGCTTGATCGGGGGCCTGATCTGAGGTCAAGCTTGGATGGATCGGTGCAGCAGGCATCGCGGTTGGACTTCTGCTCGGTCGATTGGGATCGGTGCCAAGGCTAACAGTATAAAACCAGTTTGTCACCACTTGGCGAACTGGCATGATGAACGTAACAGGTGCGGCGCCAGACTTGGTACAGGGCTAGAATGCGGAAAACCTCATGGATCGCTTGATCATCCACGGCGGGCGGCGGCTGGCCGGCACGGTGGACATCGCCGGCGCCAAGAACGCGGCGCTGCCCCTGGTCGCCGCCAGCCTGCTGAGCGACCGGCCGGTGACGCTGGCCAACCTGCCGGCCATCACCGATGTGGAAACCATGCTGGCGCTGGCGCGCGGCTATGGCGTGCGGGCAGGCGCACCAGGTGACGCTGGACGCCGCCACCGCCGTGAACGCCGAGGCGCACTACGACACCGTGCGCCGCGCCCGGGCGACGGCCCTGGTGCTGGGCCCCCTGCTGGGCCGCTTCGGGCACGCCCGTGTCTCATTGCCCGGCGGCTGCGCCATCGGCGCCCGGCCCATCGACCTGCACCTCAAGGCGCTGACCGCCCTGGGTGCGGAGGTGGCGGTGGATGGCGGCTATGTCACCGCCCGGGCACCGCAGGGTGGCCTCACCGGCGCCCGCGTCGTCCTGACCCTGCCCTCGGTGGGCGCCACGGAGACGGCGCTGATGGCCGCCGTGACGGCGCGGGGGGAGACGGAAATCCTGAACGCCGCGCGCGAGCCGGAGGTGGCGGACCTGGCCGCCTGCCTGGTGGCCATGGGCGCGCATATCGAGGGTGCTGGCACGCAGCGCCTTCTGGTGCAGGGGCCGGCCAGCTTCCGCCCGGCGACGCACACGCTCATTCCCGACCGTATCGAAGCCGGCACCTATGCCGTGGCCGCCGCCATCACCGGCGGCCGGCTGGAACTGATCGGTGCCCGTCTGGAACACCTGGCGGTGCAATGCCAGATCCTGGAGCGGGCGGGGGTCAGTGTCTATCCCACCGACCGGGGCCTGATGGTGGAACGGGCGGGGCATCTGCGCGCCACCGACGTTTCGACTGAGCCCTATCCCGGCTTCCCCACCGACCTGCAGGCCCAATTCATGGCCCTGATGTCGGTGGCCGAAGGGGCAGCCATGATTCGCGAGACCATCTTCGAGAACCGCTTCATGCACGTGCCGGAACTGGCCCGCTTGGGCGCCGACCTCACCCTGCGTGGCACATCCGTGCTGGTGCGCGGGGTGCCGCGGCTGCGCGGTGCGCCCGTCATGGCGACGGACCTGCGCGCCTCCGTCTGTCTCATCCTGGCCGGGCTGGTGGCGGAGGGGGAGACGGTGGTGAACCGCGTCTATCACCTGGACCGGGGCTATGAGGATTTGGCGCGCAAGCTGGTGCGCTGCGGCGCCGATATCGAGCGGGTGCCCGGCTGATGGACGGCGCGCTGTACCTGGGCGTGGACGGCGGCGGCACCGGCTGCCGCGCGCGGCTGGAGGATGCGGCCGGCACCGTCCTGGGGCAGGGCATCGCCGGCCCCGCCGCCACCCGTTTCGGCATCGAGGCGTCGTGGCAGGCCATCGAGACGGCGGCCCGCCACGCCATCGCGGAGGCCGGGCTGGACGCGGCGCAGGTGGGCTGCATCCGCGCCGGGGTGGGCGTGGCCGGCATCGGCCGCAAGGGCGCCCGCGCGGCGCTGGAGGCCATCCGCCACCCCTATGCCAGCATCGCCTTCACCAGCGACGCCATGATCGCCTGCCTGGGCGCGCACGGCGGCCGGGATGGCGGCATCGTCATCGTCGGCACCGGCACCTGCGCCATCGGCCGTATCGGCGGGCGGGAGATGAAGTTCGGCGGCTATGGCTTCCCCATCTCCGACGAGGGCAGCGGCGCCTATCTGGGCCTGAGGGCCCTGCAGCACAGCCTGCGCGCCCATGACGGGCGCGAGGGCGGCAGCGTCCTCACGCGGGAGCTGATGGCCCGCTTCCAGGACGACCCGGCGGAGGTGGTGCTGTGGATGGACCGGTCGACGGCCACGGACTACGCCACCTTCGCCCCCCTCGTGCTGCGCCAGGCCGACCAGGGCGACGCCGTGGCCCGCCAGGTGGTGCAGGATGGGGCGGAGCATGTGAACGGCCTGGTGCGGGCGCTGCTGGCCGAAGGGGCGCCGCGCGTCAGCCTGATCGGCGGACTGGCCAGCGCCATGGAGGCCTGGCTGGCCCCCGACGTGCGCCGCCGCCTGTCCCCCACCCTGGGCGATGCCGTGACAGGCGCCCTGGCGCTGGCTGGCAGGCGTTAAACCGGACGTACCAGGATGAAGCTGGCGTCGTCCGATCGCTTCAGCCGCAGATGGCCGTGGTGAGGATCGTCCGTCGCTTCGATGTGTCGTAGCTCCCGCAGGGCCGCCTCCGCCTCTGCCTGGTCTTCCAGGGCCAGGAAGTCCTCAGGCGCCCGGCGGCCGAACAGGTCGATCAGGCGCAGGAAGCCGTCGCTGCATAGGGCCACAGGTCCCCCGTCCGCCGGGATCGTCGCGCGGTCGACATGGGCCAGCGCCGCGGTGTCGGTGCTCAGCACCCAATAGCCGCCATCGACGTTCATGCACCGGCGGTTGGCGCGCAACTGGTCCACCACCCGATTCCACAGGCCCGCCGGCGTCAGGTCGGGCGTCTCCTCCAAAGCCTGTCGCGCGGCCCTCAAGGTGCGTTCCTCGAAGACGGGGATGCTGGAGGCGCCGAAGATGCAGGCCTGGCCGTCCTCGGCGCGGTGGATGATCTGGCAGTCACCCAGGGTGGTCATCTCCAGCCGCTCCCCCAATCGCCGCAGCAGGGCGAAGGCGGCGGACGGCCGCTCGTGCCGCGCCCGGGGAACATCGCGCGTCGCCTGGGTGAAGGCCTGGGCGCAATCCTCCACCACCCGGCGCAGCACGGCATCGGTGGGCAGGTGGCCGCTGTCGGGAAGGATGCGGCGCAGGGCCTGGTCCACGGCGCGGGCGAACCAGGCGGCATCGCTCAAGCCATCGATGGTGGCGCCGCTGACGCCCGTGGCCCCGTCGATGACCCAAGCCCAATCGCCGTGATGGCCGGCCGCGTCCTCGTTGGGCGCGGTGCCGCCGGCATCCGAAATCAACGCGCAGACCTGCATCAACCGTTCGTCCTCCTTGCCCGTGGCGGCTTGGTCTCGCGTCCCAGCCCGCCCGTTTTTCGCGATCCGGGCCAGTCTCTTCGCCGCCTTAAATCTTTTCCACCCATACCGTGTGAATTTAGTGATGTCTTTATGGTATTAATCTGGTACACATCTGGGCACGACATCCTTCCCGCCGGGGGCTCAACGGGCCGCCCCTGTATGACAATAAAACGGTCGGAGGTGTACGTTGTTTAAACCACTGCATGACCAGTCTGGCCAAATACATCCAATATGGCTGTGGTTGGATCCGACGACCCGGTGCAATTTGTCCTGTCGTCTTTGCTATACGAAGCAGAGTCATGGGAAATTGGATCTGGAACCTGATGATCTTGAGAAAGTACTGATAAAATTGGCCACATCATCGGCGATGGAGGTCAAGGGAATACACCTAAATTGGCGCGGTGAGCCCTTGATGAATCCCTACTTCGCTGAATTGTTGGCCATCACGCGGCGGCTTTTGCCCCACTCCCCCCTCCAATGGCATACAAATGGTACGCTGCTGACGCCCAAACGGGTTAAGGAAGTTCTGGCGGTGCCTTACTCCCACACCATTTACGTGTCCATCGATGGCGGCAACCAGGCCAGCCATGATTTGAACCGGGGTGAGGGCTCATTTCAGAAGACCATGCGCGGCCTGCGGACCTTGCTGGATTTGCGCGGCCGGGACCATGGCCATGTCCGCGTGGGGGTGTACCAGATCGACCTCAATGAACCGCTTGAGGACTATGATCCGGAGTTCCTGGAGCTGGTGGCGCGGGTGGACAACCACGTCAAGGTCACGCCCCTGCTGCCGGGTGGCGCCCACCACAAGATCCGGGAGCTGGACGACCTGGAAAGTGACGAAGCGCTGCACCGGCGCATGTCGCAGGACATCAACCCGTCCCTACCCGTGCCCACCGGCGCCTGCTTCTGGGCCGGCCACACCCTGTGCATGGCCCCGGATGGCGAGACGTCGATCTGCGTGATCAGCCATGGCGCCCAGGGTGTCGTCGGCAACCTGATGACGGAGACGGCGGAAACCGTGGTGGGCCGCGCCGTCGACTTCCGCCGCCGCATGGCGGAGGATGGGCGGCAATCCATCCTGCTCTGCGCCGGCTGCCGCAAGCCCGAGGGCGAGATCCACGCCAAGCATACCGCCGCGTTGCGGCGCGCGGACGGGCGCGAGCCTGCCCGCCAATACGCCTGACGCCGGGATGATGCGCCGGCGTGATACAGTGAAGAACCTTTGGGAACTCAGGGAGACTGATGAATGCAACCGATGTGGGCCATCGGCCTGATGACGGGCACAGTGCTGGACGGGATGATCGATATCGCGTGCATCCGCACGGATGGCGTCCATGTGTTCGACTTTGGTCCTTGGAAATTGGCCCCCTATCCGACGGACCTGCGCGGCCTCTTGGGGGAGGCGGTGGCCCAGGCGCTCACCTGGCGCTTCGAGGGCGCGGAGCCCCCGATTTTCGCTGAGGCGGAACGGGCCCTGTCCCGCGCCCAGGCCGAGGCGGTGGCCCAGTTCCTGGCTGAGAACGGCATGCGGCCGGACGAGGTGGCGGCCGTTGGCTTCCATGGCCAGACGGTGCTGCACCGCGCGCCGGTTCCCGGCCGCTTCGGTGACACCCGCCAGTTGGGCGACGGCCAGCTGATGGCCGACATCCTGGGTATCGACGTTGTCTATGACTTCCGCACCGCCGACATGCGCGCGGGCGGCCACGGCGCGCCCCTGTCCGCCAGCTATCACGCCGCGCTGCTGAAGCGCGTCCACGCCGGGCCTGAGGTCGCGGCCCTGAACCTGGGCGGCGTGGGCAACGTCACCTGGTGGGATGGTAAGGACCATTTCGAGGCCTTCGACACCGGCCCGGCCAATGGCCCCATCAATGACTGGATCATGCGCCACGGGGCTGGGGAGATGGATGTGGACGGCGCCATCGCCCGGCGCGGCCGGGTGGATGAGGCGCGGCTGGCGCGCCTGCTGGACCATCCCTACCTGTCGGCAGCATACCCGAAGTCGCTGGACCGCTACGACTTCACCGCCGACATGGCCGACGGCCTGTCGCTGGAGGATGGTGCCGCCACCCTGACCGCCTTCACGGCGGGCACGGTCGGGCGCTCGCTGGACCTGCTGCCCACACGCCCGACCAAGCTGATCGTCTGTGGCGGTGGCCGCAAGAACCCGGCTATCATGGCCGCCCTGGGCGAGCGCGCCAAGGTCGAGGCCGTGCCGGCCGAGGCGGTGGACTGGCGTGGCGACGCGGTGGAGGCGGAGTGTTTCGCCTATCTCGCCGCCCGCGTGCTGGCCGGCCTGCCCATCAGCTTCCCCAAGACCACGGGGGTGAAGGCGCCCATGACCGGCGGCATCGTGGCGCGGCACAAGCGCTGAGGGCGGGGGCGGACCCATGACCGACCTGGCCGAACCCACCGTCTCCACCGTCGCGGACATCGACGCCGCCGCCGCGGCGCTGGAGGCGGAGTTCGCCGGGCTGGACGATTGGTCCGCCCGCCTGAAGCACCTGATGGACCTGGGCCGCGCCCTGGACGGCATCCCGCCGGACCAGCGGCGGGACCAGGATCAGGTGACCGGCTGCCAGTCGCAGCTGTGGCTGGTGATCGAGCGGACGCCGACGGCCCTGCGCATCCGGGCGGAGTCCGACGCCCTGATCATGCGGGGCCTGCTGGCCCTGGTGCTGCGGCTGTACGACGGGCGGCCGCCTGCCGCGATCCTGGCCCACAGCCCGGCGGTGCTGGACCGGCTGGCCGTGGGCCGCAACCTGGCGCCCAGCCGGGCCAACGGCGTGCATCTGATCGTGAAGCGCATCCGTGAGGCCGCCGCGGCCTGAGTGACGAAGAAAACCGGAACAGGAGGCCTGGGTGATGTCGACCGTTCCTGATGAGGCCAGTTTCTACCGGCGCCAGGTGGTTCTGCCGGAGATCGGCGCCCCCGGCCAAGCCCGGCTGAAGGCCGCGCGCGTGCTGGTCATCGGCGCCGGCGGCCTGGGCTCCCCCCTGCTGATGTACCTGGCTGGGGCAGGGGTGGGCACGCTGGGCTTCGCCGATTTCGACTGTGTCGAGCCATCCAACCTACACCGCCAGATTTTGCACGGCATCGACCGGCTGGACATGCCCAAGGTGCGGAGCGCCGCCCTCACGCTGGCCCGCATCAACCCGCATGTGCGGCTGGTGGAACACGCGGTGCCGGTGAACGCGGAGAACGCGGACGCCCTGGTGGCCGATTACGACATCGTGGCCGATGGCTGCGACAACTTCGCCACCCGCGACGCGGTGCATGCCGCCTGCCGCCGGGCCGGGATCGTCCTGGTCAGCGCCGCCGTGCAACTGGCCGACGGCATCCTGACCACCTTCAAATCCCATTTGGGGGGCTCGCACCCCTGCTTCCGCTGCCTCTATCCCGAGGTGCCGGCGCTGGCGCCCAGCTGTTCGGAGATCGGCGTGCTGGGCCCGGCAGTGGGCGTCATGGGCGCCCTGCAGGCCATCGAGGTGATCAAGGAGATTCTGGGCGTGGCGCCCAGCCTGTCCGGCACGCTGGCGATGTACGACGCCTGGAGCTGCGAGATGACCAAGGTGGAGCTGCCCCGGCGGGAGAACTGTCCCTGCTGCGGGGCGGCCCAGGAAGGAAAAGCCGGTCAGCCGCCGGTGACGGGTGGGAACAGGACCACCTCGTCCGTCGCCGTCAGCGGGTGCGATTTCTCGACATAGCGGCGGTTGACGGTGTAGCGCAGGCTGCCCTGCGCGGTCGCGATTTCGGCCAAGGCCGGATGCCGCGATGACAGGTAATCGATCAAGTCGTTCACCGTGTCACAGTTCTGCGGTAAGTCTATCTGTTCCGATGCGGTGCCGGTCTTGGCCCGAAGCCAGGAAAAATAAGCGATGCGCATGGCTGCCTCCTGTTTCGGATACCATCGCTCATCGGGATGATGATTTCAATAACCTATCGTGTCTGGTCGTTCTATAGAAAAAGGCGAGGGGACTATGCTGGGATCACTTGACGGTATTCGCGTCCTTGACATGACGCGATACATCGCCGGTCCGTTCTGCGGCCAGCTGATGGGCGATCTGGGCGCCGACGTGGTGAAGGTGGAACGCATCGACGGGGGCGAGGACGGCCGCCGTGTGGGGGAGGCGGTGGCCGGCGACACCCTGTTCTTCCTGTCCGCCAACCGCAACAAGCGCGGCTTCGCCGTCGATTTCCGCGACCCCGACGGCCAGGCGCTGATCCGCCGCCTGGCGGCCAAGGCCGACATCCTGATCGAGAATTTCCGCCCAGGCACGCTGGAGGGCATGGGCCTGGGCTGGGACGTGCTGAGCGAGGCCAACCCCGGCCTGATCCTGGTGCGGGTCACCGGCTTCGGGCAGAAGGGGCCGCTGGCCCAGCATCCCTGCTTCGACGGCGCCGCCCAGGCCATCAGCGGCATCATGAGCATGACCGGCGCCCATGACGGCCCGCCCACCATGTCCGGTGTCTTCGTCTGTGATTACACCACCGCCCTCTACGCCACCATCGGCGCCCTGGCCGCCCTGCAGGCGCGGGGGAAGACGGGACGGGGCCAGGTGGTGGAGGCGACGTTGATGGACAGCGGGATGGCGCTGATGACCACGGCCATCCCGGAATACCTGCTGAACGGGGCGGAGCCGCCGCGCCTGGGCAACCGCGACCGCTACCTGTCGCCCTCGCACTGCTTCCGCGCCCGCGATGGTGTCTGGATTTACGTCGTGGCCGGCAACGACGCCCACTTCCCCCGCTTCGCCAATGCCATGGGCATGCCGGGCTTGGTTCAGGACCCGCGCTTTTCCACCTTCGTGGCGCGGAACGCCAACGTCGGCCTGCTGGAAAGCATCATCAACGAATGGGCGCTGACCCTGGACGGCGAGACTATTCTGGCCCGCCTGCATGAGGCCGAGGTGCCGTGCGAACGGGTGGCGACCATCGCCGACGTCGTCACCAATCCCCAGGTGGTGGCGCGCGAACAGATCATCGACGTGCCCCATCCCATCCTGGGCTCCGTCCCCTTCCAGGCACCGGCCGTGCGCCTGTGGGACACGCCCACCAGTGTGCGCCACGGCGCCCCGGCCATCGGTGAGCACAGCGGCGACATTCTGCGCGAATGGCTGGGCGCCGACGACGCGGAGGTCGAGCGGCTGCGCGACCAGGGCACCATCTGAACGGCCGGGGCCAGGGAAGGGAGGCGGTGATGGACGGAACCGCGACGACCGCATATGACGTCGACCGCCTGCGCGCCGACTTCCCCATCCTGGCGCTGGAGATCGACGGCGGGCCGCTGGTCTACCTGGATAACGCCGCCTCGGCGCAGAAGCCGCGCGCGGTGGTGGACCGCATGACCCAGGCCATCTACGCCGAATACGCCAATGTTCATCGCGGGTCCCACACCCTGGCCAACCGGGCGACGGACGGGTTCGAGCGGGCGCGGGAAAGCGTCCGCGCCTTCCTGAACGCGGAAAGCGCGGAGGAGATCGTCTTCACCAAGTCGGCGACGGAGGCCATCAACCTGGTGGCCCACGCCTTTGGCGAGGCCCTCATCCAGCCGGGCGACGAAATCGTGCTCTCGGTCATGGAGCATCACGCCAACATCATCCCCTGGCATTTCCTGCGTGAGCGTCATGGCGCCGTGCTGAAATGGGTGGATGTGGATGAGGAGGGCGGCCTGGCGCTGGACGCGGTGGAGCGTGCGCTGACGCCCCGGACGCGGCTGGTCGCCATCACCCACATGTCCAACGTCCTGGGCACGGTGACGCCGCTGCGCGACATCGTGCGCCTGGCCCACGGCCGGGGAATTCCCGTGCTGGCCGATGGTACGCAAGGGGCCGTCCACCTGGGCGCGGATGTGCGCGACCTGGATGTCGATTTCTATGTCCTGACGGGTCACAAGCTCTATGGCCCCACCGGCGTCGGCGCCCTCTACGGCAAGGCGGCGTGGCTGCGGCGGTTGCCGCCCGTGCTGGGCGGGGGCGAGATGGTGCGCCAGGTGACGCGCGACACCGTCACCTATGCCGACCCACCCCACCGGTTCGAGGCCGGTACCCCGCCCATCGTCGAGGCCATCGGCTTGGGCGCCGCCCTGGACTACCTGCGCGGCGTGGGTCCCGCCGCCATCGCCGCGCATGAGGCGGGGCTGCTGGCCTACGCGCAGCGGCGCCTGGCCGCCATCCCCTCGCTGCGTCTGATCGGCACGGCGGCGGGGAAGGGGCCCATCCTGGCCTTCACCCTGGGCGGCGCCCATCCCCTGGATGTCGCCACCATCCTGGATGGCTTCGGCGTTGCCGTGCGCGCCGGCACCCATTGCGCCCAGCCGCTGCTGGCCCGCTTCGGCGTCACCGCGACCTGCCGCGCCTCCTTCGCGCTGTACAACACGCCCGCCGAGATCGACCGCCTTGCCGACGCCCTGCTGGCCGCGCGGGACATGCTGGGTTGACTGGTCTTAGGGCGCCGGCGTCGATGTAGACCAATAGAGTCCACCCCTTTGTTGGCAACTCTCCCCGCCGACGCAGATCTATCCGGAATCTCATCGATTTATTGCTGGCACGGTCGCGAATCTGCAACGAAGCGCTTGACGCAAATTGGCTTCGATTGGTATTAATATGCCAGAGATATGCCGCAAAGTGGTATGTCCACGATCAAAAAACAGGGGGGCTTGGAGCATGCGGAACAAACATTGGCGTGCCGCGCTGGCGGCACCGTTGCTTTTCCTGCCGGCGCTGGCCGGCAACGCCTACGCGCAAACCACCGCCACGACTGGTGCCGAGCCGGCGGATTCCGGTCTGGAAGAAATCGTGGTGACGGGCACGCGCATTCCCCGGCCCAGCCTGACGGCGGCCAGCCCGGTGGCCTCGACCTCGTCCGAGGACATTCGCCTGCAGCAGGCGCTGACCGTGCAGGATTTCTCGACCAAGCTGCCACAGCTGGCGGGTGGCGTGCGCGCCTCCTCCCAGGGCAGCGACGCCTTCGGCGCCCAGGTTTTCGACCTGCGCAACTTCGGCCAAAGCCGGTCGCTGGTGCTGATCGACGGCACTCGGGCGACCCCGTTCAGCTTTCGCAATTCCGTCGATGTCGGCAGCATTCCGGTGGCGCTGATCAAGCGGGTGGACGTGCTGACGGGCGGGGCGGCGGCGGTCTACGGCGCCGACGCCGTGGCCGGCGTGGTGAACTTCATCCTGGACCGCGATTTCGAGGGTATCGAGGGCACGGTCACCGACCGCAGCGCCCAGCATGGCGGCTCCGAATACGGTGCCGACCTGACCTTCGGCGGCAACATCAACAACGGCCGCGGCCATGTCGTCGTCGCCCTGAACTACACCAAGCGGGATGAGGTGGATTCCGGCTCGCGCAAATGGGCGCTGACCCCCGCCAGCACCATCCCCAGCGTGGGCGGTGTCTTCACCGACGTGGCCAGCGGGCGCAAGTTCGGCTTCGACAGTGGCGGGCAGTTCACCACCAGCCCCTCGGCGACCTCCAACATCAGCAGCGAATACCCGCTGATCGAGCCGCTGAACCGCTACAACGCCACCGCCCTCTATCACTATGACCTGTTCGACAACGTCGAACTCTACGGCCGTGCCATGTACACCCGCGCGAAGACGGAGGAGTCGGGCACGCCCGGCCCCAATCCGCCATCCATCGACCAGGTCGTTTCCATCAGCCAGAACAACCCGTTCCTGACGCCGCAGATCGCCAACCAGCTGACCTTCGTCAACGGCACGGCGCAGATGCGCATCACCCGGTCGCTGGCCGAGCTGGGCTTGATCACCTATCACACCGATCGCGAGACGGAGCAGATCCAGACCGGCCTGCGCGGCGATATCACCAAGAACATCAAATGGGACGCCTATGTGCAGTACGGCCGTTCCACCGAGGATTCGCCCATCACCGGCGACGGCCTGGTCACCAGCGCCGCCGGCGTGAACAACGTCGCCTCGCTGGCCAACACCATCGATTTCTTCGGTCCCAACCAGTCCAGCGTGAAGCAGCTGGGCCTGACCTTCGACGCCTTCCACCGCACCCGCGAGCAGTTGATCGGCTCGGGCGTGTTGAGCGGCACCTCGGCCGACCTGTTCTCCCTGCCGGCGGGACCGGTGGGCTTCTCACTGGGCTATGAGTACCGCAACGAGACCGGCAACTACACGCAGGATTCCGCCCTGCTGACGGGCAACACCTTCCGCCAGGGTGTGCAGGCCGCCTACAGCGGCAGCTTTGATGTGAAGGAAATCTACGGCGAATTGCTGGTGCCGGTCCTGAAGGACCTGCCGCTGATCAAGGGCTTCGACATCGGCGGCGCCTACCGCTACTCTGAATACTCGCTGTGGGGGGCCGACGGCACGCCCAAGGGCGAATTCACCTGGACGGTGGATGACAACATCCGCTTCCGCGGCACCATGCAGCGCGTCATCCGCACGCCGAACTTCAGCGAATACGCGGCCGCCACCTCGTCCCTGCCGTTCAACAACCTGGTGACGGTGGCCCGCCTGGCGCCGCGCTACGCCGGCGACCCCTGCGTGCTGGGCACCGGCAACGCCGCCCAGTGCGCCCGCTTCGGCGCGCCGGCGGTGGGCTCCACCAATTCCTTCGCGCCGTCCTACCTTGAGGGCCAGTACTTCTACGGCGGCAACGCCAATATCCAGCCGGAAACCGGCCAGACCAAGACGATCGGGGCGGTCATCACCCCCACCTTCATCCCCCACCTGAACATCACGGTCGACTATTACCAGCTGAACCTGACCGGGGCGATCGGCGTCATCCAGCCGGTCAACGCCCTGACCAGCTGCTACATCACCAACCCCACCGCCAACAACCCGCTGTGCAAGCTGGTGTCGCGCAACCCGACCAACGGCCACCTGGCGAACGCCTACGTCAACAACCAGAACCTGGGCCTGCTGGACCAGAAGGGTTTCGACATCGGCATGACCTACTTCGTGCAGCCGGACTGGCTGCCCGGCGCGGGCCTGCAGTTCGCCTACCAGGCCAACATCGTCTCAACCTACCTGTTCCAACCCAACGCCGCCGTGGCCACCCTGGAATGCGCCGGCACCTACGGCGCCACCTGCTCCAGCGACGGCACCACGCTGGTGCAGCCGGACTACCGCCACAACGCCAGCGTCAGCTGGCTGTTCGATGACGCCATGGTGCGCCTGGCCTGGACGCGCATCGGCTCGGTGCGCAACAGCGCCCCGGGGCAGAACGGCACCATCGCGGCGCAGAACTATTTCGACCTGACCGGTTCGTACAAGCTGACCCGGGACATCTCGGTGTCCGGCGGCATCCAGAACATCCTGGACAAGGACCCGCCCTTCGTTGCCGGCGGCGTGTTCAACACCTTCCCCGACACCTACAATGTCGAGGGCCGCGTGTTCTCTATCGCGCTGACGTTCCGTCAGTAAGGGGAAGTTGGCGGGCATCGCCATCTGGCGGTGCCCGCCGGCGGCGGCAAATCGGAAGGTTCAAGGTGTTGGGGGTGGTATGAGTGGCGCTTTCTCTGGCTGGGACTGGGCGGTCGTGGGCCTGTACTTCCTGGCCGTCGCCGGCGTGGGCTACGCCGTCAACCGGCAGGACAGCGGCGACGCTCGGGATTATTTCCTGGCGTCGGGACAGGTTCCGGCCTGGCTGGCCGCCATCTCGGTCCTGGCCACCACCCAGTCCGCCGCGACCTTCCTGGGCGGCCCCGACTTCGGCTATCGCGGCGATTTCACCTATCTCAGCACCTTCCTCGGCGCCTTCCTGGCGGTGGTGATCGTCGCCCACGTCTTCATCCCCCGCTTCTACGCCAATAACGTCACCACGGTGTATGAGCTGCTGGGGCGGCGCTTTGGGCCGTCGGCCATGAAGGCGGCGGGCGGCATGTTCCTGGTGGGCCGCATCATCGCCGGCGGCGCCCGCCTGTATCTGGCGGCCATCGCCGTGGCCATGATCATCTTCGGCACCGTCACGGCAGCCAACGTCTCCGTCGCGTCCGCCTTTCTCATCCTGGCGTCCTTCCTTTTCGCCTTCCACAAAGGGCTGAAGGCCATCGTCTGGATCGATCTGCTGCAGTTCATCGTCTATGTCGGCGCCGCCATCGGCATCGCGCTGCTGCTGCTGCACCGCCTGGACATGCCGCTGGGCGACATGATCCAAACCCTGTCGGCGGCCCCGGACGGGCATGACAAGCTGCGCCTGTTCGACCTGACGGCCAGCCTCTCCGCCCCGTTCAGCCTGTGGGCGTCGCTGACCGGCATCGTGCTGCTGTTCATCGGCAACTATGCGCTGGACCAGGACACGACGCAGCGCCTGCTGGCCTGCCGCGACGCGCGCACCAGCGCCAAGGGCTTGTACCTGTCCATTGGCGCCGCCATCCCCATCGTCTGGCTGTTCATCGCCATCGGCAGCCTGCTCTACCTGTTCTATCGCGGGCCCGCGGCGGCCGGCGCCGGCCCCGCCCGCGCCTTCCAGGGCGAGGACATCACCGTCCTCATGCACTTCATCCTGACGGAGGCGCCGGCCGGCATCCGCGGCATGATGGCCATCGGCGTCATCGCCACGGCGGTGGGCACCACCATGTCGGCGCTGAACGCCATGTCGTCGGTGCTGATCCAGGATTTCTACCGCCCCTGGCACGCCGCCCGGCACCAGGCCGGTGAACACCATTACGTCATGGCCGGCCGCTTCGGCATGGCGGCGGTCAGCGCCGCCACCCTGGTCATGGCCATCGGCTCCTACTACTGGCAGCACTACACCCGGGCGCCCCTGCTGGACTTCGTGCTGTCGGTCATGAACTTCGCCTATGCCGGGCTGCTGGGCGTCTACTTCACCGCCCTGTTCACCAGCCGGGGCTCCAGCGTCTCGGTCATGGTGGCGCTGGCCGGCGGCTTCCTCGTCGTGCTGGCCCTGCAGCCGGCCGTAGCCCGGGCCCTGTTCCTGCCGGCGGGCCTGCAGAACCTAGCCTTTCCGTGGCAGCTGTGCGTGGGAACGCTGGCCGCCTTCGCCCTATGCGCGTGCGGACGCGCCGTCCGCCAGACGGATGGCGCCACGCAGCGTGCGCGCCTTCAGGAGATTTGAATGTCCACCGAAACCTACGGCCGACGCTTCGTCGAGATTGCCGAATGGCCGACCAAGGTCGCGCTGGAGGCGATGCTGGAGGGCCAGCTCGCCGCCGTGTCTTCCGTCTACGGTCAGCTGGACCGTATCGCCGCCGCCAGTGAAGAGGCTGCCGAGCGCCTGCGTGACGGTGGGCGCATCGTCTACATGGGCGCCGGCACCTCCGGCCGCATCGCCGTCCAGGACGGCGTGGAACTGACCCCTACCTACAATTGGCCGGCCGACCGTCTGGTGTTCGTGCTGGCCGGCGGCACCCTGGCCGTGACGGAAAGCGTGGAGGGGGCGGAGGATGACGAGGCCGACGCCCGCGCCCAGATCGCGGCGGCAGCCCTGGGGCCCAATGACGTCGCCATCGGCGTGGCCGCCAGCGGCCGCACGCCCTTCACCGTCGCGGGCATAGAGGCGGCGCGGGCGGCCGGCGCCCTGACCATCGGCATCGCCAACAACCCCGGCAGCCTGTTGCTGAGCGCCAGCGACCATCCCATCCTGGCGGAGACGGGAGGCGAGCCCGTCGCCGGCTCCACCCGCATGAAGGCGGGCACGGCGCAGAAGGTGGTCCTTAACCTTTTATCCACGACAATGATGCTAAGATTAGGGCTGGTCTACCGCGGCCTGATGGTGGACATGCGGGTTTCCAACGAAAAGCTGGCGCGCCGTGCCTGCGGTATCGTACAGGAATTGACGGGTGCTTCCGAAGTAGAGGCGGAGGACGCGCTGAAGGTTTCGGACTATAACATCCGCAAGGCCGTCCTTGTCGCTTCGGGCCGCCCCCCGGCAGAGGCCGACGCACTCTTGTCGCTGTATCCCAAAGACCTGAAGTCGGCCTTGGCCCATGGTCCCCTTTGACGTTTAACCCTCCCCATTTTTGCGATATGTGATCCCGATGCGCGATAAACTGGCCCCCCAGCCCGAAGACAGCACCCCGATCTATTTGCAGCTCGCGCGGAAACTGCGGGAACAGATCGCGTCGGGCGGAATCGACCCCGGCAATGCGCTGCCGTCGGAACGCAATCTCAGCGATCTCACCGGCATGTCGCGGGTGACAATCCGCAAGGCCATCGACAAGCTGATCGAGGAAGGGCTGCTGTTCCGCAAGCACGGGTCGGGTACCTTCGTGGCGCCGCGGATAGAGGCCCCGGCCTTCCTCAGCGGCTTCAGCGACGATGCCCGTCGGCGCGGCGACAAGCCCGGCGTCATCTGGATGATGAAGGCCTACGCCAGCCCCACGGAGGATGAGGCGGCCATGCTGGAGATCCCCGTGGTGACCAAGGTGGCACGGCTGAGCCGCATCCGCCTGTCGGATGGGGAACCGCTGGCCATAGAGCATGCGGTCGTGCCGGCGCGTTTCCTGCCGGCGCTGGAGGAACTGGGCGATTCCCTGTACGAGGCCCTGGGCACCCACGGCTATCGCCCGGTGAAGGGCCAGCAGCGCATCCGTGCCTCGCTCGCCACGCCGACGGAGGCCGGCATCTTCTCCGTCAAGGAGAATGCCGAGGTGTTGCGCATCGAGCGCGTGACCCGCCTGGGTGACGGCACGCCGGTGGAATTCACCCGTTCGGCCTATCGCGGCGACCGCTATGAGTTCATGAGCGATCTGCGCTGCGAATGACGCCGGTACGCCCGTCTGGCGGCTAAACCCGGGGCGCGGCTGACAGCCGCCAATACCGGATCACAAGCCATAACAGGCGCTGCATCCGCCTCTCGCTTACTGATTCCGCCGTGGGCTATCCTCTGCGGAAAAGGGAAGCGATCGATGAATTTCCCCTCGGCGACACGCCGACATTTCCTGGCTGCCACGGCGGCGGCCGGTGCCCTGGGCACCCTTCCTGGCGCGGTGCGGGCCGCCACGGGCGACGCGGTCATCCGCCCGTTCAAGGTCCAGATCCCGGATGAGGCGCTGGCCGAGATGAAGCGGCGCGTCAACGCCACCATCTGCCCATGTTCATCACCGAGATCGACGGGCTGGACATCCACTTCATCCATGTGAGGTCCCGGCACCTCGAGGCCCTGCCCATGATCATGACCCATGGCTGGCCGGGCTCCATCCTGGAATTCCTGAAGGTCGCCACCAGCCGCCATTGGCCGCTGCGCCGGCAGTGGCGAGCTGTTCACCATGCCCGAGCTGTTGCGCGTCAAGGCCGACGTCCTGCGGGCCTTGCCCGACCGCGACCCGGCTGAGGTGGAGGCGCTGTTGCAGGACGCGCCGGCGTGGAGCCGCCGGCAGGCGGCCAAGGCCTGGGAATTGCGGGCGGCGATCGATCTCGCCCGCCTGTGGATGGACCAGGGGCAGCCGGCCCGGGCGCTGGCCCTGCTGCTGCCCCTGCGCGACGGATTCCAGGAAGGGCTGGATACCGCCGACCTGCGTGCGGCCGATCAGCTGCTGCTCATGCTGGCGGATCTGCCGGGAACGGCCGACGGCGGCGGCGCGCTGTCGGCCTGGCCCTGGTCGTGAGGGGAATGGCCGGTAGTCGCTCGTCGATATCGGGCGCTGTGACCCACAAGGGACGCGCCATATCTCTCCCCCGTATCAGGATCGAGGACGGGATCAACGGCTTCGCCGCCCACTGGGCTGGACCTTATGCTGGTCGTCGTCGGCCGGCTGCATCTGGGGCAGCCACCGCGCCGAAAAGATGATATGAACCCTTCTGCCCAAGTAAAGATTGGCTGGCGGAAGCCTTGAATTACCTGGGGACGGGCGAGAGTCGGGCTTTGGTCAAGTAACATAAGAATTTTCGGGAGAGGGATTTTAATGTTTTGTGATCAAGCCGCCGGCGGTGCCGCGTGAGTGACGTGTCGGAAGGGCTGGTTCGCGGCCTGAAAAGCCGTCATGTGCAGATGATCGCACTGGGCGGCGCCATCGGCTCCGGGCTGTTCCTGGGATCGGCGCAGGCCATCCACAAGGCGGGGCCCAGCCTGCTGCTGGCCTACGCGCTGGGTGGCATGGCGGTGTTCTTCATGGCGCGGGCGCTGGGTGAGCTGCTGCTCTACCGCCCCGTGGCGGGGTCCTTCGCGACATACGCCCAGGAATTCGTGGGGCCCTGGGCCGGCTTCGTCTCCGGCTGGTCCTACTGGTTCCTGTGGGTGATGGTTGGCATCGCCGAGCTGACGGCGGTCGGCGTCTATATCCGTTACTGGTTCCCCAACCTGCCGCAATGGGTGCCGGTGCTGGCCATGCTGGGCGTATTGCTGGCCGCCAACCTGCGCAGCGTGAAGGTGTTCGGCGAGTTCGAGTTCTGGTTCGCTCTGATCAAGGTCCTGGCCGTCGTCGCCCTGTTGATCTTCGGCGTGGCGGTGCTGGGCTTCGACGCCGGTGGTCTTGGCACCCACGCCAGCGTCTCCAACCTCTGGACCCACGGCAGCATCTTCGCCAACGGCACCATGGCCACCCTGCTGGTCTTTCCGGCCGCCCTGTTCGCCTTCGGCGGCATCGAGCTGATCGGCGTGACGGCGGGCGAGGCGGAAGATCCGGGCAAGACCCTGCCGCGCGCCATCAACGGCGCCCTGCTGCGCATCCTGGTGTTCTACATCGGCGCCATCGTGGTGATCATGTCGCTGGTGCCGTGGGACCAGATCTCCCCCGATTTCAGCCCCTTCGTCACGGTGTTCGACCATTTCGGCATTCCCGCCGCCGCTGGGGTGATCAATTTCGTCGTGCTGACGGCCGCCGCCTCGGCCTGCAACAGCGGCATCTTCTCCTGCGGCCGCATGCTGCACACCCTGGCCAACGCCAAGGAGGCGCCCGCCTATTTCGCCACGCTCAGTGATCAGCGTGTGCCCACGCGCGGCATCATCGCCTCGGTGGTGTTCATGCTGGCCGGTGTGCTGGTGAACTACGTGGCGCCCGAGCAGGCCTTCATCTACGTGATGAGCACGGTGGTGGTGATCCAGCTGTGGACCTGGTCCATCATCATCATCTCCCACCTGTTCTACCGCCGCGCCGTGGCGGCGGGCCGGGTGACGCCCTCGCCCTACCGCATGCCGGGCGCGCCGTGGACCGGGTATCTGACGCTGGCCTTCTTCGCCCTGACCCTGGTGCTGCTGGCGTTTGACGACAATACCCGCCTGGCCGTCTATGTCGCACCCGCCTGGGTGGTGGCGATGGTCATCGGCTGGCAGGTGGCCAAGAGGGGATGACCGCCGGGCGGGAAGCCGATCCCGTCAGGGCCGGGCTTTTCCCCGCCGCCGCACGTTCTTGCCGACGATGGCGGCGATGATCAGCGAGAAGGCCACCAGCCGCAGGCCGAACGCCCACAGGTATTCGCCCTGCGCCACATCGGCGAAGGTGGTGATCGCCTGGTTGATGGCCAGCAGCCCGAAGGCGGTGGCGAAAGCCAGGAACAGCGTGTCCCGCACCCGGGCCCAGAACCGCAGAAAGAATAGGCTGACCAGGAAATAGCCCAGCGTCACGCCGCCGGAAAGGTAGCTCAGTATCTTGACGGACTCGTCCACTCCCGCGGCCATCACTCCGTCTCCCAGATAAGCCCGACCAGCAGGATGCCGACGGAGACCAGGGCGGTCACGGTGCGCAGCGGACGCAGGTCGATCTCGGGCAGTACGACAAAATCCAGGAACAGCAGGAAGTTGTTGATCGCCAGGCCGGTGAAGCAGAGCGCGCTCCACAGCAGCAGGCGCGACCGGTCCTGCAGGTATTTGCGGGTCAGAAGAACCATGCACAGGAAGCTGGTGGCCCCACACAAAAGGTAAACGGCCGCTGCGAGCGTCGGCATGGCCTCAATCCTTGCTCAGTTTGAAGGCGTCGGCGAAAGACTTGATACGCGAATTCGGGGTCGAGAGGATGGCTTTGATGATGGATAGCGGCTGTTCGGCATAGGCGGTTTCAAGATCGCGCACGAAGGCTTCCAGGAGGGGCACGGCCGGCTGGAACCGGTGGGCGTCGCCTTCGGCGACAACCAGGCCCGCTTGGGCCAGGGGCGCCAGCGCACCCTCGATCGCGGCGGCGCTGCTGCGCAGGTGCAGGACCAGTTCAGGCACCGTCCACGCCCGGTTACGTCCCCGGTACAGGAACAAGAGGGTTTCCAACGCCCAGACGGAGGGGATGGAGAGACGCAAGAGCTGAAGGTGCCGTTCGGAGAGCATGGTCGTTACCGTCTAGTCCCCGGTGGCCCATGGCCGCCCGCGGCGACGCCGCGGGCCCGGGATCAGCCTCCAGTGATGGGGGTGGAAATGTCAGGCGAGACTGGCGACCTGCCCGGTGGCGAAGACGCGCATGGGGGGCGACGCGGCCGGGCCGATGAGCGTCAGCAGGACGCGTTCCAGATCGGACAGCCGCACGGGCTTCTGCAGCACCGGCACGCCGTGATAGCGGTCATCCATCGTCACCTTGTCGTATCCGGTGAGGAAGATGAAGGGCACGCCCGCGTCGGCCAGCAGATCGGCCACCGGGTAGATCGGCGTGCCCTGCAGGTTGACGTCCAGGATGGCGCAATCGATGCCGCCGGCCTTGGCCAGGACCAGGGCCTGGGGCAGGGTGCCCACGGGGCCGACCACCGCCATGCCCAGATCCAGCAGCGCCTGTTCCATCATCATGGCCACCATGGCCTCGTCATCCACCACCATGACCCGCAGCCCGCTGGGAAGGTGGTGGGCCGGGGCGGCGGGCTCTGGCGCCGGTGGGGCGGCGGGGGCGGCGTCATCGGCCACCAATTTCCCCACCTCGTTCATGGGAATGCTGAAGGTGCAGACCAGGCCGGTGGGCAGCCAGTTCATCTCGACCCGGCCGGACAGTTGCCGTTCCACACTTTCGGTGATGGCGCGGATGCCGAAGCCGCGCGACCGCGGCGACGTTGCCGAGGGGCCGCCGGTTTCCCGCCACGTCAGGGTCAGGACATCCGCGCGGCTGTGCCACGTCAGCCGGACGCTGCCGGTTGGTACTGACAGCGATCCGTATTTGGCGGCGTTGGTGGCCAGTTCATGGATGCTCAGCGCCAGCGACTGGGCGGTGGCGGGCAGCAGCATCACGTCCGGGCCGTCGAACACCACGCGCGGCGTGTCGCCGGACTGATAGGGGGCCATCTCCTCGCGCACCAGCCGCACCAGTTCGGCGCCCTGCCAGCGGGAATTCGACAGCAGCGTGTGCACCCAGGCGATGGCGCCGATGCGACCCTCGACCGCCTCCACGAATTCAGGCACGGACGGCGCCCGTGTGAGGCGCAGCACTGACTGGACGACGGCCAGGGCGTTCTTGGCCCGATGGTCGACCTCGCGCGCCAGCATCATCTGCCGGGCCTCGGCATCCTTGCGCTCGGTGATGTCGAAGGTGACGCCGCTCAGCCGGCGGGGGCGGCCATCCGCGTCGCCGGTGGGGGCGGCGGCTGCGAAGCACCAGCGGATGGCGCCGTCGGGCCGGATGATGCGGAACTCCTCGCCATAGCGCTGGCCGGTGGTGGCGGCCTGGCGGATGGCCCGGATCTGCGCCTCCCGGTCCTCGGGATGGAACAGGGCCCAGGCGCTGGCGGCGGTGACGGCGAAGCGGGCGGGGTCGGTGCCGAAGATGCGATGCTGGGCGTCGTCCCACATCAGTTCGTCGGTATCGGCGTTCCAGTCCCAGGACCCCATGCCGCCGGCGGCCAGGGCCAGGCTGCGCCGCCGCTCGCTCTGCTGCAGGCGGGCGGCCGTGTGCTCCAGGTCGGCGGTGCGCTCCGCCACGCGGCGCTCCAGCTCCGCGTTCAACTGCTCCAGCTGACGGGTCTTGCGGTGCAGCTCGACGAAGACGCGGACCTTGGCGCGCAGCACCTCGGGCACCACCGGCACGGGCACGTAGTCGACCGCCCCCGCCTCATAGCCGCGCAGCCGGTCGACGTCCGACATCATGACCGCCGAGATGAAGATCATGGCGGTCTTCTCGAAGCGGGGATGGCTGCGGATCATCTCAGCCAGTTGGAAGCCGTCCAGATCCGGCATGCAGACATCGACCAGGATGACGGCAATATCGTGCCGCAGCAGATGCTCCAGCGCCTCGCGGGCGGAGCCGGCCTTGATCAGGTTCTCCCCCAGTTCGCTCAGGATGACCTCGTAGCTGAGCAGCTTGGCCGGCTGGTCATCCACCAGGAGTATGTTGGCCTTGGGCGTGACGTCCATGGTGAAGCGTCCCCTCAGCGATGCAGCCACATGCGCAACGCCGACAGCAATTGCTCGGTGTTGACCGGTTTGGCCAGGTAATCAGAGGCGCCGGCTTCCAGGCATTTCTCACGATCACCCTTCATCGCCTTGGCCGTCAAGGCGACGATGGGCAGCCGGCGGAAGGCCGGGTTGGCGCGGATGACGCCCATGGTCTGGTAGCCGTCCATCTCCGGCATCATGATGTCCATCAGCACGATGGCGATGTCGGGGGTCTGCTCGATCAGGGTGATGGCCTCGCGCCCCGTGGTGGCCGCCAGCACCCGCATGCCCCGGCGTTCCAGCACGCTGGACAGGGCGAAGATGTTGCGGGCGTCGTCGTCCACCAGCAGCACGGTGCTGCCCACCAGATCCTCGTCCGAGCCGTGCAGCCGTTCCAGCATGCGACGCTTGTCCGCCGGCAGGTCGGCCACGACGCGGTGCAGGAACAGCGACGTCTCGTCCAACAGCCGCTCCGGCGATTCCACGCCCTTGACGACGATGCTGCGCGCCATGGCGTGCAGCTTGGCATCCTCTTCCGCCGACAGCTCGCGCCCGGTGAAGACGATCACCGGCACGTCGCATAGGTTGCTGTCGGCGCTGATGACCTCCAGCACCTCGAACCCGGTCATGTCGGGCAGGCGCAGGTCCAACACCACGCAGTCACACGGTTTCTCGCGCAGGGTCTTCAGCGCCTCCGCCCCGGTTCCGGCGGCCAAGACCTCGATGTCGTCGTGGCCCAGCAGCTCGGTGATGCTCATCAGCTCGGCGGCGTTATCCTCCACCACCAGCAGGCGCTTGCGCCGCGGCTGGGCGTATTCCTTGATCCGCTCCAGCGCGCTGTCCAGCACCTCCGGCGAGGTCGGTTTGGACATGAAGGAGAAGGCGCCCCGGGCCAGCCCGTGCTGCCGGTCCTCGTCCAGGGTGATGATCTGCACGGGGATGTGGCGGGTGGCCGGGTTGTGCTTCAACTGGCTCAGCACCGTCCAGCCCAGCATGTCGGGCAGGAACACGTCCAGCGACACCGCCGTCGGCTGGTATTGGCGCGCCAGGTCCAGGGCGTCGATGCCGCGCATGGCGACCAGCACCTTGAAGCCCTTGTCGCGGGCCAGGTCGACCATCACCCGGCTGTAGTGCGGGTCATCCTCGACGATCAGCAGGACGGCATCGCCGGGTTGGATGTCCAGCCGGTCGTCCACCACCTGCTCCAGCGCCCGCTCCGGCAGGCCGGCGGCATGGCGCCAGTTGGCGTCGGCCGGTACCAGGGCCGGGCGATGGTCGTTGGCGACCACGGCGCGGGCGGTGTGGACGGGGGCCAGATAGGTGGCCGGGATGTACAGGGTGAAGGTGCTGCCGCTGCCGGGCGTGCTGCGCAGGTGGATTTCACCGCCCAGCAGGTTGGCCAGTTCGCGGCTGATGGCCAGGCCCAGGCCGGTGCCGCCATACTTGCGGCTGGTGCTGGCGTCGGCCTGCTGGAAGGCCTCGAAGATGATCTTCTGCTTCTCGGTGGGAATGCCGATGCCGGTGTCGCTGACCTCGAAGGCCACCACCTTGGGCGACTGCTTCAGGATGGGATGGTCCGACGACCAACCGCTGGCCGGCGCCGAGACGGTGAGGCGCACGCCGCCCGTCTCGGTGAACTTGAAGGCGTTGGACAGCAGGTTTTTCAGCACCTGCTGCAGGCGCTTGCTGTCGGTGGTGAGCGTCCGGCCCAGCGTCGGGTCCAGCTGCACGTCGAAGGCCAGGCGGCGGTTTTCCGCCTCGTGCCGGAAGGGCCGCGCCACGGTGTCCAGCAGGTTGTTGAAGAAGATCTCCTCCGCCTCCACCGAGACGGTGCCGGACTCGATCTTCGACAGGTCCAGGATGTCGCTGATCAGGTTCAGGAGGTCGGTGCCGGCGCCATGGATGGTGCGCGAGAATTCCACCTGCTTGGGCGTCAGGTTGCCGTCGGGGTTCTCGCTCAGCTGCTGGCCCAGGATGAGGATGGAGTTCAGCGGCGTGCGCAGCTCGTGGCTCATGTTGGCCAGGAACTCCGACTTGTACTTCGAGGTCAGGGACAGTTCCGTCGCCTTTTCCTCCAGCGCGCGGCGGGCCTGTTCGATTTCCTGGTTCTTGCGCTCCACCTCGACGTTGCGCTCGGCCAGCTGCTGCGCCTTCTGTTCCAGCTGTTCGTTGGTCTGCTGCAATTCACCCTGCTGGGCCTGCAGTTCGGCGGCCAGCTGCTGCGACTGCTTCAACAGGCCTTCCGTCTGCATCGTCGCCTCGATGCTGTTCAGCACGATGCCGATGCTGGCGGTCAACTGCTCCAGGAAGGTCATCTGCAGGCCGGTGAAGGCCGTCATGGACGCCAGCTCGATCACCGCCTTCACCTGGCCCTCGAACTGCACGGGCAGGACCACGACGCTTTGCGGGATGGCCTTGAACAGGCCGGAGGAGATGGGCACGACGTTGGCCGGCATCTCCGTGATCAGGATGCGGCGCTTGTCGGCGGCGCATTGGCCGATCAGCCCCTCGCCGATCTGCAGGCGCTGCGGGTGGCCGTGGGTGGCGTCGTCGGCATAGCCGGAGACCAGCTTCAGGCTGCGCGGGCCTTCCTCATCCATCTGGTAGATCACGCCCTGGTGGGCGCCGACCAGGGGCGTCAGCTCGGTCAGCAGCATGCGGCCCACGGTCGACAGGTCGCGCTGGCCCTGCAGCATGTTGGTGAAGCGGGCCAGGTTGGTCTTCAGCCAGTCCTGTTCGGTGTTGCGGTCGGTGGTCAGCCGCAAATTGTCGATCATCGTGTTGATGTTGTCTTTCAGCTCCGCCACCTCGCCGCGGGCGTCCACCTGGATTGAGCGGGTCAGGTCGCCCTTGGTCACGGCGGTGGCCACCTCGGCGATGGCGCGCACCTGGGTCGTCAGGTTGGCGGCCAGCAGGTTGACGTTGCCGGTCAGGTCCTTCCAGGTGCCCGCCGCGCCCGGCACGTTGGCCTGGCCGCCCAGGCGCCCTTCCACGCCCACCTCACGCGCCACGGTCGTCACCTGGTCGGCGAAGGTGGCCAGGGTGTTGGTCATGTTGTTGATGGTCTCGGCCAGGGCCGCCACCTCGCCCTTGGATTTCACCGCCAGGTTCTGCTTCAGGTCGCCGTTGGCGACGGCGGTCACCACCTTCACGATGCCGCGCACCTGTTCCGTCAGGTTGGCGGCCATGACGTTCACGGTGTCGGTCAGGTCCTTCCACGTGCCGGCCACGCCGGGCACCTGGGCCTGGCCGCCCAGCTTGCCTTCGGTGCCCACCTCGCGGGCCACGCGGGTCACCTCGCCGGCGAAGGCGTTCAGCTGGTCCACCATGGTGTTGATGGTGTTCTTCAGCTCCAGGATTTCGCCCTTCACGTCCACGGTGATCTTGCGCGACAGGTCGCCGCGCGCCACGGCCGTCGTCACTTCGGCGATGTTGCGCACCTGGGTGGTCAGGTTGGCCGCCAGCAGGTTCACGTTGTCGGTCAGGTCCTTCCAGGTGCCGCCCACGCCGGGCACCACCGCCTGGCCGCCCAGGCGCCCCTCGGTGCCGACCTCGCGCGCCACGCGCGTCACCTCCGCCGCGAAGGAGCGCAACTGCTCCACCATGGTGTTCAGCGTTTCCTTCAGCAGCAGGATCTCGCCGCGCACGTCCACGGTGATCTTCTTGGACAGGTCGCCGTTGGCGATGGCGGTGGCCACCTCGGCGATGTTGCGCACCTGGGCCGTCAGGTTGCCCGCCATGAAGTTCACGCTGTCAGTCAAATCCTTCCAGGTGCCGGCGACGCCGGACACCTGGGCCTGGCCGCCCAGCTTGCCCTCGGTGCCGACCTCGCGGGCCACGCGCGTCACCTCGGCGGCGAAGGCGTTCAGCTGGTCCACCATGGTGTTGATGGTGTTCTTCAGCTCCAGGATTTCGCCCTTCACGTCCACGGTGATCTTGCGCGACAGGTCGCCGCGCGCCACGGCCGTGGTCACCTCGGCGATGTTGCGCACCTGGTCGGTGAGGTTGGAGGCCATGAAGTTGACGCTGTCGGTCAGGTCCTTCCAGGTGCCGGCCACGCCGGGCACCTGCGCCTGGCCGCCCAGGCGCCCTTCGGTGCCGACCTCGCGGGCCACGCGCGTCACCTCGCCGGCAAAGCGGTTCAGCTGGTCCACCATGGTGTTCAGCGTTTCCTTCAGCTGAAGGATTTCGCCGCGCACGTCCACGGTGATCTTGCGCGACAGGTCGCCGTTGGCGATGGCGGTAGCGACCTCGGCGATGTTGCGCACCTGGCCTGTCAGGTTGCCGGCCATGGAGTTCACGCTGTCGGTCAAATCCTTCCAGGTGCCGGCGACGCCGGGCACCTGGGCCTGGCCACCCAGCTTGCCATCGGTGCCGACCTCGCGGGCCACGCGCGTCACCTCGGCGGCGAAGGCGTTCAGCTGGTCCACCATGGTGTTGATGGTTTCCTTCAGCTGCAGGATTTCGCCGCTGACGTTGACGGTGATCTTCTTGGACAGGTCGCCCTGGGCCACGGCGGTGGCGACCTCGGCGATGTTGCGCACCTGGCCGGTGAGGTTGCCGGCCATGGAGTTGACGTTGTCGGTCAAATCCTTCCAGGTGCCGGCGACACCGGGCACCTGGGCCTGGCCGCCCAGCTTGCCCTCGGTGCCGACCTCGCGCGCCACACGGGTCACTTCGGCGGCGAAGGCGTTCAGCTGGTCCACCATGGTGTTCAGCGTTTCCTTCAGCTGAAGGATCTCACCCTTCACGTCCACGGTGATCTTGCGCGACAGGTCGCCGTTGGCCACGGCGGTGGCGACCTCGGCGATGTTGCGCACCTGGTCGGTCAGGTTGCCGGCCATGGAGTTCACGCTGTCCGTCAGGTCCTTCCAGGTGCCGGCCACGCCGCGCACCATGGCCTGTCCGCCCAGCTTGCCCTCGGTGCCGACCTCGCGGGCCACGCGGGTCACCTCGCCGGCGAAGGCGTTCAGCTGGTCCACCATGGTGTTGATGGTTTCCTTCAGCTGCAGGATTTCGCCGCTGACGTTCACGGTGATCTTCTTGGACAGGTCGCCGTTGGCGATGGCGGTGGACACTTCCGCGATGTTGCGCACCTGGGCCGTCAGGTTGCCGGCCATGAAGTTCACGTTGTCGGTCAGGTCCTTCCAGGTGCCGCCCACGCCCGGCACCACCGCCTGTCCGCCCAGCTTGCCCTCGGTGCCGACCTCGCGCGCCACGCGGGTCACCTCGCCGGCGAAGGCGTTCAGCTGGTCCACCATGGTGTTGATGGTGTTCTTCAGCTCCAGGATTTCGCCGCGCACGTCCACCGTGATCTTGCGCGACAGGTCGCCGCGCGCCACGGCGGTGGTCACCTGGGCGATGTTGCGCACCTGGTCGGTCAGGTTGCCGCACATGGCGTTGACCGAGTCCGTCAGGTCCTTCCAGGTGCCGGCCACGCCAGGCACGATGGCCTGTCCGCCCAGCTTGCCGTCGGTGCCCACCTCGCGCGCCACGCGCGTCACTTCCGACGCGAAGGACCGCAGCTGGTCCACCATGGTGTTGATGGCTTCCTTCAGCTGCAGGATCTCGCCGCGCACGTCCACGGTGATCTTCTTGGACAGGTCGCCGTTGGCCACGGCGATGGTCACCTCCGCGATGTTGCGCACCTGGGCCGTCAGGTTGGACGCCATGGAGTTCACGGACTCCGTCAGGTCCTTCCAGACGCCCGTCACCTCGCGCACCTGGGCCTGTCCGCCCAGCTTGCCATCGGTGCCGACCTCACGCGCCACGCGCGTCACTTCCGAGGTGAAGACGTTCAGCTGCTTGATCATGGTGTTGACGATGGTGGCGGAGCGCAGGAACTCGCCCTGCAGCGGCCGGCCATCCACGTCCAGCGGCACCGTCTGCAGCAGGTCGCCGCGCGCCACGGCGGTGATGGCGCGGGTCACTTCCGTCGTCGGCCACAACAGGTCGTCGATCAGGGAGTTGACCGACCCTTCCATGTCGCCCCAGGACCCACTGGACAGGTTGAACTTCACGCGCTGGCGCGTCTTGCCCTCGCGCCCCACCACCTGGCCCACCCGTTCCAGCTGCTGCGCCATCCGTTCATTGGCGGCGACGATCTCGTTGAAGGTGTCGGCGATCTTGCCCAGGACGCCGCCATGGTTGCCGGACATGCGGACGGAGAAGTCGCCGACCTTCACCGCCTGCAAGGCCTCCAGCAACTGGTACAGCTCCGCCCCGCCGGGGGGAGGGCTGTCCAACGCCACGGTCGAAACGGGGACGGCGTCGGCGGTGTCGTGCTGGAGCTGCAAGGAAGCCTCCCGGCGTGGGCCCGGCTGGGGCCACGGATTGATGACGCTCGGCCCCGGGGGTGGCCGGGGCCTTGTTCTTCCCTGAGGGGGCGCCGCATCCGTTCCTGCCGTGCAATCGCCGACCGGAGCACCCCTATTGGGCTGATTTTACAAGTACGGATATTTCACGGGCGTAGTTTAGCATCTCGTTCTATTCATATGGTCTAGCAGTTCCCAAGAGTTCGATACAGCTTCTGTCCGTCTATGCCGATCTATAACTTAGGTAAGTGGGATAATGCGGTGATCGTATATCTGTTTTGACTATGCCTTTTGGGTGAGCGCCGCCATGGTGCCGCCCCTGCGCGGCCCGGCCGGTCCTTCACCCCGGGTGGCGGCCGGGCACGACGTTCCGCTGATGGGCGCGGCGCCAGGCACTCGGCGGCTGGCCGCACAAGCGGGAAAAGACCTGGGTGAAATGGCTCTGGTCGGAGAAGCCGCAGCGCAGGGCGATGTCGGCCAGGGGCAATTCGCCTGCCGTCAGCAGTGCCTTGGCCAATTCCACCCGGCGGCCGGTCAGCCAGCGGTGTGGCGGTTCCCCCACCGACTGGCGGAAGGCGCGGGCGAAGTGCGCCGCCGACAGGCCGCAGGCGTCCGCCAGCTGTTTCAGCGTCACTGGCGCCCGCAGATCCGCTTCCATCATCTCTTTCGCCCGGCGTTCCTGCCACAGGGCCAGGCCGCCCCGGCGCCAGCCGTCGGGCAGCTCCCGCCCCATGATGCGCACCAGATAGGTGCAGAAGGCGTTCAGGATGTAGTCGACGAACAGGGCCGGGGCCCGGCCGGGCGTGGCCAGCGGCGCCATCAGCGCCAGGCCGAAATGGGTGATCACATCGTCGATCATCGTCAGGCCGGATTCATATTCCAGCCCGTGAAAGCCGCGTAGCCCCGCATCCCGGGCCCAGTGGGCCATGGCGCCGCGCGGCAGCTCGAAACTGATGATGTCCACGGGATGGACGATGCGCCAGACGCAGGGGTCGCGCATGTCGCGGAACGAGCATTCCATGGGCGCCCGGGGGGCCAGCTGCAGCATGCGCCGGCCCTGTTGCATGGTGCAGGCGGGGGTGGGCTGCAGGTAAAGCCGCGCCAGGTGGGCCTCGATGCCGCCGTAACCCATTTCCACATCGGGCAGGGCGTCGCAGGTGGTGCGCCGGACGCTCAGCCGTTCGCCGTCATCCGTCAGCTGCGAGTGCAGGATGGTCGCCGAAATGAAATTCGTTTCGGCCACGCTGCGGGCGTCGGAGGCGGAGGACGCGGGCAGGGCGGGCGGCTGCATCTCCAATTTCCCCTCGGCAGGACGGGCACCGGTCCAATGACGGTTCGGGACGGAGGCAGCGTAGCAGCCAAGGGCCTAAAAATATTGTCAAATTTCACCCGGTAGAGCGTGGCGGGCGAGGGCCCTCCCTCGCCCGGCTGCCACAGGGCAGCCGGGGCGCGGTCTCACCTCACCGCCCTGTCGGGCCAGGAACAGGGCGTGCCGCCGGCCCCGGTGACGATCGCGACACGCCCCGTCAGCGGCATGTCAGCAACCCTCCGCATGTGGGGGCAGCACGGGCGAGACGACGCCGGTGTTCCAGTTCCAGGGCTGGTTGCCCGCCGCCCGGCGGCGGCACACGGTGGCCTCGTGCAACGCGTACATGCCCGGCATCACCTTGTGCCCCGGTTGCGCCGTGTCGGTGAAGGCCATGTAGCCTTCATCCTTGCCGAAGACGGGCCAGGCTGGCAGGCCCTCCGCCACCGGCTTCCCGTCGCGGGCGAAGCTGGCCCAGTAATCGCTCATGGCGGCGGTCAGGCGGCGCTCGACCGGGGTGTCCGGCGCCTTCGGCCAATAGGACGGGGTGTGCGCCATGGTGCCGAAGACATAGGGGATTTCCGAGGCGTGGAAGCTATGCAACCCCTTGTCGTCCATGGCCGGATAGCCGTGGTCGAACAGGTAGAGATAGCCCTGTTGTCCCAGCTTGGTCTGGTCCCGCACCAGCCGCTCGGCCGTCCAGCCGTACAGCGCGTCGCGGGTGGCCGCCAGCTCGCTTTCCTCCAGCTTGCCGGTGGCGGGGTAGAGCCGCAGGAATTCATCGGCCAGGTCGCCGTAGCGTTCGCGGATCATCGCCTCATAGGCCTTGGCGTCGGCCGGCGGCGGGGCGATCAGCCAAGGCAGGGACCGGATCTCCCCGCTGTTGAAGCCGGCCAGGATGGGGACGGGCGCCTGCTCCCCCTTGTCGAACACGTCGACCAGCTGGCCGGTCAGCACCTTGCCGTCCACCGTGCCCAGGGGGAAGTAGTTGACCTTGGCCGCCGCCTGCACCAGCGTTTCCGCGTCCATGGCGCGCAGCGCCGCCACGTCGGTCGCCCCCACCTGTCCGGCGATGTAGGACCCGATGGCCTCCGCCGCGAACTCGCCATGGTTGGGTTGCTTCAGCTCGGGCATGGAGATCATGTAGCCGCTTTCCACCACCGCCTTGGCGAACAGCCCCTTCGCCTTGGGCGACGCCATCAGGTACATGACCGACAGCGCGCCGGCGGACTCGCCGGACACCGTGACATTGGCCGGGTCACCGCCGAAGGCGGCGATGTTGTCGTGGATCCAGCGCAGGGCGGCGATCTGGTCCAGCAGGCCGTAATTGCCGGAAATGCCGTCGGGATTTTCCGCGCTCAGGCCGGGATGGGCCATATAGCCCAGGACGCTCAGCCGGTAATTGATGGATACGACAATGACGCCGCGCCGTGCCAGGGCGGCGCCGTCATACATCTCGTTGAAGCCATAGCCGTTGAGCAGCGTGCCGCCGTGGATCCAGACCAGGACGGGGGCGTTCCTCGCCCGCGTCGGCGCCGTGATGTTCAGGGTCAGGCAATCCTCGCCCATCGCCGGTGGCGGGTTGGTGTAGAGGGTGGTGCCGGCCGCCTTGGGTTGCACGCAGGCCAGCCCCGGCGCCCCGGCGTCACGCACGCCCGTCCACGACGGCAGCGCTTCCGGCGCCTTCCACCGCAGCGGGCCTACCGGGGGTTTGGCGTAGGGAATGCCCTTGAAGACGTTCAGGTCGCCATCGCTACGGCCCGCCACGGTTCCGGCCGGCGCCCGCACCGTGGGATTGTCCCCGGCCATGGCGCCGGAGGATAACAAGGCGGC
The DNA here is from genome assembly GCF_007828045.1 of Nitrospirillum amazonense. Lineage (GTDB taxonomy): Bacteria > Pseudomonadota > Alphaproteobacteria > Azospirillales > Azospirillaceae > Nitrospirillum > Nitrospirillum amazonense_C. The sequence goes on along the minus strand of NZ_VITN01000001.1, from coordinate 8,242 downwards.
CGCGGCGCAAGCGCCCAGGCGCAGGAAAAGACGCATCAGTGACCTCCGGTCCGGTTGGCTTCACCCCTCAGCACCCGCGCCAGCGCCAGGAATAGCGCGATGGCCAGGAAATAGAAGGGGACAAGGGTGTAGAAGGCGAGTTGCAGGGAATTGCCGGGATGGGCCGCCCGGAAGTGGTCGCTGGCGGCCCCCAGGTAGGTGGGGCCGAACCCCAGGCCGATCAGGTTCATGACCAGCAGCAGCAAGGCGCCCGACAGCACGCGCTGGTTGGGCCGCACCTCCTCCTGCACCAAGGTGACGGCGGGGGAGAGGAAGAAGTAATTGAGGATGGTCGGGCCGATCAGCAGCAGCAACGCCAGCTGCCACCCCGGCGCCCAGACGAAGCCCACGAAGAAGGGTACCGCGCCCGCCAGGCCCAGCGCCGGGACCAGGGCGTAGGCTTGCTTGGACCGGCCGCTGAGCCGGTCCACCAGCCGGCCCGAGGCATACATGCCGATGGAAATGCCGATGCCGATCAGCAGGGCGTAATATATCGCCACCTGTTGCAGGCTCATGCCCTTTTCCCGCATCAGGAACAGGACCGTGAAATTCATGACGGCGTAGGTGACGAACTGCGTCGCCCCGCAGGCCAGCGCCATCAGCAGCAGTGACGGCCGCCGGAAGAACATCGCCACCGTTTCGATGAAACCGGCCTTGGCTTCGGCCGGCTGGGCAGGCGCAGCGCCGACCGGTGGTGTATCCAGCCCGCCGCGCTTGGGCTCCCGGATGGTCGTCCAGACGATCAGCGCCGCGGCGACACCGAACATGCCCAGTACCAGGAAGGCGCGGCGCCAGCTGTAGGCGGCGGCGATGGAGGCACCGAAGGCGATGCCCAGCGCCTGGCCCAGCGGCGGTCCCAGGTTGAACAGGCCCAGGGCGGCCCCCCGCCGCCCCGGTGGGAAATAATCGGTGATGATGGCGTAGGAGGGGGGCACGCCACCCGCCTCCCCCACGCCCACGGTCATGCGCGCCAGCACCAGCTGCGGATACGTGGCCGACAAGCCGCAGGCCACCGTGGCCGCGCTCCATAGGGCGCAGGCGATGGACAGCACCCGCACGCGGTTGGTGCGGTCGGCCAGCCAGGCCACGGGGATGGAGATGAAGCAGTAGAACAGGGCGAAGTAGAGCCCGCTGATCAGGCCCAGTTGGCCGTCGCTGACGCCCAGGTCATCCTGGATGGGCTTTGCCAGTATGGACAGCAACTGCCGGTCCAGGAAGTTCAGCACGTAGACGAAGCAAAGCGCCGCCAGCACGTACCAGGCGCGGGCATCAGGCGGCGGCGCCGTGCCCAAGGGCGAAGTCGATACCGGCTTCGGCGCCGGGGAAACGATGGTCATGTCTTATACCTGTGGCTGGTACCTGTGGCTGGTGCCGATGCCCGATGCCGCCCCGCGACATCGCCGCGGGGGTTGGCCCACGGCGACGTCGGGAGAGTGACCCGACTGCCTAAAAGCCTTTTCTGATATTGAGGGCGACGAAGCGGCCGATGGGATTGTAGTTGCTGCCGATGCCGTCCGTCGCGGGGAAGTAGGGCGGCCGCTTGTCCAAGAGGTCGTTGATCTGCAGGGCCAGTTCGGTCTTCGAGGTCATGCCGCTGTCCGGCAGGGTCCAGGTGACGCGCAGGTCGACCGTCGTGTATGGGTCGGCGCTGTACACGCCGGTGCCGGTGGGGGTGGCGAAGCTGTTGGTCACGCCGTCCTGGTAATTGACGAAGGTGACCACGCTGAGCGCGCCGACGGTGGCGCCCAGCGAGGCCCGGAAGGTCCATTGCGGCAGGCCCAGCCGCAGGCTGTCCGACACCGGGGCGGTGGGTGACAGCTGCGTGTCGAACTTCAGGATGTAGTTGCCGGCCAGGCCCGCGAACACGGTGCCGAAGCCGACGTCCCGGTGATAGCCGAAATCGAAGTCCAGGCCGTTGGTGGCGCGGATGCCGAAGTTGCCCAACCGCTCATCCAGCAGGTTGCCAATGGGCGGCGGGGGGTTGGGCAGGTTGACCGGCGTGGCCACGCCCAGCAGCTTGGCCAGCTGCGCCGGTGTGGGGTTACGGTAGACGACGGAGGTGAACGTCGGGTCGGTGAAGACCAGCGACGACGGCGGCGTGCCGATCGCGCCGTCGAACTTGATGTCGTAGAAAGTGGCGCTGGCGCGGAAGTCCGGCAGGAAGTGCGGCTGCCAGTCGATGCCGACGGAATAGGTGCGGGCCGTCTCTGGCTGCAGGTCGCGGTTGCCGCCCAGCAGATAGACCGTATTGACCTGTGCCGCCCCCCGCGACGGGTCGCGGGCCAGGACGGCGGCGCTGGCGGCGTCGAGATAATAGGCACCCACCGTGGCCCCGACCTGGCGCATGCCCGGCGCCCGGAAGGATTTGCCGTAGGAACCCCGGATGGTCAGGTCTTCCACCGGGTCCCAGTTGATCCCGACCTTGGGATTGCTGGTCGATCCGAAGTCGCTGTAGTGGTCGTAGCGGCCGGATACCGACAACGACAGGCGGTGCAGCAGGGGCGCCTCATTGCCGGCGCCCACGATGGGTGCGAAGACTTCACCGAAGGCGGAATAGATATCCCGGTCCAGATCCTCGGGCACCGGTGCCGTGCCGACGAAGCCGCGCTGGGTGAAGGTCTCGTTGCGGAACTCCGCACCGGCCGCGAACTTCAGCGGCCCGCCCGGCAGGTCGAACAGGGGCCCGTCGAGCTTCAGGGCGCCCAGGTTGGTGTGCTGGGTGACGGTGACGGCGGTGGGGTAGGTGGTGATGGCGGCGGCCACGCCTGGGGCGGTGCGCTGGCCGAAGGGATCCAGGGCCGTGGCCGTCGTCGTTCCCGCCGCTGCGACGGCGAGGGCCACGGGGTTGACGCCGGGAATGTAGGCGTCGTTGGTCGACCAGTCGAAGGTGCCGTAGACACTCAGGTTCAAATCGGCGGGCAACTGCACATCGACGCCCACCGACGAATTGCCCACCCGGGTGTTGTCGGTGTTGTCGAGGTGGTCGGAGCCGAAGAGATTATCGGCGCGGAACAGGACGGTCTCCGACGTGGCGCCGCTGCCGGGCGGCGCCACGAAATAAGGGTTCGCCCTGGTGATGGTCAGCGTCTCGACGGGCGGGGCCGCCTGGATGATGTCCTTACGGTCCGAATACAACAGATCGGCCCACACAGTGACACGCTCGCCCAGTTCCTGCCGGCCGCTCAGGAAGCCGCTGTGCAGGCGTGACCGGGGGAGCAAGTCGACCGTGGCGTTGTTGTCGCAGTAATTGATCGTGCCCGGCGCGAAGTTGGGCGCCGCGTAGGTCAGCGCGCCGGTCTGCGGGATCACCACGTTGGCGGAGGGGCAGTTGTACGACCGGGTGTCGACACCGCCGGAAGGCCGGAAGTCCTGGACGCGATAGTCCCGTTCGCCGCCGGTGATGTTGGTATTCCGCATGAACTCGTAAGCCGCCAGGAAGGACCCGGTGGCCCAGGTCCGGCCAATCACACCGCTGGCTGACACCGAGTGATAGCCATCGGACATGCCGTAGCGGACATCGGCCTCCGCACCGGAGAAGCGCTGGCGGGTGATGAAGTTGACCACGCCGGCGATGGCGTCTGAGCCGTAGACCGATGAGGCGCCATCGGGCACGACCTCCACCCGTTCCAGCGCCAGGCTGGGGATGTTGGGGTAGTCGGGGCCTGTGTCGTTGGCCGCGGCGCTGGCCAGGCGGTGGCCGTTCATCAGCGTCAGCGTGGCGCTGGAGGGCAGGCCGCGCAGGCCTGGCGCGAAGGTGCCGAACCCGGCGCTGCTGGCGCGCGGGGCGGTGTTGAAGCTGTTCAACTGCGGCACGGTGGCCAACAGGTCCGCCGTCGTCGTGGCGCCGATGGTCTTGATGTCGTCGTTCGAGACGCTGATCAGGTTCGAGCCCACGGGCGGGACGCCGCGAATTCTGGAACCGGTGACGATGATCTCTTCCAGCTCGCCGCCCGATGTCGCGGCGGCGGCCTCCGCTGGCGCGGCCGATGTCTGGGCCCATGATGGGCCCGACGCGAAAAGCATGACGGTCAAGAGCGATGTGCCGGACAGCGCGACGCGCCTCGCGGCTTTCCAGGTCCCAGGCATGCGTTCCCTCCCCGTTTATTTATAGGTTTCTCAAAGCGATATCCGATGGCCGCTAGGTCGTCAAGTTCATTCATTTAGTGATAAATGAAAAAGTTTGACGGGCAATGTCATTGCTTGACCCGACGGGGCGGGCGCCCCATCGTCCCTGTCGAATGAGGGGTGGATGGCGTCTTTTCCCGACGCGTCCAATCAGGAAGGCCGGAGAATATGGCAGCAGAGCCGAAGCCTACGGGCCGCCGCACGCGGGCGGAGCAGCGGGCCGCGACCGTGAAGTTGATCCTCGATACCAGCGAGGACCTGTTCGCCCAACTCGGGTACTTCGGGGTGACGATCAAGGATGTCGCCGACAGAATGGGCATCCATCCGGCGCTGATTCACTATTACTTCGACGGCAAGAAGGCATTGTTCGATGCCGTCTTTGAACGCCGCGTGCAATATGCGGTCACCACCCGCACCGCGGCGCTGGACGCTTATGAGGTGGCGGCTGGGGACTACCCCACCGTCGAGGGGATACTGCGTGCCTATTATGAAGGGGCGTTCGACATCTACATCAGCGGGGGCGACGGCTGGCGCCACTTCGGACGGATCTTCGCGCAGGTGAACAATGCACCGGGCTATGGCGCGGAGTTGATGGACACCTATTTTGACCCCCTGGCGCTACGGCTCATCAGCCTTCTGCAGAAGGCCCTGCCCGACGCCACGCCGGAAGATCTCTTCTGGAGTTTCCAGTTCACCTCCGGCGCCTACACGCTGATCCTGTCACGCACCGGCCGCATCGACCGCCTGTCGGACAATTTGTGCACGTCCGAGGATTTCGAGGCCGCCCGTCATCGCTTCGTGACCTTCATGGCGGGTGGCTTCGAGGCCCTGTACAAGCGCGCGAAGTAGGCTGGTCAAGACGGGGAGGGCGTTCCCCCCAGCCGGGCGTCGCGAAGGGCGGCCCGGCGCACCTTTCCCGCCTCATCCCGCAAGGGTTCGCTGGTGAACTCGATGCTCTTGGGCAGCTTGAAGCGCGCCAGCCGTTCGGCCACGAATTCCAGAAGGTCCGCGTGGCTCAGCCCCGCGCCCTCGACCGGCTGGACGATGGCGTGGACGCGGGCGCCCCAGTCCTCGTCGGGCAGCCCGACCACCGCGCTGGTCCGCACCGCCGGATGCGCGTCCAATGCCGCCTCGACCTCCGCCGGATAGATGTTGGCGCCGCCGGAGATGATCAGGTCGTTGCGGCGGTCGGACAGGTAAAGATAGCCGTCCTGGTCCACGGACCCCAGGTCGCCGGTCGATTCCCAGTCACCGATGCGCCGGGACGGGCTGCCCAGATAATGGTAGGTCGACCCTGGGCCGCCCTGTGGCCGGAAATAGATTTCACCCACCTCGCCCGGACGGCGGCGGTGCCCGTCGGCATCCAGGATGGCAAGCTCATATCCCTCGCGCACCTGGCCGACCGAACCACGATGCGCCAGCCAGTCCGTGCCGGAGATCATGGTCGACCCGATGCCCTCGGTCGTGCCGTAAAATTCCCAGACCCGCTCGCTGCCCAGCCAGCCGATCCACGCCTCCTTCAGCCAGGCGGCGCAGGGGGCGGCCATGTGCAGCATCATGCGCAGGCTGGGCAGGGTGAAACGCGACAGGGTTTCCGGGGCCAGGCGCCAAATGCGGTGCATCATGGTGGGCACCATGGTCACCCAGGTCACGCCGTGGGCCTCAATGAGCTCCAGCGCGCGCAACGCATCGAACCGGCCCATCTCGACAATGGTGCCGCCGACGAACAAGCCGGTGAAAATGCAGTGGAAGGGGGCGTTGTGATAGAGCGGTCCGGGGTTCAGGATGATGTCGCCGGGACGCTGGCACAGGAAGCCCTCTTCCGGGTTCCAGCGCGCCGGCATGGCATCGACGATCACCTTGGGCCGTCCGGTGGACCCACCGCTGGTCATCGCCTTCCAGCGGGGTGAAACCACCTCCGGCAATGGATCAGCCGAATATTGGTCCAGGGCCGCTCCCTGGCCGGGGGGCAGTACCGGGATTCCAGCCTGGGGCAAATGGCCGACGACCAGCCGGGGGCGGACGATGTCAAGGATCGCATCCATTTCCAGCCGCGGAAGCTTGGCCGACACGATGTTGGGGACGGCGCCCAGTTTCCAGATCGCGAAGGTGGTCTCATAGAAGTCGAGGCCATTGGGCAGCGCCACCGTGACGAAGTCGCCTGGGCCGACGCCTCGCGCCGCCAGCAGGCGGGCGCGCGCATTCGAGCGCGCGTCCAGTTCGTCATAGGGAACGGCGACACCTTCCAAGACCAGCGCGGCCCTGCCGGGCGACCGGCGCGCGTGGTGGGCCAGAATGGAACTCAGCGCGATACCATCGTTTGACATAGCGACAACGCCTCTTGGGAAGCCCTTTCCCCGACCCCTTCTCGTCTTTGGTGCGCTCGAATGGGGCTGGGAATGAGAACCACCTACCGCGCGGGCGCTGGCGGGTCAAGTTCATTCACTTACTGCTAAATGAAAATTGTATATTGGAGAGGTGCCTGCACCGCCAATTCGCGGGGACCTCACGGCTCAACCAGGCAGTTGACCACAAGCGTGACGCGCGCTGCACGCGCGCCCTGTCTGATCCGGCCGGAACGCTCCAGATCCGCCAACCCATGGAGCGCCGCCCAGAATGTCTCGGTCGCGACCTCGACATCTGTCCGCGACGGCCCGACAGCCTCGGCCAGCGCCGCGAAGGCGTCCTTCAACTCGGGGCGTGTATCGGCTTCCGCGAAGCGCAGGCCGGTCGCCATGGTGAACATCGCCTCGTACAGGGCTGGGTGCGCACGTGCGAAGGCCAGATAGGCCGTGGCGACGCTCTCAAGCGCGCCTTGATGACCGGCCGATCCATATGCGGCCTGGCGGAGCGCCGCCGCCAGTTCGCCAAACCCTTGGACGGCGACCGCCGCCACGATGGCGTCCCTGTTCTCGAAGTGCGCGTAGAGGACGGGCTGGCTGTACTCGATCTCCTCCGCCAGGCGCCGGATCGTCACGGCGTTCCATCCTTCGTTTTCCGCGATCAGGCGTGCCGCCGCCGTGATGCGCTGCTCGCGCTCGGCCCGCTCCCGGCCTTTTCTCTCCGCGATACCCACGCGCCACCTCCCTTGCCATGGCCACCAGGATTTATAACGAAGCTTGAAAAGTTATCAATGCTAGATTATATAACGGCAATCAATATGGAGGTGGACATGCACGGGTTCTCAATCGCGGTGGCGCTGCTGGCGGCTTTCGGAATCATCGTCATCGGCGTCCTGTATCTTTTAAGCCCAAGGTCGGCGACCTTGAGTTTCGGCCTGCCGCTGCCTGAGGCGGGCGTGAACATCGCCTGGTGGCTGCGGCTCAAGGGTGTGCGCGACATCGCTTCCGGATTGGTTGTCCTCGCCCTGATGGTTTGGGGTGGGCCGCAAATGGTCGGCATCGCCTTGCTGGTCGAAGCGATGATTCCGCTGGGCGACATGTCGCTCATCCTCGCGGCGAAAGGCTCAACCGGGCGGGCATTCGGCATCCATGGCGTCACGGCGGCGCTGATGGTTCTGGCCGCGGTCCCGCTGCTTGTGGGGGTGGCCTGAGATGCCGCCCATGCTCTCCCGATCTGGGGTCTCGCCGCCGCCTTCCTTGGCGGAGGGGTGTTCAACGCCATCGGCGCGCCCGGCGTGCGCATGGGTTTCGTCTGCTGGGGATTCCCGGGGTGGTGGTGTCGTGTGACCGGTGCCTTGGGGCCAGGGCCAACAACCGCCGAACCGGATCAGCATCGCCGCATCGGCGGGCCAATTGGCGCAGACCCGCTGCTGAATAATCCGAACGAACCGCGACGGCCGAACCCATCGCAAGCCTCCTCTGCGCTTGCTCCGGTGAATCAGAAAATCAGCCGAAGCGACAAATACTGACTTACTCGTCAGTCAGTATTGCCCTGCCGCAGTGGATATGAGAAGGTTCCCTAGTTCGCGACAACGCGTCACCAAGACGCGGCCGCAACAGGGAGGCACACATGAACCGCTTAGGGTCTGTTGATAAATTATCGCTTCAATCTGGTCGGTGTGTTTGGCGAAATGGTGTAGTTCCATTCGCCATGGAAGTCATGTCGACGGATGTTG